>NZ_JAOWHX010000030.1:0-1520169 GCF_030332405.1 Citrobacter sp. Cpo147
CCTTTTGATTTGTTAAAACACCTTGCGGTCTGGCAACTGCAAGGGTTAAACAAGAAATCAAAAGGGGGTCCCAATGGGGGACGAAAAGAGCTTAGCGCACACCCGATGGAACTGTAAATATCACATAGTTTTTGCGCCCAAATACCGAAGACAAGCATTCTACGGGGAGAAACGTAGGGCGATAGGCAGCATATTAAGAAAGCTGTGTGAGTGGAAAAACGTGCGGATCCTGGAAGCGGAATGCTGTGCAGATCATATCCATATGCTTGTGGAAATCCCGCCCAAAATGAGCGTATCCGGTTTTATGGGTTATCTGAAAGGTAAAAGCAGTCTGATGTTGTATGAGCAGTTTGGTGATATGAAGTTTAAATACAGGAACAGGGAGTTCTGGTGTCGTGGGTATTACGTAGATACGGTGGGTAAGAACACAGCAAGGATACAGGAATACATAAAGCACCAGCTTGCAGAGGATAAAATGGGCGAGCAGTTATCGATCCCTTATCCGGGTAGCCCGTTTACGGGCCGTAAGTAACGAAGTCTGATGCAAATGTCAGATCGTATGCGCCTGTTAGGGCGCGGCTGGTAACAGAGCCTTATAGGCGCATCAGAAAAACCTCCGGCTATGCCGGAGGATATTTATTTATGGCATATTATTTTTTGTCATACCTATACAGCGTACATATAAATGATATAGTGGTTATAGTTAACAAGCTTTTTATTATTAAATCGTATTAGCAGCGCCCACGAGCCTGCACAGAAACGATGATTTGATGGCGCAAATCGGGATGGCATAACATGAAATTACAGCAGCTTCGCTACATCGTTGAGGTGGTGAACCACAACCTTAATGTCTCCTCAACGGCAGAAGGGCTCTATACCTCCCAGCCCGGTATCAGTAAGCAAGTTCGTATGCTGGAAGATGAACTTGGCATCCAGATTTTCGCCCGTAGCGGTAAGCATCTGACCCAGGTTACGCCAGCGGGGCAGGAAGTTATCCGTATTGCGCGCGAAGTACTGTCTAAGGTAGATGCTATTAAGTCCGTTGCTGGCGAACATACCTGGCCGGACAAAGGCTCGCTGTATATTGCCACCACGCACACCCAGGCACGTTACGCATTGCCGAACGTGATTAAAGGTTTTATTGAGCGATATCCTCGAGTTTCATTGCATATGCACCAGGGATCGCCAACGCAAATTGCCGAAGCCGTCTCGAAAGGGAATGCGGATTTTGCTATTGCGACGGAAGCCTTGCACCTGTATGACGACCTGGTGATGCTACCTTGCTATCACTGGAACCGTTCGATTGTCGTCACGCCGGACCATCCGTTGGCGGGCAAATCCTCGGTTTCTATTGAGGAACTGGCGCAGTATCCGCTTGTCACCTACACCTTTGGATTTACCGGACGTTCGGAGCTGGACACCGCGTTTAACCGTGCGGGTCTGGAGCCGCGTATTGTCTTTACCGCGACCGATGCTGATGTCATTAAAACCTATGTTCGTCTGGGGCTCGGCGTGGGTGTGATTGCCAGTATGGCGGTTGATCCTGTTTCCGATCCTGACCTGGTACGTGTGGATGAGCATGATATTTTCAGCCATAGCACCACCAAAATTGGTTTTCGTCGTAGCACCTTCTTACGCAGTTACATGTATGATTTCATTCAACGTTTCGCGCCGCATCTGACGCGTGATGTGGTGGACACGGCGGTGGCGCTGCGTTCCAACGATGATATTGAAGCCATGTTTAAAGATATTAAATTGCCTGAGAAATAATAACGGCTGTAACCTCGTCGGTATCCATAAGCATAAAGCGATACCGACGCAGCGTTTGTATTTAATCATTATTTCTCCCCACATATATTAACCATATATTATTTATGGAAAAAGTTCTCTAAAGTAGTTTCAAATTAGTCAGCTTGCCAAAAATCACTCTCAAATATTCATAATTGATCAAACAATTGATTTATTTATCAGAGCGAGTCCGAAAATTAACTGGCTTTTTATCGCCTTTTTTATTAGGATTCCTCCTATCTGATGATTAATTGTACCAATTGTTTGGTGCCTAAATGATAAGTGATTTCGATAGTATGAGGTTAGCGATGCCTTCAGGAAACCAGCCTGCACGCCGGGATCCCGCGATGAAACGTAAAGCCTGGTTCGCCGTGTTTCTTGGCTCTGCGATATTCTGGATTATTGTCGCACTCGTGGCCTGGAACGTGTGGGGGTAAGTATGTCCGCGCCGAAGCAGCACTCTACTATGACGCCAGCGTCTCATGAACATGAACATGAACATGAACACGAGAGCAAAACCGTCGCCGAGAAGGGGCCGAAGATACCCGAATCCTGGAAACTTTCTCCTGAACAACGGGCGTTTATTGATCTGTTAACGGGTGATGATGAACAGAAACAATAGTTCGTACGTATTTTATAATAATAACGATTACCTCGTGACCTTAAATATCGAATCGTTTATCCCATGTATTCACCATCAGCCACCTAATCAACGTATTATCGATTGCGCTATTGCCTGCTGAATATCCATCCTATTAATCTACACGGCTAGACCTTCCTCCCTACCATTGACCTCACTTCGCGCTTTTGTATCGCGCGCTACTTTTATCAATTTGAGTTGTTATCAAAGCGTTACATTTTGTTTGTGTTATCTTTAATACTAACCCTGAGGAAATCAGGGGATCCAACCCTGTCATTTAAGGAGGAGCTATGTCGTCGACCCTACGAGAAGCCAGTAAGGACACATTGCAGGTTAAAGATAAAACCTACCGCTACTACAGTTTACCTCTGGCCGCTAAATCACTGGGTGATATCACCCGACTACCCAAATCGCTGAAAGTGTTGCTGGAAAACCTGCTTCGTTGGCAGGATGGTAATTCCGTAACCGAAGATGATATTCATGCGCTCGCGCATTGGCTGAAGACTGCCCATGCCGATCGTGAAATTGCCTATCGACCCGCTCGTGTTCTGATGCAGGATTTTACCGGCGTGCCGGCGGTGGTCGATCTGGCCGCCATGCGCGAAGCGGTGAAACGTCTGGGCGGAGATACAGCAAAAGTGAATCCGCTTTCGCCAGTGGACCTTGTCATTGACCACTCGGTAACGGTGGACCGTTTTGGTGATGATGATGCTTTCGAAGAAAACGTTCGCCTGGAAATGGAACGTAACCATGAGCGTTATGTGTTCCTGAAATGGGGACAGCAGGCATTTAGTCGCTTCAGCGTTGTGCCACCGGGAACGGGGATTTGCCACCAGGTTAACCTTGAATACTTGGGCAAAGCCGTCTGGAGCGAGTTACAGGACGGTGAGTGGGTGGCTTACCCTGACACGTTGGTCGGAACCGATTCCCATACGACAATGATTAATGGTCTCGGTGTGCTGGGATGGGGCGTTGGAGGCATTGAAGCTGAAGCAGCAATGCTGGGTCAACCGGTCTCTATGCTTATCCCGGATGTTGTGGGCTTCAAACTGGTGGGCAAACTGCGGGAAGGCATCACCGCTACTGACCTGGTTTTAACCGTCACCCAGATGCTGCGTAAGCACGGCGTGGTCGGTAAATTCGTTGAATTCTACGGTGATGGGCTGGACACCTTACCGCTGGCCGATCGGGCAACCATTGCGAACATGTCACCGGAATACGGCGCAACCTGCGGTTTCTTCCCGATCGATAGCATCACTCTTGAATATATGCGTCTAAGTGGGCGCAGTGAGGAGCAGGTTGAGCTGGTCAGCGCCTATGCCAAAGCGCAGGGAATGTGGCGTAATCCTGGGGATGAACCCGTATTTACCAGTTCACTGGAGCTGGATATGGGCAGTGTAGAAGCTAGTCTTGCCGGACCGAAGCGTCCGCAGGATCGGGTAGCACTGGCTGATGTCCCGAAAGCGTTTTCGGCGAGTAATGAACTCGAAGTGAATAGTTCGCTGAAAGATCGCCAGCCAGTGGACTATGCAATGAACGGACACCAGTACCAGCTGCCGGACGGTGCTGTGGTTATTGCGGCGATAACTTCCTGTACCAACACCTCTAACCCAAGCGTATTGATGGCGGCGGGGCTGCTGGCGAAAAAAGCAGTGACGCTTGGTCTGAAACGTCAGCCATGGGTGAAAGCCTCGCTGGCGCCAGGATCGAAGGTGGTGTCTGATTATCTGGCGCAGGCAGGGTTCACGCCGTACCTTGATGAGCTGGGATTTAACCTTGTGGGTTATGGCTGTACGACCTGTATTGGTAACTCGGGCCCGTTACCCGATCCTATCGAGACAGCTATCAAAAAAGGCGACCTCACCGTTGGCGCTGTGCTTTCCGGCAACCGAAACTTTGAGGGGCGTATCCATCCGCTCGTGAAGACCAACTGGTTGGCGTCTCCGCCGCTGGTGGTGGCCTATGCGCTGGCGGGGAATATGAATATCAATCTGACGAAAGATCCGTTAGGGCATGACAGA
This sequence comes from Citrobacter sp. Cpo147, assembly GCF_030332405.1. NCBI lineage: Bacteria > Pseudomonadati > Pseudomonadota > Gammaproteobacteria > Enterobacterales > Enterobacteriaceae > Citrobacter > Citrobacter sp. Cpo147. The sequence goes on from NZ_JAOWHX010000030.1 coordinate 4,450, forward strand.
AAGGGCGATCCCGTATATCTGAAAGATATCTGGCCGACGGCTCAGGAAATTGCACGTGCCGTGGAGCAGGTTTCTACCGCCATGTTCCATAAAGAATACGCTGAAGTCTTTGAAGGCACGCCGGAATGGAAAGCTATCCAGGTAGATCGGGCTGATACCTATGGCTGGCAGTCTGACTCAACCTATATCCGCTTGTCGCCGTTCTTCGATGGTATGCAGGCGACGCCGGATCCGGTCCAGGACATTCATGGTGCGCGTATCCTTGCAATGCTTGGAGATTCCGTCACCACCGACCATATTTCTCCTGCCGGCAGTATCAAGCCGGATAGCCCGGCAGGTCGTTATCTGCAAAGCCACGGCGTGGAGCGTACAGATTTTAACTCCTACGGTTCACGGCGCGGGAATCATGAAGTAATGATGCGCGGTACCTTTGCCAATATTCGTATTCGCAATGAGATGGTGCCCGGCGTTGAAGGTGGGATGACGCGTCATTTGCCGGGAACTGAGGTAGTGGCTATCTATGATGCGGCTATGCAATATCAACAGGAGAATATCCCCCTGGCGGTTATTGCCGGGAAAGAGTATGGCTCTGGCTCCAGTCGCGACTGGGCGGCAAAAGGCCCGCGCTTACTGGGGGTTCGCGTGGTTATCGCAGAGTCCTTTGAGCGAATTCACCGTTCTAACCTGATTGGTATGGGGATTTTGCCGCTGGAATTCCCACAGGGCGTCACGCGTAAAACGCTGGGACTAACCGGTGAGGAAGCGATCGATATTACGGATCTGCAAAACATCAAACCGGGTGCAACAGTGCCGGTGAGTATGGTTCGCTCGGATGGACGTAAAGAGGTGGTTTTATGCCGCTGCCGTATCGATACCGCGACGGAGCTAACGTACTACCAAAACGATGGCATTCTGCACTACGTGATTCGTAATATGTTGAGCTAGAATGTAAAAAGCCTGCGAGAGCAGGCTTTTTTATCGGCGGTAACAACTATTACTTGCCCAGCAAATGTCCCATCTTGGCGGCTTTGGTGTCCAGGTAATGTTCATTGTTCGGGTTACGACCCACAATCAACGGCACGCGTTCAACAATATTGATTCCCGCTTCGGTCAGAATTTCCACTTTTTTCGGGTTATTGGTCAGCAAACGAACTTCGTCCACACCAAGCAGCTTGAACATATCCGCACACAGCGTGAAATCACGCTCATCTGCCGCAAAGCCCAACTGATGATTAGCTTCAACGGTATCATAACCCTGGTCCTGCAACGCGTAGGCGCGGATTTTATTGAGCAGACCGATATTGCGTCCTTCCTGACGATGATAAAGCAGGATACCGCGCCCTTCTTCAGCAATATGGGTGAGAGCCGCTTCGAGCTGGAAGCCGCAATCGCAACGCAGGCTAAACAATGCATCGCCAGTCAGACATTCGGAGTGGACACGCGCCAGGACAGGCGTTTGGCCTGTGATATCGCCAAAAACCAGTGCGACGTGATCGTGTCCGGTTGCCAGTTCTTCAAATCCCACCATCAGGAAATCACCCCAGGGGGTTGGCAGTTTGGCTTCTGCCACACGTTTAAGCTGCATGTAATTCTCCAGATTATGCTGGCACTGTCGTGCCGTCGCCTGTTGGCTTCTGTTCTATATTGCACTATTTTGCCATAAGGCAACGATGTTCACCTAATCGCGACAACGGATTCGCTTTTGGAATGGCACAAAATTGTCAATTTCCCCGGCATGCGCTTTTTTCAGTTATGATTGTGAGACTTATCGACGAAAGGAGAGGCAATGCTGTCAATTGCAAAGCGCACTGCGGTCGGGGCCGGACTGCTACTTATTATGCCGGTTGCCGTATGGGTATCGGGCTGGAGCTGGCAGCCGGGACATAACGTTTGGTGGCTAAAATCTCTGTACTGGATAACGGAAACGGTGACGCAGCCGTGGGGTATTATCACTCACGTTGTTCTCTGTGCATGGTTTCTGTGGTGTCTGCGTTTTCGTCTGAAAGCTGCGGTAATGCTGTTTGCGATCCTGGCTGCGGCAATTTTAGTCGGTCAGGGCGTAAAGTCCTGGGTTAAAGACAGGGTGCAGGAACCTCGGCCCTTTGTCGTGTGGCTGGAAAAAACGCACCATATCCCTGTTGATGAGTTCTACACTTTAAAACGTAAAGATCGTGGTCACTTAGTTAAAGAGCAATTGGCCGAACAACAGGATATTCCGACGTTTCTACGTAAGCACTGGCAAAAAGAAACAGGGTTTGCCTTTCCGTCAGGGCATACGATGTTTGCCGCCAGTTGGGCTTTACTGGCCGTAGGGCTGTTATGGCCACGCCGACGTACGCTGACGATTGTGTTTTTACTTATCTGGGCTACGGGTGTTATGGGCAGTCGCTTGCTATTAGGCATGCACTGGCCCCGTGATTTGGTCGTTGCAACGCTGATTTCATGGTTGCTGGTAACACTGGCGACATGGCTTGCGCAGCGGGTATGCGGACCATTAACGCCGCCTGTGCAGGAGGAAAAAGAAATCGCTCAGCGTGAACAAGAAAGTTAGCCATGATTGATTTTTCGAATTTTGCCCTTAAATCAGAAAGGGGAAAGCGCTTTTCCGTTTCGCACTCGTTGTGAAAATGGTAATTTAAAGGGCTCAACGCGGTAAGTTGTACACGATTTATTCGCTCAAACCACATAACGGGAAGTAATGTGAAATATTTACTCATTTTCTTACTGGTGTTGGCGATTTTTGTTATTTCGGTGACATTAGGTGCGCAAAACGATCAACAGGTTACGTTTAATTACCTGCTGGCTCAGGGTGAGTATCGTATCTCTACGCTGCTTGCTGTATTGTTTGCCGCAGGTTTTGCGATTGGTTGGTTAATTTGCGGCCTTTTCTGGCTGAAGGTTCGTGTGTCTCTTGCGCGCGCCGAACGTAAAATCAAACGACTGGAAAACCAGCTTACGCCTGCGACCGACGTTGCGGTTTCTGCCGATTCGTCGGTTGTGAAGGAATAATTATTTATGTTGGAGTTGTTGTTTCTGCTTTTGCCTGTAGCCGCTGCCTATGGGTGGTATATGGGTCGCAGAAGTGCGCAACAAACCAAGCAGGATGAAGCTAACCGTCTTTCCCGTGACTATGTCGCCGGGGTTAACTTCCTCCTGAGCAACCAACAAGACAAAGCGGTGGATCTGTTCCTCGATATGCTAAAAGAGGATACGGGCACCGTTGAGGCTCATCTCACCCTCGGAAACCTGTTTCGCTCGCGCGGTGAAGTCGACCGCGCAATCCGCATCCATCAAACGTTAATGGAAAGTGCTTCGCTGACCTACGAGCAGCGTTTGTTGGCCGTGCAACAGCTGGGGCGCGACTACATGGCCGCAGGTCTGTACGACCGCGCGGAAGACATGTTTAATCAGCTTACCGATGAAACAGATTTTCGCGTCGGTGCATTACAGCAACTGCTGCAAATTTATCAGGCGACCAGCGAATGGCAGAAAGCGATTGATGTCGCAGAACGCCTGGTGAAGCTCGGTAAAGATAAACAGCGTATTGAGATAGCTCACTTCTACTGCGAACTGGCCTTACAGCAGATGGGGAGCGACGATATGGATCGCGCCATGACGCTGTTGAAAAAAGGGGCTGCGGCAGACAAAAACAGTGCCCGTGTTTCCATCATGATGGGCCGTGTGTACATGGTGAAAGGCGATTACGCGAAGGCCGTCGAATGTCTACAACGCGTGATTTCTCAGGATAAAGAACTGGTCAGCGAAACGCTGGAAATGCTGCAAAGCTGCTACCAGCATCTGGGGAAAAACGATGAGTGGGCCGAGTTTTTACGTCGGGCTGTTGAGGAGAATACTGGCGCCGCCGCCGAGCTGATGCTGGCCGATATTCTTGAAGCGCGTGAGGGGACTGATACCGCTCAGGTTTATATTACCCGCCAGCTACAACGCCATCCTACGATGCGCGTGTTCCACAAGTTGATGGATTACCATCTTAACGAAGCAGAAGAAGGGCGCGCGAAAGAGAGCCTGATGGTTCTGCGCGATATGGTCGGGGAGCAGGTGCGCAGCAAGCCTCGGTATCGTTGCCAGAAGTGCGGATTTACCGCATATACACTGTACTGGCACTGCCCATCCTGTCGCTCATGGTCAACCATTAAGCCTATTCGCGGACTTGATGGGCTGTAATTTTTAAAAAACCTCACTTTAGTTACAACATACTAATGATCTATAACAGATCCTTCCTCAACCTCCGTTGCCAAATTTGCCCGGCAGAAATGTAATCGCGCCTGTTAATTTTCTATTGCCGCAGGTAGAATGCACGCCGTTTACCCATTTTGCGCCGCCGATGGCGCCCATCCTCAGGAAGGTCTGGTCATGACGTTTACTGCTTCATCTTCTTCTCGTGCTGTTACTGATTCTCCTGTCGTTGTCGCTCTCGATTATTCCAATCGTGATAAAGCATTAGCTTTTGTCGACAGAATTGATCCTCGTGATTGCCGTTTGAAAGTGGGCAAAGAGATGTTCACGCTTTTTGGACCTCAGTTGGTTCGCGATTTACAACAGCGTGGCTTTGACGTTTTTCTTGATTTGAAATTTCATGATATTCCCAATACTACCGCGCATGCCGTTGCGGCGGCGGCTGAGCTTGGCGTGTGGATGGTTAACGTTCATGCTTCAGGTGGGGCGCGTATGATGACCGCCGCACGTGAAGCCCTGGTGCCTTTTGGCAAGGATGCGCCGCTGCTGATTGCAGTAACAGTTCTGACCAGTATGGAAGCCAGCGATCTTGCCGACCTTGGCGTGACGTTGTCACCTGCGGAGCATGCGGAAAGGCTGGCGCGCTTAACCCAACATTGTGGTTTGGATGGCGTCGTATGCTCCGCGCAGGAAGCAGTGCGATTCAAGCAGGCATTTGGCCAGGCATTTAAACTGGTAACGCCCGGTATTCGTCCTGAAGGCAGCGAGGCAGGCGACCAGCGTCGTATTATGACGCCGGAACAGGCACAGTCAGCTGGCGTCGATTATATGGTTATTGGTCGTCCGGTCACACAGTCGGCAGATCCGGCTCAGACGCTGAAGATGATCAATGCCTCCCTGAAACGAGGTGCGTAAATGAACGACTCAAATTCTCGTCTGGTCTACTCAACTGACACCGGGCGTATTGATGAACCAAAAGCCGTCCCAGAGCGTCCCAAAGGCGATGGCATTGTTCGCATCCAACGACAGACCAGTGGCCGCAAAGGTAAGGGTGTGTGCCTGATTACTGGAATAGATCAGGACGATGCTGAACTGACCAAATTAGCTGCGGAACTGAAGAAAAAATGTGGTTGCGGCGGGGCAGTGAAGGATGGCGTGATTGAGATACAGGGTGATAAACGCGACCTGATTAAATCGCTGCTGGAAGCCAAAGGAATGAAAGTTAAATTGGCTGGCGGTTAATAAAAAAAGCCACGGAATTTTTCCGTGGCTTTTTAATAATACAGACCTGAAAAAGTAAACGTATTATTATATCGAGCCGTTTAACCGTAAATTATTTACCCACCTGGTGGCCAATAATACCACCTACTGCAGCACCACCCAGCGTTCCCAGCGTGCTGCCGTCAGTCAGGACCGCACCACCGATTGCACCAGCACCAGCACCAATTGCGGTGTTACGGTCACGTTTGGACCAGTTAGAGCAGGCACTCAGCGACATTGCCAGAGTAATCGCCAAAATGGCAGCGGTCATTTTTTTGCTCGTTACTAACATAATACTTTCTCCTGAATTATTGATTCACGGAATCCAGTGTTCTTTAAGAATAGCGCTAAATTTAGGCTAACGAAGATATTTCCGTGAAACCGTTTAGCGAAGGCATGACAAACACTATCCTGAGATTGGAGGTTCGTTCCTGTTATATCGCTAACATTAATTTTACGACTTAATCCTGTTAACGACAGGTAAAAAGTCTTAATTGGACTGTCAGATAACTCTCAGAGAGGAGATGATTTGCCGACTAACAAATCATCTGCTGAAGATTTTATGCGTGCGCATCAATGATATTGACGGTTAAACCCGAGTGCTCAAGCTGCATTTGTACGCTGGCGCTGAGTCTGGAATCCGTGACTACGCGGCTGAATCGCTCTAATGGACCCAGCGTGTAAGGGTGAATGGCTTCGAATTTTGAGCTGTCAGTAAGCACAATAACTTCTGCACCTTTTTCCAGCACCGCGTTAACCACATCAGAACGCATCATGTCGCGTCCGGTGAAGCCGGTGTCAGCCTGCCAGCCATCAATGCCGATAAAGGCCTTGCTGAAGTGTACCTGCTGGATAAACTGGCGAGTTAAGGGCCCCACCATGCTTTCGCTTTTTTTCTGATAGATGCCGCCAAGGAGAATCACTTCGCAGGGGGTTTCTTTCAGCAGATGGGCTATATAGCTGCTGACGGTAATGATGGTGACATCTTTTTGCTCCGCCAGCGTTCTGGCCAAGAGCGCATTGCTGCTGCCGTTTTCAATGAATACGGACTCGCCTGGGCTTACCAGCGATGCGGCGAATTCGGCCAGCTCACGCTTCAGCGTAAAATTAGTCATCATGCGCGTTTCCACATCATCGCTGTTCAATGAAACAGCAAAACCGTGCGCACGGCGTAAATAACTCTGTTTTTCCAGTGTGTTCAGATCCTGTCGAATCGTCACTTCTGAGACACCGGTGATTTTTGCCAGTTCGGCAACGCTCATCTGACCTTTATCAGTCACCATCTGCAAAATAGATTGTTGTCGGGAATTCATAATATTAATTTTATTGCGATATCGTATCGGAAATTAAACGGAAACTGCCTCATATGCAGTTTGCTGATAGCAGCGACATTAAAGGGTTAATGTCATCAGATCTCCCAGGGAGCCTTGTGCTTTTTGGGCAAAGACTCGGCATCTTCTTTGGCCGTGTCTAGCAGCTCAGCCTTCAGAATTTCGAGATTGTGGATGGCTGAGTGGTAATCACCTGCAACGAGGATATCCAGCACGGTATCAATGCGTTCGGCCAGACGCTGAGCGTCGATATCAGACATGGTTATCATCCTAATGGCAATAGAGTTTGAATTTCATGATGCAGAATTTCATGGCAAAAGAGAAGGGAAAAATAGTATTAACTTCAATGATAGAAGAATATTATATATTCTGTGATTACATGCAGATAGGATCGTTAGGTAATGTCCATTTATGGCTATTTTCAACGTTTGATCCCACTGCATTAGCGTGTTTTTTTATTCAGGTGCCGTCGATACCAACGTTCAAATGCAACTGCTGGCATTGGTTTGGCAAACAAAAAACCCTGACGCTCGTTGACACCATTTTTGGTTAAAAACGCATCCTCTTTCGCGCTTTCAACACCTTCGGCGATGACCTGCAGATTGAGTGCCTGTGCGACCGCAACAATGGCACGTACCAGCGACTGCGAAATAGGTTGTTTGTGTACATCCCTGACAAAGGTTTGATCCAGTTTAATTGCATCAAGCGGGAAGCGTGCCAGTTGAGACAGTGACGAATATCCGGTACCAAAATCATCCAAATGGATTTGTGCCCCCAACTGGCTAAACTGCTGAATGACGGACAGTGCCAACTGCTCATTTTCAATCAAACTGCTTTCCGTTAACTCGACATCAATGGGGCAATATTCAAAGTCGAGTTCATGAAGCACCTGTTTGAGATCGGTAAATAGCGTCTGATCGGCGAGTTGGCGGGCAGAAACGTTTACCGCCACGCGCAGATTGATTCCCTTGGCGCGCCATTTTGCAACCTGACGCACAACGTCCAGAATAACCCAGCGCCCCAGCGGAACAATAAGCCCTGATTCTTCGGCGTAGGAGATAAATTCCAGTGGTGGAATGAGGCCGCGTTCCGGAGACTGCCAGCGTACCAGCGCCTCCAGGCTGCGCACTTCGCCTCGCCAGGTTATCTTTGGCTGATAATGGATAACCAGTTGATCGTTTTCCAGCGCCTTGCGCAGGTTAGTATCCAGCCACAGGTATTCAAAAACCCGCTGATTCATTTCCGGAGAGAAAACACAAAACTGTCCGCGGCCGCCTTCTTTCGCGGTGTACATGGCCGTATCGGCGTTACGAATGACGCTTTCGCAGTCCTGACCATGCTGTGGAGCGAGGGAAATACCAATAGAGCAGCCTGTATAGACTTCAATCAGGCCAATGCGAAAGGGTTGACGCAGGCGTGTCAGAATGCGCGATGCGGTAGCCTCCAGTGTGCTCTGGGATGTTTCGGTGGCAAGGACGATAAATTCATCACCGCCAAACCGAGCCAATAGCTGGTTGTCGTCAAGGCAACTGAGGATTGCAAGCGACACACTCTGTAATAGCTGATCGCCAAACATATGCCCGTAGGCATCGTTCACCTTTTTGAAGTTATCAAGATCGAGATATACAATCCCAACCTGAGTATCACCTGCGTTCTCAATCGCGTCGCTTATCAGCTCATGAATGGCGTTACGGTTCGGTAATCCGGTGATGGAGTCGGTATTAGCCAACATCCGCAGGCGTTCCTGCGCGCGGCGTTCTTCAGTGATATCGGTGCCGGAACAGATCAGAAATATTTCGTTCTTGCCGCTACCGTTATGTACAAACTTATTGCGAAAAAGAAACAGGCGCTGACCTTTGCAGGTCTTCACCCAACGTTCGACCTCATATGAGTTGCCTTCGCGAAAAAAGACCTCGATGTTACGTCTGGAGGCTGCGGCTTCACGTCGACTCATAAACAGTGTGAATACGCTTTGGCCAATGACTTCACGTTCTCTGAGTCCGGTGTACTCTTCGCACAAACGGTTAAAACGCTGAATGTTGCCCATGCGGTCAAGAATGACAATAACGGAATTGGCTTCTGAAACCACCTGTTCGGCAAAAGAGAGACCTTGAGCCAGGTCGCGTGCGACGGAAGGGGTGTCATCCCAGGCTGATGCGCTACCGGCCCATTCGCGCTTATTGATTTTCCGCCCGACCAAATGTACCGGAATATCGTCATCTTCAATGGGTAACGTCATCAACAGGCTTGACGTAATTACGGTCATCTCGCGAATGCGGTCGGCCTGTTCGGGTGATAATTCGATGGTCTGCTCAGCTTCTGCTGTTTCATCAATAGAGAAATGCAGGATGTTGCAATCCTCTGACAAACGCCAGTAGGGGTTATGAGTGCCCACATAGCTATACAACGTAACCAGCTCCCGGACGTCTTTCATGATGTGTACTATCCCGTTTAAAGCGCATAAAGCCTCAAAAGTAAGGGTAGCCATGATTCATTCAGGGTGATTATGGCTGAACGTATTGTTTTATTTATATATTTATATGTAATCCAGAATCCATAAAAAGCAAAGCCAGCGGAACTGAAAAATAGTAAAAAAAAATTTTGACTGGATGAGAGAAGTGTAGTGTGTGGTTGAAATTTGGTCGGTAAAAAAAGAAAACGACCTTTCAAAAAAGAGAAAGGTCGTTGGATTTGTCAGTTTACGCTGCTGGACGCACGATAACGCTACGGGTTTCCATGCGAACTTCGGCGATAGTTACGTCAATCACATCAGTGACTTTGTAAACCACTTCACCTTTGATTTGTACGGTACCACTTTCCTGGCTGCAGACCAGTTCGTCACGCACGGCGTGCAGGAAGGGGGCAGGAATAAAGGCAACAGCGCCATTATCAACCAAACGTACGCGCATGCCGCCGCGGCTGACGTCGATGATCTCGGCCGCAAAGCGGGTGTCGGTTCCGGCTTTATCACTCAGGAAACGGGCGTATAGCCAGTCACCCACATCACGCTCAGCCATCCGGTTCAGGCGACGACGTTCTGCCATCTGCACGGTGGTATCATCCTGAGGTCGGGCGACGGTTTCGCCTTTGATGACGGCCTTAAGCAGACGGTGGTTGATCATATCGCCATACTTACGGATTGGGGAAGTCCAGGTGGCATATGCCTCCAGACCCAACCCAAAGTGTGGACCTGGCTCAATACTAATTTCAGCGTAAGACTGGAAGCGACGAATTCGGCTGTCGAGGAAACCGGATGGCTGTGCATCCAGTTCGCGGCGCAGTTTGCAGAAACCTTCCAGTGTCAGTACTTCTTCGGCATCGACGTGCATACCGTGGGTTTTCAGCAGCGCGGCCAGAGCGTCGGCGTTGGCCGGGTCGAATCCCATATGGACGTTATAAATACCGAAGCCCAGCTTGTCGCGAAGCACACGGGCGGCGCAAATATTTGCCGCAATCATGGATTCTTCCACGATACGGTTTGCGATGCGGCGTGGCTCAGCGACGATGTCCAGTACTTCACCTTTTTCACCGAGAACGAAACGGTAATCCGGGCGATCTTTAAAGACCAGCGCGTGGTTATGACGCCACTCTCCTCGGCTCAGGCAAATACGATGCAGCAGACGGATTTGTTCCGCAATCGCGTCGTTTTCTGGTTGCCACTCGCCTGTACCTTCCAGCCAGTCGGAAACATTGTCATAGGCCAGCTTCGCTTTAGACTCGATGGTTGCGGCGAAGAAGGTGATGTTGTCTTCAATCGTGCCATCGGCAGTAATGCTCATACGACAAGCTAAAACCGGGCGCACTTCGTTCGCGCGCAGAGAGCAGAGATCGTCAGACAATTCACGTGGTAACATCGGGATATTGAACCCCGGTAAATAATTGGTGAACGCGCGAATTTTTGCCGTTTTATCCAGCTTGCTGCCTTCTGCAATCCAGGCTGTTGGGTCGGCAATGGCGACGGTTAATTGTAGTGTGCCGTCAGCTTGTTCTTCAGCATACAACGCATCGTCCATATCTTCGGTGCTGGCGCTGTCGATGGTGACGAAATTGAGGGCGGTTAAATCTTCACGAACCAGGCCTTCGTCCAGCATTTCGGTTGCTACACCGTCTGGGGCTTCTTTTTCCAGATTATGGCGTGCCAGTGTGACCCACCACGGGACAAAGTGGTCATCAGCAAAAGTGATAAATTGGGTTAACTCGGCGTAGAAGGTGCGATCGCCTTTCAGCGGATGGCGGCGCATTTCTGCAACAGCCCAGTCGCCTTCTTTAAATTCATGTTCAACGCCGCGGGCTGCACGACAAGGAATAGCATCTTTCAGTAACGGATGATCCGGCACAATGGACAGACGGTCATTTTTGCCCTGAACTTTACCCACGAAGCGCGTCAGGAAGGGTTCGATCAGTTCTTCCGGCTCAGCAGACTCACGATCTTTTTCTGTATGGATAACCGCAACAATACGGTCGCCATGCATCACTTTTTTCATCTGCGGCGGTGGAATGAAATAGCTTTTTTGTGCATCGACTTCCAGGAAGCCAAAGCCTTTTTCCGTGGCTTTTACCACCCCTTCAGCACGTGGCGTCTGGGAATGTAGTTGCTGTTTAAGCTGCGCTAGCAGCGGGTTGTCCTGAAGCATAATTGTCTATTTTCGTGGCTAAAAGAGCGGCTGACAGTTTTACGCGATTCTGCCAGTGGCAGCAAGCGCTCTTTCAGTAAGTGGATCGGTTAATCAGTGTCGCCCAGCGCGATTTTCAAGCGATTCAACCATCCGCACAATCCACTCCAGGCTAGCAGGTTAATGGCCTGCTCTGAAGAGATTCCCTGATCGAACAAAGGCGTTAACAGTGCGGTGCTAAAGCGGTCGGGCGCCCGGGTCAGCCATTGTACCGCCTGTAGGGTAACGCGCTCAACCGGATGTCGTTGTTCCCAACGTTGTAATTCACGTTCATCCTGGCGAAGAACGGTAATGGCCTCGGTTAATTCATGAGCTGAATACGCATGTTCATTAAAACAGGCCACGCTGCCATTAATCCGTGAAGTCATCAGCGTCGCCAATGAAAATGCCTGTACCGGTATCCCGCTACGTTGCGTGCTGGAAATGAGCGACCCGAGTAAATCCAAAATGACGGGGGAATGTATCAGTAATGGCAGTAACGCTTGCAGTTCCTCGGGATAACGTCTGTCTACCGACTCATCATGATTAAGATGTTTTTCTATCGGGAATGGCGCAGCGTGCCAGGTTGTGTTTGTTGCATTAAATGGCGCAGCGTGAGCGAATTGTTGTATATCGAGACCCGGAATTCGGCGCACCGGATGTCCACACCAGGCCTGAAACAGGGCCACGATACGGGCCTGAAAACCGACGAATCCGATAATTTGATTCATCAGAATGCTATCGCTGGTGGTTAGCCCGACAGCATCCAGATGCTGGCGATCGCGCGCGCCTATCACGGCAGGAGAGCTGGCAAGTTGACGAGCATATTGGGTGATTTGCGCCAGTCGATGGTTACTTTCCCGCGAGGAGTCCGGCCCAGGAAGCGGTGTTAGACGCGCGGCATAGTGATTACATAATCGCTGGACGCCATATACCTGAGCGACGGTTAACGCCGTACTCATCCGTTCATAGGCGCTGAATGTGTGCATCTGACTCAGGTTTACGTGGGTCGGGAAGAGAATCTGTGCAAGTTTACGGGCAGGGATTAACCAGGATTGAAAAGGTAAAAGGGCGTCATCAGATATCGCCAGATCCAGTAAAAAGCAGTCGTCGACATGAGCTGCTTCCGGCACCAGCGGCAGAACATATTGTGGATACATGCTGGATTGCGTCTCATGATACCAGTGGCTTTTGCCTTCAATTCGGCGTTGTTCCATGGGCGGTCCTTGGTCTAAAAAGTGGCGACCCGGACACGTCGTCATACCACTCGCCGGATCGTTTGCGCTGCAATATCCTGACGTAAGCAGAAGGGGGGATGAAAGATTGTTACGTGATAATAAATATCAGAAAAGCATATATGGGACAGGGTAGAGGGGAATTAAAAACGAGCATCATGGGCGACAGCGGGCCGCCCAGAGAACAGTGGAAGATTATTTCAGTTCTAGTTCATTCATTGCAGCGATGCTGAAACCACCGTCAACGTGTACGACTTCACCAGAGATACCGGCAGAAAGATCGGAACACAGGAATGCCGCAGAGTTGCCCACATCTTCAATGGTAACAGTGCGGCGAATCGGCGTAACAGCTTCGCAATGGGCCAGCATTTTACGGAAATCTTTGATACCGGAAGCGGCGAGGGTGCGGATTGGACCTGCGGAAATTGCATTTACGCGTACGCCTTCAGGCCCCATTGCGTTAGCCATATAACGGACGTTTGCTTCCAATGAGGCTTTCGCCAGGCCCATCACGTTATAGTTAGGGATTGCACGCTCTGCGCCCAGATAGGACAACGTCAGTAGCGCAGAGCCAGGGTTTAGCATGGAACGACATGCTTTTGCCATCGCAACAAAGCTATAAGCGCTAATGTCATGCGCAATTTTAAATCCTTCGCGGGTAACTGCGTTCACATAATCGCCATCCAGTTGGTCAGCAGGTGCGAAGCCGATGGAGTGTACGAAACCGTCGAATTTCGGCCAGGCTTTGCTCAGTTCAGCAAACATGGCGTCAATGCTGGCATCTTCAGCCACATCACACTGCAAAACAATGTTGGAGCCTAATTGCGCTGCAAATTCTTCCACACGACCTTTCAGCTTGTCGTTCTGGTAGGTGAACGCCAGTTCGGCACCTTCGCGATGCATCGCCTGAGCGATTCCCCATGCGATAGACAATTTACTGGCAAGGCCTGTCACCAGAATGCGCTTACCTGATAAAAAACCCATGGCTTTAATCCTTTTGGCTAACACTTATATTATATCAATCAATGAGTTATGATTGACGTATTAAACACACTCGAAATTGGCCTGAAATTATATCCCACGCTTTTTCCCTGGAGAATGGTTATCCGCCTCACGTGACCTGTCACGTCATTACATGTGAGGAGTATATCATCCCCCTCCGCTTGTGCTTCGTTCAGGCATCTAACGTCGGTGAATCAGAGAAAATACGAGGTTTCAAAGGCATTGAAATGGTATTATTTCATTGCTAGCTGATGTTAATAAACATAGCAAGGTAGGAACTTTCTTAAAACAATAAATGTGACAATATTCAGCTTGTTATGATATATTGTTTTTATCGATCAATATCGAATCATTGATCGATATTATTGATTGATTGTGATTAGAAGTGCATTATCAGGATGTTATGATCAATTGGAGTGGTCTTATGCACTATCATTTCATCGCGGAACCGATGAGAGACACAACAGATAAATTACTGGGTGTGGAGATTAACGCCCGGTTTACTTCAGATACGGTTCACCCGTTGCATCCAGATTTCATCATTTCAGCGTGGGATAGCGAACAAAAGCGTAATTTCATGCTCGAGCAAATTCGATTAATTGCCGAAAAGCGTGACTGGTTTGAGCACAACAGCCTTATTTGCACCCTGAACCTCATTGACGAAATGGCACTGCTGGCGATTGGTGATCCAGCCATCAAGTCGGCCTTACATGCTCTACCATTTATTGCACTGGAACTTTCAGAACGTTTTCTGTCGAATACCATGTGCCTGAATAATCTGCTGATTAATTCACTTCGCGACGGCCCAAACGCATTGTGGTTGGGCGATCTTGGCTCCGGCAGCGTAGGGGCCAGTCCGCTGGTTTGCGGTCATTTTGACGTTGTGAAACTGGATCGCGGTTTCTTCCTGGAACAGGTAGAAAAACCGATGTTCCCGGTGCTAATCAAAAATATCAGGGAATATTGCGACCGTGTTGTGGTGAAGGGAGTAGAAACAGTACGACTTATCGACGAGGCCAGTACCGCAGGTGTCTGGGCAATGCAAGGTGGTGCCCTTTACCCGTCAGTCGCGTTTACCGAAGTTGATACGCTGCTCTTACCCACATTGTGTCACTGATGGCAGAATGCCCCCCGGTTGAGGAGGGCAGCCGTTTGTTAACGATCTTTTCGCCAGGCATCAGCGGTAAGCGCTTCGCCGAAATGACCTGCAATCAGGCGGCGGGTAAGCTCATGAAGAGGGGACGCCAGAACATCCGCTGTACTGCCGCGTTCTACCACTTCGCCCTGATGCATGACTAATACCTGATCGCTGATGTGCTTCATCATGCCAATATGTTGGGTCACATAGATATACGAAATCCCCTGTTTTTCCTGCAATTCCAGCATCAGATTGATGAGCTGCGAACGCATCGACATGTCCAGAGAGGCCAGGGCTTCGTCGGCGATAATGACTTTGGGGCGTAAAATGAGCGCGCGGGCAAGGCCCAGACGCTGTTTTTGCCCTGGGGCCAACATATGTGGGTAATAACTTACGTGATCGGGCAGCAATCCGACCATGCGCATGGTCTCCACGATCTGTTTACGACGCTGCTCAGGCTCGAGGTCGGTATTCAGACGTAGCGGAAAATCGAGGATCTGCGAGATACGTTGCCGAGGATTAAGCGATGTTGACGGATCCTGGAAAATCATACGGATCCGCTGACTACGAAATGAATAATCGCCATATTTTAACGGATGATCGTCAATCAGCAGCTCACCGCTGGTGGGTTCAATCATACCCGCCAACATTTTTGCCAGCGTAGATTTCCCCGAGCCGTTTTCACCAATGACGGCGAGCGTCTGACGTTCGCGCAGGGTGAAACTCAGGGGCTTAACGGCCTCAACGGTCTGGCGGCGAAATAAACCTGTCCGGTAGCGAAAGGTTTTGCTTAGATTACGAACTTCGAGCAGGGTTTCTACCATCTCACTCTCTCTCCATGTTCAGCGGGAAATGACAGGCGTAGAGATGATTCTTTGCTCCGGTCAGTCTTGGGGTTTCAATACATTCGCGTTGTGCATAAGGGCAGCGTGGCCCCAGACGACAGCCGATGGGTAATTGTTCCAGCAATGGAATAGCTCCTGGCATGGTATTCAGGCGGCTTTTGTGCGGCATTGCGCTACCAAAATCAGGAATAGCGCGAATCAACGCTTGAGTATAAGGATGATGTGGAATGGTGACCAAATCTTTACTTGGCGCGGTTTCGACCGTTTGTCCGCAGTACATCACGTTGATTTTGTCAGCCCACTGGCTGAGCATTTGCAGGTCATGGCTTATCAACAAAATGGTGGTATTGCTGTTTTGATTCAGACGGGTTAGCAGACGGAAAATTTGCGCCTGGGTGGTTGGCTCCATCGCGTTCGTTGGTTCATCGGCAATCAGCAAACGCGGCTGATTCGCTAATGCAATAGCGATCATGACCTTCTGGCATTCGCCATCGGTCAGCTCATATGGGAAGCTGCGCATGGCATCTTTATGGTCTTTTATCCCGACGCGGTGCAAGAGTTCAATCGCACGGCGTTTGCGCCAACCGATGCGCTGCCACCAGCGACCTTTGTAGGTCCATGCCGGAATATTTTGCATCAGTTGACGTCCGATACGCTCGGACGGATCGAGACATGACTGCGGCTCCTGAAAGATCATGGAGACGTTATGACCGACCAGTTTGCGTCGTTCACGCGCGGAAAGGCGTAGCAGATCGATATCATCAAAACGCATACGGTCTGCGGTTACGCGCCAGTTATCTTTAGCGACACCGCAAATGGCCTTAGCGATCAGACTCTTGCCGGATCCAGATTCGCCGACGAGCCCGCGGATTTCACCCTCATTCAATGTCATGCTGACACGATCAACAGCCTTTACCCAGTCGTCACCGGTCCTGAATTCAATGGTTAGGTTGCGGATATCCAGTAATGGCATTACTCCACCCCCGCAATAATTGCGCGGCGCACGCCGTCACCCAGTAGGTTAACCAGCAACACGCTTATCATAATTGCCGCGCCTGGCAGCATCACCGTCCAAGGTGCGACATAAATCAGCTCCAGCGCGTCGCCGAGCATGGCTCCCCATTCCGGGGACGGCAGCTGTGCGCCAAGGTCGAGAAAACCCAGCGCGGCGATATCCAGAATCGCCATCGACAGTGCGCGGGTGATTTCAGTAATAAGGCCAGCGGTGATATTGGGCAGAACGGCGAACCACAGAATATTCAGTGTAGTTGCACCGTCCAGGCGAGCGGCAATGACGTACTCTTTCTCCAGCTCGTCATGCACCATGCTGTAAACGGAGCGCACCATGCGCGGCAGCAGCGCCAGCCAGACGGCAAACATGGCGTGTGTCAGATGCGGCCCGGCAAAGGCCACCACAATAATCGCCAGCAGCAGAGAAGGGATCGACAGTAGGGTGTCCAGAATGTGGTTCAGCACCGCAGAGCGCAATCCGTGCGTCGCACCGGCAACTACGCCCAATACCAGGCCACACAGCGTGGCGGCAAGAGTAACGACAAACGCGCCGCCAACGGTCGGGGCCGCGCCGCTGAGCAGACGACTTAAAACGTCACGTCCCAGATCGTCAGTCCCGAGGAAGAATGAGACTTCGCCATAGCGCGACCATGACGGCGGTAAAAGCTGATAGCCGAGAAATTGCTGATCGATACCGTAAGGGGCAAACCAACCACCAAAAATACACAGAATAGCCAGTCCCGCACAGCCGTACAGGCCGATCATCGCAGTCGCATCACCATAGAAATTGCGCCATGCGGTGCGCAACGTACCCGGCGGGCGTTTTTCGCTATAGACGCTATCGTAAGGCATACCATTCCTTATGTTTCAGAGGGTTAGCCATAGCACCCAAAATATCAGAGATGACGTTAACGATGATAACCAGGGAACCAATCACC
Organism: Citrobacter sp. Cpo147; assembly: GCF_030332405.1. NCBI lineage: Bacteria > Pseudomonadati > Pseudomonadota > Gammaproteobacteria > Enterobacterales > Enterobacteriaceae > Citrobacter > Citrobacter sp. Cpo147. The sequence goes on from NZ_JAOWHX010000030.1 coordinate 22,059, forward strand.
ATCACGCCCGCTGAAATCGCCGCGTAATCCTGCTGGCGAATCGCGTTAATCAGCCAACGGCCAAGACCTGGCCAGCTAAAGACCATCTCGGTGATCATCGCCAGCGTCAGCATGGTGGAAAACTGTAAGCCCAGACGCGGGATCACCGGCGGAAGAGCGTTGTGCAGGACGTGACGACGCAGAATCGTTAATCGTGACAAACCGCGTGTGGCCGCCGCTTTGACGTAGTTCTGGTCAAAGACCTCAATGGTGCTGATACGCATCAGGCGGATGACTTCGGTGGTGGGCGCAACGGAGAGCGTCAGCACCGGGAGCACCATATGACGGATAGCGCTGACCAGCATTTCATCGCGCCAGGGCGAGTCGGAGATCCACGCATCAATAATGGCAAAACCGGTAACAGGTTTCACCTCGTAGAGAAGATCAAAACGCCCGGAAACGGGTAACCAGCCGAGGGTCAGTGAGAAGAGCAATGTTAGCAGCAGCGCCAGCCAAAAAACGGGGATAGAAAACCCCATCAGAGCCAATGCGCTGATGCAGCGGTCCTGCCATTTGTTCCGCGTGATACCGGCCAGCATACCAACGGGGATCCCAACCATTAGTGCAAAACCAAAGGCAAGAATGCACAGTTCCATTGTGGCCGGGAACACCTCTTTCAGCTGCTCTGAGATCAACTGACCGTTAATACTGGATACGCCGAAATCCCAGTGAATGAGACCATTGAACCAGAATACCCAGGCGTTCCACAGCGATGCACCCTGTAACGGCGCATGAGGCGTAAAGTAGCTCAGACTGAAGCCAATAAAGGTCAGGAAGAACAGGGTTACCAGTAGCAATAAAAATCGACGCAAGGTGAAGATAATCATGGTTTTTTCACCTCATCTTTCTTTTCCCTGGACACGCCGGCAAAAGAGGCATTACCGAATGGACTGAGCACCAATCCTCTGATGTCGTAGCGATAAGCCTGTAGACGCAGTGAAGAGGCCAACGGCAGAATAGGTAACTCTTGTGCAAGAATATTTTGCGCTTCGTCATAGGCATCTATTCGCGATGAAAGCTGCTGCGAAGAGAGGGCCTTGCGCAGAATGCTGTCAAACTGCGGATTACACCAGTGGGCAAAGTTGGTCTGCGAATTGATGGCGGCACAGCTGAGCAACGGCCGGAAAAAACTGTCAGGATCGTTACTGTCCGTCGCCCAGCCGGATAACGTCAGATCATGGTTCATATCCATTAATCTCGCCTCCTGAAAACGACCTTCTACCGGGATGATCTTCACTTTCACACCCACCTGAGCCATATCTGCCTGAATCAACTCGGCGGTTTTCAGCGGACTGGGGTTCCAGGCCTGAGAGCTGGTAGGGACCCAAAGTTGTAATGTCAGATTCTCCAGCCCCAGCGCTTTTAGCTGCTCGCGCGATTTTGCCGGGTTGTATTCTGTAATTTTAGCTTCGTTATCATAAGCCCACGAGGCGCGAGGCAAAATAGATGCCGCGGTTTCTGCCGTCCCGTAGTAGATAGACTGCATTAAGCGCTGGTTGTTAATGGCCAGCGCCAGCGCATGCCGCACGGCAGGGTTATTCAACGGCGGTTTATTGGTGTTGAACGCCAGATAGGCAATGTTCATCCCCGGGCGCAGCGTCAGGCGCAGGCGAGGGTCATCACGCAATATGCTGAGCTGGCTGGCGGCAGGCCAGGCCAGGACGTCGCACTCGCCAGTGAGTAATTTCGATAAGCGTCCGGTTCCACCAGAGCCGAGATCCACTACGACCTGCGGCATCAGGGGGGTACCACGCCAGAATTTTTCATGTCGCTGCAACCGAATATATTGGCCGGCACGATTCTCCGAAAGCTGGTACGGGCCTGTGCCGACGGGTTGTCTGTCGAGCAACTCCTGGCGATCCTGTTTTGCCAGATTAGCGGCATATTCGGCCGACATTACGGAGGCATAGTGTGTGGCAAGGTGCCACATAAAGGAGGCATCCGGTTGCGTTAAGCGGAATTCAACGGTGTTGTTGTCCAGTTTGCGCACGCTTTGGACGTTATCGGCAAACTGCAGGCTGTCGAAGTAGGGGAAACTGCTACCGTTCACATTGTGCCACGGATGGTGGCGATCAAAGATGCGCTCGAAGGTAAACACCACATCGTCCGCATTTAGTTTGCGGGTGGGGGTGAACCAGGCAGTCTTCTGAAACTGAACGTCACGACGCAGATGGAAACGGTAGGTTGCGCCGTTATCCAGCACTTCCCAGCTTTCAGCCAGCTCAGGCACCAGCCGATAGGTGTAGGGATCTACATCAAGCAGTCGGTCATACAATTGGGCCGCTAACGTGTCGACGATGAGACCGCTGCTCGTTTTTTGTGGGTTGAACGTATTGACCTGCCCGCTGACGCAATAGACAAACCCGCTGTCACGGATATCAGCGTGCGGAGCTTGCTCAGGCGCAGCAGCAGCCTGACCACTCAGAAATCCAGCCATCACGATCAGAGATGATAAAACCAGGCGCATAATTTTAATGGATTATATAAAGAGGCTATCTTACTAATACTTAATGACATTTGCCATTACCGTTTGTTTTTGGGAGTAACAGGCTCGATAAGCGCGAGTTCAACACCGCGACATGGTCAAAATTCATACCTGCTATCTACTTTGAATCTACTCTGTTAACTATCTTAGCATTTTCATGGCCCATCTGACTTGCTATAAACGTGGGGGCGTCCTGTCGTTGTTTACTGATTGATATCAGTGTGTACTCGGAAGATGGAGTATGGCATCGATAACGAAGTGTGGAGCGAGCATTTAGAGTGTCACTATCAATGCTGAACTATAATCATTCAGGAAGTAGTACACGTTATGTGAGTTGTAATAGCTAAAGTATCTATAATTATTTCAATATGTTAATTCCATTTTTTCTTCATGGCATCTTAATCTTCTCACCCATTTATGGTGATGATTTCCATTGGTTATTAAATGCATTTTGGCTTTGATCCTGGTTATGAACAGTTTTCTGTTGCCATATAACCTCTAATGGAATGAATTGTATGAATAAATTACTGAGCCTTGTTGTTTCACTTGCCCTATTGCCTGGAGCCGTTTTTGCTGCGTCGACTCCAGACTGTGTGAAGGTGAATAAAGCGCAAATCGAAGCGCTATTTGATAAGTGGAACGAGTCATTGAAAACAGGTAACGCGCAGACGGTATCTGAAAATTATCTTAGCGATGCGGTATTGCTGCCTACTGTATCCAATAAAGCGCGTTTAACGGACGCTGAGCGTGTTGATTATTTCGAGCATTTTCTTGCGAAAAAGCCGACCGGGAAAATTGACATGCGTACCATTCGCCTGGGGTGTAATAAGGCGATAGACACCGGTACCTACACATTTACCTTCGCGGACAAATCAACGGTTTCAGCCCGCTACACATTCACTTATACATGGGACGGTAAAGAGTGGAAAATTTCCACACACCACTCTTCAGCGATGCCTGAGGGGTAAAAAGCAGTGCAGGGGGCGGAATATTCACCGCTCCCTGAAGACTAGCCAATAATCGCGATGCCAAGACGTTCCATGAGCAACGATGCCTGGTAGTTGTCCAACTTAACGCCTTGTAAATCAACGCCCCGAATATCTAAGTCACCCAACTCCGAATTGGTCAGATCGCAATGTGTGAAGTTTGCTGCTCGCCAGTCGAAAGTCGAAAACTCGCCGCCGGAGAGATCTGAACCACTGAACGTCGCGCCCAGTACCTGGGCACCCATCCAACGGTTTTCCCACAGCTCACACTTTTCCAGCACGACTTTCGAAAAATTGGCGTAGCTTAGATTTGTGTTAGTGATATATGCGCTGCAAAACCAGGTGCGTGTAGTGATCATATTCATAAAGCTTGCGCCGCGGAAATCTGCGCCTTGTGCGCGGCAGTGGCGAATTTCAATGCCCAGCGCACTGGCATTGCGAAAATCCGCCATGGATAAATCACAGCTTTTAAAAATGGCATCTTTCAGCATTGCACGACTAAAATTGCACCCTTTCTGGCTTTCACGATCATAGAACTGACAGCCGATAAATTCAGTACCACTTAGGTCGGCACCTGAAAAATCACAGTTAAAAAATGTACTATTTTCAATTTTCTCACCGGTGAAACGGTTTCTGTCAATTTTTTCGCCAACGAGTGCCAGAGCCATATTTGTACCTGTTTTTTTATACAGTAATGGCGTCATGGTAAACCCTGATGAGGTTATGCGTCAAATCCGCCAATATGACATCTGCAAATGTGCTTTAAATCTGGTGTTTTTTCAGCAAAGCGCGAAGCTGATGGTAAGTCAGACCCAGTAATTCAGCGGCTTTTTTCTGGTTAAATTTTGCCTGCTGTAAGCTGGTTTGTAGAAAGTCTTTCTCTTGCTGCTGCTGGAATTCACGCAGATCCAGCGGTAACCCTACAGACATCGGTTTAGTTTCCGGCGCCTGCGGCTGCGTAGTGTGGCGGCGGAAGGGGTCAATGATTATCTCATCCAGCGGGTAATCACTGGTTCCATGCCGGTAAACGGATCGCTCCACGACGTTTTTCAGTTCACGAATATTGCCCGGCCAACGGTAGTGGAGAAGCGTTTCTCTGGCCTCGGCACTAAAACCCGGAAACAGAGGTAACCCGATCTCGCGGCACATCTGAATGGCAAAATGTTCGGCCATTAACATAATGTCACTTTGACGCTCGCGTAACGGTGGGAGTTGCACCACGTCAAAGGCCAGGCGATCCAGCAGGTCCGCGCGGAAAGTGCCTTCGCTAACCATGCGAGGTAAGTCGGCATTGGTTGCACAAACAAGTCGTACGTTAACCTGTAATGGTTGGCTACCACCTACGCGCTCAAGCTCGCCATATTCGATAACGCGCAGCAATTTTTCCTGTACCAACATCGGGGCAGTTGCCAGTTCATCGAGAAACAGCGTACCGCCGTCGGCGCGTTCGAAACGTCCCGGATGGCGTTTTTGCGCGCCGGTAAAGGCACCCGCTTCGTGACCAAACAGTTCGGAATCAAGCAAATTTTCGTTTAGCGCCGCGCAGTTAAGCGAAATAAACGGGCCTTGCCAGCGGGTGGAGAGGTAGTGCAGGCGGTTGGCAATAAGTTCTTTCCCGGTCCCGCGCTCACCTATAACCAGTACAGGTTTATCCAGCGGTGCCAGATGAGAAACCTGCTCCAGCACTTCAATAAAGCTGTTCGCTTCACCCAGAAGATTATCTTTGTATCCAGCCATGATGAAATTCACCATTTGTTAGTGTTATTCACCAATTTACGCTAATTAGCCTGGCAGGTAAAATTATATAATTACAATAAAATCAATTATATAAAAAGTTGGCACGCCAAGTGCATTACGAAAACAGCAGGGCATAGCCCGATATCAGAACAGTAAGTGAGGATTACATTATGGGTATTTTTTCTCGTTTTGCCGACATCGTGAACGCCAACATTAATGCGTTGCTGGAAAAGGCCGAAGATCCGCAGAAACTGGTGCGGTTAATGATCCAGGAAATGGAAGACACGCTGGTTGAGGTACGTTCTAACTCAGCGCGTGCGCTGGCAGAAAAGAAACAATTATCTCGCCGTATCGAACAGGCCAGTGCCCAACAGGCAGAGTGGCAGGAAAAAGCAGAACTTGCGCTGCGTAAAGAGAAAGAAGATTTGGCGCGTTCTGCGTTAATTGAAAAGCAGAAACTGACCGATTTAATTGACTCTCTGGAGCATGAGGTGACGCTGGTTGACGATACGCTGGCGCGTATGAAAAAAGAGATCGGTGAACTGGAAAATAAACTCAGTGAAACCCGTGCTCGTCAGCAGGCGTTGATGCTGCGTCATCAGGCAGCGAGTTCTTCGCGTGATGTTCGTCGTCAACTGGACAGCGGTAAACTCGATGAAGCGATGGCGCGCTTTGAATCTTTCGAGCGTCGTATCGATCAGATGGAAGCCGAGGCTGAAAGCCATAACTTCGGTAAACAGAAGTCTCTGGATCAGCAATTTGCTGACCTGAAAGCAGATGATGAAATCAGCGAGCAGCTGGCGCAACTTAAAGCCAAAATGCAGCAAGACAAGCAATAATAACATCTGGCGGCGCCCGAACGCGTCGCCGCTCATCACCTGTAAGGAGTACTTATGAGCGCGCTATTTCTGGCCATCCCGTTAACCATCTTTGTGTTGTTCGTTTTACCGATTTGGCTCTGGCTGCACTACAGCAACCGTTCCAGTCGTGGCGAACTGTCGCAAAGTGAACAGCAACGTCTGGTCGAACTCAACGATGACGCACAGCGGATGCGCGAGCGCATTCAGGCGCTGGAAGACATCCTTGATGCTGAACACCCAAACTGGAGGGACCGCTAATGGGAGGCGTTAACCTGAACAAAAAACTGTGGCGTATTCCGCAGCAGGGCATGGTGAAGGGGGTTTGCGCTGGGATTGCGCATTATCTCGATGTGCCTGTGAAACTGGTACGGATCCTGGTGGTGTTGTCAGTCTTTTTTGGCCTGGCCTTTTTCACCTTCGTCGCTTACATCGTGCTGACCTTTGTGTTGGATCCGATGCCGGACAATGTGGTTTCCGGCGAGCAGCAGCCATCAAGCGGTGAGCTGTTGGATGCCGTCGATCGCGAGCTGGCGGCTAGTGAAAAGCGTTTACGTGAAATGGAGCGTTATGTGACGTCCGATACTTTTTCCTTACGTAGTCGCTTCCGTCAATTGTGAGGACAGAAATGAACAATCGCTGGCAACGTGCCGGGCAAAGGGTTAAGCCGGGCTTTAAAATAGCAGGTAAGCTGGTGCTTCTGACCGCGCTGCGCTACGGCCCGGCGGGTGTAGCAGGGTGGGCGGTGAAGTCCGTCGCCCGACGCCCGCTAAAAATGCTGCTGGCGTTGGTTCTGGAACCGGTGTTGAGTCGGGCTGCGGCAAAATTGTCGAAACGTTATTCAGGTAATCAACCCTGATATTTGAATCAGCAAAAGCAAGCAACAATTAATCAACATTCCCTCAGTTAATTTGCGGCAGCTCACAAATATAATTTTGGGGCTGTCAAAATTCTTTTGGGTCGTTACCACGGGTATTGAAGGTGAACTAAAAAATCTATTTCGCAGGGCATTAATACCCAGGTTTTATATCAGGAAGTCGGTCAGCAATATTTGTGTTTCTATAGTGATATTCTGTAATCCTTTCTCACCTGCAATCAGATTAAATAATAAATTACAGATTTGCTCACCTAATTGTTGGGAAGGAACGTCAAATGCGGGTAGAAAAATCAACAGGCTAACTGCAGCATGGGTAACCTGAGTGACAATCGTCCGCGCCTGCAGACGGTGATAATGCGGTCGCAATATTTTCTTAAGAACTGGCGTATAGTGTAGAGGTAAATCCAACTATCAGTCAGGAAGATATTATGTTGAAAAAAGGTGTATTAGCGTTGGCTCTGGTCATCGGCATGCCGGTTTATGCTGCGGAACATTGGATCGATGTTCGCATTCCTGAACAGTATCAACAGCAGCATATTCAGGGGGCCGTCAATATTCCGTTAAAAGAGATGAAGGCACGTATTGCAGCTGAAGTTCCTGATAAGAACGACACTGTGAAGCTGTACTGCAACTCCGGGCGTCAATCGGGACAAGCGAAGGATATGTTGACTGAAATGGGCTATACGCAGGTGACGAATGAAGGTGGCATCAACCAGATCTCGCTTCCTAAAGTAGAGAATAAATAAGCCGTACGCAGTTCTTCTGCTCTTGGCGGTAAGAATAATGCCGCCAGGAACCGCCCAGGTAGTTGATAAGTAAGAATTGACCCCTATCTTTACTTCCTGTTTGTTATAATTTCTTCGGTTCCTTCAGCAAAACGGGATGGCGATGAAGCGACTTAAAAATGAACTCAATTCGCTGGTTAATCGCGGCGTAGACCGGCATTTACGCCTGGCTGTCACCGGACTTAGCCGCAGCGGTAAGACGGCGTTTATCACCGCGATGGTAAATCAGTTACTCAATATTCATGCCGGTGCGCGTCTGCCGTTGCTCAGCTGCGTGCGCGAAGAGCGTTTGCTCGGCGTGAAACGGGTTCCTCAACGCGATTTTGGCATTCCGCGCTTTACCTATGATGAGGGACTGGCTCAGCTGTACGGCTCTCCGCCGACCTGGCCGACCCCTACGCGCGGCGTGAGTGAAATACGTCTGGCGCTACGCTATAAATCCAATGACTCTTTACTGCGCCACTTTAAAGACACCTCCACGCTGTACCTGGAGATCGTCGATTATCCGGGGGAGTGGCTGCTCGATTTACCGATGCTTGCCCAGGATTATCTGAGCTGGTCGCGGCAAATGACCGGATTATTGCAGGGGCAGCGGGGCGAATGGTCGGCAAAATGGCGGCAGTTATGCCAGGGGCTGGATCCGTTGGCGCCTGCTGATGAAAACCGTCTGGCGGAAATTGCTGCCGCCTGGACGGAGTATCTGCATCAGTGTAAACAGCAGGGCCTACATTTTATTCAACCGGGCCGTTTTGTCCTGCCCGGGGATATGGCGGGCGCGCCTGCGCTGCAATTCTTCCCGTGGCCGGATGTCGATGCCTGGGGGGAATCAAAGCTGGCGCAGGCTGACAAACACACCAACGCGGGCATGTTGCGCGAAAGATTCAATTATTACTGCGAAAAGGTCGTCAAAGGGTTTTATAAGAATCACTTCCTGCGCTTTGACCGCCAGATTGTGCTGGTCGATTGCCTGCAGCCGCTCAACAGCGGGCCACAGGCGTTCAACGACATGCGCCTGGCGCTTACTCAGTTGATGCAAAGCTTCCATTACGGGCAGCGTACGCTGTTTCGTCGGCTATTTTCTCCAGTGATCGACAAGCTGCTGTTTGCCGCCACCAAAGCCGACCACGTCACGGTGGATCAGCACGCCAATATGGTGTCGTTATTGCAGCAGCTGATCCAGGACGCATGGCAAAACGCTGCTTTCGAAGGTATCAGCATGGATTGTCTGGGGCTGGCATCGGTGCAGGCAACCACCAGCGGCTTGATCGATGTGAAAGGTGAAAAGATCCCGGCGTTGCGTGGTAATCGTCTGAGCGATGGCGAACCGCTGACAGTCTATCCGGGGGAAGTGCCCGCGCGTTTACCTGGGCAGGCATTTTGGGACAGCCAGGGCTTTCAGTTTGAGGCGTTTCGCCCGCAGGTTATGGATGTCGATAAACCCTTACCACATATCCGCCTCGATGCCGCGCTGGAGTTTTTAATAGGAGATAAATTGCGATGAGCGAGCCGTTAAAACCGCGTATCGATTTCTCAGGTCCGCTGGACGTGGAACAAAACACGGCGTTTAAAGCACAACAAATGTTCAACGAAACGGAGGCGCAGACTTTTTCTCCGGCGAAAGTGGATGAACCCCTGGAAGACGAAGGTCAGGCGGAGGCCGTCATTGATGCGGCCTTACGCCCCAAACGCAGTCTGTGGCGCAAGATGGTGATGGGCGGGCTGGCGCTGTTTGGCGTGAGCGTTGTTGCTCAGGGTGTGCAGTGGACCATGAACGCCTGGCAGACTCAGGACTGGGTCGCGCTGGGAGGATGTGCCGCAGGCGCATTGATTATCGGCGCAGGTGTCGGATCGGTGGCGACCGAGTGGCGCAGATTGTGGCGATTGCGTCAGCGCGCGCACGAACGTGATGAAGCGCGAGACTTGCTCCACAGCCATGGAACCGGAAAAGGTCGTGCATTTTGTGAAAAACTGGCGCAGCAGGCGGGTATCGATCAGTCGCATCCAGCATTGCAGCGTTGGTATGCCTCAATTCATGAAACGCAGAACGATCGCGAGGTGGTCAGTCTGTATGCCCATCTTGTGCAGCCGGTACTGGATGAGCAAGCCCGGCGTGAGATTAGCCGTTCTGCGGCAGAGTCCACGCTGATGATTGCCGTCAGCCCATTGGCGCTGGTGGATATGGCGTTTATCGCCTGGCGAAATCTACGGCTGATTAATCGCATTGCATCGCTGTATGGCATTGAACTTGGTTATTACAGCCGTCTGCGTCTGTTCCGCCTGGTGCTGCTGAATATCGCTTTTGCCGGGGCCAGTGAGCTGGTGCGGGAAGTAGGGATGGACTGGATGTCGCAGGATTTAGCCGCCCGCTTATCAACGCGTGCCGCACAGGGCATTGGCGCGGGGTTGTTAACGGCGCGTCTGGGCATTAAAGCTATGGAACTTTGCCGACCGCTGCCGTGGATCGATGATGATAAGCCACGACTGGGCGATTTTCGCCGTCAACTGATTGGTCAGGTGAAAGAGACCTTACAAAAAAACAAATCTCCGCGCGAAAGTTAGCTAAAAAACAGGCGCCGATCGTATAACTTTACGCCCCGGCGCCCAATTTTCCAGCGCGCTGTCAATATTTGTTGACAGAGTTCTTCCTGCGAACCAAATACTGTCTTATCATTTACTACATAATCCCTTGTCCTGATGAAGGTTCCTATGCGTTTGGAAGTCTTTTGTGAAGACCGTCTTGGTCTGACCCGCGAATTGCTCGATTTACTGGTGCTGAGAAGCATTGATTTACGCGGCATCGAAATTGACCCCATCGGGCGGATTTACCTTAATTTTGCGGAGCTGGAGTTCACCAACTTCAGCAGCCTGATGGCTGAAATTCGCCGTATTTCAGGGGTTACGGATGTGCGTACCGTGCCATGGATGCCTTCCGAACGTGAACATCTGGCACTAAGTGCGCTGCTTGAAGCGTTGCCAGAGCCGGTCCTTTCTCTTGATATGAAAAGCAAAGTCGAGATGGCGAACCCTGCGAGCTGTCAACTTTTTGCGCACACCCAGGAGCGGATGCGCAACCATACCGCAGCCCAGTTAATCAATGGGTTTAACTTCCAGCGCTGGCTGGAAAGCAATCCGCAGGATTCCCATAGCGAACATGTCGTGATTAACGGGCAGAATTTCCTGATGGAAATTACGCCCGTCCATTTGCAGGGCGAAAATCAGGAGCAGATGTTGACCGGCGCGGTGGTGATGTTGCGCTCCACCATCCGAATGGGACGTCAGCTGCAAAATATGACAACGCAGGATCTCAGTGCGTTTAGCCAGATTATTGCCGTCAGCACCAAAATGAAACACGTCGTAGAACAAGCGCGCAAGCTGGCGACGCTGAGCGCGCCGCTACTGATTACTGGTAATACCGGCACCGGCAAAGATCTCTTTGCTCATGCCTGCCATCTGGCAAGCCCGCGTGCGTCGAAACCGTATCTGGCGCTGAACTGTGCGTCAATCCCTGAAGATGCGGTTGAAAGCGAGCTGTTTGGCCATGCGCCGGAAGGTAAAAAAGGGTTCTTTGAGCAGGCGAATGGCGGTTCGGTTCTGTTAGATGAAATTGGCGAAATGTCGCCGCGTATGCAGACCAAATTGCTGCGTTTTCTCAATGACGGTACGTTCCGTCGCGTGGGAGAAGATCACGAAGTTCATGTTGATGTCCGTGTGATTTGCGCCACGCAAAAGAACCTTGTGGAGCTGGTGCAGAAAGGACTTTTCCGTGAAGACCTCTATTATCGTCTGAATGTACTGACGTTAAACCTGCCGCCGCTGCGCGATTGCCCACAGGATATTATGCCGCTCACCGAACTGTTCGTGGCGCGTTTTGCCGATGAGCAGGGCGTGCCGCGTCCGAAGCTGTCCGCCGATCTCAGCACGGTGTTAACCCGTTACGGTTGGCCGGGCAACGTGCGTCAGCTTAAAAACGCTATCTACCGGGCGCTGACCCAGCTTGAAGGCTATGAACTGCGGCCACAGGATATTTTGCTGCCGGATTATGATGCGGCAACGGTTGCGGTCGGAGAAGAGGTAATGGAAGGGTCGCTGGATGAAATTACCAGCCGCTTTGAACGCTCCGTGCTGACGCAGCTGTATATGAATTATCCCAGCACGCGCAAGCTGGCCAAGCGCCTCGGCGTTTCGCATACCGCGATTGCCAATAAATTGCGCGAGTACGGCCTGAGCCAACAGAAAAAAAGCGAAGAGTAATGCCGTAAATGAAAATGCCTCCATGTGGAGGCATTTTTGTATGCAAACGCAGCTTACGCTTTCAGTACGTCCAGCGCCGCTGTGTAGTCTGGTTCGTTGGTGATTTCATTGACCAGTTGACTGAAGACGACGTTGTCATTTTCATCGATAACAACTACGGCACGTGCGGCCAGACCTTTCAGCGGGCCTTCAGCGATTTCAACACCGTAGTTTTTCAGGAATTCTGCGTTGCGCAGGGTGGACAGCGTGATAACGTTGCTCAGACCTTCCGCGCCGCAAAAACGAGAGTGGGCGAATGGCAGGTCGGCCGAAATACACAGTACGACGGTATTGTCGATTTCTGTCGCCAGTTGGTTAAACTTACGTACCGATGCCGCGCAAACGCCAGTATCGATGCTTGGGAAAATATTCAGCACTTTGCGCTTGCCTGCAAACTGGCCCAGCGTAACGTCAGACAGGTCTTTAGCCACAAGGGTAAAAGCCTGAGCTTTGCTTCCAGCCTGAGGAATGGAGCCGGCAACTGCAACCGGGTTGCCCTGGAAATGAACGGTTTGTGACATGGTTATCTTCCTGTTTACATATAGTTAACGTCGAGGCTAGTTTATGCCATCAACAGTTAACACGGCAAACGCTATTTGCGGATATCCGCTTCAGGGACTGCATTAAGGAAAACAAATGAGAACAGTTAAGGTATATGAGGAAGCCTGGCCGCTGCACACTCCCTTTGTCATCGCCCGTGGGAGCAGGACCGAAGCGCATGTGGTTGTCGTCGAATTGACAGAAAATGGCGTCACAGGTATTGGCGAGTGCACACCGTACCCGCGCTACGGTGAAAGCGATGCCTCTGTCCTGGCGCAAATTATGAGCATTGCGCCACAACTGGAAAACGGACTGACGCGTGAAGAGCTGCAAAAGCTGCTGCCAGCAGGGGCTGCGCGAAATGCCGTAGATTGTGCGTTGTGGGATCTGAGTGCGCGTCAACAGCAGACGTCGCTGGCGGAATTGGTGGGAAGTGAACTGGCGGAAGTGGTGACGACGGCGCAAACCGTGGTGATTGGCTCGCCGGAACAAATGGCCGCGAGCGCGGCTGCGCTGTGGGGAAATGGTGCGAGACTGCTGAAAGTTAAACTGGATGCTCGCTTGATTAGTGAGCGGATGGTTGCCATTCGTGCGGCTGTTCCTGACGCCACGATTATTGTCGACGCCAACGAATCCTGGCGGGCAGAAGGCCTTGCGGCACGCTGTCAGCTGTTGGCTGATCTAGGGGTGGAGATGCTGGAGCAGCCGCTGCCGGCTCAGGATGATGCCGCGCTGGAGAATTTTGTGCATCCGCTGCCCATCTGCGCAGATGAAAGTTGCCACACTCGCAGTAGCCTGAAAGCGCTGCACGGACGCTATGAAATGGTCAATATCAAACTGGACAAAACAGGCGGTCTGACGGAAGCACTGGCGCTGGCAACGGAAGCCCGCGAGCAGGGATTTGCGCTGATGCTGGGCTGCATGCTGTGTACCTCCCGGGCGATCGGTGCGGCGTTGCCGCTTACGCCGCAGGTTAACTTTGCCGATCTTGATGGCCCGACCTGGCTGGCCAGCGATGCGGAGCCAGCCCTGCATTTTACGACCGGGCAGCTCCATCTCTAGGGTGCCAGCGCAGCAGATTGGACATGGCCAGCAGGTATTTTTCGCTCGCTTCATCCGATGAAATGGGCGGAAATTCGGCGGTTATGCAGTGTAAATTCAGGTCTGCGCACCAGCTCCCAAAAGAGCCGGGCGTTTCATAACCTACGCTGGTGACCAGAGGCAATTCAAACGACTGTGCCAGCCACGAACCCAGCTCGCTGCTTCTGGGATCTTCAATACAGGCCAGTGGATCGTGGAAAGAGACTACCCAGGCGGGATGAATTCGGTGAATAAGCTGACACAACGCCTGGGTTTCTGGTTCCGAACCCGGACTTTCGCCGGTCAACAACACCACATCACGCTCTTCTGCACTACTGTTCCAGCGATACACCGTTTCGCCCGCTCTCCAGTTTGCGGCGGGAAAATTACGGTTCAGATCGACGCCGTTCGCATTTGCGCGCAGCCCAAGCTGGCAACCGTCAGGGTTTACGGCCAGCACCACATGGTGGCGACGCAGGGAAGGGTTAAGCGTACGCAATGCGCAGGAAAGGGTAACGACCGAGGAGTTTTCGTCGCCGTGCGTTCCCGCCAGTATCAGGCCGCTTTCACGATCGGCTGCCAGTGCAGGAAACCAGATTAGCGGTGCGCCTAACAAGGAGCGTCCGTAATGTTCGGTTCCAGGTGGGAATGCGCCGCGCTCGGCACGGGGACGGGTAACGGTCATAGTCATCTCTGAATGCTTGGATTGTTACTCGCAGTGTTGTGCAAAATGTATGGATAATCAAATCGTTTTCACACACTTATCTTTTCAGGTGTAATATCACTTTCTTGTCGGAAGTTAATTGCATTTCCTGCTGGCGATACAAATAATTACACATTCACTTAGTAGCCGGAATTGAGGGTACCTTATGCAGCATTCTGTTTCAGTAACCTGTTGTGCGTTGTTGGTTAGCAGCATTTCTTTATCCTGGGCTGCTGATGTTCCCAGCGGAACGGTACTGGCAGAGAAACAAGAACTGGTGCGTCATATAAAAGACGAACCGGCGTCGCTTGATCCGGCAAAAGCCGTTGGGCTGCCTGAAATACAGGTGATTCGTGATCTATTTGAAGGGCTGGTCAACCAGAATGAGAAGGGTGAGATCGTGCCTGGCGTCGCTACCCAGTGGAAGAGTAACGATAACCGCATCTGGACGTTTACGCTGCGCGACAATGCGCGATGGGCGGATGGTACGCCAGTAACGGCGCAGGATTTTGTCTATAGCTGGCAGCGTCTGGTTGATCCAAAAACGCTGTCGCCGTTTGCCTGGTTTGCTGCGCTGGCGGGTATTAATAATGCTCAGGCTATTATCGATGGCAAAGCCACACCTGATAAACTTGGCGTTAGTGCTGTCGATGCACGGACATTGAAAGTTCAACTGGATAAACCGCTGCCCTGGTTTGCCAATCTGACGGCGAGTTTTGCATTCTATCCGGTACAAAAAGCCAACGTTGAGAGCGGCAAAGAGTGGACCAAACCAGGCAATCTGATTGGTAACGGCGCCTATGTGCTCAAAGATCGCGTCGTAAACGAAAAACTGGAAGTGGTGCCGAACACGCATTATTGGGACAACGCCAAAACAGTGCTGCAAAAAGTCACCTTCCTGCCGATCAACCAGGAATCAGCTGCGACCAAGCGCTATCTTGCTGGTGATATTGATATTACCGAGTCCTTCCCGAAAAATATGTACCAGAAACTGTTGAAGGATATCCCGGGTCAGGTTTACACCCCGCCGCAGCTTGGTACTTATTATTATGCCTTCAATACCCAGAAGGGACCGACTGCCGACTCACGCGTGCGCCTGGCACTCAGCATGACTATCGATCGTCGTCTGATGGCGGAGAAAGTTTTGGGTACCGGTGAGAAACCAGCGTGGCATTTTACGCCGGATGTAACGGCAGGATTTGTGCCGGAACCTTCACCGTTTGAGCAAATGAGTCAGGAAGAGCTGAACGCGCAGGCGAAAACGCTGCTGCGCGCGGCGGGCTATGGCCCGCAGAAACCGCTTAAACTGACGCTGCTGTACAACACCTCAGAAAATCATCAGAAGATTGCTATCGCAGTGGCTTCTATGTGGAAGAAGAACCTCGGTGTTGACGTAAAACTGCAGAACCAGGAATGGAAAACGTATATCGACAGCCGTAATACCGGTAATTTTGATGTGATCCGCGCCTCGTGGGTGGGTGACTACAATGAGCCTTCTACGTTCTTGTCGCTATTAACATCGACCCATACGGGCAATATCTCCCGCTTTAATGATCCGGCGTACGACAAAGTGTTGACCCAGGCAACTCTGGAGAATACAGAGAAAGCGCGCAATGCCGATTATAACGCCGCGGAGAAAATTCTGATGGAACAGGCACCTATTGCGCCGATTTATCAGTATACCAACGGGCGTTTAATTAAACCGTGGTTGAAAGGATATCCGATTACTAACCCTGAAGATGTGGCCTATAGCCGCACAATGTATATCGTTAAGCACTAACAGAGATAATGGCTGGTGTGATTTTGCATCAGCCATTTTATGTTTCCGGCGGCTGATGCTCCCGGCAAATCAGCAATGAATCTTCTTCACTCAATCTCTCTTTCGTCAGATTACAAAATCCCTGACCATCAATTTTTTGGTGGAACCGACAGCTATGGCAAAGACCAAAGCCAGGCACATTGTTGGTCCTCTGGATCCCACGTAACAGTTCTAACAGCAGCTCTCTGAGCACGATCGCCCGTTCACCCATTGCCGATTCACCCTCCACTAAAAACGTGGGGGGCAGCAGGGCTTCAAGTAAGGTATTGGCCGACTCACTTAAGTGTAGATGGACGCTACGTTTATCACGGTCATCCGGCTTGCGAACAATCAACCCTTTGTTTTCCAAAAGCTTCAGCGATTGCGACACGGTACCTTTGGTGAGACCAAGGTAGTCTGTCACGCCAAGCGGCGTATTGGAATAACGGTTGCAACGGGCCAGATACATTAACGCGCTAAGTTGTACTGGCTGGAGATCCGCCAGTAAAGGGTGCTGGCGAAACCACATCCTTGTCAGGCTGGACAGCCGGTCAAGTACGTCGAAAAGTGACATGTCGGGCATAACAAATCCTCCTCGGCATATAGTATCGATTAAAAACTATATTGACAAAGGATAAAAGCAGCGTAGCATGAATTATAGTGTCGAATCGATACTATAATTCAAAGGAGATGTATCATGACTAAAGCTCGTTTCTATCATGCAGGTTGCCCGGTTTGTGTTTCCGCAGAACAGACACTTCTGCAGCATTTGTCTGCGGATGTTGAAATCGATGTGGTTCATCTGGGAGAGCAACCTGATCGGGTTGCTGAGGCTGAAGTGGCTGGCGTGAAATCTGTTCCGGCGCTGGTGATTGACGGCAATGTGCTGCATATTAATTTCGGCGCTCCCATTGAAGCGTTGAAATAGCTGGAAAGTTCGGGAAGTTGCGTTGGCGATTTCCCGAATATACAAGACGTTGGGGAAGATAGCGTGATGAAAACGACCGAAGAGTATCACCCGATAGATTGCGATCTTCATGATTATCTGGAAATCGCCTGCATGTACCACTATTGGTTGCACATTGAACTAACAGATGGCACATGTTTTGATGCTAAAGCGCTGACGACGTGTACCACAGTGGAAAAAGAAGAATTTCTGGTAGTGGAGCAATCTGAAAATCAGCAAAAAATCCGTCTGGATTATCTGTCAGCGATCACCGCGCTGACGCCAGGAGCGACGTTTAGCACAGTAAATTTTCAGCGAGCCTACCGCGGTTAGACGGTATAAATTCGAATGTCATGTGCCTGGAACGCTGTGGCGTACTCTTTGCTGATGTTGTCCTCTACAACAATCACATCGATATTGCTGCTTTCGGTCACGACATATCGGGCGACGGCTGGGATTTTTTCAGCCGTTAGCGCGACGATGGTTTCATTACATTGTTTTATCACCGCTTTTTTGAACTCACAATCCGCATAATCAAATCCCGTTAAGCCGGATTCAGGCGACATCGCGCAGCCGCCAATAAATCCCTGATCGAATAAAATGTCCTGCACTTGTGCGATGGCGGAAGCTCCCACGCACCCACCTGAAGATCTCTGCACCACGCCACCCAGCATAATGACTTCAAACAGCGGTTTTTTTAGCAAAACGGCGGCAATCTCCGGCGAATTTGTCACCACGGTTAACGCCAGTTCGGCGGGCAGAGCTTCTGCCATTGCGAGATTGGTGCTACCCGTGTCGATAAAAATACAGCTTCCAGATTTGACCAGCCTGGCACATCTCTGCGCGATGTTGCTCTTTTTGGCTACATTAATACTCTTGCGCACGTCGATGTCTTCGGATTCAGGGAGTGTAATGACCGCGCCACCATAAACTTTTTTACACACGCCATCTTTGCTCAATTCATGCAAATCACGACGAATTGTGTGTTCAGAAACGCCTAATCGGTTAGCGAGTTCAGAACAAATGACCCTGCCGTTTTCTTGCAGGATCTGAAAGATAAGCGCCTGACGCTGTTCCGGGAATGCGGCGTAATCGAGCATAGATACTCCAGGTGAAATAAACATCGAGCAATAGAGTGCATGATCGTGCATTATGATTAACGATGTCAACATCCCTTACAGGGGGCCGTACTATTCTGGATACAATGGGAAGAGGTTCGCTATGAAGATTGCGCATATGGCGTTATGGACACAGGATCTCGAGCAGCAAGCTCGCTTCTGGGTATCGTTTTTTGACGGCAAGATCAACGAGAAATACCGCAGTAAAACCAATCCTGGGTTTGAATCTTATTTTGTCAAAATTGGCGAGGAAATTGCGATTGAGTTAATGACCAAACCGGGTCTTATCGGGCAGCAACCTGACAATAATCGTTGCGGATGGGTACACCTCGCCATTTCTGTTGGCGGCAATGAAAATGTTGATGCCATTGCAATGCAAGCGCAGGAACAGGGGATATTAGTCTCAGGTCCGCGTACTACTGGCGATGGTTATTACGAAGCGGTGATAAAAGATCCTGACGGCAATTTAATCGAGATTGTGGCGTAAGTCTTCAATCAGCTACCTGCAAATAAAGAGTACCTGCTACTGATTATTGATGAGCACAGCTCATAAGTTTGTCCTTCTTTTCCTCTCTAATCACCGACACGTCGAGTCTCTATAATTTTACTGTTTTCAGCCCCCGGTGGTGCAATGTTGCCACCGTTTTGGAGAGTCGAATATGCAATACCAACTGGATGCCAGACAACAGGCAGTCATCCCCATTGCGGCATTCACTGCCACAGGACAGATGGAAAAGTTGGACGTCGCGCTCAACGCCGGACTGGATGCGGGACTCACGCTCAGTGAAGTAAAAGAGATCCTGCTACAGCTCCACGCATACTGCGGTTTCCCTCGCAGCCTGAACGGTCTGTCCTGCTTTATGTCGGTGGTGAAAAGTCGAAGCGAGAAAGGGCTTTCAGACGACGAAGGTAGAACGGCCACGCCGCCACCTGCAGACTGGAACAGTGTTCAGGCTGGGAGCCTAACTCAGACACAACTGGTTGGACAGCCTGTAAGCGGTCCGCTGTTTGACTTTGCTCCCGCTATTGATGTCTGGCTTAAAACGCATCTGTTTGGCGATATTTTTCAGCGAGATGTACTCGACTGGCAGGACCGTGAATGGGCGACCGTTTCGGCGCTGGCCGTTCTGGGCGGCGTTAACAGCCAGCTGAAAAGCCATTTTGCGATATGCCTTAACATCGGGATCCTCCCTGAGCAACTCAGTGAGTTTATTACGATACTCGAACAGCACTGTGGAGCCGGGATTGGGGAAAATGCCCGTACGGTTCTTGATGAATGTCTGGCATGAACACCGCGGACATTATCCATACTGGAGTGACTATGAACGAACAATTTGATGGTAACAGCGTCTTTCCGCGTGGAGAGAAAATGAAGCGTATGCGAAGTATTTCACTGGCGACAGCTATCTGACCATGCTCTCCATGGAAGGCGTGGTAATTGGCAATGTCGCATTTGAACCGGGTTGTCGTAACTTCTGGCATGTTCATCATGAGGGCGGACAGATATTGCTGGTGACCGGTGGCAGAGGTTGGTATCAGGAGTGGAATAAACCGGCACGTGAGCTGAAAACCGGTGATGTCGTGCACATTCCGGCGGGAATGAAACACTGGCACGGTGCTGCGCGTGATAGTTGGTTTACTCATATCGCTGTGGAAATCCCGGCCCCTGGCGCGTCGAACGAATGGCTGGAACCGGTTAGCGATGCTGAGTACAACCTGCTGCCCTGAACTATGCTGGTTCTGGTAACACCTAATCCCTGAGGAGATCTCAATGGTCATGAATGTGAAGGGTTATGCTGCTCTGGCGGTGAAAGAAGATTTAGTCCCCCATAATTTTGTTCGTCGCGATCCGCGTGAAGATGATGTGGTTATCGATATTTTATACAGCGGTGTATGCCACTCGGATATTCACAACGCCTACAACGATTGGGGCGGTGCTAAATATCCGATGGTACCAGGGCATGAGATCATTGGCCGCGTGGTGCATGTTGGTAAGTCGGTAACAAAATTCAAAGTGGGCGATCTCGCAGGGGTCGGCTGCATGGTTGATTCGTGCCAACACTGTAGCGCCTGCGAGCAGGGGCTAGAGCAGTATTGCGAAGAAGGTAACACGCTAACGTATAACGATATCGACCGTCATGACGGTCTGCCTACTTTCGGCGGCTATTCTGACAAAATTGTCGTTACCGAAAAGTTTGTGGTGAAGGTCCCTGAAGGGATCGATTTACTCGGTGCGGCGCCGCTGCTTTGCGCCGGGATCACAACATGGTCGCCTCTGCGCCACTGGCAGGTAGGCGAGGGCAGTAAAGTCGCGGTTGTCGGTCTGGGGGGACTCGGGCATATGGCAATAAAACTTGCAAATGCGCTGGGCGCGGAAGTTACGCTGTTTACGCGTTCACCGGGCAAAGAAGCTGATGCCAGACGTTTGGGGGCCAGTCACGTTGTGCTTTCCACTGACAGTGAACAGATGAAAGCGACAGCGAATCAGTTTGATCTGATTATCGATACTGTGCCCTACGTTCATGACCTGAACCCTTATATCCCAACCCTGGCGCTAAGCGGTACGCTGGTGTTGGTTGGTTATCTTGGTGCGTTGGATCCATTTCTGAATACGGTTCCCCTGATCCTTGGGCGTAGATCCGTGGCGGGTTCAGTTATCGGCGGTATTGCCGAAACGCAGGAGATGATGGATTTTTGCGGTCAGCATGGTATTACCGCCGATGTCGAGGTGATCGATATTCAGGATATTAATCGTGCCTGGCAGCGGATGTTGAAAAGCGATGTGAAATACCGCTTTGTAATTGATATTGCCTCATTGAAATAAGTACAAAAAAGACGCGAATTTCCGCGTCTTTTCTTTTGTTAGTGTGTCGATGGCGATGTTTCAGGATTATCCATATACAGCGTCTGGCTGGGGAACGCAAAGTCGGCGCCGTTTGCCTGGACTATCGTGATAATCTTTAAATAAACGTCTTGCTGTACCGCGAGCCATTCCTTCCAGACGGTGGTTTTCGTGAAGCAATACACCATGATATTCAACGATGAATCGGCAAATTCATTAAAATAGACCAACAGAGTTTGTTTCTGGTCTATTCCTGGATGGCTTTGCAGCATTTCTCTAACCGACTCAACAACGGCACCGACTTTATCGGCATCCTCATATCGTAACCCGATCACCGTTTTAATTCGCCGGTTGGTCATGCGCCCTGGGTTTTCTACGCTGATGGAGGAGAAAATCGAGTTTGGCACATACAGTGGACGATGGTCGAAGGTGTTTATTTTAGTCATTCGCCAGCCAATTTCTGCCACCGTGCCTTCAATATTGCGGTCCGGGGAGCGGATCCAATCGCCTATGCTAAACGGTCTGTCGAAATAGAGCATAATGCCTGAGAAAAAGTTGCTCAGAATATCTTTCCCCGCCATACCCACTGCGATACCACCAATACCGCCAAAGGTTAACAGGCCGGATAAGCTCATACCGAAGTGTTCGCCATACAGTAAAATGATGGCAACCACGATGGTAATCTTGATGATACGCGACAGGATCCTCGCGCTGGTGATATCTCTGCCTTTATTAATCTGCGTCTTTTCAAACTGATTAATCACCAGAAAAAGTTTGATGGTCAGGATCAACGCAATCAACGAGGTGCAGATAAAGTCGACCACGCTGGGGGAGATAAATTTCAGGCTGTAACTTTCGATAACGTTATTAGCAATGCTGCCAAACGTCCCAATGATAATGGCATAGACAAAAAATTGTGCGGCATGAAATATGAATCCTTTGCAGCGACGCTCTCCACGATGATACCAGACGCTCATCAGGACCAGCGCGGCACAGCAGCTAAGAATTACCGTCAAATTAAACGCATTATTCATAAACAGTTCAGCGATCATGATTCTTCCTGGCAACTCCGTGTTAGCTAAATATCATCTGACATCCTAATCCCCAGATATTTTACCCAGTTAAGGAGGTCAGATCATTAATCAAAAGGAGAGATAAATAATGCAATCAGCGCTATTTTCAGCGAAATAACGCTGACGTCAACTCTGTATGCGGTTTATGTAGCAGACAGTCAGTTGATGTCATGGTATTGTTAGCGCAAAGTAACAAGGTTTTCATCTGCAAAAGGACAGTACTATGATCATGGCTAAGCTGAAAACAGCGAAGGGACGGAAGTTTCTGTTGTGCCTGCTTGGAGTGTTTATTATCGCAGCGTCGGTCGTGACGCGAGCGACGATCGGTGGCGTTATTGAACAGTATGACATTCCGCTATCCGACTGGACCGCTTCAATGTACGCCATTCAATCTGCAATGATTTGTGTCTACAGCATGGTGTTTACGATTCTGTTGGCTATCCCGCTTGGTATCTATTTCCTCGGCGGTGAGGAGCAACACTAGGCGTTTAAAATGCCGGATGATATCGCCATCCGGCATTTCATTGTGTGGTTAATCGTCTTCTTCGTCGTCCAGTTCAACTGGTGTCTGATATTCATCCGGCTTGATGACCAGCAGGTCACAGCGTAGATGATCGATAACCTGTTCCGCGGTATTACCAAGAAACGCAGCAGAAATACCGGTACGTCCGACGGTCCCCAATACCACAATACCCGCCTGCAAGTGCTCGGCTAAATCAGGAATGACCTCTTCAGGTAAGCCTTTTTCAACGTGCGTCACTTTCTCATCAATACTGAATTTCTGGCGTAGCGCCTTCATGGCCAGCAGGTGCTGTCCACGAATTGCGTCGTTATAAACGCTGGGATCAAATTCAGGCAGTTCAATCGCGATGTTGATTGGTGTTACAGGGTAGGCGCCAACCAGATGCACTTCGGTATGGTTAACCTGTTCTGCAAGCTGTAGCGTCTCCTTGACCAGTTTTTCATTGAGCGCGTTGTGATAAGCCTCTTCACTGGCGAGGTTTACGGCAACCAGTGCTTTACCCCCTTCAGGCCATGGCTGGTCTTTCACCATCCATACCGGACTTGGACATTTACGCAATAAATGCCAGTCGGTTGGCGTAAATATTACGGCTTCGAGGCGGTCGTGTTGGTGCGCCATCTTGAGGACCAGATCATGCCTGGCACTGATGACTTCCTGGATGATGGCTTCAAAGGGTCGGTTATGCCAGACCACTTTAATCTCCAAAGGGATCCCTGCTTCGATGTAGTATTTCGCTTGTTCACGTATCCATGCAGTTCGCTGGCTGATGACCCCCTGACGCATTGCCGTACGCTCATCAGGCGACAGCAGGGTAGTCATCTCATAGGAAAAGTCATAGATCGGCAAAAAGGCTTTAATTTTGCCACCAATCCGTTGATGCAAATAAACAGCTCGCCGTAATGCTGGTTGATCGTCCTGGTTAGGGTCGATGACGACCAGCATATTTTTATACATAGCCATACAGGGTCTCCTTACAACTGTCATCGCAGTTTGTAACTAAAAGAGTAACCCAATAATGTAGATTGAAACAGGGAATAACCTCCTGCCAGATCAATAAATCGGGAAAATTTAGCGATTTGACAGAAGGATAACTGAGAGGCTTGCGGAAAGATTACGCAACGTTACGCGTGTGGCCGGCAAGAACTGCCAGCGCGTCGCTGTTCTCAATAGTGATATATTTGCCTTTCACCGCCAGCATGCCGCTTTTCTGGAAACGACCCAGCAGGCGGCTGATGGTTTCAACCGTCAGACCGAGGTAGTTACCGATGTCGCCACGGGTCATGGTCAGGCGAAATTCACGAGGCGAGAACCCACGCTGGGCGAAGCGACGAGACAGATTGTAGATAAAGGCCGCCAGGCGCTCTTCAGCGTTTTTCTTCGACAGCAACAGGATCATATCCTGATCGCCTTTGATTTCGCCACTCATCAGACGCATCATCTGCTGACGCAGGTTCGGCATCTTACCGGACAGGTCATCAAGGGTTTCGAAAGGAATTTCGCATACCATTGAGGTTTCCAACGCCTGAGCAAAGCTCGGGTGATGACCGCTGCCAATGGCGTCAAAACCTACCAGGTCACCCGCCAGATGGAAACCGGTAATTTGCTCATCGCCTTGTTCGGTAATGGTGTAGCTTTTTATCGTTCCGGAGCGGATAGCATAGAGTGATTTAAGCTCATCACCTGCTTTAAAGAGCGTCTGCCCTTTTTGGATAGGCTTTTTGCGCTCGATGATGTTATCGAGCTGGTCAAGCTCATGCTCGTTAAGTGTGAACGGGATGCAAAGCTGGCTGATGCTGCAATCCTGGCAATGGATAGCACAACCGCCAGACTGAATGCGCCGTATAATTCGCTTTTCCGGGATCATAGGTCTGCTCAAGCCGTAATTGATATTTGTCAATTTTAACATCTTTTTGGTGAGCACGTAAGCCTGAGCTACTCCCAATAGAGAATAA
Organism: Citrobacter sp. Cpo147; assembly: GCF_030332405.1. Taxonomy (NCBI): domain Bacteria; kingdom Pseudomonadati; phylum Pseudomonadota; class Gammaproteobacteria; order Enterobacterales; family Enterobacteriaceae; genus Citrobacter; species Citrobacter sp. Cpo147. The sequence continues at coordinate 46,690 of NZ_JAOWHX010000030.1, forward strand.
TTCAGGCATAACTGGAGCGAATGTTTGTATCTGCTTGATTAACCACACTTAATTTGGGGTCGCATTATGCGGAAGTGTGATGAATAAGGCATTAATTGCCTGGAATCTAGAGTAGCAAATAACCTTCGTGGCGCAATAACCACTCTTTTCGTTGTACGCCGCCGGCATATCCGGTCATGGTGCCGTTACGTCCAATGACGCGATGACAGGGAACCACAATGCTTACTGGATTGGAGCCATTAGCTGCGCCGACGGCTCTTGCAGCGCCGGGGCGTCCCAACTGTTCGGCCAACTGACCATAATGCATGACCTGCCCGCAGGGGATAGTGCGTAATGCTTGCCAGACTTCACGCTGGAAAGGCGTCCCAGCGGTTGCCGTTTCCAGCGTGTCAATGATGCTGAGGTTTCCGGCAAAATACTCAGAGAGTTTGTCGCTTAATCCACCAGGATTTTTGGCGGCAATGCGCTGATAACCTTCTGTACGGTAATGAATATCAAGCAATTGTTCCATGCGATCGCTGTGCTGATCCCATTCCACTGCGCGCAGGCGAAATTGCTCATCACAAATAACCCACAGCGGGCCCAGCGGCGTGTCTATGGTGTCTTCCAGTAAGTTAAGCATCCGTTTCTCTCATTACAGCATTCAAGCGAGGCTACACATTATCACGCCTGTGACCGTCGCAGCTATACCCCTAAAAACGGATATCAACTTGCCGTGAGTAGATCGGTTCAGCGCGGTGGATCCGGCTAATTATTGGAAATAACCGTAAACCGTTACCGGTATAGTTGTCGGTATAATAGTGCGCGGTTATGATAATGCTCGTCGCAATATGCTGGAGGATGAAACATGAACCTTGATGATGCATCGCTGTTTCTTGACGCAATGGGGGATGTTCAACCGCTGAAAAACCATGCCGATGTGCACTGGCAGCCCATGCGCAATCTTCGCACTCCGGCGCGTGTCGATACGCTTCAACTGGATAATTTTCTCTCGACGGGATTTCTCGATATTGTCCCGTTGAATGTGCCGCTCGAGTTTCGTCGCGAAGGTTTACAGAACGGCGTGACCGACAAGCTGCGAAACGGAAAATACCCGCAGCAGGCGAGTCTCAATCTTATTCGCCAACCTGTTGAAACATGTCGCCAGATGCTCTTTAGCTTTATTCTGCAGGCGCAGCAGGAAGGGTTGCGTAACGTGTTGGTGATACACGGCAAGGGACGTGACGATAACTCCCATGCCAATATTGTTCGCAGCTACGTGGCGCGCTGGTTGACGGAATTTGACGATGTGCAAGCATACTGCGCCGCACTGCCGCATCACGGCGGCAGCGGGGCATGTTATGTGGCATTGCGTAAAACCGCACAGGCAAAACAAGACAACTGGGAGCGTCACGCTAAACGTAGTCGCTGAACGACGTAAACATCAGGCGGCCAGCACTCTGTTCCTGCCTTCGTTCTTGGCTTTGTACAACGCGTCGTCAACGCGTTTGAATAACTCATCGATGCTTTCATTTGTTTCGTGCCGAGCTACGCCAATGCTGACGGTAAAGCGGGGAAGGCCAGGGAGAGTCACTTTGGCCACCGTCGCCCGTATCACTTCTGCGAGATTGAGGGCAGTGTCCAACGAGGTTCGCGGCAGCAGCAGCACAAATTCTTCACCTCCCCAGCGAAAAATCAGATCGTCCTTTCTCGCACAGGATTCCAGTGTGCGTGCCAGAGCGCAAAGTACCTCATCACCTTTTAAATGACCAAAAAGATCGTTAATGCTTTTAAAGCGATCGGTGTCGATCAACAGCAGGCTGTAATCCTGTGTCAGTGACATCGCGTGGGTCTGTTCCGGCTCGGTTACCTGATAAAAATGTCGGCGGTTAAGCAATCCCGTTAAGGCGTCACGCAGGGCCGCACGCTCAAGCTCCTGTTCCAGCCGCTTTTGCTCGGTAATATCATGAATAATGCACAACATGAGCTTATTACCGTAGATTTCGATTGGACCGGCGTAGGTTTGTACGTGACGGGAGGTGCCGTCTGCCAGTTTATGTACAAAATGCAAAGGCTTATGGCCACCGGGAAGATGGGCGATTTCATGCATCACCGGGAGTATATGACGGCCCAGCGTATTGATTTCCCATGTATGTTTCTGGCACATCGTATCATGGCTATAGCCATAAAAATTTAGCGCGCTGAGATTTGCATCGACGATCAGCCCATCACGGGACGGATCGATAAGCAACATTGGTGCCGAGTTGGTCTGGAAAAAACGCGCGTAAAATCCCTGTTTTTTTCGCTGATAATTCGCTGAACGGCTCGCTTTCAGACCTTGCGAAGTCGGTGTTTCAATGCCTTCGAAAAGAATGACGTCACCTGATTCCGGCAGAGAGCGGATGGACAGGCGACATGCCATTGCGACGGCCTCACCTTCGCGGCAAACCGTAAGGATTTCCACAATGTCGTGATGATTTCTCAAATCGCTGAGATACATGGTTAAATCATTCTGGGCATGAGTTGAAAATATACCCTTGCGGAGTAGAGAAAAGCAGGGGGCCTGCATCAGTTCCCGCGCAACGGTATTTGCGAACACCAGTTCTTCGGTATGCGGCGAAACAATCCACACCGGCAGGGTTAATAAATCCAGTGAATGCAGCTCGGTTGTGCTCATCGATAATCCCGTTATCTTTATCTGCTGTGTTGCCCGTTTAATGGCATCTGTTTTTTATATTACAGTCTCATAATGTTATCGATTGTTGAGGAGATAAAGACTGTACGATTCGCTGCTGCTTAATGTTGCTTTCCGTTGGAATCAATTCATGGATCTGATGCGCAGGCAACGGTTTTGCAAACAAGAAACCTTGCAGCACGCCACATCCCATCTGGGTCAGGAGTATTTCCTGCTCCTGGGTCTCTATTCCTTCAGCCACCACTTGCATATTCATGGAGTGGGCTATGTCAATAATAGTAGACACAATCTTTGTATTTTTGCTGTTCTCGTTGATATCTTTAACAAATACTCTGTCAATTTTTAATTCCCGTGCCGGAAGAGACTTTAACATCAATATATTTGAATAACCGGTACCGAAATCATCAATAGAAACGGTGATCCCTAAAGCTGAAAATGCATTCAAGACTTCAGCGCTACGTTTTAAATTTTTAAGCGCTGTACTTTCAGTCAGTTCCAGCGTGAGATATGCAGGTGATAGTTGATATTGTGCAAGGGCGCTGCAAACCACATCAACGATATCATGTTGTTCAAACTGGGAAGGGGAAAGATTAACGGCGAGGGTCCATTCCGCATAGCCCTGTAACTTCCATTGATGTAACTGCTGGCATGCCTGCTGGATAACCCATTTCCCGACCGGAATGATAAGACCTGTTTCTTCCAGCGCAGGCAGAAACTCTGCGGGTAACAGCATGCCGCGTTCCGGGTGATGCCAGCGTAATAACGCTTCAAAACCGGTCAGGGAATGATCTCCGGCGGTGTATTTGGGTTGGTACCAAAGCTCAAATTGATCGTGTTCCAGTGCTTGTGACAGTTCCTGTAAAAATGTCGGCGGTGTATCGGCGATAGCTTCCATTTCCGGGCTATAAATAGCCCAACCGTTTCTGCCAGCCTGTTTGACATGATACATCGCCATATCAGCCTTTACTTTTAACTCATGCAATGTGGAACCATGTTCAGGATAAATACTGCTTCCCGCACTTAACGAAACCCGAATGGTGTACCCAAACAGCGTGAAAGGATCGCCAATCGCAGCCGCAATCCGGGTCAGCAGAGCGGTGATAGCCTCTTTATTACAGTCAGGAACCAGAAGAATAAACTCATCTCCCCCCAGCCTCGCCAGCGTCATGGTGTCATCAAGGCAGCTGTAGATTCGCTGCGTACTGGCGATCAGCAACTGATCGCCGATGTGATGTCCCCAGGTATCGTTAACGACTTTGAAGCGATCGAGGTCGATGAATACCAGAGCAAATTGATGCTGATGCAGTTTGGAATGTTGTAGACAGGCCTGTAAGCAGGCATCTATCTGTGTGCGATTGGCAAGTCCGGTCAGTGCGTCGAAGTGGACCTGATGCTCAAGCTGGCAGTTAAGTTGATGTAAGTTGTCTGCCAGCCGGGAGGTACGCAGTTGCGAATCCACCATCGACACCACCAGCATGATACCCAAAATAACCAGCGTGACGGCGCAGACCCAGACAGAGAGTTCCAGTGTGCTGAGCCCATTGTGTACAGTGTGTCCAAAATGGGTGAATGTTGCCGCTCCCATCCCGGTGTAATGCATAGAGGCAATCGCCAGCGCCATAATAAGGGCGGCGACAAGCCGATTGAACAGGGCTCGACGGGTATTTTGGCGCAAATGAAACGCCAGCCATAAACCCACACCAGATGCAACGATGGCAATCATCACTGAGAGCAGTATCAGCGAATGACTCCATAGGATGGCAACATGCTCAATGATGGCATACATGCCAACGTAGTGCATGGTGACGACACCTGCGCTTAATATTCCTGTGGCTACGACTAATCGTTTTGTTGAAAGCGTATTACCGGAAATGGCGATATTAATGGCGAGAGTTGCAGAAATGAGCGCAATAAAGAAAGAAAATGCCGTGAGCGAAAAATGGTAATTGATCGGCATACTCATTTTCATGGCCAGCATACCGATAAAATGCATTGACCAAATACCCATCCCTAGCGTAGCCCCGCCAGACAGGCGCCAGAAGGTTGATTCACGTCGATTGGAGATTGCCACTTTGCCCGCACTATCGAGAGCAATAAAAGAGGCAATAAACGCGACAACAAAGGAAATCCCAATCAATACAGGGTCCCACGACACGTTCAACATCATACTACCTATCGAAAAAAAGCCGTGGTAATAAATCTAGCAGGTTTTGTCCAGTTAACATGATAAAACCGGGAATGTTCTTATGTTTTTATACTGGTATTAGAGGAAACAGGAAGATAGTGAAAATAACGAGCCATTACTTATATAAACATTCACCAAATTTATAGTTCTGTGTGTTTTATGCTCTCCATGTGCTTGTCATCACAATAACCTGATGACTGGCGCCATCACAGCCATTTGATGGAATAAAACACTGAACTAACAGGAATACAAGGTGTGATTTCTTGCCTTAAGTAAAAGGATTGCAGGCTCTCATTGAAAGTTCAGCTTTCGTCGCAGAGCAATGGCATTCTGCATTGCAGGTGCTATAAAAAATAATATCTACATAATTTCTTAGTGCACAGGACTAAAATGTTAAATGATATTAGCGTCAGAACCTTTATTATTTTATTTCTGCTTATTTCGGCAGTCGCTCTAAATATTGTTGAGATAATTTTCTCGGCCACGCCGGAAATTATAATTGGTACAAATGTGGTAAGCCTTATTTCTGTATTTTGCTTATGGTGGTATATGACGAAATACCTGGTCATGCCGATCAATACGGTAAAAAGGAGCATTGAGGAAGTGACGTCTGGGAATCTGGCGATCAGTATTCCAGAGTTTGGTAATAATTGTGCGGGTAGACTAATACCGGGCATCAATAGCTTATCGAGTAATATTTCAACACTCGTTAATGAGATCAGAACATCCTCACAAACGGCGATGGCGCTCTCTGAACAGCTTGCGGAACGCAGCGCCGAGCTTTCAGTGAAAACGGAACAACAATCTGGAGCATTGATGCAGACGGCTGCTAATATGGATGAAATAGCCGTTAATACGCGAAATAATGCTGACAACACGCAAATCGCCAGCGTCCAGGCAACAGTTGCCACGCAATGCGCCATTCAGGGTGGCGAATTAATGGTGCAGGTTGCGACAAATATGCGTTCAATCACCGAATGTGCACAGCAGATGACGGAAATTATTACGCTAATTGATGGTATCGCATTCCAGACAAATATTCTGGCATTGAATGCTGCCGTGGAAGCGGCGAGGGCCGGTGAACATGGCAAAGGTTTTTCCGTGGTGGCCGGTGAGGTCAGAATGCTTGCACACCGTAGCGCGGATGCTGCTAAGAATATTAAGCAGCTGATTGCGCAAACCCATCAAAATGTTCAGCAAGGTGCAGCTATTGTGCGTGAAGCAGAAAAAAATATGCATGATATTGTCGGTGGTGCCGGTCAATTAAACCAACTGATGGGCGAGATATTAACCACTACACAGGAGCAGGAGAAAGGAATTATCAGAATTTCTCATGCACTGGCCGAACTGGAGAATGTAACCCAAAGTAATGCCATTATGGTTGATGAGCTTTCTGATTCTTCGGGTATCCTGAAAAACCAGGTGATTGATCTCCAGTCGCGAACACATAAATTTCGCTTAAGCAACTCTCTTGAGTCAGCGAGATGGCAGCGGGCTTAACCGGGTATTTCGAAGCAAGCGTCGCATTCGTCGGCGCTTTTTGTATTATCAGATATTTTTATGAATCATTTCAGCACAATGGGACAATGAGATATTGCTTAACATATTCTGACAGCTAGACTAACGAAAAAGGCTGAATGTTTGTGGAGGCGCTGTGGAAGCCATTAAGGGAACGGATGTTAATGTGCCGGATGCCGTGTTTGCCTGGCTGCTGGATGGTCGAGGTGGAGTAAAACCGCTGAGCGATAATGATGTAATTGATAGTCAGCATCCCTGCTGGCTACACCTTAATTACACTCATCCTGAAAGTGCCCAATGGTTGGCGACAACACCTCTTCTTCCCAACAATGTGCGTGATGCGCTGGCAGGCGAAAGTACACGCCCACGCGTCAGTAGAGTCGGGGAAGGTACGCTGATTACACTGCGCTGCATTAACGGCAGCACCGACGAGCGTCCTGACCAACTTGTGGCGATGCGCTTATATATGGATGAACGTCTGATTGTCTCAACCCGCCAGCGCAAAGTGCTGGCACTGGATGATGTGGTCAGCGATCTCCAGGAAGGGACAGGACCGGCTGATTGTGGCAGTTGGCTGGTGGATGTTTGTGATGCGCTCACCGACCATGCCAGCGAATTTATCGAACAACTGCACGACAAAATTATCGATCTGGAAGATAACTTGCTCGATCAACAAATTCCCCCACGCGGCTTCCTGGCATTGCTGCGCAAACAGTTGATTGTAATGCGACGTTATATGGCTCCTCAGAGAGATGTTTATGCGCGTCTGGCGAGTGAACGTTTACCCTGGATGACCGACGACCATCGGAGACGGATGCAGGATATCGCTGACAGGCTGGGGAGAGGGCTGGATGAAATAGACGCCTGTATTGCCCGGACCGGTATTATGGCGGATGAAATTGCGCAGGTGATGCAGGAGTCTCTGGCTCGCCGAACGTATACAATGTCATTGATGGCAATGGTTTTTCTTCCCAGCACATTTTTAACTGGGCTTTTCGGCGTCAACCTCGGCGGTATCCCCGGCGGTGGTTGGCAGTTTGGTTTCTCACTCTTTTGTATTCTGTTAGTGGTCCTGATTGGTGGTGTTACTTTATGGTTGCATCGTAGTAAATGGTTGTAACAACAACGTTTTTTAGTGGCTTTTGCGCATGAAAACGTCCTGATTTTTGAGCGAAGTCAATAAACCATCTACCTATTCGGGGCAATATCTCTCTCGCAGGTGAATGCAACGTCAAGCGATGGGCGTTGCGCTCCATATTGTCTTACTTCCTTTTTTGAATTACTGCATAGCACAATTGATTCGTACGACGCCGACTTAGATTAGTCGGCTTTTTTTTGCCTGCAGGAAATCAGCGTCTACCCTAAAAGAGTCAACCTGAATGACTGGAGGGGTATATGACCTGTCTGATTGCAACGTCGCACACTGATTCGCTACCGACCGATCCGGTTCCCATTCCCGATCCCATACCTCGTCCGCAGCCGATGCCGGATCCGCCGCCGGATGAAGAACCGATTAAATTGTCGCATCACGGGCACAGATCTGCGAGGATACGCGCCTGCTGAATGTGAGTTTTTACCGCGAGATTAAATTGTGACCGCTTTTTCAACCCTGAATGTTTTACCTGCTGCTCAACTCGAGAATCTTAACGAGCTGGGCTATCTTGAAATGACGCCTGTTCAGGCTGCTGCGTTACCGGCAATCCTGGCGGGTAAAGATGTTCGCGTGCAGGCTAAAACCGGCAGTGGCAAAACGGCTGCTTTTGGTCTTGGGCTATTACAGCATATTGATGCCGCGCTGTTTCAGACGCAGTCTCTGGTGCTGTGCCCAACGCGCGAGCTTGCCGACCAGGTGGCGGGTGAACTGCGTCGTTTAGCGCGCTTCCTGCCAAACACCAAGATCTTAACGCTGTGCGGTGGGCAACCTTTTGGCGCACAGCGTGACTCCCTGCAACATGCACCACATATTATTGTTGCCACACCGGGTCGTTTACTTGACCACCTGCAAAAAAGCACCGTTTCTCTGGATGCCCTGAATACGCTGGTTATGGATGAAGCCGACCGCATGCTGGATATGGGCTTTAGCGATGCGATTAATGATGTCATTCGCTTTGCGCCTGCGTCACGTCAGACTTTGCTGTTTTCCGCAACCTGGCCGGAAGCCATTGCCGCTATCAGTGGCCGGGTACAGCAAAATCCATTAACGATTGAAATTGATACGGTCGATGCGTTACCGGCGATTGAACAGCAGTTTTTCGAAACCTCCAGCCACGGAAAAATTCCACTGCTGCAAAAGCTACTCAGCCAGCATCAACCCGCATCGTGCGTGGTTTTTTGTAACACCAAAAAAGATTGTCAGGCCGTTTGCGATGCACTGAATGCGGCAGGGCAAAGCGCACTGTCATTACATGGCGACCTGGAACAGCGCGATCGCGATCAGACGCTGGTTCGTTTTGCCAACGGTAGCGCGCGCGTGCTGGTCGCAACCGATGTGGCCGCACGTGGCCTGGATATCAAATCACTTGAGCTGGTAGTTAACTTCGAACTGGCGTGGGATCCGGAAGTACATGTCCATCGTATCGGACGTACCGCGCGTGCCGGCAACAGCGGTCTGGCGATTAGCTTCTGTGCGCCGGAAGAAGCGCAGCGTGCCAATATTCTTTCTGAAATGCTGCAACTGAAGCTGAACTGGCTAACTGCGCCAGCTAATGGCTCAGTCCTGCCGCTGGAAGCAGAGATGGCGACGTTATGCATTGATGGCGGTAAAAAAGCGAAAATGCGTCCTGGCGATGTTCTGGGGGCTCTGACCGGCGACATTGGCCTGGATGGCGCCGATATCGGCAAAATTGCCGTTCACCCGGCACACGTTTATGTCGCCGTTCGCCAGACTGTAGCGCACAAGGCGTGGAAACAATTACAAAACGGTAAGATTAAAGGCAAGACTTGCCGGGTTAGGTTATTGAAATAACTGCCCGTTGGGGCGCCTGATGGCGCTCCGCTTATCAGGCCTACAGGCGCTTATGCACGTTGTAGGCCTGACAGACGCTTACTTCACTTCCACCACGTTCAGGCGTAATTCATCCAGTTGAGCATCATCTTCTTCTGGCTGCCAGCCCGCAGGTTGCAGCGGGATCTCTTCACGATCGAACGCTAAATCACCGCCGTCCACAACCTCTGAACCGTGCTTAATGCCTTTAAAATCGAACAGATTGATATCGCTCAGATGTGAAGGTACAACGTTCTGCATTGCGCTGAACATGGTTTCAATGCGGCCTGGATAGCGTTTGTCCCAGTCACGCAGCATGTCAGCAATGACCTGGCGCTGTAGGTTAGGCTGTGAGCCGCACAGGTTGCACGGAATAATTGGGAAACCTTTCGCTTCGGAGAAACGCTCGATATCTTTCTCACGGCAGTAAGCCAGTGGGCGGATCACGATATGCTTACCGTCATCACTCATCAGCTTCGGTGGCATGCCTTTCATTTTCCCGCCGTAGAACATGTTTAAAAACAGCGTTTGCAGGATGTCGTCGCGATGGTGGCCGAGCGCAATCTTGGTGGCTCCTAATTCGGTTGCCGTACGGTACAGAATGCCGCGACGCAGGCGAGAACAGAGTGAGCATGTCGTTTTGCCTTCAGGGATTTTATCTTTGACGATCCCGTAAGTGTTTTCTTCGACAATCTTGTACTCAACGCCCAGCTGTTCCAGATACTCCGGCAGAATGTGCTCCGGGAAGCCGGGTTGTTTCTGATCGAGGTTAACCGCAACTAAGGAAAAACTGATCGGGGCGCTTTGCTGCAAATTACGCAGGATCTCCAGCATGGTATAGCTGTCTTTCCCGCCGGAAAGGCACACCATAATGCGATCGCCGTCTTCGATCATATTGAAGTCGGCAATGGCTTCGCCGACGTTACGACGCAGACGTTTTTGCAATTTGTTCAGGTTGTATTGTTCTTTCTTACTAATATCTTGATTTTGCGACATTTAATAGAGGCTCAATTCATAGTGTGGCATCAGAAGAGTATGCATCACGCCGGATCGTCCGGCAAAAGAAGTCTGATATAAAAACTGTGGCGTGTATGGTACGGATAAGCGGGAAAAATGTCAGCACATTTAGGACAGGAATCAAGGGTAAAAGAGGTAGAAACAAAAAGCCCGCAACGATGTGCGGGCCAGACAGCTTAGCGGACTACCAGTACCGAACACTCCGCATGACGCACCACGGCTGCAGCGTTAGAGCCCAGCAGGTAGGTGGTGATGTCAGGTCGGTGTGAGGCAATAATGACCATATCGGCCGGTAATTTTTTTGCGATCTCAAGAATCTTGTCTTTCGGCGCACCTTCTGCGACATGAACGTGCACTCGGTCCGTTGGGATATTGAACTTCTTGATAATCTCTTCCAGTTGAGATTTCGCTTCGGCTTTCAGATCGTCCATGGCCGGTAACTCTGCCGAGTAGGCCAGTCCCAGGGAAGCGTAATAGGGCAATGACGGAATGACGGTCAAAAAATGAACCTGCGCATCGTCAATCTTTGCTTCTGCTTCAACATGGGCAATAACGCGTTGAGTTAATTCTGAGTCTGAAATATCGATGGGTACAAGAATCGTTCTGTTCATAAAACCTCCTGTTTAAGTATCCAAGTAAAGCTTACCGCGTAATGGCACTTTATGTACAATGACAACGATCACATTTTGGCATCACTTTATTTTGATTTCAGGAAATTTGCCTTTTATTACCCCATCGTAAAATCGGCCTTTAGAGACCACGATCAGGAAATCACGAAAGATACGGGCAGGGACCTGCTGATATTGCAGCGTAGCCAACTGGTGAAAGCGAATTTCTAGCGTGCAAGAGGATTCGTCATAGCCGACGGATGCAATACGGGATGATTTTACAGGATGATGATTCATTGCAGGTATCCTCTACTACAGGTCTTAATGCAAGATATCATCTATCAGAGAAGTGTTTTAACGCAATAGATATAATGTTTTGATCTGGATAAAACAGAATTATTAGAACGTAAAGAGAGCCCGCCGTTGCCAGCGGGCTGACGGATTAGAACTGGTAAACCATACCCAGTGCTACAGTGTCATCGGTAGATATGTCGTTCTGGGTGTAGAAGTTTTTATCTTCATCCAGCAGGTTGATTTTGTAATCAACATAGGTAGAGAAGTTTTTGTTGAAGTAGTACGTAGCGCCTACGGACGCATATTTCACCAGATCCTGGTCGCCGTCAGATCCATTTACGCCCAGATCTTTACCTTTAGACATCAGGAAAGAAACTTCCGGACGCAGGCCGAAATCGAACTGGTATTGCGCAGTAACTTCAAAGTTCTGAGTTTTGTTGGCAACCGTATCCTTATAACCGTCTGAACCGCCATACGGGGTCATATTACGGGTTTCGGAGTACATGGTTGCGAGGTAGATGTTGTTGGCGTCGTATTTCACACCAGCAGTCCACGCGTCAGCTTTATCGCCACCAGCGGTAGAATGGTTCACCTGCTCGTTGGTACGGTCAGAAGAAGTATATGCCGCACCGAAGCTCACGCCCATACCCAGATCGTAGGTAGAGGAGATACCGAAGCCGTCACCGTTGGAGTTCTTCACATTACGGTCACCGCTATTATTGGTGCCTTCCTGCCCGTTTTGGCTTTCGTTCGCGCCCTGGTACTGCAGCGCAACGTTCAGACCGTCAACCAGACCAAAGAAGTCGGTGTTACGGTATGTTGCAACACCGTTTGCACGACCGGTCATGAAGTTGTCTGCTTTGGTGTAAGAGTCGCCACCGAATTCTGGCAGCATATCGGTCCAGCCTTCAACGTCGTACATTACGCCGTAGTTACGGCCGTAGTCGAATGAACCGTAGTCGCCGACTTTAATACCTGCGAATGCCAGACGAGTCCAGGAGTCGCCTTTATCACCTTCGGTGCCGTTGGCCTGAACCTGATATTCCCACTGGCCATAACCGGTGATCATATCGTTAACCTGTGTTTCGCCTTTGAAGCCCATACGCATATAAGTCTGATCGCCATCGCTGTTAGCGTCGTCAGAGAAATAATGCAAACCGTCTACTTTACCGTAGAGATCTAATTTGTTGCCGTCTTTATTATAAACTTCAGCAGCGTGAGCAGCGCCTGCAGCCAGCAGGGCAGGAATTACGAGCGCCAGTACTTTTCTGTTCATTGAAATAATCCTTTAGTTTTTTTATTAACCTGTGACTACCCATGTAGGGAGTAAAAGCATGCTAAAGGAGAAGTTCCGTAAAGAGATAAATATGAATTGTTACGCCTTAAGTAAAACCTTAAACAAATAATTCTACGGAAATAGTGATAGTCGACATGAATGAGTTGATGAAAATATATATAAAATAAAAATTATACAATTGAATTTTGTTGGGCTATTCTGCGCGTGTTATATGCCTTTATTGTCACGTTTTATTTTTCGTTGGTATATTGATGGCAATTATTAATTAGCCAGCGAATAAATTGACAAGCCCGAACAACTGTTCGGGCTTTTTTTTTGGTTCCGGGCTAATACTGAGAAAAACGTATTATTCGGTACCGCTCTTTTCCGCTTTGCCTGCCAGTTGGGCCAGGAAGTCGTAGCGTTTTTGTAGATCAGCTGCGGCGTCTTTCCACAGCTGTTCTGCAACTTCTGGCTGTTGGGCATTCAGGCGGCGGAAGCGCTGCTCGTTAAGCAATGTTTCGGCCAGCGCGTCTGACGGTGGGCGAGAGTCCAGTGCCAGCGGCAGTTTACCTTCGTCTGCGCGACGTGGGTCAAAGCGGTATAGCGGCCAGAATCCGGTCGCCGTCAGCTGACGCATCTGATCGTGGCTTAATGCGAGGTCATAACCATGTTCTTCGCAAGGACTATAGGCGATAATCAGCGACGGACCCGGATAGGCTTCCGCTTCCTGGATAGCTTTCACCGTCTGGTTCAACTGGGCGCCCAGGGAAATCTGTGCCACATAAACATGCCCGTACATCATCATGCTAACGCCAAGATCTTTGCGAGCCTTGCGCTTGCCATGCTCACCAAACTTGGTAACCGCCCCGAGCGGCGTGGCTTTCGATGCTTGTCCGCCCGTGTTGGAGTAACACTGAGTATCCAGCACCAGAATATTGACGTTCTCGGTGAGACTCAGGACGTGATCCAACCCGCCAAAACCAATATCGTAAGCCCAGCCGTCGCCGCCAATCAGCCAGATGGATTTCTCAACCAGCGCATCAGCATCGGTTAACAGTTGCTGTGCACCTTCGACATCTTTCAGATGCTGGCGCAGCGCTGCAACTTGTTCACGGCGTACTTCTGGCGTCGCTTCAGCATGCAGGGCGTCATTCAGTTCAGCCGGAATATTATCCGCAAACTGCTCCAGCAAACGCATGACGCGCACACGGTGTTGATCCACCGTCAGACGGAAGCCCAGACCAAACTCGGCGTTATCTTCGAACAGAGAGTTTGCCCATGCAGGTCCACGACCATTGGCATCGGTCGTATACGGTGTTGAGGGGAGGTTACCACCATAAATCGATGAACAGCCAGTCGCGTTGGCGATCAGCATGCGGTCACCGTACAGCTGCGTAAGCAGTTTGATATACGGCGTTTCACCACAACCAGAACAGGCGCCGGAATATTCAAACAGCGGAGTGATTAACTGCGAGGTACGGATATCAATGCGTTCAAGCTTGCTGCGGTCGATCTCCGGCAGATTGAGGAAGAAGTCATAGTTAACTTTTTCCTCTTCAACATGCTCAAGGCGCGACATCATATTGATGGCCTTGATTTCCGGGTTTTGGCGATCTTTCGCCGGGCAAACTTCGACGCATAGATTACACCCGGTGCAATCCTCTGGTGCAACCTGCAGGACATACTTCTGACCGCGCATATCGCGAGATTTCACATCCAAAGAATGCAGGCTGGCAGGAGCGTTTTCCATCGCTTCAGGTGAAACCACTTTGGCGCGGATTGCCGAGTGCGGGCAAGCGGCAACGCAGTGGTTACACTGAGTACACAGCTCTTCCTTCCAGATGGGGATCTCTTCGGCGATATTACGCTTTTCCCAACGCGTGGTGCCCATTGGCCAGGTGCCGTCTGGCGGCAGCGCGGATACGGGAAGGGCATCACCCAGACCGGCGAGCATTGCCGCGGTGACTGTTTTCACGAAATCAGGTGCGGCATCAGAAACCACCGGAGGGCGGTTTGCGCTGTGCGGATCAACTGGCTGGAGTGCTACTTCGGCGACGGATTCGCGCGCCAGGGCCAGAGCTTGCCAGTTACGTTCAACCAGGTCCTGTCCTTTACTGCTGTAACTTTTCGCAATCGCCCCCTGCAATTCAGCCAACGCGCTGTCGCCGGGTAAGATTTGCGTCAAATGGAAGAATGCCATTTGCATCACGGTGTTAATACGCGCTGCCAGACCGCATTCGCGGGCGATTTTGGCCGCATTAATCACGTAGAAACGGGCTTTCTTCTGATTTAGTACCGCCTGAACTTCCTGCGGCAAACGCGCCCAGACTTCATCCTCACTGTACGGGGTATTGAGCAGGAAGATACCGCCTGGTTTCAGGCGCTCGACCATCTGATACTTATCGATAAATTGCAGCTGGTGACAGCCAACGAAATCGGCTTGCGATACCAGATACGCTGATCGAATAGGCTGCTCGCTGACGCGCAGGTGAGAAACCGTCAGACCGCCTGCTTTTTTCGAGTCGTAGACGAAATAACCCTGCGCATACCATGGCGTAGAGTTACCAATAATCTTGATATTGTTTTTGGTGGCGGACACGCTACCGTCGCTGCCTAACCCATAAAACAGCGCTTCGAGCTTAGCCGTACCGGGCAGGGTGTTTTCTGGTAACGGTAGCGACAAGTTGGTGACATCATCATAGATACCGACAGTAAAGCGAGGTTTCGGCTTCGCGCTGCTCAGCTCATTAAAGACCGCCATCACGCAGTCTGGACCAAACTCTTTGGAAGAAAGGCCATAACGTCCGCCAATCACGCGCGGTAGCGTTTCTCGCTCGCCGCAGTTAAAGGCTTCCGCCAGCGCGGTCATCACATCCAGATACAACGGTTCTGCCTGTGCGCCGGGCTCTTTGGTGCGATCCAGGACGGCGATGCTGCGTACGGTTTCCGGCAGCGCGCGCAGTAAATGCTTGGCAGAGAATGGACGGAACAGGCGTACTTTCAGAACACCGACTTTCTCGCCACGCGCCAGCAGATCTTCAACGACTTCTTCACAGGTTCCAATTGCCGAACCCATTAAGATAATGACGCGCTCAGCCTGAGGATGGCCGTAATATTCAAATGGCTGGTACTGGCGACCTGTCGCTGCGGCGAAATCGTTCATCGCCTGTTCTACATGATCGTAAACCGCGTTGTACCACGGGTTTGTTGCCTCGCGTGACTGGAAATAGGTGTCTGGGTTCGCAGACGTACCGCGAATAACCGGATGCTCTGGATTAAGCGCCCGAGCGCGATGAGCATCGATTTCCGCCTGCGGCATCAGTCCAAGGATCGTGTCGTCGGCCAGTGGCACAATTTTATTGATTTCATGGGATGTACGGAAACCATCAAAGAAATGAATAAACGGAACCCGGCTTTTCAGGGTAGCTATTTGCGAAATCAGCGCAAAGTCCTGTGCCTCCTGAACGCTGCTGGCACACAGCATCGCACATCCTGTCTGGCGCACCGCCATCACGTCGGAATGATCGCCAAAAATCGATAATGCGTGAGTAGCAATTGTACGAGCCGCAACGTGCAGTACAAACGGGGTCAACTGACCGGCCAGTTTGTACAGCGTTGGGATCATCAGCAACAGGCCCTGCGATGAGGTAAACGACGTAGAGAGCGCACCGGTCTGCAACGCGCCATGAACGGTTGCGATCGCACCGCCTTCTGACTGCATTTCTACGACGCGAGGGGTATCCCCCCACACGTTCTTAAGCCCGTTCCCGGCCCAGGCATCCGCCTGTTCAGCCATCGTCGAACTGGGCGTAATCGGGTAGATGGCGATAACCTCGCTGGTACGAAATGCGACTGAAGCAACCGCACCATTACCGTCAATTGTGATCATACTGACACCCTTACATTGCGCAAAAAGAGGGACTCGCGTAACAGCGGCGAATCCTGTAGTTATCCTTCTATTTTAGCAAAAGCGCTAAAGACAGATTTTCGCTTTTGTGTCCCTGGAATAAACAGAATGAATGGTTTGATCAAAGGAGCAGGCAAAAAATTGCCAGAAAATGTAAACAGTGCGCATAAATGCGTATTTTGCCTCTCGACGGCGGTGTTTCCGCTGCCTATTATTTATGGCTGTGTCGTTTGGTTAATATTCAGAGGGGAGTAAGATGCGCGCAGCGTTTTGGGTAGGATGTGCCGCGTTATTATTATCGGCTTGTAGCAGCGAACCTGTTCAGCAGGCAACCGCCGCGCATGTCGCACCGGGCATGAAGGCAGCAATGTCCAGTTCTGGAGAAGCTAATTGCGCCATGATTGGCGGTTCGCTCTCTGTTGCTCGTCAACTGGATGGTTCAGCCATCGGGATGTGTGCGCTACCCAACGGCAAACGCTGTAGTGAGCAGTCGCTTGCCGCCGGAAGTTGTGGGAGCTACTAAGTCTCCGCGTTTCCTACATTAAATCCGCGAGTTTATACGTCAGCGTTTGTTCTGCTGTCGCCAGTGTTAACTGGTCAGCAGTTAGATCGACCTGTGCGCCTTGCTTAAACATTTCGCTGACGATCCCGTCGAGCGCGTTAAGCTGTGGATCGGCGCACATCATACGCGTCATCGCCATATCTTTTACCTTCAACTCACCGTCGGACAGCTTGCCCTGGCCGTGGAATTGATTACACATCTTGCCTGATACCGTCATGTTTTCGCCAAAACTTAACTCAGGTGGGTTGTTGGCGGTGGTGACGGCTTTACCATTCACGCTTTGCAAAACGAAGCGGTGATGCTGCAACTGTTCGCGATTGACGGAAACTTTTCCATTGCTCACACAGCCAGCCATCAGCATGCTGAGCGCAATCAACGTGACAACTTTCTTCATTAAATTTCTCTACGTTTGTGACGGGAATACATTCAATATAATAATGATACTGAATGTTTTATCATCGGTGATTGTCTGAAAATGCCCCCCTGACGTCAGGGGAGCTCAGAGATTAGAAGAGGGCGTTTGGACAGGTCTCGCCTTTGGATATTTGGGCCAGATTCTGTAGCGTAGTCTCAGAAATACTGGTCAACGCTTCAGCTGTCAGGAATGCCTGATGACCGGTAAACAGCACGTTATGGCAGGCTGACAGACGACGGAACACATCATCCTGAATGACGTCATTAGATTTATCTTCAAAGAACAGATCGCGTTCGTTCTCATACACGTCCATACCCAGAGAACCAATTTTCTGGTTTTTCAGCGCGTCGATAGCGGCTTGTGAGTCGATCAATGCACCACGACTGGTGTTAATGACCATCACGCCATTTTTCATTTGCTCAAAGGCTTCGTGATTGAGCAGATGATAATTCTCCGGTGTTAACGGGCAGTGCAGAGAGATGACATCGGACTCGGCAAACAGCGTTTTAAGATCGACATATTCAACGCCTAACTCCAGCGCAGCAGCGCTCGGGTAAGGATCGAACGCCAGCAGACGCATACCAAAACCTTTCAGGATCCGCAGTGCAGCGATACCGATTTTACCGGTACCGATCACCCCAGCGGTTTTGCCATACATAGTAAAACCGGTCAGCCCCTCAAGAGAGAAGTTGGCATCACGGGTACGCTGATAGGCGCGGTGAATACGGCGATTCAGCGTCATCATCATGCCAATCGCATGCTCAGCGACGGCCTCTGGTGAATAAGCTGGAACACGAACCACCTGCAGACCCAGCTCTTTTGCTGCGTCGAGATCGACGTTATTGAACCCGGCGCAGCGCAGCGCGATATATTTCACGCCATGCTTTTTCAGTTCTTCCAGAACGGGGCGGCTGCCATCGTCGTTGACGAAAATGCACACGGCTTCGCAGCCATGGGCGGTTTTGGCTGTTTTTTCCGTCAACAGAAAGTCAAAGAATTCAAGTTCAAAACCAAAAGCCTCGTTAACCTGCTGCAGATACTTCTTGTCGTACTGTTTTGTACTATAGATGGCGAGTTTCATAAGACTTTCTCCAGTGATTTTGACGTCACATTAATTCAATTCAAATTATTTTACAAAATCTAAAAAGTTATTGATAGTCATAGGCGTAATGAATAATTTCACCGTATCTGTTGTTAGTGTGGGCAGGTTACACAATTTCAACAACTGGATATTTTTCTATCCAACTCAACACCCGAATATCGCGGCAGGTAAAAAGCCAGCCGAATCACATCCGGACAGCTACGCTTATACAGGTAGCAATTATCGGGAGGGGTTATGCTGACTCACTCTGAAGCAAAACGATGGGCCACCCTAATGCTCAAGGCGGCATTATGCGATGGTATGAAACCTGATGAGATTTCCCGGCAGGTACATCTGGTCTGCGATCATCATGGTAGGGAGTGCCTCGAAGAACTCATTGAGGAAATTCTGATAGAAGCAGGTCGTATCGGACCTAAACATAGCGATGGACAACTGAGGCCTCATTGAGTCTGAATCTTAATATCCCCGACGGCACGTGTAACAGCGTGCCTGTAAATCGGTTATCTATCCTTAATGTGGGCATATCCAGTTAAACATGCCACAATACAGGCCTAAACCGGCTTAAATTTTTGCTAAATCAGGATATTAACTACCCATGAAGGGTAAATATAAAGCCGTTCTGGCACTCCTCTTATTATTGATTCTCGTGCCGCTGACGCTAGTGATGACGCTTGGCCTGTGGGTGCCTACGTTGGTGGGTATCTGGTTACCCGTTGGAACACGCATCGCGCTGGATGAAAGCCCGCGGCTGACACGGCATGGGTTGCATATACCTGAACTCCGCTATCTGGTTGAAGATTGCCCGCTAGCACGCATCACTCAGGCGGATCTGTCTCACCCCAGCCGCTGGGCGCTGAATGTCGGGACCATTGAGTTGGATTCAGCTTGCCTGGCCAAATTGCCGCAGGCAGAGCCATCGCCGGTAGCGCCTAAAACGCTGGCTGAATGGCAGTCAATGCTGCCCAATACCTGGATTAACATCGACAAACTTATCCTTTCTCCATGGCAGGAATGGCAGGGAAAACTGTCACTCTCGCTCACTCCCTCTACTCAACAGCTGCGTTACCAGGGTGAAAAAGTTAAATTTCAGGGGCGTTTGCACGGGCAAAACCTCACGGTAACGGAGCTGGATGTTGCGGCATTTGAAGGCCAGCCGCCAGTAAAACTGGTCGGTGAATTTACGATGCCACTGGTGCCCGATGGACTACCGGTAAGCGGTCATGCGGTTGCGACGTTAAGTTTGCCGCAAGAGCCTACGCTTGTGGACGCCGAACTGGAGTGGCAACAAAACAGCGGACAACTGATCGTGATGGCGCGGGATAATGCCGATCCGCTGCTTGACCTTCCGTGGGAAATAACACGCCAGCAACTGACCATCAGCGACGGACGCTGGAACTGGCCTTATCAGGGATTCCCGTTAAGTGGCCGGCTGGGCATGAAGGTTGAAAACTGGCAGGCCGGACTGGAAAACGCGGTGGTGAGTGGACGTCTGAACATTCTGACGCATGGCGATGCCGGTAAAGGAAACGCCGTATTAACGCTGGGGCCAGGTAAGCTTGGTATGGATAGTAGCGATATGCCGCTACAGTTGACCGGTGAAGCGAAACAGGGTGATCTGATCTTCTACGCGAAATTACCCGCCAGACTCACCGGAAGTCTGAACGATCCGCAATTGGCTTTCGAGCCAGGGGCGTTGCTGCGCTCACGTGGACGGGTGATTGATTCGCTGGATATTGACGAGATTCGCTGGCCGCTGGCAGGGGTTAAAGTTACGCAACGCGGTGTGGATGGGCGTCTGCAGGCTATTTTACGTGCGCATGAAAACCAGATGGGCGGTTTTGAATTGCATCTGGATGGTCTGGCAAATGATTTTCTTCCTGATGCCGGTCGTTGGCAGTGGCGATATTGGGGTGAAGGCAGCTTTACGCCGATGCATGCCCGTTGGGACGTGGCGGGTAAGGGAGAATGGCATGACAACACCCTGAAGTTATTTGATCTTTCCACCGGATTTGATCATCTGCAATACGGCACGATGAAGGTGGAAAACCCACGTCTGGTGATGGACGAACCGATAGTCTGGGTACGGGATGCAACCAAACCGACATTTAGCGGCGCACTGTCGCTGGACGCAGGGAGCACCACCTTCACCGGGGGAAGCGTGTTACCACCATCGACGCTGAAGTTCAGCGTCGATGGTAGCGATCCGACAATTTTCCAGTTCAAAGGCCAGCTTCACGCGGGGGCGATTGGGCCCGTACAGCTGAATGGTCGTTGGGACGGTATCCGCCTGCGCGGACAGGCCTGGTGGCCAAAACAATCGCTCACCGTATTCCAGCCTCTGGTCCCACCTGACTGGAAAATGAAGCTACGAGAAGGTGAGCTGTATGCGCAGGTCGCGTTTTCGGCAGCCCCGGAGCAGGGCTTTGAAGCGGGCGGTCATGGAGTGTTAAAAGGCGGTAGCGCCTGGATGCCCGACAACCAAATCAACGGTGTCGATTTTGTATTGCCTTTCCGGTTTAGTGAAGGTGCATGGCAGCTGGGTACGCGTGGACCTATTTCACTGCGTATTGCGGAAGTGGTCAATCAGGTGACGGTGAAGAATATCGCCGCCGATCTGCAGGGGGCGTACCCCTGGAGTGAAAACAACCCGTTACTGTTGAGCGATGTCAGCGCCGACCTGCTGGGGGGCAAAATCATCATGCAGCAACTGCGAATGCCGCAGCATGATCCGGCCTTATTGCGAGTGCAGAATATCTCTTCCAGCGAGCTTATCAGCGCGGTTAACCCCAAACAATTCGCCATGTCTGGCCCGGTCAGTGGCGCGTTGCCATTATGGCTGGATAACGAAAAATGGATCATTAAAGACGGCTGGTTGACTAATCCAGGGCCGATGACGTTGCGTATTGATAAGGACACTGCGGATGCGGTTGTCAAAGATAACATGGCTGCGGGGGCGGCCATTAACTGGCTGCGTTATATGGAAATAAGCCATTCGTGGACGAAAATAAATCTGGATAACCTCGGTGTCTTAACCATGCAGTCAACCGTGACTGGCAATAGTCGGGTGGATGGCAAAGTAGGTACGGTTAATTTGAATTATACCCACGAAGAAAACGTCTTTACGCTATGGCGCAGTTTGCGTTTTGGCGACAATTTACAGGCATGGCTTGAACAAAATGCAGCGCTGCCGGAAACCCATTGCCCGGAAGGCAAGGAATGTGAGGAAAAACAATGAAAACGATAGCTGCCATGCTGGGTCTGCTGGCTTCATCTCTGCTGGTAGGGTGCACTCCCAGAATCGAAGTGGCTGCGCCAAAAGAGCCCATCACCATTAATATGAACGTCAAAATCGAGCATGAGATCCATATCAAAGTTGATAAAGACGTCGAAAGTTTATTGAAATCGCGCAGCGATTTGTTCTGAGGTCATGATGAGAAAACAGTTTGCAGTGGCGCTGGTTGTCCTGAGTTTACTCAGTAGCAATGCGTGGGCATTGACCCTGAATGAAGCCAGAACTCAGGGACGAGTAGGGGAAACGCTCAATGGCTATCTGGTTGCATTGCAAACCGATGCCGAAACGCAGGCACTGGTGAGTGAGATTAATAAAGCGCGCCACGCCAGCTATCAGCAACTGGCAGAGAGCAATAATATTCCGCCAGATGAAGTGGCAAAAATGGCCGGGCAAAAGCTGGTTGCTCGCGCTAAACCGGGAGAGTATGTGCAGGGTATTAATGGTAAGTGGTTGAAAAAATAGTAAATCGCTTTTTCACACAGCCAGAGGGACACGACGCTGAATTATTCATCGACATCGCAATAGTTGCCACACGGCATAAAATGGATGCTGGTATAGTCCAACACCGGTCGCGTCGTGGGGTGAAATCATGTGGCTTCTCAAGTGGTACGTCTGGAATCGTTGGGTATTCAAGCTGTTAAGCCGGGATGTCGCGGAGCCTGAACAATTTTTGCTTCATTGCTGGGAAGAGAATCTGGCGAAATGCAGGGATTATGCAACCATCTGGCGTGATATTAATCGCATTCACGGCAAACAGATACAGATGCAGGGAAAGAAGTAAGTGTCGGAGAAACCCTCCCACCGGATGGTGAGAGGGGGAATTATCAGGCAGCGACTACGCTGTCGATAGCGGCTTTCGCGTCGGATTGTGCTTTAGATGCCACTTCCGGACCGTAAGCAATACCTTCAGCAAAGACGACATTCACGTCGGTGATGCCGATAAAGCCCAGGAATACGTTCAGGTACGGCGTGATCAGGTCGGTTGGCGTATCTTTATGAATACCGCCACGGCTGGTCAGCACCACAGCGCGTTTACCCGTCACCAGACCTTCCGGGCCTTTCTCGGTATAACGGAAAGTCACACCAGCGCGGGCAATCAGGTCAAAGTAGTTTTTCAACTGCGTTGGGATGTTGAAGTTGTACATCGGCGCGGCGATAACAATCACATCATGCGCTTTCAGCTCAGCAATCAGCTCATCGGACAGCGCCAGCGCTTCCTGCTGACGCGGCGTCAGCGGTGTATCGCTCGGGCGCATCGCTCCCACCAGTTCGCCATCCAGTACTGGTACAGGATTTGCAGCCAGGTCACGGACAGTGATTTCATCAGCAGAGTGCTTTTCACGCCACTGTTCAACAAAATAATCAGACAACTGACCAGACTGAGAGTACCCTGCCAGAATACTGGATTTAAGAACTAATACCTTGCTCATGGGTGTTTCCTTTTATGTGTTTGAAGGGGGGAGTGCCCCGTTGCTTGTTGACACTTTATTCACAATCCTGTCGCAGTGATAGCGCAATATATCGAATCCTATGTTCGAAATTATTGAACAACACATGAAAAGCGCCGATGTGGTACTCTATACCCATCATCTAAAAGAGATTTAACCCGGCAGAGCACTGCCTTTTAACGCTATGACAGAACAACAAAAATTAACCTTCAACATGTTGCAGCAACAGCTGGATTCACTGATGCTGCGTGACAGACAGCGTTTTGCCCGCCGCCTGCACGGTGTGAAGAAGGTTAAAAATCCTGATGCACAACAGGCCATTTACCAGGAGATGGCGAAAGAGATTGAACAGGCAGCCGGTAAAGTTGTGCTGCGTGAAGCGGCGCGTCCGGAAATCAGCTATCCGGAAAACCTGCCCGTCAGCCAGAAAAAACAGGATATTCTGGAAGCAATTCGCGACCATCAGGTGGTGATTGTTGCCGGTGAGACCGGTTCGGGGAAAACCACCCAGTTACCCAAAATCTGTATGGAGCTGGGGCGCGGGGTAAAAGGGCTGATAGGCCATACCCAGCCGCGTCGTCTGGCGGCGCGTACTGTGGCGAACCGTATTGCGGAAGAACTGCAAACCGAGCCGGGCGGCTGTATCGGTTATAAGGTTCGTTTCAGCGATCATGTCAGTGATAACACCATGGTCAAGCTGATGACGGACGGTATCCTGCTGGCGGAAATCCAACAGGATCGGCTGCTAATGCAGTACGACACCATCATCATCGATGAAGCGCATGAACGCAGTCTGAATATCGACTTTCTGCTCGGCTATCTGAAAGAACTTCTACCGCGTCGCCCGGATCTAAAAATTATCATCACGTCGGCGACCATCGATCCTGAACGTTTTTCAAAGCATTTCAATAACGCGCCGATTATCGAAGTCTCCGGCCGAACGTATCCGGTGGAAGTGCGCTATCGCCCGATTGTTGAAGATGCAGATGACACTGAGCGTGACCAACTGCAGGCAATTTTTGATGCCGTAGATGAACTGGGACGTGAAGGGCCAGGCGACATTCTGATATTCATGAGCGGAGAGCGCGAAATCCGCGACACCGCCGATGCCCTGAATAAGCTGGATTTACGCCACACCGAAGTGCTGCCGTTGTATGCGCGTCTCTCCAATAGCGAGCAGAACCGCGTGTTCCAGTCGCACAGCGGTCGCCGTATCGTGCTGGCGACCAACGTGGCGGAAACGTCGCTGACCGTACCGGGCATCAAGTATGTGATTGACCCGGGCACTGCGCGTATTAGTCGTTACAGTTACCGCACCAAAGTCCAGCGCTTACCAATAGAACCGGTGTCACAGGCTTCCGCTAACCAGCGTAAAGGCCGCTGCGGTCGTGTTTCGGAAGGGATCTGTATTCGTCTGTATTCCGAAGACGATTTCCTGTCGCGTCCGGAGTTTACCGACCCGGAGATCCTGCGTACCAACCTGGCATCCGTTATTTTGCAGATGACCGCGTTGGGGCTGGGCGATATCGCCGCGTTCCCGTTTGTTGAAGCGCCGGATAAGCGCAATATTCAGGACGGTGTACGTCTGCTCGAAGAGCTGGGGGCGATAACCACCGACGAACAGGCAACCGCTTACAAGTTAACGCCGTTGGGCCGTCAACTGTCGCAACTGCCAGTGGACCCACGGCTGGCGCGCATGGTGCTGGAAGCGCAAAAACATGGCTGTGTGCGTGAGGCGATGATCATTACCTCGGCGCTGTCCATTCAGGATCCGCGCGAGCGTCCGATGGACAAGCAGCAGGCTTCCGACGAGAAACATCGCCGCTTCCACGACAAAGAGTCTGATTTTCTTGCATTTGTGAATCTGTGGAACTATCTCGGCGAGCAGCAAAAAGCACTGTCGTCAAACCAGTTTCGTCGCCAGTGCAAAGTCGATTTCCTGAACTACCTGCGCGTGCGCGAGTGGCAGGATATCTACACGCAACTGCGCCAGGTGGTGAAAGAGTTGGGTATTCCGGTTAACAGTGAACCTGCTGAATATCGGGAGATCCACGTCGCGTTGCTGACCGGTTTACTGTCGCACATCGGGATGAAAGATACCGATAAACAGGAGTTTACCGGGGCGCGTAACGCTCGCTTCTCGATCTTTCCGGGGTCGGGTTTATTCAAAAAACCGCCGAAGTGGACGATGGTGGCAGAGCTGGTAGAAACCAGCCGCCTGTGGGGACGTATTGCCGCGCGTATCGATCCTGAATGGGTGGAACCGGTAGCCCAGCATCTGATCAAACGTTCATACAGTGAACCTCACTGGGAGCGCGCGCAGGGTGCTGTGATGGCGACAGAAAAAGTCACTGTCTACGGCTTACCGATTGTTGCAGCCCGTAAGGTGAATTACAGCCAGATCGATCCCACGTTGTCGCGTGAACTGTTCATTCGTCATGCGCTGGTGGAAGGCGACTGGCAAACGCGCCATGCGTTTTTCCGTGACAATCTGAAGTTACGGGCTGAAGTGGAAGAGTTAGAACACAAATCACGCCGTCGCGACATTCTGGTCGATGATGAGACGCTGTTTGAGTTTTACGACCAGCGCATCAGCCATGACGTAGTTTCTGCTCGTCACTTTGATAGCTGGTGGAAAAAGGTCAGCCGTGAAACACCGGATCTGCTCAACTTTGAAAAGAGCATGCTTATCAAAGAGGGCGCGGAAAAAATCAGTAAGCTGGATTATCCGAACTTCTGGCATCAGGGTAACCTTAAGCTGCGCCTGAGCTACCAGTTCGAACCTGGAGCCGATGCGGACGGTGTGACCGTACATATTCCACTCCCGCTGCTTAATCAGATCGACGAGAGCGGTTTTGAATGGCAAATTCCGGGGCTACGCCGCGAACTGGTGATTGCCCTGATTAAGTCGTTGCCAAAACCGGTACGACGCAACTTTGTGCCCGCGCCGAACTATGCGGAAGCGTTTTTAGGCCGCGTCACACCGCTGGAACTGCCGCTGCTGGACGCGCTGGAGCGTGAACTGCGCCGCATGACCGGCGTTACCGTTGACCGTGAAGACTGGCACTGGGATCAGGTGCCAGATCACTTAAAAATCACCTTCCGGGTGGTAGATGATAAAAATAAGAAACTGCAGGAAGGACGTTCGCTACAGGGCCTGAAAGATGCGCTGAAGGGCAAAGTTCAGGAAACATTGTCCGCGGTGGCCGATGACGGCATCGAACAGAGTGGGTTGCACATCTGGAGCTTCGGTCAGCTTCCGGAAAGTTACGAACAAAAACGCGGTAACTATAAGGTGAAAGCGTGGCCGGCGCTGGTCGATGAGCGTGACAGCGTTGCCATCAAACTGTTTGATAATCCGCTGGAACAACAGCAGGCGATGTGGTGCGGTTTACGCCGCCTGTTGCTGCTGAATATTCCTTCGCCAATCAAATATTTGCACGAGAAGCTGCCCAATAAAGCCAAGCTGGGGCTGTACTTTAACCCATACGGTAAAGTTCTGGATTTGATTGACGACTGTATCTCCTGCGGTGTGGATCAGTTAATTGACGCCAACGGTGGTCCGGTGTGGACCGAAGAAGGCTTCGCGGCGTTGCATGAAAAAGTGCGGGCTGAACTGAACGATACGGTGGTGGAGATTGCGAAGCAGGTCGAACAGATCCTGACCGCAGTGTTTAATATCAACAAACGTCTGAAAGGGCGCGTGGATATGACCATGGCGCTGGGTCTTGCGGATATCAAATCGCAAATGGGCGGCCTGGTGTATCGCGGGTTTGTTACCGGCAATGGTTTCAAACGTCTGGGCGATACGTTGCGTTATTTGCAGGCTATTGAAAAACGTCTGGAAAAACTGGCTATCGACCCGCACCGTGACCGTGCACAGATGCTGAAAGTGGACAGTGTGCAGCAGGCCTGGCAGCAGTGGTTCAATAAACTGCCTCCCGCGCGCCGTCAAGATGCCGATGTCAAAGAGATCCGCTGGATGATAGAAGAGCTGCGCGTCAGCTATTTTGCCCAGCAGCTTGGTACACCGTATCCGATCTCCGATAAACGTATTCTGCAGGCGATGGAGCAGATTTCGGGATAAATCGGTGCAGGGCCGTAGGCCGGATAAGGCGTAGTCGCCATCCGGCATCTGTACCCGGTAAAGATAAACACCAGGAGTCATCAATATGAGTCAGTTTCCGACACTTTCCGCAACCACTCTTGCGGCTATCAATACCGTAGGGCGATGGCTGGCGCAGAATGATTTTACGGGGAATATCTCCGTTCAGTCAGATTGCGTGATTCTGGCAGGGAACGCGGTTATTCCGACCATCGACGCTGCTTGTCGGATCGCGAAAGAGCAACAGGTTCCCTTGCTGATTAGCGGTGGTATCGGTCATTCCACGCGCTTTCTGTATGATGCGATTGCCCAGCATCCGCGTTATAACATCATTCGTACTGCCGGACGCGCGGAAGCGGCAATCCTTGCCGATATTGCTCACCAGTTCTGGCAAATTCCAGGTGAGAAAATTTGGGTGGAAGATCAGTCGACAAACTGCGGTGAAAATGCCCGATTTAGCTGTGCGTTACTGAATCAGGCGGCAGAAAGCATTCATACCGTCATTGTGGTGCAGGATCCCACTATGCAACGCCGCACAATGGCCACGTTTCAGCGCGTAACCCGCGATGAGCAACATGCGCCGCGCTGGTTGAGTTTCCCTGGTTTCATTCCTGAACTGGCCCAACAGCACAACGGCGTGGATTTTGTGCCCGCGGCAGAAGGTCTGTGGTCGGTAGACCGCTATCTTTCTCTCATTACCGGTGAACTTCCGCGACTGCGGGATGATGCTGCCGGGTATGGGCCCTGTGGACACGATTTTATCGTACATGTTGATATTCCCCAGGACGTTGAGCAAGCCTGGCAGCAGCTAAAAAATGATACCGCGCTGACCGACTTACTGGAGAGCCGTTCTCTGTAATTTTTGCTGCCCGTTTGTCGGCGTTTTATGGCAAACGGGCAGAAAGCCCATCCGTTTTTTCTCTTCATCATCACTTTTCCAGATGCTTTTATGAAGCAGTTCACAGAACCGCCACTCCAGCGATAATGCGTCATGCATGATTGATATTAATTAACAATAGTTTTACTTGTTAAAAACAAATCAATCACAGGAGAGCCGCATGTCAGTACCCGTACAACATCCTATGTATATCGATGGGCAGTTTGTGACCTGGCACGATGACGCCTGGATTGATGTCGTCAATCCGGCCACGGAAGAGATTATCTCGCGTATTCCCGATGGGCGTGCCGAAGATGCGCGTAAAGCGATCGATGCTGCGGATCGCGCTCAGCCGCAATGGGAAGCGTTGCCTGCCATTGAACGGGCAAACTGGTTACGCAAAATTTCTGCAGGTATCCGCCAGCGAGCCGATGAAATCAGCGCGTTGATTGTGGCGGAAGGTGGAAAAATTCAACAACTGGCTGACGTTGAAGTCGCGTTTACCGCCGACTATATCGATTACATGGCGGAGTGGGCGCGTCGTTATGAAGGCGAGATCCTGCAAAGCGATCGCCCGGGTGAGAATATCCTGCTGTTTAAGCGTGCACTGGGCGTGACGACGGGCATTCTACCGTGGAACTTCCCGTTTTTCCTGATTGCCCGCAAACTGGCTCCCGCCTTGCTGACGGGGAATACCATCGTCATTAAGCCGAGTGAATTCACACCGAATAACGCCATCGCCTTTGCCAAAATTGTTGATGACATTGGTTTACCGCGCGGAGTCTTTAACCTGGTGCTGGGACGCGGTGAAACGGTCGGTCAGGAGCTGGCCGGAAACCCGAAGGTCGCCATGGTGAGCATGACCGGTAGCGTCGGCGCAGGTGAGAAAATTATGGCCGCAGCGGCCAAAAACATCACCAAAGTTTGTCTGGAGTTGGGTGGTAAAGCTCCAGCTATCGTGATGGACGATGCTGACCTTGAGCTGGCAGTGAAGGCCATTGTTGACTCACGGGTGATTAATACCGGACAGGTATGCAACTGTGCCGAGCGCGTATACGTTCAGAAAGGTATCTATGACCAGTTCGTTAATCGTCTGGGTGAGGCGATGAAAGCCGTGCTGTTTGGCAATCCGGCCGAGCGCAATGACATTGCGATGGGGCCACTGATTAATGCCGCTGCGCTGGAGCGTGTAGAGCAAAAAGTCGAGCGAGCGGTGCAGGAAGGCGCCCGTGTGGTGCTGGGCGGTAAAGCCGTTGCCGGCAAAGGTTATTACTATCCGCCGACGTTACTGTTAGACGTGCGCCAGGATATGGCGATTATGCACGAGGAGACGTTTGGTCCGGTGCTGCCGGTGGTTGCATTTGATACGCTGGAACAGGCGCTGACAATGGCCAATGACAGCGACTACGGACTGACCTCATCGATCTATACGCAGAATCTGAATACGGCAATGAAGGCGATTAAGGGGCTGAAGTTTGGCGAAACCTATATTAATCGCGAAAACTTCGAGGCGATGCAGGGCTTCCACGCTGGCTGGCGCAAGTCCGGGATTGGCGGGGCAGATGGTAAACACGGTCTGAATGAATACCTGCAAACACAGGTAGTGTATTTGCAGTCTTAAGTTTTTCGCCGGGTGAGCCTGTGCGCCACCCGGCGCAATTCTCACACTTTGGTGGCGATCCAGTTCATCATCATTTCCGGCCAGATGGCCAGCGGTAACCCTTGCGCATCGCGAATACCAAATCCGTGCTTACCGCGTTCAAACAGATGCATTTCGACCGGAACTCCCTGCTCACGTAGCGCATTAAAGAAGACCAGGCTGTTTTCCACTTTCACCGCCGGATCGTCAATGGCGTGTAGCAGAAACGTCGCCGGCGTTGTGCTATCCACGCGTTCTTCCAGAGAATAGTGGCGCAGATCTTCCTTTTCGGGCGTAGCGCCAACCAGCTCAAGACGAGAGCCCGGGTGACCGATGTCTTCGCGCAGGGTGACAACCGGGTACACCAGTGCCATGAACGCAGGACGCGTTGGTTGCTCGTCTATGCTATCAATCGGTGTATAAACCGGTTCGGCAAACCGGGTTCCCAGACTGGCGGCCACGTGACCACCGGAAGAGAAGCCCAACACACCGATACGATCAGGGTTAATTTTCCATTCATGGGCGTTGGCGCGAATGTAGCGCATGGCGCGCTGGGCATCGGCCAGCGGCGCGTTTGCACCTTCCTCATGGCCATCACCCGGCATGCGGTAGGTCATCACAAACAGGGTATAACCGCGAGCGTTAAAGAATGGTGCCAGTACGCTGCCTTCTTTATCCATCACCACGCGACGGTAAGAACCTCCCGGTGTAACAAGGATCCCTACGCCGTTAGGTTTTTCGGGGGCATAAACGGTAATTTCCGGGGCGCGAATACCGGTGACAGCACGATCATACTGAGATGTTCCTGTATGTCGGGGTTCAGGCGTAAACACCGCATCGCTGTTTTTTGCTCCGGGGGCTTCACTCTGCGGCCAGAATGAGACGGTGGTTGCGTGGGCAACGGCTTGCTCCATCATGTTTTCTAACGTTTCACGACTCAGTGCTTCCATTACTATGCTCCCTCAGTGGCAAAGGTTAGCTATAGCACAGTCAGTGAATCGAAAACGGGGAGAGACTCACAACGTATTGAATTCGCGGGAAATGAAAGAGGGCGGAGGCAGGCCTCCGCCAGAACATTAGAGCTTGATAAATTTATCCAGCGTACGAATAAGCTGGGTGACAAAACCGTATTCGTTATCGTACCAGGCGACGGTTTTTACCAGTTGCAGATCGCCCACTTCGGTAATCTCGGTTTGTGTTGCATCAAATACCGAACCGAAATGCGAGCCAATGACATCTGATGAGACAATCTCCTCATCGGTATAACCAAATGACTCATTATTTTGCGTGGCTTTTTTCAGCGCGTTGTTGACCTCTTCAGCAGTGACTTTTTTCCCCAATATCGATACCAGTTCCGTGACAGATCCTGTTTTCACCGGAACACGCTGGGCATGGCCTTTTAATTTTCCGCTCAACGCCGGAATAACCAGACCAATGGCCTTGGCGGCACCTGTGGTATGGGGAATGATATTTTCTGCCGCAGCCCGTGAGGCGCGCAGATCTTTCCCGCGTGGACCATCAACCAGCGACTGCGTTCCTGTGTAGGCGTGGATGGTGGTCATAGTGCCAAGCTGAATACTGAAGCTGTCGTGCAGCGCTTTCGCCATCGGTGCCAGGCAGTTGGTGGTGCACGACGCGACCGAGATAATCCGATCGTTCGCATCCATTGTGTCGTCGTTGACGTTAAAGACGATGGTTTTCATATCGCCAGCCGGGGCGGATATTAGTACTTTTTTGGCCCCTGCATCCAGGTGCGCGTTGGCTTTTTCTGTCGAGGTATAAAAACCGGTGCATTCGATGATTATCTCAGCGCCAGTGGTTTTCCATGGGATATTTTTGGCCTCTTTTTCTGCGTAAACCGCGATTTTTTTACCGTCGACAACCAGCGCGTCTTCGGTAAAGTCGATGCTCCAGGGAAACGGGCCGTAGTTTGAATCGTGCTTTAACAGATAGGCGAGGATTTTGGGCGAGGTGAGGTCATTAATGGCCACAACCTCCACGTTGCTTTTGACTTCCAGTAGCCGACGCAATACCAGACGACCGATACGACCAAAACCGTTAATGCCAATTTTACTCATGGTTTTCTCCTGTCAGGATGAGGCGGTACGACATATTTTCCCTACCAGGCTTAGTCCAGACAGGCATCCTCGGCAATAGCGGTTCTTGCGGTTAAGCGTAAGCGACTGAAAATGGGTGAACAAAAGTTAATGAATTTTTAACAAAAGCCCGTTATGTTGACGCATTATTGTTTTTATTCAGGAAGTGTTATGGGGAATAAGTATTCTGGCCTGCAAATCGGTATTCACTGGCTGGTCTTTTTGTTAGTTATTGTGGCCTATAGCGCCATGGAGTTTCGCGGATTTTTCCCGCGCAGCTATCGCCCCTTGTTCAACATGGTGCACGTCTCCTGCGGTATCACTATTTTAACGCTGATGGTGGCGCGTTTGCTGGTCAGGCTGAAATACCCGGCTCCGCCGATTGTGCCGAAACCGAAGCCAATGATGACCGGCATGGCGCATCTGGGGCATCTGGTTATCTATCTGTTGTTTATTGTCCTGCCGATTATTGGGCTGGTGATGATGTACAACCGGGGTAACCCGTGGATTGCATTCGGCATCGTTATGCCGCATGCGGCAGAGGCCAACTTTGATTTAGTGGATATGCTGAAGTCCTGGCACGTGACGCTGGCAAACCTGGGCTATTTTGTTATTGCCCTGCATGCCGTTGCGGCCCTGATGCATCACTATTTCTGGAAGGATAATACGCTGCTGCGCATGATGCCGCGCAAACGCTCCTGAGGTAACGCCCCGCAAATGCGGGGCATTTTTTTAGCCGATTAATTTTCGCAGGGTGGTGCTTTTCGTACGCTTTGAACCTGGGAGACGCGTTTTTTCAGGCTGACGATAGCTAGCGCAACAACAATCAGCACAATACCGCAGCCTTCAACAACACCAGGCTCTTCACCCAGCAACCACCAGGAAAACAGAACGCCACAGACAGGTACCGCCAGCGTACTTAAGCTGGCAATACTGGCTGGTAAGTTACGCAACACAAACAGCCATAAACTCCATGCCAGCGCCGTCGCCAGCACGGCGCTATAAGCTAATGCCCAGAAAACGACAGGTTGCCAGTCTGGAGCTTGCTGTGGAACCAGCCAGGCCACTAGGCTCATCACCAGCGCGGCATACAGCATCTGCCATGCGGTCAACCCTAACAGATCGATATTCGGATGGCGGGTATACATTCGCTTGGCGACAATCGCGCTGGCCCCCCAACTGATCCCAGAAAGGATCGCCAGTAGCGCGCTTTGCATTGAGGCAAAGTTCAGTTGCCATGGCTGTAAAACCAGCAATAATCCCGCAGCTGCCACGGCAATGGCGAAATACTGTAAACGCCGCATGCGTTCACCGAGGAAAATGGCGGCCATAATCACCACCCAGAATGGCATGGTATAACTCAGTATGGCTACTTTACCTGCGCCGCCGCTGACTAGCGCCCATTGTGATAACCCAACCATGCCGCATGTTTGTAGTAAGGCGATCGCTAACGTATAGCCGAAAGGTGTCGGGCGCATTCCTCGGCCACGCAGTAACAGAACGATGAATAACAATAATGCGCCAAAAGAACAGCGTAGTGCGGTGAAGTCGAACGCGCCGATGTAGTGCGTGACCTGTTTCATCGCGATCCAGCTGTAGCTCCAGATGAGCGTTAAGGTGATGAGGCCGCCAATGGCCAGCGGATGACTTTTCCCTGCGGTGGTCATAATGTGTCCGTTTTAATGATTTTAGTACGCCACTATACGCGCTTTAAGGGCGCCGTAGTCGTTATCATTCCGGCTGAGTACATGTTGCGAAAATTTGTACTTTCTTCTGTGGAATAAAACCGAAAATTATTTTTCCAGATAGCATAAACGCTTACCGGCAAGATGATTAAACAACGCTCAGTTCGCCACGTCTGTCACTTGATCACTGTCCTCATTAAAACTACTGTATATAAATACAGTTATATGAGAGGCAGATTATTATGTTGTTTTTCCAGCCAGTTGAACACCCCGAAATCAAACACTTCCCGCTATTTAGCGATCTCGTGCCCTGCGGTTTTCCTTCTCCGGCGCAGGATTACGTTGAGAAACGTATCGATCTTAACGACCTGTTGGTGCAGCATCCCAGCGCAACCTATTTTGTTAAATCGTCTGGCGACTCCATGATGGAGGCAGGGATCGGTGCAGGCGACTTGCTGGTAGTCGACAGTGCCAGAAAAGCGGCCCACGGAGACATTGTGATTGCTGCTATTGAAGGCGAATTCACCGTTAAGCGCCTGCAATTGCATCCGGTGGTGATGTTGAAGCCAGAGAACAGCGCCTACGCACCGATCATGATCGGCAGCGAGGACACGCTGGATATATTTGGCGTGGTGACATTTATCATTAAATCCGCGGGCTGATTATGTTTGCGCTGGTGGATGTTAATTCGTTTTATGCCAGTTGTGAATCGGCATTCCGACCGGACCTGAAAGGTAAACCCGTTGTTGTTCTTTCAAATAACGATGGTTGTGTCATTGCCAGTAGCGCGGAAGCGAAGGCGCTTGGCGTCAATATGGGAGCACCATACTTCAAACAGAAAGATCTGTTCAGGCGCTGCGGCGTGTTCTGCTTTAGTTCGAACTACGAGCTGTATGCGGATATGAGCAGCAGGGTAATGTCGATTCTGGAGGAGCTGTCTCCGCGCGTGGAAATGTACAGTATCGATGAAGCCTTTTGTGATTTAACCGGCGTGCGAAACTGCAGGGATCTTACAGATTTTGGTCGTGAAATCAGAGAAACCATTTTACAGAAAACACGCCTCACGGTTGGGGTCGGTATCGCCCAGACCAAAACCCTGGCCAAGCTGGCGAACCATGCTGCCAAAAAGTGGCAGGAACAGACTGGCGGGGTGGTGGATCTCTCGAATATTGAGCGTCAGCGTAAGCTGATGGCTGCGCTCCCGGTTGATGAAGTCTGGGGTGTCGGACGCCGTATCAGTAAAAAACTGGACGCCATGGGTATTAAAACAGTATGCGACCTGGCGGATACCGATATTCGCTTTATCCGCAAACATTTCAACGTCGTGCTTGAGCGCACTGTGCGGGAATTGCGCGGTGAACCTTGCCTGGCGTTGGAAGAGTTTGCGCCAGTTAAGCAGGAGATCATTTGTTCAAGATCGTTTGGTGAAAAACTCACGGATTACAATGCGATGAGAGAGGCTATTTGTACCTATGCTGCACGTGCTGCGGAAAAATTACGCAGAGAGCACCAGTTCTGCCGGTTTATCTCTACGTTTATCAAAACCAGCCCATTTTCCCTGAATGAACCGTATTACGGTAACAGCGCATCGATAAAACTGCTGACACCAACCCAGGATAGTCGGGAAATTATAAGGGCGGCCACACGTAGCCTGGACGCAATATGGCGAGAGGGACAACGTTATCAAAAAGCAGGGGTCATGCTGGGCGATTTTTTTAGCTCAGGCGTTGCACAGTTGAATCTTTTTGATGACAACGTTCCACGGCATAACAGCGATAAGCTGATGGCCGTTCTGGATACACTCAATGCTGAAAAGGGTAAAGGAACACTCTATTTTGCCGGACAAGGTATACAACAACCGTGGGCAATGAAGCGAGATATGCTTTCACCGCGTTATACAACGAGATATAGCGATTTACTGCGGGTGGGATAGCCATTGTTATCGTAAATAAGCGTCCAGAGCGATTCTAAAACTGTCCAGAAATAAATAAAAAAACGATTATCAGCCTTCATTAAAAATCTTATTGTAGCGCCGACTAACAGATAACTAACTGACAAACGGCAAGTCTATAATAGGAAATTTATGAAAAAGACGCTTATTACACTCATTATTGCAAATGCGCTGACCGCGACTACGGCATTTGCCGCCGCGGATGCGGGAACCTGGTATGCTGGTGGGAAATTTGGTTGGTCACATTACTTTGATACCAGCGCAAGCCAGCAAACGGGGGCCAATGGTAATAAATATGGTGATGTTGGTTTTGATAGCGATAACGTCGGTGGCGGGGTATTTACAGGCTACCAGATTACTCCATGGCTGGCAGTTGAAGGCGGCTATGATTATTTAGGTAATATGCAATTCAACGGTAAAAATGGTTCTTCTGGTTCTCAAATGAAAAGCCAGGGTCTGCAATTGTCGCTGAAAGCAAGTTATGGTTTGACTGATGATTGGGATCTCTACGGTCGTGCAGGGGCAATGGGATATCGCGCGGAGTCAGATATTAAAGGCAATAACCGCTTTGATACCGGTGTGCGTCCGGTTGTGGCTGTCGGTACGGAATATGCCTTTAACAAGAACTGGGCTGGTCGCGTGGAATACCAATGGGTGAGCAACGTGGGTAATGAAAACCAGATTGGCGTATCGAGTGATGTTAGTTCCGTTACCGCTGGGTTGTCATATCGCTTTGGCCAGCATGACGACGCGGAGGTTACGCCTGCTCCGGCAGTTGCCGCCACTCCTGCGCCTGAACCTCAGCGTTTTAACTTAAAATCTGATGTGATGTTTGGTTATGATTCAGCAGCACTAACCTCAGAAGGGAAAGCGGCGATTGCGCAGCTATACCGAAACCCCGGTCTGCAACCGGCCAAAGACAAAGCGACCGTTGTTATTGGCTATAGCGATCGCACCGGAGCCGCAGATTATAACCAGCAACTGTCAGCCCAGCGCGCTCAGGCTGTTGCCGATGAATTAGTCGCGTTAGGCATGCCGGCTGCAAATATTACTGCACAAGGATATGGTTCGAGTGATTCTGTCACGGGATCCAGTTGTGATGGGCAGACCGGACAGCAGCTGATTAATTGTCTTGCTCCAGATCGCCATGTCGTTGTTGAGATCACTGATAAGCACTAAATCGGTGTACAAAAAGCCCTCCTCATTATCGAATGGGGAGGGCTTTTTTATTCGCACAGTGAACTATCATTAACTGTGACAATTTAAAGATGTTAGAGCGTAATCATGTTCATAGAATCGTTAGTTTCGAGAGCTAAAGGTAAATTATGGCGTTATTTTCTGCCACGGTTTACTCTGAAAAATCATGTGGATGATCAAGTATATAATTACTATGGTGTTTATTTTTCGGATGTAAAACAAGAAAAATATCAGCTTGTGAGTCTAAGAGGCAAAAATGTTGTGCTTGAAAAATGGCATGCTGAGCAGCACGCCTATATGGAGAAAATAAACCTTCCACTCAATGATATTGAAAAAATGAATGTTGAGATTATTCATTGGAGAAAGCAAGGTCCGTTAAGGTTTAATTCGATTTTTCTTTTTGCAATAAATTATTTTACGCGTATTGCTTATGTAAAAAATGCTCTGACGAGAGCAAAAAGCAATCTCTTTTCTTCATTCGCCAGTAACAAGGCGTTGAGTGGACTTGATCGTATAATGTTGCTACAGATGCTGGTGAACGAATATGTACATCAATCGCCAGAGAAAACTCACACTGGAGTAACATGTGATGAGGTTATTGATCTATTGTACGGGACGCTTTGGTATAAACATATCAAGAATGAAGATTTCAGGAGGAAGGTCTTTCTGCTGCTCCAGTCACTTGTAATTACAGAGGATGTCAGATTTAGTGATGAAAAATATTATATTCAGGGCAAGGCTATTTCAACAATTGTTTCATGGGAATCTGAAGATAAACGGGAAAAGCAGCAGATCAGGATCCAGAAAAATATTAGTCGTTTGATGCTTGTGATTACCGCGTCCACATTGATGATCACCCTGGCGATACTGGCTCAGGCAGGCCTTATTAATCTACATAATCTTTGGGTGCATCTGACACAGTTAAAACCAATCAGGGTGTTGTTCAAACTAATATAATAAAAATCAATGCGTTAACATAATCAGTAATCATATATTTTACAGCCAAATAACAAATCTGATAGTATACCCCCCTATAGTATTTGGAGGGCGTATGCCGCATTCACCTGAAGACAAGAAACGCATTCTCACCCGTGTACGCCGTATTCGCGGTCAGGTTGATGCGCTTGAGCGCGCACTGGAGTCCGGCGAACCGTGTCTGGCTATCCTGCAGCAAATTGCCGCCGTGCGCGGTGCATCCAATGGCCTGATGGGCGAAATGGTTGAGATCCATCTGAAAGACGAGCTGGTCAGCGGGGAAACTACGCCAGATCAGCGTGCCGTGCGCATGGCTGAAATCGGCCATCTTCTGCGTGCTTATCTAAAATAACACCATCACCTCGCAATAATGGGAAGAGACAAATGAAATCACGTGCAGCAGTTGCATTCGGCCCCGGCCAACCGTTAAAAATTGTCGAAATCGACGTCGCACCGCCAAAGAAAGGTGAAGTGCTGGTTAAAATTACCCATACCGGCGTGTGCCACACCGACGCCTTTACGCTCTCTGGCGACGATCCGGAAGGCGTATTCCCGGCGGTACTTGGCCATGAAGGTGGTGGCATTGTGGTTGAAGTAGGCGAAGGCGTTACCAGTCTGAAACCGGGCGATCATGTGATCCCGCTGTACACCGCAGAGTGCGGCGAGTGTAAGTTCTGTAAATCGGGTAAAACCAACTTGTGCCAGGCCGTACGTGCGACCCAGGGCAAAGGTCTGATGCCGGATGGCACAACGCGCTTCTCGTATAACGGTGAGCCGATTTATCACTATATGGGCACCAGCACCTTCAGCGAATACACTGTTTGCGCGGAGATCTCTCTGGCGAAGGTTAACCCGCAGGCCCCGCTGGACAAAGTGTGTCTGCTGGGTTGTGGCGTGACCACCGGTATCGGAGCAGTCCATAACACCGCAAAAGTGAAAGAAGGCGACACCGTAGCCGTATTTGGTCTGGGCGGTATTGGTCTGGCGGTCATTCAGGGCGCGGTGCAGGCGAAAGCCGGGCGTATTCTGGCCGTTGATACCAATCCGGAAAAATTTAAGTTGGCAGGTGAGATGGGCGCGACCGACTTCATCAACCCGAAGGATTACGACAAACCGATTCAGGATGTGATCGTCGAACTGACTGACGGCGGTGTGGATTTTAGCTTTGAATGTATCGGTAATGTTAACGTGATGCGCGCAGCGCTGGAATGTTGCCATAAAGGATGGGGCGAAAGCATCATCATTGGCGTGGCGGGAGCAGGACAAGAGATCAAAACGCGTCCGTTCCAGCTGGTTACCGGGCGTGTCTGGCGCGGTTCCGCGTTTGGCGGCGTGAAAGGGCGCACTCAGCTTCCAGGCATGGTTGAAGAAGCAATGAGCGGGAAAATTCAGTTGGATCCGTTTATCACCCACCGTTTACCGCTGGAGCAGATTAACGAAGCGTTCGATTTAATGCATCAGGGTAAGTCCATCCGTACCGTTATCCACTTTGGCGATAACTGATTCATTGGCCAGCGGATTTAACCGCTGGCACTTTCCTGAATTTTTTAGAATTATGTTGTGAAAGTGTGACGAATCCGGCGCTTTTCACGGTAAGTAAACTTCCCGGATTGCCGATGACTATCTAACGGGCGTGTTTTCACGCATAAACCCTACAAGAGAGTCGACGGTCATGGACAACACTACATCGATGCAAGCCCAGCATCAACTGGGCTTTCTGCATCAAATCCGGCTGGTTCCGCTGTTTTCCTCCATTCTCGGTGGCATTCTCCTGCTGTTCGCCCTAAGTTCTGGGCTGGCAAGCTATTTTCTTATGCAGGCCGATCGCGATCAGCGCGACGTGACCGATGAGATTCAGGTCAGGATGGGGTTATCTAACAGCTCTAACCACTTACGCACCGCACGTATCAATATGATCCACGCCGGCGCGGCGAGCCGTATCGCCGAAATGGATGACATGAAGGCCAATATTGCCGAGGCCGAAAAACGGATCAAGCAGTCGCAGGACGGTTTTAACGCGTATATGTCGCGTGCGGTAAAAACGTCTGCTGATGAAGCGCTAGATGCTGAACTGAGCGCCAGCTTCAAAGCCTATACCGACGGCTTACAGCCCATGCTGAAGTACGCTAAAAACGGCATGTTTGAAGCGATCATCAACCATGAAAATGAACAGGCCCGACCGCTGGACTCTGCTTACAATAAGGTATTGTTAAAAGCGATCGACATTCGTACCGCAAGGGCGAACCAGTTAAGCGAACAGGCGCATCAGCGTACACAACTCGGCATGGCTTTTATGCTGGGTGCATTCGTTCTTGCGCTGGCGCTGACCGTAATGACGTTCATTGTTCTGCGCCGCACGGTCATTCATCCTCTGTTACGCGCGGCCAAGCGTATTGAGCAAATTTCCGCGGGCGATCTGACGATGCAAGATGAACCGACCGGGCGTAGCGAAATTGGTCGCCTGAGCCGTCACCTACAGGCAATGCAACGATCGTTGGGGAAAACGGTGGGCACGGTACGTCAGGGCGCGGAAGAAATCTACCGCGGTACCAGTGAGATTTCGGCGGGTAATACCGATCTGTCTTCACGTACTGAACAACAGGCTGCGGCGATTGAACAAACGGCAGCCAGCATGGAAGAGCTGACGGCCACGGTGAAGCAAAACGCCGACAATGCGCATCACGCAAGCAAGCTGGCGGAAGATGCGTCCGGCAAGGCCAGTCGGGGCGGTCAGATGGTTTCTGGCGTGGTGAAAACCATGGGCAATATCTCAACGAGCTCGAAGAAAATCTCCGAAATCACAGCCGTGATTAATAGCATTGCTTTCCAGACCAATATCCTGGCGCTGAACGCGGCGGTAGAGGCAGCGCGGGCAGGAGAGCAGGGGCGTGGATTTGCCGTGGTCGCCAGTGAGGTCCGTACGCTGGCAAGCCGCAGCGCTCAGGCGGCAAAAGAGATTGAAGGATTGATCAGCGAATCGGTCCGACTGATTGACCAGGGCTCCGGAGAAGTCGTCGCGGCGGGCAATACGATGACGGATATTGTCGATGCGGTAAAACGCGTCACCGACATTATGTTAGAAATTGCGGCGGCTTCTGATGAGCAGAGCCGGGGCATCGTACAGGTGAGCCAGGCGATATCAGAAATGGATAAGGTTACGCAGCAAAATGCCTCGCTGGTTGAAGAAGCATCGGCTGCGGCGGCGTCTCTGGAAGAGCAGGCTGCACGCTTAACGGAAGCCGTTGGCACGTTTCGTTTAAGAGGAATAAGCGCGATTAAACGCGCTTTCGTGACCACTACGCCTGACCCTTCACGTCCGCAGACGGCAACGGCCAGTGGCGATAACTGGGAAACGTTTTAACAATAAATTAAGGGACCTGATGGTCCCTTAATTTTTGGTATCAAAACGGTACGGTTTTGCGTATTGCGGCGATAAGGATCTGCGCGGCCTGAGAGAGTTGCACATCGACACGGGTAAGAATACCGATGGGTTCGCCCGCCCCGTGGGTAGGTATCGGCAACGACACCAGCGTCGCCTGGCGTAAATCTTCTCTAACCGCGCCTGAAGGGACAAACCACACATAGTCGTAATCAACCGTCAGCTGGCGGGAAAGCGATGCTGACAGTGTTTCAATGCAGCCTGGCGGCATTTTACAACCCTGACTTTGCAACAATGCTTCTGCGTGCTGGCGAGGTGCGGTTCCTTTTGGCGAAACCACCACCGGCCACTCCATTACCCGACTTAACGTGATGGTTTCCTGCAACAGCGGATGGTTAGGGCGCACGACCAGTTTAAGTGATTCCAGAAACAACAATTCATAATTCAGACCGACCATCAATTCTGGATCGGCCATGCGACCAATGCCAAGGTCGATTTCCCCGGATTTTAAACCTGCCAGAATCATCGGATTGCTCATGGTGGCGACCTGTAGCGTGGTCTCCATTTGCTGCTTGTGGAAAGGACCAATTACCGCAGGCAGAATGCCCAGTGCCGCGGTGGGTAAGGCCCCGATCCGTACTACATCACTCTGCGACTCTTCGCGCTGATTTAACGCTTGTCCGGCGGTGTTGAGCGCATCCAGCACTCTTACCGCGTGGGTAAGAAACTGTTCTCCGGGCAGCGTTAACTGCGCGCCAAGGCGGCCACGCTCAAAGAGCCGGGTCCCGGTCAGTTGCTCCAGTTCATTTAGCGTTTTGGAGAGAGCCGGTTGGCTCAGGTTAAGGGTCTCAGCCGCGCGCCCCAACGTTCCCTGCTGTGCAACGGCGACAAAAGTATGAAGGTGGCGCAAGCGAATGCGCTGATTGAACAGAACATTTTTTTCCATAAGCGATGTTAAAAACAGAGTCGTATCGGTGACAAGTAAAGTTGTTTGTTTTTGATAACCTGATAGCAAAATATTATTAACATTTATCATGTTTTACTTACAACTGATTTATTTTGCTTATGTTTTGTACAGCATTGCTGGGGAGTGGGATCATGGAAGGGAGTGTGCCCAGTCGTTATACTTTGGTGATTGTTTACTTTTGAACGATTTCTCTTCACAAGGCACTGATGAATGATACATGTAATAGGGCACCTTAATCCCGATAGTGATGCCATCTGCACCGCCGCAATGACGGCGCGTTGGCTTAGTTTACGTGGCCAGCAGGCGACGGCATGGCGTTTGGGCGAGCCTAACCGCGAAACGCAGTTTATCTTTGAGCATGCGGGGCTGACGATGCCTGAACGGTTGGCGTTTGAACTGACCGATCGTGATGTCTGGCTGGTCGATTTCACCGAGCCTACCCAGGGGCCGGAATCGTTGACCGAAAGTAACGTGGTGGGAATTATCGATCATCACCGACTCGGTGGGTTAGTCACCCGTCTGCCACCGGAAGTGTGGGTGAAGCCCGTCGGCAGTAGCGCAACCCTGCTGTGGCAACTGATGACGGAGGATGAACGCAACCAGTTATCTTCCTCTGAGGCTGTTATACTGCTCGGTGCTGTATTGAGTGACACTGTCACGCTGCGTTCACCAACGACCACCTCTGACGATCGTCAGGCGGTTGATGCGCTGGCCCAAAAAACCGGAGTGGATCTTGACGCTTTCAGCCGCGACCTGCTGTCAGCCAAAACAAGCGTTGAAGGGATGAGCGCCCGCGAACTTCTGCAGAAAGACATTAAAACCTTCACCATCCATGGACATTCAGTCTGTGTAGCGCAGCTTGAACTGTATGCGCTGCAACAGGTGGATGCGGTGCTGGACGATCTCCGACAGGAAATGGCGAGCTATGCAGAAGAAAAGAATGCTGCGTTAGTCGTGCTGATGCTCACTGACATCAATCTGGGTGACACCAGCCTGTGGTTTGCTGGATCAGAACTTTCAGACATCCCGCAGCCTTGCAAGGTAGAAGGTATGCTTAGCCGTAAAAAACAGATGCTGCCCTGGCTGGAAAGTCATTTGAAACCACGCCAGTAGGTACTGTTCATCTTTTGTATGGGTGGGAAGTTTACGCGGGGTCACACTTTGTAAATTCTTCCCACCGGAGTCAGCGGCGTTTTCTACACTCCAGGTAATATTCACTGGAGGCATGACATTATGGCGAACACCATCACGGCAGATGAGATTCGGGAACAATTTTCGCAGGCAATGTCAGCAATGTACCAGCAGGAAGTCCCGCAGTACGGCACGTTGCTGGAACTTGTCGCTGATGTGAATCTGGCGGTACTGGAAAATAATCCGACGCTGCATGAAAAACTGGCGAATGCGGATGAACTGGCCCGGCTAAACGTTGAGCGTCATGGCGCCATTCGAGTGGGTACCGCGCAGGAGCTTTCTACGCTGCGCCGGATGTTTGCCGTTATGGGCATGTATCCGGTGAGTTATTACGATCTCTCCCAGGCGGGCGTCCCAGTACATTCCACAGCCTTCCGTCCCATCGACGATGCCTCGCTATCGCGCAACCCGTTTCGGGTATTCACCTCGTTATTACGGCTCGAACTAATCGAAAACGCCGCGCTGCGGCAAAAAGCCGCTGAGATCCTCGCGAAACGCGATATTTTCACTCGCCGTTGCCACGAGCTGCTGGATGAATTTGATGCGCAGGGCAGTTTTACAACTGAACAGGCGCAAGAGTTTGTGCATGAAGCGCTGGAAACATTCCGCTGGCATCAGCACGCCACGGTCGATGAAGAGACCTATCACGCATTACATAACGAACATCGGCTGATTGCTGATGTAGTGTGCTTCCCCGGTTGTCATATCAACCATCTGACACCGCGAACGCTGGATATTGACCGGGTGCAGTCGATGATGCCGGAATGCGGCATTGAGCCCAAAATACTGATTGAAGGGCCGCCGCGCCGCGAGGTGCCCATTTTATTGCGTCAGACCAGTTTCAAAGCGCTGGAAGAACCGGTGTTGTTTGCCGGTGAAATGCGCGGCACTCACACGGCACGTTTTGGTGAAATCGAACAGCGCGGCGTGGCCCTGACGCCGAAAGGTAGAGCGTTGTACGACGAATTGCTGAATAAAGCGGGAACGGGGAAAGACAATCTGACGCACCAGCTACATCTTCAGGAGGTGTTCAAAGCCTTCCCGGACAGCGAATTCCTGCTGCGCCAGCAGGGGCTAGCCTGGTTCCGCTATCGTCTGACGCCATCGGGTGAAGCGCATCGGCAGGCGATTCGCCCGGATGACGATCCGCAGCCGCTTATTGAACGGGGCTGGCTGGTTGCGCAACCCATCACCTACGAAGATTTTTTACCGGTGAGCGCCGCAGGAATTTTCCAGTCCAATTTGGGTAATGAAACACAAGCTCGCAGCCACGGAAATTCCAGCCGCGACGCGTTTGAACAGGCGCTGGGTTGCGCGGTTTATGATGAGTTTGCGCTGTATCAGGAGGCTCAAGAGCGAAGTAAACGTCGGTGTGGTTTACTTTAATGGAATTTACATGGGATTCGGTCTGTTCCCATCGACATAAAATATTTTCGATTTTGTACAGATAATCGGCGACCAACAATTGGATTATTAATGAATTTTGTCTAGAGTGAGCGGTCAGAAATGTGCACTCTCTT
This sequence comes from Citrobacter sp. Cpo147, assembly GCF_030332405.1. NCBI lineage: Bacteria > Pseudomonadati > Pseudomonadota > Gammaproteobacteria > Enterobacterales > Enterobacteriaceae > Citrobacter > Citrobacter sp. Cpo147. Next base: position 91,556 of record NZ_JAOWHX010000030.1, read on the forward strand.
GCCGCTGATTTTGACCGGCGCGGGACCATTTACACGACCAGAAGGACTCACTTTCAGGCATGAATCGCAGACGATTTATTAAAGGTTCAATGGCAATGGCCGCCGTGTGCGGAACCAGTGGTATTGCATCACTCTTTTCCCGCGCCGCCTTTGCGGCAGAGTCTGACATTGCAGACGGAAAAACCGTACGTTTTGATTTTTCCGTTCTGCAATCGATGGCCCATGACTTAGCACAGAAACCCTGGGGCGGCGCACCGCGCGCGTTACCGGATACGCTGGCAAAACTGACGCCGCAGGCCTACAACAGCATTCAATATGACGCAGAGCAGTCTCTGTGGAACAACGTTGAAAATCGTCAGCTTGATGCGCAGTTCTTCCACGTGGGAATGGGCTTCCGTCGTCGTGTACGCATGTTCTCGGTTGATGGTAGTACGCATATGGCGCGTGAAATTCACTTCCGTCCGGAACTGTTTAAATACAACGACGCGGGTGTGGATACCAAACAATTGGAAGGGCAGACTGACCTCGGATTCGCTGGATTCCGCGTGTTTAAAGCGCCAGAACTGGCCCGCCGCGATGTCGTTTCTTTCCTGGGCGCCAGCTATTTCCGCGCCGTGGATGACACCTATCAGTACGGTTTATCGGCCCGTGGTCTGGCGGTAGATACCTACACCGACAGTAAAGAAGAGTTTCCTGATTTCACCTCTTTCTGGTTCGAAACGGTTAAACCGGGCGCAACCTCTTTTACCGTGTATGCGCTTCTCGACAGCCCAAGCGTAACCGGCGCATTCAAGTTCGTGATCCACTGTGAGAAAACGCAGGTGATTATGGATGTACAAAACCACATCTATGCGCGCAAAGACATCAAGCAGCTCGGCATTGCGCCGATGACCAGCATGTTCAGCTGCGGCAACAATGAGCGTCGGATGTGCGACACTATTCACCCGCAAATCCATGACTCAGATCGTCTGGCGATGTGGCGGGGCAATGGCGAGTGGATCTGCCGTCCGCTGAATAACCCGCAAAAGCTGCAGTTCAACGCCTATACCGATAACAACCCGAAAGGGTTTGGCTTGCTGCAACTCGATCGCGACTTCTCCCATTATCAGGACATCATGGGCTGGTATAACAAGCGCCCAAGTCTGTGGGTCGAACCGCGCAACCAGTGGGGCAAGGGGACCATCGGTTTGATGGAGATCCCGACGACCGGCGAAACGCTGGATAACGTTGTCTGCTTCTGGCAGCCGGACAAGAAGATCAAAGCCGGCGATGAGCTGGAATTCAAATATCGCCTGTACTGGAGCGCTCAACCGCCGGTGCGTTCACCGCTGGCTCGCGTGATGGCGACCCGGACAGGTATGGGCGGCTTCCCGGAAGGATGGGCACCGGGCGAGCATTACCCGGAAAAATGGGCGCGTCGTTTTGCCGTTGACTTCGTTGGTGGCGATCTAAAAGCGGCTGCGCCGAAAGGCATTGAACCGGTGATTACGCTCTCCAGCGGTGAAGCGAAACAGATTGAGATCCTCTACGTGGAGCCTATCGACGGTTATCGCATTCAGTTTGACTGGTATCCGACTTCTGACTCAACCGATCCGGTAGATATGCGTATGTTCCTGCGTTGTCAGGGTGACGCCATCAGCGAAACCTGGCTGTATCAGTACTTCCCGCCAGCGCCGGATAAACGTCAGTACGTTGACGACCGCGAGATGCGTTAATCACGCCCTTTACGGCTCTCCTGATGGGGAGCCGTATCTGCATTCATCCTCGTAACGACTCTGTACACTATTTACTCGATCCTGTTCGCATTTTTCTGTATAGCAAATGGGTACTCTGTGGGTGTGTATTTCTTATACACGTTCTTGTCCACTAACAGGGAGAAAGTATGTTTCCAGAATACAGAGACCTTATTTCCCGACTGAAATCCGAGAACCCTCGCTTTCTGTCCTTATTCGAAAAACACAACAGCCTTGATCATGAGATCTCCAGACTGGAAGGTTCGGATGGTCGGGGGTATAGTTTGGACATTGTTCGTCTTAAGAAACAGAAACTCCACCTGAAGGAAGATCTGCTCAAAATATTGCAAAAAGAGAGTGTCAGTGAGAGCTAAGTAGAACGGCGCTTGCTGTGTAAAAGGGCTTCCTGCGAGAAACGGAAGCCCTTCCTGTTTTAGGTGTTAATCGACCATCACGCGTTTGTTCGTCGCCCCCCAGAGGATCGACATTTCAGTGAACAACGCGCCGCTAATTTCTTCGACTTCTTCTGCACTAACCTGCGCATTTCCCTGTTTACCGAACAGCACCACTTCATCACCGGATGCAACCTGCGGCAAATCGGTTACATCGACGATCACGGTATTCATGGATGTTTTACCCAGTACCGGAACCCGCTGGCCGCGGATCAGCACGTGCCCCGCATTACTGAACACACGGCGATAACCATCGGCATAACCTGTCGGGATATTGGCCAGAACGGAATCACGTTTAAGGGTATAGGTTCTGTCATACCCGACGGTGTTTCCTTTGGGGTAATGGTTTACCGACGCGATGGCAGATTTAAACGTCATGACGCGTTTGTATTCGGTGCTGGCGATGGTATCGCCATAGAAAATACCGCCAACACGCACCATGTCGAGCCAGGATTCTGGAACGGTCAGGGTAGCGAACGTATTCGCGACATGCAGGGTGACATCTTCGCGCTTAAGCCCGGTAATTTTCAATACCTGGGCTGATTGCGTATTGAAACGGGCCAGATCGCGTTTTACCACTGCCGCATCTTCTTCCGGGAAATGCGACATGATGCCGACAATTTTCAGGCCGGGTAATGCGGAAATAGCGCGTGCTTCTTCCAGACCTGCGGCGGTACTGACTTCCAGACCGTTACGCGACATACCGCCAGAGTTCAGCGCCAGATGGATACGAATAGTTTTACCTTTCTCCTGAGCGATTGCACTTAGACGCTTAGCCATATCCAGATTACCGATAAGCTCTTCGGTATCGAAATCCGCCGCCTGGCGCATCTCTTTTTCCGTCGCGTTACGCACGCGCATGAGCTGCGATGTATAGCCTGACTGGCGAACGGTACTGATTTCCTCGTTACTGGCGATGCCAATACATTGCACGCCGTTTTGCATCATCACCGGCGTTACCAGTGAGAGATCGTGGCCGTACGCGTCGCCTTTAAGAATGGCGCACATCCGGGTTTTATCTCCCAGCAGTTGCTGAACTTTATGGATGTTATATTCCAGCGCGCTGCGGGAAATTTCCAGCGTGGTATTATCCACAACCTGTTGCTTATTGACCGCAAAGGGAACGGGGCCTGCTTGCGTGGTGGAAACAGGTTGGTGACAGGCGGTAATCAGTAAAAGCGGAATAAGTGCTAAACGACCCAAAGGTGCTGCCATGCTTGCTCCTTAGCAATAGAATGAAAGTGTTATTGTCATCATTACGGTCTATCCATGAGGGGATACCCGGATCACCAGAGTAACGGGTTCCACGCCAGAGATTCTTTCTAAGTGATTGCTGTTACAGCATAAAAATAAGACATCCTCGGTGCTAAACAGAGTAATATCGGCTACTGCCAGTCAGAAATGCCCCGTTTACGATCGCAAAGGAGATAAACATGTCAGAAATAATTATCGTTAGTGACGCGCTGGAACTGCGGGCGGTAGAAGAACAACACGTCACCCCTCTGCATCAGTTGGTGCTTAAAAATAAAACCTGGCTCCAACAGTCACTGAACTGGCCGCAGTTTGTCGAATCTGAGGACGACACGCGCAAAAACGTGCAGGGGAATATGATGTTGCATCAGCGCGGCTACGCCAAAATGTTCCTTATTTTCGAACAAGGGGAGGTGGCTGGCGTTATCTCGTTTAACCAGATAGAGCCGCTGAACAAAGCCGCTTATATTGGTTACTGGCTGGACGAAGAGCACCAGGGCAAAGGCATTCTGTCTCAGGCGCTACAGGCAATGATTCGTCATTATGCGCAGCGCCAGGAGATTCGCCGTTTCGTGATTAAATGTCGTGTAGATAACGTCAGGAGCAACCAGGTTGCACTGCGCAATGGCTTCCGACTGGAAGGATGTATGCAACAGGCGGAATTCCTTAATGGCGATTACCATGACGTGAATCTCTACGCCCGCATCATTGATGGTTCTTCAGAATAAACCGGCGATAGGGGTGCGCGTGATACGTTGTTCGCCGTTGATCACTTTTGGCCCGCGCAGATGAATCGCATCGCCATCAAAGGCTTCAACTTGGGCCTGATCGGTTATCTCAATATGATGCTCGATCAGCACTTCACCCAGAATACAGGCATAGCCTTCAATAAGGATGTGACCGTCAAGCTGTAGCGGTCCGCCACGTAATTGCGCATGCCCCCCAACCAGCACGTGGTGTTTCAGCACGCAGTTACCTTCAACCACCGCGTGTTCCGCCACCTGCGAGCTGTAGCGCAGGGTAGGAATGGCGTCTTCATCCGTTCCGGCGATGACGCGTGCATGCCCATAGACTTTGGCGCAATCGCAGATCCAGACATTATTCTCTTCGTTGCCTTCTATCCGTGCAAAATCAAAAACTTCAGCCCGATGTTCTATAAAAGCATAATTGATCATCGCATCGCCATAGATTTGCGCCTGATGGACCACGCGTGAATTGCTGACTGCCGCCCGCTCGTAAATTTGCAGGAGCTGGTCGCTTTCACGGGTTAACCCTCTGGCCGCAATGATTTCAGAGTCACACACAATGCGTGCATCACCGCAGATGAGGCACTCACCGCGAACAACAGAATCCTGAATGGTGACGTTGTCACGTATTTGCGCGTTATGGCTGATTTCTGCTCGGTCAATCCAGACGGCATCACCAATCTGCGCGCCATCTCTGACCACGCTTGCCTGTGTAATACGGGCGTCTCCGGTTATCGTCGCGCCGGAAAACGCGAGCGCATTCTCATCGTATATCCAGCAATTACCGCTTTGCGACAGAACGCTTTCATCATCAATCCAGCCACCGAGCGTACCGGATCTAACATCATTAAAATCAATGAGTGCGATGATTTGGCGTAGTAATACACTTTTTTTATTGCCATTATCCAGGTAACTAAAGGAGCGAGATTCATCGCTTAGACGGTATTTGGTCATAGCTCATTTCCATGTTGCGCACCTTAGTTAAACGTAGCAAAGTTTTCTGCACTGGCTAAACCGGCAGATATTCCATAAAATGCATTTCAAATATACTTTAAAAAATAAACAAAATGAGTAAGAACAAACAGAGTGAACGGGTCCTCAATCTTCCGGCTGGTTATTTTGGCATGGTACTGGGTACCATCGGGATGGGATTTGCGTGGCGCTACGCCAGCCAGGTGTGGCCGGTGAGCCACTGGATTGGTGATGGCTTAGTGATCCTCGCAATGGTCATTTGGGGATTGCTGACGCTGGCATTTGTGAATCGCTTACTACGTTTTCCGCACAGCGTACTGGCGGAAATTCGTCATCCGGTGATGAGCAGTTTTGTCAGTCTGTTTCCAGCAACAACGATGCTGGTCGCGATTGGTTTTGTACCTTGGTATCGACCGCTGGCGCTAGGATTGTTCAGCATTGGCGTGGTGATACAGCTGGCGTACGCCGCCTGGCAAACGGCAGGGCTGTGGCGCGGCGAGCATCCGGAAGAGGCCACCACGCCGGGTCTGTATCTGCCGACCGTTGCCAATAACTTTATCAGCGCCATGGCCTGTGGTGCACTTGGGTTCAACGATGCCGGGTTGGTGTTTTTGGGCGCCGGGGTATTTTCCTGGCTTAGCCTGGAGCCGGTGATTCTGCAGCGTTTACGTAGCTGCGGTGAACTACCGACGGTTTTACGTACTTCACTTGGTATACAGTTGGCACCCGCGCTGGTCGCCTGTAGCGCCTGGCTTAGCGTCAACGGCGGCGAGGGGGATACGTTAGCTAAAATGCTATTTGGTTATGGTCTGCTGCAACTTCTGTTCATGCTACGCCTTATGCCGTGGTATTTGTCACAGCCATTTAATGCGTCTTTCTGGAGCTTCTCGTTTGGCGTGTCTGCGTTGGCGACAACGGGATTGCATCTTGGACACGGCAGTGAATCAGGATTTTTTCATACTCTGTCTATCCCACTGTTTATTTTTACCAATTTTATCATTGCATTATTACTGATACGTACGTTTGCATTGCTGATGCAGGGGAAACTGCTCATCCGCACGGAGCGTGCTGCATTACTGAAATCTGAGGATAAATAATGACCCTTTGCGACGAAAACTACTTTACTGAAAAATATGATTTAACCCGTACGCATTCCGATGTCGTTGAAGCGGCAAAAGTGGTTGCACCAGGTAAAACGTTAGATCTGGGCTGCGGTAACGGCCGAAACAGCCTGTACCTGGCGGCAAACGGCTATGACGTTACCGCATGGGATAAAAACCCAATGAGCATCGCTAACCTTGAGCGCATCAAAGCGGCTGAGGGGCTGACCAACCTCAACGCGAAGGTCGCTGACCTTAATGCGTTACGTTTTGAGGGTGAATACGATTTTATTCTTTCTACCGTTGTACTGATGTTCCTTGAAGCTAAAACGATCCCTGGCCTTATTGAGAATATGCAACGTTGTACTAAACCGGGTGGATATAACTTAATCGTCGCAGCGATGGATACTGATGATTTTCCGTGCACAGTAGGTTTTCCGTTCGCGTTTAAAACCGGAGAATTACGCAACTATTACAGTGGGTGGGATCTGCTGAAATATAACGAAGACGTAGGTGAACTTCATCGTACAGATGAAAACGGTAATCGAATTAAACTGCGCTTTGCCACCATGCTGGCACGCAAAACTTCCTGAACCTCCCGTTTGGGTTAACTCTTTCTGCGTTCAGCATTTTTTGTGCTGAGCGCAGAGATAAAATTGTGCGGTGCTTACCATTTTTAGTACATCCAAAATGAAACTGTTTTGCTATCCTTTTTAGGCATCATTGCGAAAACTAAAGGGATCGTTTCATGCGTACTCAAACTTTATTTAAAGTTGCAGTGCTTACTGGCTTGTTGGCATTATCCGGCTGTGCGTCAAAAGTGACCGAGCCGGATAAATATTCTGGGTTTTTAAAAAATTACTCTGATCTGAAGGAAACAAAATCAGCATCGGGACAAACGGTACTCCGTTGGGTTGACCCGAGCTACAACGAATCCAAATATGACAACATTGTTTATAACCCGGTAACGTATTATCCGGTTCCTAAACCTACTACGCAGGTAGGGCAGCAGGTTCTTGATCAATTACTGACCTATACCAATACGAAGTTGAAAACGGCGATCGGTCAGCGTAAACCTCTGGTTACAACCCCAGGGCCACGTAGTCTGATTTTCCGCGGGGCGATTACCGGTGTAGCGACCAGCAAAGAAGGACTGCAGTTCTATGAAGTGGTCCCGGTTGCACTGCTCGTTGCAGGAACGCAAATGGCGACGGGTCACCGTACCATGGATACCAACCTCTATTTCGAGGGTGAGTTGATTGATGCAGCGACCAATAAACCGGTGATTAAAGTTGTACGTAAGGGTGAAGGTAAAGACCTGAACAACGAAAGCACGCCGATGGCGTTCGAAACGTTGAAGAAAGTTGTTGATGACATGGCGACCGATGCCTCCATGTTTGATGTGAACAAAAAACCACAATAAAAATGATGAACGCACCATCTCAGGATGGTGCGTTTTTTTATGCCACACGACGACGATAGAGTATTTTACCCATCAATGCTTCCGGTCGGGCAAACATCACCAGATTTCCCAGTAAGATCAACACCAATCCGGCAATCGCATTAACTTGCCAGATGTATCCTTCATACAATGTTGACAACGTCAGCGCCACCAGCGGGAACAGCAGCGTGCTGTATGCCGCCTTACTGGGACCAATGCGACCTACCAGCGTGAAATAAGCGCCAAAGGCAATCACTGAGCCGAAAATAGCCAGATATAACAGCGCGCTAAGATAGCTGAATGTCCACTGTGGCGTGAAGTTGTCGCCGCGCACCAGCGCAATGGCCGCGATCAGCAATGTGCCGTACAGCATGGCCCAGCTGTTGGTCGTTAACACTTCTAACCCTTTTTTCTGGTGACGCAGACTGATCATATTGCCCAGTGAGAAGCCGAAGGTTCCCAGAGCGCTCAAACCGATGCCCAGTAACAGTGAATGATTAAACCCGCTGTTGAGCAAATCCTGCCAAAACAGAGTCACGATGCCCGTCAGTCCCAGACCCGCTGCAATATAGAAGCGCAGCGGTGGTTTTTGCCCAAAAAAGATGAAGCTATTAACTGCATTGAACAGGACGGCCATCGAGAAAATCACCGACTCCAGGCCGGTATTAATCCACGCCGCAGCCGTATAAAAACACCAGAAGTTAAAGCAAAAAACGCATCCGCCCTGTAACAGACAAAACAGATGATCGCGGCCAGACAGTTTGCGTAATTTACCGCTTAGCAACAGGATCACTATCATCACCGAGCTGGCAACTGCGAAGCGCCAAAAGATAGAAACCGGTGCAGAAACCGGACCTTGCTGCAAATAAATCGCAATCCATGTCGTTCCCCAAATAACCACCACCAGGCAGTACAACAGTGCGTTCATACAACTCTCTCTTTTTGTCGTCAGACTTACACTGTGTCACGACGGAATGCAGGAGACTTTCATCGGCTTGCGGTGTACTTGCAAAATCTTGCGCTTTTTTTAGCGTAATAGTGAAAAGGCAGCTGTTAACGATATGTAGCTGATATAGACTGAAAGCCTGCTAACTTATTTTGAATGTGATGGTATGTCTCAGCCCTACGGTGCCTTTGAAAACTTGCGCAAACATAATGCCGTGCTGCATGAATCGGTTGCGTTACATTCAGGGATCCAACTGGCGGCCTGGTCGAACAAGCGCGATACCATCACCCAATATTGCGATCACCATACGCTCAGTTTATACATCGCAGATGGTTACGAGAGTTACCACAAGACGGCGGGAGGATGGAAGAATGGCGGGGGACCAGACCGTTTTTGCCTGATGCCGAAAGAGAGTGAGTCCAGTTGGGATATTCGTGACGATCTTTCCTTTGTGCATCTCTATTGTACGGACGCGCATTTGCGAGAAGTGGGTGAAAAAGTTTGGGACAAAAGCCCCTATAGTTTCACGCTGGACGAGCATACGTTTGGCAGTGACCCGGGGATCACGGCGGTTTACCGTCAGTTTTTGCTTGGTAACGACTGGCAGCAACCGGCCAATCACCTCACGCTTAGCGCGGCATCTTCACTACTGTTAACGCATCTGATCCAGCATTACAGCAATGTGCAATGGCGACTTCCCGTTGTCACTGGAGGGCTTGCGCCTGCCACATTGCGCAACGTGCTGGCCTATATTGAAGCACATCTGGCGTATCCCATAACGTTGAGCGATCTGGCAAGCGAGGCAGCGCTAAGTGAATTCCATTTTGCCAGAATGTTTCGCCAGTCGATGAATATGGCGCCTCATCAGTACGTCATGCAACGCCGTATGGCGCTGGCGCAGCAACTGGTCTGTTATTCATCACGCAGCCTGTCGGATATTGCAATGGCCTGTGGGTTCAGTTCGGCGAGCCATTTCAGTAACCGGTTTAAACAAGTGACGGGTAAAACGCCAACGCAGCTACGCGCGGCGAAATAATGTCAACACTGAGTAGCAAATACCGCCGACGACCAGCCCCCAGAATGCAGACCCAACGCTAAATACCGTCAGACCACTGGCCGTAACCAGAAAAGTCACGATGGCCGCATCGCGTTCTGCTTCATTATGTAAGGCTTGAAATAAACTACCGCTAATCGTGCCGAGTAATGCCAGACCAGCAAGCATCTGGATCCAGCTTACGGGGAGGGCTGCCATCAGTCCTGTGACCGAACCGCCAAACACTCCAGCCAGAATGTAAAAGACACCCGCTGCCGCTGCGGCAAGCCAGCGTCGATTTGCATCTGGATGGGCTTCGGGGCTTTGGCAAATTGCGGCGGTTATGGCGGCGATGCAGATGGAATAGACGCCAAACGGCGAAAATAGCAGTGCCAGCAGACCCGTAAAAACAATCAGGGGTGAAACGGGTAACGAATATCCAGATGCTTTCATGGTCGCAATACCTGGGGCATTTTGTGAAGCCATAGTAACCAGAAACAGCGGTAGCGCAATGCTGATACTGTGGGCTAATGAAAAGTGTGGGGCAATAAACGCTGGCAACACCGGTGACAGATTAACACCATCGGTGACAATGTCACCTTTAACCAGGGCGATAGCTATGCCTACCAACATTGCGGCGATTACGGCATACCGTGGGGCAATCACTTTTAGTACTAACCACGCCAGCAGCATGCTGCCGCACAAGATAAGCTCACTGTTCAGGCTATTGAACGCCTGCAAACCAAAACGCAGCAAGATCCCGGCCAGCATGGCTGATGCCAGCGAGTGGGGAATAATTTTCATCAGGCGAGCAAACAGCCCGGTTATACCGCACAGCACAATAAACGCATTAGCTACGATAAAAACACCGATAGCATCCTGAATCGATACCCCTTGCAGGCCCGTCACCAGCAGCGCGGCACCAGGCGTTGACCATGCGGTGAGTACAGGGGCGCGATACCATAATGTCAGCGCCAGCGTACTGACCCCCATTGCTAGCCCAAGTGCGGTCATCCAGCCTGCGATTTGTCCGGTCGTCGCACCTGCGGCGAGCGCCGCTTGCCAGATAATGGCCGCTGAACTGGCGTAGCCGACCAGGACCGCCACAAAACCCGACAAAACTGTAGGCAGGGGGATGGAAAATGTGCGCATAGCAACTCCGCGTGCGTTATAACGGTCAGTTACTGTAGCACTGTGCGTTATAGCGTACAAGTGCTAAGCTGTAGCCCCGAGAAAGGAGAGCGACGAAGGAGAAAAATGGACAACTTAACCCACTATCTGGCCACAACGCTCAAGACGCTACGTCACCAGCGTGAATGGAGCCTTTCGCGTCTGGCGGAGGAAACTGGCGTCTCAAAAGCGATGCTGGGGCAGATTGAGCGCAACGAATCCAGTCCAACGGTGGCAACATTGTGGAAAATTGCCACTGGACTGAACGTCCCGTTTTCAACGTTTATTTCACCACCAGAGTCAGACGGCACGCTAACATTCGATCCCCAGCAGCAGGCGATGGTCGTCACGCCGTTGTTCCCGTGGGATCCGCAACTGTGCTTCGATCATTTTTCGATACTGCTGGCACCCGGCGCGCTCAGTGAATCTACTCCGCATGAAACGGGCGTAATTGAGCACGTGGTGGTGATTAGTGGTCTGCTGGATATGTGTATTGAGGGGCAGTGGCGCACCTTTAAATCCGGTGAGGGTGTCCGTTTCGCCGGAGATACGGCACATAGCTACCGTAACAGTAGCGAGCAAACGGTGCACTTTCATTCGCTGATCCATTACCCGCGCAGTTAATCGGGAAAACTATTCCGAAACGCCGCGCTTGTGACTACAATAACCGCCATTTTTACCGCTTGTGGATGGTAACAACTGTATGCGCCAGCAGCCTCATCACCTTGAATTGTTAAGCCCGGCTCGGGATACCGCCATTGCGCGCGAAGCTATTTTGCACGGCGCAGACGCCGTTTACATTGGTGGACCAGGTTTTGGCGCGCGTCATAACGCCAGTAATAGCCTGAAAGATATTGCCGAATTAGTGCCTTTTGCCCATCGTTACGGGGCAAAAATCTTTGTGACGCTAAATACGATCTTGCATGATGATGAGCTGGAGTCCGCACAACGATTAATTACCGATCTGTATCAGACCGGCGTTGATGCTCTGATCGTGCAGGATATGGGGATTCTTGAACTGGATATTCCTCCCATTGAACTGCACGCCAGCACCCAGTGCGATATTCGCAGCGTTGAGAAGGCTAAGTTTCTATCTGATGTGGGATTCACCCAGATTGTGCTGGCGCGCGAACTGAGCCTTGAGCAGATTAACGCTATCCATCAGGCTACCGATGCGACCATTGAGTTTTTCATTCACGGTGCGCTGTGCGTTGCCTATTCAGGACAGTGTTATATTTCACATGCGCAAACCGGGCGCAGCGCTAACCGCGGCGACTGTTCCCAGGCTTGCCGTCTGCCGTATACCCTGAAAGACGATCAGGGGCGCGTGGTGTCCTATGAAAAACATCTGCTGTCGATGAAAGATAACGATCAGACCGCCAACCTGGGTGCGTTGATTGACGCAGGTGTGCGTTCCTTCAAAATTGAAGGGCGCTATAAGGACATGAGTTATGTGAAGAATATTACCGCGCATTATCGCCAGATGCTCGACGCCATCATTGAAGAACGCGGCGATCTGGCCCGTTCATCAGCGGGACGTACCGAACATTTCTTTATCCCATCCACAGAGAAAACCTTCCATCGCGGCAGCACCGATTATTTTGTGAATGCCCGTAAAGGGGATATCGGCGCATTCGACTCGCCAAAGTTTATCGGTTTGCCGGTCGGCGAAGTCCTGAAGGTGGCGAAAGATCATCTCGATGTTGAGGTGACTGAACCGCTGGCAAACGGGGATGGCCTGAACGTGTTAATCAAACGCGAGGTTGTTGGATTCCGCGCCAACACCGTGGAAAAAACGGGGAACAATCGTTATCGGGTATGGCCGAATGAAATGCCCGCCGACCTGCACAAAGTGCGTCCGCATCATCCGCTGAATCGCAACCTCGATCATAACTGGCAGCAAGCGTTAACAAAAACTTCCAGCGAACGCCGTGTTGCGATCGATATTGAGCTCGGCGGCTGGCAGGAGCAGTTGATTCTGACGCTCACCAGTGAAGAGGGCGTGAGTATCACCCATACGTTGGACGGCCAGTTTGAGGAAGCGAACAATGCGGAAAAAGCGTTGAGTAACCTACAGGACGGACTGGCAAAACTTGGTCAGACGATGTACTACGTCCGTAATATTCAGGTGAATCTGCCGGGCGCGCTGTTTGTGCCAAACGGTCAACTAAATCAGTTCCGGCGTGAAGCCGTTGATATGCTGGATGCAGCACGCCTGCAAAGCTATCAGCGCGGTAGCCGCAAACCGGTATCTCAGCCAGCGCCGGTTTATCCACAAACGCACTTGAGTTTCCTGGCTAACGTCTACAACCAAAAAGCGCGTGAGTTTTATCACCGTTATGGCGTTCAGTTGATTGATGCAGCCTATGAAGCTCATGAAGAAAAGGGCGAAGTGCCGGTGATGATCACCAAACATTGCCTGCGTTTCGCCTTTAACCTGTGCCCGAAACAGGCGAAAGGTAACATCAAAAGCTGGAAAGCAACACCGATGCAACTGGTTAACGGCGATGAAGTCCTGACGCTGAAATTTGATTGCCGACCGTGCGAAATGCACGTGATCGGCAAGATGAAACATCACATTCTGAAGATGCCGTTGCCCGGCAGCGTCGTGGCTTCGGTCAGTCCAGAAGAACTGATGAAGACACTGCCGAAGCGCAAAGGTTAATCGTTAGCTCAGATGTGTATCGGGTTTGCGTGATTTTTGCCAGTGATGGTGTTCACGAAGATCGGCGGCGGATTCTTCCGCCGTCACTCGCAACTCATCGCTGTCGGCCGTGTGTCGTAGTAAATGATCGGCATCCTGCACCTGAAGATATTCATGTCCCTGATTAGTAGCGAAAAGTTGACCGGAAAAAAGCGCGCTGGCCAGCAATAACACCGTTAACCCTTTCTTAAACATCATGCACCCTCTGGTACGTTAGCTGCGGAATTGGCGATAATTTCGCCAGGTGACTATTCAATATTTTAATCGGGTTAATGACAATCTCTGTTTTGCCATTTCGATGTTTTTTACATATTTGTTTAGCCAGTGTTGGGATTTGTTACAACCGGGCAATACAGTGCAGCCCGGTTGTTTGCAAGGAGAGTATCAGGACTTAAATCCGGCAGCTGTCATCAGGAGACGAAAGAACATACCAACGGCGGCCAGGGCCAGCACGCTGCCCCCCCAGAGGATCACCAGCCACATCAGGCGTTTCCAGATTGTTTGTTGCATCAATGATACCCCTCACCATGTTGAACTTTGCCGCGGAAAACGTAGTAGCTCCAGAAGGTGTACACCAGGATTATCGGGATAATCAGCAGTGCGCCAACCAACATAAAGCCCTGACTTTGTGCCGGAGCCGCTGCCTGCCAGAGCGTAATAGACGGTGGAATGATATGTGGCCAGATACTGATCCCCAGCCCGCTAAACCCGAGAAAAATCAGCCCCAGTGTCAATACAAAAGGCAGCGTATGGCAGTTATGTTGCCCCAGCGAACGCCACAGCCAGAGACTGATAAGCGCAACCAGCAGCGGAACCGGCATCAGAAACCACAGGTTGGGCAGGCTAAACCAACGCTCGGCAATCGCGCTATGTGCCAGTGGTGTCCACAGGCTGATAATGGCAATCACAACCAACATTGCCAGCAGCAGTTTTTTGGCCACACTGCGCATTTTATGCTGCAACGGATTTTCGCTTTTCATCACCAGCCATGTCGCCCCCAGCAGGGCGTAAGCCACGACCAGACCAATGCCGCAGAACAACGTGAACGGGGTCAACCAGTCGAAAGGACCGCCGCTGTAGCTGCGTCCGGTAACGGAAAATCCGTTGAGTACGGCACCCACCACGACACCTTGCGTGAATGTCGCGAGGATTGAACCGCCGAGAAAGGCTTTATCCCAGAATGGTCGGTGCGCAGGTGTGGCTTTGAAGCGAAACTCGAACGCGACGCCGCGAAAAATCAGGCCGATTAGCATCAGGGTCAACGGGATCGTCAGCGCATCGACAATCACCGCATAGGCCAGGGGGAAAGCGCCGAATAATCCGGCTCCGCCCAACACCAGCCAGGTTTCATTGCCGTCCCATACCGGGGCGACGCTGTTGACCATCACATCGCGATCGTCAGCGTCCTGAATCGCTGGGAATAAAATGCCAATCCCGAGATCAAAACCGTCCATCACGATATACATCAGCGTGGCGAAGACGATAATCACAAACCAGATAACTGATAAATCGATACCCATTAGCGGTGTGCCTCCGGTTGAGAATCGAGGACGGCGGCTGAAAGCGGCCGTGCAGGTGTGCCTGTCGGCGGAATGGTCGGGTCATCTTCCTGTGGCCCTTTACGGATCAGGCGGATCATATAGCTGTAACCCACGCCAAACACTGAGCTGTACACCACAAAGAAAGACAGCAGGCTGATGCTCATATGTAAATCGCCATGTGCAGAAACCGCATCCGCCGTACGTTGCAGACCGTAAACCACCCACGGTTGACGGCCAACTTCAGTGGTCACCCAACCGGCAAGGATGGCAATCAGACCGGAAGGACCCATCCACAAGGCAAAGCGCAGGAAAGGGCGCGAGGTAAATAAACGCTGCTTATAGCGCAGCCACAGGGCAAAAGTACCCAGCAGGATCATCAGCATGCCTAGCCCGGCCATTATGCGAAACGACCAGAACACCATGGTGGAGTTGGGCCTGTCTTCTTTAGGAAACTCTTTTAGGGCCGGGACCTGTTTGTCCAGACTATGGGTCAGGATCAGACTGCCCAGCGCCGGGATTTCCAGCCCATAGCGGGTGCGTTCCTGCTCCATATCCGGCCAGCCGAACAACAGCAGCGGAGTCGGTTCACCGGGGCGATTTTCCCAGTGTCCTTCAATCGCAGCAATTTTTGCCGGCTGATGCTTCAGCGTATTCAAACCGTGCATATCGCCAATCAAGGCCTGCAGTGGAGCGACGATTAATGTCATCCACAGCGCCATCGAAAACATCGCTCGAATTGCTGGTGTGTTATTCCCGCGCAGCAAATGCCATGCCCCAGAGGCGGCAACAAACAACGCGCTGCTCAGGAAGGCGGCAACCGACATATGCAGCAGACGATAGGGGAATGAAGGATTGAAAATAACGGCGAACCAGTCGACGGGAACGACCTGGCCGTTAACTATTTCATAGCCTTGCGGTGTCTGCATCCAGCTGTTGGAGGCGAGGATCCAGAAGGTTGAAATAATGGTACCCAGTGCGACCATGCAGGTGGCAAAGAAATGAAGCCCTGGACCAACCCGATTCCAGCCAAACAACATCACCCCAAGGAAACCAGCTTCGAGGAAGAAGGCGGTTAATACTTCATAGGTCAGTAACGGTCCAGTGATACTCCCGGCGAACTCGGAAAAACCACTCCAGTTGGTGCCGAACTGATAAGCCATCACCAGCCCGGAAACGACACCCATACCAAAATTTACGGCGAATATTTTCGACCAAAAATGGTAAAGCGATCGCCAGGTGGGGTTTTTCGTTTTTAGCCATAGCCCTTCAAGCACAGCCAGATAACTGGCGAGTCCGATAGTAATAGCCGGAAAGATGATGTGAAAGGATACCGTAAACGCGAACTGGATCCTTGCCAGGTGAAACGCGTCAAGACCGAACATGCTTAACTCCGCAGGCAAAATTGATTTAGCGCAATTCTAAGTCTGAGGAGCAATGGAAGGCAGAAACAGAACAGTTCTTTTTAACCATAACAGTTGCAGCGCTGTTATAAGTTGCACTCGCTGATATGAAATCTGGAAGCTTGATTCCTGTTATTGAATAGCGTTCTCTTCTTGAAATACGCGCCTTAGGCAAAGAACTGTCATTAACGATGTTGTAAAACTGTTAACTATAACAGTTATAAATAACACCCTGATTATGTAAACTGATATATACAGTGGTTGTCACCGACACCGGTAATCAGGACGAAAAATGAAAAAGTACCAGCGACTGGCAGAGCAAATTCGCGATCAAATTGCGTCTGGCGTATGGCAGCCAGGCGATCGCTTGCCATCTTTGCGTGAGCAGGTGGTCAGCAGCGGAATGAGTTTTATGACTGTCGGACACGCATACCAGTTGCTGGAAAGCCAGGGGCGGATTATCGCCCGACCGCAATCGGGTTATTATGTCGCCGCGCGCCCGGAACGTGAACTGGCAGCGCCGCAGGTGCAGGTCATGCGCGATGAAGCGGTGGATATCAATACCTACATTTTTGATATGTTGCAGGCCAGCCGGGATGCGTCAGTGATGCCCTTTGCCTCCGCATTCCCCGACCCGCGGCTGTTTCCACTTCAGCAGTTGAATCGCTCGTTGGCGCAGGTGAGTAAAACTGCCACCGCCATGAGCGTGATTGAAAACCTGCCGCCGGGGAATGCTGAGCTGCGTCATGCCATTGCCCGTCGCTATGCTCAACAGGGGATGACCATTTCACCTGACGAAATCGTCATCACCACCGGCGCGCTGGAAGCCCTTAATCTGAGCCTGCAAGCGGTCACTGAACCGGGTGACTGGGTGATTGTCGAAAACCCCTGTTTTTACGGGGCGTTGCAGGCCCTGGAACGATTACGTCTGAAGGCGTTGTCGGTGGCCACCGACGTTAAAGAGGGGATCGATCTTGCTGCGTTGGAGCAGGCGTTGCAGGAGTACCCGGTAAAAGCCTGCTGGCTAATGACCAACAGCCAAAACCCACTGGGTTTTACGCTCAGCGCAGAGAAAAAGGCGCGTCTGGTCGCCTTGCTGGAAAAATACCACGTAATGTTGATTGAAGATGATGTTTACAGCGAGTTGTACTTTGGCCGCGAAAAACCGTTGCCTGCCAAAGCCTGGGATCGCGCCGACAGTGTTCTGCATTGTTCGTCTTTCTCGAAGTGCCTGGTGCCAGGATTTCGTATTGGCTGGGTAGCAGCAGGGAAACATGCCCGGCGTATTCAGCGACTCCAGCTAATGAGCACCTTATCTACCAGTTCACCCATGCAGCTTGCCCTTGTTGATTATCTTTCAACCCGGCGCTATGACGCGCATCTGCGGCGCTTGCGTCGGCAACTGGCGGAACGTAAACAACAGGCCTGGCAAACGCTGCTGCGTCATCTTCCGGCGGAAGTCAAAATTCACCACAACGACAGCGGTTATTTTCTGTGGCTGGAGCTGCCGGAACCGCTTGATGCCGGTGTGCTCAGTACCCATGCGCTGGCACACCACATCAGTATTGCGCCGGGGAAAATGTTCTCGACCTCGGGAAGCTGGACATGTTTTTTTCGTTTTAATACTGCATGGCACTGGGGAGATCGCGAAGAGCAGGCCGTAAAACAGCTTGGTAAATTAATTCGTGAAATGATGAAATAAACCATAACGCGCTATTCAATATAAATGAATAGCGTGTTCTTATTTTCGAAATAGTGAATGCCGAACCACGGTATTATTTATATCGGGTGCGTCCATACAAAATATCAATAGTTAATGCTATTGCCACCTCTGCGTCTAACTCCTTGTCTATACTCCAGAAGATTACCCCCTGGTCAAAGTCTGTAGCGTAATGAGCGTTAGCTCACAACCTGATTAAATTTCCTTGCGCCAGCAGGAACGCTTACAACACCCCGACTATTTTTAGAAAAGGACATATATTTACGGCAAGGCTGCCGCTCAATATTTTTTAGACAGGAGTAAGACGTTATGAGCAAGCAGTTTGCCCTCAGTAGCCTGTGCGCACTCAGTATGACGCTGATGACTGCGCAGGCAGCCGAACCCCCCACATCATTAGATAAACCGGAAGGCCGCCTGGATATTATTGCCTGGCCGGGTTATATCGAACGTGGGCAAACCGATAAACAATATGACTGGGTCTCACAGTTTGAGAAAGATACCGGCTGCGCGGTTAATGTCAAAACGGCAGCCACATCTGATGAAATGGTCAGCCTGATGGCAAAAGGCGGCTACGACCTGGTTACCGCTTCTGGTGATGCCTCACTGCGCCTGATTATGGGAAAACGCGTTCAGCCAATTAATACCGCGCTGATCCCTAACTGGAAAACCATCGATCCACGCGTGGTAAAAGGCGAATGGTTTAACGTTGGCGGAAAAGTTTATGGCACACCGTACCAGTGGGGACCAAACCTGCTGATGTATAACACCAAAATTTTCCCAACGCCGCCGGATAGCTGGAGCGTGGTGTTTGTTGAGCAAAAACTTGAGGATGGGAAAAGCAATAAAGGGCGCGTTCAGGCCTACGATGGCCCGATCTATATTGCCGATGCCGCGTTATTCGTTAAAGCCACTCAGCCGCAGTTGGGTATTACCGATCCCTATCAGCTCACTGAAAAACAGTATCAGGCGGTGATCAAAGTCCTGAGCGATCAGCACGCGCTGATCCATCGCTATTGGCACGATACCACCGTGCAAATGAGCGATTTCAAAAACGAAGGCGTGGTAGCGTCAAGCGCCTGGCCTTATCAGGCTAACGCCTTGAAAGGCGAAGGTCAGCCAATTGCCACGGTCTTCCCAAAAGAAGGGGTTACCGGATGGGCTGATACCACCATGCTGCACAGTGAAGCGAAACACCCGGTTTGTGCTTACAAATGGATGAACTGGTCATTAACCCCGAAAGTACAGGGCGACGTAGCGGCCTGGTTTGGTTCTCTGCCAGTAGTGCCTGAAGGTTGTAAAGCCAGCCCGTTACTGGGTGAAAAAGGCTGTGAAACCAACGGCTATAGTTATTTCGACAAAATTGCCTTCTGGAAAACGCCGATTGCCGAAGGTGGAAAATTCGTTCCTTACAGTCGCTGGACGCAGGATTACATCGCCATTATGGGCGGTCGTTAATTCCGCTGGGGGTTTTATGACGTACGCAGTGGAGTTTCATAACGTCTCGCGTTTGTATGGGGATGTTCGAGCAGTTGATGGGGTAAGTATTGCGATTAACGACGGTGAGTTTTTCTCTATGCTGGGGCCATCCGGCTCCGGCAAGACCACCTGTCTGCGCCTGATTGCTGGGTTTGAACAACTGTCAGGCGGCGCAATCACTATTTTTGGTAAACAGGCCAGCGAATTGCCGCCCTGGGAGCGGGATGTAAATACGGTATTTCAGGATTACGCGTTATTCCCGCACATGTCGATTCTCGACAACGTCGCTTACGGGCTGATGGTCAAAGGCATCGATAAAAAACAGCGCCACGCCAAAGCGCGAGAGGCGTTGGATAAAGTTGCGCTCGGTTTTGTTTATGAACGCAAACCGTCGCAACTTTCCGGTGGTCAGCGGCAGCGCGTGGCGATTGCCCGGGCGCTGGTCAATGAGCCGCGCGTCCTGCTGTTGGATGAACCGCTCGGGGCATTGGATCTCAAACTGCGTGAGCAGATGCAGCTGGAGCTGAAGAAATTACAGCAATCCCTTGGTATCACCTTCATTTTCGTCACTCACGATCAGGGGGAAGCCCTGTCGATGTCCGATCGTGTGGCGGTGTTTAATAACGGTCGCATCGAACAGGTGGATTCTCCGCGCGAACTGTACATGCGTCCGCGGACACCGTTTGTGGCAAGTTTCGTCGGAACGTCCAATGTCTTTGATGCCACGATGTCAGCGAACGTTTGCGGGCTACAGGGGATGTTCTCCCTGCGTCCGGAACACATTCGCTTGAATGATACCGGAGGAGAAGTTCAGGCCAGGGGTGTTATCCAGGCGGTGCAGTACCAGGGCGCGGCGACGCGGTTTGAGCTAAAACTGGCCGGTGGTGAAAAGTTGCTAGTTAGCCAGGCGAACCTGACGGGCGAAATGCTACCGTCAACGTTGTCGCCAGGTCAGCAGGTGATGGCATCCTGGTCACGCGACGTGATGGTACCGCTGGTTGAGGAGAGGTGAATGGCTATGAACGTCTTACATTCGCCTCCACAGTCGACCAACCTGAATCGGATCTCAGGTTACTTCTGGCGTAATCCGGGGCTGGGGCTGTTTTTGCTGCTCCTCGGACCGCTGATGTGGTTTGGCATCGTCTACTTTGGCTCATTACTGACGTTGTTGTGGCAAGGTTTTTATACCTTCGACGATTTCACCATGTCGGTCACACCAGACCTGACGCTGGCGAATTTGCAGGCGCTGTTTAATCCCGCTAACTACGACATTATTTTGCGCACTCTGACGATGGCGGTAGCGGTCACCATCGCCAGCGCGATTCTGGCGTTTCCGATGGCGTGGTATATGGCTCGCTATACCAGCGGCAAAATGAAGGCTTTTTTTTACATTGCCGTAATGTTGCCAATGTGGGCCAGCTACATCGTTAAAGCCTATGCGTGGACGCTGCTGTTGGCTAAAGACGGCGTGGCGCAGTGGTTTTTAACCCACCTTGGGCTGGAGCCGTTGCTGCTTTCGTTCCTGACATTACCTGCGGTAGGCGGCAATACGCTGTCGACTTCAGGGTTAGGGCGTTTCCTGGTGTTCGTCTATATCTGGCTGCCGTTTATGATCCTGCCGGTACAGGCCGCGCTGGAGAGACTTCCGCCGTCGCTGTTACAGGCTTCTGCTGATTTGGGCGCGCGTCCGCGTCAAACCTTCCGCTATGTGGTGCTTCCATTGGCGATACCGGGCATTGCAGCTGGTTCGATCTTTACCTTCTCTCTGACGTTGGGCGACTTTATTGTGCCACAACTGGTGGGACCGCCGGGCTATTTCATCGGCAACATGGTGTATTCACAACAAGGGGCGATCGGCAATATGCCGATGGCGGCGGCATTTACTCTGGTGCCGATTGTGTTAATCGCACTGTATCTGGCGTTCGTGAAGCGTCTGGGAGCTTTCGATGCACTCTGAACGCGCACCCTGGCTACTCAAACTGGCGGCATGGGGCGGGGTTATTTTCCTGCACTTTCCCATCCTCATCATCGCCACCTATGCTTTTAATACTGAGGAGGCTGCTTTTAGTTTTCCACCCCAGGGATTAACGCTGAAGTGGTTTAGCGTTGCTGCGCAGCGTAGCGATATCCTGGAGTCTGTGACGTTGTCACTTAAGATCGCTGCGTTGTCCACAGCTATTGCCCTTGTTCTGGGGACGCTGGCCGCGGCCGCGCTGTGGCGTAGGGACTTTTTTGGCAAAAGTGCAATATCGCTGTTGCTACTGTTGCCGATCGCGCTGCCGGGCATTATTACCGGCCTTGCGCTGTTGACGGCGTTTAAAACCATCAACCTGGAACCGGGTTTTCTCACGATCGTGGTGGGCCATGCGACGTTTTGCGTGGTGGTGGTGTTTAACAACGTTGTGGCGCGTTTTCGCCGTACCTCATGGAGTCTGGTCGAAGCGTCTATGGATCTTGGCGCCAATGGCTGGCAAACCTTTCGTTATGTCGTGCTGCCAAATCTGGCATCGGCACTTCTGGCGGGGGGGATGCTGGCGTTTGCCTTGTCGTTTGATGAAATCATCGTGACAACGTTCACCGCCGGACATGAAAGAACACTTCCTCTGTGGCTGCTCAATCAATTGGGCCGTCCACGGGATGTGCCGGTCACCAACGTTGTGGCATTGCTGGTAATGCTGGTGACAACACTGCCAATTTTAGGGGCCTGGTGGCTAACGCGTGAAGGCGACACTCTCGCCGGAAACGGTAAATAAACGACGATATGGGAAATTGCTATGCAACATCAATTACTGATTAATGGCGAGCTGGTCAACGGTGAAGGTGAAAAGCAGCCAGTCTATAACCCTGCCACTGGTGAACTCATTCTGGAGATTGCTGAGGCGTCAGCCATGCAGGTTGATGCCGCTGTACGTGCAGCAGACGCCGCGTTTGCCAGCTGGGGGCAAACCACGCCGAAAGTCCGCTCTGAACTGCTGCTGAAACTGGCGGATGCTATTGCTGATAACGCGCAAACCTTCGCTGAGCTGGAATCACTTAACTGCGGTAAACCGCTGCACTGTGTTCTCAACGATGAAATTCCCGCTATTGTCGATGTTTTCCGCTTCTTCGCCGGTGCGGCGCGTACCCTGCAAGGACAGGCGGCCGGTGAATATCTGGAAGGGCATACCTCGATGATTCGCCGTGATCCACTGGGCGTGGTGGCCTCTATTGCGCCGTGGAACTATCCGCTGATGATGGCGGCGTGGAAGCTGGCTCCAGCGTTGGCGGCGGGAAACTGCGTGGTGATTAAACCGTCAGAGATTACCCCGCTGACGGCGCTTAAATTGGCCGAATTCGCCAAAGACATTTATCCGGCTGGCGTGATTAACGTGCTGTTTGGTCGCGGTAAAACGGTGGGCGATCCGCTGACCGGCCATGAAAAAGTGCGCATGGTTTCGCTGACCGGCTCCATTGCAACCGGCGAACACATTATTCAGCACACCGCGCCGTCAATTAAGCGTACGCATATGGAACTGGGCGGAAAAGCTCCGGTGATCATTTTTGATGATGCCGATCTGGATGCAGTGGTGAGCGGCGTGCGGACCTTTGGTTATTACAACGCCGGGCAAGACTGTACCGCCGCTTGCCGAATTTATGCCCAGAAAGGCATTTATGATGCACTGGTCGAAAAACTTGGCGCCGCCGTTGCCAGCCTGAAAATCGGTCCGCCGAATGATGAATCGACCGAGCTGGGACCGGTGAGCTCGCAGGCACATCTCGATCGCGTGACTAAAGCGGTCGATGAGGCTAAAGCGTTGGGCCATATTAAGGTCATCACCGGCGGTAAAAAAGTGGATGGTTCAGGCTACTATTTTGCCCCGACGCTGCTTGCTGGGGCGAAGCAGGACGATGCCATCGTACAGCGGGAAGTTTTCGGTCCGGTGGTCAGCGTGACCGTATTTGATGATGAAGATCAGGTGCTGGCATGGGCCAACGATTCGAAATACGGCCTGGCATCCTCCGTCTGGACCCGGGATGTTGGGCGAGCGCATCGCTTTAGCGCTCGCCTGCAATATGGTTGCACTTGGGTCAATACCCATTTCACGCTGGTTAGCGAGATGCCGCACGGTGGGCAAAAACAGTCCGGCTATGGAAAGGATATGTCGGTTTATGGGCTGGAGGATTACACGGTTATTCGCCATGTTATGATCAAGCATGAGTAATATCTTAAGCGCGATCGGCGAATGGGGCACGGATAGCTAAATATTGGCATACGTGTGTCTATACTATTCGCGCCACTGGCCTCGTCGCCATCGGACGGCGGTAAGTTGGAAATATCCGCGAGGTCAGGCTAATTGATACAACAAAGCCCCAGCATATAGCCGGGGCTTTGTGCTTTCAGGATCGCCATCGGGTTTATCTACGGCCCAGACTGCAAAGCCAGGCGAGTAGGGCACAGACGCTCAGAACCAGCCCCAGTTGCTGCACCATGCCTGCTAAACCCAGCATCATCCCAAGTAACAGGTAATAGCTTAATCCGAACAAAGCACCGGCGGCACCGGCCTGTTCACGGTAGTGACGCAGCGCCTGACTCAGCACATTGGGAATGGCGATACCATAGGCAATCACCACGCCGAACACCGGAATCAGGATCCACGCGGAGTGCTGTAAACACCACGCGACGAGACCTGACAACGCTGCCAGCACACAGGCATAACGTACCAGTCGCTCCGGCGTCAGACCAGTCGTTAACAGTCTTCGGTTCAGCAGGCTACCTGACAGAGAAGCAAACGCAAGTAGTAATCCCGTCCAGCCAAAGGCTCTGGAGCTCCATCCTAATTGCCCAAAAAGAAACGGCGCCAGGCTGTAATAGCTAAACAGCATGGTGTTCAGTAGGGCAACCAGCAAGGCGTTTTTCCGCAACTCATTGTCCCGCATCATGCGGGAGAACAATCCGGCAAGCTTCGGGCTGAGCGTATGTTCGGGCCGGGTTTCTGGCAGCATGGTCGCTGTCAGTATTAGCAGTAGCAGCGCCAACAGCACAAGGGCAACAAAGACACCGGTATGGCCATACAGACTTACTAACCAACCTCCGCTTAGCAGGCCAAAAACTGGACTCAATGCCAGCGCAGCACCCATTACAGAAAATATGCGGGATAGCGCAGTTGATTCATAACAGTCCCTTAGCATGGTCTGTACCACGACCGACCCGGCAGCCGCACCGATGGCGGAGATCATCCGCGCCATCAGCAAAACGCTGAAGTCGGTGGCAACAACAGCTGCTGCGCAACCTGTTCCATAGCAGATAAGTCCTGCCAGCATCGCCCAACGTCGTCCGATGCAGTCGCTTAGCCACCCCCACATCGCTACGCCGACGGCGAAAGCAACAAAATAAACGGAGAGCGTTTGAGCCGCGCGCTCACTGCTTACGTGAAAAGAGATAGCGATACCCGGCAATGCCGGGCTGTAAATGGTTTCCACCAGTTGTGGAAACATAATCAGTAGTGTAAGAAGCCACAGCGGTGGGCGACGAAGTGTGTTCATAGCAATATCCAGACAGACAGAAAACAGGCGGGCATTATTGCTGAAAGGAATATGTCGTATTACCATTATCAGGACTTTAAATATCAAATATCAGACAGATAATGAAAATTGCCCCCGATGATGCTTTTGATGCGGATAGCTTTGATAAACCGGTAATCGGTATTGCTGCCGATATGGGCGTACATGATTCCGGGCGGCACAGTCATCTTCGTCATCAGCTACTTTTTTCGGCTGCGGGAAGTATTACGATTGAACTGGAGCAGGCCCTGTGTCTGCTACCGCCACGTCGTGCGGTTTGGATCCCGGCAGGCACGGTACATCGCGCCATAATGCGTGGTGTGATGGCTTATCGCTCTTTGTATTTTTCAACCACATTGCCGTTATCTGAGTTACCGCTGCAGATAGTCGAAGTTAATCCGCTTTTTTTTGAAGTGATAGAACGTATGGCATTCTGGTCATGGGAAATGCCTGCCGCTCAGCAGTCCAGCCTTATTACCGTTTTTTGTGAGGAAATGCGTGCCGCCCGCAGTGAAAACTGGACATTGCAGTATCCCTCAGATCCGCGGCTTAACGTGTGGCTCAAGGGATTACGCATGGGTGAATTGCCACCACGACTGAATCAATTGTCCCGACAGGTTGGGGCATGCGAGAGGACGATCAGTCGAATATTTATCAGGGATACCGGGATGAATTATCAGGACTGGCGGCAGCAATTTAGGTTGTTAAAAGCCATGGAAATGTTGGCTGATGGATGCCATATCAGCCAGGTCGCGCAATATCTGGAGTTTGTCAGCGACAGTGCTTTTATTGCTTTCTTCCATCAACATACCGGCACAACACCTGGCCGCTATTCGGGCAATATAATGCCGCAGAAGGATTAGGGGTATTACATATTAAGGATAATTTACCCAGTGATAGCAGAGTGGGAAGATCGTTTACTGATGGCAGAGAGAAGATCCTCTCTGCCAGCGGACGCTGCAATTAATCAAGAAGAGTTACATCAAGCAAACCAGCCGAACCTTGCGGATATCAGACTGAAAAGTCCTACAGCAGCAAATATATTTATCAGCACCACAGTTTTACTGGAAACATTCATTTTTGCCACCTTTCGTTTTAACCCTTATGGGTATAGTACGGCTTATAACTATCCGCAATAGTACGAATTCTGAACATAATGAAAATGGGTTGTTTTACAGCCGTTTTTCTTAAATTAATTAATAAAACTTGATGTGAGTCATGAAAAAGAGCATATTGCGCGCGATTTTCCCTTCCGGCCAGGATGCCTTAAATGTCCCTATACCAAAAAATGTTAGTTTTTTATGCGGTGATGGCCGTCATCACGGCAATCATCACCTGGTTTCTTTCCCGCGATAAAAAGCGGATCCGCTTTCTTAGCGCGGTATTAGTCGGGGCGACCTGGCCGATGAGTTTTCCCGTTGCGCTGATGTTTTCTCTTTTCTGATGACGGCATATACGCCGTTTCAGGAGAAAAGCAGGGCATCTAATCGTTTTTTGTCGGTTTCAGTGACATCCTGTGGATGCTGATATCCCACATTCTCATTCGCGCGGGTGTACAAGGCAACCAGCCAGTCGTAAACGTAACGGCTTGCACCATGCGAGGGTTGTTCATCCAGCTTCGTCAGCCGTAGCATCGGCGATTGCTTCGGCGCGCTAAAAATAGCCGATCCTTTTTGGATCCTGCTGGCAGGGCGCTGTTCCTCAGCAACGTCGGCAAATCCAAGCCAGGTAATAAAATCACCAATATCGGCGTGTAGCTGCGCGGCACAGACGTTTTCTCGCTGCATAATGCGCTGTAAGCGTTGTGGCATCTCCAGGCGATAGCTGGTGGTGACGAGAATGTCGGCAACCTGCCTTAACGTACGGGGATCGAGTCGTAAACGACGGGCATTATTTTCATCGCGACACCACTGGCGCATGTGGTTAATCCACATTTTGTGTGCCTGATATCCGGTCTCCTGGCTTTCCGGCGAGTGCAGTGTGTCACGCACCTCGGCAAACAGGTCAATCTCTTCATTAAATAAACCGCTTACCTGCTCCTCGCGCGGTTGCTGAATACGCAGCAGCGACTCAAAAATGCGCATCGGCGGGAGCAAACCATCCAGCAGTTCGCCATGTTTTGCCGCTTGCGCCTGTAACTGGCGGATCACCGACTCGTGGCTATCCGATTCAGCTTGAGCGGGATTAATCCAGCTTATCAGAGTTTCGCGGATGCGCTGTTGATGCTGCTCGCATAGAGAAGTCAACCTGGCCTGGCGCTGCTGCGGTGAGGTTGCCTGAGTCAGCCATTCGACAAGACGTTGTAAGCTATGTTTATCCAGCGCCTGCAACGTACCCCAATGCAGCCCGGGCTTGCCCATCAATTGCTGCACGGATTCATCAAGGTTTTGCTGGGTACTAAAACGCGCATCCTGCGGGGTAATGGCCCAAACCACGCCCGGTAATGCGGCATCATGAACAGGTTGGGTATCGTTGACCCAGCCCAACAGCTTGCGGGTGATGGCGGGCGTCTGGGCCCGTGTAGAGACCGCGTTGCAGATTAAGAGCACATCCGGTTGCAGGTGCTGGCGATAATGTTCCAGCATCCAGCCTAATTTTGCCTGCCACAGTGGATGAGGATGAGCATCCGGGGCGAGGGGAATATCGAGCAGATCGACATTCTCCAGCACCGCGTCTTCAACCGTCAGGACCAGCTCGCGCGTGAGTAGCGCCAGTGACGACAAAGAAAGGCTGACCGCATTGAGCAACTGATGATTTTCAATCGGATGAACCACCACATCGCTTTGCGTCTCATTATTGCCGGTCAATGCCACCTGGGTCAGGAAACTTTCGGCAGGTAAACCAAAATGATCAACCAGCAGGCTCAGCGGGGCCGCTAATTCTTGCGCGTGTCCGGTTTGTTGCAACGAGTGGGCCAGCGCCAACCACTGCTGCGTCAGCTCTGGTTGTTCTCCCCACAGTAACGCCCAGGCGTTTGCCCGGGTAGTCAGGTCCAGTGCGGGCAGCAACGTGGCAAACTGATACCATAGTGCATCGTCAATTTGCTGCTGGTTTGCCGGTACGCAGGAGCGCCAGAAACGACCGATTGCAGCAACATCATGTGCGGTAATGCCCGGCACCGGGTGACGCTGACGCAGCGTTTGCCATTTTTCCAGGCGCGCCTCAATAATCGATTTCTCGACCTGTCGGTTGTCCGGGAGCGCGCTGAACTGGGCGATAAATAGCTGTACCAGTTCGGCTTCACTGAGTAACCGCAGACGCAACGGCCATTCGCTATCATGCGGATTTTCATCGCGCGTAAAGCGGATCGCCATATTGGTTGGTGCGTGGCCCGGATTAATATGCGAGAAATAATCAAAGCTGCGATCCGGGGTAACAATATTCACTTTGCCAGTGGCATTGCAGCACAATGCCGCCAGCAGATGTGCTTTTGCCGATTGTGAGTGTCCATATAACCCTATACATCCTTGCGATGAAAAGGTCGTCTTCAGCGCAGATTCACTCACTGCGGCTAGCGTAAGCTGTGCCAGCAGGGCATCCGCTTCATCATCAAGACGCGCTGCACGTTGACGGGTATCTACCACCCACTCGATGGCGGCCTGCGCGGTATTTAACATCTTACTCATTTCAGGTACACGCTCCCGCTATCAATCCAGTAATGGCTTCCGCTATGGCGACGGTCTGCCAGCGTATTCAGTTTTAACGTTAAGGCATTGGCGGCAACGGGGGTGCCATCCTGTAACCAGGCATCACTCAGGATGAAGAATTCCGGGCCACTTTCTTTGCTGCCGCCGCGTAGCTGCAGCCGAACATTCAACACGCCATCTCCGGCGATAGTTTTTGCCAGTTCGGCAGAGTTTATGCTGAGCGTATACAGCGGCGTGGCAGGCCAGCGGCTGTTTGCCAGTTGCCGGAATCCTAACGTCACGTTGCCACGTAACGGGAAATGCAACCGGGCATCCAGCTTCGCCCCAGGTTTATCCAGATCAATATCGTGATACCAGATGTTCTCATCACGCAGGGTATTGACCGTATTATCCAGCACACCGAGAAAGCGTACGGTCGAGTAAGCGCCGATATCGGCAGCTTTAAAGTTAAAGCGTGGCAAACGCAAATCCAGCGCCAGGCTGCACAGCATAGCGCCTACAGCAGCGGTGGATTTAGGGTTACCAATTCGCCCCTGTTGGCTGAACGGATACCACTCATGCACGCGGTAGTTATCCATCCAGATCATACGGTTAACCGGGACAGGTTGCAGATGGCGGATCAACGCCTGTACACCCGGTAAACAGGCGGGCCTGCCGGTCACTAATAAGATATCGCAGCGATAATGTGAAATAGCCTCACAAACCGCGTGCAGCGGGGAAGTCAGGGTAAATTGCCCCGCCAATAGTGCTTCTTGTAACTGCCTGAACTGTACCTGTAACGGCACGCTCAGAACATCAAACGCAGGCGACCCTGCTGGTAACGCATGGTCGATAGCTTGTTGGATGTAGTTCATCACGTTGCGCGTGGGTTGTTGACTCAGGAGTTCCCCAAAGGTGGCATGTAGCCCGGCGACCGGGTCGTTAATATCGCTTTGTTCCCAGGCAGAGAGGACCGCATGACCGAGCGGCATAAAGAGCTGTAACGCCGTTTGTTGACGCAGAATTGCCTGAGTATCGATGCGCCCGGAATCGCCAAACAGCGTGGCCAGCAATGCGGCGGCGTCGGTCACGCCAGCCTGTTGTAAGCGGGTTTGCAGCGCAGGCAACACGCAGCGCTGAATCACGTCCAGCAGCATGTCATCGCCCGCAACTTTAAAACCTTCACGGAACAGCAGATGCGGGGTAATTTTGACATTCGCGCCAACGCCGTCATCAAGCTGGTAATGAACGACGGCCATATCCGTTGTCCCGCCGCCAATGTCGATCGATGCTACGCGCAGCGCACGGCCTTTAGTCTCACCAGGCTCCGGCAAACGGTCCGGGCGGGCAAGGGAGTTAAAGAACGATTCGGTGTGGCCATCGTAGTGTGAGATAGCCTCGTTATACAGCCACACCAGTTGCCCGCAGCTGGCTTCATCCCATTCCATCTGAATTTCAGGTACGGGAACCACACTTTTTTCCTGCTGCTTACGGGTGGTGAAGTCTTCATCCTGCGGGTGCCAGCCCATCGCTTTCCAGACCAGGGCAATAGCTTCAAACATGCGCAGGCGGAAAATCTCGCGCTCCTGTTTGGGCATCGCCGACGGTAGGGTCAGGATCAGCGTCCGCAACTGACGCGGAGACGCCGGGAATCCGAGGCGCAAACGCGTCGCTACGCTGTTAATTTGCCCCAGCGCCTGGGCCAGTATTTCGCACAACATATGCGTCATCAGCGTGCTGCGGCTGTATTGTGGTGAGAACACTGGCAGACGATCGTCCTGCGGCAGGCTGAACAGCGGTTGCCCGTCATCGTTCATCAGGTTCATCAGCGGGAAGGCGGTAGCCAGCGGTTCGCGCTGGGGTTTGCCATTCATCTGGCTAAAGCGCCAGTCATGTAACACCGGCGTTTCATCCCACAGATAGCGGCGCGGGCTTGAGATCCCACTGTTGCCCTCGGTGCCCATACGCTGCATCGCCAGCTTACGGGCTTCATCACCCACACGCACAATCGACGGCCAGATAAAGGCGTCATCACGCCCACTCTCAACGGAAAAATGCTGCTTACCAAAGCGCGCTTCGGAAAACTCCAGCCGACTGGTGAATAGCGGATCGTTGAGGAACTGCGGCTCGCTTAACGAACGGACCTGCAATTCAGCGGTCTGACGCAGCCCGTCATTGGCATCCCCGTGATCTTCAATCAGGACACCACAGGTATGGGTATTACCGATATCCAAAATAAGATCGACGGGAATGGCGGGTGTGCTAAGGGTGTGCGTAACCAGTTTCACTTCCGGGACAGAAAGCTGCTCACCTAACAGGGTCAGCACATTCAGCCAGTGCGCCTGGTATTCAAAGTTACGCAGCGCCTGCTGGATCTCTTGTTCTGAGCGGTTCTCATGTTGGGTGACATGGTGCATAAAAGATTCGCGCAACCAGCCGTCAATCCAGGTCTGGTCAAGGAAATCAGCAATTTCGTTGTCATGCCAGGCCAGCGCAAACCGTGTACCGTTAAGCAGATCATTTTCGTTGGGGGTTAACGCCGCTGGGGCATTTTCAGTAAGCTGGCTGTCCAGCGCTACGGTAACACGGTGGGTGTTGCCCGCGCTGTCCGGCTGCGCCAGCTTTCGCACCTGCACGCGTGCCCAGTTATCCGGACCTTCAACAAACGTACGCGGCGGGTTAAAGCGCAGAAACGGCAGCGGCAGCCAGACGCCGTCGAGCACGTCCAGCGAATAATGTAACGTCTGGGTACTTTCCGGCTTCACCACTTCGGGTTGTGCGCCGGTGCTGCCCGGTAGGGTATAGCGTCCTGACGTCAGATCGAAGTCCAGTCGCAGTAGCGGACCGTTTGCCGTTTTGCGCACAAAGCGTCCATGGTGCGCAGATTCCTGCGGCGTGAGGCCGAAATCCAGAAATTGTACACCGCTATTGGCGATGAGCGTCACGCTCTGTTTGTAATCACACAGATTCACCAACATAAAATCAGGCACCTATCTTTTTGATCGTCAGAGGGATTTCCGCGTGATCGTCATAACGCGCGGTACAGGCGGCGACGTCGTTGGTTCCCGCTTTACAGGTAATTTCAGGCATCGGATAACGTGACCCGTCGGTACAACGGGCATTGCCGCGACTCTTAATCATTAATTCACCCGACTGGTGCAAACCGGAGAAAATCTCGGCACGACAAACAATATTGTCACCATGAACCACGCGTGCAGTGCCTTTATTGGCCTGGATCTGATAGCGCAGGGACGGCGCTTTGCCGCTCACCGGATCTTTAACATCGACCATGACGCGCCAGTTACCGTTGAGAAAACGTGTCGTTCCTGCCTTCATCTGGTTGGC
This sequence comes from Citrobacter sp. Cpo147, assembly GCF_030332405.1. NCBI lineage: Bacteria > Pseudomonadati > Pseudomonadota > Gammaproteobacteria > Enterobacterales > Enterobacteriaceae > Citrobacter > Citrobacter sp. Cpo147. The sequence continues at coordinate 123,753 of NZ_JAOWHX010000030.1, forward strand.
ATCCATCACCAGTGCATCTTTTGGAATTGCGGCAATCACCACCGGTCCTTCGGCAGGTTTCTCTTTCTTCACAGCGGGAGTCACTTCAGCACGATGCAGGGGCAGTGCAGATATCAGTGCTGGCAGCGGTGCCATATCAACCTTAGCGACTTCAACAGCGGCGACTGCGGGTCCGGGCTGGGCGGTCTGTTGCTTCCACAGCAGCGGCCCAACGATGGCTGCAATAATCACTGCGGCAACGGGCAGGCTCCACAGCGGCAGGCGGCGTATGGGCTTCTCCTGTAACGGGGGCGCAGTAACTTCAGGTTCGTTAACAATGACCGGGGGTTGAGGTTCAGGTTCAGTCGGTTTTGGCAGATCAACGACCGGCGTCAGTAAGGGGACATCGGCCTCGGCAAAGGTAATTTCCGGTGCGATTTCTGCTTCCTGTTCCGGCTCTGCTACGGTAACCACAGGAGGAACATCGGCAATGCGCAGGCAGTCGAGGACATCGTCGCGGGGATTTTCATTCAAATTGACGAAGCCCCAGAACGTAATAACGGGTTTGCCATCAACCAGAAATACGTGGTTTTCACCGGGAAACTGGACGGCTTTTTCGAGCAGCGAGCCAAATAGCTGTAGCGAGGTTTTCCCCGATTGCAGACTTTTACGGCTCAGGGTCGCCGCATTTTCCAGCGTGCTTCCCAGATAGCGCAGCGCACGAAAACGTGCCTCTTCATCAGCGGCTTTCCACGCCACGGCTTTCCCTTCTATCGGGGAATACCAGTCAACCCGATCGCCGCTGTCGTTAATTTGTGGGATCGCCAGACAATCCACCATCGCCTGCTGTTTACGCAGACGAAGCGTTTCACGAATTTGCAATGCTGAATCAAACACGGCCTGACCACCGCCGCCCACGGCCTGATAGTCATCCAAATTGCCGCTGCGCAAGAGAGTTTTTGCCACGTTGTTACCCCTTAGACTTCTTCACGTATCTACTTTACGTTTTATAAAAGCGAGCAAACGGCGAAAGAGAGGCAAAAAGGGGCTAATTTTCATGGCATAGAGTGCCGGGAAAAATCTTGACGTTTTGAAAAAGACTTAAGGGAAATTAATTCGCTTAGGGTGATGAATTATTCAGCGAAATACACCGGATTAGAATAACCTGATAGTGATTTGTTATTGGTCAGTTTTTGTCAGCTATGCTCTGATATCTCGGTTAATAATAAAATAAGAAGGCTTATAACCATGATTGCAAGGAAAACGTTACTCGCGCTGGCTCTCAGCACCGTCTTACCGTCAGGCGCTGCGTTCGCGGCCAATACTGACACCATCATCTATTGCTCTGAAGCATCGCCGGAGTCATTTAACCCGCAAATTGCCAGTTCCGGTCCCTCATTTGTGGCCAGTTCACAAGTGCTCTACAACCGACTCATCAACTTTGATCCGGTAAAGAATACCCCGATACCGTCTCTGGCAACGGACTGGACGATTTCCCCGGACGGTAAGACTTACACGTTTACCCTGCGTCAGGGCGTGAAATTCAACAGTAATAAATTCTTTAAACCGACCCGCGACTTCAACGCTGATGACGTGATTTTCTCGGTATTACGGCAGAAAGATGCCGATCATCCGTATCACAAGGTTTCTCAGGGAAGCTACGAATACTTTAACGATGTCGGTCTGGATAAACTGATTAAAGAAGTGAAGAAGGTTGATGATTTTCACGTTCAGTTTGTCCTCAATGAACCTAACGCCGCGTTTCTTGCCGACTGGGGTATGGATTTTGCCTCCATCCTTTCTGCGGAATATGCCGACGCGATGCTGAAAAAAGGCACCCCGGAAAACGTCGATAACTGGCCGATTGGCACCGGGCCTTACGTGTTGCAGCAGTACAAGCAGGACTCGCAAATCCGCTATCTTGCCAACCCTAACTACTGGGATGGCGCCGTTCCAACGAAGCACCTGATCTTCTCCATCACGCCAAACGTCCAGACGCGGCTGGCAAAACTGCAAACCAATGAGTGCCAGATAATCCCGGCGCCAGCCCCCGTACAGTTTGACGAGATTAAAAAGAATAAAGATTTGACGCTGCATTCGGTTGAAGCGCTGAACGTCGGATATCTGGCGTTTAATACCGAGAAAAAACCGTTTGATAACGTACTGGTGCGTCAGGCGCTAAACTACGCGACCGATAAAAAGGCCATTATTAACGCCGTCTTTTTAGGTTCCGGTACGGTGGCAAAATCGCCGATTCCGCCGAATATGATGGGCTTCAATAAAGATCTGCAGGATTACACTTACGACCCGCAAAAGGCGAAAGATCTGCTGAAGCAGGCGGGGCTGGAAAACGGCTTTGAAGCGACGCTGTGGTCAATGCCGGTTCAGCGCCCTTACAACCCGAACTCCCGACGGATTGCCGAGATGATCCAGAGCGACTGGGCAAAGGTTGGCGTGAAGGCGAAAATTGTGTCGTACGAGTGGGGGGAATATCTCTCCGGAATGCGTAAAGGTGAGCATGACACCGCGTTGTTTGGCTGGATGTCAGACAACGGCGATCCGGATAACTTCGCCGATGTGCTGCTGGGCTGCGACAGCATAAAAACCGGATCTAACGCCGCGCGCTGGTGCGATAAAGAGTATAATTCGCTGGTTCAAAAGGCGAAGTTGGTGAGTAAACCGGAAGAGCGCGCCGCGCTTTACCAACAATCGCAAGAGATTTTCTACCAGCAGGCTCCGTGGATAGCCCTGGCAAACGGTAAAACGTTCTACGCTACGCGCAGCAACGTCAGCGGATACAGCGTCAGTCTGATGGGCAGTGATTTTTCAAAAGCAAAATTAAATTAATGAGTTAAGGAGAGGTTATGTCGCATCTGGATGAGGTCAGCGCACGTGTTGATGCCGCCATTGAAGAGAGCGTCATTACGCATATGAATGAATTGCTGATTGAGCTCAGCGATGATGTCGCGTTGAGCCGGGAAGACTGCTATACCCAGCAACAGCGTTTGCGTACGGCTATCGCACATCATGGTCGTCAACATAAAGAGGATATGGAAGCCCGTCGCGAACAGTTGACCAAAGGCGGCACAATCCTCTGATATTTCCCTTATCCGGCCTGCAGACACGCTCTGTAGGTCTGATAAGCGAAGCGCCATCAGGCAATTAAAACGAACGTCTCGCCACCAGCCACGCCCCGATGACCAACAGCACCGCGCCACAGACCGGACCTACCAGCGCCCGCAGCGGCACGCCGTGACTACGTAGAATATCCAGCATCAGCCCGCCGATTAACTGGCTAGCCACCAGCACCGCGATAGTGGTAGCGGCCCCCACATTTTGGTACCCATTGATGCTGGCAAAAACAAAGAACGATCCCAGCAATCCGGGGATGAGCGTCCACCAGCGCACGCTGGATACCAGTTCTCCAAATCCCGCAGCTCCTTGCTTAAACCACAGTATGCTGACAAACAGCACGATCCCGACCAGCGAGTTAAGCAACATGGCGATGAGGATCGTCGAGGACGTCTGGGTGATGCGTACCATCAAGGTATTTTGCACCACCAGACCAATACCCGCGGCAATCAGAAAGGAGAGGGTCAGCGTCTGGTTCATCTACGGGCATCCGGATCGCGGCGATCGTCTAACTGTAACTGCATGAAGGTCAGATCCAGCCACCGCCCAAATTTGGTGCCAACCTGCGGCATTTGCGCGGTGGTTTTAAAACCCAGCAAGCCGTGCAGATGCAGTGATGCCTGATTCTGAGATTCAATACCTGCCACCATCACATGCTTGCCGCATGCGCGGGCTTCGTCTATCAGTCTGCTGAGCAGTGCCCGTCCTAGCCCTTTTCCCTGATGTTCAGGATGAACATACACCGAATGTTCAACGGTATGACGGAAGCCATCAAAGTTACGCCAGTCGCCAAAGGAGGCGTATCCCGTAACCACGCCATTCTCTTCACTCACCAGCACCGGATACCCCATCAATTGTCGGGCTTCATACCAGGAAATACGGTTTTCGGCATCGACCGTTTGATCGTTCCAGATAGCCGCCGTATGCAGTACCGCATGGTTGTAGATTTCTGCAATGGCGGCGCAGTCTTCCTTGCTGGCAAATCGAATTGACATGTTGAACCTCAGGGGTTGTTCACTATAGTATTACAATATGAATACTATTGAAGACAGCATAAATCAACGGATCAGTGCAAGAATTCGCATCGAGCGGGAATCTCGCGGTTGGTCACTCACGGAACTTGCCGAGCGCGCGGGTGTGTCGCGGGCGATGATCCATAAAATAGAACGCGGCGAGAGTAGTCCAACGGCTACGCTGCTGGGTAGGCTTTCCGGTGCGTTTGGCATCAGCATGTCTACCCTGATTGCGCGGGCTGAAATGCAGGAGGGCAAGCTGCTGCGCTTCGTCGATCAGCCCGTCTGGCACGACCCGCAAAGTCACTATCTGCGCCGCCATGTTTCACCGCGCAGCGATCTGCCTATCGATCTGGTACAGATCGAATTACCCGCCGGTAGTGATATCCCGATGCCAGCCTCTTCCTATGTGCAGGCCAGACAACTTATCTGGTTACAGCAGGGTGAATTAGTCTTTGTCGAAGGGGACGTACGCCATGAAATGCAGGCAGGTGATTGCCTGGAACTTGGCCCGCCGAATGACTGTCGGTTTATCAATGAAACCGCGCAACCCTGCGTTTACCTGGTTGTGCGGTTAAACCACGTCGTCAGCTAAATAGCAGGCACAGACTGCTACTATTGATGGATTCATGCCAAAAGCAGAGGAGCACATCATGGGTCAACAGACTAATCGTAACCGTCGCTGGGTACTGGCTTCACGCCCGCATGGCGCGCCAGTCCCGGAGAACTTCCGTCTTGAAGAAGATGAGGTGGCAACGCCAGGTGAAGGCCAGATTTTGCTGCGCACCGTTTATCTTTCCCTCGATCCCTACATGCGTGGCCGTATGAGCGATGAGCCATCTTACTCACCACCAGTAGAGATTGGTGGTGTTATGGTGGGGGGGACCATAAGTCGCGTGGTGTCATCCCACCATCCGGACTACCAGCCAGGCGAATGGGTATTGAGCTACAGCGGTTGGCAGGACTATGACATCTCCGACGGTAACGGGCTGGTGAAGCTTGGCGATCATCCCGAACATCCCTCCTGGGCGCTGGGTGTTATGGGTATGCCGGGGTTTACCGCTTATATGGGCCTGCTGGATATCGGTCAGCCGAAAGCGGGAGAAACGCTGGTGGTAGCCGCCGCAACCGGGCCGGTTGGCGCAACGGTCGGGCAGATCGGTAAGCTTAAAGGTTGTCGGGTGATCGGTGTGGCGGGTGGGGCAGAGAAATGCCGACATGCCACCGAGGTATTGGGCTTTGATGTCTGTCTCGATCACCACACACAAGATTTTGCACAACAACTGGCAAAAGCCTGCCCGCAGGGTATTGATATTTATTACGAAAACGTCGGTGGAAAAGTATTTGATGCCGTTCTGCCATTGCTCAATACCTCAGCGCGCATCCCGCTTTGTGGCCTGGTCAGCGGTTATAACGCCACGTCGCTTCCGGCCGGACCTGACAGATTACCGCTGTTAATGGCAACGATGCTGAAAAAGCGTATCCGCATGCAGGGTTTTATCATTGGTCAGGATTATGGACACCGTATTCATGAGTTTCAGCGGGAGATGGGGCGCTGGGTTAAAGAGGGCAAAATCCACTACCGCGAGCAGGTGACCGAAGGTCTGGAAAATGCGCCACAAACCTTTATCGGTCTGCTGACCGGCAAAAACTTCGGCAAGGTAGTTATTCGTCTTGCTGAGGATTGATGCGTAAAGGTGGAAGACGGTGAATGCCTGTAACCAGGCCTGCTTCGTACAAAATGTAGGCCTGGTAAAATGCCAATGTCGTTATCTGGTATTCATGGAGAAAATAAGAAGGTTACTACCCGAAAGCGAATAAACACTCCACATTGAGATAAATAATGATTACTATTCTCATTCTTAAAAAGGCAAAACCATGATTTTGCTCATTGAAGCTATGTGAAGCAGTAACAAACGAATTTATCAAAGGGAGTCGTCATGTCTTTACGTCATCTGTTTTCGCCGCGTCTGCGTGGTTCTTTACTGTTAGGTTCACTGCTCGTTGCATCATCTTTTACTACGCAGGCTGCAGAAGAACTGCTGCGCAAAGCCGTCGGCAAAGGCGCCTATGAAATGGCGTACAGCCAGCAAGAGAACGCGCTGTGGCTGGCGACCTCACAAAGCCGCAAACTGGATACCGGCGGGGTGGTTTATCGTCTTGACCCGGTCACCCTCGAAGTGACCCAGGTGATTCATAACGATCTCAAACCATTTGGTGCCACCATCAACAATGCCACGCAAACGCTGTGGTTCGGCAACACGGTAAACAGCGCGGTTACGGCGATGGATGCCAAAACCGGTGCGGTGAAAGGACGCCTGGTGCTGGATGCGCGTAAACGTTCTGAAGACGTTCGCCCGCTGCAGCCGCGTGAGCTGGTCGCCGATGATGCCACCAACACGGTATACATTAGCGGTATTGGTAAAGAGAGCGTGATTTGGGTGGTGGACGGTGAGACGATCAAGCTGAAGGACACCATCCAGAATACCGGCAAAATGAGCACCGCTCTGGCTGTCGACAGCAAGGCTAAACGCCTGTACACCGCCAATGCCGACGGTGAATTCATTACCATTGACACCGCCACTAACAAAATTCTCAGCCGCAAAAAACTGCTGGATGATGGGAAAGAGCATTTCTTTATCAACCTGAGCCTGGACACAGCGGGCAACCGCGCATTTGTCACCGACTCTAAAGCGGCGGAAGTGCTGGTCATCGACACCCGTAATGGCAACGTACTGGCAAAAGTCGCCGCGCCGGAATCTCTTGCTGTGCTGTTCAACCCAACGCGTAATGAAGCCTACGTGACTCATCGCCAGGCCGGTAAAGTGAGTGTGATCGACGCGAAAAGCTATAAAGTCGTCAAAACATTCGAGACCCCAACGTTCCCGAATAGCCTGGCGCTCTCCGCCGACGGTAAAACCCTGTACGTCAGCGTGAAACAGAAATCTACCCGCGAGCAGGAAGCTACCCAGCCGGACGATGTTATTCGTATTGCGCTGTAAAAAATCCGGAGGGGGAAACCCCTCCTGTCATTTCTCTAAACCCCACGATACGCCTCGTTACACCCCGCCAGTAGCCCGACCCACTTCAGGGACTTACACTACGCCCTCAACGGCTAACTGAATAACACGGGAATACCATGAAAAAGCCATTTATCTGTCTGTGTGCAGGCGTAATGCTGTTTACCCTGGCAGGATGCACCACCGATTACGTCATGACGACCAAAAGCGGACAAACCATTACCACCCAGGGCAAGCCAAAACTGGATAAAGATACGGGAATGACCAGCTATACCGATCAGGATGGAAATGCGCGGGAAATTAACAGCAGCGATGTAGCGCAGTTGATTGAAGCGAACTAAAAAAGAAGGCCTGAAGGGTTAACCTGTCAGGCCTTCAGCCATTATGGCGCGGTGCGGTGGATTTCCGCGACGCGTTTACGCACACCGAACCAGCCTGCAACCAGCAGGATGGCAATCAACGGTAATGACGCGATGGTGTAGGTGCCGTTTGGATAGTCAAACGCCATCAGCACCAGCACACTCAGCAGGAACAGTAGGGTCAGCCACGAGGTAAACGGAGCGCCCGGCAGTTTAAAGCTGACGTCTGCCGTTTTACCTTCTTTTATGGCCCGGCGCAGACGCATCTGACAGACCATGATAAAGCCCCACGACGCAATAATGCCCAACGACGCGAAGTTCAACACGATCTCAAACACCTGTGACGGCACCAGATAGTTCAGAAATACCCCGACGACATAGACGACCAGCGTGGCGAGGATCCCAGCCCAGGGTACCTGTTGACGGCTCATTTTAGCCATGAATTTCGGTGCCGATCCGCCCATCGACATGGAACGTAAAATACGTCCGGTGCAGTACAGTCCAGAGTTAAGGCTTGAAAGCGCCGCGGTGAGCACCACAATATTCATGATACTGCCGATATACGGCACGCCCAGTTTGGAGAAGAAGGTAACAAACGGGCTTTGCCCCGCCTGATAGGCATTCCATGGCAGTAACAGAACCAGCAGCACCACAGAACCGACATAGAACAGACCAATACGCCAGATAACGCTATTGATCGCTTTTGGCACCATGGTTTGCGGATCTTTGCACTCACCAGCGGCAGTGCCCACCAGTTCAATAGAGGCAAATGCGAAAACCACCCCCTGAACCAGTACCAGCGCCGGCAGCAGGCCATGTGGGAAGAATCCACCGTTGTCGGTGATCAGGTGAAAACCGGTGGCGTTACCATCCAGCGGCTTTCCAGTGCCTAAAAAGACGGTACCCACCACCAGGAAAATCACAATCGCCAGCACTTTGACCAGTGCAAACCAAAACTCCATCTCCGCGAACCACTTCACGCCGATCATGTTCATGGTGCCGACAATAGCCAGCGCGCCGAGGGCGAACACCCACTGCGGTACATCCCCAAATGCGCCCCAGTAATGCATATACAACGCCACCGCGGTGATATCGACAATGCCGGTCATCGCCCAGTTGATGAAGTACATCCAGCCAGCCACATAGGCGGCTTTCTCACCTAAAAATTCACGAGCGTAGGAGACAAAGCTGCCGCTGGAAGGGCGATGTAAAACCAGTTCACCAAGCGCGCGCAGTATAAAGAACGAAAAAATACCGCACACCAGATAAACCAGCGCTAAAGCGGGACCCGCCATCTGCAAGCGTGCGCCAGCCCCTAAAAACAACCCGGTACCAATTGCGCCGCCAATGGCGATCATTTGTACCTGTCGATTACCCATCGCTTTGTGATACCCCTCTTCGTGGGCATTCAACCAGCGTCGTTTCGCCGCATGTTGTTCCGCGGCTTGCGTGTTGTTTGTGTTCATTACTTTTCCTGTTGACCTGACAAAAATACAAAATCCTTTTTGCCGCACCAGCTGCGGCGAAAACAGCCTTACCCTTCATTGTGTTATGGGGGAAAACTGCCGGCCGAGCATCCTACATTCAATTGTTCGGTTCCGCAAAGCCCCGATAACAAGAATTCAGCATTTTGTACAGCCAGCACTGGCGCGGTGTGGCCTCGATTCAGCCAATAAAAGAGAAGGGTGTAAATACGTGGAAAGGTGTGCGCTTATCGAGACATTCATCCGATAAGCGCCGTAAGGTTATGCTGATACGCCAAAGACCTGAACGGCCTGCTGTAAGCGCGATGAACGTTGAGTCAGATCGGCGGTAGCATCGGTGACACGCTCCACCATCTCGGCGTTATTGTGTGTCATGGTGCCAACGCGTGAAATCGAATCGTTAATCAGATCCAGCGCCTGGGTTTGCTCACGCGTCGCCAGACTAATATCTTTGATCATCATCGACATCTGCAGGACATCGCCAATCATCCCAGTGAGATGCGTTTCCGTTTGCTCCACCATTTTGACGCCGCTATTGACGTTGGCGACGTTCTTCTCAATCAGTTGTTTGATCTCTTTTGCTGCAGACGCCGAGTGTTGCGCCAGATTACGGACCTCTGCCGCCACAACGGCAAATCCACGCCCGGACTCCCCGGCTCGCGCGGCCTCAACCGCGGCATTGAGCGCCAGAATATTAGTCTGGAAAGCAATACTGTCGATAACGCCGATGATGTCGACTATCTGCCCGTTGTCACGCGATATCGCCTGCATCATGGCAATAGTTTGTTTCATAATATCGCCGCCTTCTGCCGCATTGGCGCTGGTTTTATCGGCCATGGTCATAGTATGAGCCGCAGTCTCAGCAGTTTGCTGTACGGCGCTACCAATTTCTTCAATGGCGGCAGCGGTTTGTTGCAGGTCGGCAGAGGTTTCTTCTGAACGCTTGTGCAGCGCCGTACCTTCTTTTGATACCCGCTGACTGATGGCGCGAATACCGGATATTTGCGTACTGACATCATCGACCAGGGAATTCAGATTAAGCCCGGACTGATTAACCAGACGCATCAGCATTCCGATCTCATCCACCCGATTTAAATGACAGTTATCAGGTTTTCTCCCGGAGACCACTTTCTTCATTTGCGTCAGTAGCGTATTAACTGGCTGACAAATTTGATACTTAAGGTAAATAGCAAGCATCAGAAATAAGAACAGCAACCCTCCCGCCTGAATAAATGGATTAACAGGAGCGAAGAGAAATAGAACAGCGAGCAGGGCGATTACCCCTAAAGAATAATTGACGCGCTGGCTAATGCTCAGCCATTTAAACATTGATGCCCATGACAATATTCCGCGACGAATGACAATGCCTTTAAAAAGTCGAAATCCTTTAAGCTGCTGATTATTAATTTTATGATATAAGCTTTCGCTTTGAGTTATTTCATCGCGCGAAGGAACGGTACGCACCGAGATGTAGCCGGTGAGTTTTTCATTGTGCCAGACCGGCGTAACGTTGGCGCGAACCCAGTAATGGTCGCCATTCTGCCGGCGATTTTTCACCATCCCCGTCCAGCTGTCTCCCTGCTGTAGCGTGTACCACATATCGGCGAACGCCGCGGGAGGCATATCGGGATGGCGAATAATATTATGCGGTTCGCCCATTAACTGGTGTTCGTTAAATCCGCTGGCATCAATAAACGCGGAGTTGGCGTAGGTAATATGACTTTCTTTATCCGTCGTAGAAAGCAGCGTCGCTTTATCGTTAAGTGCGTGCTCAATTTGTGTAACGGGCATGTTACTTTTCATAGAGGTCCCATGGTGCTATGTATAATCCATACAAAAATCCCCGCAATAAAATCGGGGGATATTAAAATCTGTTTTAAACCGTTTTAATAAGAAACGTTGCATTCTCTACTAATCATCAATTCTGTGGAAGTAGTTAAAATAAAAATTCCTATGTAAATCATTCATCCTGTGTCATAAAAGTGAAACAATTAATACAAGCGCATAACGTGACAAGTCGTTTAAACTGACTTAACGTAAATCGCGTTAAAAAACCTTTTCGTAAAAAGAAAACTGGCATGAAATGATTTTGATGCTATTACCGTGATGCCAACGACCCTATTATATTTTGTAGGCTATTAATTGCGGGTGTTTTTCTGTTTAGCGTTACAACCAGTACTGGGCGATCCAAATTTTAACCCTGGCAGCGACAGGGGCTGTTATCTACTTTTTAGCTGAGTAAATGTGAATTAAATGTTTCAGTATGGCTATTTGATAAATTAATAATAAAGACATGTTAACAAACATAGGCTCGTAACATGTCATATCGCCTGAGTATTCTGGATAAAAGCCCCATCGGGGAAGGTGAAACTGCCGCGACCGCGCTTTCCCGGACGTTGCGCCTGGCGCAACAGGCAGAAGAGTGGGGGTACCATCGTTTCTGGATCGCGGAACACCATAATACGCCACAGCTGGCCAGCCCATCGCCGGAGCTGGTGATCGCCTGGGTCCTCGGGCAAACCCAGCATATCCGCGTAGGTTCCGGCGGCGTGATGCTGCAACATTACAGCCCGTACAAAGTGGCGGAAAACTTCAATCTTCTGGCATCGCTGGCTCCTGGACGTGTCGATCTCGGCGTAGGGAAAGCCCCTGGCGGCTTACCGCTGTCGACCCAGGCGTTACAGCATGGGCTGCATCAGGAAGAAAAAGGCAGTTTTGCCGACCAGCTTTCTTTGCTTAACGATTGGCTGGCGCTGAGCGGAACGGAAAGCGGGGAGACGGTATTCCCGACGCCAATTCCACCGATACCACCGGAAAAGTTTGTTCTGGGAGCCAGTGTGCAAAGCGCGCAGTTAGCAGCGCAATCCGACTGGAATTTCATCTTCGCAGCGCACCTCAATGGTGACAAAGCGTTATTGCATGACGTTTTGTCCTTCTGGCAGACCCACAGTGCACGCCCGACGATAGTCGCCGTGCAGGTGATTGTGGCTGACAGTTACGGCACCGCTGCGCAACTGGCGGAAAACGTACAACTCTGGGGCGTGGAGCTGGAAGATGGTCAACGTGTCACGGTAGCCAGCGAAGAACAGGCGCTGGCGTTTGCCGCTCAGTCTGGCAGCCCACCACGCAAAATCGCGCGTCGTGAGCAGGCGTTGCTACACGGCACCGCTCAGGAGGTGATGGCAAAGCTGAATGCTCTGCATACGCAATTTGGCATTGACGAATTCATTATCGACACGCCAGTGGCGCAAGGGCATGCGCGTCTGACATCGCTGCGTTTGTTGGCGCAAGCTCATAATGCCGTGGAGGTGCTCTGATGACTCTCGGCTCAACGCTTATCGACTGGCGTCGTGAACTACATCAGTATCCGGAGCTTTCTCTACAGGAGGAAGCAACCACGGCGCGCATTCACGCCTGGTTGCACGCTGCGGACGTCGACATTCTGCCATTCGAGCTGAAAACCGGTCTGGTCGCGGAAATTGGTCAGGGGGAAGATGTCATCGCGCTGCGGGCGGATATCGACGCGCTACCGATAGAAGAAAGCGCCGACGTTCCGTTTCGCTCCCTCACGCCGGGCGTGATGCATGCCTGCGGGCATGACGTCCATACCAGCGTCATGCTTGGTGCAGCACTGCTGCTAAAACAACAGGAAACAACCTTACCGGGGCGAGTACGTATTTTGTTTCAGCCAGCTGAAGAGAGTTTCGGCGGCGCAAAAACGTTGATCCGCGCCGGTGCTCTGCAAAACGTAGCGGCTATTTTCGGTATGCACAATGAGCCGGGTTTGCCGGTGGGCGAATTTGCCACACGCGGCGGCGCATTTTATGCCAATGTTGATCGCTTCGTGCTGCGCATAAATGGCAAGGGCGCACATGCAGCGCGTCCTCATGAAGGTAAGGATGCCATCCTGCTTGCCAGCCAACTGGTAACAGTGCTGCAAAGCGTTGCCAGCCGCGACGTTAACACGCTGGATTCGGTGGTGCTCAGCGTGACCCGTATTCAGGGAGGAAACACATGGAACGTTCTGCCGGAGTCCGTTGAGCTGGAAGGGACACTCAGAACGCACCGAAACCAGGTACAGCAGCAGGTTAAGGCTCGGGTTAATGACATCGCCGCCGGATTTGCCCACGCCTTTGGCGCACAAATCGACGTAACCTGGCATGCGGGACCAACCGCGTTGGTAAATGATGATCGTTGGGCCGATATTGCCACCGCGGTGGCGAAACAGTCAGGCTATACCACCCACCATGCCGACCTGCATATGGGCGGGGAGGATTTTGCTGTCTACCTGCAAAATACGCCTGGCGCATTTGTCAGTATTGGCAGCGCCAGTGAATACGGATTACATCACCCGGGATTCAATCCGGACGAGCGTTTAATTGAACCTGCCGCGCATTACTTTACGCAGTTAGCAAAAACGGCATTCGCACACCTTTAAGTTTACCTGTTGGGTAGGGGTTATTATGGCTGAAAATCGACAACTACGGCTCGGCACTATTCTGCATGGCGCATCGGGAAATATGTCCGCATGGCGCCATCCAGCGGCTCAGGCTGATGCCAGTATTAATTTTGATTTTGTCAAAGAGACGGCGCTTATTGCGGAAAAAGGGAAGCTGGATTTTATTTTTGTCGCCGATGGTCTGTATATTAATGAAAAATCAATCCCGCATTTTTTAAATCGTTTTGAGCCGCTGACAGTATTATCCGCTTTGGCCAGCATCACTCAGAATCTGGGGCTGGTTGGCACAGTGTCCACATCATACAGCGAGCCGTTTACGACCGCACGGCAGTTCGCTAGTCTGGACCATCTCAGCCAGGGGCGCGCCGGGTGGAACGTGGTTACGTCTCCTCTGGAAGGATCGGCAAAAAACTATTCTCGCGCTCAGCATCCAGAGCATGCCCAGCGTTATCGTATTGCCGATGAATATTTACAGGTAGTGAAAGGGCTGTGGGATTCCTGGGAAGACGATGCTTTTACCCGTAATAAAACAAGTGGGGAATTTTTTAATCCGCAAAAACTGCATACGCTTAACCATCATGGAGATTATTTCCAGGTCGCCGGACCGTTAAATATTGGGCGTACGCCACAAGGCCGTCCGATTATATTTCAGGCGGGAGCTTCAGCAGATGGCAAGAAATTAGCGGCGCAGCATGCTGATGCCATTTTTACCCATCAGGAGTCGCTGGCAGAGGCTAAAGCGTTCTATCAGGAAGTAAAAAGCCAGCTGGAAGTGGCCGGACGACATCCCGATCAACTGCATATATTCCAGGGCGTCAGCGTTATTGTTGGCGACAGCGCAGAGGACGTTGAGCAGCAGTATCAGACTACCGCTGCGCTGGTCTCCGTTACTGACGCGCTGAACTATCTTGGCCGCTACTTTGAACATCATGATTTTGCCCAATATCCGCTGGACGCACCGTTCCCGGATCTGGGCTCTCTCGGACAAAACAGCTTTCGCAGTACGACTGATGAGATCAAGCGCAACGCACGCGAGCGTGGTTTAACACTTCGTCAGGTTGCTCTGGAAGCGGCAAGTCCTCGTCCGCGTTTCAGCGGCACGCCACAACAGGTTGCCGACGGACTGCAGCAGTGGTTCGACGAAAAAGCCGCAGACGGTTTTATCATCCAGGGTGGCACGCCGGATACCTTTCCGCGGTTTGTCGAACAGGTTGTCCCCGAGCTTCAGGCGCGCGGTCTGTTCCGCCATGAATATCCCGGTACGACCCTGCGCGCAAGCCTGGGATTAGCGACACCTGCAAATCAATTCACACAATAAGAGAAAAACGCTATGCAGAAAAAATCACTATTCCTCGCGCTGTCACTGGCTTTCAGCGCTACCGTCTGGGCAAATGAGGTGACGATTAACGGCACGGGCGTAAGCCTGGAAGCGAATAAAGCGCCGATTAATACGGTAAAAAATCCGCAGGCGATTGCGCAGTTACCCGCAAACCTGCACCTGGCCGTACCGGGTAAATTCACCGTGGCGATTGCCGGGCTCAGCCAGCCGCCGCTGACCGTCTTTGCCGATGACAATAAAACGCTGATCGGCAGCGAGGCGGATATCGCGCGTCTGGTGGCTGACAGTTTGGGGCTGGAACTCAACGTTGTACCTACATCATGGGAAGACTGGCCGCTGGGCGTCACTTCCGGCAAATACGATGCCGCGATCAGCAATATTACCGTCACCAAAGCACGCAAAGAAAAATTCGATTTCGCGACGTATCGGAAGGACTCTCTTGGCTTTTATGTCAAAACCGGTAGCAAGCTGAAGAAAATCGAGCAGGCGGAAGATATCGCAGGACTACGCATTATCGTCGGTTCGGGGACTAACCAGGAAGCGATTCTGTTGGCCTGGAACGATGAGAACGTGAAGAAAGGGTTACAGCCGTTTACGCCGGTGTATACCAAAGATGATGCCGCGCAAACCCTGGCCCTACAGTCAGGCCGCGCCGATGCCTACTTCGGTCCTAATGTAATCGGCGCGTGGAAAGCTGCACTCAACGGTAAAACGCGATTAGTGGGTAGCGTTGATGGCGGTTGGCCAAAAGCGGCACATATCGCTGTGACGCTGAAAAAAGACAGCGGTCTGGTTCTGCCGGTACAAACCGCCCTCAACGGCGTGATTGGCAACGGCGACTATGACAAGGTTCTGAATCGCTGGGGAGAAGGGGTGGAACGCATTCCACAATCTGAAATCAACCCGGCCGGTTTAGGCGACTAAGGAGGTCATCGTGAGCGATCAATTTCGCGTGCTCTCACCGGAAGCCAGCGAGCTGCAGCCCATTTTGAACGGTCTGTTCGGTGAATATGCCGCCCGCTATGGCGATTACTTTTCTCGCGACGCTGAAGTGGAACTGACCGAATGGTATATGGCGCCGCAGGGACTTTTTGTGGTACTGGAGCGCCGGGGCGAAATTATCGCCACCGGAGCTTACAAACCTTACGACAAGGACACCGCCGAGATTAAGCGTATCTGGACAAAAAGCAGCCTGCGTCAGCAGGGGCTGGCGGCGCGCGTGGTGCAGGAACTGGAACGTAGAGCGCTGCTCGCAGGCTACAGCCGGATTTATCTGACCACGGGATTTCGCCAGCCGGAGGCCGTCAGACTTTATTTAAGCCAGGGCTACGATCCGCAATTTGATACGACGCGCGATCCCGAAGAGTACAGCCTGCCGCCGTTTGATGGACGGCTGCGCTTTACCAAACTGCTGACTATTGCCGGTCAGGCCAGAATCGCCTGAGGAGAGAAAATGAAAACGACAGATAGCATTAGAGTCGTACCGGCACGTTATCCCATGCGTACCGTAGGCGCGGTCATTGCCTTATTTGCCCTTGCGGTAATTCTCCAGTCCGTGGCGTTTAATCCGCGCTGGGAATGGAGCGTGTTTGCCCGCTGGTTCTTTGATCCGGTTATCTTGTCCGGCCTCGGGCAAACGCTGTTACTGACGCTGATCGGGACGCTGTTGAGTATTCTCATCGGCGGTCTGCTGGCGTTGGCGCGGCTTTCATCTTCCTGGCTGTTGAACGGTCTGGCATGGGGATACATCTGGCTGTTTCGTTCGTTACCGCTGATTGTAGTGCTGATCGTTTTGTACAACTTCTCCTATCTGTACGACACGTTGACGATTGGTATTCCGTTCACTCCCATTCAGTGGGGAAGTTTTGAGACCATCAATGTACTCGGTCAGTTTTCCACTGCGGTGGTTGGCCTGACGCTGGTACAAAGCGCCTATACCGCTGAAATTATTCGGGGTGGATTTTTAGGGGTCGATCACGGTCAGTACGAGGCAGCGGCAGCACTGGGCTTACCGGCAGGGCGACGTACGCTGCGGATCATTCTGCCGCAGGCGCTGCGTACCATTTTGCCTGCTGGATTCAATGAAATCATCAGCCTGGCGAAAGGGACGGCGATGGTATATGTGCTGGCAATGCCGGAGCTGTTCTACACCATCCAGATGATCTATAACCGCACGCAGGAAGTGATCCCGCTGCTGATGGTGGGTGCGGTGTGGTATCTGGTGATCACCAGCGTCCTGTCGTTAATTCAGCACCTGGTTGAACGTGCATTGGCACGCAGCGAACGACGTTCAGCGATCAACACAACCCGGGTGAGGCGTGCGGAAAAACGCAGTCGTCAACGTCCACAGCAGGAGGCCATCCATGTCCCACTCGCCTGAAGGCCATATTTCTATTACCGGCGTTAGCAAATACTTTGGTCGCCACAAAGCGCTGGATAATGTGTCGCTGGAGATCCCTCCCGGTACGGTAACGGTTATTCTTGGCCCGTCCGGTTCAGGGAAATCCACACTCTTACGAACCATCAACCATCTGGAACGCGTCGATGAGGGGTTTATTCAAATCGATGGCGATTACATTGGCTATCGTCGGCAGGGAGACAAACTGTATGAGCTGAAAGAGGCGGAAATTTTGCGCCAGCGCGTTAACGTCGGCTATGTGTTCCAGAACTTTAATCTGTTCCCGCACTTAACGGTTCTGGAGAATCTGATTGAAGCGCCCATTGCGCACGGACTGGCAACGCGTAAAGCCGCCACCGAGCGGGCATTAACACTGCTTGATGCGGTAGGGTTACGGAATAAAGCCGATGCCTGGTCGCGTCACTTATCCGGCGGTCAGCAGCAGCGTATCGCTATTGCCCGTGCGCTGGCGCTAAATCCGCGCGTCATGCTGTTTGATGAGCCTACATCTGCACTGGATCCTGAACTGGTCGGTGAAGTACTGGATGTCATTAAAGCGCTGGCGAAGTCGGGAACCACGCTGGTTGTGGTAACGCATGAGATTGGCTTCGCCCGAGAAGTCGCAGATCAGGTGGTGTTTATGGTCGATGGCAAAATCGTCGAGCAGGGCAGCAGCGAGCAGGTGCTGAATCATCCATGCCACACGCGCACTCAGCAGTTTTTGTCGAAAGTGCTTTGAGATACATTGCGGCACAATGCTGTGCCGCACAGAGGTTATACAGTGACGACGATTTTGCCTACCTAAAAATCAAAAGTAAGCGGAAGAAAAAACGGCCATGTGATGACCAATGATCGGGTTGGCTATCTTACTTAACCTTGCGGGCGTTGTCTGTCTTCAGTTCGTCATAAGAGGCTTCAAGAATCCAGAGGCATTTTGCCCCAGCAGCCGTGCTCAGTAGTGCCTGACGCGTCCGCTGGTAAAATGCGTCCACCTTGTCCGGGGTTTCCGTCGGCGGGGTGCATACGATATCGGAGCCAATCATGTGGGGCCAGTGTCCGGCGTCGAGAACGTCTAACGCCCTCAGTGCGCCGGTGGTGTTTGCTGTCAGTGCCGCCGCGAGCGAATCCTCAAGTATCTGAGCCTGTTTAACGTCGGCAACTGCTGCTAGTGCCGGAACCTGCTCAAGCCATCGAACCTCACCAGCAGCAATGCCTCGGAATGCGTCCGGCCAGTCAGTGGCTCCTGCCATCGCAGGGAGTGACAGCGCTGCCAACAGTAGAATGGACAGGCGCTTCATCGAACGACCTCAAGGTCGCCACCATCGCGGAGTATCAGTCGTCGGGTGGTCAAGGAGAGGATAATACAACCCTCCGAGGCAAAGCCCGCTGGACCGTGCTTGCGCTCGCCGTGAATGCGGAATTCTGAACGTCCGAAAGTCTCCCCGGAGGTCTGCTCCAGAATGATGGTCACAGGTCCTTTAGAGGTTGAATGGCCCGCTATTTTATACGTTCCACGCGGAAGCGGCCCAAGTCCTTTAACCTGCTGGCGGTCCGGGTTGTTTTTATTGGTAAGTGAACCGGAGTAGCCGCTCTCTATCAGTTTACCGTCTTTATACATGTTGCCGGTCGACTGCTCATACTTCCATCCCATAGTATTTCTCCTTATGCGGTCGCGCGTTCGTTCCAGCTATCTGAGTGCATGATGTTACCGTCGGCATAACGCCAAGTGATTTTTTCGTACAACAGCTCGACCAGCTCAATGTGATTATGTTTCTCATAGCACGGGTCTTTGATGTCCAGCATCATCGGGCAGACGCTGACAATCGTCACGCCTTCCATCAGGGTGGAAAAGTATTCAACCTCCTGACCGGCATTATTAATACGGTAAAATTTCACCTCGGCGGATTTGAGTTTCTGGCCAGAGCTAACGGCCTTGTAGAGATACGGGCTAGAGGAGTCGATCTCCTTGTCGAACGAAGGGGAGAATGGACGCGGAGACTGGTTGCCTTGCCATTGTGTTTATCGGTGGGCTGCATGACGCCATGATTCAGGCCAATAATTTCGATACTTCCTTCACGGCCATGAATGTCGACAGAGCCTTTGATATCAGCGCCGCCGTCGTCTTTTAGCCACAAATACGTGGGAATTGCCATTTGTTTAAAACTCCATTTAAGAAAATTCTATTTAAAGTCCTGTAGTGTTAATCAATTACGCGCCGCACCCACGCTATCGCCTATAAAATCACCCGTCAATCTTGTGCGATGAGGATACAAAGCGATCTAAATTTTCTTTGATACAAATAAAAAAAGGCCGGAATAGTCCGCTCCCTATTTCTGAAAAGTTGGTCCAGAATTGATCACCTCCCCACATGCTCTACACTTAGGGTTTTAACTTTGGGGTTGCAGCATGATTAAGGTCTATGGGGTGCCGGGCTGGGGATCGGCCATCAGTGAAGTGATGCTCACACTGGCGGATATCCCTTACAGCTTTATTGATGTGGACGGTTTTGACTGCGATGGCCCTGCACGAGAGTTGCTTAAAACAATGAATCCACTGTGTCAGGTGCCCACGCTGGTACTGGAAAATGGCAGCGTGATGACGGAAACGGCGGCGATCGCGCTGATGATCCTCGATCGTCGCTCCGAACTTTCACCACCCGTTGGACACGCCGAACGCCAGCAGTTTCAGCGTCTGCTGATATGGTTGGTGGCAAATGTCTATCCCACGTTTACCTATGCCGATTATCCTGATCGATGGGTACCGGACGCCCCGGCTCAGTTGAAAAAGAACTGTATCGAGTACCGTAAATCCCTCTATATGTGGCTGAACAACCAGCTAAGCGCCGAGCCGTACGCATTTGGGGATCAGCTAACACTGCTGGACATTTACATTGCCGTTATGCGCACCTGGGGACCAGGGCATGAGTGGTTTCAGGACAACACGCCGAATATTAGCGCCATCGCCGATGCGGTTTGTCAGCATCCGAGACTGCGTACTGTACTGAAAAGCAATAAGATTATTTGAATAAAAAAACGCTGTTCCGCAGGAGTGCAAATCCCGGAACAGCGGGCGAACTATCGCCATAAGTTTAAATTACGCGACAGAAGGGGTCAGCGTAATACGATCCAATGGACCCACGATAAACAGATAAGAAATCAGGCCAATCAGCCCCATCGAACCGACGTACAGAATGGCGTAATCAAAAGACTGGGTATTCGCCAGAATGACGCCAATTACCAGTGGCGTGATGATACTGGCCATATTGCCGCACATATTGAATACGCCGCCTGCAATACCGAGCACTTCTTTTGGCGAGGTATCGCTAAGTACGCACCATCCCAGATTGCCAAAGCCTTTGGCGAAAAACGCCAGACTCATCGCCGCGATCACCACAAATTCTGACGAAGTGTAGTTGGCGATAACGATGACGCAGGAAAGTAACATCCCGCAGATAACCGGCAGCTTACGGGCAATCGTCAGGCTGTAGCCGCGTTTTAAAAGCCAGTCGGAGAAAACGCCGCCTAATAATCCACCGATAAAACCGGCAATGGCAGGGATACTGGCGACAAACCCCACTTTGAGGATCGACATGCCTTTCGCCTGATACAGATAGGTAGGGAACCAGGTCAGGAAGAACCAGGTAATTGACGTTACGCAGAACTGTCCGATGTAAACGCCAATCATCATGCGGTTGACGCAGACGCTTTTAATTTGCGCAAAGGTAATCTTCTGTGGTTCTTTTTTATTACCCAGCGACGGTTCACCACCACCTTCCCGGATATAGTCAATTTCCTGCTGGTTCACCTTTGGATGATGCATGGGATCTCTGACTTTGACCAACCAGAAGATGCCAAGAAGAACGCCTATTGCCCCAATGTAATAAAACACAAAGTGCCAACTGAGATTATGCAAAATAATCGTCATTAACGGCGTAATAATCCCTAACGAGATATATTGCGCGGCCTGATAGACTGAGGTAACAAAGCCCCGTTCGTTATTAGGAAACCACTGCACGCTTAATCGGCTATTGGCCGGAAAGGCCGGAGCTTCAATCGCACCCATCAGTAATCGTAAGATAATCAATACGACAAGCGGGCTGGCGTACAGATAAATGGTACCCTGAAACATAGTCACCAGCGACCAGCCAATCAGTGCGCAGCCGTATACCAGACGCGAGCCATAGCGATCCAGCAGCCAGCCGCCGGGTAGTTGCATAATGACATAAGAAATACCGAAGGCAGAAAAGGCCAGCCCCATAGCTTCAGGATCAAAACCTAATTCTTTGCTCATAATCGGCGCCACGACGGATAACGTCGCGCGATCGGCATAATTAAATACGGTCGCAAGAAACAGAAATATCAGAATGCCGTAACGCACTTTTGTGCGCTTTATTATTGTGTTCATCACCCACTCCTTTCATAAGGTTGAGAGCGTTTTTGTAGGGGAGGAGGGCGGGTATTGCTTACCCGCCAAATACATTAAGGTCGTTTGCCAAACTCGCAGGTTAATTGCGTCCAGCGGCGCGCCTGCTCGCTAATGCTGAAGCCCAGACCGTGACGATCGGAAACCCACATCCGGCCATCACGCAGCTCAAGTTGTTCATTAAATAACGGGTTCAGCCATTCGAAATGCTCCAGCCATGGTTCGAGTGGATAAGCGGCGGACAGATGCAGGTGAACTTCCATAGCGAAGTGCGGAGCCAGTTTGCGACCATGTTTAGCCGCCAGGTCCATAATTTTCAGGAACGGTGAAATCCCTCCCACACGCGGTGCATCGGGCTGCACAAAATCGCTGGCATTGCCGAGGATCAGCTGTTCATGTTCGCGGAAGCTGGTCAGCATTTCACCGGTGGCAATCGGGGTATCAAGCGCGGCGGCCAGTTGGGCGTGGCCTTCAACATCGTAGGCGTCCAGCGGCTCTTCAATCCAGATTAGATTGAACTGCTCCATTTTGCGTCCCATACGGATGGCGGTTTCCCGATCCCACTGCTGATTGGCATCGACCATTAGCGGGAAGTCATCCCCCAGCGCTTCACGAACCGCGGTCAAGCGGCGAATATCCTCAGCGCAGTTTGGCTGACCAACCTTGAGTTTGATACCACCAATGCCATTTTCACGGGAAATAACCACGTTTTTTAGCACCTGATCCAGCGGAGTATGCAGGAATCCCCCGGAGGTGTTGTAGCACTGCACAGAGTCCCGATGTGCGCCAAGCAGTTTTGCCAGCGGCAATCCTGCACGCTTGGCTTTCATATCCCATAATGCGATATCAATAGGGGAGATGGCTTGTACCGCCATGCCGCTGCGTCCCACGGAAGCGCCAGCCCAGAGCAACTTGGTGTAGATCTTGTCAATATCGTTTGGATCTTCGCCTAACAGGTTATCGGCAATTTCTTTGGCATGCGCATAGATCCCCTGGCCGCCAGCCCGCTTGGAGTAACTAAATCCCACACCTTCAAACCCGTCGCGGCTGCGGATCTCGGCAATGATTATGGCGACTTCGGTTAGCGGTTTCTGGCGACCGGTGAGCACTTTGGCATCGCTCACGGGGGTTGCCAGCGGAAGGAAAGCCAGAGACAGTTTTACCCATTCAATACGGTCACCGGTTTCTGCTGCGGTTTTGGCGTTGGCCGATTTGGCATAGGTCACGGCATCGGAATTGGCACTTAAAGACATATTGTTCTCTCCTGGTGATAACAAATGATTGCGCTATCATTTTTAATGTTAGCGCAATCACTGCGCCAGCGAATTGACTGCGATTTGAACAATTGCTCACAAATACAGAGAGAAAAGGGTGGTAAATTATAAACGACGTCACATTCCAGTACTTTATGGAGAAATGCACAAACCGTTGTGATTGCGCTATCATTTTAATTAACGATAATTAACTAAGCTGCTGTTTTCTCAGCGTTATCGCCGAGAGTCGCTGGCAATAGCCCAAATCATGATGAATAATGCCAGCATAAATCAGCGATTTTTGACAAGGGCATCGACAGTGAAAAATCCCAAACCTCCGCGCGCCCCCACGCTGGAAGATGTTGCCCGTACCGCGGGATTGTCACCCATGACGGTGAGCAGGGCGTTGAATACCCCGCAGATGGTGCGCCCGAAAACGGTTGAAAAAGTGATGCAGGCGGTGCGCGCCACCGGCTATATTCCCAACGCACTGGCTGGGGGACTGGCATCACGTCGCAGCAAGCTTATCGCCGTGGTTATTCCGCAAATTAACAACAATATGTTTGTCGATACCATCCAGTCATTAAGTGATGAACTGGCAGAACGCGGATACCACATTTTGCTCTGCGTGTCGGGTTATACGCCGCAAACAGAGGCGGAGCTGGTGGCGACGCTGCTTTCTCGTCGCCCGGATGGCGTAGTACTTACCGGTATTCATCATACCGCCGAGCTGAAAAAGGTGATTCTTAATGCGGCCATCCCGGTCGTGGAAATCTGGGATTTAACCCCAACACCCATCGATATGCTGGTCGGCTTTTCGCATGAAAAGGTCGGGCAGGCGGTGGCAGACTATCTGTTGGAAAAAGGTTATCGACGTCCGGGGTTGTTATGGACAGCCGATCGCCGGGCAGGCCAGCGTAAACAAGGACTGTGCGATGCGTTGAGTCGTCATGGTATTGCGGCTGACGCACAGGTGGATGTCCCGCTTCCGGCCTCTCTGGCATTGGGGCGCGCAGGATTGACGCAGCTATTGGCGGATCGCGAGTTTGATGTCATTGTCTGTAGCTCAGATACGTTAGCTCAGGGGGCGATCATGGAAGCCGAGAGCCGCGGTATACGCGTGCCGCAAGAGTTAGCGGTAATCGGTTTTGGCGATCTGGATTTTGCTGCCAGCAACCGGCCCGCCATCACCACCGTCAGCGTCGACAGACGGGCCATCGGGCAACGCGCCGCCTCACTGCTTGCCGATCGTATCGAAAAAATTCCGCGTGAAGACGATATTATTGATGTCGGTTTTCATCTGGTAGAACGAGAGTCCGCATAAGTTACCTGCAATCCAAAACTATAAGGAATCTGCTATGCCGCACGTTGATATTAAATGTTTTCCTCGCGCTCTTACCGACGAACAAAAAACCGCCCTGGCGGCGGATATTTCCGAGGTTATTATTCGCCATTTGCAAAGCAAAGACAGTTCAGTCAGCGTGGCGCTCAATGAAGTTGAGCCAGAGGCGTGGCAGGGCGTGTGGGATACGGAAATTGCGCCGCAGATGGCGAGATTAATTAAAAAACCTGGCTACAGCATGTAAGAAAAAACGGGCGGATTTCCGCCCGTTTTCGTTGTGCTTATGGTGTAACGATGTTGAACCAGAATTCGAATTTATCCATATAGCCGAGCATGGCATCAAGCTTGGCGCCGTCACCGGTAATCTTCACATCACCACTGTCTTGTGCCTGTTTCAGCGTCACTTCTTTGAGGATGATTTTGTTCAGCGTATCGCGATTAAGCGTGACAGTGGCGTCGGCATCTTTCGCTTCGGCATTGGCGGTATGGTTCAGGACGCCATTCTCCAGTTCAAGCTTATATTTACCGCCATCACTGCCAAGATCGATGTTAAATACAGACTTCGCATCACCCGCTTTTTGTCCGTTAATATGCACTGCCAGATAATCGAAGAACATTTCCGGCGTCATAGCACGAACGGTATCCGGGCTGGCGGTATTCGGGGTTGGGCCTTTGACTACGCCGTTTCGCAGCTCTTGCGCCCCGGTCAGATAGAAGTTACGCCACGGGCCGGATTCAGCCTGATAACCCAGTTGCTCCAGCGCATCCGCTTCCAGATTACGCGCGGCCTGGTTATTTGGATCGGCAAATACGACTTTGCTTACCACCTGTGCCACCCAGCGGTAGTTGCCCTGGTCATAGTCGGCTTTTGCTTTCTGCAAAATGGCGTCCGCACCGCCCATGTAGTCGACAAATTTCTTCGCAGACTCTTCCGGCGGCAGCTCATCCAGCGTTGCCGGGTTGCCGTCAAACCAGCCGAGGTAGAGCACATAGGTCGCTTTTACGTCATGGCTCACGGAACCATAGTAACCGCGGTTAGCCCAGGTATGGGCCAGTGAGTCCGGCAGCTTAAAATTGGCGGCGATTTCATCGCGGGTCAGACCTTCGTTAGCCATGCGTAACGTCTGGTCGTTGATGTAACGATACAGATCGCGCTGGCTTTTCAGCAGGCTGACCACCTTGTCATTACCCCAGGTTGGCCAGTGGTGCTGCGCCATCAGCACTTCGGCTTTATCACCCCAGCGCACAATCGCTTCGTTGATGTATTTGGACCACGGCAGCGGCTCACGAATTTTGGCCCCGCGCAGGGAGTAGGTGTTGTGCAGGGTGTGGGTAACATCTTCCGCGGATTCAATCAGTTTCTTCTCTTCGATGTACCACAGCATCTCCGACGGTGCTTCGGAACCCGGGGCCAGCATGAAGTCATAGGTCAGGCCGTCGATGACCTCTTTTTGTCCATCTTTTTCAATGATATTTGTTGGCGCAATCAGGGTAACGGTTCCCGCGGAGGTCGTGGTTCCCAGTCCCGCGCCGACCTGGCCTTTGGCATCAGGTTTTAGCAGGTTGCCGTACATGTAGCTCGCGCGGCGGCTCATGACGTTACCGGCCATGATATTTTCAGCGACCGCGGCTTCCATAAAGCCGGCTGGCGCATAAATTTTCACTTTGCCCGCTTTAACGTCGGCTTCATCAACAACGCCGCGTACGCCGCCGTAATGGTCAACGTGGCTGTGGGTGTAAATCACTGCGACAACCGGTTTTTGACCGCGGTTTTTAAAGTAAAGATCCATCCCGACTTTGGCTGTTTCTGCCGAGACCAGCGGGTCAACAACGGTGATGCCTTCTTTACCTTCAATAATGGTCATGTTTGACAGATCGAGGTTACGAATCTGGTAAACGCCATCCGTTACTTCAAACAGCCCGCTGATGTTGATCAACTGAGACTGACGCCACAGGCTCGGGTTTACCGTATCCGGGGCTTTGTCGCCTTCTTTGATGAACGCATATTGCTGCGGATTCCAGATAACATTTCCCTGTTCGCCTTTGATCACGTCCTGCGGGAGTGGAGCGATAAAGCCTTTGTGGGCGTCGGTAAAGTCGGTGTTATCGGAGAAGGGCAGTTGGTTGTAAAGCGCGTTGTTGGCTTGTTGCGTGGCGGCAGTTGCGTCTTTAGGGGCTTCAGCGGCCATAACGGGAACAGAAAACGATGTGAGTAACCCAGCAAGTATAAAACTTTGTGCGATTCTATTAAGTTGCATCGTAAAACCTCTCTGACACTTCAAAAGTCCAGTTGGGGATGCTGCTTTGACGGATAGCGTTTTGATTAGGTATTTGCGTTAGTGCAAGATTAACTATAATTCACATGAATGATTCAGCAAGGAAGGGTGAGTAATTTATCTAACTGGTTTTTCAGAAGTTTTAAGAAAACAGTTGCGGATGACAGAGCAGAACTGCCATCCGTTAGCATACTATCATTCACCTGCGATAATGCGTTTCCCGCTGGAGATAAACGTTCCTGCCCCAAGGTGATGCAGAGTATTGAGCTTGCCATCATCAAACTGCCAGCGTCCTTCCACGAAGGCTCGCTCATCAGCGGCAGCGGAGACCACTTCCCCAAACAGAGTGTCATATTTTTCCTGTGCCGCCGTGGCTGGCAACAGGCGACACTCCATCCAGGCCAGACATTTCGCTTCTATCAGCGGTAAACCTAGCACTGGTCCTTGCACCACGGGAATGCCGTAACAGTTGAATTTATCTTCCACGCGACCGGAAACGCTGCCTACGGCCCAGGTCCAGTTGACGGCGGCGATACCCGGAATAACGATGCCGAATTTACCGCTACGTTCAATGAGATCCCGCGACCAGGCGGTCTTATCAACAACAATTGCTACCCGCGGCGGCTCAAATTCCACGGGCATTGACCACGCCGCAGCCATCACATTTCGCCGCTCGGTATGCTCATCCCGGCTGGTTATCAATATCGTTGGGCCATGATTGAGTAGCCGACTGGCATGTTTTAATTCGATCGGACGAAAATGGCTCATGGATGCTCCTTGGCTGAGAGATAACACACCACAATAAACATAGATATTAACGGTATTAGCGATTTTGTCGCCTCACAGGAATTAACAACGCACAAAATCGACAGCGTAAAACGAAAAATACGTTATAAGTACTGCATTAATCGAACAGGAACTCCGTATGACGCCTTTTTTAACCGCTTACTTTGCCCGTATTGGCTGGTCAGATTCGGCCAACGTCAACATTGAAACCTTGCAAGCGCTGCATTTACTGCATAACGCCGCGATTCCATTTGAAAACCTGGACGTATTACTGCCAAGAGAGATGCAGCTTGACGATTTGTCGCTGGAAGAGAAGCTGGTAACGGCGCGTCGTGGCGGTTATTGCTTTGAACAGAACGGCGTGTTTGAACGCGCGCTACGCGAAATCGGTTTTAACGTACGTGGCCTTCTCGGTCGCGTGGTACTGGCAAATCCGTCAAGCCTGCCGCCGCGCACGCATCGTCTGTTGCTGGTTGAATTGCAGGGAGAGCAGTGGATCGCCGACGTTGGTTTCGGCGGACAAACGCTGACGGCGCCGATTCGTCTGCAGGCTAACACTGAGCAGAAGACGCCACACGGCGAATATAGGCTGATTCAGGAAGGTGAAGATTGGATCCTCCAGTTCCGTCATCACGAACACTGGCAGTCAATGTATCGTTTCGATCTGGTCGTGCAGCATCAGAGCGATTATCTGATGGGCAACTTCTGGTCCGCACACTGGCCGCAATCACATTTTCGCCATCATCTGCTGATGTGCCGTCATCTGCCCGACGGCGGGAAATTAACGTTAACCAATTTTCACTTTACCCATTATCAGGATGGACATGCGGTAGAGCAGATTAATTTGCCTGACATCGCCAGTTTGTATGCGTTGTTGCAAGAACGATTTGGACTGGGTGTGGATGACGTGAAGCATGGGTTTACCGAAGATGAGTTAGCGACGGTAATGGCGGCGTTTGATACGCATCCGGAGGCGGGGAAATAGGGGCATCGGAAAGTCATGCCGGATGCGGCGTCATCGCCTTATCCGGCTTTCGGGAACAATTAAAAATCTATCGCCCATTCTGCGTGAAACAGGATCACCGCCGAACCGGTAATGGTGACTTTTTTCGGCTGGTTTTCACGGATAGTCACCGTCACATCAACAATCCCGTCGCGCCCGAGCGCACGGCCCTGATGCCCCTGAACACGTAACGTTTTCCCATCATGCGCCATCAGCCCATGGTGGACCAACCATGCGCCCATTGGACCGTTGGCATTGCCGGTAACCGGGTCTTCCACAATACCAATAGCAGGTGAAAACATGCGGCCATCAGTGGCGTTTTCGCCCTCGCGGATTTGAAAAGGGAAGAAACCGTTACAGCCAATTTGTTGGCTGATGGCGGTCAAAGCCGGTAAATCAGGGGAAAGGGCGTCGAGATCCACCTCAGGTTTCAGTGGAATCATCACTTTCGAATGCCCGGTCGTGGCAACCTGAATGGGTAAGCCTGCCAGCATATCGTCTTCGCTCAGGTGCAGCGCATCAAGAATCGCAGTACGAACAGCGCCCTCCAGCGGAGGTTCAAAACCCGGTTCACCTTGCTCAAGGCTAATGCGATAGTCGTTCCCGGTAGCGTCAATATCCACGCGATGACGTCCGGCCAGCGAGGTTTGCCAGACCGTGCAGTTACCCAGACTCAGCACCCTGGCCCGCACGTAATGCGCGGCGACGGTAGCATGCCCACAGATAGGAACTTCGACCGTCGGGGTGAAATAGCGGATGCGAACATCGCTGTCGTCACTGGTCAGCAGAAATGCGGTTTCTGAATGACGCAGCTCGCGAGCGATGAGCTGCATCTGCGCGTCGCTCAGTCCATCAGCATGTAAAACCACACCTGCTGAGTTGCCGCGAAAAGGGACCGGGGTAAAGGCATCGACGTGGTAAACCTGTGGTTTCATTAGCGTTCTCCCTGAAATGGAGAAGCATCATAACGCACAAAAAGCGGGATAGCGATGCAGGCCCGGTAAGCGTAAGCGCTACCGGGCATCAGAGTTCAATTATCGGCGGGAACGCACTATTTGGTAGCGACGGGTAAAGTACTCAAACGGCGCACTCCAGACGTGGACCAGGCGAGTGAACGGGAACAGCAGGAAGATAGTCATCCCAAGAACCAGATGCACACGGAAAATCAACGCCACGCCATCCAGATGCGCAGATGCGCCGCCCTGGAAAGTCACCACCGACTGCGCCCAACCGACCAGTTTCAGCATTTCACTGCCGTCTGGATGTTGCGCAGAGAACGGGATGGTGGTTAAGCCGAGGATACACTGAATCAACAGAACGCAGAGGATCAGAATATCGGCGGTGGAAGATGTCGCACGAATACGCGGGTTGGTCAGACGGCGCACCAGCAAACCTGCGCCACCAACCAGCGTCAGTACGCCACAAAGCCCACCGGCAATCATCGCCATCTGTTGTTTCACCGCAATCGGCAGGAACCAGGCATACATCCAGTGCGGCGTTAGCATGCCGAACAGGTGACCGAAAAAGATCCCCAGAATGCCGATGTGGAACAGGTTTGACCACAGCACCATGCCGCGTTTGTCCAGCATCTGGCTGGAAGAGGCGCGCCAGGTATATTGCCCGTAGTCATAGCGTAGCCAACTGCCGAGGATAAACACCGTACCGCACAGGTACGGGTAGATATCGTAAAAAAAGACGTTCAGGTACTGTATCATTTCGGGCCTCCCGCGCTGACGTCGACATACTGCGGCGCCACGTCCTGGCTAAAGCGTCGTTGATAGTTTTGTAACGGTGAACTGTCGCAGGCGGTGGCGTTATCCTCGATAAACTTCACCTGTTCCTCTTCCCACACCGCATCCAGCGCCTGACGGGTATCATCGCGGGTTTCAGCACCAACCTGCTTAGTGACGCTGTCACTCGAAAGAGGGCTTCCGGCAAGCAGCAGCAGGGCGTCAAACAGTTGATACCACGGCGTATCGCGCTGTTTTAAGCGCCCGCCCAGCAGAGCCAGAATCGGTGCAACGTTCTGCAGTCCTTCTTTGGCCTGGTCCTCCGGCAACACGCTCAAATACTCCAGATACAACGGCAGATGATCAGGCAGTTCGCGGCAGTCGAGCTGTAGCCCGACCTTTTCATACTGAGCCAGCAGATCAACCATCGCCTGACCCCGGTCACGGGACTCGGCGTGCACGTGCTCAAACAGCAGCAGAGAGGTGGCCCGGCCCCGGTCAAAGATTTCGCACCATTCCGCTTGTTTATCCAGCAGTGGCGCATTGAGCAATCCCTGGCTAAATTCGGTAAGCATGGGGGCATCGCTGGCCACAAGCGCCAGCGCGTCGTCTTTACACTCCCACAGCAGCTCGTCGGGATATTCCATCAGCAGGCCGATAACCTTCAGGATTTGCATTATTCACCCTCCGCTTTATCGCGCACTTCGGTGATGTCGATCGCATCAATACGGCTACTGTTAAACAGGTTGAATTTGGTATCTGAGCCATGGCAGCCGTCACCGAAGGTAAATCCGCAGCCGTTTTTCTCCGGGAAGGCATCGCGCGCCATTTCACGGTGGCTGGTCGGGATCACAAAGCGGTCCTCATAGTTGGCGATGGCCAGATAGCGATACATCTCCTCAACCTGCTCAACGGTCAAACCCACTTCCTCAATCGCGCGGGTGTCCGTCACACCTTCCACTGTTTGCGCACGCATATAGTGACGCATGGCCATCATACGTTTCAGCGCGCGCAGCACCGGACCGGTATCACCCGCACTGAGCATGTTAGCGAGGTACTGAACCGGAATTCGCAGCGACTCAACCGCCGGCAAAACGTTACCATTGTGCGGCAGTCCGCCCGCGTCGGCGACCGACTGAATCGGTGACAATGGCGGTACATACCAGACCATCGGCAGGGTGCGATATTCCGGGTGCAGCGGCAGCGCCAGTTTCCAGTCCATCGCCATTTTGTAGACTGGCGAACGTTGGGCCGCTTCGATGACGTTATGCGGAATACCTTGTTTTAACGCCTCTTCAATGACCGCCGGATCGTGCGGGTTGAGGAATACATCGCACTGACGCTCATAGAGATCGGTCTCATGCTCGGTGCTGGCCGCTTCTTCGATGCGGTCGGCGTCGTAGAGCAATACGCCGAGATAACGGATACGCCCAACGCAGGTTTCCGAACATACCGTCGGCTGGCCGGACTCAATACGCGGGTAGCAGAAAATGCACTTCTCAGACTTACCGCTCTTCCAGTTAAAGTAGATTTTTTTGTACGGACAGCCGCTGATGCACAAGCGCCAGCCGCGACATTTGTCCTGGTCGATCAGCACAATGCCGTCTTCTTCACGCTTATAGATAGCACCGCTTGGGCAGGTGGCGACACAGCTTGGGTTCAGGCAGTGCTCGCACAGGCGCGGTAAATACATCATGAAGGTGTTTTCGAACTGGCCGTACATCTCCTTTTGCATCTTCTCGAAGTTACGGTCGCGGGCACGTTTTGAAAATTCGCCGCCAAGCAGTTCTTCCCAGTTTGGACCCCAGATAATCTTGTCCATCCGCTTTCCATCAATCAGCGAACGCGGACGTGCGGTGGGCTGATTCTTGCTTTCCGGCGCGCTATGCAGATGCTGATAATCATAGGTAAACGGCTCATAGTAATCATCGATTTGCGGGATCACCGGGTTGGCGAAAATTTTGGTGATGACGCCCATCTTACCGCCCAGACGCGGTCTTATCTTGCCGTTAACATCGCGAACCCAGCCGCCTTGCCACTCTTCCTGATCTTCCCAGTTTTTTGGATACCCAATCCCCGGTTTAGTCTCGACGTTGTTAAACCACGCATATTCCATCCCTTCACGTCCGGTCCAGACGTTTTTACAGGTGACGGAGCAGGTGTGGCAGCCGATGCACTTATCCAGATTAAGAACCATGCCTACCTGTGAGCGTATTTTCATTTTTTCGCCTCCTGTACCTGATCGCGACCTTCATCATCCAGCCAGTTAATATTTTTCATTTTTCTAATCATGATGAACTCATCGCGGTTAGAGCCGACCGTACCGTAATAGTTGAAGCTGTATGCCAGCTGCGCATAGCCACCTATCATGTGCGTGGGTTTCGGGCAGACGCGGGTCACCGAGTTATGGATCCCGCCGCGCATCCCGGTCACCTCTGAGCCAGGGATATTCATGATTCGCTCCTGAGCGTGATACATCATGGTCATTCCCGGTGGCACGCGTTGACTCACCACTGCACGCGCGGTGAGCGCACCGTTGGCGTTGAAGGCTTCAATCCAGTCGTTATCCTCAATACCCAGCTCTTTGGCATCGGTTTCACTGATCCAGACAATCGGCCCGCCGCGCGACAGCGTCAGCATCAGCAGGTTTTCGCTATAGGTGGAGTGGATCCCCCATTTCTGGTGCGGCGTCAGGAAGTTGAGCGCTTTTTCCGGGAAGCCGTTAGGCGGAACCTCGCGCATTTCACTGACGCTGCGGGTATCGATAGGTGGACGATACGCCACCAGACTTTCACCAAACGCACGCATCCACGCATGATCCTGATACAGCTGCTGGCGACCGGACAGGGTACGCCATGGGATCAGCTCGTGGACGTTGGTATAGCCTGCGTTATAGGAAACATGTTCACTTTCCAACCCGGACCAGGTGGGGCTGGAGATGATTTTGCGCGGCTGCGCCTGGATATCGCGAAAACGGATCTTCTCGTCTTCTTTGTTCAACGCCAGATGCGTATGGTCGCGTCCGGTCATCGCCCCCAGCGCTTCCCAGGCTTTCACCGCCACCTGACCGTTTGTTTCCGGTGCCAGGGCAAGGATCACCTCAGAGGCATCCAGCGCGGTGTCAATCAGCGGGCGTCCTTTTGCCGGGCCTTCGCGCTTGGTGTAGTTCAGCTTGCCGAGGAAATCGACTTCCGCCTGGGTATTCCACGCAATGCCTTTCCCGCCATTACCGAGTTTGTCCATGAGCGGGCCAAGTGAAGTAAAGCGTTCGTAGGTGGCGGGGTAGTCACGCTCCACAACGGCGATATTCGGTGCCGTTTTGCCCGGGAGGAGATCGCATTCGCCTTTGCGCCAGTCCTGAATGTCAAACGGCTGCGCCAGCTCTGCCGGAGAGTCGTGTTGCAGCGGTTGCAACACGACATCCGTTTCTTGTCCAAGGTGTCCGACGCAAACCTCAGAAAATACTTTGGCGATGCCTTTATAAATTTCCCAGTCGCTCTTCGATTCCCATGCCGGGTCGACCGCCGCAGACAACGGGTGAATAAACGGATGCATATCCGAGGTATTCATATCGTCTTTTTCATACCAGGTAGCGGTTGGCAGAACGATATCGGAGAACAAACAGGTGCTGGACATACGGAAATCGAGCGTGACCAGCAGATCGAGCTTGCCCTCTATCGCCGCCGACTGCCATTCAACCTCTTCAGGTTTAATACCCTCGCTTGAACCGAGCGCTTCCCCCTGGATCCCGCTTTCGGTACCCAGCAAATATTTGAGCATGTATTCATGCCCTTTACCGGAGGAGCCGAGCAGGTTAGAGCGCCAGACGAAGAGGTTGCGCGGATGGTTTTTGCCGTTATCAGGCTGTTCGCAGGCAAAACGAATATCACCCGACTTCAGCGCCTGTGCGGTGTATTGCGCAGGAGATAGTCCTGCATGTTCGGCTTTTGCTTTAACGGTCAGAGGGTTGAGGTTAAGCTGCGGCGCAGACGGCAGCCAGCCCATTCGTTCAGCCCGCACGTTAAAGTCAATCAAATGTCCGCTAAACTTCGACGCATCGGCCAGCGGAGAGAGGAGTTCCTGCGCGGTGAGTTTTTCATAACGCCACTGGCTGGAGTGGTTGTAGAAAAACGAAGTGCTGTTCATCTGACGCGGCGGACGGTTCCAGTCCAGCGCAAAGGCCAGCGGCAACCAACCGGTTTGCGGACGCAGTTTCTCCTGACCCACATAGTGCGCCCAGCCGCCGCCGCTTTGTCCCACGCAACCACAGAACACCAGGATGTTAATCATGCCACGGTAGTTCATATCCATGTGATACCAGTGGTTGACGCCAGCCCCGAGAATGATCATCGAACGGCCATGCGTTTTGTGCGCAGTATCGGCAAACTCACGGGCGATCTGTTCGATATGACGGCGTGGCACACCGGTAATTTGCTCGCCCCAGGCCGGGGTGTAGGCTTTCACTTCGCTGTAATCTTGTGCGCTATGAACGTCATCCAGACCACGGTCGAGGCCATAATTCGCCAGCACCAGATCATAGACGCTCACTACCGGGTAACGGCTACCGTCAGCGAGGGTAAGATGTTTTACCGGCAGTTGACGGATCAGCACCGGTTCTTGTTTTACACTGCGAAAATGTGGGTTTTCGTTGCCGCCAAAATAGGGGAATGCGACGCCGGTCACTTCATCATGCAGACCGAGCAGCGAAAGAGAAAGTTCAGTTTCAGCGCCAGCCGCCAGTGGTTCCAGGTTCCATTTGCCTTTCTCCCCCCAGCGAAAACCGATAGATCCGTTCGGGACAACCAGTTCACCTGCGCTGTTAAAGGCTACCGTTTTCCACTCTGGATTGTTGCTTTCGCCCAGACCATCGACAAGGTCTGAAGCACGCATCATGCGTCCAGGCACGTAGCTGCCATCTTCCCGGGCATCCAGTAAAACCAGCATCGGCATGTCGGTATAGCGACGGCAGTAATTGAGGAAATAATCGCTGGGATTGTCGAGGTGGAACTCTTTCAGGATGACGTGGCCCATCGCCATTGCCAGCGCGCTGTCGGTCCCTTGTTTAGGTGCCAGCCACTGGTCGCATAGTTTAGCGACTTCCGAGTAGTCCGGCGTAATGGCAATCGTCTTGGTGCCTTTGTAGCGTACTTCTGTGAAAAAGTGCGCATCCGGGGTACGGGTCTGCGGCACGTTAGAGCCCCAGGCGATGATATAGCTGGAGTTATACCAGTCGGCGGATTCAGGAACGTCGGTCTGCTCGCCCCAGGTCATCGGTGACGCGGGCGGTAAGTCGCAGTACCAGTCATAGAAGCTCAGACAGGTTCCGCCGATTAGCGAGAGATAGCGTGTGCCGGCGGCATAGGAAACCATCGACATCGCAGGGATCGGGGAGAAGCCGACCACGCGATCCGGGCCGTAGGTTTTCACCGTCCAGACGTTGGCGGCAGCAATCAGCTGATTAAGCTCTTTCCAGTTGGAACGGATAAACCCACCGCGCCCGCGTACCTGCTTGTAGCTCTGGCATTTTTGCGGGTCGTTCATAATGGATTCCCAGGCCAGCACCGGATCGGGCTGGCGGGAGAGGGCGTCGCGCCACAATTCGATTAAGCGTTTACGCACC
Organism: Citrobacter sp. Cpo147; assembly: GCF_030332405.1. Classification (NCBI taxonomy): domain Bacteria; kingdom Pseudomonadati; phylum Pseudomonadota; class Gammaproteobacteria; order Enterobacterales; family Enterobacteriaceae; genus Citrobacter; species Citrobacter sp. Cpo147. The sequence continues at coordinate 159,368 of NZ_JAOWHX010000030.1, forward strand.
AGCGGATATTTCAGGCGGTTCGCGCTATAGAGATACCACGAGTAACTGGCGCCGCGTGGACAGCCACGGGGCTCATGATTTGGCAGGTCAGGACGGGTACGCGGGTAGTCGGTTTGCTGCGTTTCCCAGGTCACCAGCCCGTTTTTAACGTAGATCTTCCAGCTGCATGAGCCGGTACAGTTAACGCCGTGGGTAGAACGCACAATTTTGTCGAACTGCCAGCGCTGACGATAGCTGTCTTCCCAGTCCCGGTTGGTGTGCATTACTTGCCCATGCCCCTCGGCAAACGTATCGCCCTTTTGTTTAAAGTAGCGAAAGCGGTCTAACAGTTTACTCATGACATAACTCCTGCTTCGATAATATTGCCGACGGTGAATCGAACTCCAGGCCTGATCCGGCCTACCTAAATGTCCGATCCTGCGGTATCCATTTTGTTATTTTTTTTGTGATTTACGGCCATAGACCAACCAGGTCACCAGCACGCAGACGATGTAAAACACGAGGAATATTTTCATGGCACCCACAGGAGAGCCGGTCAATGCCAGCGATGAGCCAAACGCTTTAGGAATGAAGAAGCCCCCCACAGCGCCAATGGCGGAGATAAATCCCAGGGCGGCTGCGGTATCGGTTACCGCTTCCCGCTGAGCTTGCTCTTCAGTACCGCCATGCAGCTTCACCCGATAAATTGTGATTTTGCGAAAGATCACCGCAATCATCTGGAAGGTTGAACCGCTACCCAGACCCGCGGTCAGGAACAAGCCCATAAACACCAGGTAAAACGCGATAAAGCTACCTTCGCCCGAGCCGGGCAAAGTGAGAAACAGCAGGGCGCTGAACAGTGCCATAAAGATGAAGTTAATTAAGGTGACACGTACACCACCAAACTTGTCAGAGATAACACCGCCTGCCGATCGTGCAAGCGCGCCGATGAAGGGGCCGAAGAACGCCAGTTGCAGGATATTCACGTCGGGGAACTGGGTTTTCGCCAGCATGGCAAAGCCTGCCGAAAAACCGATAAATGAACCGAAGGTGGCGAGATACAGCAGACTTAATAACCACAGATGAAAACGCTTGAGGACCGGTAACTGGGAGGCAATTGAGGCCTTCGAGCTGGCAATGTCGTTCATTCCCATGCCCGCTGCCACGGTGGCTATCAGCAGTAACGGCACCCAAATCCATGCGGCATTGGCCAGCGACAATAACGAGCCATCAGCTTGTGGTACGCCCTGTATGCCCAAAAAGGTAAATATGGGCAGAAAGATCACCAGTGGCGCGATCAACTGCATCACGCTGACGCCGAGGTTGCCGAGACCACCGTTAACGCCTAATGCGCTACCTTGCTTCGCTTTGGGGAAGAAAAAGCTGATATTGCCCATGCTGGAGGCAAAGTTAGCGCCAGCAAAACCACACATCAGCGCAATGATAATAAATACACCGAACGGAGTAGTGGTATTTTGCACGGCAAATCCGAGCCAGAGACAGGGAATAACCAGAATAATCGTACTAAAAATGGTCCAACGACGCCCACCAAATATAGGTACCATAAAGGAGTAGGGAACGCGCAATATTGCACCAGAAAGAGAAGGCAGTGCCGTTAATAAAAACAGTTGGTCGGTGGTGAAATTAAAGCCAATTTTATTCAGATTTACGGCAACGGCGCTGAACAACATCCAGACGCAGAACGCAAGCAGCAGGCAACTTACTGATATCCAGAGATTTCTGCGCGCAATGTGCTTGCCTTTATTTTCCCAAAAGCCGGGGTTCTCTGGTTTCCAGTCCGTTAAAAGATAACGATTATTTTTCTCATTTGATGATGACATATTATTCTCCATGCACATGCCGTTCATGAAAAAGAAATAAACGCATGCAGCGCCGCGCGGCTTCTTTTTAGAAACTATTGAAAAGTTTTAGGAATATTGACTGAAAGAATAGATAAAAAAGTGCAATAACGCGGCGTGATAGGAGAATTACACGTTGCTTAAGTGTTACTAATTGTAAGCATAAAAGATGTATTGTTAATTCATCTATTACATCAAATAAATAACTCCTGCGTAATCATACGATCAAGATGACGATCGAATGCAGGATCGGCCATTTCCTCAATACCTAATATGTACATACCATCCAGGCCGCAGACTAATGCGATTAAACGCCATGCGACGTCGGCGGCATCAGGCGTGGATGAGAACTCACCGGCTTTCTGTCCTTGGGTAATAATGTTGGCGGTTTCTTCGTGCCACATTCGCATGGTCAACAGATAGGCGCTTTTAATTTCCGGATCTTTACCCGCAACAACCTGTGCTTCACGCCATAGCTTAATATAGGGTTCCAGACCACCATCTTCACTGCCTAGCATCGCATGCAGTCGCTCACGGAAACTGGCGTCTTCGCTGACCAGTTCGGCATCAAGTAGGGTGCGGATAAGGCGCACAAATGCCTGGGATTTGAGCTCACCGGCAGAGGCGAAATGGTGATGTAGCTGGCCCGTCGCGACGTGAGCTTCAGCAGCAATGCGTCGAACCGTCATGGCGGAAAATCCTTCTTCAAGTGCGACACGCATTGCCGCTTGCAGAATCACTTCCCGACGTTCATCCCGATTTAGATAGCTCATCATTCCTCCTGTATCCGTATAGATCGCAGTCTAACAAAAAGTTGGACATATGTTCAATTTTCCGTAGGATCGCTAAAGCTGGACATGTGTCCAGTTTTGGTTTCGTTAGGGAGTTTTATGTTTCGTCAGTGGTTAACGTTAGTCATTATTGTGCTGGTCTACATCCCTGTTGCGATTGATGCAACGGTGCTGCACGTTGCCGCGCCCACGCTGAGTATGACGCTGGGTGCCAGTGGTAACGAGCTGCTGTGGATCATTGATATTTATTCCCTGGTAATGGCCGGTATGGTATTGCCAATGGGCGCGCTGGGGGATCGCATCGGCTTTAAACGTCTGCTGCTGTTAGGCGGTGGATTATTTGGTCTCGCATCGCTGGCGGCCGCTTTTGCTCATAGCGCAAGCTGGCTGATTGCCACCCGGGCGGTATTGGCGATTGGCGCGGCGATGATTGTTCCGGCAACGCTGGCGGGTATTCGCGCCACGTTCTCTGAGCAACGGCATCGAAATATGGCGCTCGGCGTCTGGGCAGCGGTCGGTTCCGGCGGTGCGGCGTTTGGCCCACTGGTTGGCGGGATGCTGCTGGAGCACTTCTACTGGGGGTCCGTATTCTTAATTAATGTACCAATTGTCCTGGTGGTAATGGCCTTAACCGCACGCTTAGTGCCACGCCAGGCCGGACGTCGCGATCAATCGTTAAATTTTGGTCATGCGATCATGCTGATTGTTGCCATTCTGCTGTTGGTTTACAGCGCCAAAACCGCGCTGAAAGGGCATACGGCGACCGTAGCCATCGCCCTGACGCTGTTAACCGGCGCTTTACTGTTGTGGCAGTTTGTCCGTATCCAGCTTGCGGCAGCCCGCCCGATGATTGATATGCGTCTGTTCACGCACCGCATTATCTTAAGTGGCGTAGTGATGGCGATGACCGCGATGATAACGCTGGTGGGTTTTGAGTTGCTGATGGCACAGGAACTACAGTTTGTTCACGGTTTAACACCGTATCAGGCAGGGTTGTTCATGCTGCCGGTGATGCTGGCCAGTGGTTTCAGCGGACCGATTGCCGGTATGCTGGTTTCACGCCTGGGATTACGTTGTGTGGCAACGGCGGGCATGGCGCTGAGCGCCGTTAGTTTTTACGGCCTGGCGATGACGGATTTCAGTAGCCAACAGGTACAAGCCTGGATTTTGATGGCTTTGCTTGGTTTTAGCGCCGCCAGTGCGCTCCTGGCTTCAACAGCGGCTATCATGGCAGCAGCGCCGGCGGAAAAAGCCGCGGCCGCTGGCGCCATCGAGACAATGGCTTATGAACTGGGGGCAGGACTTGGGATCGCTATCTTTGGCTTACTGCTGAGCCGTAGCTTTTCTGCATCGATTCTGCCGCCAGCCGGACTTAATGCGCAGGAAATGGAACGTGCCTCATCGTCAATGGGGGAGGCGGTACAACTGGCGCACTCGCTCCCGCCGTCACTGAGTGAAGCATTGCTGACGGCTGCCAGAGAAGCGTTCACCTGGTCACATAGCGTGGCATTAAGCAGCGCCGGCAGCATGCTTATCGTATTAGCGATAGGAATGTGGTTCAGTCTGGCAAAGGTACAACGTTAATAACTAGTGAGCTAAATGACAGGGGTAATCCATCTCTTCGACTTCTTTCCCACTCAGTCGAGCGTATTGCCCCGTCAATCTCCAGAACGCAGGCTGTGTTTCCGTATAGATTTCTGCCGCTAATATCAGGCGGCGGCGATCTACCTCATTAAGTTCCAGAAGTGTCCACGGAATAAAGTAGCGATCGCTGTCCGTCAACGTAAACCACAGTGGGCATCCGCAGCCGGAACAGAAGAACCGTTCACCACGATTTGAAGAAGGGAAGTGCGAAGGTTCTGCCGATTCTGGCGACATCAGCGGGTGAGCGCTGGCTTCCAGATACATGGCGATGCCGCCTGACCATTTCTGACACAGCGTACAGTGGCAGGCATAGACATCCAGCATTTCGACGTCAACGGTAAAATGACTCTGTCCGCAAAGACAACGACCAGTGAATGTCTGCACGGCATACTCCTTATGACCGAGTCTACATTAAGAGAAAAAGCCAGCCCTGGAAGGACTGGCTTTGTATTCAGACTACAACAAAATTAGAACTGGTAGTTCAGACCAACAGCAACGATGTTGTCGGTGCTCACGCCGGCAGCGCGAGTGAAGTTGTTGTCATCCAGCAGGTTGATTTTATAATCAACGAAGGTAGACATGTTTTTGTTGAAGTAGTAGGTAGCACCCAGGTCTACGTATTCAACCAGATCCTGGTCGCCGTATACTGCAATGTCTTTACCTTTGGATTTCAGGTAAGCAACGGACGGACGCAGACCAAAGTCGAACTGGTACTGAGCAACAGCTTCAAAGTTCTGTGCTTTATTTGCAATACCGTTGATCTTCTTACCGTTAACAGTACCACCAAAGGTAGTCATGTTACGGGTTTCAGAGTAGGTAGTTGCCAGGTAGATGTTGTTCGCATCATATTTCAGGCCAGCAGCCCAAACTTCAGCGTTCTTACCGTCAGCTTTGAACAGACCATTGTGGTTGTTCTGGGAATCAGTACGGTCAGATTTCGCATAGGTAGCACCTACGCCGAAGCCTTCATACTCGTAAGTAGAAGACAGACCGAAACCGTCGCCATTAGCTTCTTTGTCGTTGTCACGGTCATTTTTGCCCTGGTACTGAGCAGCAAAGTTCAGACCTTCAACCAGACCGAAGAAGTCGGTGTTACGATAGGTTGCAACGCCGGTAGCACGCTGGGTCATGAATACGTCGGTCTGGGTCCAGGTATCACCACCAAACTCAGGCAGGACGTCGGTCCATGCGCCGATGTCGTAAGCTACGCCGTAGTTACGACCGTAGTCGAAAGAACCGTATTCAGCGAATTTCAGGCCAGCGAATGCCAGACGGGTTTTGTCTGCTTCGGAACCCTGGCTTTCGGAACGGTTGCCTTTGAATTCATATTCCCACTGACCAAAACCAACCAGTTGGTCGTTGATCTGAGTTTCGCCTTTGAAGCCCAGACGTGCGTAGGTTTTGTCGCCATCGCTGCTGGTGTCGTCAGAGAAGTAATGCTGAGCGTGAACTTTACCGTAGATATCCAGTTTGTTTGCGTCTTTGTTATATACCTCAGCTGCGTTTACCGCACCTGCCGCCAACAGGCTAGTCACTGCCACTGCAACTAATTTAAGTTTCATTCTAAATAATCCTTATAATTTTTTCTTGGTGTGTTTCCTAAACCATTGCTAAACGAAGGGGTTCGTCAATGGCAAACTATTTTTAAATGACGCAGTGGTATAAGTTCAATAATAAGTTTCATAATATTGCGAAATATTTGAGTTTGTGTGATCCAGATCTACATAATATAACTGATTGTATTAATCTTTATATGTGACAAATCTGAATGGGTATATTTACGTAGGGGACTATTGTGCCGTCTATGGTTTAAATGGCGTTAGTCACGCAGGTATAATATATACATACTGAGGAATATAGATAAGCATGCAATATTTTCGGGAGTTGATTAATCACCAATTATTTAACATTAAATTAAACAAAAATAAACATAAACCACAAGTAGAATGAACATTTATTATTCATTAATTTGATTACAGTGTAGCCGGGTTTTAGATTTGCGCGATAAAACCCGGATTTTTTTCAGGCGCGGCGTGTTGCCAACCAGCAAAGTAGCGAACCCGCACAAACCATCAATGCCCCCTGCCAGAAAGATAGCGACAACGGGGCGCTGAGTAACACAGCAGCCAGGGCGGAGGAGAGCACTGGGGTAAAATAGGAACCTACGGCCATGATGGTCACGTTGCCATGCAAAATGCCAATATTCCACGCCGCATAGGCAAATCCTAACGTTAATGCCGCTGAGAACATTTTAATAGTCACCGAAGTGCTGAAAATCATTTCTGGTTGCGGAGTCATAAAATAGTAAACCCACAAACTTGCGGCCGTCAGTAAAACGAATACCGTAATGCCGTTAAAGCCTTTTGCATATTTATTGGTCACCGTGCAATACGTTGCCCAGATAAATGCGCCCAAAAAGGCGAGGAAATAGCTCAGCGGACTGCTGGCAACGTTGTTTATAATTTCACCAGGATTAAGGCCGTTTTCACCACCCAATACCCAACAAACCCCGGTCAATGCGATAATTAATCCAGGGATCACCAGCCAGGTTGTTTTTTGACCATTAAATAAAATAGCAAACAATATCGTTAAACTCGGCCATAGATAATTGACCATACCGACTTCAATAGCCTGGTGACGAGTAGCCGCATAACCGAGAGCCAGCGCTAAACATATTTCATAGGTAACAAAAAGCACGCTACCCGCGATTAAATAACGCACAGGAATCTTTCTTATATTCGGAAAGCCGACGGTAAAAATCAGCAACAGGCCACTTAACGAAAAAATCATTGCTGCGCCGCCCGCAGGACCCAGTCCTTCACTTACCCCACGCATGAGTCCGACCATCGTACTCCAGAGCACAATGGCAATGAGCCCAATTAACGTTGCTTTTTGTTTTGTCATTCTGATTGTCTGTCCATGGTACTGGCAAAAATTTAAGCTGAAATTTATAGCACCTTTACACCGTAGCGAGCTAATTAATTGCTTTTCACATACTCCCTTATGGGTACAAAGGTTAAACAAAGTGCACTATTTAGTAGCGGAACCGTTTCGTTATTGATTTGACGCAAAAAAAATATGGATATAGCTGATAGTTTCGTCGCGAAGTTGTACATGTCATCTTTCAATTATGCCGCGCTGGCGCGATTTGAGAGATGTCCTGTACGAATCCCTGCAAAAAAGAGGAAAGCAATGGACGTCAGCCGCAGACAATTTTTTAAAATCTGCGCGGGCGGTATGGCGGGAACAACAGTAGCCGCTTTGGGTTTTGCACCCAAAATGGCACTGGCTCAGGCGCGAAACTATAAGCTGTTACGCGCCAAAGAGATCCGAAACACCTGCACATACTGTTCCGTAGGTTGCGGGCTATTAATGTATAGCCTGGGAGATGGAGCAAAAAACGCCAAAGAGTCGATTTACCATATTGAAGGGGATCCGGATCATCCGGTGAGCCGCGGGGCATTATGTCCTAAGGGCGCAGGATTACTGGATTACGTGCACAGTGAAAACCGTCTGCGTTACCCGGAATATCGCGCTCCTGGTTCCGATAAATGGCAGCGTATCAGCTGGGATGAAGCATTCACCCGTATCGCGAAGCTGATGAAAACTGACCGTGACGCCAACTTTATTGAGAAGAATGAGCAGGGCGTAACGGTAAACCGCTGGCTTTCAACCGGGATGTTGTGTGCCTCTGCGGCAAGTAATGAAACCGGCATGCTGACGCAAAAATTTGTGCGCTCACTCGGCATGCTGGCAGTAGACAACCAGGCGCGCGTCTGACACGGACCAACGGTAGCAAGTCTTGCTCCAACATTTGGTCGCGGTGCGATGACCAACCACTGGGTTGATATCAAAAACGCTAACGTCGTGATGGTGATGGGCGGTAACGCCGCTGAAGCACATCCAGTGGGATTCCGCTGGGCGATGGAAGCCAAAAACAACAATGATGCCACGCTGATTGTTGTTGACCCTCGTTTTACACGTACAGCATCGGTGGCGGATATCTATGCGCCAATTCGTTCCGGCACGGACATTACGTTCCTGTCCGGCGTCTTGCTGTACCTGATTGAAAATAACAAAATTAACGCTGAATACGTTAAGCATTACACCAACGCCAGCCTGCTGGTGCGGGATGACTATGCTTTTGAAGACGGTCTGTTCAGCGGGTATGACGCGAAAAAACGCCAATACGATAAATCGTCCTGGAACTACCAGTTCGATGAAAACGGCTACGCGAAACGCGATGAAACGTTAAGCCATCCTCGCTGTGTCTGGAACCTGCTAAAACAGCACGTTTCCCGCTACACGCCGGATGTGGTGGAAAACATTTGTGGTACGCCGAAAGAAGACTTCCTGAAAGTCTGCGAAGTGCTGGCTTCCACCAGCGCAGCCGATCGCACCACTACGTTCCTGTATGCGCTGGGCTGGACACAGCATACCGTAGGGGCGCAGAACATCCGTACCATGGCGATGATCCAGTTGCTGCTCGGCAACATGGGGATGGCAGGTGGCGGGGTTAACGCCTTACGTGGTCACTCCAACATTCAGGGATTAACCGACTTAGGTCTGCTCTCTACCAGTCTGCCAGGTTACCTGACGCTGCCGTCAGAGAAACAGGCGGATCTGCAAACCTATCTGGCCGCGAACACGCCAAAAGCGACGTTGGCCGAGCAGGTTAACTACTGGGGTAACTATCCGAAGTTCTTCGTCAGTCTAATGAAATCTTTCTACGGCAATGCGGCGCAGAAAGAGAACGACTGGGGCTTTGAGTGGCTGCCGAAGTGGGATCAGTCCTACGACGTCATCAAATACTTCAACATGATGGATAGCGGGAAAGTCACCGGCTACATCTGTCAGGGCTTTAACCCGGTTGCGTCCTTCCCGGACAAAAACAAAGTGGTGCAGAGTCTCAGCAAACTGAAGTATCTGGTGATTATCGATCCGCTGGTGACCGAAACCTCAACGTTCTGGCAAAACCACGGCGAGTCAAACGACGTTGATCCGGCATCGATTCAGACTGAAGTTTTCCGTTTGCCTTCTACCTGCTTTGCGGAAGAGGACGGTTCCATCGCCAACTCCGGCCGCTGGCTGCAGTGGCACTGGAAAGGTCAGGATGCCCCGGGCGAAGCCCGCAACGACGGCGAAATTCTGGCCGGTATTTACCATCGTCTGCGCGATATGTATCGCACTGAAGGCGGTAAAGCTGTAGAGCCCGTTCTGAAAATGAGCTGGAACTATAAGCAGCCGGACGAACCGCATTCCGAGGAAGTGGCAAAAGAGAACAACGGCTATGCGCTGGAAGATCTCTATGATGCCAACGGCGTGCTGGTTGCGAAAAAAGGTCAGTTGCTCAACAGCTTTGCGTTGCTGCGCGATGATGGTTCCACGTCATCGTCCTGCTGGATTTATACCGGTAGCTGGACCGAGCAGGGCAACCAGATGGCCAACCGCGATAACGCCGACCCGTCAGGTCTCGGTAATACGCTGGGCTGGGCCTGGGCATGGCCGCTGAACCGTCGCGTACTGTATAACCGCGCTTCGGCGGATCCGCAGGGTAAACCGTGGGATCCAAAACGCATGCTTATCCAGTGGAACGGTACGAAGTGGACGGGGAACGATATCCCGGACTTCAACACCGCGGCACCGGGCAGTGGCACCAATCCGTTTATCATGCAGCCGGAAGGGCTGGGGCGTCTGTTTGCTATCGATAAGATGGCGGAAGGTCCGTTCCCGGAACACTACGAGCCGATGGAAACGCCGCTGGGTACTAACCCGCTGCACCCGAATGTGATCTCCAACCCGGCAGCACGTCTGTACGAAGCGGATAAACTCCGTATGGGCACGAAACAGGACTTCCCGTACGTCGGGACGACCTATCGTCTGACCGAACATTTCCATACCTGGACCAAGCACGCATTACTGAATGCGATTGCCCAGCCAGAGCAGTTTGTGGAAATCAGCGAAACGCTAGCGGCAGCGAAAGGGATCAACAACGGCGATCACGTGAAAGTCAGCAGCAAACGTGGATTTATTCGCGCAGTTGCCGTGGTCACTCGTCGTCTGCGTACCCTGAACGTCAACGGTCAGCAGGTTGAAACGGTTGGGATCCCAATCCACTGGGGCTTTGAAGGAGTCGCGCGTAAAGGCTTTATCGCCAACACCCTGACGCCGAATGTCGGTGATGCAAACTCGCAAACGCCGGAATACAAAGCGTTTTTAGTTAACATCGAGAAGGCGTAAGGGAGGCGAACATATGTCTATGGAAACGCAGGACATCATCAAACGGTCCGCAACAAACTCCATCACGCCGCCGCCTCAGGCCCGTGATTACAAAGCAGAAGTCGCGAAGCTGATCGACGTTTCCACCTGTATAGGTTGTAAGGCCTGTCAGGTGGCATGCTCAGAGTGGAACGATATCCGCGATGAAGTTGGCCACTGCGTCGGGGTGTATGACAACCCCGCCGATCTCAGCGCCAAGTCCTGGACGGTGATGCGGTTTACCGAAACCGAACAGAACGGCAAGCTGGAGTGGTTGATTCGTAAAGACGGCTGTATGCACTGTGAAGATCCGGGCTGCCTGAAGGCGTGCCCGTCTGCCGGGGCCATCATCCAGTACGCCAACGGGATTGTCGATTTCCAGTCAGAGCACTGCATCGGCTGCGGCTACTGTATTGCCGGGTGTCCATTTAATATTCCGCGCCTCAATAAAGAGGATAACCGCGTGTATAAATGTACGCTGTGTGTGGACCGAGTCAGCGTCGGGCAGGAACCTGCCTGCGTGAAAACGTGTCCGACCGGGGCAATACATTTCGGCACCAAGCAGGAAATGCTGGAAATGGGCGAACAGCGTGTGGCAAAACTGAAAGCACGCGGTTTTGAACATGCCGGTCTTTACAACCCGGAAGGTGTGGGCGGCACGCACGTCATGTACGTTCTGCATCATGCCAACCAGCCTGAACTGTATCACGGTCTGCCAAAAGACCCGCAGATAGATACCTCTATCAATCTGTGGAAAGGGGCGCTGAAGCCGCTGGCCGCTGCCGGATTTATCGCCACCTTCGCCGGACTGATTTACCACTACATTGGTATTGGTCCGAATAAGGAAGTGGACGACGACGAGGAGGATCATCATGAGTAAGTCGAAAATGATTGTGCGCACGAAATTTATCGACCGCGCCTGTCACTGGACGGTGGTGATCTGCTTCTTCCTGGTAGCGCTGTCGGGGATTTCATTTTTCTTCCCGACTCTGCAATGGCTGACGCAAACCTTCGGTACGCCGCAGATGGGACGCATTTTGCATCCGTTCTTCGGCATACTGATCTTCGTGGCGCTGATGTTCATGTTTGTACGCTTTGTGCACCACAACATCCCGGATAAGAAAGATATTCCGTGGCTGAAAAACATTGTGGAAGTACTGAAAGGCAATGAACACAAAGTGGCGGATGTGGGCAAATACAACGCCGGGCAGAAAATGATGTTCTGGTCGATTATGAGCATGATTTTCGTGCTGCTGATTACCGGTATCATTATCTGGCGTCCGTACTTTGCGCAGTTCTTCCCGATGCAGGTCGTGCGCTATAGCCTGCTGATCCATGCGGCTGCGGGGATTATCCTGATGCACGCCATCCTCATCCATATGTATATGGCATTCTGGGTGAAAGGATCGATTAAAGGCATGGTTGAAGGGAAAGTGAGCCGTCGCTGGGCGAAGAAACATCACCCGCGTTGGTATCGCGAAGTTGAAAGACAAGAAGCGAAAAAAGAGAGCGAGGAGGGGGTTAACTAATCCCTGATGTTCCCTCTACGCAATGGCGCTACATCGGTAGCGCCATTTTTTTGCCAAAAAAACGTCATGTTTCTGTCATCTGCTGAACGTAAGGTGTTGTCTTTCCGATAATAGAAGAGTTAAAAGACAATGCATCTGGTGAAAAAATTACTCGCTGTCAGCGTGTTTCTTTGTGCTTCAGCTCAGGCGCAGAACATCCTCGAATTTCCTCAGCCGGAGAACAACCCGGAAGAGTTTTATGCCGTAACCGAAATCCCGGCAGGCGGAATGATTAAATATGAAACCGACGCCAAAACCGGTTTTATCGTTGCCGATCGCTTCCAGTCAATGCCGGTTGCCTATCCCGCCAACTACGGTTCACTCACCCAGTCTTTAGCCGGTGACGGCGACCCGCTGGATGTCATTTTTTATACCCGTGCGCCGCTTGCTCCGGGAACGTTGATTAAGCTGCGCGCTATTGGCGTACTGAAGATGATCGACGGCGGTGAAAAGGACGACAAAATTGTCGCTGTTCCGGCCAGTAAAATTGACCCCACTTATGACGACATCAAAGAGTTAAGCGATCTGCCCAAGGTTGAAGTTCAACGTCTGGAATCTTTCTTCCGCGTGTACAAAGATCTGCCGGAAGGGCGCAAGAAGGTCGAATTAAACGGTTTCAATGACGCCGCTACGGCAAAACAAGAGATCAAACAGGCCTGGGATGCCTGGAAAGAGAAAAAACCGCAGCAATAACGCATTGCCGGATGGCGCTTGCGCTTATCCGGCCTACATTTTTGTAGGCCCGGTAAGCGTCGCGCCACCGGGCGTTGCTATCAGAGTTTCGCCGTTATTTCCTCTATCTCCTTGCGCCATTGCGCCTGTAACAACGGTTTTTGATGTTTCGGCTTGCGGGCGAGATCGTCGGCCAGACGCTGCTCAAGATCGAGAAGTTGTTCCAGCAATCTATCGCTGTCACCGCTTATTTCAGTTTTCTCTACGACCGCCGTTTTGGGAACGGTTATCTCCGCGGACGTTTCCCGAATACGCGCATTGACCGCCTCCAGATCGTGCCATTCACTGAGTTCGCCATTGTCGATTAACCAGAACCGATTACAGCTTTGGCTGATAAGCTGCCGGTCGTGACTGACCAGCAACACGCCGCCGTTATAGCTTTGTAGCGTTTCTGCCAGCGCCTCTTTGCCTTCCATATCCAGATGGTTGGTCGGTTCATCAAGCATCAGCAGACTGTAGCGCGCAAGCGTCAGCCCAACAAACAGTAGCCGGGAGCGCTCACCGCCGCTTAATGTACTGACCCGCTGCGCATGACGAACCCACGGAAATCCCGCGCTAATCAGCGCCATCTTGCGAATCTCTGGCTGCGGGGCAAACGCTTCCAGCGCGTCAAACAATGAATCGTTATCGGCAAGCTGATGCAGCGTCTGGTCGTAATAACCCAGCGTAACGCGCGGGTGTAACACCAGTGAAGTTGATGCTATCTGTGCCTGAAACTGTTGCCAGATAAGCCTTAACAGCGATGATTTCCCGCAACCGTTACGCCCGACAATCGCCACGCGATCGCCGCTTTTTAACCGGATACCGGCAATGGAAAACAGTGTATCTGCACCAGGAACAGGGGCTACAGACAGATTGGTCATCTCCAGCAAACGATCTGCACGCAGGGCATCACCCTGCAATGTTAGTGTCCACTGACTTCCTGACGTCACTTCTGTTTGTACCTCTTTCAGGCGCTGTACCTGTTTTTCCATCTGCTTGGCCTTGCGGGAGAGATCTTCGTTGTCGTAGACCCGCCCCCAGGTTGCCAGCCGTTTGGCGCTGGCAGTCACCCGGTCTATTTCTTTTTGCTCAGCCTTGTGGCGCAGAGCATCGCTGACATCTCTTTCTGCCAGAGCCTGACGCGCTGCACTACAGGGTAGATCAAACGCATGGAGGGTGCGATCGCGTAAGATCCAGGTTCCGTGAGTCACCGCATCCAGCAGTTGCGGGTCGTGGGAGACCACCACAAAACTGCCAGACCAGTTCTGTAAGAACTGCTCAAGCCACAGTAATGTAGGCAAATCCAGGTGGTTACCCGGCTCATCCAGCAGCAGCAGGTCAGGATTACGCATCAGTGCCCGCGCTAATAGCAAGCGCGTGTGCTGGCCACCGCTCAACGTTTGCGCTGTAAGAGATAAATTCTCTGGCGTAAAACCCATTTCGGCAAGCAGTGCTTCAACTCGCCACTGCTGAGCTGCGCGTTCATGCTCGGGAAGTTGAGCGAGAACGGCTTCCTGCAGCGTAAGAGGCAGTATATCGTCAGGTAGATGTTGTTCTACACGCGCGAGATGGCAGTGATTCGCCTGCGCGATTGCCCCACTGGTGGGCGAGATCGTGCCATCGAGCAGTTTTAACAGCGTGCTTTTGCCGCAGCCGTTGTAACCGATAAGCCCGATGCGGTCGCCTTTTTTCAGGGTAAAGGAAAGATCGTCGAATAGCGTGCCGAATGCCGTATCAACGTGTAAGGATTGTGCGGTTAGTAATGTGCTCATTGTTGCTTACTCAAGAGTTACAGGCGCAAAAACGCCTCGTCAAACATCGCTGACGATAACCCGGTAAGCCCGAGAGAAGGGGATTTAGAAGTTAGCTTCGCTCAAGCAGAAGTTATCGCAGCACGATACCGATAACGCTTGAGCACTGGCGATCGCCAAAAGCATGTGAAACGATAAAACGTTCACAGTACAGCATAAGTATCCTCCTTTTGTTTTTCAGAATGTTAATCGGTGGTGAAAGTGTAATCGTAAGTTGCGCAAAAGCGCAAGTGTTGAACGCCCGGCAGCAGTTTGCCGCCGGGCAAAGCGTCAGATAGAGGTACGACGGTAGTCGCGATATTCTGCTTGCCAGAAATTATCGTCAATCGCCTGTTGCAGCGCTTCGGCGGAGGTTTTCACCGCCACACCTTGCTGCTGCGCCATTTTACCGACGGCAAAGGCAATGGCGCGAGAAACGGTCTGAATATCTTTCAGTTCCGGTAGCACCAGGCCTTCGCCGTTGAGCACCAACGGTGAATACTGTGCCAGCGTTTCACTCGCCGACATCAGCATTTCATCAGTGATGCGCGACGCGCCAGACGCAATCACACCCAGACCAATACCCGGGAAGATATAGGCGTTGTTACACTGGGCGATTGGGTAAATTTTATCTTTCCACAGTACCGGTGCGAACGGACTACCGGTCGCAACCAGCGCGTTACCTTCGGTCCAGGCGATAATATCCTGTGGCGTAGCTTCAACACGGGAAGTGGGGTTAGACAACGGCATGACGATCGGACGCGGACAATGCTTGTGCATTTCGCGGATGATCTCTTCGGTAAACAGGCCGGTTTGTCCGGAAACGCCGATCAGGATGTCAGGTTTAACGTTGCGGACCACGTCGAGCAACGACAGCACATCTTCTTGTGTATCCCAGTGCTGGAGATTTTCGCGTTTTTGCACCAGTTTGGTCTGGAAGGAGAGCAGGTTCGGCATTTTGTCTGTTAACAGGCCGAAGCGATCGACCATGAATACGCGTTGACGCGCCGCTTCTTCGCTTAAACCTTCACGCTGGATCTGCGCAATGATCTGCTCGGCAATCCCGCAACCGGCGGAACCCGCACCGAGGAAGACGATGTTCTGTTCGCTCAACTGGCTACCGGCCGCGCGGCTAGCCGCAATCAGCGTACCGACGGTAACCGCCGCGGTGCCCTGAATATCGTCGTTAAACGAGCAAATTTCATCACGATAACGGGTCAGCAGCGGCATGGCGTTTTTCTGGGCGAAATCTTCAAACTGCAACAGCACGTCCGGCCAGCGATGCTTCACGGCCTGGATGAATTCATCAACGAATTCGTAGTATTCATCATCAGTGATACGCGGATTGCGCCAGCCCATATACAGCGGATCGTTCAGCAGTTGCTGGTTGTTGGTCCCCACGTCCAGTACCACCGGAAGAGTATAGGCCGGGCTAATTCCGCCACATGCGGTATACAGCGACAGTTTACCGATTGGAATGCCCATCCCGCCGATCCCCTGATCGCCAAGACCTAAAATACGTTCGCCATCGGTGACAACGATGACCTTGATGTTGTGGTTAGGGACGTTTTGCAGGATATCGTCCATATTGTGGCGGTTCTGATAAGAGATAAACACGCCGCGCGCACGACGATAAATCTCAGAGAAACGCTCACAGGCCGCGCCGACCGTTGGGGTATAGATAACTGGCATCATCTCATCCAGGTGATTATGCACCAGTCGGTAAAACAGGGTTTCGTTGGTGTCCTGGATGTTGCGCAGGTAAATATGTTTGTCGATTTCGGTTTTGAATCCCTGATATTGGATCCAGGCGCGTTCAGCCTGTTCCTCAATCGTCTCGACCACTTCCGGCAGTAACCCCAGCAGGTTGAAGTTACGGCGTTCTTCCACACTGAAGGCGCTCCCTTTATTCAGTAAAGGGAATTCCAGCAGTACCGGGCCAGCGTAGGGGATGTAAAGGGAACGCAGTTTTTTGGTTTCGTTTTCCATGTCACTCACTCTTTTTTGAATAACCGTCCCTGGCGCTCTTTATGATCGTATGTAGCCTGTCCGCCAGGGAAACGGGCGAAGTATAAAGCATTGTGAATGGGTTAAGGGGTTTTATAAGCAAAAACACCACTGCGGTTGCAATGGTGTTTATCTCGTTACTCAGTCAGACGTGCGAAAGGCTACTTGCCGTCAGTGCGGCGCTTTCTTCCAGTAGGATTATTGACCACGTTGGTTTTGTCACCTTCGGTCTCGATTTTACGTTGATTTGAGATTTTGTGGTCCAGTCCGAGAATATGACGGGCCTGACGGTTCGATTTCATTCTAACTCCTTAATCCTGTTACTGGTTTCAAGGGCGAGCCCGTATGAGAACGGACGAAATACAACCTGATATAAAGCCGATGTTCAACATAACGGCTTTCTGGATGGTCGGTCATTTTATCTGAAAGGTCAATGCTTAAGCGGCAAATGAGAACTATCCCGTATGTAACATGCTTTTTCCCGGGCGTCCTATACTAGTAACTCCGACGACAACACAGGAGAGCGGTAATGACTATCCATAAGAAAGGTCAGGCACACTGGGAAGGCGACATTAAGCGCGGCAAAGGCACTGTGTCGACCGAAAGTGGCGTGTTGAATCAGCAACCGTATGGGTTTAATACACGGTTTGAAGGTGAGAAAGGCACCAATCCTGAAGAATTGATTGGCGCGGCCCATGCAGCCTGTTTCTCGATGGCGCTTTCGCTGATGCTGGGCGAAGCGGGGTTTACCCCAGATGCCATTGATACCACTGCCGATGTTTCTCTGGATAAAGTAGATGCCGGGTTTGCGATCACTAAAGTCGCGTTGCATAGCCAGGTGAGCGTGCCGGGGATAGACGCCGCCACGTTTGACGGCATCATCCAGAAAGCAAAAGCCGGATGCCCGGTATCGCAGGTACTGAACGCGGAAATTACGCTGGATTATCAGCTGAAGTCTTAATCGTGGCGTGCCGGATGCGACTGCGTCTTATCCGGCCTACGACTGTGCCGGATGTAAGTCAGTCTTATCCGGCACCTGATGATGTTATTGCGCTACCCAACCGCCATCCATATTCCACGCCACGCCACGCACCTGCGCCGCACCGTCTGAACACAGAAATAGTGCCAGCTCACCTAACTGTTCCGGCGTGACGAATTCGCGCGACGGCTGCTTTTCCGCCAGCAGGGCATCACGCGCGGCCTCAGGCTCTGCGCCTTCGGCAATACGCTTATCGATCTGTTGCTGAACCAGCGGCGTGAGCACCCAGCCGGGACACAGCGCATTGCAGGTTACCCCCGTCTGCGCGGTTTCCAGCGCAATGGTCTTGGTGAATCCCACCACACCGTGCTTCGCCGCTACGTAGGCAGATTTCTCTTTTGAAGCCACCAGGCCGTGAACAGAAGCGATATTAATGATGCGTCCCCAGTTTCGCGCGCGCATACCAGGAAGCGCCAGACGCGTGGTGTGAAAAACGGAAGAGAGATTAATAGCGATAATCGCGTTCCATTTATCAATCGGGAAGGTTTCCACCGGGGATACATGCTGGATCCCCGCATTGTTGACCAGAATATCAACACCGCCGAATTCGCTCTCGGCATAGCGCATCATATCGGCAATTTGCGCTTCATCGCTCAGATCCGCGCCATGATAGCCTGGCGTTTTGCCATATTGCGCAACAGCGTCTTTGGCGGCATCCACATCACCAAACCCGTTAAGGATCAGGGTAACGCCCGCTTGCGCCAGCACCTGTGCGATACCTAATCCGATACCGCTGGTCGAGCCGGTAACCAGGGCGATTTTTCCCGTTAAGTTCATGATGATTCTCCTTAAACAATTCCGGTGGTGTAGAAGACGCCGATGACAAACAGTACGGCCAGACTTTTAATGACGGTAATAGCGAAAATTCCGCCATACGCCTGACGATGGCTGAGACCGGTGATAGCCAATAAGGTAATGACCGCGCCGTTATGCGGCAGGGTGTCCATACCGCCGCTGGCCATAGACGCCACGCGGTGGAAGACTTCAAGTGGGATATTGGCAGCGTGAGCGGCTGCAATAAAGGTATCAGACATGGCAGCAAGGGCAATACTCATCCCGCCAGACGCCGAGCCGGTGATCCCGGCAAGCGTGGTGATGCTGATAGCCTCATTGAGCAGCGGGTCAGGAATAGCCGCCAGCGCTTTTGACAGCACGAGAAAACCAGGCAGGGCGGCAATCACTGCGCCAAAACCGTACTCTGACGCGGTATTCATCGCCGCAAGGATCGCGCCGCCAACCGCCGTTCTGCTGCCTTCCGCCAGGCGACCTTTAATGTTGTGGTAGCCGAAGAGCACCACCAGCAGGATCCCAGAAATCAGCGCCGCTTCCACTGCCCAGATAGCGGTGATTTTACCGACTTCGGTGGTAATCGGCTTGGCGAGACCCGGAAGCTCCAGTTGATGCGTTGCGCCATACCATTGCGGGATCCAGCGGGTGAACAACAGGTTAAATACCCCAACCAGGATCAGCGGAGAGATCGCGATGATCGGGTTCGGCAGATTAATGTTATCCGGCGTTTCCGGCTCGTTTAACAGTTCAGTGCCATAACCCTCATTCTTAGCCTGTGCTTTACGACGCTGACGTTCGAGATAAACCAGACCAACAACGATGATAAATACGGAACCTATCAAACCCAGCCACGGCGCGGCCCAGGCGTTGGTACCGAAGAAACTGGTCGGAATAATGTTCTGGATCTGCGGTGTGCCTGGCAGGGCATCCATGGTGAAGGAGAAGGCACCCAGCGCAACGGTTGCCGGGATCAGGCGTTTAGGAATATTGCTCTGACGGAACAGTTCGGCCGCGAACGGATACACTGCAAACGCCACTACGAACAGCGATACGCCGCCGTAGGTCAACAGCGCGCATACCAGCACAATCACCGGGATGGCATGACGACGACCAAGGATGTTGATAGCGGCGGCAACAATAGAACGTGAAAATCCAGATAACTCGATTAACTTGCCAAACACTGCCCCCAGCAGGAACACCGGAAAGTACAGCTTCACAAAACCGACCATTTTTTCCATAAACAGGCCGGTGAAGGCAGGGCCGACGGCGCTGGGTTCGGTAAGCAATACAGCACCTAATGCCGCGATGGGGGCAAACAGAATGACGCTGTATCCGCGATAGGCTGCCAGCATCAGCAGACCCAGCGCTGCCAGGGCGATTAATACACTCATCATGACTCCTTATTATTATATTGGGGTACAGAAAGAGACGTTATGGTTTCAGGGCAAAACGCAGCTGATGCTCTCTGCGTTGCTGGATGTACTCCTTGCGCGAATCATCCCAGCGATAAAATCCCTGACCGCTGCGTAAACCGGTATCACCGTTGGCAACCTTGTCAGCGACCAGCGACATCATGTCGCTGCCGGTTGCCAGTTCCGGAAGCAGATGCCGACAAATGTCCTGCACCGTAGAAAGCCCGGTCATATCAGCAGCCTCCAGCGGACCGACCATTGCATAGCGACGTCCGAGCGAGGCGCGCATCACCTGATCAACCACTTCTGCGCTGGCGATGCCGCTTTTAACGATATGTAGCGCTTCGCGTAGCAGGGCAAACTGTAGTCGGTTGCCGACAAACCCTGGGGCAGCGCGGTCGAGCACCACCGCCTCAAGTTGCATCGCGATCAGCATTTGTTGTAATTCATGGAGATATTTCGGCTTCGTTGCGGTGCCAGGTACAATTTCGACCAGCGGAATAAAATGAGGCGGGTGCCAGAAATGGGCTATCAGCAACCGTTCAGGATGGGCGAGCTTTTCCGCCAGTGCATCCGGCGGCAGGCCACTGGTATTACTGGCAATAACGGCCTCCGGCGCGATCAGCTCTTCCAGTTGGGCATACAGTGCGTGTTTGAGTTCGAGCCGCTCCGGGATCGCTTCAATCAGTAACCGGCATGCGGCAATATCCTGTAGCGAGGTCGTGCCGTGCAGGCGAGACACGACCGTCGTTTTTTCACCAATGGCAAATTGGTCGGTGGCTATCAGCTCATCCAGAATACCGCCGGCAACTCCGCTTATTTCTGCAATTCGGCTGCTATCGGTATCGTATAACCAGACATCGTGACCATAACGGGCGAAGTGGGTAGCAATGCCGACGCCCATTAAACCCGCCCCCAGGACGCAGATAGGTTTACTTTGCATGAGATACCTCCTGTGAACGCTCTACTGCCAGCGCCACACCTTGACCTCCGCCCACGCACAGCGTAGCCAGCCCTTTTGTGGCGTTGCTGCGAGCCATTTCGTGCAGCAGCGTTACCAGAATCCGGCAACCTGATGCGCCAATCGGGTGCCCTAGAGCAATTGCGCCGCCGTTCACGTTCACCCGGTTGCTGTCCCAGTTCAGGGATTCGCCAACCGCCAGCGCTTGTACGGCAAATGCTTCGTTGGCTTCGATAAGATCCACGTCATTCAGCGTCCAGCCAGCACGTTTCAGGCACTGGAGTGATGCTTCTACCGGCCCAATCCCCATAATGGCGGGATCGACGCCAGAAACCGCGTAGCCTGCCACCCGGGCAAGCACCGGCAAATTGAGTTCTGCGGCTTTGGCTGCGCTCATCAACATCACCGCGGCGGCACCATCATTGATGGATGAGGCATTTCCGGCGGTCACCGTACCGTTACCTGGACGAAATGCTGGTTTAAGTTGCGCCAGCTTGTCGGCCTGAGTATCCGGGCGAGGCTGTTCGTCACGATCCACCACACGTGGCGGTTTTTTGCCCTGCGGGACGCTAACCGGCGTGATTTCCGCGCTAAAACGACCCGCTTCAATGGCGGCGGCGGCTTTTTGCTGGGAGCGCAGGGCAAAAGCATCCTGCTGCTCACGGCTGATAACAAACTTATCCGCCAGATTTTCGGCAGTAATTCCCATGTGATAGTCGTTGAACGCATCCCACAGACCGTCATGCACCACGCTGTCTTTCATGCTGGCATGACCCAACCGCAGACCGGCCCGCGCCCCGTCGAGAAAATAGGGCGCATTACTCATGCTCTCCTGGCCTCCGGCAATCACGATTTGCGCATCGCCACAGCGAATCGCCTGTACCGCCTGATGCACCGCCTTCAGACCCGAACCACACACCAGATTAATGGTTAGCGCGGGCGTGGTGACTGGCAGACCTGCGCGTAACGCCGTTTGTCTGGCCGGATTCTGACCGCAGCCCGCGGCCAGAACCTGACCTAAGATCACCTCATCAATTTGCTCGGGTTCCACAGCCGTTTTTTCCAGCAGCGAACGGATCACCACTAAACCAAGCTCAACCGCGGAAAGTGGTGCCAGCGCGCCATGAAAACTGCCAATCGGGGTGCGCGTTGCCGCGACAATGACAACATCCTGCATGGTCAGCTCCTCAGCTAAATTGCATTTCTGGGACATTTTCGGGAACGATGAGCTTACCGGCGGTTCTGGCGACAATCTCATCCACGCTGATGCCCGGTGCACGTTCACGCAGAATGAATGCACCGTTTGCAATTTCCAGCAGAGCCAGGTCGGTAAGCACGCGTTTGATGCAGGCCACGCCGGTCAGCGGCAGGGTGCAGGCGGGAAGCAGTTTGGACTCACCACTTTTGGAAGCATGGGTCATTACCACAATGATATTTTCGGCTCCGGCAACCAGATCCATCGCGCCGCCCATGCCTTTCACCATTTTTCCGGGGATCATCCAAGAGGCGATATTGCCGTTAACATCGACTTCAAACGCACCGAGCACCGTCAGATCAACGTGGCCGCCGCGGATCATGGCGAAGGATTGCGCTGAGTCGAAAATCGCCGCGCCTTTGCGCGCCGTCACTGTCTGTTTCCCGGCGTTGATCATGTCGGCATCAATTTCGTCTTCTGTGGGAAACGGGCCCATACCCAGCAAACCGTTTTCTGATTGCAGCATCACGTCCATGCCATCAGGGATGTAATTTGCCACCAGCGTGGGAATACCGATCCCAAGGTTGACGTAATAACCGTCGCGCAGCTCGCGGGCGACGCGCATCGCCATTTGTTCACGCGTTAACATGGTCAGGCTCCTTTCTGGCGCAGGGTGCGTTGTTCAATACGTTTTTCAAACTGCCCCTGAATAATGCGGTTAACGAAAATTCCGGGAGTGTGAATCGCCGCAGGGTCCAGTTCTCCGGGAGGGACAATCTCTTCAACTTCCACGACGGTAATGCGCCCGGCGGCGGCCATCAGCGGATTAAAGTTCTGTGCGGTGTGGCGATAGATGACGTTGCCGTACCAGTCGGCTTTCCAGCCTTTAACCAATGCAAAATCGCCGGTTATCGCCTGCTCAAGAATGTAAGGGCGTCCGGCAAACTCGCGAACCTCTTTACCTTCCGCCACGGGAGTTCCATATCCGGTCGCGGTAAAAAATGCAGGGATCCCCGCGCCGCCCGCGCGCAACTGCTCTGCCAGCGTACCCTGCGGCGTCAGGATGGCTTCCAGTTCGCCGCTAAGCACCTGTTTCTCAAACAGGGCGTTTTCCCCTACATAGGATGCGACCACTTTGCGCACCTGACGCGTTTCCAGCAGCACGCCAAGACCAAAGCCATCCACACCACAGTTGTTAGACACAACGGTAAGTCCCTGAACCTCCCGACGGCGGACTTCGGTAATCAGGTTTTCAGGGATCCCACATAAACCAAAACCGCCCGCCAGCAGCGTCATGTTGTCGGTCAGTCCTTCCAGCGCCTCTTGATAAGTGGCAACACGTTTATCCAGTCCAGCCATACACTTGCCTCCCAAGTTGTCCTTGCCGACATCATTGGGGGTGAAAAATGATTTGTTAATTTTAAATTTGTGACTCACTCATTGGGTTTTTTTATCAATTTAATGTTAATTAAAGGTATTCAACAAGTTAAAGGAATGCGAAATGGGAATGAGCATCAAACAGTTACGCGCGTTTTTAGCGGTAGCTCACACTCTGAATTTTGCTCATGCCAGCGAAAGACTGAATATGTCGCAACCCGCGTTAAGCCTGGCGATTAAAGGACTGGAGGATTCGCTGGGTGGGGCGTTACTGTTAAGAACGACCCGCAAAGTGACCCTGACGCAGGAGGGAGAAACGCTGCTGAATATGGGGCGACAGCTGCTGGCGGACTGGGAGAATACGGAAGAAGCCATGCGCCAGCGCTTTACGCTGCAGCGCGGTAAAATATCGATCGCCGCCATGCCCTCATTTGCCGCTAACGTCCTGCCATCGGTACTGAAAACATTTCGTGATTCTTATTCCGGTATCAACGTAACGGTTCATGATGTGATCAATGAACACGTGATTGAAATGGTCAGTGAAGGGCGGGTCGAGATGGGCATAGCCTTCGAGCCGGACTATTCGGGACATCTGCATTTCACGCCGCTCGGTGTGGATCGTTTTATCGCGATTGTGCCGCCAACCTGTCGACTGGCAGACAGGGATCGTATTGCGTGGCGCGAACTGCTGACGCTGGATTTTATCACCCTGCAACGCCCGTCCGCCGTGCGGCTGATGCTGGAAGAACAACTGGTGCAAAGCGGACATACGCTGGAAGTGGCGCTGGAGAGCCACCAGTTGGTAACCGTTGGCCGCCTGGTGGCTAACGGTTTGGGCGGTAGCGCCGTACCTGCACTATGCCGCACGCAAATGACAGAGTTAGGCGCAACCTGTATCGATCTGGATACGCCGGTGATCCAGCGTCGGATCGGGGTTTTGCGTTCGGCGCATCATAAATTATCTACCGCTTCCGAGGTGCTGGTGGATTCACTGAAAAAGGCGTATCGCACCTGACTTTTCTCAACGGCTCTGGTCATGTAACCGCCCGCCAGCAGCGAACGTCACAGCCGGTATCACCCTTCAGCAATGCCTGTTTTTTCTCACAACCGTGGGTTGCCAATGGACATCTGTCACGGAAAAAGCAGCCCTGGGGCAACGTTCGGTTTCCCGGTAGCTCAGTCTTACGTAACACCAAATCTTCCGCCAGCGGTGCGCCCGTTTTAGGGACCGAGTCCAGCAATAATCGTGTGTACGGATGGGCGGTGTGAGTGAGAACCTGTTGGGCATCGCCCAGCTCAACAATTTGCCCGAGATACATCACCGCCACACGGTCGCTCATATGGCGGACCACCGACACGTTATGCGATATCAATACGTAGGTCAGGTTTCTACGCGCCTGTAGCGACACCAGCAGGTTGAGAATTTGCGCCTGCACGGAGATATCCAGTGCTGAAGTTGGCTCATCAAGGACGATAACATCCGGCTCTGACGATAGCGCCCGGGCAATAGCAATACGTTGGCGCTGTCCACCGGAAAACGCGTGCGGCAAGCGGTCGAGATATTCAGGACGAATCCCCACCTGCCGTGCCAAATCCTCGGCAAGCATGCGTCGTTCACGCTCCGGGCTCCGTTTTTGGATCCACACCGGTTCGGTAATTATCCGCCACACCGGTAAGCGCGGATCCAGCGATGAAAGAGGGTCCTGAAAGACCATTTGCATACCGTTATGCTGTTTTTCACCACGGCGAGAATAGCTTCCCTGGCTGGGTTTCAACATGCCCATCAGCAGTTGCGCCAGCGTACTTTTTCCACAGCCGGATTCGCCAACAATCCCCAGCGTTTCACCCTGGTGAATCTGTAAATCCAGACCGTTGAGCGCATGCACCCGTTCCGTAACCTTGCCAAGCCAGTTTTTACGCGCAGGAAAGTTGACATGAACATCCTGCAGCGCCAGTAAATAATCAGACATGTGTTGTCTCCAGTTGCGGATACCAGCAGGCAGATTGTTGATCCGCGCCTCCCTGACTACTTAACGCAGGCATCTCTTCACAACGAGGACCAGCGGCAAAGCAGCGTTCGCGAAACGCGCATCCGGCAGGTAAGCAGGTTAGGTTCGGCACGGTGCCGGGAATGGCGGGCAGCAATGCGCGCGGTTCGCCGTGTTCCGGTGCGCATTTCAGCAAGCCAATGGAATAGGGGTGCGTCGGACGTTGAATAACGGTTTGCGTCGGGCCACTCTCAATCACGCTCCCGGCATACATGACATACAACCGGTCGCATAACTGTGAAACCACCGCCATATCATGGCTGATAAATAACACCGCTGTTCCGCTGGCGCGCGCTTTTAACTTCAGCAAACGCAGCACCTGCAGTTGCACCGTGACGTCCAGAGCAGTGGTCGGTTCATCGGCAATGATAAGCTCCGGCTCGCACGAAAAGGCCAGCGCAATCATCACGCGTTGGCGCATACCGCCGGAAAGCTCAAACGGAAATCGTTTCATGACCTCCGGCGCGTCCGGGATTTGCATCTCTTCGAGTAGAGCAACAGCTTTCTGGCGGGCATCCGTTCGGCTTAACGCCTGATGATGGCGGATCACCTCCACCATTTGCTGGCCGATACGGCGGGTCGGATTCAGTGCCGTCATGGGCTCCTGAAAGATCATCGCGACGCGTGCGCCGCGCCATTGGCGCATTTGTTTCTCACTGGCGTTGAGCACATCTTCACCCAGCAGCGAAACGCGTCCCTGGTGAATACGATAGCTTCCCTCCGGTAGCAGACGCATGGTGAGCATGGCGGTCACGGACTTACCGGAACCGGATTCACCCACCACACCAACAATTTCTCCGCGGTTGATGTGCAGTGATACATGGTTCAGCGCATGCACGTCAGCTTTATAGCCGGGGAAACTCAGATGCAAATCTTCGATTTCCAGTACGGGTTGTGTCATGACTGTTTTCCTCCGGCTTTCGGATCCAGCAGATCGCGAATACCATCGCCAAAGAGATTAAAGCCCACGGCGGTAATCAGAATGGCGGCGCCGGGAAAAGCACAATACCACCACTGATCAAGCACGTAATTGCGGCCAATTGCGACCATCGCACCCCATTCAGCGCTGGGCTGCTGTGCGCCCAGACCGATAAACCCGAGCGTGGCGGCCATCAGGATCGCACTGCCGATATCCAGTGATGCCTGCACAATGAGCGGCGGCAGAGAATTGCGTAAAATGTGCCAGCTAATCAGATGCCAGCGTGAAGCGCCGTAGGTCCGGGCAGCCTGTACATAAGTAAACTGGCGCACCACTAACGTCTGGCCACGGGCGAGGCGTACATAGAAAGGGATACGGACGATTGCAATCGCCAGCATGGCGTTAAACAGGCTGGGGCCCAGCGCGGCGGCCAACGCCATCGTCAGCACCAGCGAAGGGATGGACAGCATAATGTCCATCATCCGCATAATTATCGCGTCGGCACGCCCGCCCATGACACCCGATAAGCAACCCAGCAGTGAGCCCAATCCCCCGGCGATACCCACTACCACCAGACCCGCAACGACAGATTGCTGACTTCCTACCAGGACGCGGCTGAACAGATCGCGACCGACTTCATCGGTTCCAAACCAGTGAGCGGCTGACGGGGGCAGCAGGCGCGCACTCAAATTGATGGCATTCGGATCGTGGGGTGTTATCCACGGCGACAGCACCATCAGCAGCAGTATCAATACGATAATGACCCCGCCAACCAGCGTCAGCGGGCTACTTTTCATCATCCAGAACAGTTTGGCCCAGTCCGTGCGGCGGCGTGCAGTCTGAGGGGCGGTCGGTGTTTCTTGAGTGAGCATCATTCAGCACCTCCACGTCCAATTCGAGGGTCTACCCACAGATAGAGTAAATCCACCACCAGGTTGACCAGCACATAGGCAAACGAGACCACCACCGCAAATCCCATTACTGCCGGGAAGTCGAGTGCCTGAATTGAGGTCACCACCCAGGCGCCCATGCCAGGCCAGGCAAAGACCGTTTCGGTCAATACCGCACCGTAGAGCAGATCGCCTAGCGCCAGGCCGAGGACGGTGATTGATGGGATAAGTGCGTTAGGCAATGCATAGCACAGCACGATGTACCAGCCCGGGAGCCCGCTGGCGCGGGCGGTGCGTATGTAATCTTCACTCAGTTGCTCCAGCATGGCGGAACGAATCTGACGGGCAACGATCCCAAGATGTACAAAAGCCAATGTCAGTGATGGCAAAATCAGGTGCTGAAGCGCATTGAAAAAGACTTCGCCGTTGCCTTCCAGCAGAGCATCAATCAGGTAGAAACCGGTGACGTGAGCAGGTGGATCCAGCCAGTCGTCTAAACGCCCACCGCCTGGTAAAATTTGCAGATGACCGTAAAACAGCACGATAACCCCCAGCCCCAGCCAGAATGCAGGCGTGGAGATACCGGTAATTGCCATTAGCCGAACAAGGTGATCAAGCCAGCGGTTACGCCAGACCGCAGATAAAATACCCAGCGGGATACCTATCACCAGCGCCAGCAACAAAGAACAGAAAGCCAATTCAAGGGTCGCGGGGAAGAAAATGCGCAGCTCATCCAGTACCGGACGCCCGGTGCGAATAGAGGTGCCTAAATCGCCGTGAAAAATATCGCTGACATAGCGAAAAAACTGGACATACAGCGGTTGATTCAGCCCCAACTGTTGGCGAATATTTTCGACAATTTCATCGCTGGCACGGTCACCCGCCAGCAGCCGCGCGGGGTCGCCAGGTATCAGGTGTGAAATAATAAAGGTGATTACGCAAACACCGATAACCACCAGAATAAGTCCCCAGCATCGCTGGCGTAAAATACTCCAGAACGTCATTAGCTTCCCCTTGCGGAGCCAGAGCGGCTCCGCATAAACGTGGCTTATTTACTCATGGTGGAGATATTGAAGACCTGTTCCAGCATGGGGTTGAATACAAATCCTTTGACGTCTTTGTTCATCGCCAGCTGATAGTTTTTCTGGAATAGATAGACGTAGGCTGCTTCATCAATCACGATGGTTTGCGCCTGCTGGTAGTCATTGGTTCTGGCAACCTGATCGGTCGTGGCCAGCGCGCTGCGCAGGAGTTTATCGACCTCAGCGTTTTCATAGAACGAACGGTTACCCGGCAAGCCTTTCTTATCTGACTCAAACCAGTAGTTCATAAACATGTACGGGTCGGCAAAATCCGGACTCCAGTTGCCAATGGCAATGTCGTAATCGCCTTTGCCCACGCGGTCGCGCATGGTTGCGTTTGCCAGTTTTTCCAGTTTCACCTTAATACCCAGCTTGCCAAGGCTTGCCTGGGTGGCGAGCGCGATAGGTTCCCAGTTAGGGTCATTATCGGAGTACAGGAAGCTCAGGCTTTCAGGTTTGGTGGCAACTTTGTCCCACGCGGCTTTGGCTTTGGCTTCATCGAAACTGTACTGCATGGCTTTATCGTCAAAACCCCACATGCCTTCAGGGATCGGGCCACGCATTTGCTTTCCGTTGCCGCTCAGGATCCCGTTGACCATGCCCTTATAATCGGTGGCCCACGAGATGGCGCGGCGTAAATCCACCTGATTAAGCGGGGCCTTACTGTTGTTGAGATACAGATAGGTCACGCGCAATGAGGGATAATCCGCCACGTTCACTTTGCCTTCCTGTTTTAAAGCGGCAAGCTGGTCAACAGGAAGCGCATCGGCAATGTCGATATCGCCACGTGACAGTTGCAGGCGACGGGAGGCGCTTTCACCAATGATTTTGACTGAGACACGCTTAAATGTCGGTTTCGCCCCGGCATAATGCGGATTCGGCACCAGTACCAGTTGTTGTCCCTTTTGCCAGCTCTTCAGCATAAAGGGACCAGAGCCTGCCGTGTTCTGCGCGAGGAATCCGCGGGCATCGTCTGCGGCATGCTCTTTTAAGATGGCCGGGTTAATGATTGAGGCACCGTCATTTGCCAGCGTATACAGAAACGGGGCAAACGGCTGGCTGAGGGTAAATTTCACCGTATTGTTATCAATGACGTCGACCTTCAGATCTTTTGGGAAAGCCTCCGCAGGTCCCTGACCAATTTTGAGCAAACGTTCAAAGGATTGCTTTACCGCATCTGCCGTTACCGGCGTTCCGTCGGCGAATTTGGCATCGTTTTTCAGGGTAAACGTCCACTCTTTCTGATCGTCAGAGGCTTTCCAGCCGCTGGCTAAATCACCTTCAACTTCCGTGGAGCCTTTGCCACCATCGGTTTTGTATTGAACCAACCGCTGGTAGGAGGGATAGGTGACTGTCCAGTCATTGTTATCGATGGTCACGGCGGGGTCGAGCGTCTGCGGATCGGCGGCTTTACCAATCACCAACATATCTTTGGGAACGGCAGCCTGTGCGGCGGGCAGGGCAAACGCTAACGCAACGGCTATCAGAGCGGGGCGGAAAAAGGCGTTTAACGCAGGTGTAGTCTTCATAACCAGGCTCCAGAATTAAAGTGGATGTTGTGTTGTTATTGGCGTGACAGTGTAACAATCTATTTGATCGTCAAGCAGCGGGTAACGGGCGGCATCAGGTAATTCAAAATGCCACCATTCGCTATTAATACCGACAAAACCGCTACCAAACATAATGGCATTGAGCAGCAGGCGGTTGCGCTGCGCGGCCGGAGGAACAGACGGATGCCAGGCATGGGAACGGTCGTGCATTTCATCAAAACCGGCCCCCATATCAAGGAGATGGCCGCGATCGTCCATCAACGTGACGTCAATGGCCGTACCCCGACTGTGATTGGAACCAATCGCGACATCGACAACATACTGCGGGTCGGGACAGGCATTCCACAGTATCGCCTGCGCCTGCTGGGGGCGATACGCGTCGTACACCACAAGCTGCAGGCCGGCCAGTTGCGCAATGCTGATACTTTTAGCCAGTGCGGTTACCGCCTCGGTGTGTAGCAGGCAACGCGCTTCCCGGTAGATAGGTGCGCCGGTAATGTTGTCGGCAGTGGCGTATTTAAGATCGATATGCAGCGACGGAAATATCACCGACAGATCGACCAGTTCTGGGTGTTCTGACATAGCACGTATCCTGTTTATTGTTCGAATTGACCAAATTGTTGTTGTAACTGGCGATTGGTTTGCAGGCGTCCTGCGAGGGCGTCACCCAGTTGTGCCACCACCGCAGAAAGTAATAAGTTGAACAGACAGCTCACAGGCGCCAGTGAGTCCCAGAAATGTCCGGTGTCGGTTTTTACCTGTAGTAAATCAATGGAATAATCCCTGGCCCATGGGCACCACATATCGGTAATTAGCGCCAGCGGAATGCAGCGCTCTGTGGCGACACGGCAATATTGTCGCGAAATAGCGGAGTAGGCGCGCATATCGGTAATAACCACGTAAGGCTGGCTGAATCCCGAGTTCAGCGACTCTACCCAACTGCCGGAAAGGCCTTCGGAGTAGCTGACTTTAGGTCGCAGGTATTCCAGGTGACTAAAAAAGGCGTTGGCGATCCCGCGGGTGGACTGGATCCCGAGGATGTACACGGCTTCCGCATGCGCCAGTTGCTGTGCAATGCGTAAAAACGTTTCGCCTTGTGCGAGCTGGTAGACGTGGGTAATAGCGTCGATCTCCAGCAACAGCGACTGATGCGCCCGATCCGGTAGGCTTTGTTGCTGGTGCCAGGAGTCCAGTCGTTCGTTCATTCCCCAGGGCTGATAGGGAACAACGGGAAGCTCACGCAGACTGGCTTTTGCATCCTCCAGGTTACGAAAGCCCAGTTTACGCAGATAACGTCCGACGGTAATGCCGCTGGTGCCGGTTGCTTTGGCGATGCCATCTGCGGTTTCAAATGGGATCTGCACAGCATGGGCTAACAGCCACCCGGCCACGCGCTTTTCGCTGGGCGTCAGCTGGCTAAAGGTTTGCTCTATGCGGGTAAATAACTCTGGTTTGGCTGTCATTACCTTCTCGCTGTTAGTTGCCTGTCAGATACCGTATTTCTGTTAGCGAATTAACAATGCAGGACGCGTGCCATGTGCGTAACAGCGGCACGTCGGCTGTTTTTGTTAAAAATAAACCGATATTCATTAACCAATGATCAACATTTGTGCAGCGTAGTTCAGTTTTGGTGCAACGGCAGAGGAAGAGGGGTATGAATCTGCTGATTTCGTCGGAACGATCACATTGTGGGCAACATTTACCCCTCAGACATAAGAATCAGTAATGGGAAATATAAATTTCAGCCATATCAATAACAGTAATCTTTATTCTTATGATGGTAGGGGTATTATTTTTCGCGAGCTACATTAACGGTGTTAAGCGCAAGTGTAGATATTATTTATATTATAAATGGAGTACTACAATGAATAAATTCTCCCTTTCTACAGCAGGTATTCTGGTCGCAGCGCTGTTAACCAGTGTCAGCGTCAATGCAGCAACAGATAACGCTAAAACTGAAGTGACTCCAAAAGGCATGAACTGCCAGGAGTTTATTGATTTAAACCCGCAAACTATGGCTCCAGTGGCCTTCTGGGTGCTCAATGAAGACGAAGACTTCAAAGGTGGTGACTACGTCGACTATAACGAAACCGTTACGACTGCAGTTCCTCTGACCGTTGAACTTTGCAAGAAACATCCGCAGAGTGAATTAAGTAAAATAAAAGACGAAATCAAAAAAGAATTATCCAAATAAGATTTAACTGTTATTAAAGCCCAGCCAAAGTGCTGGGTTTTGTTATTTGTGACACTGTCACTAATTTGTTTTGCAATACTTAAGAAAACTTTATAAAGATATAAACGCCTGTGCCGATACTGGATAAAAGTTAGCCTTTTGCAGAAGGAGTTTGTATGGCCTGGTATCCTACTCGTATTTCAACGCGTTTAACCATCGGCGGCATTCTGCTGCTTGCAGTAACGAGCCTTGTTATCGTGGTGATTATGCTCTGGCGCGGTCAGCCACGCGTCGTTGAAATCAACACCGCTCTGATCGAAGAAACAGGGCAAGGTTTAACCCGTCAGTTGAGTACCGTATTGTCCCGAATTGAAGGTGAGACCGTCAGCCTGTCGCGACTGGCTGAAGTGTTGCCTAACGATGAATCACTGTACCAAAGCGTTGTTCCGCATCTTATTGGTGAAGGTAAAGACTCGATTATTACCGGCGGCGGCATCTGGCCAGAACCAGACGCCTTCACCGCAGGTGTGGAGAAAAGAAGCTTTTTCTGGGCGCGTAATGCTGAAGGAAAGCTGGTGTATTCCAATGATTATAACGTCGAAGGATCGAGTGGATACCACAATGAAAGCTGGTATCAACTGGCCAAAGGCCATTCACAAAACAGCTGTTTATGGTCTGACGTTTACCAGGATGCCAGTTCAGGCGTCAACATGGTGACATGCAGCGTGCCTTATCAACAGGCGGGCAAGTTTGCCGGTGTCGCTACCACCGATATCCGTCTGGATAACGTCGCCACTTTTATGCAGCAGCAGGGAAACAGCACCGGTGGTTACGCGTTTGTGGTAGACAAGCAGGGACAAATTCTCTATTTCCCGCAGGCCGACCTGGCAAAATATAAAACCATTAACGATTTGGCGCAAAGCGCGCAGTGGCTTATCCCGGTGCAAAACGGTCTGAAATCCTTGCGCCCGGCGGATGGAGTGAAGACGATTACGCTTGCGAACGACAACGTGTTGAATACGCCATCCCGGGTAATGCTGTTCCCGATGGCGGATACCGGCTGGGTCGTGGGGCTGGTGACACCTGAATCACGCATCGTCGGTCTCGCCAAAGTGATGATGCAGGATGTTCTGGAAGTATTGATCCCTGTCATGACGCTGTTGCTGGTGGGATCATGGCTGGTGGTTCGCCGACTGATTTTGCGTCTCGATGATACTCGCCAGGCACTTGATGATATTGCGCAGGGCGAAGGCGATCTTACCCGTCGTCTGGATGTTCGTGGCAAAGACGAGATTTCAGCTATCGCCGAGGCGTTTAACCTGTTCGTCGATAAAATCTCGGCCATCCTGATCACCGTCAGAAGCAGTAGCACAGTGGTAGCGAATAACGCCGTTAGCCTGGCTGACAGTAATATGGAGCTTTCATCTCGCGTCACGCAGCAGGCCGCTGCGCTGGAAGAGAGTTCGGCGGCGATGGAACAGTTAAATGCGACCGTTCATCAAAACGCCAGTAATACACAACTGGCGGATGAGCTATCCGATAGCACCGCGCAAACGGCCAACCGCTGCGGCGATGTGATGCAGGGCGTGATCTCAACAATGGATAACGTCAGCGCCTCATCCGGCAGAATGGTGGAAATTGTCGCGGTCATCGACAGCATTGCATTCCAGACCAATATTCTCGCCCTGAATGCCGCGGTTGAAGCCGCCAGAGCGGGGGATGCTGGCAGAGGGTTTGCCGTCGTGGCCTCCGAAGTGCGCACGCTGGCTCAGCGCAGTGCCACCGCCGCCCAGGAAATTAAAACGTTGATTGATGAATCTGTTTCTCATGTAGGTAGCGGAAGTCAGCAAATCCACACTGCCGGCGAACGTCTGGGAGAACTGGTCAGCAATGTGCGTCAGGTGCGCCAGTTGATGGGGGAAATACGCGTTGCGGGTGAAGAACAACGTAAGGGCGTTTCCGAAGTTACGCTGGCCGTTACCGAGATGGACAGCACCGTTCAGCAAAACGCCTCATTAATTGATGATGCCGCAGCACGGACGCAGGCGCTGAAAGAGGAGGCGGAACAACTGGCAATGCTGGTTTCGTCATTCAGACTACCTGAGCCTTCCGTTGCCTGATAACGGCATCATTTCCGGGTGCAGACCTTGTGCCCGGATAACTCCAGTATAATGTCCCTTAAGCAAGATTTTCCGGTTTAACTCCTTTTTATTGTGTCTTATAAGACTTTGAATCATTTCCCACTTAACTCTATAATATTGGGTGTAAAGTCGTTTTTATCCCAATAAGAGCCAATATTATGGATTTAACGCTAAATACTGCAGCCGATATCGTCAAACTACTTTGCGACAGATTGCGTAAAGAACGACTCGCCCGGCAAATGACGCAGGCTGATGTTGCCGCGCGTTCAGGGGTCGGTGTGAATACCGTTTCAAATCTGGAAACAGGTAAGAATGTAGGATTTGAGAATCTGGTCAAAGTCGCAATGGTGTTAGGCTATGGCGATGCACTGGAGGGGTTATTCAAACCCAGGATTGATAGTCTGGATGATATTTTGCGTTACGAAAAGAGCGCAACGCGCCAGCGGATCAAAAGGAAAAAACCTGATGCCTGAACAAGTTGATGTCTTCTATGAAGGTTGGGGTGAAAAATGGCTGTGGGGAAAACTGGTGTCTTCCACAGCCCTGACCGGACGTCCGTTGATCGCCTTTGAATACAGTGAAGACGCCTTACGTAGGGGCCTGGAGCTGTCCCGTCTGATGTTACCGCTGAACGGTCCCCGTTTGCGCAGGGATTTCCCGGCCCATCAGTTGGGATTACCTGGACCGGTTTATGATTCGCTACCTGACGGCTGGGGCATGCTGTTGATGGACCGATTATTTAAACGCCGCGGACTCAACGCAGCACGCATAGGTCCATTAGAGCGTTTAACCTGGGTCGGCAACAACGCGATGGGCGCCATGACATTCCAGCCCGTTCAGTCAGATGTCGAGATGCTGTCAAAAGAGAATGTTCCTCTCGAACAACTGGCCGCTGAGGTTCAGGAAGTCCTGAGCGGCGAAGGCGGGGAATTTTTGCACAAACTGCTCCAGATGGGCGGTTCGCCACAAGGAGCAAGGCCTAAGGCGCTATTTTATCGTGACACTGTCACGTCTAAATTCACCACGGTGCCGCAACCCGGGAGCGAAAGCTGGCTGATTAAATTTCCCGCCAGGCATGAGCATGCTGAGGTATGTGCCATCGAAGCGGTTTATGCTGAATGCTTGCGCCAATGTGGGATCACCACGCCTGATACGGCGTATTTCAATCTGCCCGGCGGACAGGCGGCATTTGCCACTCGCCGTTTCGACCGTGACCAGTCGATACGTATTCCTATGCAGAGCCTGGCGGCACTTACCGGGGCAAATTACCAGATACCCGGCGCTTTAGACTACCGGGATTTTCTGCGCGCCACGCAGATTTGTACCAATGATGTCAGAGAAAAGGCAAAAGCGTTCGAACGCGTGGTTTTCAACGTGGCTTTTAACAACCGCGACGATCATCCGAAGAATTTTGCCTATTTAATGTCAGCCGATGGAAACTGGACTCTGGCTCCGGCTTACGATGTCACCTGGTGCGAAGGACCTGGCGGGTATCACCAAATGGACGTGCTGGGAGAGGCGCTGGATATCGAAAGAAAGCACCTTCAGTCGCTTGGCGTTCAGGAAGCTGAGTTATCTGCTGACCATGTGAACGGCATAATCGAAAAAGTCTGTCACTTTGCCACTGCATTGAGCGCTATCGCCAGGGACAAATACCCCGATCAGATAACGCTATCTACGCTGAATACGATACAGAAACAAATTAATGATAATGTCCGCCGGCTAATGTCCCGGTGACGCAGATACGGCCGCAACACTTCCCGGAAAATTAAAGCTGAGCGGGGCAAGGTTTCCCCGCTACATTTCCCCGCTAAACTGACGAGAGGACAACTATTAACGTCCCCAACGATTGCGAATATAGGTCACAGCTTCCTGCGTTTGCGGTTGATTAAGATAATCTTCGCGAAACAGGATCGTGCCGTTGATGTACGGTTCGGATTCGTTTAAATCGAGCTGCTTTTTCAGTTCCGGCACACCGCCTTTTACCGTCCAGTCTGGCTCTTTTCTCGATGGTTCACCGACTTTATACAGCGCTACACCAATGTAGAGGCGAGTGTTGGTTGATTTCACGACATCTGCCCACCATTTTGCTAGTACATCGTAACGCGCTGCGTCACGGGCAAAAGGCCAGTAGAGTTGCGGTGCAATGTAATCCAGCAAACCTAATTGCACCCAACGGCGGGTGTCTGCATACGACTCATCATACGCTGCCGCGCCGCGCGTGTCGGAGCCCGCTGGATCGTGCGAACGGTTGCGCCACACGCCCGCAGGACTAACGCCAAACTCGACTTCAGGCTTGAGTTTCTTGATGGTCCGCGATACCTGGGCAATCAACCGTTGCGTGTTATCGCGCCGCCAGTCAGCTTTGGAAGCGAACCCCTGACCGTATCTTCTGAAGGTCTGGCTGTCATTGAGCGCAGAGCCGGGAGACTCGGTATAGAAGTAATCATCAAACTGCACGCCGTCAACCGGGTAATTCTCAACCACTTCCGCCACGATGCTGGTGATCCAGTCGCGCACGTCGGGAATACCGGGGTCTAACACAAAACGCTCGCCCGCAGTGCGGATCCAGTCCCGATGCAGGACGTATACGCTGGACGGCGTCTGTGACAGCGTGCTGTTTAATTCAGTGACCGTCGAAGGTTTGGTGTTTACGGACACGCGATAGGGGTTAAGCCAGGCATGAACTTTCATTCCGCGCTTATGCGCTTCATCGAGCATAAACTTCAGCGGATCGTAACCCGGATCCTGGCCAATCGTACCGGTCAGGGTATCTGACCACGGTAGAATTTTTGACTTCCACAATGCGGTCCCATCGGGCTTAACCTGGAAAAAAACGGTGTTAATACCAAGCCGTTTCAGGTTGTCCAGCTTATCCGTCAGCGCTTTTTGCTGCAGGCTGATGCGTACGGCAGGCGAACTGATGTTCACGGATGAAATCGGCGGCCAGTCAAGACGTGAAACCGTCGCCAGCCAGATCCCGCGCACTGGCTCCTTGCTCTGCTGGGGTTTGCTCACCGGAGGTAGCGGAGTGGTCTTGTGACCGGGTGGTTGTGAAGAACAGCTGCCAAGTAACAACATACTGCCTACAAGTACAGCAAACCATTTCATGTTGGTCAGCGGTAGTCTGGCACGAGAACGGGCGAGAATCTTCGCCAGTTTTTTCTGATAATTTCCTGAAAAGAAACCGGATGCTGCCATCTGATTTTGCTCTTATTTCTTTTTATTGCGGCTGTTAGCCCAGGGATCGAAGGCCGGTTCGGGGGTGTTGTTTGAGGCCAGGTCATGCAGCGAATCAAGGTACAGCGCTTCAACTTCTGCCCGCGCCCACGGCGTACGGCGCAGAAACTTCAGACTGGATTTAACGCTCGGTTCATTTTTAAAGCAGTTGATATTAATGCGTTGCGCCAGTTCAGCCCAACCATAACGTTCAACCAGGGCATTGACCTGCATTTCAAGCGTTACGCCATGTAAAGGGTCTTTAGAAATATGAGCATTCATATGAAGTCCAGTTCAGTGGTTCCAGATTTTGTCAGTAGTGTGACGGGAAGAAGGTTACAAGAAAGCAAAGCTGCCAGCAACGGCAGAAAGCGGTATGGCGCGACAAGCCGTACGCCATACCGGCAATGGATGGCTCAATACTCTTTAAAAGCCAGTTCCAGACGGGCAATCAACGGTTTAAACAGGTAACTCATCAGGGTTCGTTCACCGGTCTTGATCGTCACGCTGGCGGGCATTCCCGCTTTAATTTTGTAATCGCCCAGCAAACGCGCGCCCTCTGCTGAAACCTGTACTTCCGCAAGGTAGTAAGGCTGCTGAGTGGCTTCATCAATTAAGCGGTCCGCCGAGATAGTCAGAACCCGGGCCGGAACCGACGGCAACAGGGCATGGTTAAGGGCAGGGAAAAGCACATCAACGGTTAAGCCGGGGACCAGTTTATCAATGGCATGCACGGGTATTTTGGCATCAATTTGCATCGGTTGTCCGGCAGCAACGATATCCATAAGATGTTCGCCGGGTTGAATGACGCCGCCCACGGTACTGACTTTAACATCCAGCACAATACCGTTAATCGGTGAGCGAATCTCGGTGTTATCCAGCTCGTGACGGGTGGACGCCAGTTCATCCTCCAGCATTGCCACTTCTTTTTGGTTTTCCGTCAGTTCAGACTCAACTTCACGTAAATATTGATGACGCACCTGGTAGGCTTTAATTTTTAATTCGTTTTGCTGCGATTTCAGTTTGGCAATGTTAAGAATATCTTCTGAAACGCTGCCAGATATTTC
Source organism: Citrobacter sp. Cpo147 (assembly GCF_030332405.1). NCBI lineage: Bacteria > Pseudomonadati > Pseudomonadota > Gammaproteobacteria > Enterobacterales > Enterobacteriaceae > Citrobacter > Citrobacter sp. Cpo147. Next base: position 197,840 of record NZ_JAOWHX010000030.1, read on the forward strand.
TGCTGCCTCGCGCTCCAGCACCAGTAATTGCGCTTTGGGATAATAGTTTTTTTCGCTCAGCGCGCGAATAGCCCCTAACTCCCGGTTAATCAGAGAAAACTGGTGGTCGCGATAGCCTTTTATTTTATTGAGATTATCCGTTTGTCCTACCAGACCATCGAGCGTTTCCTGAATCATCGACAGTTCATCCTGAATCGTTTTGCGACGGGTATCGAAAAGTTTAGCCTGCAGATTTCTGACTTCTGCCAGCCGTTTATTGCCAGATAATTGCTGCGTCAGCGTCGTATTAAAGACGATCGCATCCAGGCCATCGCGTTCTGCCAACAGGCGATCTTCGATACTTTTTGCAGAAATATACTGGGCATTTAACGCGCTGAAACGCATTTCAAGCTGCATTTTATCCAACCGGACGAGGACCTGATTTTTCTTCACCAGGTCGCCTTCTTTGATAAAGATATCCGTTACCCGACCGCCGCTCAGATGCTGAATGGTTTTGCGGTTACTCGATACGGTTACCGTACCATCGGCGACCACGCCCGCATCTAACGGCGCTTGCACTGCCCAGAGGATAAAACTACCGACACCAAGCACAATGACGATCACGCCCCGGATAATCGGCGACCAGATATTAGTATCAACGCCAGCAGAGGCCGCGTTCTCAGATTTCTTTTTCATCATCAGGCCTCACGTTGCTGTTCAGTCGTGGATGGAGAAGGCGTAGCCACTGGTTTCAGTACGTTGGCCTGACGCAAATGGGCAAAAACCTGATCGCGGGTACCAAACTCCTGTATAGCGCCATCGTTAAGCAGCAAAACCTTATTGACCACGCCGAGCAGCGTCGGGCGGTGTGAGATAATGACAGTGGTTTGTCCCTGGGTACGCAGGGTATTGATGGCTTTAACGAGTGCGAATTCGCCCGCGTCGTCAAGATTGGCATTCGGTTCATCAAGCACGATGAATGCAGGATTGTTATACACGGCGCGTGCCAGCCCGATGCGCTGCCGCTGCCCGCCGGAGAGCTGATATCCACCTGCGCCCAACAGCGTGTCATAACCTTGTGGCAAGCGCAGGATCATCTCATGAACGCCTGCCAGTAATGCGGCGGCGACGATAAGCTCACTGTCATTCTGCGCGAAGCGGGCAATGTTTTGCGCGATGGTACCGTCAAACAGTTCCACATCCTGCGGCAGATAGCCAATAGACGGGCCCAGCAGCGCTTTATCCCACTGACAAATATCTGCGCCGTCTAATCTGACTTTCCCTGATAGCGGTTTCCAGACGCCAACCAGAACCTTTGCCAGCGAGGTTTTCCCTGAGGCTGAGGGGCCGATAATCCCCAGAACTTCACCTTGCTCCAGCTGGAATGAGATATTACGCAGTAGCGGGGAAGGCTGGCCGGGGGCTGCGGCGAAGACGCTTTCGACGCTGATGTTGCCGTTAGGACGCGGCAGGGTCAGTACCTCTTTCGGTGCCGGATACTCCTTCAGCAAGGTTGAGAGCTGATGCCACGCGCTACGAAACTGCACGAACTGCTTCCAGCTGCCAATGACTTGTTCTACCGGATTGAGGACGCGGCCAAGAATGATCGAGGCGGCGATCATCAGGCCCGGAGTAATATGGCCGCCGATCACCAGTAAAGCCCCGGCGCCCAGCGCAATAGATTGCAGCAACACCCGCACAAAGCGGCTGAGACTGCTTAACCCGGCCGTTTTGTCGGCAATCTGCGTTTGTAGCGCCAGCACTTTGTTATGTTGCTCCTGCCAGTTGGACTTCAGGGTCGAAAGCATCCCCATCGCTTCAATGGCATCGGCGTTTTGCAGCTGTTTATTCAGTTTGCTGGCATTGTTAATGGTTAAGGCGTGCGCTTGCTGAATCGGGCGCTTGGTAGAGATTTCAGATACCAACGTCAGAATAAATAATAATGTTATTCCGCCGAGAGAAAGATATCCCAGCAGGGGATGGACCAAAAAGGCGATGAACAGATATATTGGCGTCCAGGGAATATCCAGTAAGGCGAACAGGCTATTCCCGGAAAGAAACTGACGAACCTGATCTAATTCGGCTAAAGATTGCGCTGGGTTGTTATCACCGGTAACCATCTTTCTTTTAAAGGCTGCGTTAAAAACCAACTGGCTTAGCTTTATATCCAGCCTGTTGCCAAGCCTGACCATAACCTGCGCGCGGGCAGATTCAATCATGGCAATAACGATGTACAAGCCGACAATCAATAAGGTCAACATTAACAGCGTGGTGGTATTTTTACTGACCAGCACACGGTCGTAAACCTGTAGCATATAAATTGCCGGCGCCAGCATAAGCATATTAATCACACAACTAAAAAACAACAGCATCAGAAAAGTGGGTTTCGTTCCCTTTAATGCATCATTCAGTTCTGTTGGCGTATGCTGGCGCGACATAGTCATCTCCTTATACGATCAATGAACTATTGCCATTGTTACTGGCAAGGGTAGTGGGCATTTCCAGATAAAAGTCACCAATATTCACGGTGTTCGAATTGACGCCCACCAATGTGATGGTATCTGTACCGATAGTCACAATGGTGTTGCCATTGTTTCCGGTGATAGACACGCTGCTGGCAAAATTACCCGCGTTGATACCTAACAAGACGAGATCAAGGAAGTCCTGCCCGCCGTTGGGGTTACTGTCAAAACCGGTAATTCGGTCCTGCCCAAAGTTGGCACCAAAGGCGAAGATATCGCTCCCGGCACCACCGTCCAGAATGTCGTTACCTTCCTGACCATTGAGAATATCGTCCCCGCTACCGCCGGAGAGGGTATCCGCGCCCGCACCGCCAATCATGACGTCGTTACCAACCCCGCCTTGCAGGTTATCAGCGCCATCTCCGCCATCGAGGAAGTCATTCCCGATACCACCAAACAACTGGTCGTTACCGCCCATACCGAACAGATAGTCGTTACCGGTCCCTCCCGTAATGGTGTTCGCAATGGCATTACCGGTACCGATAAAACTGCCGCTGCCGGTAAATACCAGTTCTTCCACGTTATCGGTGAGGTCGTAGCTGCTAAGGTTGGTTCGGACAACGTCCGTGCCCCCATTCACACCTTCGATAACTACATCACCGAAATCATCAACGATGTAGGTATCATCGCCCGTGCCGCCGGTCATACTGTCGGCACCAAGCCCGCCATCAAGCGTGTCATTACCAGCATCACCTTGCAGAATATCTTGCCCCGCCTGACCAGAGAGGTTGTCGTTTCCCGCACCGCCGATGAGCAGATCGTCACCTGCACCGCCGAGTAAGGTGTCATTACCGCCTTCACCGCGTAGGATATCGCTCCAGGCAGTGCCGACGAGGGTGTTAGCCCCGTTGGTACCCACAATCAGATCGCCCACGGGCTGGGTGGTGGTCGACGTCAGGACAACAGGGGAGTTGCCTTCATCGTCGACGACGGTAACGACCACCTGCAACGTTCTGCCAACCATAGCCTGACCCGGCGTATAGGTGGCGGAAGTCGCACCGTTAATGTTGACGAATCCGGTTGGCGAACTCATTCTCCATTGATAAGTGAAATTACCGCCGCTCAGACCATCGGCGTCAGCAATGCCTGAAACCACCGCGGTCAGCGTCAGGCTTTCAGTTGGGGTGAGGTCGTTAATTACCGGCACACCGGTCGTGGCCTGATTTCGCGGTAGGATCGCCTGAGTTTGTGCCGACACCAGGGTTTCAGCGTCACCCATGCGGTCGTTAAAACTGGCTACCACACGCAGCGGAGCACCCTGAATAGTGCCAGGCACTCTGAACTCAACACCGGTTGCCTGATCTCGCCATTGGCCGTTGACGAATGCCTGCCAGGTCATGGTGATGGCCACATCCGCCGCCAGGCCGTTACCATCCAGCAAGTTCGCCACGTTGACGCGCAGCAGGTCGCCCACCGAAGGGTTAGGATTGCTGATGGTCAGATCGCCCGTCGCTTGCTGCGCCGTCACCCACAGCTGCTTCCCATCGCCAAACTCCAGTTTTTCGATGTTCAACAGACGATCGATGCCATCATTCAGGTTCAGCGCGGCATCCGGCGTGGCGTGATCGACGCGCAGGCTACCGTCCGCCATACGGGTAAAGACATAGTTGCTGCTGACATCACGGTACACCGCGACGTCAGTTTCCGTGCCGTTACCTTCATGCAGGATTTCTCGCACAATCGACAGCTGATTCGGTTTCAGCGTGCCGGCCAGCATGTACGATTTCAGTTCGGCCATACCTTCGGCGCTGGTGAGTCCCGCCATACCTGTAACGGCAATACGCACGTTGAGCCATGCATCACCATCAATGATATCGTTACCGGCTTTACCCATAATGCGGTCGCTACCGCCACCGCCGAGTAAAATATCGCTACCATCATCAGGGTTCAGTAGTACCGCGTTCGGATTTGTAGAACGCTCTACGCCGAGAATAGCCTGTAAACCGGTGATCCGGTCCGCACCTTCCTGGGTCAGGTTGTTAGAGAGGGGAACGCCCTGAACAGGCGCAGTACCTATCGGCTGTTCTGTCCCGGTCAGGATATCGTCGTATTTCCAGCCCGACAGCCCTTCAACAAGATCAAAACGGTCGCGTAGAATAAACTCCTGCTGGTTGACGAAAATAGGGATCCCAAGGTCAGAGTTAGCGCCATTTGGGTCGCCTTTATGGATAGCCCAGTCGAAACCGGCCATGCCATTATTGCGCTGGATCCCCGCGCCCTGAATCATGATGTCGTCACCGGCTTCGCCATCGTAGTCGGTGTCGTTACCCTGACCGTTGAGGACATCGTGACCGATAATGGTACTGTTGAAGAACAACTCAGAGTTGTCACCCGCCAGCGTGTCAAACCCGTCGCCGCCTTCCAGCCAGTCATCGCCTTCGTTGCCCATCAGGAAATCACCACCCGAGCCGCCAAGCGCAAAGTCGTTATCCTGACCCGAGAAGACCTCCTGCGCATCTTCGCCGACCACCACGAAGTCGCTACCGCTGCCACCAAAGACCAGATCGTTTCCGTTACCGGAGAAGATAACGTCATGTCCGGCATCACCGTGCAGGAAGTCCGCATCACCAACAGGCGTACCGGTATCGGTAATAATGTCATCACCGTCACCACCATGGACCACGTCTGCTTCGTCGCCGCCGTCCAGTCGGTCATCTCCGCCATCACCCCACAGACTGTCGATCCCTTTACCGCCGATTAATGTATCATTGCCTGCCGTCCCTCCAAGCACCACATGCCCATCGCCGGTATATTTCAGATACCCGCCATCGGCAAAACTATCGCCGTCAACATCCACTCCTGGGTCGCGACGCACCAACAACGGCGAGAGCAGATCCTTCAGCGGATTACCCCATTTCGGGTCGATTTCCGTTTGCAGCACGCGATTCACTTCAAAAATATGGTCCGGTGTCTGGAACAGATTAGCGGGCAGGTGGGAGGATCCCTCATCACCAAGATCGCTGTTACGCATTACCAGCGCGGAAAACGAGTTGGCCTCCAGTTCATTGAGTAAGTTCAGTCCCTGAACGCGGCTCAGATAGTAGAAACGATCGCCGTCCTGAAGCATTTCCATTTGTGTTTCAAAGACGAAGTTGAAGGTTGAGCCGAGCATGCCGCCAAATTCATTTTTGCGCTCTGCCAGCCCGCCAATCCAGAAATCGACCATATTCAGGCCGGTCTCTTTGGTTGCCCACGCTCCGGTACTGTTAAAGAAATCCATCGCATCCGCAGGCGGGGCATTGTTAGCATCACCAAACAACAGGAAGTTTACCGCTGCACGCTTACCTTCAAGGCTGGTGGCATTGAGGATCAGCTCATGCTGACCATAGGCGGCCATAAAGTTAATGATTGAAGCGGGATTTTTCAGGTAGGTAGTAAAGTCAGCCCAACTGGTATAAGGCTTCAGTTGACTATCACCGCTTATTGCAAAAAACTGCTCGCGGGCCTGGTTCAGCGTCGGCATTGCGGTGTCACGGCCACGGGCTATATTAAGCGCGCCTAAATCGAGGGGCAGGCCGATGAGATTATTACGCAGCGCATCGGTAATAAATTCATCAATTTCGTTACCCACCTGACGCGTCATACCACGCACAATTGCGCCAATAGCCTGATCGTCCGTGACGGTGGCCCCGTTGATTTGATTAAATGCTACCGGATTCAGGAATGCTGAAATCAGGTCAATATCGCCGCTTTGCATATCAATGTCGGTGCGCGCCACGGTTTCTGTCAGCATTGAATGCCCGAAACGGTAAACCACATGCGCAAACTCGGCAAAGATCATCGGGTTTATATCCGCCGTGTTGGAGAAAACAAACGGATCGACGGCGGGTTGTACGGTACGGGCAAACTCCTCGAATACGAGGTGCTGATATTGCATTTCCGTGGAGAAACGACCTGCCTGGAATAGGAACTCACCGTTCCATACCAGCGTACTGGTATCGGCAGGTAATTCCGTGATTTGATGATTGGGCATCAACCACTGATTAATGAGGTCGATATCACCGGTTTCCAGCAGTGTTGTTTTATATTGCTCAACCAGACGGTTATGCTCGCTGTGAAAAACGGCGTGCACCGCGGTTAAACCTATATTTTCGTTCCCACGCCCGTCACCGGTAATAAAGTGACGATCGAGCAGTTCGTTATCATAGGTTCCTGCCGGTTGCGCTCCTTCGCCCCCAATCGCAGTGTCATCATCTGCCAGCAGACCCGCTTTTGGCGCGGCAGTATGCGCAATATCATCAAGAAACGCATGACCGGTGCGGAATGTTCCCTCAGGTAACAGACCGCCGTTGGCTTCAACCAGTCCCCCGGTGGTAACAATCTGTACCTTTCCATTTTCACTTAAAATCAAATTACCGTAGCGATCCGTTGCCAGCAGGGGAACATTAAACACATCCTGATCGGTGAGTTTAATGCCTAGCAGAGTTTCAGCCTGGTTTTTAACGTCGGCCCAGGTCGCCAGTCCACCGTTCGCACCGCCTAATAAATTCCCGGTAGGCTCAGGTTTCCCATCAATAATGACGTATTCGCGGATGAAAATCTGATGTGAAGGATGGGAGGTGTAGGTTTGGTTTTGGTCGATGAAGGGGGTCGTCAGGTTTACTGTCTCTCGGTTTTCATCCACCGTTGCCCGGGTTAATAGCATAAAGTTTGTCGACGACCCTTCCACATATAAAGGGTCATCCGGCTGTAGCGGAATGAAAACGATACCGTTGCCGCCTTTGGGAATCAAATCCAGACCGTGGTCAAAAAACTGGCCAAAGAAGGTCATCCAGCCGTTAAAAGCAGGGGAGAGACCGATATCGGGAGACTGGTTAGGAATGGATAACGTTTCTCCGTCTCCTGTAATAGTCCCCCCGCCGGGAGCATCTTTTAACGCGTTAAATACCTCCAGTGCGGCTGGGTTAGATGCCGTTTGATCGGAAATTAAGTTACTAATAATACGTGGGTCGGCATCAATAACGGTGCCACCAATTTGGATATAACTGGTCATTTGGTCCGCATCTTGCCAGTTTAACGCGGTTAATCTCGGCATTGTCTGGTCGGCAGAGCCATATAACTCCTGGCCTGGTAGAAGATTATTCCATGAACCATCTACCGTGCGAAGTCCATAAGGCAATAGCGGACTGGAAACTAATTCTCTAAGCAATTCAGCATTAACGCTACCATCCGGGTTAGTTGCCGCTTCGGATATTTTGATCTGCTTAAGAATAAAAGCAAGATCGTGCAGAGTGACAGTAAAGTCATATTGTGAGGCCATAAGTCATTACCCCTATCTTTACCTGTATTAGCTATCATCACTCTTTTCTTCCACTTACAAAAACTGACAGAAGAATGAGTCGTATAAGATACCTGATTGTTATTACATGATTAAAACTCCATATTTAAAAAATGAAGTATCTACGACTTGATTAGCATTATTCTCCTGAAATTTAGTTAGCACAGTAAGATATGCACCTCACTTATATATTAGGTTTGAGCGGTTGATGGTCTTCGTGCCCCATTGAAATTAAAGGTATATTCGAGACACGCAGTTTTGAGAAGACAAGGTCTCCTCAAGGCTGTAAAGGTTTTACTTTTTAAAACGCATATTACAGTTATGTGATGATCATAACTATGGTTTTTCCGTTGGCGACTTCACTCATACTTTATTATGAAAAGATTAAATTTTCATTTCTTTACATTAGAATTTATGTCCAATCTCTTCTTAAGAAGAATTCTCATTAAGTCGACTTTTAAGATGTCATTGTGTTGAATTATAAAATTTAATATTGGATGAAATTTAACACGACATCATTCCTGATGCCTGATTATGCTATTAGCATAAATCAATACAGTGTGATAGCTGACCCTACGTTTAGTAAAGAACGCCCCCTCCAAACAGGTAATGCAATGAAAAAAAATATAATTTTTCTCTCCGGGATGATTTTTTCGTCAGTCGGTCACGCCAGTGCGCTCTACTTCTATGAAGTCGGAACGGAGGATACCGCACTGGCTGGTGCAGGGCAGGCCGCTCGTGCTCAGGATGCCTCTACGCTGTTAACGAACCCTGCGGGGATGACCCGTTTACCTGACCATATGGTCAGCGGAGGATTACAGGCGATGGGCGGAGATATTCCCTATACGCTGAACAATACGACAGATGGAAGGCAAAGCCCCGGTAATGTAATGACGCTTTTCCCCAATGCCAGCATGTTTTATACGCAACGGCTGAGTGATACCGTTTCTGCCGGTTTGGGTTTGTACGGCAACTATGGGTTAGGTATCGACTTCGGCAACTGGGCAGGGGATCGGTTAATTAAACAAAGTACCATGGTTGCGATGACGCTGAGTCCCGCCGTTGCATGGAAACTAAGTGATAAGGTGTCGGTTGGCGCAGCTGCAGGGCTAAACTATGGTTTTCTGTCGCTAAGCAGAGATGTCGATGGCCACGATGAGAAACAAAGCGATCATGACTGGGCGATGAATTACCACCTTGGCTTATTAATGGATTTAACCGACAAAACGCGGGCGGGAGTAACCTGGACCAGCAAGACTGATTATCATTTCAATATTGACGGGACGGCACGTTTCCCCAATATACCTAATATTGGATATGATCTGCCGATCTCCACACAGGTCCGTGCTCCGCAGCAGGTGATGTTTAGTCTGGTTCACGATATCAACAGTCAATGGTCAGTGATGGGCGATCTTGGCTGGCAGGACTGGAGCCAGTTTGGCAGCCCGCAGATTACAATAAATGGTCAGCAAAGCGATCGTGATAATCGTCTGAAAGATACATGGCATACAGCGCTGGGCGTGCAATATCATCCCGATGAGCAGTGGCGCATTAATGCCGGTATTGCCTATGACAGTTCACCGTACAAATCGCAAAGTGATGTAGCGCTTTCGATGCCAACCGGCGATGAATGGCGACTTGCCACCGGTGCACAGTACCAGATTACGCCAGCCAGCAATATTGGCGTTGCCGTTGAGTATTTGCACATGCAGTCGTCAAACGTCAAATCTGATATCTTTGCAGGCCAGTATAAGAATCCGTGGCTATGGTTTGCCAGTGTCAACTACAGCTATCAATTCTAGCGCCGTTATTCCCGATTAACTATCTCACGCATTGTTAATAGTCACCATGGCGGATTATCTATCCGACAGTGTCTGGTAACCGTCTGCTGGTGGTCTTATCGCACACGCTCGTTTAAATAAAAATAAATTTCTACTTTTATTATTGAGCAATTTATGGTTTTAATATGAATCTGTACTACCTTCATGGAATATAGGTAAAAGCATATTGTTTTCAATCTAAATAATACAGGTTTGATTATGCAAATTTCACCTCCGGTACGCCCAGAACAAAGCATACAACGCTTAATGCAAGCACTTGAACCGATTGCAGAAAAGATGAAGGTTGTGCCGCGGCGGCGTATCATGTGGAAATACAAGAATAAGCCTCAACTCTACCTTTTTTTGCAAGGGGAGCTGTCTATTTTACGTTCTTCTGATGGTCTGTTAATCGTGACCGTCTATGAACCCCATTTGTTCGGTATTGCCGAAATGATCCAACCGGTACACGGCCATTTATTGCGCGCTGAAGCTGAGTCAACATTATTACGCGTCGATGCCGATAAAGCACGAGAACTCTTTCATCAACAAGGCTTGTGGGAAGATGCGGCGGCAGTGCTTTCATATCATACGGGCTATCTCTTTTATCGTGATGATTTAGTCGTACAGCAGCGTACTTATTCAGTGATACGTAACCACCTCGAAGAGATGATTTTGTTGCCGGAAGAGACGCGCACGCGAGTCTCTATTTTAGATTATATTCAGGATCGGACCCACTTATCGCGCAGCAGTGTTTTAAATGTTGTGTCTGCGTTAAAAAAAGGAGGGTATATTGATTTTGAACGCGGAGGGTATCTTACTTCCATCAATAAATTGCCTGAGCGATTTTAAATAAACCCACAAACAAGTTACAAATCGATTATCTAAATTTAATATTCTATTGTTGTGGTATGCCATATATCAATCGTAAGAAATCCTCCTCATCATTTTCTGAGGAGGATTTCTTGTTATTCAATAAGAGAGTTCACGGACTGATTAATGCTTAACAGTCCTGTTTGATTATGCTCCTTATAATAAAAATTGTTCATTTGCTGCATTTGTTCGAGCTTGGTTAAAGAAGCATAAACCTGGTATGCCTGGCTATGAACGTCAAACATCTCTCTTGGCTTAACCTCATGAAGATATTCATTTTTTAATGAACTCGCGACGTTTTCAATTTGCTGTTTATTACCCTGATATAAGGACAGGGATGCCGAGTCACTACTTGATTTTGACTCGGGTTGTGCCTGAACAACAGGGATCACCATTTTATTGATTTTAACAACTTTCTCTGGGGGAGAAGTATTACAGCCAGAAAGTATCCCAACGATGAGAAGTAGATAGAGAGTGCGCATATATAGTGTTCTAAAGACAATGGATGCCAGCTATTATCTTTTTATACAGTCAGGTGTCTACAGCTATTTTGTTTAAATAAAAACAAAAGGAAATTTAAAATTAAATGCCATTGCATTACATTGTTTCATAAGACCATGTTAGCCTACGAGCATTAGATCATAGAAACCTGATAAGTACAGTATTACGGAAGCTTCTCAACAATCAGAACTGCAGGATTTCTTTCTTCTGGATAATATATTATTAGCGAGGATTTATGAAACTTAATAAACTAGTAAGTTATCTGACTTTAGCTGGCGTGTGTTCAACATCATTAATATCACTACCTGTATTGGCACAGGAAGGAGCAAAAGATGCGACTGCTCAGACCAAAAGTGCGAATGACGCATTATATGGTCAATTGCCATTCACTGATAAAACCGATTTTATGAACGCACATAAAGGTTTTATTGCTCCGCTTCCCAGTGAATTGATTAAAGGGAAGCAGGGAAATGTTGTCTGGGACCCTCAGCAATATGCCTTTATCAAAGAGGGCGAAAAAGCCCCCGACACGGTTAATCCAAGCCTGTGGCGTCAGTCGCAGTTGATCAATATTGGCGGTTTGTTCCAGGTCACTGATGGCGTGTATCAAATCCGTAATCTTGATCTCTCGAATATGACAATTATGGAAGGGAAAGAGGGTATTACGGTCATTGATCCGCTGGTATCTGCAGAAACCGCGAAAGTGGGAATGGACCTTTATTATAAGAATCGCGGTAAAAGACCCGTTGTTGCCGTCATTTATACGCACAGCCATGTTGACCACTACGGTGGTGTCCGCGGCGTGATTGATGAAGCGGATGTGAAATCCGGTAAAGTGAAGGTATATGCACCGGCTGGTTTTATGAAGGAAGCTGTATCTGAAAATATTATGGCAGGTAACGCCATGAGTCGCCGAGCTAGTTACATGTATGGCAATCTGTTGAAACCGGATGCAAAAGGTCAGGTCGGTGCGGGTCTGGGGACGACAACCTCCGCCGGTACGGTCACGCTGATTGAACCCACAAACTATATTACCCACACCGGGCAGAAAGAAGTTATCGACGGTCTAACCTATGACTTCATGATGGCGCCGGGATCGGAAGCACCTTCTGAAATGCTGTGGTATGTAGAAGAGAAGGGAATGATCGAAGCTGCAGAGGATGTCACCCATACGCTGCATAACACTTATTCATTACGTGGCGCGAAGATCCGCGATCCGCTGGCATGGTCAAAATATATCAATGACGTTATTGGCCGCTGGGGGGGAAAGGCAAACATTATTATTGCTCAGCATCACTGGCCGACCTGGGGTAATGAAAATGTGGTGAAGTTAATGAAAAGTCAGCGTGATATGTACCGTTACATCAACGATCAGACGCTGCGCATGGCTAACCAGGGGCTGACCCGTGACGAAATCGCCGCTAACTTCAAACTGCCGTCTGGTCTGGAAAAATCATGGGCCAGCCGCGGATACTATGGTTCTGTCAGCCATGATGTGAAAGCAACGTATGTCTTTTACCTCGGCTGGTTCAACGGTAATCCGGCAACACTGAATGAATTACCGCCCGTTGATGCCGCGAAGAAATATGTCGATTACATGGGCGGCGCCGATGCAATCATGCAAAAAGCGAAAACTGATTACGCCCAGGGCAATTACCGTTGGGTGGCGCAAGTCACTAACAATATCGTCTTTGCTGATCCGAGCAATAGAGAAGCCCGTAATCTGGAAGCAGATGCCCTTGAGCAAATGGGTTATCAGGCTGAGTCCGGTCCATGGCGTAATTTTTATCTGACTGGTGCACAAGAATTACGCAACGGTGTGGTGAAAGGCGCGACACCAAATACCGCCAGCCCGGATACCGTTAAAGCCATGTCACCTGAGATGTTCTTTGATTATCTCGCGGTACATATTAACGGAGAAAAAGCGGCAAATGCGCAGGCAGTCTTCAACGTCGATTTAGGTGCTGACGGCGGTAAATACAAACTGGAACTGGAAAACGGTGTTCTTAACCATAGCGCCGATACACAGGCCAGCAATGCTGACGCCTCCATTACGCTTAACCGCGCAACGTTGAACAAAATCATTCTCAAGGAAGAATCGCTGAAACAGGCAGAAGAGAAGGGTGATGTACAAATTTCCGGCAATCATGCCAAGCTTGATGAGTTCCTCGGGTATTTAGATAGCTTTGATTTCTGGTTTAACATGGTAACGCCTTAACTGTAGAGACAAACCATGCCATAACCCGCCAGCACTGGCGGGTTTTTTATTTTTGTTTATCAGAGTATTGAGTTGAACGATGCTGTATAGCAGTTGCCAGATTGGCCGTAGATCTTTCTGTTCGTGGAAAAGGGTTAGGGGCCGATCTGCTTCACGATGCGGTACTGCGGTGTTACAAAGTGGCAGAAAATATTGGCGTGCGTGCCGTTATGGTACATGCGCTCACAGACGAAGCTAAACGTTTTTATCTTCACCACGGATTCAAAGCATCTCAACTGCAGGAACGAACTCTGTTCCTCAGGCTTTCATGATTGTAATGAGCAGAGGAGGTCAATGGCCAAACGTGGGCCACATGGAGTCTCAACTGAGTACGCAGCAATTGTATTTAACATAATATACATTATGCGTACTAACATAGATAAAGGCGGAATCTGCTGTTTTATGGTCATCCTTGTGCTGCTCAATAATGACGCCTCAAAACCCTTTCAAGCGCAGTTGCCTCAACAGCGCTAACAGTTTTGGATGATGGCTCTTTACTACAGCTGGTTATGCAGTACCGTTTTACGTTCCGCCACCGCCAAACGCGCTCATGGCCTGGGGAATAAACTGCCCATCAACCTGTCGTCCCTTGCCATGCAGAAACAGACCGAACAGGCCGCCGCCATAACCAACGGCCTCCTGAATATTGCTATGCAGTTCATTACGGGCATCTGCCAGTGATACATCCGGCAGCAGGCGCACCTGCAATTCATAGGAAATATACCAGTCCATCAGACTCAGCTGACGCACCAACGGCGGCTGTGAAAGATCAGCACATTAAAAAAGCGATCACAATCCTGTTCATATTCGTCACCGAAAACGCGAGAATTATCGTTATTATTCAAAAAGCCAACGCAAATTTGATTGCTTTTTTTAGCATAGACCAGCCTTTCACTTACGCAATGTTAGTGAGAATGAGATCTTCATTTGATATGAAAGATGACATTTCTCTGGAAAGGCTCTTATCTTCATCGTCGCTAATTTGAAATGCATATCTCTGACCAAAAGTACATAGTCTCAATTATTACGTCATGAGATTCTGTCTTTAGTAGCTTTCATTTAAAAGTATAAAGCCGCACATCTGTGATTTTTAAGCAATGGTATGTAATCGTTCGTTATATACTGAACCAGGTGACTTCACTTACTTTCAGAAATACGATAATAAAATTGAGTACATATCGGACAATGCGAAACAAAAAAAGCAAAACCATCCTACGCTTCGCGCTCTTGCTACTATTTACCTCTACGCTGTCGAGCTGCACATTAACCCGTGTTTCCGACAGCACACTCGCCAAAGAGGTCGATGAGCTGAATGTTATTGGTCTGAGCCTGGAGGCAGCAAGGCAAAGAGCAACTGAAAAAGGTTTTGTGTGCAGCGAATACGGAAACGTGAACACGGTTGTAACCGAACAGGGTGAGCATCGATGGCTACAAACTGAGTGCAGCAAGAAAAGTGCAGAGCTGTTCTGCCCGCAAATGCGTTTTGTCGTTCTTAATGTCGAGCCCAGCACGAACACAGTCGTTGATGTTGGCAACTATATTAATCAACACACCTGTTTTTGAAGGCAACACCTGCATATTGCGCTAAACCTCGTATTGACTAAAGGACGCTATCTTGCTCATCAGAATCATCATCGCAATGATCGCATTTGCTGGAAATTCAGTGCTTTGCCGACTCGCATTGAAGGGTATGCATGCTGATGCTATCTCATTCAGCAGCATCAGATTGATAAGTGGCGCAATTGCCCTTTTTTTATTTATCGCGATAACATCTGACAGCAGAAAATTTGAGTTCAAGTGGTTAAATGCCCTGCTCCTTTGCATCTATGTTTTTTCATTCTCCATTGCCTATGTTTCTCTTAGCACCGGCGCTGGTGCCCTGCTGCTCTTTGGTACCGTTCAGCTCGTCATGACGGTATGGGGAATAGCCCAGGGAGAGAAACTCGTAATTTTAAAAATAACAGGAATACTCGGAGCATTGGCTGGAATAGCGATTTTGCTATTTCCTGGTGTGGAGCGTCCTTCCTTTTATGCCGCAATAATGATGGTTATTGCTGGGTTAGCCTGGGCTTTCTACAGTATCACAGGGAAGAAAATCACGGATGCTGCTGCCTCAACCGGGGGGAATTTCATCCTGGCAATCCCGGTCGCATTGATTATTCCTCTGTTCTTCCGCTCTCATCTTCATATTGATATATATGGATTAGTTCTGGGCGTGCTTTCTGGTGCAATTACATCGGGAGGTGCATATCTGCTCTGGTATTCATTGCTCCCCTTACTCCGGTCCACAACGGCCAGTACTATTCAACTCAGCGTACCTTGTCTGGCCACTCTCGGTGGGATCATATTTTTGGGCGAAACGCTCACCGTCAGAATCCTTCTCGCAAGCGTCATTATTTTGGCTGGAATTGGCTTAGTTATTTTCTCTGATATGAGAAAAGGAGCAAAATAGACTGATTAATTATCGGCAAAGACGATACAGAACATGTTGTGCCAATCGATGATCTGGCGGCAACGCGGGATGCGTAAACTCTTCTGTTTTATTCATACCAATTCGTATCATCAGATCCTCTGACGGTTTATTCAGCACAGAAGTAAATGAAACGACTTCATTTAGCGCCAGTATGTCAAAAGCAAATGCAAGACTCGCTTGCGCGGCTTCTAACGCCAGACCCTGGTGCCAGTATGCTTTAGCAAGGCGCCAGCCTATTTCGGTGCAGGGTGAAAAATGAAATTTATCAGGTTGTGGATGCAACCCCACACAGCCCACAAACTGGTGTGTTTCTTTTAGCTCTACGGCCCAAAATCCCCAGCCGCGTTCTGCAATACCTTCACTAAATCTATCGGCCAGGTTATCGCTTTCAGCTTTCTCTAGCGGCGCGGGGAAAAAGCGCATCACGTCAGAATCGGCATTGAGTGCAGCAAAAGGGGCCCGGTCTTTAGCCTCCCATTGTCGTAATATCAACCTTGATGTTTCCAGCATATTCCTGCCCTTATCATTCATTTTCATATAATCTTCTAAAATAAGTGGCTCATCGGCAAGGTCTTATACCGTCCTTTTCCGACTTTTCCTCTCATACTGGAGATTTATACATGGCCGACTGGAACCCTTCGCTTTATCTGCAATATGCAACTGAACGTTCAAGACCCGCAGCAGAATTACTCAGCCGTGTGGCGTTAGAAAATGTCCGCTCAGTTGTTGATCTTGGTTGTGGTCCGGGAAACAGTACGGCATTGCTGCATCAGCGCTGGCCCACGGCAAAGACAACAGGTGTCGATTCTTCACCTGCTATGCTGAATGAAGCGCGCAACGCATTACCTGACTGCCATTTTCTCGAAGCGGATATTAGCCAGTTTAAGCCCGAGCATCCCGTAGATCTGCTTTATGCAAATGCGTCGTTACAGTGGGTGCCCGATCACTATGACTTATTCCCACATTTGGTCTCACAACTCGGTCACAACGGCGTTCTGGCCGTGCAAATGCCGGATAACTGGCTGGAGCCCACGCATGTACTGATGCGCGAAGTGGCTTATGAACAAGATTACCCCGACCGGGGGCGTGCTCCGCTTCCTGGCGTTCACGCCTACTATGATATTTTGACCGAAGCGGGTTGTGATGTGGATATCTGGCGTACAACGTATTATCACATTATGGATTCGCATCAGGCGATTATCGACTGGGTAAGCTCAACGGGACTCCGCCCCTGGCTGCAGGATTTGAGCGAAAGCGAGCAACGTCATTACCTGGCGCGCTATCATGAACTGCTCCAGGAACAATATCCGTTGCAGGAAAACGGCAATATTTTGCTGGCATTTCCGCGGTTGTTTATTGTTGCCAGACGCAATAGTTAAGCGTTTATCATCAGACAGATCACAGGACTGGGCTACCGAGTATGCGCGCCCTCGCCTTTTTATCATAAGGATCTAGTGGCTATGTCAGGCATCTGCTAGTGTCTTGCCACATGTTTCTGACAGGAGTTGTTATGTCTAAAGTCTACATTGGTGGGTGTCTGTGTGGCTCGATCCGTTTCACAGCCAGCAGTCCTAATAATTCCCATACCTGCTCCTGCGATATATGCCGGAAACATACTGGTGCCCCGACCGTCGTCTGGATTGAGTTTGATGCAGAAAATGTAGAATGGACGGGAAAAGCCGGAAAACCGACAACCTGGCGCTCATCTGAAACCACCAGTCGGGCTTTTTGCCCTCAGTGCGGGAGTTCCGTGGGCGCCATCGATGACGCTCCGGTCATTGCGCTTTTAGCCGGCGCTTTTGACGATCCTAATGATGAAGATCTGGCGCCGGAGTTTCATTCGTTTTCTGATATGCGGCCAGCATGGTGGGAAACAGAACGAAACTAAGTTAGTTGGTAATGTTTATCCGGCATATGTTTTGCTGGCACATTGGTTTCATCGTTCATTTGCAGTAAATCGATTTCGATTGCATTGCAAATCGCATCCAGCGGCAGGTCATTGTTCTCAGTACCAAACGGATCTTCAAGCTCTTCCGCAAGCGCATCGAGCGAGATAAAAGTATAGGAAATAAGCACTGAAATAAACGGCGTCATGTAGTGAAGATCCACCACTAACGCGAATGGCAGCATGATACAAAACAGATAAACAGTGCGATGAAGGATCAAAGTATAAGCAAACGGCACTGGCGTATTCGCAATTCGCTCACAACCTGCCAGTACTGCCGACATATCATTTAATCTGTTGTTTAAACTATGAAATAATATATCGGACAGCTGTCCATTACGTCTGCGAACGGCCAACCACTCGCCCATCAGCAACAAAATGCGGTTTGCCGGGGATTGTGCGGCAAATACCGTCTGCAGATCTTTCTCGCTGAGATATTTCGCCAACGGCTCTGCCTGTGGGTTTCGACGTAACGTCATGCGTAAACAGTGGGCAAATGCGATTTGCAGACGAACAAACTGCCCCAGTTCGGCGTCATCCGGTAAGGTGGTTTTCACCTCGCGAAGTAGTGATCGGGAAGCAATCATCAACTGCCCCCACAGGTGTCGGGCTTCGACATAACGTGAATAGCAGGCGTTATTGCGAAAACCTAAAAAGATAGCAATCGCCACGCCCAGAATACTGAACGGTGCCAGGGTAAATTTGATACCCAACATCGTATACCAGGGCAACATGATGATAACGGCGATGGAGAGCAGGAAGTTCAGCAGCAACCGTGAGAATATTTTAGATAATACGGAACCATGCCAGACGAATATCAGGCGCAGCCAGTGTTGTTGGGGACGAACGATCATGGTTATCTTCGGGAAAATGTGAAATCCGTCACATTAGACGCGATAGCGATCAATGTTGCAAGTTAATCGCAACATTATCCCAACAACTTTTGTTCTGCTTAAAATGAAGCCGCACCTAAGTCACAGACCGGGTTTATGATATAAACCACACAGTATGTTGTAACTAATGTATATCAAGAAAAAACCCGGCCTGAGCCGGGTTGTCGGTAGTCGTCTTAGCACAGTGGCTTAACGGCTTCACGCATACCTTTTGCCAAAATGGTATCCAGATCGGCAGAGACCTGTTCCACCAGTCCAGAAACCTGCGTCAGATCTTGTTCCCAGTGTTCTTTGACACCCAGTACAGATTTGACCAACGCTTCGGTACTTATCTGGCGATCGCGATGCTGGGACCACAGCTGTTGAAAACGCTCTATCCAGTGCGCATCATCCTGAACCGGATAAGACTCACCGTTGCGCTCTCCACGATAAAAAGCAATTAACGCGGCAAGCGCAAACGTCAAACGCGCCGGCAGCTTACCGCTGGCCTGTTGCCCTGCCAGCAGTTGCGGCAATATACGGGTGCGGAATTTGGTCATGCCATTCAGGGCAATCGACAGCAGCTGATGTTTAATGTACGGATTGCAGAATCGACCGGTTACCGAGCTGGCAAAAGAAGCTAACTCATCACGTGGTAAATCCAGTACCGGAATGATCTCTTCATAGATCGCTTTCTCCACGAAAGCACAAATCTCAGCGTCATTCATCGCCTCACCCACGGTGTCCAACCCTGCCTGCCAGGCAACAGGGACCAGCGCGGTGTGAGCACCGTTGAGAATCGCCACTTTGCGCTCTTTGTACGGTTTGATGTCATCCACGATCAGTACATTCAGCGGATACTTATCCAGACGTAGTTCTGCGGCTAATGACTTCGGCCCCTGAATGACAAACAGATAGAAATGTTCTGCGGTATCGAGGAAAGCATCATGATAGCCCAGTTCAGCTTCGAGCTTAGCTACCTCATCACGCGGATAGCCGGTAACAATACGGTCCACCAGCGTGGAGCAAAATGCATTGGCCTGATCCAGCCACTGAATAAACGCTTCCGGCAGCGCCCATTCCTGAGCGTAGCGCAGAACCAGTTCACGCAGCGCATCACCGTTATAATCAATCAGTTCGCAAGGGATGATAATCCAGCCTTTATCCAATGCGCCGTTAAAATAGCTGAAGCGTTCGAACAGCAGACGCGTCAGTTTAGCCGGATAACTAACCGCTGGCGCGTCGTCAAACTTATCGCCCGCGTGGTAACTGATACCTGCTTCCGTGGTGTTAGAGAACACAAAACGCATATCAGGATTATGCGCCAGCTTCAGGAACTCATCATATTCGCTATAGACGCTGATTTCACGGTTAACTGAACGAATTAGACGGGCATCACTGACGGCCTCGCCCTTCTCATTCAAACCACGAATGATAGTGGTATAGAGGCCATCCTGCGTACTCAGCGATGGCGGGAAGGAACTTTCGATAGGACGAACAATGACCACACCAGCGTTCAGATCGGTATGTTCGTTGAGCAGATCTACCTGCCAGTCTACAAAGGCGCGCAGGAAGTTTCCTTCACCAAACTGAATAATGCGTTCAGGATACTGAGCACCGGGGAAATCGCGACGATTTAGTGTTTGCACAATGGGTTCCCTTTATGATTAGTCATACAACCTGATTGAATTGGTCCAATAGGTTAGCAAACTTTAATACATTGAAACCCTGTTTTGATCAATCCCCGGCGACAAATTAGAGCGTTTTATAGAAAAGTGTGGTTCCGGTCAGCGTCCCATCGGGCATTTGAGCATAGTCAGGTATCACCCCTACCTTTTTCCACCCGCAATTGTGGTAGAACAACTCCGCACCACTGCCAGTCGCCGTATCAAGCACCAGCAGCGTTTTACCTTGTTGACGCGCGCAACTTTCCAGTTCGTTCATCAATTCACGGGCCAGGCCACCGCGTCGCACTGAGGGGTGAACCAGCAGTTTGGCGACATCAGCACGATGAGGTTGATTTTCGGGTTGATCGATAATGAGTTGGACGGTACCGACAAGCACCCCCTGCGCATTCTGCGTACCAAGAACGATCCGTTCTCCGCGAGAAACACTTTGCGCGACCTTCATCCAGAAAGGCTCTGATTTTTCGCGATTAAAGGGCAGCATAAAACTGATGGAGGCGCCGTCATTGACGCACTGTTCAAGAACATCGCTGAGCTCGTCGATTCGCGACAGAATCTGTGTCGCGCTCAGCACAAAGCAGGGTTTGCCGGAAGCCATGGTTTCTCCTTAAATTGACCCCTTCATACTGCTTTTAACAATTACACAACACAAGGGGGCATATCATAGGAAAATGTTATCTATGGCTTGTTCATTTGGAGTACTAACCAGTGGTAAATAACCGTGACAACGTAACGTTGCTGTTCATCGTTTAGCACTACACCCTGAGGTATATCATGCCATTTCGCCAGACACCCTCGACAGCACGTCGCCGTAGCATGTTGAGCGATAAATACCGGGTGACCACGCATAGGAGTCTGTTTACCATCATTGGCGGGAAACGCAGGTGCTAGTCGTTTAGCTATAAAATCCGCAGCATGTTGTTCGATAACTGGTGCCCCTTTATCCAGACAATACTGCCTTTCTTTCTGACCAAGACGAAACCGCGAGCGAAACGTTGATTTCGCCAGCCGGGCAAAAAGAGGATCGAGCGTTTTCATCAGTAGACCGAGCGCCCCAGCTGTTGTGTTAATTGTTCCAGCACGGCGATACCGGCCAGTGAATTTCCCGCCGGATCCAGTTCCGGACTCCAGACAGCAATCGCCATCTCGTGTGGCACGATCGCCACGATGCCGCCGCCGACGCCAGATTTCGCCGGAAGCCCAACCCGCCAGGCAAATTCCCCTGCGTTCTGATACATGCCGCTGGTCGCCATCAGCGCATTGATCTGCCGGGCCTGCATCGGTGTGACCACAGGCTCCGCAAGATGAAAGGCATGCCCTTGATTTGCCAAAAAGACAAAAGTCCGCGCCAGTTCCACACAGCTCATTTTCAGCGCGCAGTAGTGAAAATAGTTCTGCAAAACGGTGGGCACGTCATGGTGAAAATTGCCGAAGGATTTCATCAGCCATGCAATAGCGGCGTTACGCGCCGAGTGCTCAAACTCCGATCGCGCGACCGTAGCATCATAGGCGATATCCGAAACGCCGCTTAATGCCCGCACCACTTCCAGCATCCGTTGACGAGGTGCGCTTAGACGCCCTTGCAGCATATCGCAAACCACCAGCGCCCCGGCATTAATAAAGGGGTTGCGAGGGATACCCTGCTCCATTTCCAGCTGCACCAGGGAGTTAAATGGATGACCGGAAGGATCTTTGCCGACGCGCTGCCAGATCTCCTCTTCCTGATAGTGACGCATCGCCACGACCAGACTGAGCACCTTTGAAATTGACTGAATAGAAAAACGTTCTTGCGCATCTCCCGCCTGATAGTGCTGCCCATCAACGGTACAGATAGCAATACCCAGTTTTGAACCGTCGACGGAGGCTAATGCCGGAATGTAATCAGCGACTTTACCCTGACCAATCAGCGGACGAACCTGCTGCACAATGGTCTCTAAAATTGAATTGTCCATGGCCCTGGCCACAACATGCTCCTTGCTCGCAGGTATGAAAGGCCTGCGAGTATAACAGAGCTGAATACGCAACGTCAGGCCGGAAGGCGGAATCTGGCCACGGCCTGCATAAGCTGGTTAGATTCATGGTGAAGCTGTAAGGAAGAATCAGATGCAGCATTCACCAAATCACTGGTTTGTCGGGCTTCGCCGTTCAGGACATGGAGCTGACGGGTTAACTGGTGAATACTGTTCCCCTGATTTAACGTTGCAGTCGAAATATCGTTCAGTAACGCGCCGAGGTTTTCCACCAGTGCGATAACCTGCTGCAAATTCTTATCCAGTCCGTTAACCGCGTGAAAGCCCTCTTCAATGCCCTGTAACGAGTGTTTAATCAGTGTCTGAATGTTTTGCGTAGACTGACCGCTTTTTCGCGCCAGCAGCCCAACTTCTTTCGCAACCACGGCAAACCCGCGCCCTTGCTCCCCGGCATGTGCTGCCTCGATTGCGGCGTTGAGAGCCAGGATATTTGTCTGAAATGCAATGTTGTCGATAAGCGTTGTAATCCCTCGCATTTCAGACGAGCGAGTCACAATCGCCTGCATTGACGCATTTACCGTCGCCATCATTCGGTCTCCACCTGCCGCAATATCACGCGCCTGCACTGCGCGTTGATTCGCCAGTTCAGCAAAGCCACTGTTATCCTCAACATGCGTTTCCAGAACCGAAATATGCGATGTCACAGTGCTCAACTCTTCACTTTGTTTTGCCGACTGCTGGTATAGCTGTTTATTGTTCTGCGCAAGTTCGTTGATATTTCCTACCATTGCGGTGGTGGCATCATTCACCTGCCGTACCAGCGCGCAGAGCCCCTGCTGCATTGCAGCAATACGCGAACTTAATTGCGTCACTTCCCGATTAAACTGACTCACCTGCGGGGCTGGCCGGGAAAGATCACCCGCCGCTAAAATATCGATATGATCGATCAGCCGTCGCAGCGGCATAATCACCCAACGGAACATACTACGCCAGACCAGAAAGGCGATAACCACCAGTACCAGAGGAATAAACAAAAATAGATTCTGTAAACGCTCAAGACTGGTCAACAGCTGCTGACGCCCAGCTTCCGCATGTCGCCCACTGCCCTGCTGAAAGCGCGCGTAATTACCGTTAAAGTCTGTCTGAAAGGCCTGCACGGGTACGGCAAAAAACGCATCAATGGAACCTGACTGCATCAGCCCGTCCGCCTGCTCCTTAATACCGCTATAAAAACGCTGATAGCTCTCTGTTAGATCCGGATCCGACTGCGGCTTCATATCCCGCCAGGCATCCCATGCACTTTTTGACTGCGCCAGCGCCCGATACGCCTCTTCCATTAACGGACGCCAACTCCCGTCCGATCCGGTGGCGGCATCCTGCATAAAATAAATCCCCGCACGGTTAAGTAAATCGCTGGCAGATAATAACGCCACCCGCGCTTCATCAACCTTTGCCTGCTGCAAAAGCGCGAGTTGATTACGCCCTTCATTCTGCTGTGCGTCACTGACTGAGGCCGAGAGCATCAAGGAGGACACGACCTGCAAAACAGAGAACAGCGCAATAATGCAAAAAATGCCCGTTAACAGACCGAACTGACGGGGTATTAGACGATGGGAAATTTGCGTTATGTTCATATTACTCTTCTGTATCAAAGCGTTAGTCGCGAGTGTACGGAGAGTAAATGACAGAAAAATTGCAGAAATAAGACAGGTGCCCCCAGCGGAGGCACCCACACCATCAAAGGCGGTTTTTCCAGACGGTCTGCACGTTACAAAACTCATGCAGACCAAAGTGCGAAAGTTCGCGGCCAAAGCCACTTTTCTTCACACCACCAAACGCAACGCGGGCATCACTGGCGCTGTAACCATTGATAAATACGCCACCACACTCCAGGCGTGACGCCATCTTCTGCGCCAGCGCTTCATCCGCAGTAAACACCGTGGCGGATAAGCCGAAATCACTGTCATTCGCCAGCGCTAACGCATGTTCCGCATTCTTCGCCACGGTAATTGCCGCAACCGGACCAAACAGCTCCTGGCGGAACGCCGTCATCTCTGGAGTGACATCGCCCAGTACTGTCACGGCATAGTAATTGCCCTGACCCGCAATTTTTTCCCCGCCGAGCAGTAACCGTGCCCCTTCGGCAAGGGTGGCCTCTACCTGCTGGTGTAGCTCATCACGCAGATCAAATCGCGCCATCGGCCCCAGATCGTTTTCTTCGTTTAGCGGATCGCCCATTTTGAGCGCACTCGCAGCGGCCACAAAGCGTGAAGTAAATTCTGCCGCAATCCCTTCTTCGATAATAAAGCGCTTGGCTGCCGCACAAACCTGCCCTGTGTTCTGATAACGCCCAGCGACCGCCGCCTTAACGGCCAGATCGAGGTCAGCATCATTGAGGACAATAAACGGATCGGAGCCGCCCAGTTCAAGCACACATTTTTTCAGCGCGGCACCCGCCTGGGCGCCAATCGCCGCACCGGCAAGTACGCTTCCCGTTACCGTTATCGCCGCGATACGCGGGTCATTGATCATTTGACTGACCCCGGCGTTATCGGCATTCACCCAACCGTAAACCCCCGCGGGTACACCAGCATCAGCGAAAACCTGCGCAATAATTGCAGCGCAGCCGGTTACGTTAGGCGCATGCTTTAACAGATAGCCATTTCCGGCCAACAGAATCGGGACGGCACCTCGCATTACCTGCCAGAGCGGGAAGTTCCACGGCATGATCGCCAGAATGGTTCCTAGCGGACGATACTCAATCACCGCCTGGTTATTCTCCACCAGCGTGGGTTCCGGATTGAGCATCGCCGGTCCATACTCGGCGTACCAGTCACACAATGCAGCTGACTTGGCGACTTCAGCACGCGCCTGCTTAATGGGTTTACCCATTTCACGTGAGATACACTCCGCCATCTCTTCCGCACGATGGCGCAGAGCTTGCCCGATCTGGCGCAGCGTTTGCGCACGGTGCTCAACGGAAGTATGTTTCCATTCGTTATAGCCATTCGCGGCAAGGTTCAGCGCATGATCAATCTCTTCCGCGCTTGCCCACGGCGTCGCCGTCAGCCTTTCACCGCTGGCAGGGTCAAAGGAAATCGCATGTGTTGCTGCTGTGATAGTCATAAGTGCCTCTCTTTATCGCAGGGTATGGTTATATCATGAGCATATTTACTCTTTCTGAAAAATGAATAATATTAACCATACCATTCACGAATAGAGAATATTATGGATCTGACGCAGTTGGAAATGTTCAATGCCGTCGCGGAGACTGGCAGTATTACGCAGGCCGCCGCGAAGGTGCATCGCGTGCCATCCAATCTCACCACCCGTATACGTCAGCTTGAAGCCGACCTGGGTGTTGATCTGTTTATTCGTGAAAACCAGCGCCTGCGGCTTTCCCCATCCGGGCACAACTTTTTGCGCTACAGCCAGCGGATCCTGGCACTGGTTGAGGAAGCCAGGATGGTCGTCGCCGGGGATGAGCCGCAAGGACTCTTCTCTCTCGGCTCGCTTGAAAGTACAGCAGCAGTTCGCATCCCCGCCACGCTGGCTGAATATAACCAGCGTTACCCCAAAATTCAGTTCGCGCTGGCGACAGGTCCTTCAGGCACAATGCTGGACGGCGTGCTCGACGGTACATTGAACGCTGCCTTTGTCGATGGTCCAATTACCCATCCGGGACTTGAAGGAATGCCGGTCTACCGTGAAGAGATGATGATTGTCACGCCTAACGGTCATCCCCCCATTCAGCGGGCCAGCGACGTCAACGGTTGCAGTATTTACGCCTTTCGCGCCAACTGTTCCTATCGCCGCCATTTTGAAAGCTGGTTTCATGCCGATCGCGCCATGCCCGGCACCATTCATGAAATGGAGTCATATCACGGCATGCTGGCCTGCGTCATTGCCGGCGCGGGTATCGCACTGATCCCGCGTTCGATGCTGGAGAGCATGCCAGGGCATCATCAGGTCAACGCCTGGCCGCTAAGCGAGAACTGGCGCTGGCTGAATACATGGCTGGTCTGGCGCAGAGGTGCAATGACACGTCAGCTGGAAGCGTTTATTGAGGTGTTGAACCCTCAGTTATCACAGAGCCCGGAGTAACTGGCGCTCCTCAAAGAACATGAATACCTGTAAATCCGGGTGAAGTCATACGCCCGGAATTTCATTATTATTGAAATAGTTAAAAATACGAGGAATGTTCGGCAGCAAATTGTGGCGCCCTGCCAATGAAATGAGATCCGCATCACAAAATGATTGTATTTTCGCCAGCAAACGTTTTAAGATCGTGGCCTTACCTTTTCGCAGCTAATCCTCTTATTTGATATGACAACAGACACTGTTTCCCGCAAGGTCGCGTGGCTACGGGTAGTTACGCTTGCCATTGCCGGTTTTATTTTCAATACCACAGAGTTTGTCCCTGTCGGCTTGCTGTCCGACATCGCACAAAGCTTCAATATGCAGACTGCTCAGGTCGGGATCATGCTGACGATCTACGCCTGGGTTGTCGCCCTGATGTCGCTCCCTTTTATGTTACTTACCAGTCAGGTGGAGCGCCGAAAACTGCTGATCTGTCTGTTTGTTGTGTTTATCGCCAGTCATGTTCTCTCTTTCCTGGCATGGAATTTTACCGTGCTGGTAATTAGCCGTATTGGTATTGCCTTTGCGCACGCTATTTTCTGGTCGATCACCGCATCGCTGGCGATCCGCCTGGCTCCTGCCGGTAAACGTGCACAGGCTCTCAGCCTGATTGCCACCGGCACCGCGCTGGCGATGGTGCTTGGCCTGCCAATCGGACGTATCGTCGGTCAGTATTTTGGCTGGCGCACGACCTTCTTCGCCATCGGCATGGGGGCGTTAGTTACCCTGCTTTGCCTGATTAAGCTCCTGCCCAAACTACCCAGTGAGCACTCCGGCTCTTTAAAAAGCCTGCCGGTGTTATTCCATCGTCCGGCATTGATGAGTCTGTATCTACTGACGGTGATTGTGGTCACCGCACATTACACGGCCTACAGCTATATCGAGCCGTTTGTGCAGACCGTCGCGGGTCTGAGCGCAAACTTTGCTACCGTGCTGTTGCTGGTTCTGGGTGGCGCGGGAATTGTCGGTAGCGTCATTTTCGGTAAGCTGGGGAATCTGCATGCTTCCGTACTGATTAGCAGTGCCATTGCCCTGTTGACGGTATGCCTGGTGTTGTTACTTCCCGCTGCTGACAGCGAAATGCACCTTGCTATCCTGAGTATTTTCTGGGGCGTCGCCATCATGCTGATAGGTCTGGGCATGCAGGTGAAAGTGCTGGCGCTTGCTCCTGATGCGACTGACGTCGCAATGGCACTGTTCTCAGGCATCTTTAATATCGGTATTGGCGCTGGCGCGCTGGTAGGCAATCAGGTGAGTTTGCACTGGTCAATGTCTACGATTGGTTACGTCGGCGCAGTGCCTGCCGTGGTGGCGTTGATATGGTCGGTGATTATCTTTCGTAAATGGCCGGTATCGCTGGAAGAACAGCCTCAGCATTCGTAAAAAATGTGCCCGGTAGACATTACCGATTACCGGGCACAGTGTTCTAAGCGTAGGTTTTAATAATTTCCAGCACGCCGTTAATAATAAACTGCACGCCCATACACACCAGCAGGAAGCCCATCAGACGAGAAATCGCTTCGATACCACCTTTGCCGACCAGGCGCATGATCCCCCCGGAACTGCGCAAACAGCCCCACAGGATAATCCCAACAACCGCAAAAATAATCGGCGGCGCGATCATGATCACCCAGTCCGGAAATTCGGAGCCATGGCGCACGGTTGACGCGGAACTGATGATCATCGCAATCGTCCCCGGACCGGCAGTGCTTGGCATAGCCAGCGGTACAAAGGCGATATTGGCAGTCGGCTCGTCTTCCAGCTCTTCTGACTTGCTTCTCGCTTCCGGAGAATCATGTGCCTTCTGCTGCGGAAACAGCATCCGGAAGCCGATAAACGCAACGATTAACCCACCCGCAATACGGAGTCCGGGAATCGAAATCCCGAAGGTATTCATCACCAGTTGCCCGGCATAGTACGCCACCATCATGATGGCAAACACGTAAACAGATGCCATGAGTGACTGACGGTTACGCTCTGCGCTGTTCATGTTGCCCGCGAGGCCAAGGAACAACGCCACGGTGGTTAACGGGTTTGCCAACGGTAACAGGACTACCAGCCCCAGCCCTATTGCTTTAAACAAGTCCATCATAATGTCATCTTTCCTGTGCGTTAATCGTCAACGGCAAGTATACGGTGAAATCCAGAAGATAAGCCATTTTCGCGATGTAAGGATTCATTTTTCATCCGCACGTATAAACCATAATTATCAGATCGTTAAATTTCCACATTCCAGGTATTGAGTCTGATGATTTAGCAAAACGTGGCATTTGCGGATTCATTCGTTTGACTTATATTTGCCTAAGCAATAATATCAGCCGTGACTAACTACTTGCCAGGGCAATCATTGTGAAAAACACCAGTGATCTGTTTAACGAAATCATCCCACTGGGTCGTTTGATCTATATGGTTAATCAGAAAAAAGATCGTTTGTTAAACGACTATTTGTCACCGTTGGATATCACGGCATCGCAGTTCAAGGTGCTCTGCTCCATCCGTTGCGCGGTGTGCATCACCCCTGTCGAATTGAAAAAAGTGCTGTCTGTCGACCTTGGCGCCCTGACGCGGATGCTGGACAGACTGGCCTGTAAAGGCTGGATAGAAAGGCTTCCGAATCCACATGATAAGCGTGGCGTGCTGGTGAAACTCACCGAGCATGGCGCAGCAATTTGCGAGCAGTGTCATCAATTAGTAGGGCAAGACCTGCACCAGGAACTAACAAAAAACTTAACGGCGGATGAAGTAGCCACACTTGAGCACTTGCTTAAGAGAATCCTGCCGTAACCAGAAAGAGGTATGACGATGTCCAGACGCAATACTGACACAATCACTATTCATAGCATTTTGGACTGGATCGAAAATAACCTTGAATCGCCGCTCTCACTGGAAAAAGTGTCAGAGCGTTCAGGTTACTCCAAATGGCACCTGCAACGGATGTTTAAAAAAGAAACCGGTCATTCACTGGGTCAATACATTCGCAGCCGTAAAATGACTGAAATAGCGCAAAAACTAAAAGAAAGTAACGAACCTATTCTTTATCTGGCAGAGCGTTACGGTTTTGAGTCTCAGCAGACGCTGACCCGGACATTCAAAAACTATTTTGATGTTCCGCCGCATAAATACCGTATGACGAATATGCACGGCGAATCACGCTATTTGCTCCCACTTAATCAATGTAATTGCTAAACGCCAGTTAACGACGTAACCGAGGAAATCATGAAACTTCTGTCTTATGCAATGCTGGCCCTGCTGTTTGTTGTTTCGGGCCAGAGCATGGCGGAACAGACCGCGCAACCTGCCACCCAGAACAGTCGCGACGCGATGATTATGCCCCCTGCGCACGATCAGTCCCCGTTCGATTTTAATCATATGGGTGCAGGCAGCGACAAGTCCGACGAATTAGGTGTGCCTTATTACAATATGCGCAACCTGTAATTATATTGCCCCGCCACTGCGGGGCTTTTTTTAGCCCCTCACCGACGCAACCTTACGCAACCGAAAGCCAAACACATTGATATACAACCCAGCCATGATCAGTAGCGCACCGAGCAGTTGCAATCCGGTCAGCGTTTCATCCAGCAGCACAACCGCACTCGCCAGTCCAACGACCGGCACCAACAGCGACAGCGGCGCTACACGCCAGGTCTCATAGCGTCCGAGTAACGAACCCCAGATACCATAACCCACGATGGTCGCCACAAACGCCAGATAAACCAGTGACAGAATGGTGGTCATATCTATCGCCACCAGACTTTGGGTAATTTGCGCTGGACCATCGAGAATTAATGAAGCAAGGAAGAACGGAGCAATAGGGATTAACGCGCTCCATACCACCAACGACATAACGGCCGGGCGCGAGGTATGCTGCATGATTTTTTTGTTAAAGATATTGCCGCAGGCCCAGCTTAGCGCCGCCGCCAACGTCAGCATAAAACCGAGCATGCCAACATGCTGCCCGTTCAGACTGGCCTCAATCAGCACCAGCACGCCAAATACCGCCAGCGCAATGCCTACCAGCTGTTTACCCTGCAGACGTTCGCCAAAGGCGAATGCCCCCAGAATGATGGTGAAAAACGCCTGAGCCTGTAATACCAGAGAAGCTAACCCGGCAGGCATACCGAATTTGATAGCGCTAAAGAGAAACGCAAACTGCCCAAAACTGATGGTCAGCCCATAGCCGAGCAACAGCGAAAGTGGGATTTTCGGCCTGGCAACAAAGAGTATTGCCGGGAACGCCACCAGTAAAAAACGCAGCCCTGCCAGCATTAAAGGGGGCATATTATGCAGCCCCACTTTGATGACCACAAAGTTCAGTCCCCAAACCACAACGACCAGTAACGCCAATAACCCGTCTTTACGCGACATACCACCGCCCCTGCAAATATTAAATTTTTGTAAACAAGTTAAAGTAACGGAAATCGTTGTGCCGTAACAGATCATTATTTCAGGTAGGCCACGCAAGGCATTTTCGGACAACTTATTGAGTGTACATCACAGTTTTAGCATGCTATTTGTTTCTTATATCTAAAAAAAACATAACAACATGCATTGTCGGGCAGGAAAATGAATATCTCTC
Organism: Citrobacter sp. Cpo147; assembly: GCF_030332405.1. NCBI lineage: Bacteria > Pseudomonadati > Pseudomonadota > Gammaproteobacteria > Enterobacterales > Enterobacteriaceae > Citrobacter > Citrobacter sp. Cpo147. The sequence continues at coordinate 228,728 of NZ_JAOWHX010000030.1, forward strand.
TGAGAAGGTCCACTCTCGCGTTACTCGCGTCATCTTTGTTATTAACAATTGGCCGTGGCGCCACTCTGCCATTCATGACGATTTACCTCAGTCGTCAGTATGGCCTGGGTGTCGATCTGATCGGTTATGCAATGACAGTAGCACTGACTATTGGCGTCGTTTTCAGTCTTGGATTCGGCATCCTGGCCGATAAATTTGAAAAAAAACGCTTTATGCTGCTGGCAATTTGTGGCTTTGCGTCCGGCTTTATTGCGATCCCACTGGTGCATAACGTGGTGGTCGTGGTTTTGCTCTTTGCTCTGATCAACTGTGCCTACTCCGTCTTCGCCACGGTGCTGAAGGCCTGGTTTGCCGATAATCTGTCTGCTACCAACAAGACTAAAATTTTCTCGCTTAACTATACCGTGCTGAATATTGGCTGGACCGTTGGTCCACCGCTGGGCACGCTGCTGGTGATGCAAAGCATTAACCTGCCATTCTGGCTGGCTGCCGCCTGTTCAGCATTGCCACTGGTGTTTATCCAGACCTGGGTAAAACGTTCAACAGCACCATCAGAAGGTTTAAACGCCGCGGTGTGGTCCCCTTCGGTACTCCTGCGCGACCGGGCATTATTCTGGTTTACGTTATCGGCCTTTCTGGCATCGTTTGTTGGCGGTGCTTTTGCGTCCTGTATTTCGCAATACGTTATGGTGGTCGCCGATGGCGATTTTGCCGAGAAAGTCGTGGCGGTGGTCCTGCCCGTGAACGCCGCCATCGTAGTATCACTGCAATACGCACTTGGCCGCAGGCTCACCGCCACGAATATCCGCCCGTTAATGACAATGGGTACAGTCTTCTTTGTCGTTGGCCTGATCGGTTTCGCCTTTTCCGGCAACAGTCTGTTGTTATGGGGAATTTCTGCTGCCTTTTTCACTATCGGCGAAGTCATTTACGCGCCGGGCGAATATATGCTTATCGACAACATCGCGCCAGCAGGCATGAAAGCCAGCTATTTTTCCGCCCAGTCGTTGGGCTGGCTTGGCGCAGCGGTTAACCCATTAGTCAGCGGCGTCATTTTAACCACATTGCCGCCATGGTCGCTGTTTGTAGCGCTGATAGTGGCGATCGTTCTTGCCTGGGCGCTAATGATAAAAGGCATGCGCGCCAAGCCCTGGGGGCAGACGGCGGTCTGCTGATGAGTATAACGACAGAGCCGAAGCCGCTCTGTCGCATACCTCAGATAGCAACCAGTCCCCGTACGCCCTCGGCCTCCATATTTTTACCGTCGCCGCGTTGAATAATGCTGCCCCGCGACATCAGCAGGTATTTGTCGGCTAGCTGCTGCGCAAAATCATAGAACTGCTCCACCAGCAAAATGGCCATATCACCCCGGTGCGCCAGTTGAGAAATAACCTGACTAATCTCTTTAATTACCGAAGGCTGAATCCCTTCGGTGGGCTCATCGAGGATCAACAGCTGTGGGCGACTTGCCAGCGCTCGCCCAATCGCCAGTTGCTGCTGTTGCCCGCCGGACAAATCTCCGCCTCGCCGATGCTTCATCTCCTGTAAAACCGGAAAGAGCGCGTAAATATCATCTGGCACATGCCGGGCCTCCGGTGCTGAAAAACGGGAAAGACCGAGCAGCAGATTCTCTTCTACCGTCAAACGCGGAAAAATATCACGCCCCTGTGGGACATATGCCACACCGGCCCTGACCCGCTGATGCGGCTTCCAGTGAGTGACATTTTTATCCTGCCAGAGCACGCTTCCGCTACGGGCCGGAATAATCCCCATCAGACACTTTAGTAGCGTTGTTTTCCCCACGCCGTTACGCCCCAGCAGGCATGTCACCTCGCCGATACGCGCTTCAAAGCTCACCCCGCGCAGAATATGGCTGCCACCATAATATTGATTCAGTTCTTTCACCTGCAGCATATGAACTCCTTAACGCCCGAGATAGACTTCAATAACCTGCTCGTTGGCCTGCACATCGCGAAGGCTCCCCTGAGCGAGGACACGTCCCTGATGTAATACTGTGACGCGATCGGCAATGGTTTCAACAAATCCCATATCGTGCTCAACAACCATCAGAGAGTGCTTACCGGCAAGCTGGCGAAACAGCTCCGCCGTGTATTCCGTTTCCGCATCCGTCATCCCCGCCGCAGGTTCATCCAGTAGCAGTAAATGCGGCTCCTGCACCAGCAGCATGCCAATTTCGAGAAACTGTTTTTGCCCATGCGAAAGCAGTCCGGCGCGGCGGGTCCGCTCATTACCCAGCCGCAACAGCGCCAGTACTTCATCAATATGATCCCGTTGTTCGCCTGAGAGTCGTGCCCGTAGAGAACCCCAGACAGATTTATCATTTTTCAGCGCCAGCTCCAGGTTCTCCTCCACCGTTAATGCTTCAAATACCGTGGGCTTCTGAAATTTCCGTCCAATCCCCTGACGCGCGATGGCGATGGGATCCAGCGTTGTTAAATCGATCGACTGGTCGTATATCGCACGACCACTTTGCGGTCTGGTTTTACCGGTTATGACATCCATTAACGTCGTCTTCCCGGCGCCGTTGGGGCCAATAATACAGCGCAGTTCCCCGACGCCAATATTGAGCGAGAGATCCGTTAACGCCTGGAATCCGTCGAAATTAACGTTAATTTTTTCCAGTTGGAGTACCGGGTCCGTTTGTTCGCGAAACCGATCGCCCGGCATCTGGCGTGTAAAAAGTCCTTCATCCGGCTGCATTATTTGTCTCCTTTGCGAAACAGGCCAATCACACCACTAGGTAAAAAAAGCGTAACGCCAATAAAGATCAGGCCAAGAAACAGCTGCCAGTATTCCGGCATAATGACGGTAAACAGGCTTTTAGCACCGTTCACCAGTACTGCGCCAAATACCGGGCCGATCAGGGTTCCACGTCCGCCCAGAGCAACCCAAATCGCCGCTTCAATCGAGTTGGTCGGCGACATTTCGCTGGGGTTGATAATCCCTACCTGCGGGACATAAAGCGCCCCGGCCAGGCCGCACAGTACAGCTGAAAGCGTCCACACCAGTAACTTGAAACCTTTCGGATCGTAACCACAGAACATCAGACGGTTCTCGGCATCACGCACGGCGGTCAGAATACGACCAAACTTACTGCGGGCCAGCGCAAGTCCCAGCCATATTGCCAGCACCAGCAGCATAACCGTCGCCAGAAACAGCGCGATCCTGGTTGACGTCGCGGTCACCGGAAACCCCAGAATGGTGGTAAAACCGGTAAAACCGTTATTTCCACCAAAGCCGGTTTCATTGCGGAAAAACAGCAGCATTCCGGCGAAAGTCAGGGCCTGGGTCATGATGGAGAAATAGACCCCTTTGATTTTTGAACGGAAGGCAAACCAACCAAATACCAGCGCCAGCAGGCCCGGCACCAGAACAACCAGCAGCATCGCCCAGAGAAAATGTTGCGTCCCCCACCAAAACCAGGGCAGCTCGCTCCACGACAGGAATGACATAAAGGCCGGTAATCCTTCGCCGGAAGCCTGACGCATCAGGTACATTCCCATCGCATAGCCCCCCAGCGCGAAAAAGATACCGTGTCCCAGCGAGAGCATTCCGGCATAGCCCCACACCAGATCCAGCGCAACGGCCACAATGGCATAGCAGAGAATTTTCCCGGCCAGCGTCAACGTCCACACCGATATGGCCAGCGGATGCTCCGCAGGTAACAGCGCAAGAAACGGCAGAATAATCAACGCCAGCAGTAAGCCCAGACCCAGCACGCGTGTTGCACGCGGCGCTTTACGCGCCAGCGTTATTGTCATTGGCATCGTCATCAGTCAATAACCCTCCCTTTCAGCGCGAACAGTCCCTGAGGTCGTTTCTGAATAAACAGAATGATCAGCACCAGGATCATGATTTTGCCGAGAACCGCCCCCACCTGAGGCTCCAGAATTTTATTGAAGATCCCCAGCCCAAATGCCGCAGCCACGCTCCCGGCAAGCTGTCCAACGCCGCCCAGTACCACCACCAAAAACGAATCGATAATGTAGCTTTGCCCCAGCTCCGGTCCTACGTTACCTAGTTGCGAGAGCGCCACGCCTCCCAGTCCGGCAATTCCTGAACCAAGGCCAAAGGCCAGCATATCGACTCGTCCGGTGGGTACGCCGCAGCAGGCCGCCATATTGCGATTTTGCGTCACGGCACGCACGCGCAGCCCGAGGCGCGTTTTATTCAACAGCAGCCAGGTGAAGAACAGCACCAGCATGGCAAAGCCAAGCACCACTATTCGGTTCCATGGCAATATCAGATTGGCATAAACCTGAATACCGCCGGAAAGCCATGCCGGATTGGCGACTTCCAGGTTTTGCGCGCCGAAAGTCATTCGCACCAGTTGGATGAGCATCAGGCTGATCCCCCAGGTCGCCAGTAGCGTTTCAAGCGGACGGCCATATAAATGGCGTATCACCCCTCGCTCGAGCAGCATTCCTACTGCCGCAGTCAGCAAAAAGGCGACCGGAAGTGCAATAACCGGATACCAGGCTAACCCGTGCGGGAAAAACTGCCCCATCAACTGTTGCACCATCCAGGTACAGTACGCCCCGAGCATTAACATCTCGCCATGCGCCATATTGATGACGCCGAGCAATCCATAGGTTATCGCCAGACCCAATGCCGCCAGCAGCAAAATAGAACCCAGTGACAGTCCCATGAAAGCCTGCCCTAGAAGATCCCCAACCTTCATGCGATGCGAGATGGAATTCAGACTTTCGTCAGCGGCAGCACGCACTCGGGCATCGGGTTCATGTTCAGCCCGGGTGAATGGCTGCAGGCGCGCCTGAGTTTCAGGATCATTTGACGCCCCTAATAGTTCGATTGCCTGAAGCCTGACCTCCGGCGAGGTGCTACTCAGTTGCAGATTTGCCAGTGCAATAGCGAGTGCGGATTTCACATCACCATCTGACTCCTGAGCCAGTCGTTGTTGTAAAAACGGCAGCATGCCCGGCTGCGCCTCACGCTGTAATGTACGAGCTGCCTCCCCCCTTACCGTGACACTGTCACTTAAAAGCTGATGGACAGCCAACGCTCCGGCTACCAAATTACGCAGGCGGTTAGTCAGGCGAGTTTTTTTTAGCTCGCCGTTTGGGGCTGTCGCTGTTCCTAACGGCTGTACGTGCGAGCCGTTCATGATGAAGGCATTTTTCGTGTTATCGGTCAGCAGGTTCTCATCTCGCAGCGCGCTGAGCAGCGGGATGCGCTGAACGTCGGGATTCACCGCCCATTGTTCAAGCAAGGCGGCCTGCTGAGCACGGTTGGCGGCGGTAAAGGAATCAGCATCTGCGGCCTGGGCTATCCACGGCAAAAACCACATCAGCAACAACACACCACGAATCAAGCGCATAGCTTTCATGAGCGTTCTCCAAAGCATTACCCTCCCGCAGGAGGGCGTTAGATCAGTTGCTGGCGGTTTTCACAGGCTGTTCAGATTTTTTATCATTACCAGCGATGTACGGACTCCACGGCTGGGCGCGGACCGGCTCATCGGTTTGCCACACCACGTTAAACTGGCCGTTGCCTTCAATCTCGCCAATCATGACGGGTTTATGCAGATGATGGTTGGTCGCATCCATGGTCAGGGTAAAACCTGATGGTGCAGCGAAGGATTGCCCCGCCATAGCAGCACGAACTTTATCCACATCGGTAGTTCCGGCTTTTTCTACCGCCTGCGCCCACATGTGCAGGCCAACATATGTGGCTTCCATTGGGTCGTTCGTCACTACCGAATCAGCATTCGGTAATTTGTGCGCTTTGGCATACGCCCGGTAATCCGCGACAAACTTCTTGTTGGCCGCATTATCGACAGACTCAAAGTAGTTCCAGGCAGCAAGGTTGCCCACCAGCGGTTTGGTATCAATACCGCGTAGCTCCTCCTCACCCACGGAAAAAGCCACCATCGGCACATCGGTGGCTTTCAGCCCCTGATTCGCTAACTCTTTATAGAACGGTACGTTAGAATCCCCATTGATGGTTGATACCACCGCCGTTTTTCCCCCTGCGGCGAATTTTTTAATACTGGAGACAATGGTCTGGTAATCGCTATGTCCGAATGGGGTGTACACCTCTTCGATGTCTTTATCGGCGACCCCTTTTGAGTGCAAAAAGGCGCGTAAAATTTTGTTGGTCGTGCGCGGATAAACATAATCCGTGCCCAGCAGGAAGAAGCGTTTCGCGCTACCGCCATCCTCACTCATCAGATACTCAACCGCAGGGATCGCCTGCTGGTTGGGGGCTGCGCCGGTATAGAAGACGTTAGGCGACATCTCCTCACCTTCATATTGCACCGGGTAAAACAGCAGACCATTCAACTCTTCAAATACCGGTAAAACTGATTTACGCGAAACCGATGTCCAGCAGCCGAAAACTGCCGCCACCTTGTCCTGACTCAGCAGTTGTCTTGCTTTTTCAGCAAATAACGGCCAGTTCGAGGCCGGGTCAACCACCACCGGTTCCAGCTTTTTACCCAACACACCGCCCTGAGCATTTATTTCATCGATGGTCATCAACGCCACATCTTTTAGCGGCGTTTCGGATATGGCCATCGTGCCGGATAACGAATGCATGATGCCAACCTTAATGGTGTCGGCTGCCTGAACGCTAAAACTCACGCCCATTGCAACAACAGAGGCAGAAAGTGCAAAAGCTTTTAAAAATGTACGACGCTGCATAGTTTCACTCCTGAAATTAGACTTGCTGAAAGCTCCGGTGCAGCCGGGCAGACAAAACGGTGCAAATTAAGGGTGTTCAGAAGTGATAAGGCAAAAACGATGCCAGATATTAAAACCTCATATAAAATCAATAAATTAGCATCCCGCGCACAAAAATCAGTATTACATTTTCCCGCCAAAAGGATTAATCACACGAAAAAATGAACCACCATGAGACAACTCTGCATTATAAACGTGCAACAATCTGTGTCAGCATCACACCGTCATAACAGCGTCTCAGGGTTTAAAAACAAGGTTATTTGTGCGCAGATAAATGTGTCTCGTCACTATTATTTATTTTATTCGACGTGATCATGTCAAAAATTTACTTTTCAGTCGAAATAATCACACAGTTCAGCCTTTGTTTAAGATTGAATTGCTACTATAGTCATAAGCGAGGTGAACTTAAGGTAAGAGAGGAAACTCACAGATAAAGGAGCATTTACTATGCTGGGTAATATGAATATTTTTATGGCTGTTCTGGGAATTATTTTATTTTCCGGTTTTCTGGCCGCGTATTTTAGCCACAGATGGGATGATTGATGAACGGAGATAGTCCTGCACCGACCCGGCCCCTTGTTGCGTAGCTGCACAAGGGGCCATTTTTTTACCTGAATCGCGCTCGCTGTGCCTTTATCCTGATTTACAGATAAAAAAAACCGCCGGATATACCAGCGGTAAATGCTTGCATGGATAGATTTGTGTTTTGCTTTTATACGCTATCTGGCAATTCCCTGCGAAGATAACGGATAGTCAGCTAACCTATCATCGACAACCCCAATGAAAGTTAAACGAAACGCAACTACCTCAAAACGTTTTTCGAAAACTCACGCACTGAGGGGATACGAGGTTCCGTCATTGGTGTCCACCAACGCGATCCGCTCATTTTCATCCATAAACATGCAGCGATTCCTGCCAGTCTGTTTCCCCTGATACATCGCCCTGTCGGCCCGACCAAGCGCGGTATCCAGCGTTTCACCCTGTTGAACCCGGGTTATGCCTGCCGTCACCGTGATACCGATCTCTCCATCAGCGTAGGGAATTTTTTTCTGACCAATCAGACGACAAAGTCGCAAACCCGCCAGGCATGCCTGCTCGTCCGTTTTTGTTCTGATGATGATAATGAACTCTTCTCCACCGTAGCGGTACGCCGCCTCATCATATCGCGTCCATGACAATAAATTTGATGCCAGAGCGCGCAATACCACGTCACCGACCAGATGACCGTATGTATCGTTAACGTATTTAAAACGATCGATATCCAACAACAATATATAGAGATTAAGCGGTTCGGCGTCGAGCAACTGCCGATCAAAAGACTCATCGAGCATTCTTCTGCCAGGTAAACCTGTTAATACATCGATATTACTGCGGATACTCAATAAATATATTTTGTAGTCCATTACAGATGAGGTAAATGCCAGAAGCGCGTCCTGGAAACTGTCGAAATGCCATGAATGGCTACGTTTCTCCACTATAGCCAATAGCAACTCCTTGCCTAATAAATGCATCTTTTCGTGAGTGGCACTTATCTTGCTCACGTAACTACAATCATCCTCATTGTACCGCGATTGATTATTAAGCCACAGTCCAAATCGACAAACAAAATGCGAGTTTTCACCCATAATATCAGGCTGTGTTACATCTGAAGACACCACGCAGCGGAACATCTTTACCAGCCATTTGTAGTGGGCATCAATGGACTTGTTCAACTCAATCAAAATTGTATCTATTTCCTTCGTATTTCTCATCATCACGTTCTCTCTCCCTGTTCGAGCGTTTCTGATGGAATTATCTTAACGATAAAAAAGAAAATTTATGTAAATTTTTTAATAGTAATTAATAAGCCGCGATTAACAATAGCATTGCGCTATGCCACTGGTCGCGGCATAGCGTACATCACTCAGTTCATACCAGACTCAAATTGAACACGGCCATTGAGCCTTTTATTTTCGCGGATAGATAAAAACCGCTAAGAAAGCTGATGTGTATGCTTTAAGCTTTTTATAGCTATCTTTTTCCGATTAGAGACCTAAATTGCAAGGTTATTTCTTAGGTAATATAAAAACCGGGCGTTACACCCGGTTGGGAATGCACGAAACGATAGTGAGCAGTAGGCCGGATAAGGCATTTACGCCGCCATCCGGCAATCTGTTACAAGCAGCCGGATGGCGCTTCGCTTATCCGGCCTACAGCGTAATTCCCTTTTCAGCACAATGATGAATTTATCGGCGTCATTATGTTTAGCTAAGCTGAATTGAGGACTTTCCCCCTCTGAACAAACCTTACGCGCTCAAACCACGATGTTCCAGCATCGGCTCCATTCGGGGATCGCGCCCGCTCCACTGGTGATAGAGTTCAGCTAAATCAGTACTGTTACCGCGGGACAAAATAGCTTCACGGAACTTTTGCCCGTTTTCACGAGTTAATCCGCCCTGCTCTACAAACCACTGATAGCCATCATCGGCCAGCATTTGCGTCCACAAATAGGCGTAATAACCTGCGGCATAACCGCCGCCGAAGATATGGGCAAAATAGCTGCTACGATAACGAGGCGGCACAGCCTTGAGTTCCAAACCTTCTGCTGCCAGCGCCTGCTGTTCAAATTGATCAACCGAAAGAGATAACGCGCTATTTTCCAGACTGTGCCAACGCATATCCAGCAATGCGGCACTGAGCAGTTCGGTCATGTCGTAACCTTTGTTAAACAGGCTGGCCCGCTGCATCTTATCCCGCAACGCCTGCGGCATTTGCTCCCCGGTATCAACATGACGAGCAAAACGAGCAAAGACCTGCGGATGACTCGCCCAGTGTTCGTTGATCTGCGAAGGAAACTCAACAAAATCCCGCGGAGTATTGGTTCCTGAAAGTGTGGCATAACGCTGAGTGGCAAACAGGCCGTGCAACGTGTGCCCAAACTCATGAAATAACGTAATAACATCATCCCACAATAACAATGCAGGCTGACCCTTTGCCGGTTTTTGATAATTACACACGTTATAAATAACCGGCCGGGTTTCATTGAGTTGCGATTGCTCAACAAAATTGCCCATCCAGGCACCACCGCTTTTCGATTCCCGGGCAAAGAAATCGCCGTAAAATAACGCCAGCCCTACGCCATCGTGATCGAATATTTCCCATACCCGAACATCCGGGTGATAAACAGGAATGTCGAACCGTTCTATAAATTTTATGCCAAAGAGTTGATTAGCTGTCCAGAAAACGCCCTCGTTCAGCACCGTATCAAGGGCAAAGTAAGGTTTGAGCTGCGCCTCATCAAGAGCATATTTCTCACGACGAACCTGCTCGGCATAAAATGCCCAGTCCCAGGCCTCGACGTTAAATTGCCCCTGTTCGTGATTGATAACATTCTGGATTTCGGCCTGTTCATCCAATGCCCTGGCTCGCGCAGCGGGAACAATCGCCCGCATGAAATTCAGTGCCGCCTCCGGTGTTTTTGCCATCTGATCGGCAATTTTCCATGCAGCGTAATTGGCAAAACCGAGTAGTTTCGCCTGCTGCATTCGGATCTCGACCAGTCGCTGAATAATCGCCCGAGTATCGTTAGCGTCATTGTTTTCTGCTCTCGTCCATGCTCGGTTGAACAGATTCTCACGGGTCTGGCGATCGCGTAACGCCGCAAGTGCCGGTTGCTGAGTCGTATTCAATAGCGGGATAACCCAACGCGCTTCAAGCCCTTTCTCCTTTGCAGCTTCGGCGGCAACAGCAATTTCCTCTGCGCTAAGTCCGTCCAGGTAACGTGCATCATCCACCACCAGAGCACCGGACTTGTTCGCCGCCAGCAGCCGTTGATTAAACTGGCTGGTCAACGTGGCGGACTCTGTATTGAGCGCTTTAAGGTTTGCTTTATCGACCTCATTCAGACGCGCGCCGGCTAATACAAAACGCTGGTGGATGACCTCCAGCAAGCGTGATGATTCGCTATCCAGCCCCAGTGAACCTCGCTGTTGCCAGACCGCTTCAACGCGCGAAAAAAGCGCGTCATTGAGATAAATATCATTGGCAAGGCTCGCCAGTTCCGCGGAAAATTCTTCGTCAAGGCGCTGTAGTTCATCGTTGGTGTGTGCCGCCGTCATCGCGAAGAAAATGCTGGTTACGCGTGTGAGCAGCGTGCCACTTTGTTCAAGCGCCAGCAACGTATTGGCAAAATCAGGGGCCTGCGGGTTTTGCACAATCGCCTCGATCTCTGCACGTTTTTGCCGCACGCCTTCATCGAACGCTGGGCGATAGTGCTGCACCTCTATCTGATCAAACTGCGGGGCCTGATACGGCAATGTGCTGTGGTGTAAAAAGGGATTCGTTAACGACATCTTCCACTCCTGAAAACGATTTGTTTACCAGAGTAGACTTCCCGGGAATCAACCGCAATCGCGTTACGCAGGAATAGCTCTGAACGGAAATGACGTGCTATGGTAGTACTACATAAAAAGCGTTGAGGAACAGTGAGATGATCGTTTTAGTAACCGGAGCAACCGCAGGTTTTGGTGAGTGCATTACGCGTCGTTTTATTGAGAATGGGCATAAAGTTATTGCCACCGGACGCCGCCAGGAGCGCCTGCAAGAGCTCAAAGATGAGCTGGGTGACCGCCTCTATACCGCGCAACTGGACGTACGTAATCGTGCATCGATTGAAGAGATGATGGACGCCTTACCCGCAGAATGGCGCAATATTGATGTTCTGGTCAACAACGCAGGTCTGGCGCTGGGCCTTGAGCCTGCTCACAAGGCCAGCATTGAAGACTGGGAGAATATGATCGACACCAACAACAAGGGGCTGGTTTATATGACCCGTGCCGTTCTGCCTGGTATGGTTGAACGCAACCGCGGTCATATTATCAATATCGGTTCTACCGCGGGCAGTTGGCCATACGCTGGCGGTAACGTCTATGGTGCGACTAAAGCGTTTGTTCGCCAGTTTAGCCTGAATTTACGTACTGATTTACACGGCACTGCAATTCGCGTTACCGACATCGAGCCGGGTCTGGTTGGCGGTACGGAGTTCTCTAATGTCCGTTTTAAAGGTGATGACGCCAAAGCTGAAAAAGCCTACGAAAATACCACGGCGCTGACTCCGCAAGATGTTACAGAAGCGGTATGGTGGGTGGCTTCTTTACCGGCTCATGTCAATATCAACACCCTTGAAATGATGCCTGTCACACAGTCTTTTGCCGGGCTGAGTATCCACCGGAGCTAATTTCTCTGCCCGGCCTTGTGCCGGGTATAGATAGCCTGAAAGAAGTGATAAAATATCCGGGTTAACTCTCTAAAAAGTAAGAATGAATGACCGTAGAAACGCAGCTCAACCCTACACAACCAGTAAATCAACAGATTTACCGTATTCTTCGCCGTGATATCGTGCATTGTCTGATTGCACCCGGTACACCGCTGTCGGAGAAAGAGGTTTCTGTACGATTTAATGTGTCACGCCAGCCGGTACGAGAAGCATTCATCAAACTGGCTGAGAACGGTCTGATTCAGATCCGCCCGCAGCGTGGCAGCTACGTGAATAAAATTTCGCTGTCGCAGGTGCAAAACGGCTGTTTTGTTCGCCAGGCAATTGAATGTGCCGTGGTACGCCGCGCCGCATCGCTGATCAACGATCAACAGTGCTATCAGCTTGAACAGAATTTGCATCAGCAGCGCATCGCAATTGACCGAAAACAGATTAATGATTTCTTCCAGCTTGATGATGAGTTTCATCAGAAACTGGCTTTAATCGCCGAGTGCCAACTCGCCTGGGATACCGTTGAGAATATAAAGGCTACAATTGACCGCGTTCGTTATATGAGCCTGGATCATATTTCCCCGCCTGAAATGCTGCTACGCCAGCATCACGATATCTTTGCCGCCCTTGAGAAGCATGATGGCGATGCGGTCGAGCGCGCAATGATGCTCCATCTTCAGGAAATTGGTGAGTCCGTTCAGCTTATTCGTCAGGAAAATAGCGACTGGTTCAGCGAAGATTAATTCTACGCTCACCTCACTCCGGGGTGAGTTTCTCCTGCGTTTTCCCCTCTCCCGCATAACTGCATAAAAAAAGCTGTGATTTTGATCGAAAACAAAAAAAATCATTAACGAGAAGCGTATTTATATTGCGCCCGTTACGTGGGACTAAAAGCCCACGGGCTTTGACGGTAAGTTGGAAAGGAGAAAACACCATGAAAACATACGATCGTAACCGTAACGCAATCACCACTGGCAGCCGCGTCATGATCAGCGACACCGGACTCACAGGCCGCATTACAGCGATAGATACCGATGGCCTGACCGCTGAGCAGATTCGCCGCGGGAAAACAGTGGAAATCGAAGGATGTGAAGGCAAATACGCCCCCCTCGAGCTGATTCGTTTAGGCATGAACTAATTGGTGTGAATGCCAGAAAACACAGCGCCATCTGGCCGTTGCAAGCCAGATGGCGACATAAAGCATAATCTTCGTTACTTCAGTTTTGCTGCATACTTCGCAACCGTCGCCTTCGCCCCTTCAGCCAGTAAAGTAAGATACGCTTGTGTGACCTGCCGATTGAACAGTTCAACCTGTGGCAGTTCACGACCAAAAATAGCATCAATTGACAGCAGCGCCTGAACGCGCTCTTCGCCCTCGTTACTGCTACGCACGGCATTCTGGATCACCGGCAACAATGGATCGCTAATTTCAATCGCCTGGCCCTGTTCATCCACACCACCGACGTAACGCATCCAGCCAGCGACACCCAGTGCCAGCAGCGCAAAGTCACTACCGTGCACAATGTGCCAACGAATGGAATCAAGCATACGCTGCGGCAGTTTTTGGCTACCGTCCATGGCGATCTGCCAGGTACGATGACGCAGCGCCGGATTGCTGTAGCGTTCAATTAACAGATCGGCGTAGCGCTGTAGGTCAACACCTTTTACTTTCAGCGTAGGTGCTTGTTCCTGCAACATCAGCGCACGTGCAGCAAGACGATAGTTTTCATCACCCATGCAATTGTTAATATGTTGATATCCCGCCAGATACCCAAGATACGCAAGGAAAGAGTGGCTGCCGTTGAGCATACGCAGTTTCATCTCTTCAAACGGAATGACATCAGCCACCAGTTCCGCCCCGGCCTTTTCCCATTCAGGACGGCCGGCAACAAAGTTATCTTCAATTACCCACTGGCGGAACGGTTCGCATGCCACGCCTGCCGGGTCGCGTACACCGGTGATATGTTCAATTTTGTCCAGCGTCTCCTGCGTAACCGCCGGGACAATGCGGTCAACCATGGTTGATGGGAATGTCACATGTTGTTCGATCCACGCGGCCAGTTCCATATCCACCGCTCGGGCATATGCAGTGACAACATTGCGCATCACATGACCGTTTTCTGGCATGTTATCGCAGGACATCACGGTAAAGGCGGCTAAACCCGCAGCTTTGCGACGAGCCAGGGCTTCAACCACCACGCCCGGCGCAGTTTTAGGCTGTTTGGGGTTTTGCAGATCGGCTGCAATCATTGGATTGTCTAACATCACTTGGCCGGTCGCCGGAGAATGGCAGTATCCTTTCTCGGTGATGGTCAGGGAAACGATCGCGACCTGCGGTTCACACATCGCTGCCAGTACGCTTTCCAGACCATCAACCTGCGCATGCAATGCATTTTTCACCACGCCCACGACTCTCGCAGTCCAGGCATCAGCAGACATCTCTGCAACGGTATACAGATTATCTTGCTGTTTCAGATCGAAAATCTGCTGCTCGCCGCCAATCAGGTTCACTTCGCAGTAACCCCAGTCACTGCCGTGATCGGCGGCCAGAATGTCAGCGTAAACACCCTGATGTGCGCGGTGAAACGCGCCAAACCCCAGATGAACAATACGCGGAACCAGTTTTGTACGATCGTAGTCAGGAAGTGCAGCCTTAGCCGCTAAGAGCTTGTTTTGCATGGTATGGCCTACTTATAAATGAAATCAGGACTGTTCCAGAGTAACGCCTGTATGGTTGTATGTTTTGATTTGCATTAAGCTTTTTATGATTGGTATGACATCATGTAAAGCTGTGTAATAGCATGGGCAGCGTACGAGTACATCCGCCCATGCTACTGTCTTGTATCAGCTTGTCTGAGTCACCGAGCAACGAACCTTCTCGGCTTTTTTCACCTCGGCAGCATCCTCAAGTACGCTCAGGTCGCGATCTTTCACTTCTGGCATCAGCAACGCGGAAATCAAACCAATCAGTGAGTAAGCGATGACCATCACCAGAATTGGCCACCAGGAATTAGTCATGTTGCAGAAAATACCCGCCAGAACCGGACCAAAACCAACAGCAACTAACCCGCCCGCTTCTTTTGAAATCGCCATTCGCGTAAACCGGTTACGCGCACCGAACATTTCCGCCATGGTAATATTTTCGAGAGCAAATAACCCCAATACGGCAAAATTATGAATAACAATCAGTGCCGTCATAATGACACCCGGGCTATACGTTTTATCCACTACAATTGACAGCATCGGGTAAGCCAAAATAATTGCCGAGATATTCAGGATAATATAAGGCAAACGACGACCAAACTTATCAGACAACCAACCAAGCAACGGTATTGTAATAAAGCCCAACACCGAACTGATCATTAAGGCATCAGTGGGTATAGATTTATCAAATAACAGCGTCTGTACTAAATAACCGGCAAGGAAGGTTTGGATTAATCCTGAATTACCCGCCTGTCCAAAACGTAGGCCGGTTGCCAGCCAGAAAGATTTACTGGTAAACATCGCCCCCAGCGTATTTTCTGACGAATTATTTAATGCCGGAGCGTTTTCTTCATCATTCACTTTCTCAAATACCGGGCTTTCTTTGAGATTCATACGCAACCAGATGGCAAAGATCATCACCACGACACTCGCCAGGAACGGAATGCGCCAACCCCAGGCTAATAACTCCTCACGGTCGAGCGCAAAGAACATCACCGCCCAGATGGCCGTTGCGCTAAGGGTTCCACAGTTGGTCCCCATGGCAACAAGTGAGGAAATAATGCCACGTTTACCTTTTGGCGCGTACTCGGCAAGCATCGTGCCTGCGCCCGAAATTTCAGCCCCCGCACCAAGCCCTTGCACGATACGCAGCGTCACCAGCAGCACAGGCGCAAAGATACCAATTTGTGCATATGTTGGCAGCACGCCAATTAAGGTCGTACAAATTCCCATCATCGTAATGGTAATAAACAGTACTTTTTTACGGCCGATGCTGTCTCCCATTTTGCCAAATATAAATGCTCCAACGATACGAGCAATATATCCTGCACCGTATGTACCCATCGCTAAAATAAGCGCCATGGCGGCAGACTGTTCCGGGAAAAATATTTCATGGAATACCAGTGCGGCACCCAAAGAATATAACTGAAAATCCATAAATTCGAGCGCAGTACCCAACCATCCGGATACGGCAGCCCTAACCAGATCTTTCGTGGATCTTTCGTGTTTTTCTTGATTCATATTGGCTATCTCTAAGAGGTAAGATGCGTACCACTTACTCGCAGTTATTTATATTATTCACTGAATGTAAGTAAGACTTTGCAGCAGTGCTGCTGATCTTTCTCAAACAATTCAATTGCGTCTGTAACGTGGTGATAGTCAAAAGTGTGAGTAATAAGTTGATTAGGATCGATAAGTCCGTTGACCAACCAATCAATCACAATCGGGAATTTGTTCGCATTTAATCTTGAGGAATAAATGGACAGTTCTTTCCCGGTAATGCCTTGTTGAATAATCTGACAAGGATCGCTGGAGAAGCCCATCAGAACAATTCGCGCGGCCGGCGATGCCAGCGTGATTGCCTCCTGTAAAATGGATGGATGGCAAGCTGCATCCACGATAATGGTCGGTTTTAGTCCGTTTTCCGCAAGGAACTCTTGCAACGAGTGCTGACTATTATTGATTGCCCAGTCTGCACCGCACTGCTTCGCCATGGCCAGGCGCTCATCGATTCTGTCAGCAATCACTACAGTTTTGACCTTATAGACACGCTTAAGCGCCTGTACAGTGGTCAGTCCCATAGGCCCTGCGCCATAAATCAGCGCAATATCGTTTTCTGTTGGTTTAATTTGCCCGGTCACGTTTGCGGCGATAGTGAAAGGTTCCACCATAACGGCATGCTCATCAGGCACTGTATCGGGGATCATCCAGGCATTTTTCGCTGGCACAACAGCGTACTCACTGAAACCACCATCGCGATGCACGCCCAGCACCACCAGCGATGTACAAACGTTAGGTTTACCAATTGAACAGGGATAACAATGTCCGCAGCTGATGACCGGATCAACGGACACCCGCTCACCTATTCGCGAATGGTCAACGCCATCACCTACCGCCTCTATCACGCCATAAAACTCGTGGCCAATCACGCGCGGGTATTGTGCAAATGGATTATGACCGCGATAAATATGACTGTCGGAGCCACAAATTCCCGCCAGTTTTACCTTTACCCTCACCTCACCTGCTAAGGGTTCTGGCACCGGTCGTTCGGCGATAATCAGCGTATTCGGTTTTTCAATTACGATACTTTTCATAGCAAATCACTCCTTACCAGTTCCACAGCGTGCCATCTTCCAGGCGAGCAACGGGCAGATATGCAGGGTCATACGGATATTTCGCCGCCAGTTTTTCGTCAAACTCGATCCCAAGACCAGGTTTGTCTCCTGGGTGCATATAGCCGTTATCAAAGGTCCAGTTATGTGGGAACACTTCCAGCATTTGCTCGGAATAGCCCATATATTCCTGTACGCCGAAGTTCGGCACCCACAGATCAAAATGCAGCGCGGCGGCCATGCACACAGGCGACAGATCGGAAGGTCCATGTGAACCGGTACGAACCTGATACAGCGACGCGAAATCGGCAATCCGGCGCATACCGGTGATACCACCAGCATGGGTGATGGTGGTGCGGATATAGTCGATCAGTTGTTCTTCAATAAGCTGTTTACAGTCCCAGATACTGTTGAACACTTCCCCTACCGCAATCGGCGTGACCGTATGCTGGCGGATCAGGCGGAAGCACTCCTGGTTTTCAGCTGGCGTTGGGTCTTCCATCCAGAACAAACGGTACTGTTCAATGCTTTTGCCAAAACGGGCCGCTTCAATTGGCGTCAGACGGTGGTGCATATCGTGCAGGAGATGTTCGTTGAAACCAAACTTGTCACGCACGGCAGCAAACAATTTTGGTGTGAAATCCAGGTATTTCTCCGTTGACCACAACTGCTCTTCCGGCCATTGCCCTTTGGTGGCGGGTTCGTAGGCCAGTCCTTTGCCTTTAGACATACCGTAAGTGGTTTTCATACCCGGCACGCCGCACTGCACGCGAATAGCTTTAAAGCCCATTTCTTTATGACGCGCATAATCTTCGAGTACGTCATCAACGGTATGGCCTGTGGTGTGACAGTAGACCATAACCCCTTCACGAGAAGCACCGCCGAGCAACTGGTACAACGGCATATTCGCCGCTTTCGCTTTGATGTCCCAGAGAGCCATATCCACCGCAGAAATCGCCGACATGGTGACCGGACCACGACGCCAGTACGCACCTTTGTAGAAAAACTGCCAGATGTCCTCAATACGATGCGCATCGCGACCAATAAGCTGCGGACACACGTGATCTTTCAGATACGACGCCACGGACAACTCGCGTCCATTTAACGTGGCATCTCCCAGCCCGGTGATCCCATCTTCTGTCGTAATTTTCAACGTTACAAAATTACGCCCAGGACAGGTGACAAACACTTCAGCCCCAACAATCTTCATTTCTTATTCCCTGCATCTGTTCTTGTGATGCAGGAAATTTACTCAACTGAGCTACTACCATACAAGTATAAAGATCAAAAAAACGCTGTTTGATCACAAAAAAGGCGCTATGCGCGCCCCCATCCAGCCACAATGATCAACATGCCGCACAATGCCACCAGCGCGCCAGACCAGTCATATAAACTGAGTTTTACACCATCGACAATGCGTAGCCATAGCAGCGCGGTCACCACGTAAACACCGCCATAGGCTGCGTATACACGCCCGCTGGCTGCCGGATGCAGCGTCAGCAACCAGACGAATACAGCCAGTGATACCCCGGCGGGTATCAGCAACCAGGCTGTAGCCCCTCGCTTAAGCCAGAGCCAGGGTAAAAAGCAGCCAATGATTTCGCATAACGCGGTGACGAAAAAAAGAAATGTGGTCTTAAGCATTGATGTTATTCAGTTACCTTCGGTTTAACCATGATACGACAGAATCTCGTTAGCGTATCCATATCTACCGGGTGGGTATGCCCGCAAACTGGAATAGTGTAGAATTTAACCCTGTTTTATCGTTTTTACCCTTTCCCATAAAAGGAATTCACCATGAAAATTACACTGACCAAACGCCTGTGCCTGACGGCTATGCTGACGCTGGCTGCGGCTGTGTACACCTCTTCCGCATTTGCTGAAACCAGTAAACTGGTCATTGAATCCGGAGACAGTGCGCAAAGTCGTCAACAAGCCGCAATGGAAAAGGAACAATGGAACGATACGCGCCAGCTTCGCCAGAAAGTCAATAAACGTGCAGAGAAAGAATGGGACAAAGCCGATACGGCCTTTGATAGCCGTGATAAGTGCGAGCAGAGCGCTAATATTAATGCGTACTGGGAACCTAACACCCTGCGCTGCCTCGACCGCCGTACTGGCCGCACCGTTGCCCCATAATCATTGCACTTTGAAGGATATTGAAAGGATACGATATGACTAGCGCCCTCAGTGTTAAGTTGCGCCCGCTGGAGCGTGAAGATTTACGATTCGTCCATCAGCTTGATAATAATGCCAGCGTAATGCGCTACTGGTTCGAAGAGCCTTACGAAGCGTTTGTTGAGCTGTCAGACCTGTATGACAAACACATCCACGACCAAAGCGAACGCCGCTTCGTGGTGGAATGCGACGGTGAAAAAGCCGGGCTGGTGGAGTTGGTTGAAATTAACCACGTGCACCGCCGGGCCGAATTCCAGATTATTATTTCGCCGGATTATCAGGGGAAGGGTCTGGCCTCACGGGCGGCTAAGCTTGCGATGGATTACGGCTTTACCGTGCTCAACCTCTATAAGCTGTATCTGATCGTCGATAAAGAGAACGAAAAGGCTATCCACATTTACCGTAAACTCGGTTTTATGGTGGAAGGCGAGCTGATTCATGAATTCTTTATCAACGGCCAATACCGCAACACTATCCGCATGTGCATCTTCCAGCAGCAGTATCTGGCAGAACACAAAACGGCAGGCCCTAACCTGTTGCAACCTACCGCTCAGTAAAGGCGATTAGTAGTAATCGATAGTGTTTTCAATCGAGTAATGATGTTCAACTGCCGGCTTCACGCTCTCGTCAACGATAACGAGCTGGCAGTTGACCGGATTTGCGTATTCATCGTATTTGCACGTTTGTTTGACATTGCCTAACGGATGATTGTTGAGCAGGCTCACCGCGGTGTAATCCAGCTTCTTCAACGGGTCGACCGACGGTTTGGCATCAACCTGTAAGGTATTGTCCTTACTGACGGTTGTTTTACCCAGCGGGTAGCCTTCGGCATCATATCGATACTGCACCTTCATCTCTTTCCCCGTTGCAGAAACGACAAAACCGTTATCGTCGGTATCCCACACCACACCTGCAGCAGGCAGTTCCGCCAGTTGGCATTTGCCCTGTAAACGGATCCGTTTTTCCAGCGTTTCGGCATCCCGATAGTAGTTAGCATCCAGGACCAGCGCCATACCGGTATTGTTTTCGATATCGTGCAGTTCAAGTGTATCGAAACACCCTTCCTGTGACAGGGTACCAGCGACGCGCTTGGTGACCTCACCTTTGTCGTTGAGCAGCGTCTGACTGAAATCTTTCACCGGCCCGCGCAGCGGATCGAAATCAAATTCATTGGAAAAACTGGCCATTTCCGGCGTAAAGGAAACCAGCCCTTTGGCATTATCACACCCAACCAGCACGACACACAGGAAACCTAACAGGGTCTGTTTCTTCACATTTTTCACCGGGATAAGAAGATAATTCTCAATCATATTAGCAAATACAGTTATTTACACCAGAAATGCTAATCTTAGTCTATGTCGATCATAAAGGAGCTGATGATGAAATACGTAACAGGAATTGCCGCGATCTTACTGGCAGTTGCATCCCCACAGGTTCTGGCGGCACCTGCGTCATGTGAACGCGTGAAAAGCGATATCGAGCAGCGCATCATCAATAATGGCGTCGCAGAGTCCAGCTTTACGCTGAACATTGTCCCCAACGATCAGGCCGATCAACCTGATTCACTGGTGGTAGGACATTGTGCAAACGATACGCACAAAATTCTCTACACCCGGACTAACAGTGGAAACGCCCCTGCCAACAGCTCGCCTGCACAGGACGGGCACGTCGCCGAACCGCAATAAATCATACCCTCCGTACGCGGAGGGTTACTCCAGTTTGATATGCATTAAAATGCCATACTCATAAATGGGTAAACTCACTCTATTATTAGCATGCTATTAATTTCGCTATAGAGATTAATATATAGCGATAACTATAATGGAGTGAGTTATGTCTGATACTGAGCAATATGGAGGTATTAGCCGCAGGATGTTAGTGAAATCCTCGGCTATAGGTTCGTTGGCGCTTGCCGCTGGCGGGTTATCGTTACCTTTTGGGATGCGCACCGCAGCTGCTGCTGAGGTACAACAGGCGATACAACCGGCTGAAGAGAAAGTGGTTTGGGGTGCTTGTTCCGTGAACTGCGGAAGTCGTTGTGCCCTGCAACTCCACGTCAAAGATGACGAAGTCGTATGGGTGGAGTCTGATACGACCGGAGACGATATTTATGGTCAGCACCAGGTGCGCGCCTGTTTGCGTGGACGCTCAATCCGTCGACGGATCAATCATCCGGATCGCCTCAATTATCCTATGAAGCGCGTGGGCAAACGCGGTGAGGGTAAATTCGAACGCATAACCTGGCAGGAAGCACTGGATACCATCAGCACCAGTTTAAAAAATACCGTACAGAAATACGGTAATGAGGCCGTGTATATCAACTACACCTCTGGCATTGTCGGCGGCAATATTACTCGCTCCTCCCCTTATGCCTCGCTGGTCGCTCGATTGATGAACTGCTATGGCGGATTCCTGAGCCATTACGGCACATACAGTACCGCACAAATCGCGGCGGCAATGCCTTACACCTACGGCTCAAATGACGGCAACAGTACATCCGACATTGAAAACACGAAGCTGGTGGTGATGTTCGGCAATAACCCTGCCGAAACGCGCATGAGCGGCGGTGGCATAACATACTTCCTTGAGCAGGCCCGGGAGCGTTCTAACGCCCGCATGATCGTCATCAACCCGCGTTATACCGATACCGCTGCGGGTCGTGAAGATGAGTGGATCCCTATCCGTCCGGGAACCGATGCCGCACTGGTGGCGGGAATCGCCTGGGTCCTGATTAACGAAGATCTCGTCGACCAGGCGTTCCTCGACACATATTGCGTCGGTTATGACGAGAAAACCCTACCCGCTGACGCTCCCGCTAACGGACATTACAAGGCCTATATACTTGGCAATGGCGATGACGGTGTCGCTAAAACGCCCCAATGGGCCTCGCATGTCACAGGGATCCCGGCCGAGCGCATCATTAAACTGGCACGGGAAATCGGTAGTACAAAACCGGCGTATATTTGTCAGGGTTGGGGTCCACAACGTCAGGCTAACGGCGAACTGACTTCGCGCGCGATCGCAATGCTGCCAATCCTGACCGGCAACGTTGGCATCAACGGCGGCAATAGCGGTGCGCGAGAATCAACCTACACCATCACGATTGAACGTATGCCGCTGCCGGATAATCCCATCAAGACCCAGATATCCTGCTTTAGCTGGACCGACGCCATCGCCCGGGGTCCGGAAATGACCGCAACCCGCGATGGCGTGCGCGGGAAAGATAAGCTCGATGTACCGATTAAATTTATCTGGAACTACGCGGGCAACACCATTACTAATCAGCACTCAGATATCAATAAAACGCATGAGATCCTTCAGGATGATACGAAATGCGAAATGATAGTGGTCATCGAAAATTTCATGACATCTTCGGCGAAATATGCCGATATTCTGCTGCCGGACCTAATGACCGTCGAACAGGAAGACATCATTCCTAACGACTATGCAGGCAACATGGGATACCTCATTTTTATTCAACCCGCGACGTCACCGAAGTTCGAACGCAAACCGATCTACTGGATAATGAGCGAAGTCGCCAAACGCCTTGGCAATGATATCTATCAACGGTTTACGGAAGGCCGTACTCAGGAACAGTGGCTCCAGTATCTGTATGCAAAAATGCTGGCCAAGGACCCCGCGCTCCCTTCTTATGACGAGCTGAAAAAAATGGGGATCTATAAACGCAAAGATCCTAACGGGCATTTTGTCGCTTATAAAAAATTCCGCGACGATCCGCAGGCCAATCCGCTCAAAACACCCTCTGGAAAGATTGAAATTTACTCCAGCCGACTGGCGAAAATTGCCAACACCTGGGAGTTGCAGAAGGATGAAGTAATTAGCCCGCTTCCCGTCTACGCCTCCACGTTTGAAGGGTGGGACGATCCCAAACGCAGCGCATTTCCGCTGCAGTTGTTTGGCTTTCATTACAAATCCCGTACGCACTCCAGCTACGGCAATATCGATGTTCTGCAGGCGTCCTGTCGTCAGGAAGTGTGGATCAATCCCGTCGATGCCCAAAAGCGTGGTATTGCAAATGGCGATATGGTGCGGGTCTTTAACGATCGCGGGGAAGTACGTATTCCGGCCAAAGTGACGCCACGGATCCTGCCTGGCGTCAGCGCAATGGGCCAGGGTGCATGGCACGATGCAAATATGGCCGGCGACAAGATTGACCATGGCGCCTGCGTCAATACGCTGACAACACAGCGCCCTTCACCGCTGGCAAAAGGCAACCCACAGCATACTAATCTGGTCGAGATCGAGAAGGTTTAAGGACTAACCCATGACAACTCAGTATGGATTTTTTATTGATTCCAGTCGTTGCACCGGGTGCAAAACCTGCGAGCTGGCCTGCAAAGACTACAAAGACCTCACTCCTGACGTCAGTTTCCGGCGGATTTACGAATACGCAGGTGGTGACTGGCAGGAAGACAACGGCGTCTGGCACCAGAACGTTTTTGCCTACTATCTCTCCATCTCATGTAACCACTGCGAGGATCCGGCCTGCACCAAGGTTTGTCCAAGTGGTGCGATGCATAAGCGTGAGGATGGTTTTGTGGTGGTCGATGAAGACGTGTGCATTGGCTGTCGCTACTGTCATATGGCCTGCCCGTACGGTGCGCCACAGTACAATGCTGCGAAAGGACATATGACCAAGTGTGATGGCTGCCATGAACGCGCGGCAGACGGCAAAAAGCCCATCTGCGTCGAGTCCTGTCCGCTGCGTGCGCTGGATTTTGGCCCCATCGACGAACTGCGCAAAAAACATGGTGAACTGGCTGCCGTCGCCCCGCTGCCGGGTGCGCACTTCACCAAACCAAATATTGTGATCAAACCAAACGCCAATTGCCGCCCGACCGGGGATACCACGGGTTTTCTGGCTAATCCAAAAGAGGTGTAAAATGGGAAATGGATGGCATGAATGGCCACTGGTACTGTTCACGGTGCTGGGACAGTGCGTAGCCGGGGCGCTGATCGTAAGTGGTTACGGCTGGCTGACCGCTAAGGATGGGCTGGTAAAACGACGTATCGTTCGCAGTATGTTTTTTCTCTGGCTGGTGATGGGCATCGCCTTTCTCGCCTCGGTCATGCATTTAGGTTCGCCGCTGCGCGCGTTTAACTCACTGAACAGAATTGGCGCATCGGCGCTGAGTAACGAAATCGCCGGTGGTTCACTGTTTTTCGCCGTCGGGGGCTTGTGGTGGCTGGTGGCGTTTCTCGGTAAAATGCCCGCAGCGTTAGGTAAAATCTGGCTGCTGTTGAGCATGCTGCTGGGCCTGGTATTTGTCTTTGCGATGACCAACGTCTACCAGATAGACACCGTCCCAACCTGGTATAACGACTATACTACACTGGCATTTTTCATGACGATGCTGCTCAGTGGACCGCTTTTTGCCGCTCTGCTGCTGCGTGCTGCAGGTGTTTCTTTTAACGCCGCCAGATTCGCCGGTATCAGCGTGCTGGCCCTGCTGGTGACCGTGGCGGTTATTGTGCTGCAGGGACTGTCACTCGGCGAGATCCACAGTTCGGTACAATCCGCCAGCGCGCTGGTTCCCGACTACGGCAGTTTACAGGTCTGGCGAGTCCTGCTGCTGGCTGCGGGTCTGGGTTGCTGGATATGTCCGTTGATCCGTTGCAAAGGACCGTCCGTTGGCGGGTTGGCACTCGGATTAATTCTGGTGCTTGTCGGTGAAATCATTGGCCGCGGATTGTTTTACGGTTTACATATGACAGTCGGAATGGCTGTCGCAGGTTAACTTTCGGGTGCGGGGCAACCCGCACTGTTCAGGATTGTTTGCATGACCCATTTTTCACAACGAGACAACTTTTCTACTGCAGCGCGTGTGCTCGGCGCGCTGTTTTACTATGCCCCAGACAGTGCCGAAGCTTCGGCACTGGTCAGTGCGTTAAAAACCGATGGCTGGCAGGCGCAGTGGCCGCTTGAAAAGACAACGCTTCCGCCGTTAGCCGCTCAGTTTCAGGCTGAGGCCGATGAGTCTCTCCCGCAGGCCTGGCAACGTCTGTTTGTTGGTCCTTATGCGCTCCCTTCTCCGCCATGGGGATCCGTCTGGCTGGATCGTGAAAACGTGTTGTTTGGCGACTCCACGCTGGCATTACGTCAGTGGATGCGGGACAACGGCATCCAGTTTGCGATGCAGCAAAATGAGCCAGAAGATCACTTTGGTTCGCTGCTGTTGCTGACGGCCTGGCTTGCCGAGAACGAACGCCACACCGAGTGCGAGCAACTGCTGGCCTGGCATCTCTTCCCATGGTCATCACGCTTTCTTAATGTGTTTGTCGAAAAAGCCGACCACCCGTTCTACCAGGCGCTGGGTGAGCTGGCGCGTCTGACGCTGGCACAGTGGCAATCACAGTTACTGATTCCGGTAGCCGATAAGCCTTTGTTCCGTTAGTTTCGTCACAGGTAGGATGCGTCCTGCCTGTGGTGCATCCTGTTGCGCACGCTGAGCTTTTGCTTCTGTTACCTAATAGCCGCAAAATAGAGCGTCTGAATTTTCCAGTCTGGCCACTCATGCATCATTTACATGCTTACCCTGACCTGCGTGCCATGTTCCGCCGCCTGCTGATCGCCGCGTTGATTGGCGTCCTTGCTGCGCTGGCCGTCGCAGGATTTCGTCATGCCATGCTGCTTCTCGAATGGTTGTTTCTGAGCAACAACACGGGAAGTCTGGTCAACGCAGCGACAAACCTTTCGCCTTTAAGGCGTATGCTGACACCTGCACTCGGCGGTCTGGCGGCTGGATTACTACTGTGGGGTTGGCAAAAATTTAACCGTTTACGTCCGCAGGCTCCCACTGATTATATGGAAGCCCTGCAAACCGACGGACAATTTGACGTCAGTGCAAGCCTGGTGAAATCGCTGGCCTCGTTACTGGTCGTCGCCAGCGGGAGTGCCATCGGACGTGAAGGTGCCATGATTTTACTGGCGGCCCTGGCGGCCTCCTGCTTTGCTCAACGCTTTACCCCGCGTACAGAATGGAAGTTATGGATTGCCTGCGGCGCTGCTGCAGGTATGGCTGGAGCCTATCATGCCCCGCTGGCGGGCAGTTTATTTATTGCCGAAGTATTGTTTGGCACACTGATCCTCGCCTCACTGGGACCGGTAGTGGTATCCGCCGTAGTCGCATTACTCACCACCAATCTGCTTAGCGACAGCAATGCGCTGCTGTATACCGTGCACCTGTCGCGGGAATTACATGCTCTGGAATACGTTATGATTGTCAGCACCGGTCTGGCTGCTGGCATCTGCGGACCGCTCTTCATGTGGTTGATGACTGCCAGCCATAATGTATTTTTGCGCTTAAAACTCTCGCCGCCGTGGCAACTGGCGCTTGGCGGGCTGATCGTTGGCCTGCTTTCATTGCTCACGCCTGCGGTCTGGGGTAATGGCTACAGCGTGGTGCAGTCATATTTACTTTCACCACCGCTGCTGGCCGTGGTTAGCGGGATTTTTATCTGCAAATTACTGGCGGTGCTTGCCAGCAGTGGATCCGGTGCACCAGGTGGCGTGTTTACGCCAACGCTGTTTGTCGGCTTGTCGGTGGGCATGTTGCTGGGTCAGGTATGGGGATTATGGCTTCCAGGCTCGGATGAAATTGCCATTTTGCTGGGATTAACGGGGATGGCCACACTGCTGGCGGCTACCACGCATGCACCTATAATGTCGACGTTGATGGTTTGTGAAATGACCGGGGAGTATCGCCTGCTCCCCGGATTACTGATTGCCTGTGTCCTGGCGTCGGTGCTGTCGCGTACGTTACGCCACGACTCTATCTACCGACAGCACGCTGCCGAGCATTGACAGGCGGATGTACTGCGACAGTTCACGCTGCTCTGCACGAGGCAGATAAGGCAGTTCACCGATCAGCGGTGCAGGTAATTTTTTACCCAGCACATCAATGATTTCCGCATAATGCGCCAGCCCAGGATTAATGCGATTCGCAACCCAGCCAATCAACGGCAGTCCGTCGCTGGCTATCGCCTGCGCGGTGAGGATCGCATGATTAATACAGCCTTCCTGGATACCCACTACCATCAGCACTGGCAGTTGTTCCTGCACCACCCACTCCGATAACGGACGCAGATCGTTCATCAAGCTCCGCCAGCCTCCGGTGCCTTCCACGACAACGTGTTCGACTTTTTCGCTGAGGCTTGCGAGACCGTTGGATAACAGGGTGTAATTGACCGGACCACTATGCGCCACGCTACTTTCATCTTCGCTCAACGCAATTGGGTTAATTGCCTCATAGGGCAGCTCGATAGATGACACACTTTGCAGTACCAGTGCATCTTTGTTGCGCAGACCTTCGGGCGTCTCTTTGCTGCCTTTGGCCACAGGTTTGTAACCTGCAACGCTTTTACCCCCTGACGCTAACGCTTGTAGTAATGCGCGGGAAACCACGGTCTTCCCAACAGAAGTGTCTGTACCTGTAATAAAGAAACGCTTCAGCATCACTAACTCCACCGTTATGCTTTGAAAATATAAGTCAGGAAAATAAAACAGTGGAGAAAGTCTAAGGTATGACGACCAGGATCAGCTTGAGATAACGCAATTTTTCGTACAACAGTTAAAAAATGTTAACCCTGTAATAGACGAATCAACAAAGAACCGTTATACATCGCGTCCTTCACGAGTGCCGCCCCTGCCATCGTCCCCTGATTGGTAAACTGGGTACTTTCAACGACTATATGCTGACTGTAAGCCGGAAGCGCCTGCTGACGAATGCTGTCAGCGATGGTTGGGAACAAGATATCTGCCGCTTTACTGAGCGGAGAGCCAATCAATATCTTTTGCGGGTTGAACAAATTCACCATGATGGCAAGAATTCGACCGACGTGGGTCCCGACGCCGCTAATGATATCTTTCGCCAATAAATCACCCTGCATGGCCGCCAGACACAGCGCGTCTACCGTTAACGGTTGTCCATGTAGAGAAGAACTCATTGACTGCTTCAGCCGCACCTGCGCCAATTCGAGCACGCTGTCGACGCTGGCGATTGTTTCCAGACAACCATGGTTGCCGCAGTAGCAGCGTTTACCGTAGGGATCGACCTGCGTATGGCCAATCTCCACCAGGCTACTGCTGCCTGCATGCAGCAAATGCCCGTCAGTGATCACCCCTGCACCCACGTTATGATCGATCACCACCTGAATGACGTCGCGAGCACCACGCGATGCGCCAAAAAGCGCCTCGGCCATCGTCCAGGCGCTGATATCGTGCTGAATATACACCGGCACACCGGTATGGTTCTCAAGCGCTTCGCCCAACGGCATCTCTTTGACATCTTCGTAAAATGGCATGCGATGAACGATACCGTTTTCAGTATCAATAATGCCGGGTAAGGTGATGGCAATGGAGGTTAAGCGCTCCAGCTTTTGCTGGTGGCGGATGAAAAACTGATCGACCTGCGTAATCACGCGATCCAGCAACGGCGTTTCACTGACCAGTGGCATGTCCAGGCAATCTGCAACCACCAGCTTGCTGCTCAGGTCGCGTAGCGCCAGAAAAATCTCGCCGCGACTGATACGAATGGATAAGTAGTGCCAGGCCTCCGTTTCGACAACCAGCCCAACGGCCGGACGACCACGGCTACCCGCTTCCTTGATTTCCAGCTCTTGCACCAGATGCGCTTCGAGCATTTCGCGGACAATTTTGGTAATGCTGGCAGGCGCCAATTGTGCCAGGCGAGAGAGATCAATACGCGATACCGGACCCAGCTGATCAATCAGGCGATAAACCGCGCCCGCATTGGTCTGCTTAATTTGATCGATATGCCCAGGCTGACTATCAGCAACCACCACTTACTCCCTTTATTTTCGCGCTCCGAAATAATCTGCGGGCTATGGTGAAGCACTTCAATGGCTTCCGTCAACTTTTTACTTAGCCTTGTGATTTACTGCACATTTTCGCCCATTTTTAAACTAAATTAACCGCCCTGAACGGCCGCCAGCAACTGCTCACGAAAGCGTTGCGCGGCGTGACTTTGCTCATGATGCTTTGGCCACACTAACCACATTTCCGAGACAGCATCTTCTTCCGCTATCGGGATCCAACACATTTCATACAGCTGCACCCGTTTAAAAGAAGCAGGAAGTATAGAAACCCCTAATCCTGCGGCCACCAGCCCAATGATAGTCATCGCCTCGCCAACCTCCTGCGCAATCGTCGGTTTCAGTCCATAGCGACGCATCAGGCCCAGAATATCGTCATACAACCCTGTCCCCACATGGGGGTCAAAAAAGACAAATGGCTCATTCGCCAGTTCGGCCAACGTAACCACGGGTTTTTGCGCCAACGGATGCGCACGTGGGATCATTGCCATCAGTGGTTCATGCAGAATGATTTCACGCTCCAGCGTATCCGGTAGCTGCGTATTGCGCAGAAGTCCCAAATCCAGCGTTCCTTCATTGAGCGGGGCAATTTGCTCACGTGTGTTCATTTCACGGGTTTGCATATGCACTGCCGGGTAGCTTTGGCGAAACAGAGATAACGTATCTGAAACCGCTTTGATAAACGGCGCGGACGACGTAAAGCCAATACGCAATTCCCCTGCTTCTCCCAGATGCAAACGCTCAGCCCTGGCGGCGGCTTCATTAACCAGCCCGAGGATCTGCCGACTGTCCGCCAGAAACTGCTTTCCGGCAGAGGTCAGCGCCACGCTACGGTTAGTTCGGGCAAGTAACCGGGCGCCAACCTGCTGTTCAAGGATCTGGATCTGCTGGCTTAGCGGCGGTTGCGAAATGTTTAACCGCGCCGCCGCCCGACCAAAATGCAGCTCTTCGGCAACGGCCACAAAGTAACGTAAATGACGCAGTTCGATATTCATATTTTTAAAATATTATTTGAGATTATTAATATATTAGACAGAATATTGTGATTTTCATACTCTTATGGCTGGTCCTGTAGACGTAATTGAATGAGCAAGGATTTCAAGTGAGCCGTACAACAACTGTCGATACCGCGCCAACAAGCGATGTTGATGAACAGATAGTTACCCCGCCGGATGGTTTTATCAAACGCGGAACATCCCCATTTATGCGCGTCACGCTGGCGCTGTTTTCCGCCGGGCTGGCGACTTTTGCCCTCCTCTATTGCGTACAACCTATACTGCCAGTGCTTTCGCACGAGTTTGGGGTATCTCCCGCCAGCAGCAGTATTTCGCTTTCCATATCAACGGCGATGCTGGCGATAGGGTTGCTGTTTACCGGCCCACTTTCAGATGCTATTGGCCGCAAGCCGGTGATGGTTACCGCGCTGCTGCTCGCCTCTTGTTGTACGCTGCTTTCAACGATGATGACCAGCTGGCACGGTATTTTAATCATGCGTGCTCTGATAGGACTTTCACTGAGCGGCGTCGCGGCGGTAGGGATGACCTATCTGAATGAAGAAATTCATCCCAGTTTCGTCGCCTTCTCAATGGGCCTGTATATCAGCGGTAACTCAATTGGCGGAATGAGTGGTCGCTTAATTAGCGGCGTGTTTACCGACTTTTTTAACTGGCGTATCGCGCTGGCGGCGATCGGCTGTTTTGCCCTTGCCTCTGCACTGATGTTCTGGAAAATCTTACCGGAATCCCGTCATTTCAGACCTACGTCGCTGCGCCCGAAAACGTTGTTTATCAACTTCCGCTTGCACTGGCGCGACAAAGGTTTGCCGCTGCTGTTTGCGGAAGGTTTTTTGTTGATGGGGTCGTTTGTCACGCTGTTTAATTACATCGGCTACCGCCTGATGCTCTCCCCGTGGGAGCTCAGCCAGGCGGTTGTAGGTTTGTTATCTGTGGCGTATCTGACTGGGACCTGGAGTTCGCCAAAGGCGGGTTCTATGACCACTCGTTATGGCCGTGGCCCGGTAATGCTCTTTTCAACAGGCGTGATGCTGGTTGGACTGTTAATGACCCTGTTCACATCGCTATGGCTGATCTTCGCCGGGATGCTGCTCTTTTCAGCCGGGTTCTTTGCCGCGCACTCCGTAGCAAGCAGTTGGATTGGACCACGAGCAAAACGCGCTAAAGGCCAGGCTTCTTCCCTGTATCTGTTCAGCTATTATCTGGGATCCAGTATTGCCGGTACGCTGGGCGGTGTGTTCTGGCACAGCTATGGCTGGAACGGTGTGGGCGGATTTATCGCCCTGATGCTGGTGTTGGCGTTGCTGGTCGGTGCGCGTTTGCACCATCGTCTGCACGTATAATCCACGATGCCCGGGTTCCGGGCATCACCTTCATCACCCTGGCTGTAACGTCTGAGCCGCCATCTGCAGAGCAACAACCGTCCCGTTCATCACTATATGCAGCAAAATTGGCATCAACAGACCGTTGCTTTTCAGTCTGGCCAGGATCAACACCTGCGACACAAGAAACAACATCAGCAACGTGCGTAGATCCACATACTGCGTATGCATGATGGCAAAAATGACCGATACCACCACTGACGACAGCCAGGTTTTATTATTGAACCAGTACTGGAACGCGTTGAATAAACAGCCTCTGAAAACAATTTCTTCATAAACTGGCGCGATAAATATCAGGGTCAACGTAGATAACCACAACGCATAACTACTTAAGGATATTTGGCTGGTCACCCACGCTTCAGTTTGTCTGAGACCCAAAATCAATGGCAGGATAAGCTGAATAAACAGCAGCGCCGCGAACAAAATGGCAAACCACCTGGCGTTGAAAATGCCTTTGCCCAGTCCCTCTCTTTTTCTAAAGAAGAAATAATACAGCGGAACCAGCACAACAAATTCCAGCGCAAACAGCAGCGGAAAAAGTAACCCTTTGGCAAGCAGGTCCTGACTCGCGGGGAAAAACAACGGGGTAAACGTGAGGCCAAACATCAGTAAAAACATTGAAAAGCAGCCAGCAACTGCTTTGGTCCTGGCGATATACAGGTTGTCGGCATCCTGTGACATACGATCTCCTTGCGCTCATCGAAGATAAGTTGATGAATTATCTATGCATGATAAAAATTCTCATTATCACTGACAACCTACCAACTTTTACGCAATGCCCATGGGTACAATGCCAAAACCCTCTTTACTCCGGAATTTCACCGTCAGCTACTCAGAGGAGAATCCGCCAGCGGCAACGAGAAACGGAAGCAAGCCCCTGCCGTTGAGCTAACCAGAAGGATATCCCCTCCATGCAGCTCGAGCATTCTACGCACGATCAGTAAGCCCAGACCGCCGCGCTCAGCCCGCTGCTCACGGGGAATTAACGCGGTCGGGCGCTGAAACAATACTTCTCGCACAGCTTCTTCTACCCCTGGCCCACTGTCCTGCACTTCGGCTAATAAACGGTCTTCATCACGCCAGACTTTTAGCCGTACTTCGCCTCCGTCAGGCGTATGACGGATAGCATTATCCAGCAAATTCGTCACGACTCTTTCTATCATCGATAAATCGGCATTCACCAGCGGTAACGGCCCCGTTACGTCAAGGTGCAACTGCAAATGACGCGTGGCAACAGGGAGATCAAATTTCTGTGCCACGTCCTGGATCAATTCACCAATAGCAAAACGTTCACGCTGCGGTTTTATACCGCCATGCTCCAGCCTTGCCAGCTCAAACAGCTGTTGTGACAGATGGCGAACTTTATGCCCCTGGCGCAGCGCGATGCTAAGATAATGCCGATTTTCCTCAGGCGTCATCGTATCGGCTTTCAGCGACAGCATTTCCAGATACCCCAACAGTGAAGTCAACGGCGTGCGTAAATCGTGCGAAATATTGGCAATAAACTCTCTGCGCTGACGATCGCTGTCTGCTAATAAATCCCACTGCTGGGCAATTTTCTGCGCTAACTCGATAAACGCATTGTTCAGCAGCGCTATTTCATTCTCCGGTACCGGTTCGGGATTTTTTTGCGCCAGCTGTTTGATGACGCTAATGCTGTCCTGTTCCAGTTTGACCACCTGCCCAGTCAGCCTTTTCACTGGATTCGTCACCCATCGCCACACCAGGAATCCAGCGATTGCACCAGCTAATAAAACCAGTATTAACGTCCAGGCCACGGTATTCCAGAGCGTTTTTTGCCAGGCGGTATTCGCCAGCATATTCAGGTCTTCACCCTGCAGAATAATGTACAAATAGCCATGTAGCTCACCGTTATATAAAACCGGCGCTGCGCTGAATACCTTTTGCTGGCTGCTACGCGGATCGTTGCCATAGACGGGCAACGCATCTGAGTTAAGGAAATCCTGGATCGGCTGCACGCTAATTTTCTGCCGCTGGATATGCTCGGGCGGTGCAGCATCAGCAAGTATTTCACCTGATGGTGAAATCAGATACAGCTCCACGCTGGGGTTGAGCGTCATCAGGTGATTAAACAATCCTTTTAAGGTCTGGCGATTAATCTGCCCGCTGGTATCAATAAGCGACTCACTTTTGACAATCTTGCTCGCCAGCTCCATCGAGAGCCTTTGCACCATGGCGTCACCATACTGTTTACTGCTGCGGATCTGGACAACACTGACGGTAACCGCACAAATCAGCATAATGGAGGTAAAGACGAGGGTCAGACGCTGGCTCAGCGACAGGCGATAAATCATGGCTGATGCTCCGCGTTAACCGCAGCAAGCTTATAGCCTCGTCCCCAAACCGTGAGAATAATTTCCGGCTCCGCAGCATCCTTTTCAATTTTGGTCCGCAGGCGATTAATATGACTGTTCACCGTATGCTCATACCCTTCATGCTGGTAGCCCCACACCTGATCTAACAGCGCCTGACGCGAAAAGACCTCGCCTGGATGACGGGCGAAAAAATAGAGCAGATCGAATTCGCGCGGCGTTAAATCGAGCGATTTACCATGCAGCCGGACTTCCCGGGCTAATGGGTCAATCTCTACGCCATGAACGGTGATAATCCCCGCCTCCATACGTAAGTTCTGACTCATCGCTTCCTGACGGCGAAACAACGCCTTTACCCGGGCCATCAACTCCAGCACCGAGAAAGGTTTGGCCAGATAATCATCGGCACCCATTTCCAGCCCCAATACACGGTGCGTTTCGCTGGTGCGGGCGCTGATGATAATGACGGGCAAATAAAAACTCATTTGGCGAATGCGACGACAAATCTCCAGCCCGTCGACACCCGGCAGCATCAGATCGAGGATAACGGCATCCCAGACGTGTTTCTCCAGTTGTTCAAGCGCACGGGCTCCGTCTGCCTCATGAACAATTTCGTAACCCTCATCCTTCAGGCTAAGCTGCAAAAGTGAGGCAATATCGCTGTCATCTTCCACCAAAAATATCTTTTTCGCGCCTGCCATCAGTGTCATCCCCCTCTCGTCGTGCTGAAAGCTTACCTCAGGCAAGGGGCGGAAGTTATCACAAAATTTTTAACTTTTCGTGAGGATCCAGGGATACGCATACGCGCAGTATGTCGTTATAGACACGTCAGACATCAACAGGGAAACGTCGCTTGTTTTCCTTAACATGAAAATAAGAAGGAAAAGTCATGCTAAAAAAACGTCCACTTCGGGAAGCAGATGTTACAGCCGAGTCAGTATTTTTTATGCAACGACGACAGATCCTCAAAGCACTTGGGATAGGTGCTGCTGCGGCCACGCTGTCCTCCCCTACACAGGCTAATTTGCTGGATTGGTTTAAAGGCAACGATCGTCCACCGGCCCCCGCAGGCAAAGCGCTTGAGTTCACAAAGCCCGAGCGCTGGCAAAACAGCCTGTCACTGACGCCAGAAGACAAGGTGACGGGCTACAACAATTTCTACGAATTTGGTCTGGATAAAGCCGATCCTGCCGCCAATGCCGGTAGCCTGAAAACCGATCCCTGGACGTTAACCATCAGCGGTGAGGTCAACAAACCTTTAACCTTGGATCATGATGCGCTGACCACACGCTTTCCATTAGAAGAGCGTATTTATCGGATGCGTTGCGTTGAGGCCTGGTCGATGGTTGTGCCGTGGGTGGGTTTTCCGTTGCATAAATTACTGGCGCTGGTTGAGCCAACCAGTCACGCCAAATACGTCGCTTTTGAAACACGCTACGCCCCTGATGAAATGCCGGGTCAGAAAGACCGCTTTATTGGCGGTGGGTTGAAATATCCCTATGTCGAAGGTCTGCGGTTGGATGAGGCTATGCACCCACTCACACTTCTCACCGTAGGCGTATATGGCAAAGCATTGCCACCGCAAAACGGGGCGCCGATACGCCTGACCGTACCCTGGAAATACGGCTTCAAGGGCATTAAATCGATAGTCAGTATTAAGCTGACGCGTGAGCAGCCGCCGACGACCTGGAATATGTCAGCACCAAATGAATACGGATTTTACGCCAACGTAAATCCGCAGGTTGATCACCCTCGCTGGTCTCAGGCTACTGAGCGTTTTATCGGTTCCGGTGGCATTCTTGATGTACAGAGACAGCCCACGTTACCTTTTAATGGTTATGCCGATGAGGTGGCATCGTTATATCAGGGCATGGATCTTCGGGAGTATTTTTAAGTGAGGTTGACTGCAAAACAGATAACCGGCCTGAAAGTGCTGCTGCATCTCGCCGGTTTTTTACCCCTGCTATGGTTCTTCTGGGCCGCGCAGCATGGCGGGTTGGGTGCCGACCCGGGGAAAGATATCCAGCACTTTACGGGCATTACCGCGCTGAAGTTTTTGCTTGCTACCCTGCTGGTATCGCCGCTCGCACGCTATGCAAAGCAGCCTTTGTTATTTCGTACCCGGCGGTTGTTAGGTTTATGGTGCTTTGCATGGGCCACACTGCAT
Organism: Citrobacter sp. Cpo147; assembly: GCF_030332405.1. Taxonomy (NCBI): domain Bacteria; kingdom Pseudomonadati; phylum Pseudomonadota; class Gammaproteobacteria; order Enterobacterales; family Enterobacteriaceae; genus Citrobacter; species Citrobacter sp. Cpo147. The sequence goes on from NZ_JAOWHX010000030.1 coordinate 264,938, forward strand.
ATTACCAGCTATGCTCTGCTGGAACTGGGTATACAAAACCTGGGATTGTTGGGTCGTGAACTGGTTTCACGCCCATGGCTAATGCTGGGTATGTCCGGTTGGATTATCTTATTCCTGTTGACGTTGACCTCGACACAAGCCGCTCAGCGTAAAATGGGCAAACGCTGGCAAACATTGCACAACTACGTCTACCTGGCCGCCATTTTGCTACCGCTGCATTATCTGTGGTCGGTAAAAGTGTTATCACCGCTCCCTATTATCTACGCCATCTGTTTTGTGGTTCTGCTGGCTTTTCGCTATAAAAAGCTGTTACGGAAAACCGGGTACAAAGGTGTGTTTATGAAAAGTGAGTGAATCACGGTAAACTTCTTAACCACACCTAAACAGAACGAGAACAAAAAATGAGTAACAATGATAATTACCATCAGCTCACCCGCACGTTCCAGCGGCTCTCTCGCTTCTCCCACCTCTCGGCAATCGCCAGTTGGGACATGTTTACCATGATGCCGCCAGGAGGCAGTAAAGCCCGAGGCGAAGCGTTGGCCGAGCTGAGCGTGCTTGAACACCAACTGTTAACTGACCCGAAAGTGGCAACGTGGATCGCCGCAGCGCAACAGGAAGACCTCAACGATGTAGAACAGGCGAACCTGCGCGAAATGTCGCGATTGCATCACCAGGCATCCTTGTTGCCCGAATCGTTGGTAGAAGCAAAATCTCTTGCGGGAAGTCGCTGTGAACATGCCTGGCGTAGCCAGCGACCAGCTAATGACTGGGAAGGATTTTCCGAAAACCTGAAAGAGGTTGTGAAGTACAGCCGCGAAGAAGCCCGACTGCGCGCAGAAGCTAAAGGTTGTTCGCCGTATGACGCGCTACTGGACATCTTTGAACCAGGAATGACCAGCGCTCAGCTGGATGTCCTTTTCGCAGACGTTAAAAGCTGGCTGCCCGATCTGCTAAACAAGGTGGTGGCAAAGCAGTCTCAGCAGTCGCTCATTGCCCCGGTGGGTCCTTTCCCAACCGCAATCCAGCGGGAGCTGGGCCTTGAAACGATGGCACAACTCGGTTTCGACTTTACCGCTGGTCGGCTGGATATCAGTGCACATCCTTTCTGTGGCGGCGTACCAGAAGATGTTCGCATTACCACCCGCTATGATGAAAACGAATTACTCAGCGCGCTGTTTGGCGTGATCCATGAAACCGGTCACGCGCGCTACGAGCAAAACCTGCCACGCAGCTGGTCTGGGCAACCTATTGCTCTGGCACGCTCAACCGCCATTCATGAGTCCCAGAGTCTGTTCTTTGAGATGCAGCTGGGACGCAGTAAAGCCTTTCTGATGCGGTTGATTCCGACTGTAACGCGCCACTTTGGCGATCAGGCAGCGTTTGAAGAAAGCAATTTCATCGCCTGGAACCAGCAGGTCAAGCCCGGGTTTATCCGTGTTGATGCCGACGAGGTAAGCTATCCCGCTCACGTGATCCTGCGTTATGAAATCGAACGTGCGCTTATTAATGGCGATATTGAAGTGGATGATATCCCGGCATTGTGGAACGAAAAAATGCAGTCCTGGTTGGGGCTGTCAACGATCGGAAACTATCGTAACGGCTGTATGCAGGATATTCACTGGACCGATGGCGGCTTTGGCTACTTCCCTTCCTATACCCTGGGCGCCATGTATGCGGCGCAGTTGTTCAGTGCCGCTAACCGCGCATTGCCTGATTTGAATCAGTCTATTGCACAAGGTGAGTTTGGTCCCCTGTTTGACTGGCTACGTCAGAACATCTGGCAGCATGGCAGCCGTTTTACCACTGAACAGCTTATTACCCAGGCCACCGGCGAACCGCTCAGCAGCCGTTATTTCCGCGCTCATCTGGAAACCCGCTATTTGTAATCTCATACCGTGAGTCATTGTACATATCGTTACACGCCGAAACCAATGACTCACGGAAGCCCTCTGATTACAGCGATATAGTTATTTCAACGGCCCCGCAGTGGGGTTGAATGAAAAACCAAATCGAGGGTATGAGAATGAAAAAAGTATTAGCTCTGGTTGTTGCCGCTGCTATGGGTCTGTCTTCTGCCGCGTTTGCTGCTGAGACAACTACTACTACCGCTCCGACTGCTGCTGCAACCACCAAAGCAGCGCCGGCAAAAACCACGCATCATAAAAAACAGCACAAAGCAGCGCCGCAGAAAGCGCAGGCTGCCAAGAAACACGCTAAAAAATCCACCACTAAACCGGCTGTAGAACAAAAAGCGCCAGAGCAAAAAGCTCAGGCTGCTAAAAAACACACCAAAAAAGCGGCAACCAAGCCAGCAGCAGAACAAAAAGCACCAGAGCAGAAAGCTCAGGCCGCTAAAAAACACACCAAAAAAGCCGTAAAACACGACACCGCTAAACCAGCAGCTCAACCTGCAGCATAACGCATTTGTAGTCACTATGGCGTCCCCCACGCCATAGCATACGGCGCTAGATCGACCTGATGTAGCGCCGCCTTTCGGAGGGTAAAATGGTGTCACATTACCGCTTTGAGTTCATTCTTATTACTCTGATAATTTGCGCCCTCATCGCCATGCATTTTTATCTTTCCTGAGTGTAGTTATCTGATTTTACTCCCACTTTCTCGCCGTCCCGTCTATAGTATTAACTGAGGGTTTGCTGTTTATAATCATAATTCCCCACCAGAGTGTGATATGCATAAAACCATTGCTGTATTACTGGGCTCAATTTGTTTTTTTCCCGTTGTTGCGCATGCGGATCAGCCAGCAACGACCACCGCTGAAGCAGAAAACATAAAAACGCTGTTTTTTGGTCATGACGATCGCACAAAAGTGACTGATCCAACGCAATCACCATGGGACGCTATTGGGCAACTGGAAACCGCCAGCGGTAATCTGTGTACCGCCACGCTCATTTCACCGCATCTGGCCCTGACTGCAGGACACTGCTTGCTCGCTCCACCGAAAGGCAAACCGGATAAAGCCGTCGCGTTACGCTTTGTGTCGAAAAAGGGTGTCTGGCGCTATGAAATCCATGGAATCGAAGGACGGGTTGATCCCTCACTTGGTAAACGTTTAAAAGCCGATGGAGATGGATGGATTGTGCCGCCATCAGCAGCCCCGTGGGATTTTGGTCTGGTGGTGCTGCGTTACCCGCCTTCCGGAATCACGCCCCTACCATTATTTGAAGGTGATAAAGCGGCGTTAACCGCGGCGTTGAAAACCGCCGATCGCAAAGTCACACAGTCGGGCTATCCGGAAGATCATCTGGACGATTTGTACACCCATCAGGATTGTGTAGTGACCGGCTGGGCGCAGAATACCGTCTTGTCACACCAGTGCGACACGCTCCCGGGCGACAGCGGTTCACCGTTGATGCTGAAGACAGATTCAGGCTGGCAGTTGATTGGCGTACAAAGCTCCGCTCCAGCGGCGAAAGATCGCTGGCGAGCCGATAATCGCGCCATATCCGTGACCGGTTTTCGCGATAAGCTGGAAGCGTTGGCGAAGGAGTAACACATGCTGCCCGCATTAACGGGCAGCACGGATATCAGGCAAGTTTAATCATCACCATTCCGGCCAGCAACAGCGCCACGCCAATCCAGCCTTTGTTATTCAGGCGCTGACCAAACAACACCCAACCAGCCGCTAACGTCGCGGCAATCCCAAACCCGCCCCACAAGGCGTAGGCAACAGAAAGGTCAATACCTTTTACCGCCTGCGACAGCGCGCTAAAGGCCGCTAACACGGCAGCCAGCGACAGCACGCCATAAATCTTGCGGCGAAATCCATCTGAAAACTTCAAAAAGACGTTAGCGACTATTTCCAGCACGATGGCCATGCCAAGCCAGGCACCATGAACCCACTCAAACTGCTGCATGGGTCACCTCTTTGCTCGTTTTGGCAGGTTTTCGAGTACCAGACTTGATCAGCACAATGCCTAATACCAGCGAGACCAGTCCAGCCACTTTCATCGTGGACAAGGTTTCGTCAAATAACAACACACTAAACAGCGTAATAAATAAAATACCGATACCTTCCCACAAGGCATAGGCCACACCAAGGGCAATTTTTTTAACGGCGAAACTGAGAAAAATATACGATAAGGCGATCATTACCAGCATTAAAATAAAGCCCGAATTACCATGACCGACGCTTGCCCATTTCATTGACAGCGTGCCAGTAATTTCAGCCGCGATGGCCAGACCTAATAATATCCAGTAAAACATGATGCTTCTCCTGCTTGAGAATATAGTCCTTTAGGCCTACTGCATGCAGTAAACCAAAAAATAAAATTAGTTAGCTAAGCGCACAGCGCCAGCTCAGGCAGAAGAAGGGACTAAAGCGCGTTGCGCCAGTGTTGCTCACCCGCAAGCAAGAAAGTGGAGGAGGTACGAAGAAGTGTAGGTAAACGCAAAAACATCCTGAACATATTGTCCATAATATTACAATTATCCGCAGTGTTGCTTCTCATCATCGCGGATGATAATTGTCCTCGGTAGTTAAACACAGATGATTTGTATCATAGCTTCAAGACGAACTCAAAGTCTTTTCACTTCTTTACCTGCCCCGTTTGATTTTTGTTATAACGGCTCGACGCAAATCACTTTATTATGCAGATTCAAAAATGAAAAATGCGGGAATACACATGGCGAAACCGATCATCACGCTTAACGGTCTAAAAATAGTCATTATGCTGGGCATGCTGGTTATCATCCTGAGCGGTATTCGCTTTGCCGCAGATATCATCGTCCCCTTTATTCTGGCGTTATTTATAGCCGTTGTGCTCAATCCCGTTGTGCAGCGGATGGTCAAGCTTCGCATACCGCGCGTAATTGCGGTGTCATTGCTTATCGTTATTATTGTAATGTTAATGGTGCTGCTGTTGGCGTATTTAGGTACATCCTTAAATGAACTTGCGCGAACGCTACCGCAATATCGCTCTTCACTGGTTATCCCACTGAAAAATCTTGAACCATGGTTACAACGCGCAGGGATCGGCGTTTCCGTGGACGAACTCGTCAAATATATCGATCCGAACGCGGCAATGACGCTGGTGACCAATTTACTGGCGCAGCTTTCAAATGCTATGTCATCGATATTTTTACTGCTACTGACGGTAGTTTTTATGCTGCTGGAAGTACCGCAACTGCCCAACAAACTCAAACAAATGATGAGTCGCCCCATTGAAGGTATGGCGGCGATTCAACGCGCCATCGACAGCGTCTCCCACTATCTGGTGCTTAAAACGGCAATCAGCATTGTGACCGGGTTGGTCGCCTGGGGCATGCTTGCTGCATTGGATGTGCGCTTTGCCTTTGTCTGGGGATTACTGGCCTTCGCCCTGAACTACATCCCTAATATCGGTTCTGTATTGGCGGCCATTCCCCCTATTGCTCAGGTGCTGGCATTCAGCGGTCTTTACGATGCGCTGGTGGTTCTGGCAGGCTATCTGGTCATCAACCTGGTATTCGGGAATATCCTCGAGCCGCGGATCATGGGCCGCGGGCTGGGGCTGTCCACGCTGGTAGTATTTCTGTCGTTAATCTTCTGGGGCTGGTTGCTCGGTCCCGTGGGGATGCTGCTTTCTGTGCCGCTGACCATCATCGTGAAAATCGCGCTTGAGCAAACCAACGGCGGTCAAAGCATTGCCGTGCTGCTTAGCGATCTGAACAAAGAATGAGTTTTCGCCCCGCCATCGCGGGGCATTTCCTTTATCGTTTCGCGCGAAAAGCCAAAACGGCGCTTAACAGCGTAAATAGCGCTATTATCCACGCCATGGTCCAGGGCGTGCCATCACTGAAGGCCGCCAGCAGCAACGATGAGATAATACCGCTGCCATATTGCAACGCGCCAATCAGCGCCGAAGCTGAACCCGCAATGTTCGGTACCGCATCCAACGCCGCAGCAGTCGACGTTGCAGCAATAATGCCATTCATCGAGAAAAACAGAAAAACAGTGATGATAATGGCAACGACGCCACCTGATTCCAGCTTAACCAGCAGCGCAAGCACAACCGCAGCCAGCGCCGCCAGCAGCGTCGCATATTTCAGCAGCTGTTCCAGAGCGTGCCGTTGCACCAGACGGCGGTTAACCACGCTCATCGCCATAACACCGATAATGTTTAGCGCAAACAACCAGCCGTAATGCTGTGGATCAACATGGTAATAGCTAATATAAACAAACGGTGACCCGGTAATAAACGCGTACGCACCGACGTAATAAAACGTCAGGCTCAGGGTATAGCGCATAAAACGCCCATTCGTTAACAACGAACGGTAATTACGAAATGCGCCAGCCAAAGAGGCTTTCACCCGTTTATCTTCCGGCAATGTTTCGGGCAGCCAGTTTAGGGAGATAAACATCAGCGCACCAATCACCACCAGCAGCCAAAAAATAGAGTGCCAGGTGCTCAGGCGAATAATTTGCCCGCCAATCAACGGTCCGGCGATTGGCGCAATCGCCATAACCAACACCAGGGTTGAGAGCATTTGCGCCGCACGAGTACGTGCAAAGAGATCGCGGATCATCGCTCGCGCCAGCATAGGCCCGGTACAGGCTCCAAGCGCCTGAAATACCCGCCAGAAAACAATTTGCGTGATGCTTGTAGACAGCGCACACCCTGCGGAACCAATGATAAATAGCACCATGCCGATAAACAGCGGCTTACGCCGCCCCATATGATCGCTAATCGGCCCCCAAATCAACTGTGCGATAGTAAAACCAATTAAGAAACCAGTAATCGTCAGCTCAACATTGCCATGTAAATCCTCGGCCATCGTCGGCATTGCTGGAAGATAAATATCGGTAGAAAGCGATGTAAAGGCCATCAGGCCACTGAGGATCAGAATAAAAGTAAGACCGGTCTGGCTTGCGGTAGTTACCGGTGAGGCATGTTCACGTGTACGCATAGTGCCCTGTCATGTTCTAAAAAGTCAGGTCGCAGTATATAGACAACGTATTGCCGTGATTAGACGGTTAAAACCGCATGAGTTTATGAACTGAAATCATGAATGGTGAAATCATAGGCGTCATATTTTGTGACTGACTTCCAACAATTACCTTTCAGAAATGAATTCTACTCATAGGTCCATGCGAATTTCACAGACTAATCGTATCAACACAGATTTGCTAATCTGCAGCCAATGCAACGATGATGCTCAGGAGAACCCAATGAATACAACAGTTTTGAATAACGGTGTTGAGATGCCCCTGCTCGGATTTGGCGTTTATCAAATGACCGATGCCAGCGAATGTGAGCAAGCCGTACGGGATGCCATTGATACAGGATATCGCCTGATTGATACCGCTGCCTCCTACCAGAATGAAACTCAGGTCGGCAACGCACTTAAGCAAAGCGGAGTCCCCCGCGAGGCGCTTTTTGTGACTACCAAACTGTGGTTACAGGATACCAACTATGCAGGCGCAAAGGCGCAATTCGCACGTTCTCTGCAACGGCTTCAACTGGATTATATTGACCTTTATTTGATTCATCAGCCCTATGGCGATGTGCACGGTGCCTGGCGTGCGATGGAAGAATTATATGAAGAAGGGAAAATCCGCGCGATTGGCGTGAGTAACTTTCATCCGGATCGTCTGGCGGATTTAATCGCTTTCAATCGTATTATCCCAGCCGTTAACCAAATTGAGGTGAATCCTTTTCATCAGCAGCCGCATGCAGTAGCCTGGATGCAGAGCCGGAATATTCAACCGCAAGCCTGGGCACCGTTCGCTGAAGGACGCAATGACCTGTTTCAGAACCCAGTCTTATCGGCTATTGGTGAAAAATATGGCAAAAGCGTTGGTCAAGTCGTGCTGCGCTGGATTTATCAACGTGGGATTATTTCGCTGGCGAAAACCGTGCGTAAAGCGCGGATGGCCGAGAATATTCAGGTGCTGGACTTTGCCCTAACGGCGGAAGAGATGACGCAAATTGCCGCGATGGACAGCGGAACCAGCGCGTTCTTCTCGCATCGCGATCCGGCTCGTGTGGAATGGATCACCCAGCGTAAACTGGATGTTTAAAAAAACGGCCTCCGCAGAGGCCGTCTTACTTTTACTGGCAATTACAGCGCTTTCAGGATCGCATCCACGCTGGCTTTGGCATCACCAAACAGCATATGGGTGTTATCTTTAAAGAACAGCGGGTTCTGCACACCTGCATAGCCGGTGTTCATCGAACGTTTGAACACGATGACGTTCTGCGCTTTCCACACTTCCAGTACCGGCATGCCGGCGATTGGGCTGCGCGGGTCATCCTGCGCCGCCGGGTTTACCGTGTCGTTGGCACCAATGACCAGTACGGTATCGGTATCGGCGAAATCATCGTTGATCTCATCCATTTCCAGCACGATGTCATAAGGTACTTTGGCTTCCGCCAGCAGCACGTTCATATGACCTGGTAAGCGCCCTGCTACCGGGTGAATACCAAAACGCACTTTGATGCCGCGCGCGCGCAGTTTCTCAGTGATTTCCGCGACCGGATACTGTGCCTGAGCCACTGCCATGCCGTAACCCGGGGTGATGATCACGGAGTGCGAGTTCTTCAGCATTTCTGCTGTGTCTTCCGCAGTAATCTCACGATGTTCACCCACTTCTTCATCAGACCCGGTAGAAGAACCGTCAGAACCAAAGCCACCCGCAATAACGCTGAAGAATGAACGGTTCATCGCCTTACACATAATGTAAGACAGGATCGCACCAGAAGAACCGACCAGCGCACCGGTAACGATCAGCAGATCGTTGCTCAGCATGAAGCCCGCTGCCGCCGCCGCCCATCCTGAATAGGAGTTAAGCATTGACACGACAACTGGCATATCCGCACCGCCGATGGAGGCCACCAGATGCCAGCCAAAGGCCAGTGCAATAATGGTCATCACCAACAGTGCCAGAACCTGCAGGCCCACGCTTTCGGTACGAACAAACACCACCAGCAGCAGGAAAGAAACAACCAGCGCCGCCAGGTTCATTTTGTGACGATTCGGCAGCATCAGCGGTTTAGAGGAAATCTTGCCGCGCAGTTTGCCAAAGGCCACCACAGAACCGGTAAAGGTTACCGCACCGATGAAGATACCCAGGAACACTTCCGTCAGGTGAATGTTCACCAGAATCGGTTCCAGGCCCGTATCGTGATACAGGTAGCTGTTGAAACCCACCAGTACCGCAGCCAGACCGACGAAGCTGTGCAGAATCGCCACCAGCTCCGGCATCTCGGTCATTTCGACTTTCTTCGCCAGACGAATACCAATCGCGCCGCCAATGATCATCGCCACCAGGATCCACGCAACGTTGCCGGTATCCGGACCAAATATCGTGGCAATCAGCGCAATCGCCATCCCGGCGATGCCGTAGTTGTTACCCTGCTGAGAGGTTTCGTGTTTCGAAAGCCCCGCCAGACTAAAAATAAACAGGATCGCGGCAACAATGTATGCAGCTGTAACTAATCCTCCAGACATATGTTACCCCTTAGTTTTTCCGGAACATTTTCAGCATGCGCTGAGTCACGGTGAAGCCACCGAAAATATTAATGCTGGCAATAAGCACCGCGATAAAGCTCAGGAAACTCACCCAGCCACCCTGGCCAATTTGCAATAACGCCCCAACCACGATAATCCCCGAGATGGCGTTAGTCACAGACATCAGCGGAGTATGCAACGCATGTGACACATTCCAGACCACGTAGTAACCCACCACGCAGGAAAGCGCGAACACCGTAAAGTGACCAAGGAACTCTTTCGGCGCGACGTCGGCGAGCCAGCCAAACAAAATCACTACCAGCGCCATCAGCGCATATTTGCGCCACGGAGAGACAGGTTTTTTCTCTTCTTTCGGCGCAGGTGCGGCTTTTGGTGCAGCCTGCGGCTGAGCAGAAACCTGGATAGGCGGCGCAGGCCAGGTGATTTCACCCTCGCGAACCACCGTGACACCACGCACAACCACGTCGTCAAAATCGACGGTGATATTGCCGTCTTTCTCTTTGCACAACAGTTTGAGCAGGTTGACGAGGTTCGTGCCGTACAACTGGGAAGATTGCGTTGGCAAACGGCCAGGCAGATCGGTATAGCCGATAACCTTCACCCCGTTCTCGGTGGTGGTTACCTGATTAGGTACGGTATATTCGCAGTTACCGCCGTTTTGCGCGGCAAGATCGACAATTACGCTGCCCGCTTTCATCGAATCGACCATTTCACGGGTGATCAGTTTCGGGGCCGGTTTGCCCGGGATCAGCGCAGTGGTAACGATAATGTCGACGTCTTTCGCCTGCGCGGCGAAGAGTTCCATTTCGGCTTTGATGAACGCTTCGGACATCACTTTGGCATAGCCATCGCCGCTGCCCGCTTCTTCTTTAAAGTCCAGTTCAAGGAACTCTGCGCCCATACTCTGCACCTGTTCCTTCACTTCCGGACGGGTATCAAAAGCACGCACGATAGCGCCCAGGCTGTTTGCCGCACCGATCGCCGCAAGACCAGCCACCCCCGCACCAATCACCATGACCTTGGCAGGTGGAACCTTGCCTGCGGCGGTGATCTGGCCGGTGAAGAAGCGACCGAATTCATGTGCAGCTTCAACAATAGCGCGATACCCGGCGATGTTCGCCATCGAGCTTAAGGCATCCAGCGACTGTGCGCGTGAAATACGCGGCACGGAGTCCATCGCCATAACGGTCACGTTGCGCTCTGCAAGTTTTTGCAGCAGCTCAGGGTTTTGCGCGGGCCAAAGAAAACTCACCAGCGTCGTGCCCGGATTAAGTAACGGAATTTCCGCCTCCTCCGGCGCATTGACCTTCAGGATGATCTCTGACTGCCAGACTGCATTTTCATCAACAATTTCTGCGCCTGCTTGAACAAACGCCTTATCGTCAAAACTCGCCAGTTGACCTGCACCGCTTTCAACCGCGACGCTGAAACCAAGTTTAAGCAGCTGCTCAACCGTCTTCGGCGTGGCTGCAACGCGGGTTTCATTGGTTAACCGTTCTCTTGGTATGCCAATTCGCATAATGTTCCCTTCCATCTGTAATTATGATGATGGTTTATCAATGTTCGCACGAGGCATGCGCGCACTCTCGAGAGAGGTCAGTGTTACCTCAATAAAATAAAACAGTAACAAACTCTGTATAACCTACTGAAAATGACGCCTGTGATCTAGCGCCAAAAAACAGTATTTATTATGAAATTCGCGAAATAGAGATGAATCGAACCTCAGACAGATAAAATGCCCTAAAAATAGCCCACAAAGGCTGATAATTCGCTCAAGCGAAGCGGCAAAACATGATTACCTACCTGTCAAAAACAATTGATTAACATTAAATTAACTTATGAAATTCAACTGCTTTATCAGTTTTGGTCACCAAACGCCGAAATTTTCGGCATATCACAAAATGTTATCCCTGTTGTTACCTAACGTGACACGATGAGTGAAAAATGACGCAGACACTGACACAATTTAAATGCAATAATCAGCGACGTTTCTAGTCAATAACAATACCAGTACCTGGTTTGCGCAAGGCGAAGGATTATTTTTATGAAGCTTAAGAACACTCTCCTGGCGTCCGCACTAATTTCTGCGACTGCTTTTTCTGTAAATGCAGCGACAGAATTGACGCCGGAGCAAGCGGCTGCCCTGAAACCCTATGACCGCATTGTGGTCACCGGTCGTTTTAATGCTATCGGTGATGCGGTTGCTGCCGTTTCACGCCGTGCAGATAAAGACGGTGCAGCCTCCTTTTATGTTGTTGATACCTCAGATTTTGGCAGCGGCGGTAACTGGCGCGTTGTTGCCGACGTCTATAAAGCCGACGCTGAAAAAGCGGAAGCGTCAAAAAACCGTGTCATTAACGGCGTTATGGAATTGCCAAAAGATCAAGCCGTTCTGATAGAACCTTACGACACCGTTACAGTGCAAGGTTTCTACCGTAGCCAGCCTGAGGTAAACGATGCCATCACCAAAGCAGCGAAAGAGAAAGGTGCTTACTCCTTCTATATCGTGCGTCAGGTCGATGCCAACCAGGGCGGCAACCAGCGTATTACTGCATTCATCTATAAAGCTGATGCGAAAAAACGCATTGTACAAAGCCCTGATGCGATCCCAGCAGATTCAGATGCTGGTCGTGCCGCATTAGCAGCAGGTGGCGAAGCCGCGAAGAAAGTTGAGATCCCGGGCGTAGCAACTACCGCTTCTCCGAGTGCTGAAGTCGGCCGCTTCTTCGAAACGCAATCCACCAAAGGCGGACGTTACACTGTCACGCTGCCGGATGGAACCAAAGTTGAAGAGCTGAACAAAGCGACCGCCGCCATGATGGTACCGTTCGACAGCATCAAGTTCACCGGTAACTACGGCAACATGACGGAAGTATCTTATCAGGTAGCAAAACGCGCAGCGAAGAAAGGCGCGAAGTACTATCACATTACCCGCCAGTGGTCAGAACGTGGTAACAACGTGACGATCAGCGCCGATCTGTATAAGTAATACCCAATGCCTTATCAGGTCTACAGTCCTTGTAGACCTGATAATTTCGCGCAGTTCTGTTTCCAGACAAAACAAAAACAGCAGTATTAAGACAACTTTTCACACTATTAGTCACAAATCTCTCTATCCCCATTGCATGCGTTCTCTTCTCTCCGTAAAATCCCGCGCCTTAGTGGCTTTCACCATTTTTATGCGGTTTGCCAAAATAATTATTCTCTCACTCTCGTTTTTGTAACTGGATACAAATGGAAAAGAAATTGGGTCTGAGCGCACTGACCGCGCTGGTTTTAAGCTCAATGCTCGGCGCTGGCGTTTTCAGCCTGCCACAAAATATGGCGGCAGTAGCCAGCCCGGCTGCGTTACTGATTGGTTGGGCGATTACCGGTGCGGGTATTCTTTTGCTCGCCTTTGCTATGCTGATCCTGACGCGTATCCGTCCTGAACTGGACGGCGGCATCTTCACCTATGCACGTGAAGGTTTCGGCGAGTTGATTGGCTTCTGCTCTGCGTGGGGATACTGGCTGTGCGCTGTTATCGCTAACGTTTCGTATCTGGTCATCGTCTTCTCTGCGCTCAGTTTCTTTACCGACACACCGGAATTACGTCTGTTCGGCGACGGTAATACCTGGCAGTCGATTGTCGGCGCATCGGTACTGTTATGGATAGTCCATTTTCTGGTGTTGCGGGGAGTACAAACCGCGGCCAGCATTAACCTGGTTGCTACTCTGGCAAAACTACTGCCGCTAGGCCTGTTTATCGTGCTGGCGTTCATGCTGTTCAAGCTCGACACCTTTACTCTCGATTTTACCGGCGTCGCGTTGGGCGTGCCTGTCTGGGAGCAGGTCAAAAATACCATGCTCATCACCCTGTGGGTTTTCATCGGTGTGGAAGGCGCGGTGGTGGTATCTGCCCGCGCCAGAAATAAACGCGATGTAGGTCGCGCCACGCTGTTGGCTGTACTCGCCGCACTGGGCGTTTACCTGTTAGTCACCCTGCTATCTCTCGGCGTTGTCGCGCGGCCAGAACTGGCGGAGATCCGCAATCCATCAATGGCCGGTCTGATGGTTAAAATGATGGGGCCATGGGGCGAAATTATTATTGCTGCGGGTCTGATTGTTTCCGTGTGCGGGGCCTATTTAAGCTGGACGATTATGGCGGCGGAAGTGCCGTTCCTCGCCTCCACGCACAAAGCGTTTCCGCGTATTTTTGCGCGACAGAATGCACAGGGTGCGCCATCGGCATCCCTGTGGCTAACCAACATCTGTGTACAAATCTGCCTTGTGCTAATCTGGCTCACAGGCTCAGACTACAATACGTTACTGACTATCGCCTCAGAGATGATTCTGGTGCCCTATTTGCTGGTCGGCGCATTTCTGTTAAAAATTGCCACCCGTCCAATTCATAAGGCTGTCGGCATCGGCGCGAGTATTTATGGCATATGGTTATTGTATGCGTCAGGTCCGATGCATCTGTTGCTGTCTGTGGTGTTGTATGCGCCAGGGCTGTTGGTTTTCCTTTATGCCCGTAAAACGCACACGCATGAAAACGTATTAAAACGCCAGGAGATGGCACTGATCGGCCTGCTGCTTGTTGCTGCTGTGCCGGCTACCTGGATGCTGATGGGGTAACGTTATACCCATCGCTGGCATCGGAAAATATCGGACTATGAATATCCTGATAAAGGATTATCGGGATATCATGGTTAACGCTTATTAATCGAAAATAATAGTTCTCACTCTCCCTTCTTACCCCCACATTATTTGTTGCTGCGTGCGAAACGCTTTGCGCGGTTCCTCAAATGATGAATCATCACATGCCGATGATCACCTCTATTGAGTCCGAGTCATTCTTTCTACACTTCACAATCGCAGACTGCTTTACGACATAACGATCAGTCACGATCATCTGTCTTATCTTCTTATGAATCACAACATAACACACTGAAACACATCATTACCTTCTCAATTTTTTGTTCACTTTTCATATTGATAAAAGATAAATGCAAAACACTTAGCGAACACATACAAAGCATAGTACATGCATAAGATACGCATAAGGAAAAGAACAATTAATCATCATACAATTAACTATTTGTGCTTTATCTTGTGTTGCATTGATCTTGGCGTTGTGTTGATATTTATGTTTGATGATAATGCAACCCGTGCGCTGGTCCCACCAGCTCCCCCTCCTCGTCAATTATGTCGGAAATTAAATAGGTTTATTAATAGCTGTTACTGCATCGATTAATTATGTAATCGGCAGCATTCAGTCATTGAGGGGCAAACAAAATGATAAATAAAAAATTAATGATGACACCTCCCTATTAATCCTAAATGGAGTATTAAAATGTTTAAGAAATCAGTGGTTGCAGTATTAATGGTTCTTCCAATATCTGCTTTTGCTCATGGTCACGGTGGCCATGGCGGTATGGGCGGTCACAATTTTGGTGGTCATGGTCATGCTGGTAACATTGGTCATGCTTTTAGTGGTCATTCGTTTGGTGGTCACTTTGCGGAGCGCATGAATGCAGGTGGTGGGTTCACAGGATTCTCTAAAGGCTCCATCAATATGAGCGATCACCCCATCGCTGACAACACGACACGTTCCATCAGTGTGAAAGATGGTGTCGTCACTAAAAACATTGCCTATAACGGTGTTAATGAACAATATTCCGCGACAACGACAATCAGCAAGGATGGTGCAATGCGTACCTCCACAGTGAATCGTGATGGAGTGACAAAAGAAGCATCAACTGTTGTGTCTGCTGATATGCGCTCTCATAGCGTAGCTGTAACCAATGGCACCGAAACAGCAATGTCGATTCATAGCTATGATGAAGGTGTTGGTGGTCTGAATGTTCATGCTTACAATGATGGTGTAAACACCTATGGCAGCGTTCATGCTTACAATGACGTAGCTAATGCAGCCTACTCCGCCCACGTCATTCATAATGACGAGCTTACGCGTATTGGCTACAACGTTGTTTCTCCAACCCAACGCTCTCACACTGTAGCTGTGAAAGATGGCGATTATACTCACGTTCACACTGCGGGTTATATTGGTAACGAAGATGTTGGATTTGGTTGGAACAAAGGCATCACTCGAGATGGCCAATACGGTTTTGAGCATTCAGTTAATAATCTTGGGATTGCAACAATCGGTAACTTTGGACCCACTTATTACGGAGAAAAAGCGGCTAACCTGAAAACAGGTGAAGTGAAAACGATCACCAACTATCAACCAGCACCACAACCCACTCCAGTGGTAATTCATGTTACCCCTGCGGTAGTTGTTCATGTTGTCCCAGCATCAATCGTAACCCCTGTTACACCATCTTCTGATGTAACACCAACGACCACTGTGTACCGCGATGGACACGGCGATAGCGTCACCTTGTATTGGAATGCCTAAGAAAGAGTACAGTTTTGTACCTTTAAAAATAATAAGGCTGGACTAATCCAGCCTTTTTTAGAGGAAATAATTATGTCAGATTTAACAGCAGCAGATTTTTTAGAACTTATTGATCTTGAACCATTTAAGAAGCCTAACAATGAAACAGGAGTTTCGGTTCAACGAAGTATTGAGTTAGAAAAACTACGTCATGCTGTAAAAGAAGGTCATGTAAACCTCCGTTTTTTCCTCAAATGGTTAAATGCTGCAGCTGGTTGCCGCTTACAAGAACGATGGTTAAACAAGTTTTTTACCGATGACCTCAGAGAATTTCCCGTACGATCACAGCAACACACTAGTAAGAGCACAGAGGAAAAGCTAAAGGAAGAAGTTGCTCGTCTTACAGAGCAACTAAGAGCATCACAAGAACAGAATCAGGTTATTGCGTCTATCGCTTCAGAAGACAATCAGAAAGCCATTTTTGCGGGTATCGTCGAACGTATCGAAGAAGAATCACAAGCTGAACTAAAAGCCTTTGCAGAGAAAGCAGCAACACAGGCAAAACAGAAAGCAATAGATATGATGATAGCTATCTTTCCTAATTGGAAGCCATCAGATTGAACACAATAGGCTGTGTGTATTATCATGCTTCCTTAATCATTTAAGGGTAGACAATGAAGAACGTAAATCTGATCTTACTCGGAGACAGCACACAGCCACAAGAACGCCGAATGAAAGAAGCGTTAAAGATAAGCAAGGACGTAAAACCTGCCGCTGTGTTAGATGCTGTGAAAGAGGCGTATGAAGGTACAGGCAAGAAACCTAAGCTGAACTATGCACAACTATCACGATGGAGAAAAGGTTTAACCTTCTATCGTTCACCCCCGCCAGAAGACGCTGTAGATCAGTATTCAGATTTATTTTCCCCACTCTACCAACTATTAGAGAATCCGGTGATTGTTGCTTCCATCGACATAACAGAATTTGAACAGAGATTGAAGATTCAGATCAAAGAACGAGAACAGAGATTGATTGAAGCAAGAAGGATTGAAGCAGAGCGTATTCTGCAAGAAGCAGAAGAAAGAGATCACAGAAAGTTTACAGAAGAATTTAATAAAATAATGGATAAGCTGAGAGAGCTTAGGAAGACCTAGTTAAAATGGGGAGCCTGTTTTCTGGTTCCCTTTTTTATTGACTAATCATTGTTAATCCCTCTCTCTCTATTACTCCTGCGACTAAAGCCCGACTATAAAAGCGGGATTTAACAAGCTCTGTGCTCGCCGCTAAATCAGGATGCTGTAACAAACCCCCAACAACTTTTTTCCTGTGTGCTACTGTGTACAAATGAGTTTGCACCACTCATCAATGTTTCATACACCACTTACACCCTTTATCTTGTAAGATGCTGTTTTTAATGGAGCCTGAGTATAACAATGGGTAAAAAACCTCCTTTGCCAATTCTTATCACCGGAGGTGGTCGTCGTATCGGCCTCGCCGTCGCATGGCACTTTCTGAACCAAAAACAGCCAGTTATCGTCAGCTACCGTACACACTATCCTGCCATTGACGGCCTGCGAGAAGCTGGCGCGATTTGTATCCCTGCTGACTTTTCCACGGATGAAGGCGTGCTGGCCTTTGCTGATGAGGTCAAAGCACAGACCGATGGCTTGCGCGCCATTGTGCATAATGCCAGCGCCTGGCTTGCAGAAAAGCCCGGTACGCCGCTGACTGACGTGCTGTCAGCAATGATGCAGATTCATGTCAATACGCCCTACCTGCTCAACCACGCGCTGGAAGGATTGCTACGCGGTCATGGGCACGCAGCCAGCGACATCATCCATTTTACGGATTATGTTGTGGAGCGCGGCAGCGACAAGCACATTGCTTATGCTGCCAGCAAAGCGGCACTGGACAATATGACCCGTTCGTTCTCGCGCAAACTGGCACCGGAAGTGAAAGTGAACGCGATTGCCCCCTCACTTATCCTGTTTAATGAGGGTGACGATGCAGAGTATCGCCAGCAGGCACTGAACAAATCACTGATGAAAACTGCGCCTGGTGAAAAAGAGGTCATAGATTTAATTGACTACCTACTAACCAGTTGTTTTGTCACCGGACGTAGTTTTGCCCTTGATGGCGGGCGTCATCTGCGTTAGTGCAGTTTGATCCAACAAAAGATCAGCAACCACGCGCTCAGGCTCCAGCACACTACTGCACCGCCGAGCGCGACGGGTAAGCGCATATACCCGGTGAAATACCACAGTGAAACAAGGTAGACAAAATAGGGAATAATCGACCACATACTGAATACAATGGTTGTACGTAACGCCTCGATCCCACGCTCACTGGCCACGATGTAGTGGGCAATCAACGCAAACGTCGGGAACAGTGGAATTAATCCAGCAATATAGTAATTCTTTGTTTTCGCCAGCAAACCAATCAACACCACCACCAGCGCACCAAGCGCCGCTTTTATAACGAGTCCCATCACTCTGCCTTAACACATCAATAACATCAGCCTCTAGCATAACGGAAGCGTTCTTGTTTAGAAAAGATTAATGGAAGGAAAAACCGGGGCGGTGTATGTTGGCGTTTTATATTCAAAATGAATGATATGAACACCATCGTATTTGTTGAAGATGATCCCGAAGTTGGCTCACTGATTGCAGCCTATCTGGCCCGGCATGATATTGAGGTTATCCTTGAACCTCGTGGTGATTTGGCCGAGGAGAAAATCCTGCACGTTCAACCCGATCTGGTGTTATTAGATATCATGCTGCCGGGCAAAGACGGGATGACTATCTGCCGCGATTTACGCGGGCGCTGGCAAGGCCCGATTGTCCTGCTCACCTCGCTGGACAGCGACATGAACCATATCCTTGCGCTGGAAATGGGCGCCTGTGACTACATCCTGAAGACAACGCCGCCAGCTGTGCTGCTGGCTCGCCTGCGCCTGCACCTGCGCCAGAATGAACACTCAGCACAGTCTAAAGGCATTCAGGCGGCAACCATCACACCGCACACAACGCTGCGCTTTGGCACACTCACTATCGATCCCACCAACCGCTCCGTGCTGCTCGGCGGCGAGCAAATCTCTCTTTCCACCGCTGATTTTGAATTACTGTGGGAGTTGGCAACCCATGCCGGGCAGATTATGGACCGTGATGCGTTGCTAAAGAACCTGCGTGGCGTAAGTTATGACGGTATGGATCGCAGCGTCGATGTCGCGATTTCCCGCTTACGCAAAAAACTTCTCGATAACGCGACTGAACCCTATCGAATCAAAACGGTACGCAACAAAGGTTATCTGTTCGCACCGCACGCCTGGGACGACGAGCCGCAGAAGTAATGCCACCGGGCCGATCTCATTGGTCGGCTGGATTATTCGCAATACGTTACACTGTCACGTGCAATCGTCTACAGAACAGGCATATAAACGCCATCCGAAGCCGTTCCACACTTTTTGTGTGGCTGTAGCCCACCCCCCTCCCTATAATCCGTCGCGGTCCTGAACCCTTATGGTTCATAGGTTTTTTTCGCACTAACTAAACTCTTTCCGGCATTTCAGGTGCTGAATGAGGCAAGAGGCTACAATATGTTCGTAACGCTTGCGTATATCGCGTTCTTTTTGGTTTGTTCATGGGCAATTTTTAGAATCAACCAAAAAAGTCACTCTCTTTCAAAAAGCGTCTTCATCGCTATCTTTATGGGTGCCGTTATCGGCTTATCCCTGCATCTCATTGCTGCTGACGAAAGTAAAACAGTTATCGACTGGTATAATGTTATCGGCAACGGTTATGTTAATTTACTGAAACTGGTTGCGGTTCCGCTGATTTTCATCTCTATTCTCTCAGCCATTAATAAGCTCGAAAACAGCGCTGGCATTGGGAAAATGTCGTTAACCATTGTCGGATGCATGCTCTGTCTGGTAATGATTGCCGGTTTTATTGGGCTGTTGACTGCGCATGTATTAGGTCTGGACGCCAGTGCGTTTGTTCATATGCAGTCCACACTGACTGCAGACGATGTGAGTAAAACTGCCGCCATTTCACTACCTAAACTGGTTACATCTCTGATCCCCACGAATATCTTCCTCGACCTAACAGGAGCCAGAAGCGTTTCCGTCATTGGCATTGTTATCTTCACCCTGCTTGCCGGCGTGGCATTATTAAAGGTCAAACAAGACGCCCCGCAAGAAGGTGAAAAATTAAGTGCTGGTATTAACGCTATCCAGATTTGGGTGATGAAAATGGTGCGCATCGTTATTGCCCTCACCCCTTATGGTGTGATGGCATTAATGGCAGGCGTATTTTCCGCATATCGATTTGAACAATTTGCCAGTTTGTTAGGCTTTATTGCTGCCTGTTACCTTGCGATTCTGATGATGTTTATCGTCCACGCACTGATACTGGTTCTGAGCGGAAATAATCCCGTTCACTATTTTAAAACTGTCTGGCCAGTATTAACTTTTGCATTTGTTTCACGCAGCAGTGCAGCATCTATTCCACTGGCTATTTCCGCACAGGAAAAATTTGGCGTGCAAAACACCATTGCTAATATTGCGGCTTCATTCGGCTCCAGCATGGGGCAAAACGGCTGCGCCGGGATCTACCCGGCTATTATGGTGGCGATGATTGCTCCAACAATTGGGATTGATCCGCTATCAGTACATTTTTTGCTCGCCATGCTTCCTGCGATTGCGCTGGGTTCTATTGGGGTGGCGGGTGTAGGCGGTGGCGGAACATTTGCTGCACTGATCGTCCTTTCAACGCTGAACTTCCCGGTCGCGCTGGTGGGGATTTTCATTGCTATCGAGCCTGTCGTCGATATGGCCAGAACGGCATTAAACGTGAACGGTTCGATGATGTCTGGCGTGCTGGCTAACCGGATCCTGAAAAAGAGTACTGAAAAACCACAACCCGTGAACGCGAATTAGTCAGTCTTAAAAAGATCAAAGCCTTCCTGTTCCTGGAAGGCTTGCTTTTGTGTCAGCTAAACGTCAGTCCGTCGTATTTTTTCCAACGGTAGTTTACGGCGGAGATAATCCAGCAGCCGATAAAGACGCCAATAATCGCAAAACCGACATTCCCCATATGGTCACTCAAATTGCTGACGGTATCCCACAAACCACCCTGGAGCGAAAACGCGTCAGAGAGAAGTCCCAGCGCCTCCAGCCCGCCAATAAATAGCGCAACAATCACGGAAGTCCCGGTAATGGTCATATTGTAATAGAGCTTACGTTGCGGCTTATTGAACGCCCAGCCGTAGGCCTCAACCATCAGAATACTGTCGAGACAATCAATTAACGCCATACCGCAGGTAAACAGTGCCGGGAATACGAGAATTGACCAAACTGACATGCCGCTGGACGCGCTTGAAGCAGAAATTCCCAGCAGAGAAATTTCAGTGGCGGTATCAAAACCCAGACCAAACAGAAAACCGACAAAATACATATGCCAGTCTTTACCTACCAGCCGAAACGCTGAGCGGAAAAGCCAGTTCAGAGGGCCTGAAACCGTAATATCTTCCGTGGCGCCATCGTAAGTACCGGTGCGTTTAAGATGGCGGAATGCCTTCCAGACCTGGCAGAAAATAATGAGATTAATGGTAGCCAGAATCAGCAAAAATACGGCAGAAACCGTAGTTCCTATCAGACCGCCGACATTCTGAAACCATGCCATATGTTGCTTAAACACGCTGGTGGTCAGTGCAATGCCAATGCTTGCCAGTACCACAATGGTGGAGTGCCCCAAAGAAAACCAGGCTCCCGTCGTCAAGGCACGTTTTTTCTGCTGCATGAGTTTACGCGTCGCGCTGTCTATCGCGGCGATATGATCGGCATCTACGGCATGGCGCAAACCATAGCACCACGCAATCAGACTCAGTGCCAGTAATGACGTGTTGTTGCTAAACGCGGTGAAAGCCCACAGCCACGCTACGATGTTTGCCCCGATGAGTAAGACCATCAACAAAACAATATTCGGGCGTTTTTTTAATAATGAAAACAATGCGTTCATTGTTTCCGGCCTGTCAAATTTTCGCTCAACAACACACCACACCGCCGTTCATTGATTGATTAATACAACGTTTACCAGGCTAATGATAACTCTTAAGAATTACTAACCCAGTGTCGTAGATCAAAGTTGATTACCACCTGAAGCAAGTTCTGCCATCGCTAGCTCCGCAATACGCAGAGGTACCGTTGCGCTGTCACCCTCTTGCAGAAACCAGACGGACGACAACCCACACCAGGCAACAATCCACATCAGTAAACGCTGCCGTTCAATTCTGGCGATTTCAGACACAATGTTGACTCTTTGCGTGAATCTTTCCGGCTCAATGGCGACAGGTCTGGTAGGTTCGGCAAGATCGGGGTTAGTAAAGATATTGGCGTAATCAAAGCCACGCTCGCCCACCAGCCCTTTGGGATCGATAGCCAGCCATCCTCTCGTTCCGAAATCAAGAATATTGCCGTGGTGTAGATCGCCATGTAATACGACTTCATCATGGGGTGAAGATAGCAGTACGTTTGCCACCGCAGCACAACGCGTCAGGATACCGCCATGCTTTTTCGCGGCAGGAGCCAGATCGCGAAACCAATGGTGCAGAGGTGTTAACGCAGGCGTAGACGCATTTCGGGAGAGATGGAGTCTACTGGCAGCATGGCAAATAATGCGACAGGCCTGCGCATCGTTGCCAGTCCAGGACATGTCCGCTAAAGACTCTGTCCCTGTCGCACGTTCCAGCAGAATCGCCCCTGCTGCATGAGCAAGTACTTTCGCTGCGCCATTTCCGTTCCACCAGACCATGAGTTCACAGCCGATCCGTTCACTGTCATCGTCGGTAATCTTTAGTATGGCTTTCTGCCCGTCCTTGACCACCACCACAGGCAAAAGCTGCGATGTGTGCGTTTCAAACGGTTCACCATCTGGAGTGAGCCCCCAACGGTTGAGCCAGGTGTTGAACAGACGATTTTCCAAACAATATCCTCATTTTTCTCTGGAAGATGGTAACCAAAGGATCCGTGTCGGCATTATTCCTGTTTTCTTTTGGTTGAGCCACAACCCCCACTTCCATCATCACTGACTTATCGGGTAGAGCACTAACAGGCACATCCTTGTGTATCTGTGTGCCATGCTGACTGTGTTCGGTATATGAGGAGGACACGATGATCTCGTTATGCAAAACCTGTGGAACATCCTATGAGGTAGCTGGCGCCCATCCGGAACATTGCGATATCTGCCTGGATGAACGTCAATATGTCCCCACAAGCGGGCAGAAATGGATCGATTTTGGCACCCTGTGTGCATCACATACAAATAAGTGGAAGCAACACGACAGTACTCTCCTCAGCATCCGCACCGTTCCTGATTTTGCAATTGATCAGCGCGCGTTTCTTGTGCGCACCCCAGAAGGAAATATTCTGTGGGACTGCATTGCCACGCTCGACGATGCCACAAAAACGCTAATAACGTCCCTTGGCGGCCTTAAGGCTATCGCGATTTCGCATCCTCATTACTACACCACCATGCAGGACTGGGCTGCGGAATTTAACGCGCCGATTTACCTTCATGCCAGCGACAGAAGGTGGGTAATGCGCGACAGCCCGTGGATTAGATTCTGGGATGGCGACACCATTGAGTTAACCCGTGACGTCAAGGTGATACGTCTCGGCGGACACTTTGCTGGCGGCTGCGTCCTGCACTGGGCGCGTGACGAAGGCGTCGTGCTTTCTGGCGACATCGTTCAAGTTACACCAGGTGCCCATGCAGTCTCATTTATGTGGAGCTACCCCAATATGCTACCGTTGCCAGCCGCAACCGTCAGCGACATCATCCAACGCCTGAGAACAGTGAAATTTAAGCAACTTTACGGCGCATTTGAAGGAAAAAATATTACGCAAAATGCCGATGAAATTGTGCGCCGTTCAGGTGAAAAATATATTTCCTGCCTCAAATAAACCGGCAGTTTATTCACCAACCATGCTCAGGAAGGTAAAAATGGATAGAACTTATAAATCACGCCCATCACAGAAATACTCACTATCACACTGATAATGAAGTAGGTTTTGAAAGGCTGCTTTTGTGTTTTATGGCGAAAGATTTGTTGACCCGCTATCGCGCCGCCCCACCCGCCCACAACGCCAAACACCAGCAATGTGGATTCCGGCACTCTGCGCCAGTCCTTACGTGCCGCCATTTTGTCCACGCCGTATA
Source organism: Citrobacter sp. Cpo147 (assembly GCF_030332405.1). NCBI lineage: Bacteria > Pseudomonadati > Pseudomonadota > Gammaproteobacteria > Enterobacterales > Enterobacteriaceae > Citrobacter > Citrobacter sp. Cpo147. The sequence continues at coordinate 289,007 of NZ_JAOWHX010000030.1, forward strand.
ACAGCAGCGTCAAAACGTTGGCGAGTAGAAACCATATAACAAGAGGATAAGCGGTGAAAATGCAGCCGACCGCTGCGAAAATGAGTAGCGAATAACAACAGCGATTGAGATTCATATTTTCAGTCACAGCACTTTTCAGGAAGTATCGACACGCATTATACGCAAGGTCAGTCATCCCTGCCACGGGTGAGAATATCCCTTTTATTATTATGCCTATATCCCCAAAGATAGCGCAAATTCTCTGGTCTGCGGCGTACCTAACAATTCAAACAAGAGAGCCGTTTTCATTATTCAAAACAAATGGTAATTTATTAAACCCAAATGGAGAAATTGTTCTGGAGTCACAAGGATGAGAAAATACTCATATCCATATTTGTTTTTTGTTACCGTCTCATCTCTCGGCGCAATTTTTCTCTTTTATTGGTGGAAGGTAACGATATACAGAGCGACATTTCTCTACCCGCTCACATCCAAATACCTCATGCTTATTTCTCTGGCAGTGTCATTGTTAATTACCTTATTTCTGGTAGGTAATGGGATAATGAAAAAAAGTCCCTTCCAAACTTATCTAAAATTATTTGGTGGTATCAGCATTGCCATGGTGCTGTTTTCAGTGATCATGGTTATGGCGATAACCTGGTTCATTCCGGGTGTCCCCTCGTCCTATACCACCACATACGTCTATGCTACAGGAAGTTCGAAAAGCTGTTCGGGGGCTGATGTTGACGATCCAGACCTTGGGACTAATATCAGAATTTGCTATCCCGAAGGTAACTACGAATATAACAACACCATCTACGTTGAGAAACGAAGTAACCTTTTAGGTGCGGTCGTGACGTACGCCAGAACAACCCCATCCCGATTTTGATTAACTTACAGCATAGAAAGCAATGCGTGATCCAGCGAAAGGTCATTCTGCGCCCGTAGGGGCCATAAGAATGCAGAAAAGAGATATACAGTGTACTCTGCGTGGACAAGCACGCCGGATGGTGATCGGAGAACCTTTCTGAACCCACGCATCGGCGGATACTGCTGTGCCCACTTTTCCCCTGAGGGACACGTGCACTCGCTAACTTATTGAGCATTCGGTGATTTTTTATGAAGAAACTGTTTGTGCAGTTTTACCTCCTGCTGTTTGTCTGCTTTTTGGTGATGACCCTGTTGGTCGGTCTGGTATACAAATTCACCGCAGAACGCGCAGGCAGACAGTCGCTCGACGATTTGATGAAAAGCTCGTTGTACCTGATGCGCAGTGAACTACGCGAAATCCCGCCACGCGACTGGGGTAAGACGCTGAAGGAGATGGATTTAAACCTCTCATTTGACCTTCGCGTTGAACCGCTGAATAAGTACACACTGGATGCCCCAACCATGCAGCGTTTGCGCGAAGGCGATATTGTTGCACTTGACGATCAATACACCTTTATTCAACGCATTCCTCGCAGCCATTACGTGCTAGCCGTCGGCCCGGTTCCTTATCTCTATTTTCTTCATCAAATGCGCTTGCTGGACATCGCGCTGATGGCGTTTATTGCTATCTCACTGGCCTTCCCGGTACTGATCTGGATGCGCCCGCACTGGCAGGAAATGCTCAGACTCGAATCCGCCGCACAGCGTTTTGGTGAAGGACATCTGAGTGAACGCCTTCATTTTGACAGTGGTTCCAGCTTTGAGCGCCTGGGCGTAGCGTTTAATCAAATGGCCGACAATATCAATGCGCTGATCGCCAGTAAAAAACAGCTCATCGATGGTATTGCCCATGAGCTTCGTACCCCGCTGGTACGTTTACGTTACCGGCTGGAAATGAGTGATAACCTCACCGAGCAGGAATCTCAGGCTCTGAATCGTGATATCGGCCAACTGGAAGCGTTGATCGAAGAGTTACTGACCTACGCCCGCTTGGATCGCCCGCAAAATGAACTGAAACTCAGCGTACCGGACCTACCTGCTTGGTTAACCACCCATCTGAAGGATGTGCAAAGCGTGAATCCTGACCGTGTGGTGCAATTACGTCATCTCGAAACTGGCGACTACGGCGCGTTGGATATGCGCCTGATGGAGCGGGTCCTGGATAATTTGCTGAACAATGCCCTACGCTATTGCCAGTCTACAGTGCAAGCCAGTCTGCTGCTGAGTGGCAATCAAGCCACGCTGGTAGTGGAAGACGACGGTCCCGGTATTGCACCAGACGCACGTGAACAGGTTTTTGAACCGTTTGTACGCCTTGATCCCAGCCGCGATCGGGCGACCGGGGGTTGTGGGCTTGGGTTAGCCATCGTCCACTCAATAGCGTTGGCTATGGGAGGGACGGTCGTCTGTGGTGAAAGTGAACTTGGCGGTGCCCGTTTTACTTTCCGTTGGCCCGTCTGGCATAACATTCCTGAACTTTCACCTGCCTGACCTATTCTGCTCGGTGGTCAGGCGATGGATGTTGTGTTATAAAAAAGTATGTTGTAACTAAAATGGTAAACCTATGGCCCGTTACGATCTCGTTGACCGCCTGAACGGCACCTTTCGCCAGATGGAACAAGAACTGGCGCTTCTGAACGAAAACCTGTTGCAGCAGAAGCTGCTTATTGCCCGCGTATTCTCGTTACCGGAAGTGGTCAAAGAGGCAGAGCATGCCCCTCTGCAAAACATTGATGTTAAGCAGCACTTAGGCAAAGAGGCTGAAGCGCTGGCATTGCGTCATTACCGTCACCTGTTTATTCAGCAGCAGTCCGAAAACCGCAGCAGCAAAGCGGCCGTCCGCCTACCGGGTGTATTGTGCTACCAGGTTGATAATGCAGCGCAATGTGCTCTGGAAGAACAAATCCAGCGTATAAACCAGTTGAAAACCACCTTCGAGCGCATTGTTACAGTAGAATCAGGGCTGGCGCCGACAGCACGTTTCGAATGGGTGCATCGCCACCTGCCGGGGCTGATTACACTGAATGCCTATCGCACGCTCACCGTTGTCAGAGATCCTGCCACCCTCAGGTTCGGCTGGGCTAACAAGCACATTATTAAAAACCTGAAACGCGATGAAGTACTGCAGCAACTGGAAAAAAGCCTGACCTCACCGCGCAGCGTACATCCCTGGACTCGTGAAGAATGGCAGCAGAAGCTTGAACGCGAATATCAGGATATCGCCGCCTTACCGCAGCAGGCCCGCCTGAAGATCAAAAGGCCGGTAAAAGTGCAGCCTATTGCCCGCGTCTGGTACAAAGGAGAGCAAAAACAGGTGCAATATGCCTGCCCGACACCGCTGATTGCTTTGCTTAATAACGACAACGGTATGACCGTACCGGATATCGGCGAGTTACTGAATTACGATGCCGAAAACGTTCAGCATCGCTTTAAACCTCAGGCGCAGCCGTTGAGATTGATTATTCCCCGGCTGCACCTGTACGTTGCGGATTAACTGCCTGGCCGCATGCTGCCAACCATCAGCTCCGGACGTACCCAGCTGTCGAACTCCGCTTCGGTTAGATATCCCAGCGCCAGAGCGGAGGCTTTTAGCGTCAGCCCTTCTTTATGCGCTTTTTTGGCAATTTCAGCCGCTTTATCGTAACCGATATGGGTGTTGAGCGCGGTCACCAGCATCAGCGACTCATTGAGCAGTTGATCTATTCGTTCACGGTTGGGCTCGATTCCCGTCGCACAATGTTCATTGAAGCTTTCCATACCGTCCGCCAGCAGGCGTACCGACTGCAGGAAGTTGTGGATGACCATCGGTCGATAGACGTTGAGCTCAAAGTTACCTGACGCCCCGCCCATATTGATGGCGACATCGTTGCCCATCACCTGGCAGCAAAGCATAGTCAGCGCTTCACACTGGGTAGGATTGACTTTACCCGGCATGATCGAGCTGCCCGGTTCGTTTTCCGGAATTGAAATTTCGCCAATACCACAGCGCGGGCCAGATGCCAGCCAGCGTACATCGTTGGCGATTTTCATCAGCGATGCTGCCAGCCCTTTTAGCGCTCCGTGGGCATGAACCAGCGCATCGCAGGTGGCCAGCGCTTCAAATTTATTCGGAGCGGTAACGAACGGCGCGCAGGTAATGACCCGCAGTTCATCCGCGACCCGGCGGGCGTATTCGGGATGAGTGTTCAGTCCTGTACCTACCGCGGTTCCCCCCAACGCCAGTTCTGCCACATGCGGTAAACTGTTTTCAATGTGTCTGAGGTTATGTTCAAGCATTGCTACCCAGCCGGAAATCTCCTGGCCAAGCGTAAGTGGAGTTGCATCTTGCAGATGTGTACGACCAATTTTAACGATATCGGCGAAAGCGTGGGACTTATCACTGAGCGTTTTGGTCAACACATTTAATTGTGGGATCAAAGATTTACGCAGCGCCAGCAGTGCGGCAACGTGCATTGCCGTCGGGAAGACATCGTTCGAGCTTTGGCTTTTATTGACATCATCGTTGGGGTGTACTTTCCGCTCCATTCCCCGCTCACCGCCCAGCAACTCGCTGGCCCGGTTTGCCAGCACCTCGTTCATGTTCATATTGCTTTGCGTGCCGGACCCAGTTTGCCAGATGGCCAGCGGAAACTCATCGCGGTGTTTATCTGCCAACACTTCATCTGCAGCCTGCATAATAGCCCTGGCTTTATCCTCCGCCAGCAGCCCCAGATCCTGGTTAACCTTTGCCGCAGCGCGTTTCGTCAGCGCCAGCGCATGGATCAACGAGACCGGCATTTTCTCCGTTGAGATACGAAAATGCTCCAGTGAACGTTGGGTTTGCGCGCCCCAAAGCTTATCGGCAGGAACATCAATCGCCCCCATTGAATCATTCTCGCGGCGTACCGTTACCATTACCTGCTCCTTACATTAACAGTTGATTAGGTTATGTTTCGACATTGCCCATTTGCATTGGTCTTATGAGTATTAACGAGGTTAAAGCTGTCGTTTGGTGGTTCGTGCGGTAAAAAAAACCGCCCCGAAGGGCGGCTGACGTTACTTAACGCAGCGTGCGCACTGCGACGTCTGAATTTGCTTGAAGAAATCGTTGCCTTTGTCATCCACCAGGATAAACGCAGGGAAATCTTCCACTTCAATTTTCCAGATGGCTTCCATCCCGAGTTCCGGGTATTCCACGCACTCCAGACTCTTGATACTGCCCTGGGCCAGCACCGCGGCGGGGCCGCCAATACTGCCTAAATAGAAGCCGCCATGCTTATGGCAGGCATCGGTCACCTGCTGGCTGCGGTTGCCTTTCGCCAGCATGATCATGCTTCCACCAGCAGCCTGAAGCTGGTCAACATACGAGTCCATACGCCCGGCCGTGGTTGGCCCCAGCGAACCCGAAGCATAGCCTTCCGGCGTTTTTGCCGGACCTGCGTAATAGATCGGGTGATCTTTAACATACTGCGGCAAACTTTCGCCGTTATCCAGACGTTCTTTCAGTTTCGCATGCGCAATATCACGGCCAACGATAATTGTACCGTTGAGCGACAGTCGCGTGGAAACCGGATACTGGGAAAGCTGAGCCAGGATCTCTTTCATCGGACGATTGAGGTCAACGCGTACCGCTTCGCCCTCTCCCGCCTGGCGCAGCTCTTCCGGTATAAATTTGCCAGGATTATGTTCCAGTTTTTCGATCCAGATACCTTCACGGTTGATCTTGGCTTTGATATTTCGATCGGCTGAGCAAGAAACACCCATACCAACCGGACATGACGCGCCGTGACGCGGCAGGCGGATCACGCGGATATCATGCGCGAAATACTTCCCGCCAAACTGCGCGCCCAGTCCCAAATTCTGCGCCTCAATCAGCAGCTCTTTTTCCAGCTCTACATCGCGGAATGCCTGACCATGTTCGTTACCTTCTGTCGGCAGTTCGTCGTAGTATTTTGCAGAAGCCAGTTTGACCGTTTTCAGCGTGGCTTCCGCTGACGTTCCGCCGATCACAAACGCAATGTGATACGGCGGACAAGCCGCAGTGCCCAACGTACGCATCTTCTCAACCAGGTAATTTTTTAATTTGCCCGGCGTGAGCAGCGCTTTGGTTTCCTGGTACAGATAGGTTTTGTTCGCCGAACCACCGCCTTTGGCAATGCACAGGAATTTGTATTCATCGCCGTCGACGGTATACAAATCGATTTGTGCTGGCAGGTTGGTGCCGGTGTTCACCTCTTTATACATATCCAGCGCGGCGTTTTGTGAATAGCGCAGGTTGTCTTCGATATAGGTGTTATACACACCACGAGCCAGCGCCTCCTCATCGCCCCCTCCGGTCCAGACACGCTGACCTTTTTTACCCACAATAATCGCGGTTCCGGTGTCCTGACAGGTCGGCAAAATGCCTTTTGCCGCGATGTCAGAGTTACGCAGAAATTGCAGAGCCACATACTTGTCGTTTTCGCTGGCTTCCGGGTCGCGCAGAATATCGGCTACCTGCTGTTGATGTGCGGGACGCAGCATAAACGACGCATCATGAAAGGCCTGACGAGCCAACAGGGTTAAGGCTTGCGGTGCAACTTTAACAATCTCCTGCCCTTCAAATTCGGCAACAGAGACATAGTCGCTGGTCAGCAGATAGTATTCGGTATCATCCTTTTTGAGAGGGAAAGGATGCTGATAATGAAAGGGTTTGTTTGACATTGTACTCTCACTTACTGCTCGGTCTGGTTATTCTCTGGGCAGATGTTCCATTGCCCTGCTTCCCTGCCGCAGATCCGGTTGTAGAAGGAAGTGCTTTCTGCAACCGGAATTACTCAGGGTATTAAAAGCGAGTCACCATATCCTACACATTTTTTTAACAAAAACTGAGACAAGTACGACTTTTTACATGTGCAGGTTACTTCCCTCAGGGTTTCTTGGTTTAATAGCCGTAGAAAATTCAACATTGAAACAGGGCTTGATAATGCAAAAACTCATCAACTCAGTGCAGAACTACGCCTGGGGAAGTAAAACGGCGTTAACGGAACTCTATGGCATTGCCAACCCCACTCAGCAACCGATGGCTGAGCTGTGGATGGGTGCGCATCCGAAAAGCAGTTCGCAGGTTCTCGGCGCTGACGGTCAGACGGTTGCTCTGCGCGACGTTATCGAGCACGATAAATCCGCACTGCTGGGCGATACCGTTGCACAACGTTTTGGTGAACTGCCCTTCCTGTTTAAAGTGCTCTGCGCTGCTCAACCGCTTTCGATTCAGGTTCATCCTAACAAGCACAACTCTGAAATTGGATTTGCCAAAGAAAACGCCGCAGGGATCCCGATGGATGCGGCCGAGCGCAACTACAAAGATCCTAATCACAAACCAGAACTGGTATTTGCTTTGACGCCTTTCCTGGCGATGAACGCATTCCGCGAGTTCTCTGAAATTGTTGCATTGTTACAACCCGTTTCCGCCGCACATCCGGCTATTGCGCATTTCCTGGAAGAGCCGAGTGCGGAACGTCTGAGCTATCTTTTCGCCAGCTTGCTGAATATGCAGGATGAGGAGAAATCCCATGCGTTGGCGATCCTGAAATCGGCGCTGAACAGCCAGCAGGGTGAACCCTGGCAAACCATCCGTCTGATCGCTGACGTCTACCCGAACGACAGTGGGCTCTTCTCCCCGCTGCTGCTCAATGTGGTGAAACTCAATCCAGGCGAGGCTATGTTCTTATTTGCCGAAACCCCGCACGCTTACCTGCAAGGAGTGGCACTTGAGGTGATGGCTAACTCGGACAACGTGCTGCGCGCCGGACTGACGCCAAAATATATTGATATTCCGGAACTGGTCGCCAACGTGAAGTTTGTCGCCAAGCCAGCAAACCAGTTACTGACCACGCCGGTTGAATCTGATGGTGAACTGGACTTCCCGATCCCGGTTGACGATTTTGCGTTCTCGCTGCATGAGCTTACTACCAGTGGCGCAGATATCAGCCAGCAAAGTGCGGCCATTTTGTTCTGCATCGAGGGTGAAGCCGTGCTGAGCAAAGGCGAGCAACGTCTGGTTCTGCGACCGGGTGAATCGGCCTTTATTGGCGCGAATGAATCGCCGGTTAACATCAGTGGCGCAGGTCGTTTAGCACGGGTTTATAACAAGCTATAGCAAGATACTGATATTTTTAACAACTCTTGCTAAGCTGTAGTGAGTTAAAGACATGTCACTCCTCCAGGCGTCTTCAAACGCCTGGTTTTATTTTATGGATATCGAAATGAAAAAATCGCTGGTAGCTGCGGGTGTGGTGGTTGCGCTGGGTATCGTCTGGACGGGCGGCGCCTGGTACACAGGTAAGAAACTTGAAACGCATCTCGCCGAGATGGTGACACAGGCAAACGATCAGTTAAAACGTTTCTCCCCTGAGGCGGGCATTGAACTGAGTTATCAAAACTACCAGCGCGGGGTGTTCAATAGCCAACTGCAATTGGTGGTGAAACCAATCGCCGGGCAGGCAGATTCCTGGCTAAAACCGGGGCAAAGTATCGTCCTGAATGAAACCGTCGATCACGGTCCATTCCCGCTGGCACAACTGAAATCACTTAATCTGGTCCCGGCTATGGCCTCCGTGAGAACGATGCTGGTCAATAACGACGTTACCAAACCGCTGTTTGATATTGCCAAAGGTGAGTCGCCATTTGTCATTAACTCCCGTATCGGCTACAGCGGCGATACCCGTTCCGATCTCTCCCTTAAACCACTGAACTATGAGAAAGGCGACGAAAAAGTAGCCTTCAGCGGCGGGGAATTCCAGTTTACAGCAGACAAAGAAGGTAACGCTGTCTCGCTGACAGGCAATGCGCAAAGCGGCGTGGTCAATGCGGTCAACGAGTATGACCAGAAAGTACAGATGACTTTCAATAACCTGAAAACTGAGGGTTCCAGCAGTATTGCCAGCTTTGGTGAGCGCATCGGCGACCAGAAATTGTCACTCGATAAACTGTCGATTTCCGTCGAAGGTAAAGAGTTAGCGGTTCTGGAAGGCATGGGTATTGATGGTAAATCCGATCTGATCAACGAGGGTAAAACTGTCAACAGCCAGCTGGATTACACGCTGAACAGCCTGAAATTACAGGGGCAGGACATGGGTAGCGGTAAACTGACGCTGAAAGTTGGCCAGATTGACGGTGAAGCACTACACCAATTCAGTCAGCAGTATAGCGCCCAAACCAAGGCGCTGATGGCGCAGATTGATGTGGTACAAAATCCTGAGCTTTATCAGCAAAAAGTCACTGAAGCCTTCTTCAATGCACTGCCGATTCTGATGAAAGGCGAGCCGGTTATCACCATTGCCCCGCTGAGCTGGAAAAATGCAAAAGGTGAAACCGCATTTAATTTGTCACTGCTGCTAAAAGATCCGACAGCAAATACTGAGGAACCACAAACGCTGGCTCAGGAAGTGGATCGTTCGGTCAAATCACTGGATGCTAAGCTGACGATTCCGGTTGATATGGCGACTGAGTTCATGACGCAGATTGCCAAAATTGAAGGGTATCAGCAGGAACAAGCGGCCGAACTGGCGAAACAACAGGTGAATGGCCTGGCGGCAATGGGTCAGATGTTCCGTATTACAACGATGCAGGACAACGTCATTGGCTCCAGCCTGCAATACGCAAACGGCCAGGTTACGTTAAACGGACAAAAAATGTCGCTGGATGAGTTTGTTGGCATGTTTGGTATGCCTTCTCTAGGCGAACCGGATGCCCCGGCTATTCCGCAACAGTAAATACGCGTGATAACAGGCCCGATAACCGTGTGTTTATCGGGCCTTTTTTATTTTGCCACCACCAGACGGGCGGAAAGCGTTAAGTTACGCGAGTGACCATCATCGTGCCCAATGCGCTGTAGCATGCGCTCAGCAAGGGTATATCCCATTTCACGCGCGGGCGTGCAGGCCCAAATAATGGGGATATCGTCCAGTGCATTTTCCGCTACATCGGCAAATCCTGCTAACGAGATCTGCTGTTCGAAGTAGCGATCTACGCCAATTTCACCACTCTGACGCCCTGCTCTCATCAGGCCAAACCAGGCACCAGCGGCTATGGTTTCGTTGTAGCATACCACTGCGCTGATCGTTGGGTTACGACGTAACAGCGCAGTCACCTCTTCTGCGGCCTGCTTTTGGCTGGATGAACACTCCAGCACCCAGTCGCTATGAAACGGTAAACCATACTTTAGCAACGTCGTACAATAGCCGCCGACACGCTCCGCGCGAGTCAATGAAGAACTCTGCCCCCCCAACCACGCGATGCGCTGATGCCCATGGCGTATCAGATGTTCAACCAGCAATTGCGCTGCCTGCATGTTGTCAGGCCTGACGGTGTCAACGTCATCCAGGTAGCTGGCCCGAGACGCAAACACCACCGGAATCCCCTTATCGGCGGCAAGTTGTTGCAGGTCGTCGCTACTGCCGGCAGCTCCGGCGATCACCACACCATCAACCCCTTGATTAAGCAGCATAGCGAAACGCTGCGCCAGCTGTTCGCCATCTTTGCCGCCATGTAATAAAAATACCATGCGCCCCTGTGCTTCTAATGCTTCCGTCAGACCCGCCGTCAACTCGGCGTAAAACGGGGTGGAAAGGTCGCGCACGATCAAACCAATTACCCCGCTCTGCCCACCACGCAGCGCTGATGCCTGGCGATTACGCACAAACCCCAGTTGCTCAATAGCGGCATTCACCCGTTCGCCGGTCGCGGATGAAATACGGCCTTTTCCACTAAGCACCAATGAGACGGTACTAACCGAAACGCCCGCGGCCAGCGCAACATCATGGATAGTTATTTTTTTGGCTATAGCCATAAAAACGGAAAACTCCCTGATAACGTGACGGATAAAACGTTTTATCAATCACTTATATTTATACGCTCTATTATCGTTCGATAATGTGATTTGTACCGCACTAAAATTAGGTAAAACGTTTTATCTTCTCGCCATCATTAGTCAGCTAGCTTTTACGAGGAGTCGTTTGATGACGACGAGAACCACACCAAAAATTACGTTATGGGAATTTTTCCAGCAGTTGGGCAAAACCTTTATGCTGCCCGTGGCTCTGCTCTCATTCTGCGGGATCATGTTAGGGATCGGCAGCTCGTTAAGTAGTCATGATGTCTTAACGCTGATCCCGGCATTGGGTAATCCGGTACTGCAGGCTATTTTTACCTGGATGAGCAAAGTAGGCTCATTTGCGTTTAGCTTCTTACCTGTGATGTTCTGTATTGCCATACCTCTCGGCCTGGCTCGCGAGAACAAAGGCGTAGCGGCATTTGCCGGTTTTGTTGGTTATGCGGTGATGAACCTTGCCGTCAACTTCTGGTTAACTGCGAAAGGTATCTTACCTACCACAGATGCCGCGATCCTGAAGGCCAACAACGTGCAGAATATCCTGGGGATCCAGTCGATCGACACCGGGATCCTCGGCGCTGTAATTGCCGGGATCATCGTCTGGATGCTGCATGAACGTTTCCACAACATCCGCCTGCCGGATGCACTGGCCTTCTTCGGCGGTACCCGCTTTGTGCCAATTATCTCTTCGGTGGTGATGGGACTGGTCGGCCTGGTCATTCCCCTGGTTTGGCCGGTTTTCGCCATGGGCATTAACGGGCTCGGCCACATCATCAACAGCGCGGGTGAATTTGGTCCAATGCTGTTTGGTACCGGTGAACGTCTGCTGCTGCCGTTTGGTCTGCATCATATTCTGGTGGCGCTCATTCGCTTCACCGAAGCTGGCGGCACGCAGGAAGTCTGCGGTCACAGCGTAAGCGGCGCACTGACTATTTTCCAGGCTCAACTGAGCTGCCCGACAACACAAGGTTTCTCTGAAAGCGCAACCCGCTTCCTGTCGCAGGGTAAAATGCCAGCGTTCCTCGGTGGTTTGCCGGGGGCAGCGCTCGCGATGTACCACTGTGCTCGCCCTGAAAATCGTCATAAAATTAAAGGGTTATTAATTTCTGGCCTCATTGCCTGCGTGATCGGCGGTACAACAGAACCCCTTGAGTTCTTATTCCTGTTCGTTGCCCCAGTTCTGTATGTGATCCACGCCCTGCTGACCGGTCTTGGTTTCACCGTGATGGCGGTGCTTGGCGTCACCATCGGTAACACGGACGGTAACCTGATTGACTTTGTGGTGTTCGGCATCCTGCACGGGCTCTCAACCAAGTGGTATCTGGTCCCTGTTGTGGCGGCGATCTGGTTCGCGGTGTACTACGTGATCTTCCGTTTCGCCATCACACGTTTCAATCTGAAGACCCCGGGTCGTGACGTCGAAATTGCCAGCAATATCGAAAAAGTCATGGCGGGTGCACCGGGTAAATCCGGTTACAACGTCCCTGCCATTCTGGCGGCGCTGGGCGGTGCGGAAAACATTGTCAGCCTGGATAACTGCATTACCCGTCTGCGCTTGTCAGTGAAAGATATGTCGCTTGTTAACGTACAAGCGCTGAAGGACAATCGCGCCATTGGCGTAGTACAACTCAATCAGCATAACCTTCAGGTCGTTATTGGTCCGCAGGTCCAGTCAGTGAAAGACGAGATCGCCGTTCTGATGAACACCGTACAGGCATAAGGACAACAGTATGTTTGATTTTTCAAAGGTGGTGGACAGGCACGGTACCTGGTGTACCCAGTGGGATTACGTTGCCGACCGTTTTGGTTCAGCCGACCTGCTGCCGTTCACCATCTCCGATATGGATTTTGCCACCGCACCTTGCATTCTGGAGGCGCTGACTCAGCGCCTGTCACATGGCGTGCTGGGTTACAGCCGCTGGAAAAATGATGAATTTCTGGCGGCAATTAGTCATTGGTTTCTTACGCGTCATAATACCCAAATCGACCCTCAGTCGCTGGTTTATGGCCCCTCGGTCATCTATATGGTGTCGGAGCTGATCCGCCAGTGGTCTTCTGCGGGTGATGCGGTGGTAATTCATACACCGGCGTACGACGCGTTTTACAAAGCGATTGAAGGTAATCAGCGCCAGGTATGCGCTGTCGGACTTGAAAAGCGCGCTGACGGCTGGGTTTGCGACATGGTTGCGCTGGAAAAAGCGCTCTCCCGGCCTGAAAGTAAAATTCTTCTGCTTTGCAGTCCGCACAACCCAACCGGTAAGGTGTGGACGCGCGATGAACTGGAAACCATGGCGGAACTGTGTCAGCGCCACGGTGTAAAAGTCATTTCTGATGAGATCCATATGGATATGGTATGGGCAGACCAGCCGCACATCCCGTGGAGTAACGTCGCGCGCGACAGTTGGGCGCAGTTCACCTCCGGTTCAAAGAGCTTCAATATTCCGGCGTTAACCGGGGCTTACGGGATTATTGAGGATGAGCAGAGTCGCAACGATTACCTCAGTGCGTTAAAGGGTCGGGATGGTCTTTCCTCACCTGCAGTGCTCGCGCTTAGCGCACATATCGCAGCCTACCAACAGGGCGCTAGCTGGCTTGATGCGCTGCGGGATTACCTTGTCAGTAACCTGCATTACATCGCGCATGAGCTGAATAACGCATTCCCCGAACTGAACTGGCAGGTTCCGCAATCCACCTATCTGGCATGGATTGACTTGCGTCCACTCAACCTTGATGACCATGCACTGCAGGAAGCACTCATCCATCAGCAGAAAGTCGCCATCATGCCCGGATACACATACGGAGAAGAAGGACGAGGTTTTGTGCGCCTCAATGCCGGATGTCCACGTTCCAAACTTGAAAAAGGCGTTCAGGGGTTGATTAACGCCATCCGCACAATACGTTAAATAGTCTTGCGCAATGAAGAACTCATTGCGCAACTCCTAATATAAAAAAACAAATCTGTTTTCTATCGTTTTTTTAGTACCAATTCCTCCCTGACTTTTCCTGCCAGTAAAAATCAACAGCAATAAAAATCAAAAAGACAAAATACAAAGCTGAGAAGATAGCCGAATATAGCGCTGTTTTATATACATAAAAATCATGAATACAACACAAATAAACATTCACAAAAAGAATTTAACTTTTTTTTACTCCTGTCCCTAACGACATCCATTTTTCTTTGGTATATCCCTTTTAGTAATCAGCGTTATAGCCTCTCTTTTTATCCGGTTATTGCAACCTTTGCTGGTGTATTGCACATTCAGACGGGGTGCTTTATGACGATGAATTACATGAGTTATCGGCGCAAAAAAATATCTTTTACCCCTGGCCTGCGCGTTTTATTTCTCGGGGGTTTTCTTATTTCTTGCGCTCTATATTTATTTTTATAAAAACGGCCTTCCTGGTGTCATCTACAATGACATTGCTGTTTTATACTTTATGAGGAACATGTTAATTACGGGGCTGTTTTTTGCAACATACTATTTATATACGTTTAAGAATAAAAAAGAAAAGCATGGTAAAACAGTTATTTACGCCACTTATTTATGGTGCATGTTGCATCTGGTAATGGCTATCCTCTACTCCATCCGTATTACGCCAATATCGTTTCAGTTGGTTGATACAGAAACGTTTGAATGGCTTAGACCCTGGCGTGGTAGCTTTATTTATGTCCTCATTATCTTGTGGACCTGTATCGTTTTATTAGGGGCAAAATTAACCCAGCTAAAAACACAGTTTTGGGTAAGTATGTCACTGGTTGCCCTGAGCAATCTGTTAAGTGTCATCATTATGCTGAAGTACACGCATATAGACTCCGCTGGATGGTATCTCGCCAGAGGCCTGGAGTGCCTTAGCGCAATGGCCGTGATGATCGTGCTCATGTCTGATATTTTCAAGCGCTACAAAGCCTCACGTCAGGCCTATGAATTATCCTATGAAAATTCAGTCCGCGACCCGATGACCCGACTTTTCAACCGTGGCTATTTTTATAACGCACTCAGCAATGAGATTAAAATGACAGCAACCCATAAACCCCTTAGCATTGTCTTTTGCGACATTGATTTCTTTAAGTCGGTCAATGACACCTGGGGACATTTGCAGGGTGACAGAGTGATAATTAAACTGTCAGAAATTATGCAGCAACTGAGTCGGCGTAACGACATCGTGGCGCGTATTGGCGGAGAAGAGTTTGCTATTTTGCTACCTGAAACTAACGCTGATGCAGCATTTAACATCGCAGAGCGAATCAGAAAACACGTAGAACAACAAACTCAGACCACGACTAAAGGTGATTTTCCACGCATCATCACCATCAGCCTGGGTATCGTAACCTCAGTTGATAACCGTTCAGCCCCTGAACAACTTGCTGATTGCGCAGACCGCGCCCTGTATATGGCAAAAAACCGAGGCCGTAATTGCGTTGTGGCCTATTCTGGTGAAGAAGTTTAATAGCAAAGGAAAAGATCACCACCAGGGCGATCTTTTCCTCATGATCAGTTGGTAATTTTCATGTGCAGCTGGAATGCGTTAGTTTTCCCCTCATCCTTCGCCGCACCTTTTTGATATATTCTGATGGTATACTTACCGCTGGCAGGCAGTGTATTTTTATAAGTGTCACCACTCATCATGCCATCAAAAATGAATTGTTCGCCCGGCGCAATAATACTCATGAAAGGATGAGGCCAGGCGCTTTTCAAAACTGCTTGCATGGTCTGCCCTTTTTTGGCGACAAACGTATAATCTTTTGTTTTATCGCCCGTAATTGTCCCCTTGATATCTGCGCCACTGGTACCTTTCTTAAACTGGATTACATGCGTTTCATCCGCTTTATACGCCGCATGCGTAGGCACAGCTGCCATCAGCAAACTTCCACAGAACATTGTACTGACAATTAGCTTTACACTTTTCACTTTATTAATACCCTCAGTCGTTATTGTATTTTTATAACATACCTCGCTGCACATTCATAAACTGGAAAGTGTCCATTTTTCGCTATTAGCAATGTTACTCAATAAATATCTGAATAAAATAACACTGACAGGCAGTAATTATATAAAAACGAGGTAAATAATCTTAAAATAAAATCCCTTCATTACACACATGCTGCAGGAAATGCGTTATTGCTTACTTTACGCCCATCTTGCCACCGCAAGGCAAAAGCAGCGTGATACGGTCTCAAGGATCAGGCCGTCGGAACACCACTCTGTTGGAGCGCTAACAGCATGGTCAACAATTTGGCGATACTTGCTTCCCCATACCCCCGAACTCTGCACTGCTTTTTTTAAAGTTTTTAGAGGAACATTTTTCTGTTGTATAATGGCCTGCACTTTACCTAAATACACGAGTGCGACCATGATTGATACTTCCCTCCCCCTGACCGACGTCCATCGCCACCTTGATGGTAACATCCGTGCACAAACGATCCTGGATCTGGGTCGTCAGTTCAACTTAACGCTTCCGGCACAAACGTTGGAAACGCTGATCCCTCATGTGCAAGTCACATCAACTGAGCCGGATTTAGTGAGCTTTTTATCCAAGCTCGACTGGGGCGTGAAGGTACTGGCCTCGCTGGATGCGTGTCGTCGCGTGGCATTTGAAAATATTGAGGATGCCGCACGTAACGGCTTGCACTATGTTGAACTGCGTTTTTCCCCAGGATACATGGCGATGACGCATCAGCTCCCGGTTGCAGGTGTGGTTGAAGCCGTCATCGCAGGTGTACGCGAGGGTTGCAAGACCTTTGGCGTCGAAGCACGCTTAATTGGCATTATGAGCCGTACTTTTGGCGAAGCCGCCTGCCTGCAGGAACTGGATGCGCTGTTAGCCCACCGAGACCATATTACGGCACTGGATCTTGCCGGTGACGAACTGGGGTTCCCGGGCAGCCTGTTCCTGTCCCATTTCAACCAGGCTCGCGACGCCGGCTGGCGTATTACCGTTCATGCGGGCGAAGCCGCGGGACCAGAAAGCATCTGGCAGGCCATTAAAGAGCTAGGCGCTGAGCGTATTGGTCACGGCGTTAAAGCCGTTGAAGATCGTGCGTTGATGGATTACCTCGCCGAGCACCGTATCGGCATCGAATCCTGCCTGACATCAAACATTCAGACCAGCACCGTTGCCTCACTAGCGAACCATCCGCTGAAAACGTTCCTTGAGCATGGCGTTATCGCCAGTTTGAATACGGACGACCCGGCTGTTCAAGGTGTGGATATTATTCACGAGTACACCATTGCCGCACCCGCGGCAGGGTTAACGCGTGAACAGATACGTCAGGCCCAAATCAACGGTCTGGAAATGGCATTCCTGAGTAACGAAGAAAAACGAGCCTTGCGCGAGAAAGTCGCCGCAGCGTAACAGGTAAAGTGCCGGATGGCGCTAACGCTTATCCGGCCTACGTTGGTTTTGATTGTAGGCCGGATACGATGCCAGGAAGGTATCGCCTTGCGCCATTTACCTAATCAGGCAAGGCACAGCGTCGAACGATGTTTCGCGGATTCGAGACCCAGCTCAATCAGCTCCATAATTTGGATAGCCTGTCTCGCCGGTACCGGATTTTCACCGTTACCATTTAGCGCATCACGAATGCCAGCATAGTACGCCGGATAGTTGCCCGGTACAGTAAGCCAGGTTTCTTCGACCTGCTCTTCGCCTTCTACTCGCGTCAATACGCCATCGCGCATATCATAACCCCAGTCTTCCTGTGGCAGTCGTTCGCCATTTTTCAGGCGCTCTTCCTGCGGGTCAAGACCATACTTCACATAGCTGCCACGCGATCCGTGCACAATATAGCGGGCCGATTCTGCGGCAGCGAGCATGGTGCCATGCAAGATCACACGACGCTGCGGATACGTCAGGATGGCATGGAAGTAATCCGTCGCCTGCGCGCCCGGGCGCAGCTGGGCAAGGTCTACCGTCAGGCTGACGGGCAAACCAAACAGGTTAATCGCCTGATCCAAAAGATGCGGTGCTAAATCGTACCAGATACCGCTTCCCGGACCGCCCTGTTCACGCCAACGATCACGAACCTGCGGGCGGAAACGATCGAAATGGGATTCGAAATACGCCACCTCTCCCAAAACACCATCCGCCAGCAGAGCTTTCAGCGTCAGAAAATCACTGTCCCAGCGACGGTTATGGAACACAGACAGCACGCGCCCGAGGCTGCGCGCCAGCGCATCCAGCTCACGAGCTTGTGACAGTGTCACGGTAAAAGGTTTATCAACAACCACGTGTTTGCCCGCTTCCAGCGCAGCTTTCGCTAACGGAAAGTGCGTGTCGTTAGGCGTGGGGATCACAATCAGGTCGATATTTGGATCGTTAAAAAGATGCTTAGGCTCAGCAACAACCGCCACCGTAGGCCAGTCTGCCTTCACTTTTGCTTCATCACTACTGGAAACTGCAGCCAGTTCCAGGCCCGGCGTGCCCACAATCAGGGGGGCATGGAAGGTTTTGCTGGCATAACCATAGCCAATTAGCCCAACGCGGATGTTGTCACTCATATTATTGCCTCTCAATTCAGGACTGACCTATTTCACACCATACCTTGCAACGTCTCAATAGTTTAATAACCTTTGCGCTACAAAGGTTGTTTTTAACTTAAGTCAAACATATGCCACTTATGCTTAACTTGCAGCGAAAAAGAGGTAGAAATCGTTCCCAATCATCTTGCTGTATTAATGAGAGATTAGTAACATTTGCAGCCTGTGTTTATGGATAAATCAAAGCAAATGTCATCAGTAATGAATCGTCTTATTGAATTAACAGGTTGGATTGTTCTCGCCGTCTCCGTGATCCTGCTGGGTGTTGCCAATCATATTGACAATTACCAGCCGCCAGAGCCCGTTGCCGCAGTGCAGAAAAAATAAGCATCCGCAGCCTTTTATTGCCCGGCAATTAACATTGGTAGTTGCAGGGCTTGCCGGGAAAAGATCGCTTTCTGTCAAATAAAGGGAATTATGCCGCATCCCGCTCCGCTGCATATTGCCAGCGATCGCTAAGCGCGTTACCCTTGCCAAAGACGCGCATAGCGCCTGCTTTTCACAGGTATGAACACTCTTCTTAAATTTGCACGTAAATCCGCTTTTACCTGTGCACGTGGTTTATTTTTATATTTTCTACTCCGTTGGTATTATTTTATTAATATGGATCTGCATTTATGACTGTTCAGGATTACTTATTAAAATTCCGCAAAATCAGTTCACTCGAAAGTCTGGAAAAGCTGTTCGACCATCTAAACTACACGCTCACCGACGATAGCGACATCATCAATATGTACCGTGCCGCAGACCATCGCCGTGCGGAGCTTATATCCGGAGGCCGTCTGTTTGATGTTGGTCAGGTACCTAAATCAGTCTGGCATTACGTGCAATAAAGAAGAAAGTAGCGCTCAACGTTAAAAGCTTTATAATAATTGCCCCAAAATAAATGGCATGATTGATTGCGCGCGTAAACCTGGAGAAGAGATGACTACCACACCGGCACAACGTATCGGAGGCTGGCTACTTGGGCCACTGGCCTGGCTGTTAGTCGCGTTGTTGAGCGCTTCGCTGGCGTTATTACTTTATGTCACTGCGCTGGCTACACCGCAAACCTTCAAAACGCTGGGTGAGCAAAGTACGGCAAACTTGCTGTTATGGGGCGTCTCTTTTGTTACCGCGATCGCCATGTGGTATTACACACTGTGGCTGACGATTGCGTTTTTCAAACGCCGAGCCTGTGTGCCTAAACATTACATTCTGTGGCTGCTGATCTCCGTGTTGCTGGCGATTAAAGCGTTTGCGTTTTCACCCGTTCCAGACGCTTTTGCCGTGCGCCAACTGCTGTTCCCATTACTGGCCGCAGCACTGTTGGTGCCCTACTTCAAACGATCGCAGCGCGTTAAATCGACGTTTGTGAACCCGTAATAACCCTACAGTTAACCTGTTGTCGCCTGTTGTAGATTGTCAGATAATAGGCGGCTTTTTTATTTCAGGCCGAAAAATGACTGATTACCTGCTGCTGTTTGTCGGAACTGTACTGGTCAATAACTTTGTACTGGTCAAGTTTCTGGGCCTCTGCCCGTTTATGGGTGTTTCCAAAAAACTGGAAACCGCAATGGGTATGGGCCTTGCCACGACGTTTGTCATGACGCTGGCCTCCATTTGCGCATGGCTGATTGATACCTGGATCCTAATCCCGCTCAATCTCATCTATCTGCGCACGCTGGCTTTTATTCTGGTTATCGCCGTCGTCGTGCAGTTTACCGAAATGGTTGTGCGTAAAACCAGCCCTGCGCTGTACCGCCTGCTGGGGATCTTCCTACCGCTGATCACCACTAACTGCGCAGTGTTAGGTGTGGCGCTACTGAACATCAACCTCGGCCATAACTTTTTACAGTCGGCGCTATACGGTTTTTCCGCCGCCGTCGGCTTCTCGCTGGTGATGGTACTGTTCGCTGCGATCCGCGAACGCCTCGCCGTAGCGGACGTCCCAGCGCCGTTTCGCGGCAATGCGATTGCGCTGATTACTGCTGGTTTAATGTCATTGGCCTTTATGGGCTTTAGTGGTTTGGTGAAGTTGTAATGAATGCTATCTGGATTGCCGTTGCCGCAGTGAGTCTACTGGGTCTGGCGTTCGGCGCTATTTTGGGGTACGCCTCGCGACGTTTTGCCGTTGAAGATGATCCGGTCGTGGAGAAAATTGATGAAATTCTCCCGCAAAGCCAGTGTGGACAGTGCGGCTATCCGGGCTGTCATCCTTACGCTGAAGCGATAGGCTCTCAGGGTGAAAAAATTAACCGTTGCGCCCCCGGTGGCGAAGCGGTGATGTTAAAAATTGCCGCTCTGCTGAACGTCGACCCGCAACCTATTGATGGCGATGAACAAGACGTTACGCCGGTGCGAATGCTGGCGGTCATTGATGAAAATAACTGTATTGGGTGCACTAAGTGTATTCAGGCCTGCCCGGTCGATGCGATCGTGGGCGCGACCCGCTCCATGCACACGGTAATGAGCGATCTCTGCACCGGGTGCAACCTGTGCGTTGACCCGTGCCCGACGCAATGTATTGAATTACGCCCGGTAGCCGAGACACCCGATAGTTGGAAATGGGATTTAAACACCATCCCTGTGCGCATCATTCCCGTGGAACAACATGTTTAAGTTATTCTCTGCATTCAGAAAAAATAAAATCTGGGACTTTGATGGCGGCATTCATCCGCCAGAAATGAAAACCCAGTCAAACGGAACGCCGTTGCGACAGGTTCCGCTGGCGCCGCGTTTCGTTATTCCGCTGAAACAACATATTGGTGCGGAGGGTGAACTGTGCGTAAACGTGGGTGACACCGTGCTGCGTGGTCAGGCCTTAACCCGCGGGCGTGGCAAAATGCTTCCAGTCCATGCGCCAACATCAGGCACCGTGGTTGCTATTGCGCCGCATTCCACCGCACATCCTTCGGCACTCGCTGAGCTGAGCGTCATCATAGACGCCGATGGCGAAGACCGCTGGATTGAGCGAGACGGCTGGACCGACTACCGCTCCCACAGCCGGGAAGAGCTGATTGCGCGTATTCATCAGTACGGCGTCGCCGGACTGGGTGGCGCGGGTTTTCCCACCGGCGTTAAACTGCAGGGCGGTGGAGATAAAATTGAAACCCTGATCATTAACGCCGCCGAATGCGAGCCGTACATTACGGCAGATGACCGCCTGATGCAGGACTGTGCCGCTCAGGTCGTCGAAGGTATCCGCATCCTGGCGCACATTCTTCAGCCACGCGAGATCCTCCTTGGTATCGAAGATAACAAACCGCAGGCAATATCTATGCTGCGCGCGGTGCTGGCTGATTCACACGACATTAGCCTACGCGTGATCCCCACCAAGTACCCGTCCGGCGGGGCCAAGCAGTTAACACAAATCCTGACCGGCAAGCAGGTTCCCCACGGCGGACGCTCCTCTGATATCGGCGTATTGATGCAAAACGTCGGAACCGCCTATGCAATTAAACGGGCAGTAATTGACGGAGAGCCGATCACCGAACGTGTCGTGACGCTTACCGGTGAAGCCGTCAGCCGTCCGGGCAACGTCTGGGCGCGTTTAGGCACGCCGGTTCGTCATCTGCTCAACGATGCGGGCTTCTGCCCTTCCGCCGACCAGATGGTGATTATGGGCGGGCCGCTGATGGGCTTTACGCTGCCGTGGCTGGATGTCCCGGTGGTGAAGATAACCAACTGTCTTCTGGCACCCTCTGCCAGTGAAATGGGTGAAACACCGGAAGAGAAAGGCTGCATTCGCTGTAGCGCATGCGCCGATGCCTGTCCGGCGGATCTCCTGCCACAACAACTTTATTGGTTCAGTAAAGGGCAACAGCACGACAAGGCAACGGCCCATAATATCGCCGACTGCATTGAGTGCGGTGCCTGCGCTTGGGTATGCCCAAGCAATATTCCGTTGGTGCAATATTTCCGTCAGGAAAAAGCCGAGATTTACGCCATTAGCCAGGAAGAAAAACGCGCCGCTGAAGCGAAAGCTCGGTTTGAAGCCCGCCAGGCGCGCCTTGAACGTGAAAAAGCAGCGCGTCTTGAACGCCATAAGAGCGCTGCTGCTCAGCCGGCGGCCAAAGATCATGATGCCATTGCTGCCGCGCTGGCTCGTGTAAAAGAAAAGCAGGCTCAGGCGCTACAGCCAGTGGTCATTCAGGCAGGCGTAAAACCTGACAATAGTGCCGTGATTGCCGCGCGCGAGGCGCGTAAGGCGCAAGCTCGTGCCTCCCGTAAGGAAAATCCGCCGCAAAGTGATGGCAGCAGCACGGGTACAGACCCGCGTAAAGCCGCCGTGGAAGCGGCAATTGCCCGTGCCAAAGCCCGCAAACTTGAACAAGAACTGGTAACGGAAACGGCCGAACCGGCTGATCCGCGTAAAGCCGCCGTGGAAGCGGCAATTGCCCGCGCCAAAGCCCGCAAACTTGAACAAGAACAGGTAACGGAAACGGCCGAACCGGCTGATCCGCGTAAAGCCGCCGTCGAAGCGGCAATCGCCCGCGCCAAAGCCCGCAAACATGAGCAAGAAGCGGTAACGGAAACGGCCGAACCGGTTGATCCGCGTAAAGCCGCCGTGGAAGCAGCAATCGCCCGCGCCAAGGCCCGCAAGCTCGAGCAGCAGGCGGTAGCTGAAACAGCCGAGCCGGTTGATCCACGTAAAGCCGCCGTCGCGGCCGCTATCGCACGCGCTCAGGCTAAGAAAGCCGCACAGCAGCAGGTTGTAAACGAGGAATAAATGGTATTCAGAATAGCAAGCTCCCCTTATACCCATAACCAGCGCCAGACATCGCGTATCATGATGCTGGTATTACTTGCTGCATTGCCGGGGATCGCCGCTCAGCTGTGGTTCTTTGGCTGGGGCACGTTGTTCCAGATAGTTCTCGCATCCATCAGCGCTATTGCTGCCGAAGCGGGTGTGCTTAAACTGCGTAAACAACCCATTGTGCCGATTTTAAAAGACAACTCTGCGTTACTCACCGGGTTGCTTTTGGCCGTCAGTATTCCGCCCCTCGCGCCATGGTGGATGGTGGTATTAGGCACGGTATTTGCGGTTATCATTGCGAAACAGCTGTATGGCGGGCTCGGGCAGAACCCGTTTAACCCTGCCATGATTGGTTATGTCGTGCTGCTCATCTCATTTCCGGTACAGATGACCAGTTGGCTTCCGCCGCATGAAATTGCGGCCACGGTGCCTGGTTTTTTTGACGCCCTGAACGTTATCTTTAACGGACATACCGCCAGCGGTGGGGATATGAATTCGCTGCGTATGGGCATCGATGGTATCAGTCAGGCAACGCCTCTTGATACCTTTAAGACATCCCTGCATGCAGGACGTACCGTTGAGCAGGTGATGCAATACCCGATCTACAGCGGCATGCTGGCAGGCGCTGGCTGGCAGTGGGTGAACCTTGCCTGGCTGGTGGGCGGTATCGTGCTGTTATGGCAAAAAGCGATTCGCTGGCATATCCCGGTTAGCTTCCTGCTGTCACTCGCCGTTTGTGCCACTTTGGGCTGGATATTTTCGCCAGAATCGCTGGCCTCGCCTCAGTTGCACCTCCTTTCCGGCGCGACAATGTTAGGTGCGTTCTTTATTCTTACCGATCCCGTTACGGCATCAACAACCAACCGCGGTCGCCTGATTTTTGGCGCACTTGCTGGCCTGTTAGTATGGTTGATTCGCAGTTTTGGCGGTTATCCTGATGGCGTGGCTTTTGCCGTATTGCTGGCGAATATCACGGTTCCCCTGATTGATTATTACACTCGCCCTCGCGTGTACGGACATCGCTAAGGAGTCCCTATGCTGAAAACGATTCGTAAACACGGTATTACGCTGGCGCTGTTTGCCGCAGGCTCGACGGGGTTAACTGCAGCAATCAATCAATTAACCAAGTCAACCATTGATGAACAGGCCGCGATACAGCAAAAAACGCTGTTCGATCAGGTTCTGCCTGGCGATCGCTACAATAATAACTTGTCTGAAAGTTGCTATCTGGTCGATGCACCGGCGTTGGGCAAAGGTACGCATCGCGTATATATTGCCCGCCAGGACGATCGCCCCGTTGCAGCAATTCTTGAAGCTACGGCGCCAGATGGTTATTCCGGAGCGATTCAACTACTGGTGGGTGTCGATTTCACGGGTACCGTGTTGGGTACGCGGGTTACCGAACACCATGAAACGCCGGGGCTGGGCGATAAAATCGAACTGCGCCTGTCCGACTGGATCACCCATTTTAGCGGTAAAACAATTTCTGCGGATAACGACTCTCACTGGGCTGTGAAAAAAGATGGCGGCGACTTTGACCAGTTTACTGGCGCAACCATTACACCCCGTGCAGTAGTTAACGCGGTTAAACGTGCCGGCCTGTATGCGCAGACACTGCCTGCGCAACTCCCTCAACTTAGCGCCTGTGGAGAATAACCATGAGCGAAATTAAAGACGTTATTGTCCAGGGGTTATGGAAAAATAACTCCGCGCTTGTGCAGCTACTCGGGATGTGTCCGCTGTTAGCCGTCACCTCTACCGCCACTAACGCGCTGGGTCTGGGACTCGCGACTACGCTCGTCCTGACGCTGACCAACCTGACGATTTCAGCACTCCGTCGCTGGACACCGCCTGAAATTCGCATTCCGATTTATGTCATGATCATCGCCTCCGTGGTGAGCGCGGTGCAGATGTTGATCAATGCCTACGCCTTCGGCCTGTATCAATCTCTGGGCATCTTCATCCCGCTGATTGTGACTAACTGTATTGTTGTTGGCCGTGCAGAAGCCTTCGCCGCCAAAAAGGGCCCTGCGTTATCCGCACTTGATGGTTTCTCTATCGGCATGGGCGCAACCGGTGCCATGTTTGTTCTGGGTTCGCTGCGTGAAATAATTGGTAACGGTACACTGTTTGATGGTGCAGACGGTTTGTTGGGTAGCTGGGCCAAAGTCTTGCGCGTTGAGATCTTCCATACTGATACGCCGTTTCTGCTGGCCATGCTGCCACCGGGCGCGTTTATTGGCCTGGGTCTGATGCTGGCAGTGAAGTATCTGATTGATGAGAAAATGAAGAAACGTCGTGCCGAGGCGGCTGTCGCGGACAGTCCCGCGGGTGAAACAGGGAATGCGTAATGAACAAAGCAAAACGTCTGGAAATACTGACGCGCCTGCGGGATAACAACCCGCATCCGACAACCGAGCTTAATTTTACATCGCCGTTTGAACTGTTGATTTCAGTCTTACTCTCCGCACAAGCGACCGATGTCAGTGTCAATAAAGCGACGGCTAAGCTATATCCCGTCGCCAATACGCCTGCCGCGATGCTGGAGCTCGGTGTTGAAGGTGTTAAGTCCTACATCAAGACAATCGGTTTGTTTAACAGCAAAGCGGAAAACGTAATTAAAACCTGCCGCATTCTGCTGGAACAACACAATGGTGAAGTACCTGAAGACCGTGCGGCGTTAGAAGCTCTCCCCGGAGTTGGGCGAAAGACAGCTAATGTGGTGTTAAATACCGCCTTTGGCTGGCCCACTATCGCTGTAGATACCCACATTTTTCGCGTCTGTAATCGCACGCAATTCGCCCCGGGTAAAAATGTCGAGCAGGTTGAAGAGAAGCTGCTGAAAGTCGTACCCAGTGAATTTAAAGTCGATTGCCATCACTGGTTAATTCTTCACGGCCGCTACACCTGCATCGCCAGAAAGCCGCGCTGTGGTTCCTGTATTATTGAAGATCTCTGCGAATTCAAAGAGAAAGTCGATATCTAATGCTGCCGGGGCATCCTCCTCGGCCCTTACATACATAACGATTAGTTATGCACTCCCCAGAGTTTATTTTCCCGACAATGATGCCATTCAATTGCTCATATCTAATGCAATATTCTTGTTAATTAACACCTGAGCAGGTTAATCGTTTTTTTAGCAAAAGAAATTTCTATCTATACGTGATCCAGATCATCCAGCTAACACAATGTTAATAAATTTTTATTTTTTAGTTAAGGTGACAATTGGATGACCTAACTGCACAGTTTCCAAACAAAACATTACACTGCCTATTTTTCAGATAATGGCCTATATCACTGGATTCAACCTTAAATAGCAGAACATATCGCCACATTGCGGTTTTGACGGTGATTAAACAGTGTAAAAATCTGCCATTTTAGAAATGAAGAAATTTAACGCTAGATAACATTTCACCGCCCCGACGATTTCACCAGTCATGATATATGTAACAGATTATTACAAACCACTTGTCTGAAGGGTCAAGATAGTGAACATTACTTGCCGTTTCCCCTCCCACTATAACAATCGGACGGATGAACTTGACTCATCACGTACCTGAACACCCCCGTTGATATGGGATGTAAAAAAAGAGGTAAAAGTGTCTACTGCAAACAATAAACCAACAGAAAGCGTAAGTTTAAACGCCTTCAAACAACCAAAAGCGTTCTATCTCATTTTCTCTATTGAGCTGTGGGAACGTTTTGGTTATTACGGCCTGCAAGGGATTATGGCCGTCTACCTGGTTAAACAGCTGGGTATGTCAGAAGCGGATTCCATCACCCTTTTCTCGTCCTTTAGCGCCCTGGTGTACGGTCTGGTTGCCATTGGCGGCTGGTTAGGTGATAAAGTTCTGGGAACAAAACGTGTCATTATGCTGGGTGCCGTTGTGCTGGCCATCGGTTATGCGTTGGTAGCATGGTCCGGTCACGATGCGGGTATCGTTTATATGGGCATGGCGGCCATCGCTGTCGGTAACGGCCTGTTTAAAGCAAACCCATCCTCCCTGCTCTCTACCTGCTATGCCAAAGATGACCCGCGTCTTGATGGTGCATTTACCATGTACTACATGTCCGTCAACATCGGTTCATTCTTCTCTATGCTGGCAACGCCATGGTTAGCTGCGCGTTACGGCTGGAGCACCGCGTTCGCTCTGAGCGTCGTGGGTATGCTGATTACCGTTGTTAACTTCGCATTCTGTCAGCGCTGGGTTAAACAGTACGGTTCTAAACCTGACTTTGAACCGATCAACTTCCGTAACCTGCTGCTGACCATTGCTGGCGTTGTGGTACTGATCGCGATTGCAACCTGGTTGCTGCACAACCAGCAGATCGCACGTATGGTTCTGGGCGTCATTGCGCTGGGTATCGTGTTCATCTTCGGTAAAGAAGCCTTCACCATGCAAGGTGCTGCGCGTCGCAAAATGATCGTCGCCTTCATTCTGATGCTGGAAGCGATTATCTTCTTCGTGCTGTACAGCCAGATGCCGACCTCACTGAACTTCTTTGCGATTCGTAACGTTGAGCACTCTATTCTTGGCATTGCTTTCGAACCTGAACAGTACCAGGCACTGAACCCGTTCTGGATCATCATTGGTAGCCCAATCCTCGCCGCTATCTATAACAAAATGGGCGATACCCTGCCGATGCCGACCAAGTTTGCGATTGGTATGGTGCTGTGTTCCGGTGCATTCCTGATCCTGCCGCTGGGCGCGAAATTCGCTACCGATGCGGGCATCGTTTCCGTTAACTGGCTGATCATCTGCTACGGTCTGCAAAGTATCGGTGAGCTAATGATCTCCGGTCTGGGTCTGGCAATGGTGGCACAACTGGTTCCGCAACGCCTGATGGGCTTCATCATGGGTAGCTGGTTCCTGACCACCGCCGGTGCAAACATCATCGGTGGCTACGTCGCTAACATGATGGCTGTACCAGAGAATGTGACTGACCCGCTGATGTCCCTTGAAGTCTACGGTCGTGTGTTCCTGCAGATTGGTGTCGCAACGGCTGTTATCGCTGTTCTGATGCTGCTGACGGCTCCGAAACTGAACCGTATGACTCAGGACGATGACGTCAATGAGAAAGCCTCTAAGGCCGCGACAGCGTAATTCTCAGGGAAACTCATTTTCAGGCCGCTAACTGTTGTTAGCGGCTTTTTTTTTGCCTGAGGTAGCACTACCATACGATATACCTCAGCCAAAAGGAGTTACCGATGAAACTGTTCTACAAACCGGGCGCATGTTCTCTCGCTTCCCACATCACACTTCGTGAGAGCGGTAAAGATTTCACGCTGGATGGTGTTGATCTGATGAAGAAACGTCTGGAAAATGGCGATGATTTTTTCGCGGTAAACCCAAAAGGGCAAGTTCCCGCACTGTTGCTGGATGACGGTACGCTACTTACCGAAGGTGTCGCCATCATGCAATACCTGGCGGACAGCGTGCCAGACCGCCAGCTCCTTGCCCCTACCAGCAGCCTCTCCCGTTACAAAACCATCGAATGGCTTAACTACATTGCGACAGAACTGCATAAAGGCTTTACGCCACTGTTCCGTCCCGATACGCCGGAAGACTTCAAGCCAACCGTTCGCGCGCTACTGGAGAAAAAAATGCAGTATGTGAACGACTCGCTGAAAGATAACCAATGGATCTGCGGCCCGCGCTTCAGCATCGCCGATGCATATCTGTTTACCGTACTGCGTTGGGCCTATGCGGTTAAGCTGAATATGGCAGGATTAAGTAATATTGACGCCTATATGGCGCGAATGGCTGAACGCCCGGCGGTTGCTGCTGCGCTTAAAGCAGAAGGCTTAAATTAATTGTTGTTGCCGGGTGGCACTTGCACATACCCGGCCTACAGCTAAAAATATGCCCGATAAGCGTGAGCGCCATCGGGCATCGATTACAGCTGAGTTGCGCTAAAGTAGTGTTCAGGCTTGGCGATACGGTCCTGCGCGGCCACGACCTGTAGCTCATACTCATGCATCTCTTTGGTAGTGATCATCACTTCGTACACCGCCGCAGTCACATGCTCAAGCGCCTGCTGTAAAGACGCGCCCTGCAGCAGTTTCACCAGTAACAAGCCACTCGTCACATCACCCACACCAACCGGTTGACGTGCGCCAAAATCGACTAACGGGCGACTGATATGCCACGCTTGTTCAGCGGTGACCAGCAGCATCTCGAAACGGTCGGTGCTGATACCTGCGCGTGCCAGATGCTTCACCAGTACAATTTCAGGTCCCTGAGCGATCAGTTCACGCGCAGCTGCAACGGCCTCACCGACATTGTTCACCGCATGCTCGCACAGAATTTCGAGCTCAACCAGATTTGGGGCAATAATGTCACTGGCCGGAAGCGCATGGCGTACATGAAATTCCGCCACTCCGGGTGCGACGATACACCCCTTTTCAGGGTGTCCCATCACAGGGTCGCAAAAGTATTTTGCCTGCGGGTTTGCCGCTTTTACTTTGCGAACAATACCCAGAATATGTTCGCCCTGTTCTGCTGAGCCAAGATAGCCGCTCAGTACTGCGTCGCAGGTCTGGAGTTTATCAATATCAGCAATGCCCTGAACAATTTCAGTCAGGTGGCTCGGCGGCATAACGCAACCGGTCCATTTGCCATACTGCGTATGGTTTGAAAACTGAACGGTATTCAGCGGCCAGACATTTGCGCCAAGACGACGCATCGGAAATTCTGCTGCACTATTGCCCGCATGACCAAAAACAACGTGGGACTGGATGGCGAGGATATTCTTCATTTTACTTACCACAACCCTGAAAAAATAAAGGGGCGTAGTTTCCCACGCCCCTACTAACTCAATCTTACTTCCAGCAAATCAGACAATAGTTCTTCTTGCCACGGCGCAGTAAGGTATAGCGCCCGAACAGGATATCACTCTCCTGGAAGAAATATTCCGGATCGGACTGCTTCTCACCGTTGATGGTCACCGCGTTTGACGCAATGGTCTTACGTGCCTGACCGCGAGAAGGCTGCAGCTCAGAGTCCACCAGCGCCTGCATCAAATCGGCACCTTTGTCCATCTCGATCATCGGCACGCCATCCTGCGCCAGCTGTTCGAAATCTGCTTCACTCAAATCGCTGAGATTGCCGTTGAACAAGCTTTCGGTAATGCGTTTTGCCGCGACCAGACCTTCTTCACCGTGAACCAGACGCGTAACCTGTTCGGCCAGAACATACTGGGCACGCGGCGCTTTACCGCTGTTTTTATCTTCTTCTTCCAGCGCATTGATCTCTTCAATGTCCATGAAAGTGAAGAATTTCAGGAAGCGATAAACGTCCGCATCGGCGGTGTTGATCCAGAACTGGTAGAATTTATATGGACTGGTTTTCTTCGGATCCAGCCACACTGCGCCGCCTTCCGTCTTACCGAATTTGGTGCCGTCAGCTTTAGTAATCAGCGGAACGGTCAGACCAAACACCTGATTCTGGTGCAGACGACGGGTCAAATCGATACCCGAAGTAATGTTACCCCACTGATCAGAACCACCAATCTGCAGTGCCACGCCGTGCAGTTTGTTCAGGCAGGCAAAGTCATAACCCTGCAGCAGGTTGTAAGAAAACTCGGTAAAGGAGATCCCCTGATCGTCACGGTTCAGACGCTGCTTAACCGCTTCTTTGTTGATCATCTGGTTAACGGAGAAGTGTTTGCCGATATCGCGCAGGAAAGTCAGTACGTTCATACCGCCAAACCAGTCGTAGTTGTTCGCAGCAATCGCCGAGTTGTCGCCACAGTCGAAATCGAGGAACGGTGCAACCTGTTTGCGGATTTTATCCACCCACTCCTGCACGGTGTCTTCGGTATTCAGTTTACGCTCGGCGGCTTTAAAGCTCGGGTCACCAATCAGACCGGTTGCGCCACCTACCAGTGCAACAGGCTTATGGCCTGCCTGCTGGAAGCGTTTCAGGCATAACAATGGAACCAGATGCCCCAAATGCAAGCTGTCAGCGGTAGGATCGAAGCCGCAATAGAGCGCGATCGGGCCTTGCGCCAGTCGCTCTGCTAACGCTTCCTCGTCCGTCACCTGGGCCACCAGCCCCCGCTCTTGCAATTGTTTAATCAAGTTACTGCTTGCCATCAAAATCTCCATGTATAAAACGACTGCACCTTTGCCGGTACACGACTTTTCGCCTGATGCGAAAGAAACATAGAATAAAGCGCCGGATTGATCAGCACCAGCGCTTAAAACAAGAAATTTGCATCTTTAGGGGGCCAGGCGATCAATTTTCCACGCGTTATCTTCGCGTTGGTATAAAAAACGATCGTGCAGACGGTTTTCACCGCCCTGCCAGAACTCCATTTGTTCAATACTCACGCGAAAGCCGCCCCAGAAACTGGGCAGAGGAACTTCCCCTTGCTGAAACTTCTGCTTCAGTTCGAGGAATTTGCTTTCGAGAATACCGCGCGCGGAGATCCGACTGGATTGTTTTGAGACCCAGGCGCCAATCTGACTGTCGCGTGGGCGACTGTGGAAGTATTTCACCACTTCGAGTGTGGAAAGACGCTCTGCCTTGCCGATCACCATCACCTGCCGTTCCAGCGTATGCCAGGGAAATAAAAGGCTGATGCGTGGATTTTTCTCGATCTGATGCGCCTTACGGCTGCCAAGGTTGGTATAGAACACCAGCCCTTTGTCATCATAATGTTTGAGTAACACGATACGCTGATAAGGCTGGCCATTTTCATCAACGGTCGCAACGACCATTGCTGTGGGATCGGCCAGTTTGGCATCACAGGCTTGCCCCAGCCAGCGCTCAAACAGCGCAAGGGGTTCGGCGGGAAGATCGCGGCGGCGAAGACCGCCTTTCGTGTATTCACGGCGCAGATGCGCGATTTGCTGCAATTCGTCGTTATCAGACATGATGTTTGGCTACGGATTGTCAGTGGGTGACGCTATTGTGCGCCGCCCAGGTGAAAATCTCAACGCTTCGGGTTCTGTAACTGACAGTTATTTAGCACAATTCTGTCTCGTTTATAGACCGTTGCCTCGTCGCCTTTAGACCAAAATACGTAGATACCATCGGTATAACGTGCACCTGATGCCGACACGCCCTGTTTGAGGTTCAATAGTTGATTATCATAAACAAAGCTTGCCGTCTGGCGGGTATTGTTCAGCTTCACGGTCAGCGGTTTTTCGTCGCAGCGGTATTCAAGCGTATCCGTTTGCATACGCTCGACAAATTGGTTGTACACACTACAACCGCTAAGTAGTACGGGCAGACACACTAACAACAGTTTTTTCATAGCCATATCCTGAAGACTTTCCTGGTCCTGGAGGGTAATGGCACCCTCCCTAATATCCTTAGTTTACCGGCATACCGCGCTGAATAATTTCAGTTAACTCTGAGTTCGCGGATTGGCAGGATAAATTGCCCCTAAAACACTCGGCTCTGACGCCCCAGTCACAGACGGTAAATTTCCCGGCAATCCGGCCAGTGTTCGCCACGCCAACCATGCAAAGGCTAACGCTTCCATATCATCACCGCTGATCCCGGCTTCATCGGTTGAGGTGACCTCTGTACCCGGTAATAATGCCGCCAGACGCATCATCAGCAGTGGATTACGACTGCCACCACCACATACCATGAGTCGATCACAGCCGCCGCTTAACAAGACCTGCTCTGAAATGGTTACTGCCGTCAGTTCGGCAAGCGTCGCCTGTACATCTCGTGGGCTAATTCCCGGAAACTGCGCCAGATGACGCTCTATCCAGCCGTAATTAAAATACTCACGGCCGGTGCTTTTCGGCGCAGGCGCGGAAAAATAAGGGTCGTTAAGCATATTCTGCAGCAACGGTAAGATCACCGTTCCTGAAATGGCCCACTGCGCATCTTTGTCGTAGGGCTGGCCACATTGCCGCCAGATCCAGGCATCCATCAGCATATTGCCCGGCCCGGTGTCGTATCCGCGAACGGGTTGTTGCGGAATAAGCAGAGACAGATTGGCAATCCCGCCGATATTTAACACCATTCGCCGTTCCGTTGGATGTGCCAGCAGTGCCTGATGAAACGCGGGAACGAGCGGTGCACCCTGCCCGCCAAGGGCGATATCACGTCGACGAAAATCGCCGACTACGGTTATCCCGGTACGCGCGACAATCTGGTTGTTATCACCAATTTGCAGCGTGTGCGGCGCAGCACCGTTCGGTTCATGCCACACGGTTTGCCCGTGACAACCAATCGCAACGATATCCTGCGGTTTCAATTTTTCTTGCACCAACAGCGCATTCACCGCCTCAGCAAATAGATAACCGAGCTGTGCATCTAACTGACCAAACTGAGAAAGTGTAAGCTGCTGCCCCTGGCAGATATCCAGAATCGCTTGTTTAACATGAATGGGGATGGGCCAGGTCAGACTCGCCTGCTGCGCAACCATCGTTTCATCTATTGTCGCCAGCACAACATCGACGCCATCAAGGCTGGTTCCAGACATTACACCGATAAAACGGCCCGATTTCATAGGTCATCCTTTTAAGCAAATTAGCCTTGACACTCAACCATAAAGTGTCGACTAATGCCATGCTTCCTTAATGATTTTTGGTGGCTAATCATTACAATGATCGTTTAATTACATCAATTACATGAATGATTCGTTTATACTCGGTTGATCCAATTTCGGTTAAGATTTTCATATTGTTCCAGTAGAACATGTGACCTTAGGCTCACAAATGCCATATAATTTAACCATGAAGGGTGTTTTATTAGCGTTTCGTGGTGACAAAGGAGATTTGTAAATGATTAAACGTGTGCTGATTGTTTCATTAATGGGCGTATCTTTAGCGGGTTGCGTTAACAATGATAGCCTTTCAGGCGACGTATATACCGCATCCGAAGCGAAACAAGTTCAGAACGTTACCTACGGTACGATTGTTCATGTTCGTCCGGTGCAAATCCAGGGTGGCGATGACGCAAACGTGATTGGTGCTATTGGTGGTGCGGTACTCGGCGGGTTCCTTGGTAACACCGTCGGCGGCGGTACGGGTCGTTCATTAGCGACGGCTGCAGGTGCAGTTGCCGGTGGCGTAGCGGGTCAAGGCGTACAAGGTGCGATGAATAAAACCCAGGGTGTGGAACTGGAAATCCGTAAGGATGATGGTAATACCATCATGGTGGTTCAGAAACAGGGTGCGACCAAGTTTTCAGCCGGCCAGCGCGTTGTTATGGCTAACAACGGCAGCCAGGTTACCGTGTCTCCACGCTAATCGAATTCACGTGTGGTCAGGCTCTGGCCACACGTAACTTATCGTTTCAATCCTGTGACTGCAGTTCAATAATATTGTGTTCGAGTTTGGCAACCAGCTTAATCAGCAGATCAATTTCCTCAGCTGAAATCCCTTCCAGAATTTCTCCACGTGTTTTGTTGATCACCGCTTCCATATCAGCGATCAGCGGCTCAGCCTTCTCTGTCAGTTTAATTCTCTTAGCTCGACGATCGCTGGCGCAAGTCTGTCGTGAAATGAGTCCCTTTTCTTCCAACTGGTCAAGCGTACGTACCAGCGAAGGCTGCTCGATGCCAATCGCTTTAGCCAGCTGAATCTGCGATTGATCCGGCGGCAACTGATGAATGTTGTGCAGCGTAACCCAATGCGTCTGCGTCAACTCCAGAGGTTTCAG
Source organism: Citrobacter sp. Cpo147 (assembly GCF_030332405.1). Taxonomy (NCBI): domain Bacteria; kingdom Pseudomonadati; phylum Pseudomonadota; class Gammaproteobacteria; order Enterobacterales; family Enterobacteriaceae; genus Citrobacter; species Citrobacter sp. Cpo147. The sequence continues at coordinate 323,678 of NZ_JAOWHX010000030.1, forward strand.
GCGATGGTCAATCAGAGCACGCCAAATGCGCACCAACCGTGCCAGATCAGAACCTAATGGCGATTCCAATTTCATCTCCTTATAATTAGCTTGCTAAGTTATTGTGCTGATTTTAGAATAGTGTGCAGCATTTGTATTCCCAAAACAAATGTATTGCCAAATTTGCTTACCGGCTGACATTTTTTCAGACATTATGCGTTACAGAGACTCATTGTCTCTTTTTTGCTAAACCTATAGCAATGCTCTCTTCCGTCAAGGATTTTGCCCGTGAAGTTTATATTTAATGCAACAGGATTGCCCCTACAGGATTTAATGATCGGCGCATCTGTCTACTTCCCTCCTGTTTCCAAGTCGATTGTAGCAGGATTTATTCTCTGGCTGGTTGTTCATCGCCTGCTGCGCGACTGGATTTACTCCGGCGAAATCTGGCATCCCCTGCTAATGGATCTGTCACTCTTTACGCTTTGCGTATGTCTGGCCTTTGTTATGCTGATAGCGTGGTGATTATGTCGCTTAAAACCGTTAAATACTTCTCCACTATTATAGTCGCTGCAATCGCAGTTTTCGCCGGATGGTGGATGTGGAATTACTATATGCAATCGCCCTGGACACGTGATGGCAAAGTACGTGCTGAGCAGGTCAGCATCACGCCGCAAGTGTCAGGCAGCATTAGCGAACTCTATATAAAAGATAACCAGTTTGTGAATAAAGGCGATGTCCTTTTTATTATCGACAAGACGCCATTTCACATTGCTGAACTGAATGCGCAAGCGCAACTGGCAAAAGCGCAGTCTGACCTGGCGAAAGCCAATAACGAAGCCAACCGCCGCCGTCATTTATCGCAAAATTACATCTCAGCCGAGGATCTGGATACCGCAAATCTCAACGTAAAAGCCATGCAGGCAAGCGTTGAAGCGGCTGAGGCCAGTTTGCGCCAGGCCCAGTGGCAACTGACGCAAACGGTGGTCAAAGCCCCCGTAGCGGGTTGGGTCACAAACCTGTCTACCCGTACCGGTGATTACGCCTCAACCGGTAAGCCCCTGTTTGCCCTTGTCGACAGTCACTCTTTTTATGTGATGGGATATTTTGAAGAAACTAAGTTACGCCACATTCGCGAGGGTGCGCCCGCCCTTATCACGCTCTACAGCGGCGATATAAAGTTACAGGGTCACGTTTCCAGTATTGGCCGTGCCATCTACGATCAAAGTGTGGAAAGTGATTCCGGCCTGATTCCCGACATCAAACCCAACGTGCCGTGGGTGCGTCTGGCGCAGCGTGTCCCGGTACGCATCGAATTCGACGCCCTGCCGCGGGAGGTCACGCTGGTGTCAGGTACAACCTGCAGCGTATCCATCGGCCAGCGTAAATGAAACTGCCCCGCCTGACACCAGGCAATTTGCCGTGGTTTAAAGCCACGGCGGCACAGTGGCGTTATGCGCTGCGTAACACCATTGCGATGTGCCTCGCGTTAACTTTTGCTTATTATCTGAATCTGGATGAGCCCTACTGGGCAATGACCTCGGCGGCGGTGGTTAGTTTTCCCACCGTTGGCGGGGTTATCAGCAAAAGTCTGGGTCGCGTGGCGGGTAGCCTACTGGGAGCCACCGCCGCATTGATTATTGCCGGTCATACTCTCAATGAGCCGTGGCTGTTTTTGCTGAGCATGTCGGTGTGGATCGGATTTTGTACCTGGGCCTGTGCGCACTTCACCAATAACGTTGCCTACGCCTTTCAACTGGCGGGTTATACGGCGGCGATCATTGCGTTTCCCATGGTCAATACCGTGGACATTACGCAGTTATGGGATATCGCGCAGGCACGTGTGTGTGAAGTCATCGTCGGTATCCTGTGTGGCGGCGTGATGATGATGATCCTGCCCAGCACCTCCGATGGCACCACGTTACTGACTGCATTGAAAAACATGCATTCACGTTTACTGGAACATGCCAGCCTACTCTGGCAACCAGAAACCACGGATGCCATTCGCACAGCCCATGAAGGTGTTATCGGGCAGATTCTGACCATGAACCTGCTGCGTATTCAGGCTTTCTGGAGTCATTATCGTTTTCGTCGCCAGAATGCTTTGCTCAATTCGCTGTTGCACCAGCAGTTACGCATGACCAGCGTGATTTCCAGTCTACGCAGGATGCTGCTGAACTGGCCTAATCCCCCGTCCAATACCCGGGAAATCATCGAACAGTTGCTCAGCGAACTAATCAAATCCAATGCGAATAGCTACACTGTCGCACGTATTATTGCCCCACTGCAGCCCGTCGATGCCCGCGACTATCGACACGTCGCCTTCTGGCAACGACTGCGTTATTTTTGTCGGCTCTACCTGCGCAGCAGCCATTATCTGCATTTACTGGAAAATGGTGTTACCGCCGAGCGTATTAATATCGCCCGCACGCCGGGGCTTGCCCGTCATACCGATAATGCGGAAGCTATCTGGAGCGGGTTGCGTACGTTCTGCACTTTGATGCTTATCGGCGCATGGAGCATTGGCGCACAATGGGAATCAGGCTCTGGCGCACTCACGCTCGCTGCGATCAGCAGTGTGCTGTATTCCGCCGTTGCCACACCGTTCAAGTCGCTTTCTTTGCTGATGCGTACGCTGGTTCTACTGTCGCTATTTAGCTTTGTGGTTAAGTTTGGCCTGATGGTGCAAATTTCCGACCTCTGGCAGTTTATTCTCTTTCTTTTCCCGCTACTCGCCACCATGCAACTGTTGAAGCTACAAATGCCTGCCCTGGCAGGTCTTTGGGGGCAGTTGATTGTATTTATGGGTTCGTTTATCGCGGTAACCAATCCGCCGGTATATGATTTTGCTGATTTCCTGAATGACAATATGGCGAAAATCACCGGCGTGGCGCTATCATGGCTGGCCTTCGCCATTCTGCGCCCCGGATCGGATGCACGAAAAAGTCGCCGCCATATTCGCGCCCTGCGCCGGGATTTTGTCGATCAGCTCAGCCGACATCCATCACTCAGTGAAAACGAATTTGAATCGCTGACCTATCATCACGTCAGCCAGCTCAGCAACAGTCAGGATGCGCTGGCGCGACGCTGGTTATTACGTTGGGGGGTCGTTTTACTGAACTGCTCGCACGTGGTGTGGCAACTGCGTACCTGGGAGGCGCGTTCCGATCCGCTGGCTCGCGTCAGGGACGTGTGTATCTCGCTGCTGCGCGATGTAATGAGCGAGCGTGGCGTCCAGCAACGACCACTGAATGCCACACTGAATGAGCTACAGCGCATCTGCGATACGCTTGCCCACCATCATCAACCCGCTGCGCAGGAACTGTCGGCACTGGTCTGGCGGCTACACTGCTCGCTTTCACAACTCGAACAGGCGCCGCCGCCGGGCACTCTCAGTCGTTGATTATTTGATAACACCACAGGCATAGCGTGCTCCGCCACCGCCAAGCGGTTTCGGTTGATCGGACATATTATCGCCGCCCACATGGATCATCAGCGCTTTACCTTTAACCTCATCGAGCGTTTTAAGCCGCGGCGCAACGACCGGCGTTGTAGAGTTACCGTCGTTATTCACCACCAATAGCGGCAGGTCGCCCATATGACCTGCGCCTTCCGGGCCTTCATGTTTGCCGGTTTGGTGCGGATCATAATGGCCGCCAGCCGATTCTGCGGCTGAGGCTTTCCCATCTTTAATTGCCGGTTGGCAGCTGCCGTTCATATGCACATGGAAACCATGTTCACCTGGCGGCAACGCCTTCAGATCGGGCGTAAACTCCAGCCCCTTTGCGGTTTCAGCAATAGTGACCGTACCAATCGCCTGGCCGACGCCTTGCGATGTGACCAGATTCATCGTCACTTTTTCTTCACTGGCAGCCTGCGCACCTGCACAGGCGAGTAGAGTGATAATGGCCAAACTCAAACGCTTCATAAGACCTCCGTCCAAAAGGTGTCTGATTGTTAAGTGTAAACCAGTGACACAAATTTGAACGGAGATGCGCCAAAAACGCGATTAGGGTACGTCGTAACCCAGCGCCGCTTTACGAATGCGGAACCATTGCTGGCGAGACATGTTCAGCGATTCAGACTCAATGGCAGCACGTACACGCTCTATTTTTCCTGAGCCAATAATCGGCAGCGGCTGAGACGGCAGACGTAAAATCCAGGCGTATACCACCTGTTCAATAGACTGCGCATTCAACTCTTCTGCGATCACGGCAAGCTCATTACGTAAAGGCTGGAAAGCATCATCATTAAACAGGCGACCACCGCCGAGACAGGACCAGGCCATCGGGTGAATACGTAACTGTTGCAGTTGATCTAAAGTACCATCCAACAGGAGCGGCTGATGTACTGGTGAAATTTCTACCTGGTTGGTCGCCAGAGTAAACGGCAGACGCGATTGCAGCAGCGAAAACTGTGAAGGGGTAAAGTTGGAGACGCCAAAGTGACGCACTTTGCCACTATGGTGCAATTTTTTAAAAGCGTCGGCGACATCGTCAGCATCCATAAGCGGATCGGGACGGTGGATCAGCAGCAGATCAATATGATCGGTCGCCAACAGCTTCAGCGACTCTTCTGCACTGGCAATAATATGTGCACTGTCGGTGATGTAGTGGCCCAGCGCATTTTCCGCGCGCGCCGTCGTCGCGATCCCGCATTTGGTCACAATCTGCATTTTTTCACGCAAATGCGGAGCCAGCTTCATTGCCTCACCAAACGCCGCTTCACACTGGTATCCACCGTAAATATCGGCGTGATCGACGGTGGTCACGCCAAGATCCAGATGCTCTTCAATAAAGCTGACTAGCTGGCGCGCGGACATATTCCAGTCCATCAGGCGCCAGTACCCCATCACAAAGCGAGAAAATTCCGGGCCTTGCGGCGCAATAGTAATACGCTGAACCATAGCAGCTTCCTTTTAAGTGAATGTGCCTCGAGTATACGCAATTACGCTTTTAAAAGAGTGAAGGTTGTTGCGGTTCTTCCGAAGGGTTGGCTTTGTTTGCTCGTAATTTACGCATCAGGCGCTGACGACAAAGCCGCAGCACTTCCTGCTTTTGGGTATCGCTCATCTTTTGCCAGTTAAAACGCTCATCCCGACTGCGAAAACAGCCACGGCAAAAGCCGCGTTCGTCAGACTGACATATTCCACGGCATGGGCTCTGGACGGGGAAAAACTCCAGCTGTTCGGCCACATCCCCTCCTTTAATAAGATTGATATACCTATTGAAGACGTTAACTGAATTTCTCGCAAGCGCTATTGCATTAGACCGACTGGTCTATTACACTCGTTTTCATGAACAAAATCACTGAACACGATACACGCGAACATCTGTTGGCGACTGGCGAACTGCTGTGTATGCAGCGCGGCTTCACCGGCATGGGTTTAAGCGAACTACTGAAAACCGCTGAAGTACCCAAAGGTTCGTTTTATCATTACTTTCGCTCTAAAGAAGCGTTCGGTGTCGCGATGCTGGAACGCCACTATGCGGCCTATCATCGGCGACTGGCTACGCACTTTGATACGGGAGCGGGAAACTACCGCGACCGCATTCTGGCCTACTATCAGGAAACCCTGAACCAGTTTAGCCAGCACGGCATTATTAGCGGCTGTTTAACAGTAAAACTGTCTGCCGAAGTGTGCGATCTGTCAGAAGATATGCGCACTGCGATGGATAAAGGCGCGCGGCATATTATTGTGCTGTTAGCGCAGGCGCTGGAGAAAGGTCAGGCCAGCCATTGTCTGTCTTTTGTTGGCGAGCCGTTACAGCAGGCGCAGGTACTGTATGCGCTGTGGCTTGGCGCCAACCTGCAGGCCAAGATTTCTCGTAGCGCCACTCCGCTGGAAAATGCGCTGGCGCACGTTAAAAACATCATCACAACGCCTGCCGTTTAACAGGCGTTTTTATTTTCTTTATTACTAGACGACCGGTCTATTCAGGAGTGCCACATGTCATCTGAAAAACTGTTTTCCCCACTGAAAGTGGGTGCCATTACGGCAGCAAACCGCGTATTTATGGCGCCACTGACGCGTCTGCGCAGTATTGAGCCTGGCGACATCCCTACTCCGCTGATGGCCGAGTATTACCGTCAACGCGCCAGCGCGGGTCTTATCATCAGCGAAGCGACGCAGATTTCCGCACAGGCGAAAGGCTATGCCGGAGCACCCGGCTTACACAGCGAAGCGCAAATTGCCGCATGGAAGAAAATTACTGCTGCCGTACACGCTGAGCAAGGTCATATTGCTGTCCAGTTGTGGCACACCGGACGCATCTCTCACGCCAGTCTGCAGCCAAACGGCCAAGCTCCAGTTGCACCTTCCGCGATTAGCGCTGGAACCCGCACCTCGCTGCGTGATGAAAACGGCCTGGCAACGCGTGCCGATACCTCAATGCCACGTGCGCTGGAAACAGAAGAGATTCCGGGTATCGTTAATGACTTCCGTCAGGCGATAGCCAATGCGCGCGTGGCAGGTTTCGATATGGTTGAACTGCACTCTGCCCACGGCTACCTGCTGCACCAGTTCCTGTCGCCAACGTCTAACCAGCGTACCGATCAATACGGTGGCAGCGTCGAAAATCGTGCGCGTCTGGTGCTGGAAGTGGTTGACGCCGGTATTAAAGAATGGGGTGCCGATCGCATTGGTATTCGCGTCTCCCCGATTGGCACTTTCCAGAACGTTGACAACGGTCCGAACGAAGAAGCCGATGCGCTGTATCTGATTGAACAATTGGGCAAGCGCGGAATCGCTTACCTGCACATGTCTGAGCCGGACTGGGCCGGTGGCGAGCCGTATTCCGATGCGTTCCGCGAAAAAGTTCGCGCACGCTTCCACGGTCCTATCATTGGTGCTGGTGCTTACACCCCAGAAAAAGCAGAAGCGCTGATCGAGAAAGGTCTGATCGACGCCGTTGCTTTTGGTCGCGCCTATATTGCTAACCCGGATCTGGTGGCGCGTCTGCAACGCAAAGCAGAACTGAATCCGCAACGTGCCGAGAGCTTCTACGGCGGCGGCGCGGAAGGTTACACCGACTATCCTACCCTCTAACGTCACAATCTCCGTTCTGCCATTGATAGCGGCGTAACAACGCCGCTATACTAAAACAACATTTTGAATGTATTAGCCATTTTTGAAGGGGAAAAAGATGCGTTTACTCCATACCATGCTGCGCGTGGGTGACCTGCAGCGTTCCATCAAGTTTTATACCAACGTGCTGGGCATGAAGCTGCTGCGTACCAGCGAAAACCCTGAATACAAGTACTCTCTGGCTTTTGTCGGCTACGGTCCTGAAACCAGTGAAGCAGTAATCGAACTGACCTATAACTGGGGTGTCGACAAGTATGATCTGGGTACTGCCTATGGCCATATAGCCCTGAGCGTAGACAACGCGGCTGAAGCCTGTGAACGTATTCGCCAGAATGGCGGTAACGTAACGCGTGAAGCAGGTCCAGTAAAAGGCGGCACCACAGTGATTGCGTTCGTTGAAGATCCGGACGGCTACAAAATTGAGCTGATCGAAGAGAAAGACGCCGGGCGCGGCCTGGGCGATTAATCTCCCCCTCGGGCGCAGATCGTCTGTGCCCATAGTTTTATACTCATCATTTTGCCATAATACGCGCTGCAATTTTCCCGTATTAAGAGACCCAGATGTCCGATAACGCTCAACTTTCCGGTCTGTGTGACCGTTTTCGTGGTTTTTATCCTGTCGTCATTGATGTCGAAACCGCAGGGTTCAATGCCAAAACCGATGCGCTGCTTGAGATTGCCGCCATCACACTGAAAATGGATGAACAAGGCTGGCTGATGCCGGACACGACGTTACATTTCCACGTAGAGCCGTTTGAAGGTGCCAATTTGCAACCGGAAGCGCTCGCTTTTAACGGTATTGACCCTAACAATCCGCTACGCGGTGCGGTCAGCGAATATGATGCTCTGCATGCCATCTTCAAAATGGTGCGTAAAGGCATTAAAGACAGCGGCTGCAATCGGGCGATCATGGTGGCGCATAACGCTACGTTCGACCACAGTTTCATGATGGCTGCAGCAGAACGCGCCTCACTCAAACGTAATCCATTCCACCCATTTGTAACCTTTGATACGGCGGCATTAAGCGGCCTGTCTCTGGGGCAGACTGTGTTATCAAAAGCGTGCCTGGCGGCGGGAATGGAGTTTGACGGGAATCAGGCGCACTCGGCGCTGTATGACACTGAACGTACGGCCGTGCTGTTTTGCGAAATCGTTAACCGCTGGAAACGTCTCGGCGGTTGGCCTCTTCCCGTGCCTGAAGAAGCGTAACGGCGATATAAAAAAAGCGACCATTTCAGGTCGCTTTTTTACTTCTGCTGGTATTACTCAGCGTCCGGCTCTTCGGTTTTGTATTTCGCTGCTGTTTCTTTAATCAGCTGCTGCAACTCACCGCGCTGGTACATTTCGATCAAAATGTCACAACCGCCAACCAGCTCACCATCAACCCACAGTTGCGGGAAGGTCGGCCAGTTTGCGTATTTCGGCAGTTCGGCGCGAATATCCGGGTTCTGCAGAATATCAACGTAAGCAAAGCGTTCACCACAGGCTGACAGCGCCTGCACAGCCTGTGCGGAGAAACCGCAGCTTGGCAGTTTAGGGGAACCTTTCATGTACAGGAGAATCGGGTTTTCAGCGATCTGGCGCTGGATTTTTTCGATAGTGGTGCTCATTATCTTGCTTCCTTAAACTTCTTTTACGGCAGTAGTCTGACATTGTAACGGGTCAGACAGGCAACGGAAAATAACATTTTCATTACGCGTTATTATTTTATCCCCTGACGCTAAAAGTTGCATTCACAATCTCACTTATCCCCTTCAAACATGTGGATTTGATTATCCGTTCACCAACTCAAACGTTAATTGCTGTTTTTTTTTGCGGTCGGTTACGAAACATAGTTTTAAACAAAAAAAGCTATTAACTTTCCCTCTTTCTATAGATTAGAATCATCAAGTTTTGAAAATCACACGCAGGCACGATAGACCTGCCTTACCAGAGGACTGCTCAGTGGCGCGGATAAACCGAATCTCGATCACGCTCTGTGCTTTGCTTTTTACTACACTGCCCTTTACGCCTATGGCTCATGCTTCCAAGCAGGCCAGGACGACACCTTCCAATTCTCACACCATCAAAACGGTAGATAAAAAGAAAAGCGCAACAACCAGCCAAAAAACAACAAAGACCAGTAAGAAAACGGCGACAAAGACCACCAGCAAAACCAGCACCAAAACCGCTTCCTCTTCTAAAAAACGCACTGCCACTCCGGCAAAGTCGACTAAAACTGCAAATCGCCGTGGTAAAACTGCCGCAGCACAAACCGCAGCCGTTACCTGGACGGAAAAATGCACACCGCGCAAAGGTCATAAACCACGCTGCGTGAAGGTGAAAACCACTGCACCGACTACGCTTGCTGACGCACATAAAGTGAAAGTGCAGAAAGCGACTAAAACAGCTATGTCCACCTTGATGAACCAAATCGGTAAACCTTATCGTTGGGGCGGCTCCTCGCCAAGAACCGGGTTTGACTGCAGCGGTCTGGTTTATTACGCCTATAAAGATCTGGTGAAGTTCCGCATTCCGCGTACCGCGAATGAAATGTACCATCTGCGTGATGCCGCACCAATTGAACGTGGCGAACTGAAAAATGGCGATCTGGTATTCTTTCGTACCCAGGGTCGCGGCACAGCCGATCACGTCGGCGTCTACGTCGGCAACGGTAAGTTTATTCAGTCACCGCGCAGCGGGCAGGAAATTCAAATCACCTCTCTGAGCGAAGATTACTGGCAGCGCCACTATGTGGGCGCTCGTCGGGTAATGACGCCAAAAACAATTCGCTAAAAACTTACCCTACAGAACATACTGTAGGGTAAGTTCTTCTTTTGCATAACCTTTCAATTTGCTACCCTATCCTTACTCACAATGAGGCTATTGTGTGTACTCAATATAAATAATAAGGAGAGAAGCAATGTCGTTTGAATTACCTGCATTACCGTATGCCAAAGATGCTCTGGCACCGCACATTTCTGCCGAAACGCTGGAATATCACTATGGCAAACACCATCAAACTTACGTGACCAATCTGAACAATCTGATTAAAGGCACGGCGTTTGAAGGCAAATCACTGGAAGAGATCGTTCGTAGCTCTGAAGGCGGTGTATTCAATAACGCAGCACAAGTATGGAACCACACGTTCTACTGGAACTGCCTGGCACCAAACGCAGGTGGTGAACCGACCGGAAAACTGGCCGATGCAATCGCCGCTTCCTTTGGCAGCTTTGCAGATTTCAAAGCGCAATTCACCGATGCCGCTATCAAAAACTTCGGTTCTGGCTGGACCTGGCTGGTTAAAGGAACGGATGGCAAACTGGCTATCGTCTCCACCTCCAACGCAGGTACTCCGCTGACCACCGACGCGACGCCGCTGATGACCGTTGACGTATGGGAACACGCCTACTACATCGATTATCGCAATGCTCGTCCTGGCTACCTGGAACATTTCTGGGCACTGGTGAACTGGGAATTTGTTGCGAAGAACTTCGCAGCATAAAAAAGATAACGCAGAAGGACTTCCTTCTGCGTTTTTGCATTAATTCGCGGTAGTGAAAGCCTCTTCAGGCTGTCTTCTTGCGGAAATGAATACCAGCAGCAGCGCAAGACCCGCCACAATCGCCCCCATTACCGGCACAAAACTGTAGCCCAGGCCGCCAGATATTACCGCCCCGCCGGCCGCAGCCCCCAGTGCGTTCCCCAGATTAAACGCGCCAATATTGACTGACGATGATAATCCAGGTGCTTCGCTGGCAACGCGCATCACACGCATCTGCAACGGTGGAACGACCGCAAACGTCGCCGCGCCCCAGACCACCATACTGACCGCCGCTCCCAACTCATTACGCGCAAGGAAAGGAATGGCCAGCATAATAACCATCAGCAGCAGTAAAAAGCCTTTTAGCGTACCGTTGACTGAACGGTCAGCCAGTTTGCCGCCAAAATAGTTACCGATCGAGAAGCCAACACCTATCAACACCAGCATCCCGGTAACAAACTCCGGTGTAGCATGAGTGATAGTATGCAGAACCGGCGAGATGTAGGTATACAGCGTGAACATCGCCCCAGCACCCAGTACGGTAGTCAGTAACGCCGACAGCACCTGCGGGCGCATAAGTACCGCCAGTTCGCTACGGACATCCGGGCGCTCTCCTGCTCCACCCTTGGGTAATGAGAAGAACAGGCTGACCATCGCAATGACGCCCAGCCCTGCAGTGGCCATAAACGACATGCGCCAGCCGATGGTTTCACCAAGCCAGGTCGCCGCCGGAACGCCGCCAATATTGGCGATAGTTAACCCCATAAACATCGTTGCCACAGCGCTGGCCTGCTTATGTTTGGGTACCACACTGGCTGCAACCACAGAACCGAGACCAAAAAAGGCTCCATGGTTAAGACTGGTCAAAATACGCGATAGCATCAGCGTGGTGTAATCCGGCGAGATAGCCGAAAGCACATTACCCAGCGTGAAAATCGCCATCAGGAATATCAAAGCATTACGTCGCGCACGATGAGACAGCAGCAATGTCATCAGCGGTGCACCTACCATCACACCTACTGCATAAGCGCTGATCAGCATGCCAGCCGCCGGAATCGAGACGTCCACACCTTTGGCAATGACGGGCAATAACCCCATTGGCGAAAACTCGGTGGTGCCAATACCAAACGCCCCGATTGCCAGCGACAGTAGAGGGTAATTGATTTTCATATTTCGACTCCGTATCGTCGAGCCGTGGCACGACATAAAATAAGAGTCAAAAGCATGACATTGATCGCAAAATTAATAAAGTTAACAAAACTGCAAAAGACTTTTGCTTATTCGCAAACAATAGAGGGGAAAAACGAGTCGAAGGGATGAGGGAGAGCTAACTCCCTCGGGGAAATCAATGCAGCGCTGCGGTCAGACCACCCGCGACGATCAAACCCAGAACAATAATGGTAGTCACTAACGAAAATTTCAGATCGGTGCTCATCAAGTTTTCTCCTTTTTATTCCCACACAAAAAGTGATATTGCGCATTTTTACACACTTGAAAGCAAAAATCTCTCACGATTTATATTGATAACTGCTTTTAACTCTTCCCCTTTTCGTTAAGATCAGACAAAATTCCACGCTTACTTGATTAGCGTACCGGCCATTGACCCCTTCCTGACGTTCCGTGTCGTTTTCCCGGCGTGCCGCAACCCTTACGTTGCGATAAGGGTGTGTAAAGGCAAACGTTTACCTGGAGTATTCTCAGGAGCTTAGGATATGGTCTGGAGTGAGATGTAATGGCAACAATTAAAGATGTAGCGAAGCGAGCAAACGTTTCCACTACAACCGTATCACACGTAATTAACAAGACGCGCTTTGTCGCGGAAGAAACACGTAATGCTGTCTGGGCAGCAATCAAAGAACTGCACTATTCTCCGAGCGCAGTTGCCCGCAGCCTGAAGGTAAATCACACCAAGTCTATCGGCTTGCTGGCGACCAGCAGCGAAGCGGCCTATTTCGCCGAAATTATCGAAGCCGTTGAGAAAAACTGTTTCCAGAAAGGCTATACCCTGATCCTGGGTAACGCATGGAACAGTCTCGAAAAGCAGCAGGCTTATCTGTCGATGATGGCGCAAAAGCGCGTTGATGGTCTGCTGGTGATGTGTTCTGAGTATCCGGAGTCTCTGCTTTCGATGCTCGAAGAGTATCGCCATATCCCGATGGTCGTCATGGACTGGGGCGAAGCAAAAGCCGACTTTACCGATACGGTCATTGATAACGCCTTCGAAGGCGGTTACATGGCGGGCCGGTATCTGGTAGAACGCGGTCATCGTGAGATTGGCGTGATCCCTGGCCCAATGGAACGTAACACCGGGGCCGGGCGTCTGGCTGGCTTTATGAAAGCGATGGAAGAAGCGCTGATTAAAGTGCCTGAAAACTGGATTGTCCAGGGCGATTTTGAGCCTGAATCCGGCTATCGCGCCATGCAGCAAATTCTGTCGCAGTCTCATCGTCCGACTGCGGTCTTCTGCGGTGGCGATATTATGGCAATGGGTGCGCTGTGCGCCGCTGACGAAATGGGACTGCGCGTACCGCAGGATGTCTCACTCATCGGCTACGACAACGTGCGCAACGCCCGCTTCTTCACGCCGGCCTTGACGACCATTCACCAGCCGAAGGATTCACTGGGTGAAACGGCCTTCAACATGCTGTTAGACCGTATCGTGAATAAACGTGAAGAGTCACAGTCTATCGAGGTGCATCCGCGCCTGGTTGAGCGTCGCTCCGTTGCCGACGGTCCGTTCCGCGATTACCGCCGTTAAGCCTGTTGTGCGGGAGTCTCATCTGGCTCCCGCAGCCATTCCTTGTTCAACGTTTCACTATCCCCTAAATAGTCCAGCAGCCAACTCAATGCCGGTGACGTATCGTTCTGCTGCCATGTCAGGCAGCATGCGGCATCAGGAAAAGGGTTCTCCAGTTGCAGCGCAACCCATTTGCCGCTATCGATCCACGGTTTGGCAAAATGCGTCGGTACCATGCCCACGCACAATCCCGCGGACAAACAGGTCGCTGAGGATTCCCAGTCCGGCACGACTACGCGCTTTTGGTTGTCCAGCAGCCAGGTAATACGCTTCGGCAATGTTCGAGAGGTATCTTCGCGCACCAGTGACGGCCAGTTGCGCAACGTGTCATCACTTAGCGGTCCAGGCATTGACGCCAGTGGATGATGGCTGGCTACCACGCAGCTCCAGCTCAGCATTCCCATATCGCGGAAGGTATAGCGCCCCCCGACCGGAATGGCCTGTGTGGCACCGATGGCCAGTTCCACGCGTCCATCAGACAGTGCGTCCCACACGCCGTTAAACACTTCCTGAAAAACTAACAATTCCACATCATCAAAGTGACGGTAGAAATCCACTATCATCTGTCGGGTACGATCCGGGCGGACAATGTTATCGACGGCGATCGCCAGCTGTCCGCGCCAGCCGTTAGCAATTTGCTGACATTGCTGGCGCGTGATCTGCATTTTTTTGATAACAGAGCGGCCTTCTTTTAAAAACCACGCCCCGGCAGGCGTTAATTCAACATCCCGATGGCGTCGCTCAAAAAGTGGCACCGCCAGCCACTCTTCCAGCTGGCGCACGGTGTAGCTTACCGCCGAAGGTACACGGTGCAGCTCCTGCGCGGCCGAACTAAAGCTACCGTTACGCGCAACCGCATCAACCACTTCAAGTGAATATTCCGACCACATATTCTGCCTGCAAAAAATTTGAAATCAGTAAGCAAATATTAGCGTTTCACAGCGAGAATTACACTCACTACACTCAGCGGCATTGTTCTACTGCTAAAAAAGAGAAATGATGATGCAACCTGGGAAAGGGTTTTTAGTCTGGCTGGCTGGTCTTAGCGTGCTTGGTTTTCTGGCAACGGATATGTATCTACCCGCCTTTGCTGCTATTCAGTCCGATCTGCAAACACCTGCATCTGCCGTCAGCGCCAGCCTGAGCTTGTTCTTAGCCGGTTTTGCCGTCGCACAACTGCTGTGGGGGCCGCTTTCTGACCACTATGGTCGCAAGCCTATTTTGCTGCTGGGTTTATCTATCTTCGCACTAGGCAGTCTGGGTATGCTGTGGGTTGAAAACGCCACTGGTCTACTGGTACTGCGATTTGTTCAGGCCGTTGGCGTCTGTGCGGCATCGGTTATCTGGCAAGCGCTGGTTACCGATTATTATCCTTCACAAAAAGTAAACCGCATCTTTGCTACTATTATGCCGCTGGTCGGGTTATCTCCTGCACTCGCCCCGCTATTAGGCAGTTGGATCCTGGTACATTTTTCCTGGCAGGCCATTTTTGCCACTCTGTTTGCCATTACTCTGATTCTGATGCTTCCGGCTCTGCGTCTAAAGCCAACGGCTAAAGCGCGCGATGACAGCCAGGATAAACTGACTTTCGCCACCTTGCTGCGCTCGAAAACTTACCGTGGAAACGTGCTGATTTATGCCGCCTGTTCCGCGAGCTTTTTCGCATGGCTGACGGGTTCCCCGTTCATCCTCAGCGAAATGGGTTATAGCCCAGCGGTAATTGGTCTGAGCTATGTTCCGCAAACTATCGCCTTCTTAATTGGTGGTTACGGCTGTCGTGCAGCGCTGCAAAAATGGCAGGGTCGTCAGCTGCTGCCCTGGTTACTCATCCTGTATGCCTTCAGCGTTGTAGGCACCTGGGCGACCGGTTTTATTCATCATGTTGCATTGGCTGAAATCCTGATCCCATTCTGCGTTATGGCGATTGCGAACGGCGCAATCTACCCTATCGTTGTCGCGCAGGCATTACGCCCTTTCCCACAGGCCACGGGACGCGCAGCCGCATTGCAGAATACGCTGCAACTGGGTTTATGCTTCCTGGCAAGCCTTGTCGTTTCCTGGTTGATTGCCACCCCGCTGCTCACCACCACCAGCGTTATGCTGACAACAGTATTGCTGGCTGCTGTGGGTTACAAAATGCAATCGCAGAAAACTGACGCCCCGCAAACAGATGATCATGCGCAAGTTGCCCACGGAGAGTCGCACTAATAATGGTTGCGGGCATTTAGTTAGCCCGCTAACAATTATCGGTTGAATCGTCAAAAATTCAGGCATATACTGATTTTCAGTTGTTAAAAAAACGATAATTTTAATGCGTTAACGGGGACAAGAACGTTCCCGTTTTACCACGGATGGCCTTTTCGGCAAGGGTTTCTCCCTTCCTCTGTTCTACGTCGGATTATAGATTCGCGGATTAATTCCGTGAGATTTCTCACAAAGCCCAAAAAAGCGTCTACGCTGTTTTAAGGTTCTGATCACCGACCAGTGATGGAGAAGCTATGAGTTCATCATGTATAGAAGACGTCAGCGTACCGGATGATGACTGGTACCGCATTACCAATGAATTATTGAGCCGTGCAGGCATTGCCATTAATGGCCCTGCACCGGCTGATATTCGAGTAAAGAACCCCGATTTTTTCAAACGCGTATTGCAGGAAGGATCGTTAGGGTTGGGTGAAAGTTATATGGATGGCTGGTGGGAATGCGACCGGCTGGACATGTTTTTTAGTAAAGTCTTGCGTGCCGGTCTTGAAAACCAACTCCCCCGCCACTTTAAAGATACGCTACGTATCGCCACGGCTCGCCTGTTCAATTTACAGACCAAAAAACGTGCGTGGATGGTCGGCAAAGAACATTACGATTTGGGCAACGATCTCTTTACCCGCATGCTTGACCCCTATATGCAGTATTCCTGCGCCTACTGGAAAGATGCCAACACTCTGGAATCTGCCCAACAGGCGAAGCTCAAAATGATTGCTGAAAAATTGCAACTGAAGCCAGGAATGCGGGTGCTTGATATTGGCTGTGGCTGGGGTGGTTTATCCCAGTTTATGGCATCGCAATATGGTGTGAGCGTGGTGGGTGTGACCATTTCGGCAGAACAGCAGAAAATGGCACAGGAACGTTGCGCTGGGCTGGATGTCACCATTTTGCTGCAGGATTATCGCGACCTGAACGACAAATTCGACCGCATTGTCTCCGTCGGCATGTTTGAACATGTTGGACCGAAGAACTACGCCACCTATTTTGAGGTGGTCGATCGTAATTTAAAACCGGATGGTCTCTTTTTACTGCACAGCATCGGCTCCAAAAAAACCGACAATAACGTTGATCCGTGGATCAATAAGTATATCTTCCCAAACGGGTGTTTGCCGTCAGTTCGCCAGATTGCCAACGCCAGCGAACCGCATTTTGTGATGGAAGACTGGCATAATTTTGGCGCGGATTACGACACGACGCTGATGGCATGGCACGAGCGTTTCATGAACTCCTGGCCTGAAATCGCCGATAACTATACCGAACGTTTCAAACGGATGTTCAGCTATTATCTGAACGCCTGCGCCGGGGCGTTTCGTGCTCGTGACATTCAGCTATGGCAGGTGGTATTTTCCCGCGGTGTTGAACACGGTCTGCGCGTTCCCCGCTAATCGTTTTCGCCCCCGTAGCAACGGGGGCTTTACTCTCAGGCTTAGGCTCCCGCTTCGCCCGTTATGTTGCTGATGGCGCTTTCACGCGCCGCCAGGA
This sequence comes from Citrobacter sp. Cpo147, assembly GCF_030332405.1. NCBI lineage: Bacteria > Pseudomonadati > Pseudomonadota > Gammaproteobacteria > Enterobacterales > Enterobacteriaceae > Citrobacter > Citrobacter sp. Cpo147. The sequence goes on from NZ_JAOWHX010000030.1 coordinate 340,808, forward strand.
CACGTTCAACGGTATCAACCACCGCCTGCGTTTGGGGATCGATTTCGATATTAACCCGCGCGCCCAGCTTTTTCTTGCCAAGCGTAGTACGCTCCAGCGTTTCCGGAATCAAATGCACACAAAAACGCGTCGGCGTCACTTCACCGACCGTCAGACTGATACCGTCAATACCAATAAATCCTTTGTACAGGATATATTTCATCAGCGACGGGTCCTGGACTTTAAACCACACCTGACGGTTATTCTCCGAGGTCAGAATTTTCGACACTTCGGCAGTGGTCATAATATGGCCCGACATTAAATGTCCGCCAATCTCATCACTGAATTTTGCCGCACGTTCAACGTTAACCAAATCTCCGACCTTCAGATCGCCCAGGTTGGTGATACGCAGCGTTTCTTTCATCAGGTCGAAGCTTATCTGGTTACCGTTAATTTCGGTGACCGTCAGGCAGCACCCATTGTGGGCAACCGATGCGCCGGTCTCCAGCGCATCCAGCATATATTCAGGCAACTCCACAACATGCGTACGAAAATTTGGTTTTTCATCAATGGACACCAATTTTGCGGTGCCCTGCACAATACCCGTAAACATACTTCCTACTCCTGAACTCAATTAAGACATCTCTGCACAGCACAATAGCAGGTGGAAATTCAGGTTGCCAGCAATGCGCCACCAGCGCCTGTTTTTTCACTGGAGAATTACGTATTCCTCGCTACAATAGACTGAAATTTCCCCTGCTTTTTCTCCTTGCTGCCATATAAGGCGGCTTTTTTAGTCTCTCAAATAACAACAATATAGTGGTGTACACGTGCAAAAGTATGTAAGTGAAGCGCGTCAGTTATTAGCTCTGGCAATTCCGGTGATTCTTGCGCAAATCGCTCAAACCGCAATGGGATTCGTTGATACCGTCATGGCGGGCGGATACAGCGCGACGGATATGGCGGCAGTCGCCATTGGTACTTCCATCTGGCTACCGGCCATTCTGTTTGGTCACGGACTACTGCTGGCGTTGACGCCGGTAATTGCGCAACTCAATGGTTCCGGACGCCGCGACCGTATCGCCCATCAAATACGTCAGGGCTTCTGGCTGGCGGGCAGCGTCTCCGTGCTGATTATGGTTGTGCTATGGAATGCGGGGTACATTATTCGCTCCATGCATAACATTGACCCAGCGCTGGCAGATAAAGCCGTTGGTTACCTGCGTGCCCTGCTGTGGGGCGCACCGGGTTATCTGTTCTTCCAGGTAGCCCGTAACCAGTGCGAAGGATTAGCAAAGACTAAACCGGCGATGGTGATGGGATTTCTCGGCCTGCTGGTGAACATTCCAGTTAACTATGTTTTCATCTATGGGCATTTAGGCATGCCGGAACTGGGTGGCGTGGGTTGTGGTGTGGCAACAGCAGCGGTTTACTGGGTGATGTTTATCGCCATGCTCTCTTACATCAAACGTGCGCGTTCAATGCGCGATATCCGTAATGAGGGTGGTTTCCAGAAACCTGACACTGCAGTAATGAAGCGTCTGGTACAGCTGGGTTTACCTATCGCGCTGGCGTTATTTTTCGAAGTAACGCTGTTTGCGGTGGTCGCGCTGCTGGTTTCCCCGCTGGGGATTGTCGACGTAGCCGGACACCAGATCGCACTGAACTTCAGTTCGTTAATGTTCGTCCTGCCAATGTCTCTGGCTGCCGCCGTCACCATTCGTGTCGGTTATCGTCTGGGCCAGGGTTCGACGCTGGATGCGCAAACTGCAGCCAGAACGGGTCTGGGTGTTGGTGTCTGCATGGCTGTCGTAACGGCGATTTTCACCGTGACATTCCGCGAGCATATTGCCCTGCTCTATAACAATAACCCGGAAGTTGTCGCCCTGGCGGCTCAGCTCATGTTACTGGCCGCGGTGTATCAAATTTCGGACTCTATCCAGGTTATTGGCAGCGGGATCCTGCGTGGTTATAAAGATACGCGTTCCATTTTCTTTATTACCTTTACGGCATACTGGGTGCTGGGTCTGCCGAGCGGTTATATTCTGGCGCTTACCGATCTGGTAGTTGACCGGATGGGACCAGCGGGATTCTGGATGGGCTTTATTATCGGCCTGACCTCTGCGGCGATACTGATGATGCTGCGGATGCGGTTTCTACAACGCCAGCCGTCAGCGGTTATTTTACAACGCGCTGCGCGATAACCTCATAAAAGCCGCCGCCAGGCGGCTTTTTTTCGCCTCAAAACGGGCTGTCATTTTTGGCGTTCATCCACGCTTCACTAATGGGATGCCTGAAATGCAGTTCACTGGCATGCAGCATCAATCGCGGCGTTTGTTCAGTGCCAGGCAGCAAACGCCCGCCATACAAATCACATCCTAAAATGGGATGTCCTAACTGCTGACAATGGATCCGTAGTTGATGGGTGCGCCCGGTTTCAGGGGTCAGTTGTACCCGCGTCAAGGGGAGCTGCGTCCCCTCTTCCTGACGATGATAAAAGCGCTCGACAACCTGATAGCGCGAGCGTGCGGGTTTGCCGTTGAGAGCACAAATCGACATCAATGGAAACAGCGCCGGGTCTTTAGCAATCGCTGCATCGATAACCCCTTCGTCGTTTTCCAGATGCCCGCATAACAGCGCGCTGTACACCTTAGTGACCGTACGCTGGCTGAACTGCTGGCAAAGCGCGGCGTTGATAGCCTTGTTACGAGCGACCACCATCAGCCCAGAAGTGCCGAAATCAAGCCGATGTACCAGCGTGCAGCCAGGGTAAATCTGTACCAGCCGGTGATGTACCGAATCGAGATTCTGCGGATTTTTGCCCGACAGGCTAAGCAACCCGCTGGGTTTATTGATGAGCAACAGATGCTCGTCCTGATAGAGGGTCTCTATCTCGTCATGGCAAGGCGGGGCAATAAAGGTATCGAGGATCGTAGACATCAGGCGGCCAGAATGAGGTGTGGGAACGGATGATAACGAATTTTCACCACAGTGGCGAATCTGAGCATTGACCCAATGGCTGGCATGGTAGAGTGTGATTTATCCTGAGTGCGATGAGAGGGTTACTCTGTGCAACAAATCAATTTTTACATGGTGGATGCCTTTACCACCACGACGTTTGGCGGTAATACCGCAGCAGTCTGTCCGCTCACGGACTGGTTGCCCGATGAAACATTATTAAAGATGGCGCAGCAGCATAACCAGTCAGAAACCGCTTTTTTTGTCGCCGATGAGAATGGTTTTGAGCTGCGTTGGTTTACCACTCAGGGTGAAATCAATCTTTGTGGGCATGCCACGCTTGCCGCCGCGCATGTCATCTTTGAACATCTGGATTACCCGGATACGAAAATCCAATTTGCTACCCGCTTTGTGGGACCGCTGACGGTCACGCGCTGCGGTGAATGGCTGACGCTTGATTTTCCAGCCTGGCCAAGCGAATCTGCCGTGCCGCCAGCTTTACTGCTGGAAACATTAGGCATCACCGAATACAAAGAGGTGCGTGTGGCAAGAGATTACATGGTGGTGCTGGAAAATCAACAGCAGGTTGAGGCTGTGCGCCCAAACATCCACGCCATGCTGCCGCTGGGGAAAATGGTATGCATCACCGCGCCGGGTGACGGGGAATACGATTTTGTCAGCCGTTTCTTTTGCCCGGGTGAAGCCGTCGCGGAAGACCCGGTCACAGGCTCGGCACATAGCATGCTGATCCCTTACTGGGCTGGAAAACTGAATAAAACACAGATGCTGGCACGCCAGGTCTCTGAACGCGGCGGGGATTTACGCTGTCAGTTAGCAGGAACGCGTGTTTATATCAGTGGGCAGGCGATAACTTATCTGACCGGTAAAGTGCTGTTGCGCTAGCGGCCTTACCCAAAATAACCAATCCATGGAGGATTTATGTCGAACAAACTCGTGCAGATACACTTTGATTTTCATGGTCCGTTTGGGGCTGAGATGTCGAATCAGCTCGTTGAACTGGCCGAATCAATCAACCAGGAGCCGGGGTTCATCTGGAAAATCTGGACCGAGAACGAAGCAAATCACGAAGCGGGTGGCATCTACCTGTTCCAGAACGAAGACACCGCTCAGGCCTATATCAAAAAGCATACCGCCCGCCTGAAGCACCTGGGTGTGGAAGAAGTAACGTTCAAAATCTTCGATATCAATGAACCGTTAAGTAAAATTAACCACGGTCATATCAGCTAAACTTTTGCCTTAGACGCCCCTCCCGGGGCGTTTCTTCATTTCCCCCGGCTTTCCCCTCATCAAAAGCGATCCCCCTCTTTCGTCACCTCGCGATTGCGCTATAGCGTGTGCCAAGTTTGCAATAGTTCACAAAATCATCACTCGCGAAAACTATCTCTAGCAGGAAGTGGCATAAAGGCGTATAAAATAATACAAACAGTATTATTTTATACAAAATGAATCACAAACTGCGACTGGAGATTCTCATATGACCGCGGACATTACACTGAACTCATCTGCTGGAAGCTTCCCGCCAGCAGGTCATTACTCGCACAGTACAACGGCTGGCGGATTCGTCTTCATTTCCGGGCAGTTGCCGGTCACTTTCGACGGCGAGAAAAAAGCGGATGCCTCTTTTGAAGATCAAACCCGGCTGGTACTCAAGAATATTGATGCTTGTCTGGCTGGTGCTGGGGCATCACGTCAGCATCTGGTGTCTGTTCGCGTCTATGTGACGGATATGAACCAGTGGCCGACGTTTAACAAAATCTATGGAGAGTGGATCGGCGATTTCCGTCCATCCCGTGCAGTAGCAGGTGTTGCGGAACTTCATTATGGTTTTGCGCTGGAAGTTGAAGCTATTGCGTTGGCCCCGCAAGCGTGACGTTTAAAAACATACAGGTGAACAACAATGACTGAAATGACACTGCCTGATTATAACGATGTTGCCGCTGCGGCAGAGCGCATCGCAGATTATGCTAACAAAACGCCGGTGATGACCTCCCGAACGGTTAACGAAGAATTTGGCGCGGAAGTCTTCTTTAAGTGCGAAAACTTCCAGAGAATGGGCGCCTTCAAATTTCGCGGCGCTATGAATGCGCTACGCCAGTTCACCCCACAACAACGCGCTGCGGGCGTCGTGACGTTTTCTTCCGGCAACCATGCACAGGCCATTGCCCTGTCGGCAAAGTTGTTGGGCATTCCAGCAACAATTATCATGCCGCATGATGCCCCGGCGGCCAAAGTTGCGGCGACGAAAGGCTATGGCGGAAAAGTGGTAACTTACGATCGCTATACTGAAGATCGTGAAAAAATTGGTCGGGACCTGGCAGAGAAACAGGGGTTAACGCTGATTCCCCCTTATGACCATCCGCACGTGATCGCAGGCCAGGGCACCGCCACAAAAGAGCTGATTGAAGAAGTGGGTCAGTTAGACGCCCTTTTCGTGTGTCTGGGCGGTGGCGGCCTGCTCTCAGGATCCGCCCTGGCGGCCAGACATCTGTCTCCTGACTGCATCATCTATGGTGTCGAACCTGAGGCGGGTAACGATGGTCAACAGTCGTTCCGAAGTGGAAAAATAGTTCATATCGATACGCCCAAAACCATTGCTGACGGTGCTCAGACTCAACATCTCGGGAACTATACGTTTCAGATTATCAAGCAAAACGTGAACGATATTCTGACTGTTTCAGACGCTGAGTTAGTTGCCTCAATGAAATTTATCGCTGAACGCATGAAAATCGTCGTAGAGCCGACCGGGTGTCTGGGTTTTGCTGCCGCCAGAGCGCGTAAAGCTGAACTTCGCGGCAAGAAAATCGGCATTATCATCAGCGGCGGAAACGTGGATATCAGTCGCTACAGTGAATTTCTGGCCGGATGATAAACAGGGTATCTGCCATGCAGATACCCTACTTTTACTGTCTGTACACTCCCGTCTGGAAAAACGCTCCCAGGTCACTGTAAACTGCTCGCAATCATGGCAACAGACATCACCGCAGGAGACTGGCATGCCAAAAACCGACAATAACTCGCTTCTCAGCCAAATTGATACTATCGCCAGGGGATTGAGTGAGACCTTCTCTCCGTTTTGCGAAGTGGTGGTTCATGACCTCAAAAATCCTGAACATGCCATTTTGTCCATCCATAATAATCTGTCCGGACGTCAACCCGGCCAGCCAGCAACCGAGCTTGGCCTGGCGAGAATCGCATCACCTGACTTTCCCAGCATCATTGCGAACTACAGTAATCAGTTTGCCGATGGCCGCCCGGTGAAAAGTACCTCCATTGGCATCAAGGACGAAGACGGCAAATACGTAGCGGCACTTTGCCTGAATGTCGATATGACGCTGTTCCGTGGTATGCAGAGTGCTCTTGCGCGTTTTACTGAAACTGAAAATTCCCCCATTAAGGAACATATCGATCCCGGCAGTAATGAAGTCATCCGCCAGCGTATTGATGACTTTGCCGCTAAACGCGCGACGACGGCCCGAGCACTTAAACCTCAAGACCGTAAGCTGCTGATTCAACAATTACGCCAGGACGGTTTGCTGAACGTACGCAAATCTATGGACACAGTAGCGCAGCATCTGGGCGTATCGAGGGCCACCGCCTATCTGTATGCCCGCCAGTCAGCTCAGGCGGGTGAATAAACGGGTTCAGATAGACCACACTTGCCGCGTATAGAATTTCTGTCCTTGATTACCGACACGAAGCGTTCCCGCTCCACTAAAGGCGGCTTCGTGCCCGATATGGTTACCTACCAGTAAACAACCAAATCCAGCCGCAGTGAAAAAATAAACCTTTATTTTCGTGCGTATTTATTGGCACTGAGTAAATAGATGATTTATTTTTGTACATACATAGTGAAATTTAGCTTTACTCAAATAACACACCAGCATTTTTAATGCACCACAGCAGAACAGACAACAAATAACCCACTGATTTAAAAGAGTTAAAAAGCCATTGAAGTTATTACACCAATAATACCCATGCAATATATATAAATAGCGTGATATCTAAATTATAATTCTTTAACATCCGGCTGATTGGTGAGGTAAGAATGCGGTTAATGGTCATGTTGGTAAGCTTTGTACTCTCCACCCAGCTATGGGCAGGTGAACTTTCCAGGCCCACCGGTAAAGTGCTTTTAACGCTGTCGGGTAATATTGAAAATACAAATGCAGACGGGAAAGCCGTTTTTGATACCGCCAGCCTTGAGAAGCTGGGCATGGTCAGTTTCCAGACCACCTCCCCCTGGTATAATGGGCGCACTACCTTTACGGGTATTCCGCTAAAAAAGCTCATGGATTATGTCGGGGCTAACGGCTCTGTTGTTAAGGTCACTGCACTCAATGACTACACCACCGTTATCCCTCTTAGTGATTTCAAAAAATACAATGCTATCCTTGCGTTAAAAATCAACGGAAAATATATGCGCATCCGTGACAAAGGCCCGTTATTCATTGTCTACCCCTATGACAGCATGCCAGAACTGAATAATCAGATTTATTATTCAAGGTCTGCATGGCAGGTCAGTAGTATGGATATTGAGTAAGCGTTCAGGGGAACATCATGAACAGAATACTGGCTGGCATCATCTTTTTTCTTTTTATATCTACCGGGTATATCTCTTTCCTCGTGCATGAACGGCAACAAGAGTTACAGAAACTGACTCACTACACCGATTCCTGGTCTGCTGCTCAGCTGGTATCACAATATTACCGATTTGAATCGTTGCTTGGTCTTTACACTATCGATGATACGATGAATCTCGATGATGTACGTATGCGCCTCGACATTATGCTTAGCCAGAGTGATTTGATAAAAGAAGGAGACCTGGGGCGCTACATCGAAAGCAATATAGCCCACCGTGAACTGGCGGTAAAACTTGAAAATACCCTTAGTTTTCTGGATGTTAATCTAGAGAAAATGAACCGTTTAGCACTCCAGGCTTATCTGAAAAAAATGCATACTCTGGATGCGCCACTGGGTCGTCTTTCATCTGGTGCGTTAAACAAAGATGTTAACTCGATCAATAACGCCAACCAAAAAATTCAGACGCTGTACTATATTTATTCTGCTACCTCTGTGCTGCTGATAATACTGAGTGCGATTCTGGGCGTGCTCATTTTCTATCAAAACAGAAATATTCTGCGGGCGCACCTGCAGGTCAAGAGTCTTGCCGAAGAACTGCAGAAATCTAAAGAAAAACTGCAAATGCAGAATGCTAAACTGGAATATGACGTCTATCATGACTCTCTTACCGAGATGAATAACCGTCAGCTATTCTGGAGCGATTTAAATAAAACAATTGAGAGAGCAGAAAAAAATCACGATTCTGTGACTGTGATGTTGTTTGATTTAGATCGATTCAAAGAAGTAAATGATACGTATGGTCATGATGCCGGTGATATGTTGCTACGCCAGATATCTGACCGACTGGTTTCGATGAGCCTTACCTCGGATACGCTGTATCGCCTGGGTGGAGATGAATTTGCGTTTCTCTCAAGCGGCCTGACAGAAAGCCACGCCGTTTCGCGCGCCCAGAAAATATGTGAATTTATCAGCCAGCCCTACACTATTTATAACACGATTATCAACATAACCACCTGTGTTGGCATTGTTATCTCAGACACTGAACGTCGTTCCGACTATCTTTATAAATTTGCCGATCTGGCCCTTTATGAAGCCAAAGGTGAAGGCTCTGGTAAGATAAAAGTCTTCCGACAACGAATGTTAGAAAAGCTACAAGAAAGCAGAACGCTTGAGCATGATATGGCATTGGCAATAGTGAACAAAGAATTCGTGGTTTATTATCAGCCCATTGTTGACTCCTTCAGCCAGGAAATTTATAGCTATGAAGCCCTAATTCGTTGGCTCCATCCTCTAAAGGGCCTCCTGTCGCCGGATAACTTTATTCCTGTTGCTGAAAAAACCGGAATGATTAATGAGATGGGGAAAGCTGTGCTTGAAATTGCCTGCCGGGAAGCGGCTTGTTGGGCGATTCCGGCTAAAATTTCAGTGAATGTCTCTCCTGTCCAGCTAAGCAGCAAAGCCTTTGTCGGTATCGTACTGTCTATTCTGAAAGAAACTGGACTACCAGCCGATCGTCTTGAACTGGAAGTAACAGAATCCTCTATCTTCACTGAGAGTACCACGCCGATGAACACACTTAACAAACTCAGAGCCATGGGTGTAAAAATCTCCATCGATGATTTTGGCACCGGATATTCTTCCCTTTCGCGCCTGAGCAGGCTTGCCTTCGATAAAATTAAAATAGACAAGTCGTTTGTCCATTCAATATCCACACAGGAAGATGCACTTAATATCATCAAACTGATCACCGGCATGGCGAAATCCCTCAATATGAAGGCTGTTGCTGAAGGTGTTGAAACGCAGGAACAACTAAAAAGCCTTCAGGCGCTGGGCTGCGATTTCGCCCAAGGATATCTGTTTGGTAAACCTCAGCCTTGTATCGATGAGAAAATCAGAAACGGTTGAATCGCTCTCAGACTATTTGATCATCAACCGTAGCGCTAAATCATTCGGATAAGGATCAAAATAGTTCTGGGTAAGCAGATAGCTGTCTGGGTATTCAGCCAGATAGTGCTTGAGTAGCGTCAGAGGCGCCAATATTGGCAGCAGCCCACCGCTATAGTTGAGGATAACGTCACGTAACTCTCCGCGCTGGCGGGTGTTCAACCGTTCGCGGAAGTAGCCCTGGATATGCATCAGTACGTTGGTGTGATTTTTCCGTGAGGCGGGCTTTTTGAGGATTGTCATGAGCTTTTCACGATAGACAACGAAAAAAGCGTCCAAATCATCCCACTGGTGAAGCGAGGCTACGAATGGGCCGATTTCCCGGTAACCGGCCTGGTGATGAGCCAGAAGCTGGAGCTTATAGCGACTGTGAAAGTTGAGTAAGCCATGGCGAGTAAGACCATTGGCCCGCAGCCTATTAAGCTCATGCAATGCGAACACGCGTTCGACAAAGTTCTCCCTCAGCACCGGATCGTGCAAGCGGCCATCTTCTTCGACTGGCAACCACGGGTAGGTTTCCATTAATGCACCAGTAAACAGACCAGTCCCTTCTTTTCGCCCACGATTTCCCTTCTCGTCATACAGTCTCACTCTTTCCATACCGCAACTCGGTGATTTAGCACAGACGATAAAACCCGAGAGGCCACCAAGTCCCTGAAGATATGAGTTGGCGAAATCGGACATTTTATCGGTTACATCCTCACCAGGCGCATGGCTAAAACAGATGCGGACATTCCCTTGGGCGGTTTGAACCAGACGCAACGCGGGACGTGGTACAGGCAAACCGATAGACATCTCAGGGCAGACAGGTTTGAAAGTCACCCACTGAGCCAGCTCGTCCATCACAAACCCCATCCGTTTATGCCCACCGTCGAATCGCACGGCTGAACCAGTTAAACATCCACTAATCCCGATGACAGGCTGATTGTTCATAACGCCCCCCTCGTTAATTGATGACCCTTTTCGGGAAAAAATGACGGTTTCACTATTAAATCATAGCGTACGTTATCTGCTGTGAGATGGAAGAAAGACCGGAGACTTCAGTTTAGACTGGTACTGTTTTCAGGGAGGAGATCAAGGATAGCTCTCCCGCCAGTGAAGCAAGGACAATAAGAATGTAGCCTTAGTGCAACATCTTTATTCTAAATATCTGCAGCTAAAGTTGGTAAATCCCCTGAACGGTTCTATAGTCGGGACTGCTTCTCATTACAGGGTTCACTAATGCGATTTAACGGACTGACTAAAGGCTTCTTCATTTTCATACTTGCCCTCGTGACCTGGGCGTTCTTCGATGTATTGTCCCCCTACTTTTCCGCCATTTTGTGGGCCGCGATATTAACGACTATCTTTAACCCGGTAAAAAACAGACTGCGTAGCGCGCTTGGCGAACGCAACGGGCTGGCATCGTTGATTACCATCGTCATTATCTGTCTGATTGTCTTTATCCCGCTGATGGTAATCCTGTCATCGCTGGCCATTGAACTGAACGTGGTGTACACCAAACTGCAACAGAATGACACGCAGTTCCCGGAAGTCGTCACTTCTATTCTTTCGTACCTTCCTGACTGGGCCAGAGGGTTTCTGGCAGAACACAATCTGGATGATGTCGCGCAGATCCAGAAAAAACTGTCCGATGTCGTGCTGCAAGGCGGGCAGTACCTTGCTGGCAGTGCATTTCTGATTGGGAAAGGGACATTCGGCTTTGCTATCAGTTTTGGCATCATGCTGTATCTGCTGTTCTTCTTACTGAAGGATGGACCGTATCTGGTGCGCCAGATTCTGGACTCATTACCCCTTTCTGATTTTGCCAAACAGCACCTGTTTGCCAAATTCGTCGGCGTGACGCGGGCAACCGTCAAGGGCACGGCGGTTGTCGCTTTGGTTCAGGGTATTCTTGGCGGCATCGCGTTTGCAATTGTGGATATCGACGGCAGCGTTCTGTGGGGTGCATTGATGGCGTTTCTCTCCCTCGTGCCTGCAGTGGGCTCAGCGATCGTCTGGGTACCTGCAGCAATATTCCTGTTCGCCACCCACCAGCTATGGCAAGGGCTGTTTATCGTTGGCTTCTTCGTGATTATCGTTGGGCTGGTGGACAATATCCTGCGCCCGCTGCTGGTAGGTAAAGACACCAAAATGCCGGACTATCTGATTTTGATTACCACTCTCGGCGGCATGGAGATCTACGGCATTAACGGCTTTGTGATTGGCCCCCTGATTGCTGCACTATTCATAACCTGCTGGAACCTGTTTTCCGGGCGTGACCATGAAGGTAACGTGGAAGGAATCGACGAAGCCTTTATGGAGGAAGGAAAAAATCCTCCAGATTTATGATTGCAGGACGATAACAGAAGGCGGTTTCGGGACCGCCTTTTTATTTTCACGCAAAATCATGTGTTTCCTATAATTGCAATCATGCGTATTCATTAATCGTCGCAGAAGGAACTAATCAGTGCGAATTGCCACAATCACCAACTGGGCCTATAGCGCGACGGTATGCCTGACCATCGCTTCAGGCGTTGTCATGCTGATGGCATCCAGCGCCGATAACACAGAACGCCAGGTGGTAGAACAGCGTTATCAGTTCGATCAACTTACCGAAGAAGTCGAACTCGATGCCTGGTCGCTGTCCGACCTGGCGCGCGACTATGTTATTGCAAAAGATCCTGAGGTGCTTAACGCCTACCGTCAGAAAGAAGCGACGCTGAAAGCTGTTGAGCATCGGCTGTCAAAGCTCAAAAACCTTGGGGCAACGGATGAAGAGCTGGCGCTATTGCACGAAGGGCTACAGATTGTTGATGCCCTGCAGGACGAGCAAGCTGCGGCGCTTGCCAGCGTCGCGCGCGCAGAAGAGTCGCAGGCTATTGCCCTGCTCTATGGGAAAAGCTATGAACAGGAACTGGAACGCGCCCAGGACCGGATAGATCATTTCCGCCAACTGCTCGATAACCGCGTACGCAATACAATTGAAGATGCAACCCAGTCATCTCGCATGCTGCGGACAGCCTCTGAAGTGATGGTCGGTCTGACAGCGCTGCTGTTTTTATTCGTTCTCGGTTTCATTTTAAAGCGTCGCGTCCTGCGCCCCGTCGTGCGTTTGAGCGATGTCGTAAACCGTCTCGCATCGCAGGATTATGCCGTTGAGACGCCCAGCTTTAACCAGATAGATGAAATAGGCGACATGGCGCAGGCGATCCGGATATTTCGCGAGAACGGTCTGGCTCGTCAGAGACTGGAGAAAGAGCGAGATGCCGACTGGGCAATCCGCGATCTGCTGGCACGTATGACGCAGCGTCTGCAGGGCTGCGAGAATTTTGCCGATGTCATCAATGTGGCGGAGCTGTTTGCACCGAATATTGCCCCAGGGATTGCCGGGCGGCTTTATATACTGGACCGGGAACCCTGGCAAATGCGCTGCGTTGCACAATGGCTTTCACCGCAGGGCAAAGCGGATGCGTTCCACCCGGATGAATGCTGGGCTGTGCGCCGCGGCCAGAGCCATCCTCCGGTACAAGGCGAACCCGATATCGCCTGCTACCATCTGCCGGAGTCATGCCAGCAGCATACCCTGTGCGTCCCGCTGATTGCCCAGGGCGAAGCCATCGGCCTGCTCTCATTCCAGAACCTTAGCGATGATTCCGCCCCCTCTCGTGCGTATCTGGAGCTAATGGCAGAAGCACTCGGCCTCGCATTAGCCAACCAGCGTCTGCGTGACGCCCTGCTGGAGAAAGCGCTCTACGACCCGCTAACCGGACTGCGCAACCGTCATCATCTTGAAGATACACTACGTACTCAGATGAGCCAGGCAGTGCGTAACAAAGAACCGATCAGTTGCCTGATGATCGATATCGATCATTTTAAAAGTATTAACGACCGCTTTGGCCATGAGGCAGGCGACAGCGTGATTAAAAGTATCGCCGCGACTATTCAGCGCGTGGTCCACGACAACGGCATGGCCTTCCGCTATGGCGGTGAAGAGTTTCTGGTGCTGCTGGCCAATACGGATGAACAGGCCGCTAACCGCTTTGCGACGGAAATCTACAACGGTGTACGCGAACTGTCGCTGCGCTTTGGCGTTTCCGATATTGGACACGTGGATGTCTCTATTGGCGTCGCCAGTTACCCGCAGCACGCCCAGAGCGACAACCTGTTACGCGCCGCAGATGTCGCACTGTACCGCGCGAAAGAGTTGGGACGTTCGCGCATTGTGAGCTTTGGCATGCTGGAAGCAAGCTGATATGTCCCATCACTTCGGGCATTGCTTTACCTCTGCGCCAGCGGGTGATATGTTAACAGGATGAACACAAAACACGATATCAACGGTTTTAATCACAACCTGTGGTGGCTGCCTTCTTAAAGGCGGTCAGAATGTGTTTTTCCCATTTTTAGATAACCGCCGAAAGGCGGTTATTTGCATTTAGAGACCCCTTTCGGTTTTATGACTAAGGAGTCTTACATGAACAATAAAACCATCATCCTCACTGGCGATCGTCCCACCGGCCCGCTGCATCTTGGCCATTATGTGGGGTCATTGCGCCAGCGCGCCACGCTGCAACACGATTATCAGCAGTTTATATTGGTGGCTGACCTACAAGGGTTAACCGATAACGGCAGCACACCGCAAAAGATCCGCAACAATATTCCCGAAGTACTTGCCGACTATCTTGCCGCAGGAATAGACCCGTCACTTACTACCATCTGTCTGCAATCGGCACTGCCTGCTCTCGCAGAGTTAACCGCGCTTTATATGAACATCGTTACCGTGGCTCGCGTGGAGCGTAATCCTACGGTCAAAAACGAAATTGCGCAGAAAGGGTTCGCCCGCTCGTTACCGGTTGGTTTTCTGGTTTATCCCATCAGTCAGGCGGCAGATATTACGGCCTTCAAAGCCGAAGTCGTTCCCGTCGGCGACGATCAGTTGCCAATGATTGAGCAGACTAACGAAATCGTGCATAAGATGAATAGCCTGTTACCGGCCCCCGTCCTATCGCACTGCAAAGCGCTGCTGAGTGAAACCAGCCGCCTTCCAGGGATCGACGGAAACGCTAAAATGTCAAAATCGCTTGGTAACACATTGCTCCTGTCAGCCAGCGAAGAAACCATTCACCGCGCGGTCAGCGCAATGTACACCGACCCTAATCATCTGAAAGTGTCCGACCCAGGGCAAATAGACGGCAATATGGTATTCACTTACCTCGATGCTTTTCATCCGGATAAAGCAAAAGTGGCGGAAATGAAAGCGCATTACCAACGGGGTGGACTGGGTGACCGGACATGCAAAAACGAGCTGGAAGTGTGCTTGCAAGAACTCATCGCGCCAATGCGCGAGCGGCGTGCAACCTACATTCAGGATAAAGGCATGCTGATGGCGATGCTCAAAAAAGGAAGCGAGCAGGCGCACGAGATTACGCAGCAGACATTAAGAGAAGTGAAGCAAGGGCTGGGTTTGCCGGTGTTCTAATCTGGATTGATGTCTCTCCCGGTGGGAAATAACCACCGGGAGGGGTGACTCTTTATGGCGCTAATTCAACTCATATCACGTGACACCCGAGGTTATGATTCAATGATACCCTGCTGAATGTAAATACCCTTTCCAGCCATTTACATGATTTACACATAGCACAATTACATAATCAAAATTAACCAGTAATCTCTATCCTTCCTCGCCTTTCCCCACCCTTATAAAATCGATTATATAACCTTAGCGAGTTTTAAAATGATTAACCGTAAAGCCACTGCATTATCTCTGACTGCGATTAGCATTTTATTTTCATCCGCTGTCTTTGCAGATGATTCAGGCAGCGTTAGCGACCAAATGACGGTAAAACTGACCGTCGAAAAATCATGCAAGGTCAGCGTTGATGATATGGATTTTGGCTCACACGGTAGTAATGATGGGGCTGTTACAGCCTCTGCCAAAGCTTATGTAACCTGTACAAACGGCACAGGGTATATGCTCGGAACGGATAAAACTCACGATTTCGAAATGAGTTCTAACGACACCGCCGATGCAAAAAAAGTAGCCTATACCCTTTCTACCGACCATCCTGGCGGCACTTCTCTGGCTGATAATGGTATTTCAGCTATCGGTACCGGTGAACAGCAAGCATTGCCCATCTTCGGGAAAGTAACGGCAAATGCCCTGAAACAGGCCTCTGCTGGGGACTATACCGATACCGTTACATTAACAGTTACATATTGATTTAATATTAAAGGTGCAGCATATGAAGCGATTTATTTTATGGGTTGGTGTTAGCGTCTTGAGCCTGGCCTGCACAATAAACTCATACGCTGCCACCTTGCAGGTGTACCCGGTCACTCTGGGATTCTGTGGTAAAGAATCCGCCCAGGCTATCTATGTACGTAACACAGGTAGCGCCACTATCGGGGCACAGATCCGTGTCTATGCGTGGAAACAGCAAAATAATAAAGACAACTTGACCGAGACCCAGGACGTAATGGTTAGCCCTCCTATGACCACAATCCCGGTCTCCCGCCAGCAATTGATCCGGGTTATCTTAACAACGCCAGGTAGTGGTGATAACGAGCAGGCCTACCGTATTATCGTTGATGAACTCCCTGGTGAAAATAATATGGCTGATAAAGATGGGGTTCGTTTCTTGCTGCGTTATTCCATCCCGGTATTTGTTAATTGTAAAGATACCCAACCCATCAGTAGTCAACTAGATGTATCAATCGATCGTTCAGTTCATCCATTAATGTTAAAAATAAAAAACAATGGCACACAGCATGTTAAATTAAGCGATGTTTTTATTTTTTCTGGCAAGAGAAGTGTTGCCATGAGCAATGGATTACTCGGGTATGTATTACCACATAGTGAAAAGGAATGGCCGTTACCGAATGGAATAACTACTGCGTCATCTTTATCACTTAATTTGAATGACAATGCTAAAACGCAGATCATTAACATTACACCTTAAATCCATTGTTGTTTTTTTATTGGTATGTCCCTCTGTCCAGTCAGCAGAAAATGAGACACTGTATCTGACTGCAACGATAAATGTTCAACCAGTTAAGGGGTTTATCAAAGCCAAAAATAGCAACAATAAGATTTATATTGCTGCTCAAGATATGGATAAGCTTAACCTGAAAGTGTCATCCCTGCCGAAACAAAAGGGGTATTTTGATATCAGTTCACAAGATGGCCTCAGTGTTACCTTCGACAACCTGAATCAAAGCTTGATTATTACTGCCAGTAAAAACTGGCTCGACAGAGAAAGCCATCTTTCCAATAGCAATAGCTCGCGCCTTATCCGTATGTCCGAGTTATCACCTGAAGTGCGGGGTTTGGCACTTAACTACGATTTATTTGCCAGCAATGAAGACGGCATACAAGAGACTTCAGCCTATAGCGAATTTCGCACCTTTGGCGTTGGCCCAGGCTTTTTCTCGACCTCTTTTAACACGCAGGAGTCGAGCAGCAACGAGGCACAAACTGGTACTCATCGCCTGATGAGCAGTTGGAACTACGAAAACGTGGATAAACTGCTCACACTCAGGATCGGCGATGGTTTTACATCCTCGCAATCATGGACGAATAGCGTTCGTTTTGGCGGCGTTAGCCTTGCGCATAACTACAGTACCCAACCCACCTTCAATACGTCATCGCAGGATATCCTGACCGATAGTGTTACGCTCCCATCCACGGTTGATCTGTACGTCAGAGGAATCAGAACCTCCTCGCAGAAAGTTCAGCCCGGACAATTTACGCTTAACACAGCGCCGATTTTTACCGGGAGCGAAGGTGCGCAGGTGGTCATCACCGATGTGAATGGTAAACAACGCGTGGTGGATTTGAATCTGTACGGCACCAACCAACTCCTTTCTGATGGTCTTACAACCTGGGGTATGAGCCTGGGCTGGGTGCGTGAAGACTATACCTATCGTTCTTTTGCCTATGATCCGCAACTGATAGGTGTGGGCGACTGGCGTCACGGACTGAACGACAGTACCACCATCGGCATGCATACCGAACAGAGTGGCAGTCTGCATAATCAGGGGATCGGTTGGGACTATTTGCTCTCTCCGTCACTGGGGACGCTACATGCCAACGCAGCCACCAGCCGTTATCAGGCCAATAGTGGCAACCAATGGGGTTCCGGCTGGCAGTGGAACAATCAGATTTTTAATTTCTCGCTCTCACACTCACGGGCCACCAGAGGGTTTCGCGATATTTCATCTATAGCAGATAATGATATTGCCACCCGTGAAGATTCTGCATTTGCCAGCGTGTCGTTTGATATGACGGGTACTTTCGGTGCGAGTTGGGTCAGCCAGACATTCCCTCAGTATGCAGAACGCTATCTGGGATTATCCTGGTCAAAAAGTTTTGATAACCAGATCAACATTTCATCCAGCGTCACACAAGCACTTGGCGACGATCACAGCACTACCGTGTATGTCACATTCAGTATTCCACTGTTCCGTCATCAGGATTACCTCTCAATCCAGGATAACCATGATAAAGACGGAAATTCCGTACAAGCTAACCTAACGCGCTCACTGGAATCTAATAAACCGGGCTGGGGTTGGAATCTCTCTGCACAACAAGGTAAAAATAGAAGCATCCATGCTAGCCTCCAGCGCCGCAACACCTGGAGCGATCTGGCGTTAGGCTATAATCGTGATGAACAACAAAATAACTACTACGGTTCAATGACCGGTGCCATAGGTTTGTTTATGAGGCACTTTTACGCCACCCGCGAATTAGGTAGCGCTTTCGCCCTCGTAGATACGGCTAAGGTACCGAATGTGCCGGTTTATCTCGAACATCGCCCGGTTGGCCATACGGATAGTAATGGCATGCTGTTTCTGAACAACCTTAATCCGTACCAGGCAAACCATATCGACATCGACCCTCTGAGTCTCGATGAAGATTATCGCGCCCCCTACACTAATGAAATCCTGATCCCGCAAACCGGGCGCGGTGCCGTCGCCAATTTTAACATTTATCGCACACATGCCGTTCTGCTAACCGTCACTACGCGTGATGGTAAAAATGTGCCCTTCTCCGCAAAAGTTAGCGTGCAGGATACTCATGGACAGACGCCCAGTCAGGGTACCCCACAAACCATTGTTGGTTATGAAGGTAAAATTTATCTGGAAGATCCCCCGACAGGCGGAACGCTGAACGTTCAGTGGGCATCTAACTCTTGTTCGCTAAAACTGCCATCACAATTTTACGCTTCTCATTCGGTGGAGAAAATTAACGCACTATGTCAGTAACTCGTTCCCTTTGGTTTATCGCCCTTTTTGTGGTGATGATGTTTAAATTCAGCCCAGTAGCCGAGGCCGCTAACTGCTGGAATGGTAGCCCTTCTGGACTGGATTTTGGTACCGTCACCCCCGGACAAACTGAGACAACCGCAACCCGACTTTCGTTTACCTGTAATAATTACGACGGTCAGGTCGAGTATGTCCGCGCCTGTCTAAAGGTTATGGCGAACAATCCGCTGGCGATGAGCCAGAACGAACCTTCAAGTACCCCGCTCTATTTTTCGGTCTACTCGATTTACAATCAACATTCACCGCTGAGTCAAAACAACAACGTGTATGCTCAAATCGATTTTGCTTTGTCTACAGGCGGAACCGCTGAACATGACATACCGCTTATCGGCAAGATAAACCCTGGTCAGACTAATGTCAGCGCCGGGATATACTATGATTACGCCACAGCAATCCAAATTGCATACACCTCAGCCAGTTCATTACAAGCGCTCCCGGCCTGTGGCGCCCTGAATGGTACAACAATTACTGACCAGATTAGCGCCTCTGCTACGGTGAAAAACGGCTGTGAAGTTGTCAACGTGGATGATATGGCATTCGGCAGCAAGAGCCCCGCTCAGAGCGATTTGCTACAGGCGGCATCCACGGCGAATATTACTGTCCAGTGCCCAACCGGGACGGATTATTCCATCAGCATCGGTCATGGTCTGCACCCCAAGGGGAACCAGCGTTCAATGTGTCATAACGGTGAGTGCGTAAACTATGCGCTGTATCAGGATGCAGCACACTCCATGGAATGGACGCAGGGCAATCCGGAAAAACAGTATTCCGCTGATGGGCAAGCGCAGAGCCTGGTGGTTTACGGTTCCGTCCCAGCACAGAAATGGCCATCACCAGGGGGTTATACTGACACTGTAGTGATTACGTTAACTTATTAACTCACAGATTTTTCGGTCAGTGAGCCAATGCGCTGGGTGTTTTTTGCAATGACGCCCTGTTACGCTATTTGCACGAAAAACACGCTGCAATTACACAGGAAAAAATCAATCAGCCACAAAATTAAATACATATAGATCAGTAAGATATTAAACTTAAGGGTCAGGGTATAGCAGCTATTAATGTGTCCCTGTTTATGCTCCAATCTACCTCCAAAATCACGCCTTCGAATATGGTAAAACTACTCCATAACCACACAGATCATTCATTCCTCTCATTAACATATTTCCATAGCTCATTTCGAGCCATCGCACATTGTTCAGTCTTTGAGTTGTTGTATGCCTGCCTTTTGCACATCTCATTCTCATCACCGATTTGATCATCCGTACTTATGACCTTCAACTAATCAAATCTTACGTGATAAACAGTGCCCTCTCTTACGACAGCTTAGTGCCAGGAACGGAAGTTGCCAAGAGCATTATCCATGCCTGGATGATGAGGAACAGAGAGGGCAGACTTATAAGACCAATACTAACCACCGTCATCGGTTTTTTATTTAAGGCCATCTGTCATTCATAACCTGAAAAGAGGGAAAGGGTCTGGTTGCTGTTTAAGCTGTTCGGCAATTCCCCTGAGCGTTAACAGAGCTTGAGTTAGCTGGTCAAACTCTGTTCCTCCGATACACAAACGGATCCCGGACTGATCCGACTGTTCACTCACTTCAGTAGACGCCGGTGCCGTCACTTTAATACCTGCCGCCAGCGCGGCTTTGTAGAACGACTGCGCTTCTTCTCGTGAAAACGGCATCCAGATATGAAAGCTGGGCTGTCCTGAACGATAGACATGCGCCCCCAGAATGTCTGTCGCAAGTTCGTAGCGACGCTTCGTTTCTTGTTCAATGGCCAGTGTGACAGTTTCTGCCGTGCCATCGACCAACCATTGCTCCATAATGGCACTGCTTAATGGGGAGACCATCATCGCCGTGGCTCTTAGCATGGATTCCGCACGTGAATATAACGCCTCCGGTACCAGCAGCCCACCAATCCGCAGTGCCGGATTTAAAATTTTAGATAAGCTGTTCACGTACAAAGTGATATCAGGGGCTAATCTGGCTATTTGCGGCAATCCGGCATCACGTTTCAGTCGGTACACGTCATCCTCAATGATCGTTATTCCTCTCTCCCGACAAACCCGGATCAGTTCCAGACGGCGGGCAAGGCTCATGATGCGCGTCGAAGGGCTTTGTAGCAGTGGCGTGACATACACCGCACCGCCTTTTTCTGCATGTTCATCCAGACTGCGTTCCAGAGCGGATACGTCCATGCCTTCGTCATCCATAGGGATCCCCACTAGCGTGAGCTTGAGTAACCGTGAAAGCTGGATCAGACCTGAATAGGTTTGGGCCTCCACGTACAGTCGGCCAAAGGGTTCGCAGACGGTCGAGAGTGCCACAGAAAGCGCGTGTTGAGCACCGTTGGTTAAAATGAGTTGTTGATAATCTGCCGGGATCCCCAACCCGTTAAACCACTGTGCAAGCAATCGCCGATGCTCGTCATGTCCTGCGGCCGGAGCGTAAGTATTAAACATATCCATGTCCGGTCGACGGGCGATGGTGGCTAACGTCGCGCTCAATGAGCGGGACGTTAATGCTGCTGGAGGCGTGTTCTGTGACAGGTCGATAAACGTTCTGTTCCGTGAATTGGCCAGGGCAACGAACATGCCGCTACCCTTAACGCTCCTGACGAGCCCGCGTTTCTCCAGGATACCGTACGCTTTCGTTACAGTACCCAGCCCTATGCCAAGCGTATCCGCTAAATTACGGTGTGCCGGTAAGCGCGCGCCGTGGCTCAGTAAGCCCGAAAGGATATCTTCTGACAACGCCTGTACCAACTGGTCAGTGGGAGATGTGCTGTTTTGTGCAAGTCTGGGCTGCCAAGGGGAGCGTTCACGCATAAAATCACCAAAAGTGTAATGTGACACTATTTATATTTACTCATAGTGTCACATAATTTATTCTGACGCCAGGTTTTGAAATGTTGAAATGAGCCAAAAGAATGAGTGAACAGCAAGTTGATGTAAGGACAGACATCGCCTTTCAGGATGAGGCTGGTAGTACGGCAAAAGAGTTTCGTCGCGGCCTGAAAGATGGCCTGCCAGTCCTGCTGGGTGTGGTCCCCTTTGCTCTGGTGCTGGGCGCTCAGGCAAGCCATAAGGGACTCAGTAATCTGGAAGTCCCGCTGATGACAGGACTGAATTTTGCGGGAGGATCGGAGTTTGCTGCGATACAAATCTGGACATCTCCACCCTCTTTTCTACTGATTATGGCGGTGACACTGTTGGTTAACAGTCGCCATATTTTAATGGGCGCAACGCTGGTCCCGCTGCTTTCTCGCTTTCCGAAACGAAAAGTCTTACCGGCGCTTTTTTTAATGACGGATGAGAGTTGGGCGTTGAGTTATAATGACGCACACAGCAAAAAATATAAAAACACAGTGTATTTTAGCATGCCCTATTATCTGGGCGTTTCGTTGTCTTTTTATTCGATGTGGGTTTTCTGCACCACCGTCGGGGCGTTAATTGGCCCAGTACTCGGCGACGTTCATCAGTATGGTTTTGATATGGCCTTCCCGGCTGTCTTTCTTGTATTGGTCAGAGGTATGTGGAATGGCTGGCGAAAAGCCGTGCCATGGATAATCAGTTTGCTCGTCTCAGTTGCGGTGTGCCATTTTGTTTCCGGCCTTTGGTATGTCATTGCCGGTCCACTGGCAGGGCTAATGACGGCTGCCTTAATGGGAGGTGATGATGCTTAATTATCAGACCGTTATTGCTATTGTACTGATGGCATTGACCACCTATGCAACCCGTGTGACAGCCTACCTGATATTACACAACAGGGTTCTCACCCCGAGGGCGATGGTGGTGCTGAAATCCTCACCAGGCTGCGTCATGCTGGCATTTATCGCTCCTTTTTTTGCATCCGGAGCACCTGCCGACCTGATCGCGTTAGGCATAACGTTATTTATCGCAATGCGATTTTCAATGCCTATAACGGTAATCAGTGGCGTTTTAGCTGCGTTTATATTACGTCATTATTTTGGGTGAAGTTTCTGATTAATTAATTTGCAAAGATGTCAAAAACATTATTAGACTTCATTTTCCTCTGAGGGGATTAATCGTGTCGATACCAATCAAGAACGAGCGCCTGACTGTTATTTTAACTACTATATTTATAACGATTTTATTTCTTCTGGATATTATATTTACGCTAACTCAAAAATAAATACTCTTTCCTTCCTGAATGATTAGGGTTTTATGGACGCTCTTATTTGCATTACAGCATATCTGGCATGGAGTGAGCGTCAGCTTCTCGCTCACAGCGGACCTTGCGGCGCTTCACTAGATGCCATGAAACGGGCATTTCAGTAGTAGTTTGGGCTGTGTTCAAACTCACCCACCCCTTTGTGATACGATATTTGCTTTAAATTGTCACATGGGGTCAGATTTTGAATTCATACATTTTCCTTGCCGGGGCCATCGTAGCTGAAGTCGTAGGTACAACCCTGATGAAGTTCTCTGACGGATTCACACGCCTATGGCCATCTGTAGCAACTATTATGTGCTACTGTGCAGCCTTTTATCTTCTCTCCCAAACTCTGTCGACCATTCCAACGGGTATCGCATACGCAATTTGGTCAGGTGCTGGAATCGTATTAATCAGTCTTTTGGGCTGGTTGGTAAGTGGGCAAAAGCTAGATTTTCCGGCGATCGCAGGTATGCTTCTTATTTGTGCTGGGGTTCTGGTTATTAATATTTTTTCAAAATCCTCCCCACATTGATCCTCTTATCTTGATCGAGCAGGAAAAGTGCATATGAAAATACCAATACTCCATACAGAACGCTTGCTGTTAAAACCATTAGAAGCCGAAGATGCCTCGCAGATTCAGGTGCTTTATCCCCGCTGGAAGATAGTTCGCTATATGGTCTCCTCAGTACCCTGGCCCTATCCTGATAACGGTGCGGAGAATTACGTCAACAACGTTGCCCTGCCTGATATGGAAAAAGGGATTGCGTGGATCTGGACTATCAGACTCCGTGAGGCCCCTGACGCTCTCATAGGTTTAATTTGCCTTTATGACGTTGAGGATAATAACCGTGGATTTTGGTTAGCTCCGGAATATCAGGGGCAGGGTTTTATGCGTGAAGCCAGTAATGTCGCTACGGATTACTGGTTTAATACGTTAAATAAGACAGTATTGCGTGCGCCGAAAGCCTCTCTCAATATCCGCTCCAGACGTATTTCAGACAGTAGCGGCATGCGACTTATCAAAACGGATAAGAAAGAGTATGTCAGCGGTTTGCTGGATTCTGAACTTTGGGAAATCACGCGCGACGAATGGAACGATCGTCAGGTTGGTTAAAATAAATTATGGAATGTCCATAACCGAACCGCAGAGAATTTCTATTTTTGCCCTGCACCAATGGCAAGTTTATTAAAACTGCAGTTGCGATCATAATAAATAGATACGCAGCGAAGCCTGTCACTCGCGGGCAACATGAGTAATGCTATCTTATTTGAGGATTCTGGCATGGCCCCCTTTCATCAACTGACTGCCACCAGTTTGCATGGCCAGCCCATCTGTATGGCCGACTACGTAGGCAAACTGGTTCTGGTGGTTAATACCGCCAGCCATTGTGGTTTCACTCCACAATATGCAGGCCTCGAAGCGCTCTACAAGAAGTACGCCGCGCAGGGTCTGGTGGTGCTTGGTTTTCCCTGCAACCAGTTCGGTAACCAGGAGCCCGGTGGAGCCGACGAAATCGCGCAAACCTGTCACATCAACTACGGTGTGAGCTTCCCGATGTTTGAGAAAGTGGAAGTCAACGGTGCTGCTACGCACCCGGTATTTCGTTACCTGAAAGACGAATTACCCGGCGTGCTGGGTGGGCGGATCAAGTGGAATTTTACTAAGTTCCTGATCGGGCGTGACGGCAAGCCGCTTAAGCGATTTGCACCCTTCACTACCCCAGAGAAAATAGAAACCACCATCCTTACAGTGCTTAAAGTCTGAGCGCCTCTGTAATTCAAACCGACCCTGGTATGATCCAGTTCGCTGTCTGAATAAAAAACACGCTGCAAAATCAACAAAATATAATCAACTTGCTTAATTACTCTGCAATCGCGTGAGATCGGGAAGAAAAATGCTATTTCCCTCTTGCCTCATTCGGTCTGTGCCGCTAATATTCGTCCCCGTTGTCACCTACAACGTTGCGTTCATAGCTCAGTTGGTTAGAGCACCACCTTGACATGGTGGGGGTCGTTGGTTCGAGTCCAATTGAACGCACCATCTTGCGTCCGTAGCTCAGTTGGTTAGAGCACCACCTTGACATGGTGGGGGTCGGTGGTTCGAGTCCACTCGGACGCACCAAATCATATCCCTTTGATTTGGTGCTATTTCACTTCAAAACTATCTTTTTATCTTCAGTTTGTATCCGTCAGTTTTATCATTTCCCTTGATGATTCAATAGCACTGCGCTAAATCATTCTAAATTCCATGCTCAACGCGTATCATTCATCTTCTTCGTATAATGTCTTTCGTCAGAGCCAGGATACTATGCCCTCTTCCATCCTCCTGTTCGCCGCGGGCAGTTTACGCCCGGCATTTACCCCGCTGATAAACCAGTTCACGCACATGAGTGGAATAGACGTCAAGGTTGAATATGGTCCGGCCGGTTTATTGCGTGAGCGTATTGAAGCGGGAGAACCGTGTGCGCTCTTTGCCTCGGCCAATAGGGAACATCCGCAAAACCTGTTAGCACGTAATAAAGCCGTCTCTACGCACACTTTTTGCTGGAACAAACTGAGCCTTGTCAGCAACCGAACCGGTGTCTGGCTGGATTTACTCCGCGACCCAACGCTGCGACCAGGTACATCAACGCCCGGCTGCGATCCTTCCGGAGACTATACCTGGGCATTTTTCGACAATATGGATGTACTGGAACCAGGACTCGGGCAACAGCTTCGGACGCGCGCAATCCCACTGGTGGGTGGTCGTGATACGGTAAAAATCCCGCAAGGAGAACTGGCGAGTACCTGGATCCTGCGCCAGGGACTGGCCGATCTGTTTATCGGTTACGCGCATTACGCACACGCGCTGCGCGCGATGCCCGACGTACATTACGTGGCTATTCCCGATGAGCACAATATTCGCTGCGAATACCAACTGGCGGTGCTTGATGCTTCCAATGAAGTCATGGCGCTGGTTGAATTCATACTCTCCCGCGGCGGACAGGAATTTCTTAGCGCCGCAGGATTCTTACCGCTTAACGACGAATAGAAAACAACGGTGCGATAAACGGCGTCTGATAGTTCTCCACGCTGAGTTTTCGCAGCGTTAAGCCATAAGCCAGGAATAAATTCTCCTCCGTCACAATGCTGTTCGTGGGCCCAGCCCGCCATTTCCCTTCAGGGAGTAGCAGCAAAGTATGGGAAGCAACCTGTAACGCATGCAGCGGATCGTGGGTCGAAAAGACAATACTGCATCCCTGTTGATGGGCCAGATCGCTGATTAGCTGCAGCACCACCTGCTGATTGGCGAGATCCAGCGCGGAACACGGTTCATCCAGTAACAGCGTTTGACACTCCGTCACCAGAGCCCGGGCAATCATCACCAACTGTTGCTGACCGCCAGAAAGTGAGCCAAATGAGCTGGAGGCGAGATGCGTGATATTCAACTGCTCTAACGCCTGCATTGCTCTTTTTTGATCCTGCGGACTGGGTTGCGCAAAAAGCTTCACGTGCTGTGCTCGCCCCATCAACACCACGTCGCTGACCGTGTACGGAAACGGCAGATGGCTATGCTGTGCCACAATCCCTATCCCACCGTTATTTTCAATACTCCCGCCTATAGCAGGCAGCGTGCCGGTTAACGTATCGAGCAGTGTACTTTTACCCAGGCCGTTGCGTCCCAGCACGGCCCAGATCTCACCTTTCTGGCAACAGAACGTTAGCGGCTCAAATAACGGCGCGCGATACCCATAAGTAAGCTGATGTACACGCAGTGCGGCAGGTATCATGATTTCTCCCGACGGCTGGTACGAATGAGTAAGAAAGCAAACAACGGCGCGCCGAACAATGCGGTAATGATCCCCAACGGTATCTCCGCGTGCATCAGGGTACGGGCAATATCATCCACCACAATCATAAAACCGCCCCCCAACCAGAAGGCGCACGGTAGTAAACGACGATGATCAACCCCCACCAGCAAACGCGCCAGATGAGGAATCACTAATCCAACCCAGGCAATACTGCCGCTGACCGCCACCTGAGCAGCGACTAAAAATGCGCAACATACCAAAACGCTGCGTCGCAGAGGAACCACCGCCACACCCAGTGCTCTGGCATCTTTGTCATTAAGCGACAACAGGTTTATCCGCCAGCGTAGCTGGTACAAAACCGTCGCGGCGATACCGACCGGAACCGCCAACAGCAGCACTTTATGCCAGTTGGCCGTCGCGAAGCTGCCCAGCAACCAGAACACAATATTAGGTAACGTCTCTTCGGTATCAGCCTGATACTGGATCAGGCTCACCAGCGCGGCAAAAAACCCACTCAAAATGATACCCGACAGGATCAATACCAGCGTATTCTCCAGCCCCTGTAACGCAGCAATGGCATACACCAGGATCAACGCTGTCAGACCAAAGAAAAACGTTGATCCCATCATCAGCCAGGGCGAAAAACCGAGCAGGATGGCCAGTGTTCCACCAAAGGCCGCCCCCGACGTCACGCCGATAATATGCGGGTCGACCAGAGGGTTATGAAATACCCCTTGCAGCGTCGCGCCGCATAACCCAAGCGCGCCCCCCGCCAGCAGTGCCATCAGAATACGCGGTAGCCTGACTGTCCAGATAACCTGGCTGCCTATTCCCTCAGCGTCGCTATAGTGCGTCAGGTGATAAAACACTTCGCTTAACGACAGCGGATACTGTCCGAGGCATAGCGAACTGACGCCCAGCAACAGGACCACAACGATTAAGAGCGGTTGCTGGGGCAAAATACGGTTACTTAGCTGCATCAGGCTGCCAGTTCACACGATAAAAACGTTGATAGTAGTCATGGGCCTGCGCATCAACGTCCACGTTTTTATAGGCATCCGGATACAGTTTTTTGGCCATCCAAAGTTCACCGATCGCCAACGCTTCCGGCATCGGATAGCCCCAGGCTTTGGCATATTCAGGCATCAACCAGACGCGATGATTTTTCACCGCATCAATCCCCTGCCAGTTTGGATCGTTTTGGATCTGAGTTACCACCTGCGGATAGCGATCCTGGACAAAAATCACCTGCGGGTTCCACGCTAATACCTGCTCCAGCGCAACCTGATGGGCACCTTTCACACTGGCAGCCGCCACGTTTAATCCCCCCGCGTGCTGCATCATCAGTCCCGTGTACTTCCCGGAGCCGTAGGTCATCAGGTCGGGGTTAGCCATATAAATACGGACTTTTTGCGCATCCGGGATTGTTGCAACCGGCGCATTGAATTTTGCCCGCGCGGCAAAAACGTAGTCGATTAACGTTTCGGCCTGCGGTTTGCGCCCAACCACGTCAGCGATCAGGCGAATACCCTGCTTCAACCCTTCGTTGTAGACCTGCTCTTCATCGGCCATGGTCGGGTTCATTTTATTCTGTTGCCCGGTGGCATCCTTACGTAACGAGATAGCCACGACCGGAATACCGGCGTTCTGAATCTGCTGGATCATCTCCGCGGGCGCATAGTTGGCGACAAAAACCACCTGCGGATGAATCGCCAACAGGCTTTCGATGTTCACGCTGGTGAGATCGCCTGGCGTCGGCAATGTAGTAATCGTCGGCATAAAGCGCGCAAATTCAGGCCCGAGCTGCTTTTTCCAGCTCGACATCACACCAACAATGTCCTGCTGGGCATTGAGCTGAACCAGAATATTCAACGTCTGGTGTTGCAGCACGACCACTTTGTCCACGTGGTCAGGAATCGTGACCTGTCGACCAAGCTGATCGGTGATCGTGCGGTCGGCCTGAGCAGAAAACGCAAACAACATGCTGGCGCAAACCAGCACAAAAGAGCGGAAAGTTAACATGGGATACCATCTGAATAGAGGAGTAAAAACGATATGCATTAAATTATATAACGAGAGGCCTGGCAAACCATTTTCATCATGAGCGCACCAAACCCCACATTTCAGAGGGGAAAAAATGGCGTGCAATCCTTATCACGCCTGTCTTTATACGTGAGCGCTACTCCTGTGGGGGTAACGCGTTTAAAACTCGCATCGCCTGCTCCTGAGTGAGCGAATAATCGAAGAACTGGCGATAAAAATCTCGCGTTACGCTGACCATATCCAGGCCGCTAAACAGCGCAGGATGCAGTTTTGATGCGGCCCACTGCAGCTGCAACGCGCTTTCAGTGCCGTAACGGTCCCAGGGGAACACGCCCGCCGGATTGCGCCAGACGTTACCCTGTTTCACTGCGTTAAGTTCTTTGAACAATGCCGCATATGGCGAACTGGCGATATCACCGCACCCCGCACCGAGAATAATGACCTGCGGTTGCCAGTAAAGCACCCTCTCGGGCGACACCTCTTTCATGTTGCCGTCAACTTCACCTGCCGCATTCCGTCCACCCGCCAGCGTAATCCAGGTATTGATCAACGTGTTCCTGCCGTCGACTTTAAGCGGATTTAGCGATTGAATATGAAGTACCCGAGGGCGCTGATTTTCCGTCAGCTCCGCAGTTTTAGCCTGCACATCCGCGAGCACACGGTTGAGATACTGATTGTAAGCCGTTGCCCGGACGCGAGCCTGCTCGGTACCCAGAACCTCTGCGGTCGTTGTGACCGATTTTTCCATCGAAGCATAGTCAGTAAATGCCATTTCAAGGACCGGAATACCCGCCTGACTGTAGCTTTGAGCATCCCCTTTTCCTTTTGCCACAAACACCACGTCGACGTGCCGGGCCAGCAAATCCTCACTATTAAATGATGTTCCCCGTATCTGTAAGGCTTGCCTCAGAGAAGGATTGATTTTAAACATCCATGGCTGGTTTTCCTCATGGTTGACCGTCGCAACAATGTTACGACCTACGCCCAGCGTCATCAGCACCGAATGATGTGCAAACCAGCCATCCGCAATACGTTCAAC
This sequence comes from Citrobacter sp. Cpo147, assembly GCF_030332405.1. Classification (NCBI taxonomy): domain Bacteria; kingdom Pseudomonadati; phylum Pseudomonadota; class Gammaproteobacteria; order Enterobacterales; family Enterobacteriaceae; genus Citrobacter; species Citrobacter sp. Cpo147. The sequence continues at coordinate 370,647 of NZ_JAOWHX010000030.1, forward strand.
ATGCGTGGGAACGGTAACTTTGTGACCAGCATCATCCACAACCTGGCGTGTTGCCAGGGCAGGAAACGCCAGCCACACACAAAGCAGCCATGTGTGGCACGTTTTCATAAGCAACCCCTAAAAATCAACTTGAACAGAAAACTGAGCCTGGCGCGGTGCGCCAAGTTGAGCGCTGGCAGCCCCTGCCCCCGTGTAACCAGTCAATGCGCCCGGAACAATATTGGTCCAATAGTGACGGTCGGTGAGATTGGTGATATCAAACCGGAAAGTGGTTGGCGTGTTCCACAGTCTGGTGGCATAACGCGTACCGATGTCCACCGTGGTGTAACTCCCGACCCAGCTGTCGTTGGCATTATCGGTAGCCCGACGTCCGACGTAATGCACGTTCGTGTCGACATCCAGTCCCGGAACCCGTTCGATGGTGTAGATTGCGAGGATATTCGAGGCGAAGCGCGGCAAACCAACTACTTGCTTACCATCCGCATTGCTGGCCGCGGTATTATGAAGTGTTGGATCAAGCCAGGCTCCCCCGCCTAACACGCGCAAATTACGGGTGATATGCCCATCAGCCATCAGTTCCAGCCCACGGTTCTTCTGCGTACCATCCTGAGCAAAATCGCCATTGTCGTTGGTATAGGCAAAGGGGCGTTTGGCTTCAAAAAGCGCAGCGGTAAGCAGCAGATCTTTTACTGGCGCATATTTTGCGCCCACCTCCAGTTGATGGCTACGGTAGGGATCTAACACCTGCCCGGCATTGCGCGCTCCGGCGGGCGCGGTATCGCCCTGCTGCAAACTGTCCGCCCAGGTGGTATACAGCGTGACGTTCTCCACCGGTTTATACATAAGGCTGGTAGAACCGCTCATGCCATTGTCCTGCTGACGGCTGCTTTCATGTCCAGCTTTGTTGTAGTTACTGACGGTAAAGAGGTTCTCACTGCCGGAAAGCAGCAAACTCCACTGTGGGGAAAAATGCAGCGTATCGCTGAGCAAAAATGCATGCTGAGTGGTGGTCGCTGAATGATAGCGATCGTTAAAATCTGGATACGGTGGTCGTGGATAGTCGGGATGTTGATCGAGAGAAGAATGCCCCAGAGTGAAAGTGCCGCCGTTTCTTGGATTATAGTTTTTCCACACAAATCCACGCATTCCGGTAGCAATATCCTGCGTCAGCCAGCCGGTATCAACGCTACCGGTCAGGTTCGCTAAATAACTGTTGATGGTAAAGCGACTGGCCGCCGAATTAGAGGTTGTGGTGGTGTAATCGCCCCGGTTATCCGTCAGGGTGTTGGTCACGGCAGTCGACTCGCGGTCTGCAACCTGGTGCAGCGCCCCCAGGTCCAGCATCCAGTTGCCGTCAAAATCATGCTTAATATGCATATCGACGGTAGTTGTTTCGTCATCATGACCCGCATAAGATTGACCATATTTACTGTCCGTAGGATCAAATGCCGCGGGAAAGTGAACGCCTTTCGCCAGGGCAAAGCTACCCGGCATGCCTTTTTCGTAATAATGGTAATAGCTGAAATTACTCTCCAGCACCGTTTGATCTGTCAGTTGAAAGTCCAGCCCCATGCCAGCGTACTGTCGACGGACATGGCTATCGGTGGTGTAGCTATGGCCCTCATCGTTCAGCAAGTTGAGGCGATATTTCACCCGGTCTCCCGCATCGATTGGGCCGCTGAAATCCATCGATGCCAACGTTCCCGACCCTGTACCTTGCCCTACTGTGACGCGATGCAACGGTGTATCGACAGGTCGTTTAGACACCAAATTAAACATCCCTGCTGGATTAGCAGGGCCATACAGCGATCCAGCGATGCCGCTCAACACCTCAATGTTCTGGAACTGTTCGGTCGAATATTCCGTCGTGGAGACGGCGTTCAGGCCATCAATCATATGGTTTTGTACCACGCTCCCCTGCATGCCGCGGGTTTGTGGGCGGACGCCGTCACCCTGAACGGACGGTAGGTAGCGATAGGCGTCTTTCACATCTTTGATTTGTTGCTGATCCAGCACTTTTTTCGACAACGTCTGCACCGACCAGGGAACGTCTATCAACTCTCGCTCGCCGAGGCTACCTAACGTTGCTTTTTTTTCGCTCGCCGGAGGTTCATGTTCCGATAACGAGGATTGTGACGTGGCTGGCGCCGAAACGATGACGGTATCTTCAGCATGAGCCGTGACGGCAGTGGAAAAACAGGCAAAGGTTAACAACCCAGAGGCCACTGGGGTAAATTTGTTATTTAACATTCGTTAATTCAATTCGTTAGATAGAAAGACTGGAGGCCGCTAACGCAAGCGCCTTCTCTTGAAGAGTACAGTTATTATATTTGTATGATGAATAGGATAGACCCAATCGATATATATGTAAATATATAACGACGTGTTGTTGATAAATCCACGACAACAAAAAAGCCGACGGTGATGACGACCGTCGGCTTTGAGTAAATGACAATTAACGAATTACTTGGTTGCTGCTTTGATAATATCGAGCGCTTTGGCGAACTGATCCTGCGGAATTGTCAGCGGGTAAAGGAAACGAATAACGTTGCCATACTGACCGCAGGTCAACAGCAGTAATCCTTGCTCAAGGGCTTTCTTCTGCACGCGTTGCGCGGCTGCGGCGTTGGGTTCTCCTGTCGCTGCATCACAGAATTCAGCGGCGATCATAGAGCCTAAGCCACGCACTTCGGCCAGTTCAGGACACCCTGCTTGTGCGTCTGTCAGAGCAGCGCGTAGCTGTTCACCGAGAGCCGCCGCACGCTGGCATAGCTGCTCATCACGAATGATATCCAGCACCGCATGGGCCGCTGCGATCGACAGCGGGTTTCCAGCGTAGGTTCCCCCCAGACCACCCGGCGCAGGCGCATCCATAATTTCGGCTTTGCCCACGACGCCTGACAGCGGCATGCCGCCCGCAAGGCTTTTCGCCATGGTCATCAGGTCCGCTTTATCGGCGTAATGATCCATCGCAAACAGCTGACCCGTACGGGCAAACCCGCTTTGTACTTCATCAGCTATCATCACGATGCCATGCTCGTCGCAAATACGGCGGATGGCAGCCACAAACTCTGGCGGTGCCACCACGAAGCCCCCTTCTCCCTGGACGGGTTCGAAGATAATCGCCGCAACCTGGGTTGGATCGATATCGGCTTTAAACAGGCGCTCAATCGCTTTTAGGGAATCCGCTGTGGAAATGCCCTGCAATTCAGAAGGATACGGCGCATGGTAAACAGAGCCTGGGAACGGGCCGAACCCTTTTTTATAGGGTGCCACCTTACCGGTTAACGCCATCGTCATGTAAGTTCGCCCATGAAAACCACCGCCAAATGCGATAACGCCAGGACGGCCGGTATGCGCGCGCGCAATTTTCACCGCGTTTTCTACCGCTTCAGCCCCGGTAGTGAAGAATGTGGTTTTACGCTTGCCGTCGATTGGCGCAACGGCGTTGATTTTCTCAGCCAAAGACACATAGCTTTCGTACGGGACAATCTGATAAGCCGTATGGGTAAAAGCCTGAAGTTGCGCTTCGACTGCCTGCACCAGGCGAGGATGGCGGTGTCCTGTGTTCAGCACGGCGATCCCGGCGGCAAAATCAATGTACTGATTGCCTTCGATATCGGTAATAGTGCTGTTTTCTGCCGACTGGGCATAAAAATCACACATTACACCCACGCCACGCGGGGTGGCATCCAGACGACGTTGTTGCAGGTTTTTATTGTTCATTCTTACACCTTGTCCATTAATACATTTAGGTTGAATTACCCTTTAAATTTAGACGCCGTCTGGTACTTTAATCGAGAGCCAAATCGTTTTATTTTAAGGATCCAAATGCGTTCACTTGCCGGAGATGTGATCAAGCATGCATTTAATCAGCAGACTGACGAAAAACTACATCGCCGCCTGTATGCCGCCATTTGTAGTTGCATCCTCGAAGGTAGCCTGAAACCGGCTACCCGAATGCCTCCGTCGCGTGACCTGGCAGGAGAACTGACGCTATCGCGCAATACCGTCCTGCGGGTGTACGAACAGTTACAAGCTGAAGGGTATATTTCCGCGCGCACCAGCAGCGGCACATTTGTCACCGACAGCGTGCTGGACAATCTCGACCTGCGTCCTGACAAAGAGCCTGTTACTGCCGCTCAGGAAGATCACACCCGTTTATCCGCCCGCTGCCTTGAGCTGTTAGGTAATGCCAGCGCCAGTCCCCGTCAGTGGGGGGCATTTATTCCAGGCGTACCTGATGTAGAGCATTTCCCGCACCGGGTGCTCAAGAAAATTCAGGACAGGCTGGCAAGACGACTGCGCCCGGAGTTTCTCACTTACGATGCAGCAGGCGGTATGAATGAGTTGAAAGAAGCTCTGGCAGACTATCTGCGCACCGCTCGCGGCGTACGGTGCTCACCGGAGCAAATTCTGATTACTGAAGGTATTCACCAGGCCTTGGATCTGGTGACCCGGACTTTATGCAACCCCGGCGATCACGCCTGGATTGAGGAGCCGGGTTACTGGGGAATCAAAAATATTCTTCGCATCAATGCCGTTAATTTTTCTGCTATTCCGGTTGATGAACAAGGCATGGTCCCGCCGGATGCAGGTGAAACACCGCCAAAACTTATTTTTGTGACACCGTCACATCAATACCCACTCGGTTCGGTAATGAGTCTGAGTCGCCGCCGGCAACTTCTCTTTCGCGCACGTGAAACGCGAAGTTGGATAGTGGAAGATGATTACGACAGTGAGTTCCGCTTTTCCGGCCAGCCGATTCCCTCTTTGCAGGGGCTGGAAGAAGAGACACCGGTCATTTACATCGGGACATTCAGTAAGACCCTCTATCCCGCACTGCGACTCGGGTATGTCGTGCTACCTAAATCGCTAGCCGCTCCGCTGAAAAAGGTTCATAACGACCTTTATCGTGGTGGACATCTGTTGATTCAGGCCGCACTGGCGGAGTTTATTCGCGAGGGTTATTACGCGGCACACATTCGGAAAATGCGTCAGCTATACAGTCGTCGTCGCCAGATGCTGGTAGAGCTTATCAGCCGCCAACTTGGTGAACATTTTCTTGGTTCTTTCAGCAGCAACGCCGGGCTGCATATGATCTTACAGTTACCCGCCGGGAGTGATGATGCGGTCATTGCCCAACAGGCGAATGCGCAAGGGTTGCTGGTGCGCCCACTGTCACGCTACTACGTGAATGAAGAGAAACGCAGCGGCCTGTTGCTGGGGTTTGCCAGCATTGAAGAGCATGAAATGACGGCGGCGTTTACCCGACTCGCGGATATTATCAGAGTAAACACCGTGTAAGCACTGCCGGATGGCGGAGCAAGCACCTTACCCGGCATACGATTTAATGTGACGCTTTTTTAACGCCAGCCAGGTCTTCCTGGCTTACTTCGCTATTCCCTTCACCCCAGCTCTTACGCACGTAGTTGATCACGTCGCGCATTTCGTTGTCGCTTAACAAGCCACCGTAGGCAGGCATCTTAAAGGAGACGCTGCCACGCGTTGTCGGTGTTTCTGCGCCGTGGGCAATCACTCTGAACAGCGGTGTCGGGTCATCAACCATCACCAGTGGATTGTTCACTAAAGAAGGCGCGTTATCATCCGTACCTTTCCCTTCCAGACCGTGACAAGTTGAACAGTAGCGGTTATAGGTCACTTTGCCCGCCTCAGGTGAATTCGACCAGGATGCTGTAGTCGCCGCAGCACGTACCGTTTCAGGCTTCCCACTTTTCAGGCTCAACAGATATTGGGCGATCGCCGTGGCATCTTCGTCGGTCAGATACTGTGTACTCTGCGTGACGACTTCAGCCATCGAACCTGAAACCGCGGCATGCTTGCTTTTACCGGTCAGCAACAGCGATTTTAACTCCTGCTCAGACATACCGGTACCGCGCAGCGACGGTGCATACCAGCCGTCAATCATCGCGCCGCTCAGGTATTCGGCATCAGCATTAGTATACGCTTTTTCGTTCATCGCCATGCCTCTCGGGGTATGGCATGAACCGCAGTGTCCGGGGCCTTCCACCAGATAAGCGCCTCGTTTTACCAGGGCAGCATTATCATCCGTTTTCGCGCCCTCTACAGCCATCACTGGCGCATCGGTAAATAGCCAGTTCCAGATATGCAGCGGCCAGCGGGCGGAGAGTAGCCACGGAATGGCATTCTCTTTATTGGGCTGTGCTGACGGCGTGACGTCATGCATAAAATAGCTATACAGCGCCTTAACATCCTCGTCAGAAAGTTTTGCATACGAGGGATAAGGCATCGCCGGATAGAGCGGATGACCATCTTTGGCAATCCCCTGCCGTACGGCTTTTTCAAAATCCTCGTAAGAATAATTTCCAATACCCTGCGTTTTGTCTGGGGTAATGTTGGTCGAATAAATATCCCCCACCGGAGTAGGAAACTTTTTGCCCCCCGCCATCGCCGCACCACCTTCAGCGGTGTGACAGGCGACGCAGTCTGAAATTCGCGCGATGTATTCACCGTTAGATTCAGCAGCGCTTACCGAAGCGGTAAATAAACAGGCGGCGAGAATGGTTACGTTACGCATAGATCACCCCATATCCTTGAGTTCATTAACCGCACGCCATGCCTGATCGATTGCCGTGTGGGCATAAGCACTCCAGTCAGAATCGGAGTTAGCGATGGCAATGCGACCGACTGGCTTACGCGCCCGCTCGATGATTTCTGGCATTTTATCCATATCATCGAACAGCGAGTTGGCGTAGTACGCATAGCCATGTGCCCAGCGGTTAACGGTAATGGCGGAGATATCGCGTTGATTATCAAATCCGGTTGAGCCAAACATCTCCTGCAACTGGGAGCGAATCATCTCCTCATGCGCCGCAAAGGTGGTCCCCAGCAGATAGGCTCGTCCCAGACGGAACTGCTCTCTGGCCGACAGGTTACTGCCCGGATAGGTCGGCACATAGACCATATGAATGACCATCGGATCGTCCGGCGAGGCCGGATGTTGATACCCACCAATACTGACCGGATAGTCGAGCTTGACCCTGCTATAAGGTGCCGCCGGAGAGTAAAACTCATGTACGCCAAGCTGTTTGAACGCCTGCCAGTTTTTGACCACCACGTTGGTGTACACCAGCGGTGCTTTCACGTTCAGTTTAAGATCCGCCTGCTGCTGTTCCGGCATCTCAGGCACCAGATACGGGATCATCATGTTATAGCCTGCCATGATGGTGTTCTTACCGCGCACACGGTGCATTTTACCGTCACGCAGATAGGTCACCGCCACGCCATCCTGCACGTTGGCCGCATTAATCACCGTGCTGTTCAGGCGCAGGCGCGTAGTGTTTTCCGGCAGATCCAGCTTTTCGTAATGTAGTCTGGCGAGGACAGAGTCTTCCATCGTGTTGCCCGGTAGCGCATCCGGCAGCATATATCTGACTAACAGGCGGGCTAACCCGGCGTTACCGTCCGGGAAGTGGTAAACATACGGCTCTTCGAGGTCGGCCAGCGACTCTCCGTCCAGCGGCGGTAACCCCATCCCTTCCATGCCGGGTAAGGCGCACGCCCTGGCATCACTACAAGAAATACCTTCAATACCAATAGCAAAGAAGTCGTTGGAACGCTGCTGGAAATAGAGCAGCGCCATTTTGCTCAAACCGACTTTTGTTGCCAAAAGTTCACTGTAGCTGTGGGTATCCAGCCATTCCATTTTCTCATCGACCGTCATTCCCGGCAGGTAATCACCGGGCCGGACGTGCAGGTCGATCAGCGCTTTTCTGTCATTTTCACTTAGCGGAAAATCATTGATAAAGTCTTCAATTTTACGCCCATTGAGCCTGTCCGGCGGAATATCATCAGATACCGCGCGGCCCGGATCGCCGCTGACGATTTTTGTTTCGCCAAAATTCTTCTTATCGAAGAAAACGCCGCGACTGAGCTGCCAGTCGGGGTAGAAGTTTACGTCAAAACTCTCTTTCAACCGCGTGACGCTGACGCCCACGGTTTCCATCAACTTTTGTACTTCAGGGCTGAAATTATGCGCAGGGGACTGGAATGCTTCGCTGCCACCATAACCGAGTAATTTCTTACCCGAGCTGGTAAATTCATTGCGTTTGGCGTGTCCACCAAAGTCGTCATGGTTATCGAGGATCAGGATCCGGCTATTTTGCCCGGCAACTTGACGCCAAAAACAACCGGCAGCTAACCCGCTAATACCGCCGCCCACAATCACCAGATCGTACTCTTCCTCAACGGGCAGAGCGTTTAAATCAAAATGTTTATGCTCGCGACCTAGCGCATGCGCCATTTCAAACGATCCAGGATGATTACCTCGCAGCCCCGTCAGCGCAGGAGGATAATAATTTCCATCTATAAATGCGTTTCCCTTTCCTGCCGCCCTGACCCACTCCAGCGGGGTAAGTCCCGCCGCAATAGTCACCGCGACGCCGTTGAGAAAATCACGTCTGGTAATTGCCATTAACTTTTTTCCTTATTGCTACACACTGCCTTTAATACGACACAAATAAGAGAGATACCCCTTCTTATTTATAAAGGGGTACAACCGACTACTTCACTGGCTTTAACTCTTCATCCAGTTTTTTAGAATCATAATAATCACCCTGCCAGGTGATTTTTCCTGCTTTAACATGAATATAGCTGACGCCTTCAAATTTGATCGGATTATTTGTCGGCGGACTCCCTGCCCATTCACCACTATTTTTACCTGAAAATTCCCAACGAAAGGCCACGGTGTCTTCGTCGTAGACGGGCTTGCCGACCATTTTCCAGCTAAGATCTGGAACCGCCTTAATAAAAGCGCCGATAACCTCTTTTTCTGCTTTTTCCCTGCCGTTTATCGGTTCTCCCGCGGCGGCATCATAATAGACCGCATCATCAGCAAGAAATTGAGCGGCTCGCGAAGCATCATGCGCATTCCACGCCGCCATATACTCTTTTACGGTATTCAGCGATGTACTTTCTGCCAGGCTATAGCCCGAGAACATCACTAATGAAAGCACCGCGAGTTTTAATGTTTTCATCGTAATCCTCTCTATTCAGAAATGTCGCACATGATATGTTTCACCCGAGTGTATTCCTCGAGCGAATAAGATGAGAGATCTTTGCCATAACCCGATTTTTTGAACCCGCCGTGCGGCATTTCGGCGCACAGAGGAATGTGATTGTTAATCCACACCGTGCCAAAATCGAGGTCAATGCTGAAGCGTTGGGCGCGACCATGATTACTGGTCCAGACGCTGGCGGCAAGACCATACTCCACATCATTCGCTTTGTGTAGTACCTCTTCGTCAGTAGTAAACGACTGAATAGTCATCACTGGGCCAAATACTTCATGTTGAATAGCTTCATCATTTTGATGCACTCCGGAGACGATCGTCGGCTCAAAATAGAAGCCTGGACCAGGCCCGACGCGCCCACCGGTTTCAATTTTCGCATGTGCCGGTAAACGCTCAATAAAGCCTTTCACCTGCTCCAGCTGATTCCGGCTATTCAATGCACCGTACAGTGCATTTTGATCTTCTGGCGGCCCAAATTTGATTCTTTTTGTTTTCTGGATCAGTTTTTCCAGAAACTCAGCGTAGATAGATTGTTCTACCAGAATCCGCGTAGCCGCTGTGCAATCCTGCCCGGCATTGAAAAAGCCTGCCGTGGTGATCGTCGCAATCGCCTTGTCTATATCCGCATCGGCGAACACGATTGCGGGCGCTTTCCCGCCCAATTCCAGGTGTGCTCGGGTCAGGTTTGCCGCCGCCGAAGCCGCAACCTGCAAACCCGCACGGACCGAACCGGTAATAGAAACCAATGAAGCCTTCGGGTTTGAAACCACCAGCGAACCAGTGCTGGCTTTGCCCAACACAACGTTAAATGCCCCTCTCGGGAACAACGGTGCGGCCAGTTCAGCCAACAGCAGCGTACTAACTGGCGTGGTGTCGCTTGGTTTTAACACCACAGTGTTGCCTGCCGCCAGCGCTGGTGCAATCTTCCACACCGCCATCATGAACGGGTAGTTCCACGGCGTCACTTGCCCAACAATACCCAGCGGTTCACGACGAATGGTTGAAGTAAATCCTGCGGAATATTCTCCAGCCGCCTTTCCTTCAAGACAGCGCGCCGCACCAGCAAAAAAGCGGATGGCATCGCAAGATGCCGCGATCTCCTCTTTCTCAATAAAATGGCGAAGCTGACCGGTTTCCTGGCTCTGCGCGGTTACCAGTCGCTCAACGTTACGTTCAATCTCATCGGCCAGCCGCAACAATGCTTTTTGCCGCTGTGCCGGCGTCGATTTTCTCCAGATGCTAAACGCCGCCTCCGCTGCTGAGTAAGCCTGCTCTACCTCCGCCTCGTTAGCGTTGGGAGATATTGCGTACGTTTCACCGTCAACCGGACTCACCAGTTCGAAGCTATCTTCGCTACTGCCTGCTACATAGTGCCCATTAATAAAATGCTTCAGGGTTTTCATGTTTGTCTCCTGTCAATTAATACATAAAGAATCTTATGTAATATATATATTGTAAAATTTTTTCAAATGCGCAACATTGACACTATGATAAGCCTCGCATTTTTAACTTAATTTTTACATTTTCAGGATGAGGCTTTTTATTGCCAGCTGACGCGTTACGCCCAGCTCATCATAAGGTTATCGGGACACACATCCGCTTGTGCAGTGACGTTGCGCCCAGGCATGTAAAATAACTCGGCCATTCTTACCTTCCTTGCCCGACGGGCATGTGTTAAAAATGGTCGTTGTTTCAGGGAATTGAGTACAGAAAAGATTATGATTACTCACGCGGTCATATTTGCGCCTATCGGGCAGGTCAGTCGTTCAGACCAGATAGTCCAACGCCTTTCAAATGCCATTATCACGGGGTTGCTAGAGCCAAAAGAACAGCTCCCCAACGAAACTGATCTGGCAAAGATGATGGGTGTCTCACATATCACTATCAGAGAAGCGCTAAACACGCTTCGGGCTAATAATCTTATCCATACGGTTCGTGGTCGTAATGGCGGGAGTTTCGTTTGCGAAAATATTGATGGCAAAAATAGCGCCCTGCATCCGTTCAAGGCGATCAGTACGGATTATCTGTCTGATCTGGGTGAAATGCATTGCGCCATTATTAGCCATAGCGCGAGGCTGGCTTCCCGACGGATGACCGGTGCGGATATCGCCAAATTTCGCGAGTTTGTCGAGGTGCTCAGAAAGGCAAACTCACCTGAGCTGATGACCCAGGCCGATATGCGTTGTCTGCTGGCGATTGCCGCCAGTTCGCATTCAGCGCGACTGGCCAATCAGGAGCTGCAGGTTCAGGCTGAATGGGCATCGCTGGTGGCGATACTTTATCGCACAGACAGTATTCATGCAGAAATTATCGCGCTTTATTCGGCGCTGGCCGATGCGCTGGCTGCTCACAACGAGGCAGAGTCAGTACAGTTTGCCACGCAGATCATCGACACGTTTACCTACTACCTTATTGAAAAAAAGCTGAAATATAACTCGAACTGACAATCAGTGAAGGCAGGACAGACAATGAGCTCTTCGACATCCCTAAGCGCATTAATTCGTAAAATTGATGACATTACTGTTTCTACCGTAGATTCTACCGTTGCGCTGGCGAGGAGCATCCATGAGGCGATTTCAGGGGTACAAAAGGCCTCAGCCGAGGTCGTTCTCGACCCCTCAGTCAGATCCACCGTTCAACAGCACATCAAGCGCACGCTCAATAACAACCATTACTGCTCAGGGGCGGGATTCGCCAGCCATATTGAGAGCACCGCAACCACAAAAGAGTATTGGTTGCTGGAGTGGTGGTATAAGAAAGATAATGGTTTGAGCCAGGCGCATCTGGATTTGGATCAGGCCACGCAACAACGACTGGACTTCAGAACCTTTGAGTGGTTTAAGCATTCTCCTCCGGCTGGCAAAGCCTATATCCACGGTCCCTACGTCGACTATATTTGCAATATCTCCTATACCCTGACGTCAGCCGTCCCGGTCTACTACAACGATCAGTTTCTCGGTGTTGCCGCGGTCGATCTGCTGGTCAGTCAGATAGAAGCCGAACTGCTTTCCTGTGCCCATCCTGACTATGTGATTCTGACTAATCTGGAAAACAGGATCATTTTCTCCAGTTGGCCACGTTTTCGCGTGGGTGAATTGCTGTCACCTGCAAACAGTACAGTGGTGTATCAGAGCGACTACTTTATCCTTTATCACTATCAAAACTAAGGGCCCGAAGGCCCTGAGTTTTTAGTTATCCTGCCCCATATTGAGCTTATTGGCGTAGGCAATGGCGTCGTTTTCCGGCGCCGCTGAACGACCAAACGGACGGGTCAGGAACATATAAATAAGCCCCGAGCCAACAACAATCGCCAGGCCGAACAGGACCGTCCAACGGTCGATGAAGTCGCTGCTGTCTGCCGGTTGCGCCAGTAACCAGATCCCGCACAATCCGTAAGCTAACGCCAGCACATTCACGATTACGCCCCAACCGCCAATGGTCCACTCCCCCGCCGGTTTCCAGCCTTTCAGACGCTGACGCAGCGCGGCCAGCACAACCATCTGGAACGAGATGTATATCCCGATTACAGCAAACGCGGTGATACGCGACAGGTTATCTGGCTGGAAATAAACCCAAACGCAGATAATCACTGGCAGCAGGCAACTGACGACCATGGCATTATCCGGAACACCATTTTTAGAGATTTTGGCCATCCATTCACTTCCCGGCAGCATTCTGTCGCGGGAGAAAGAAAAGATAAGACGGCTTAACGCAGCCTGCAGAGACAAAATGCACGACAACATGGCGATAATTGCGACGACGATAAAGACAGTTGCGCCAGTTTCGCCCAGAGCTTCATTAAGGATTGCAGGGATAGGATCGGACGTTTTCCCATTCACGATGCTGACCAGATTCGGTGAAGCCAGCAAATAACCCATAACAGAAATAATGGCGGAAATCGCGCCGAATACGATGCTTAAAATCATCGCCACCGGGATCTTTTTACTCGGATTCTGCACCTCTTCCGCAACGTTACCGCAGGCCTCAAAGCCAAAGAACATAAACAGCCCCATCAGCGCAGCGGACATAAATGCGGTGGAGTAGCTGCCGTCATGCGCCAGCACGCCCATCGAGTCAAAAATCACAGAGAACGGCTGCGAACGGTGGAAAATCAGCAGATAAATCCCCAGCGCGATCACGCTGACAATTTCACACCAGAAACCAATTTTTGCCACCCGGGCCAGATTTTTAGTCCCGGACATATTAACGGCCATCATCAACAGCAGCAGCAGGACAGAAGTCACCAACATCGTGGCCGGCGTCTGACCATAGTGGAAGAGTGATTCAACAAACGTTGATGTATATTCCGCGATCGACGTAATGGTGACCACCAGCGCCCACAGGTAGATCCAGGCGGCGATCCACGCATACTTCTTGCCCCACAACCTTCTGGCCCAGGGGTAAAGCCCGCCGGTTATCGGATACTGGGAAGCAACCTCACCAAACACCAATGCCACCAAAAGTTGCCCACATGCGACGATTAAAATCCACCATACTGCGGGCGGCCCCGCCAGCGTTACGGCCAGCGCAAACAGCGAATAGACGGCAGTAAGCGGCGACAGGTAGGTAAAACCCAACGCAAAGTTTGAAATAAGACCTATCGATCTATTGAACTGTTCTTTGCCATCTTTTTGAAAATTATCGTTTTTCTTATCAGGTGTCTGTTCCATATAGCTTTCTCTTTTGTGGAATAGTCGCAGGGTTGAACGATTAATGTATAAAAGATATTAAGTTATATGTATAGTGATTTTGTCGCAGATTTGTTAAAAATGATCGCGCATCACGTTAATGAAAAAGTGGAGATAAAACGGTAGAGAGAGCGAGAATTTTGCGGTATTTACAACCAACGATTCTTTAGCAATTGCGAACCATAGGCTATTTTGGCGGATAAATACGCACAGCGGATTGCGTTCGATGCTAAGTAGCAAGAATCGCTGCTGTTAAGCAACATTTTTGCAATATAATAACGTGATGTTAAACGCTGAACCTGAGCAGGTGAATGATGGAAATTGATCTCGATAATCTGGTCTTTGATGGACTGGAAGAAGCGCAAGAGCGTAACGCTGAACGTCTGGAAGATGCAGACAAGAAAGCGCAGGAAATTATTGCTGATAATGACTGCGGCGACGCCTGCAAAATCTGATTTCCAAACCGGCGTAATGCCGGTTTTTATTGCCTGTTTAAGCCACCCGTTTCAGCCCGTATACCGCAACGCCTCAATCAGTTGCGCAAAAGCGGCGGTATGCTGTTTTCGGCTGGGATAGTACATATAATAGCCAGGAAAAGGTTCACACCAGTCCTCTAACACTTTTTCCAATGCCCCCTCAGCAACAGCCTGTTCGACGGTGTCTTCCGGCACAAAAGCCAGCCCCATTCCCGCCATCGCTGCACTAATTCGCGGAGGTAGATTGTTAAAAATAAGCTGCCCTTCCACCCGTACGCGCAAATCTTGCCCGTCTTTAGCAAACTCCCAGGCGTATAATCCGCCCAACGTCGGCATGCGCATGTTAATACAGCTGTGATTTTGCAGGTCGTGAGGGGTTTGCGGTTTGCCATGACGAGCAAAATACGCCGGTGACCCCACCACTACCATGCGCCAGTCCGGGCCAATTCTTATGGCGACCATGTCTTTTGCCACCTGCTCACCGAGCCGAATACCCGCGTCATAGCGGCCAGTCACAATATCCGTCAGACTATTGTCGATGGTCATTTCCACATTCACATCAGGGTAAGCCTGCAAAAACGGCTCCAGCGCGGGCCAGACGGTAGATTGCAATGCATGTTCGCCCAGCGTCAGGCGAATGTTACCGGCCACGCGCTGACGGACATCGGTTAATGCCAGCAGCTCTGTTTCAATGTCATCAAAACGCGGGCTGATACTGTTGATAAGCCGTTCTCCGGCTTCGGTCGGCGCAACGCTGCGCGTGGTGCGGGTCAGAAGCCGTACATCCAGCCTCTCTTCAAGCCCACGAATCGCATGGCTTAGCGCGGATTGCGAAACCCCAAGTTTTGCCGCTGCCCGGGTAAAACTACGCTCGCGGGCAACGATAATGAGATAATAGAGATCGTTAAAATTATCACGCAGCATGCTTATCCCCACTCCAGACCTGTTGTGACATATGGTACAGGTCCGGAGGGTATTCCAGTAGCATTTCTGGACATTAGCACAACTCAATCTTATTCAAGCGTGCTCTCTCACAAAAACAAAATGCGAATTATTACCAGGCTTATGCACGATTTTACCTTTCACTCATGCATTATTTTCACCCGCTATTAACACATCCTTCACTAATAACATTTTGTATATAGATAAGAATTTTTTCTTATTTTGTCCCAACCGTAAGTTATGGGAGCGTAAAAAGCACAAACCAAAAACTACAGGGATTTCATACAATGATGGCAACGAAAACGTACCGCGCTAAAAAAACACTGCTGGCATTGGGCGTGCTGCTGGCCTCAGGACTTACCGTCTCGCAGGTTCAGGCTGACCAACTGGCCGATATCAAAGCCGCAGGCGTCGTAAAAGTCGCGACATTTGACGCGAATCCTCCGTTTGGCTCCGTCGATGCCAAAACCCATAAGATTGTCGGCTACGACGTTGATTTTGCCGAAGCGCTGGCCAAATCCCTTGGTGTAAAACTGGAACTGGTGGCGACCAATCCGGCAAACCGCATTCCGTTATTACAATCCGGTAAAGCTGATTTAATCGTCGCGGATATCACGATTACACCTGAACGGGCGCAGGTAATAAATTTCTCCGTCCCTTATTTTGTTACCGGCCAGCAGTTCCTTGTGCCAGCAAAATCTCCGGATAAGCTCGATGAATACAGCAAGGCACGCATCGGCGCGGTAAAAGGCACTACTGGTGAACAGGCACTGCATCAGCGCTTCCCGCAGTCGCGCGTGGTGGCCTACGACGACATCCCGCTGGCGTTAACCGCGCTACGCAACGGCAATGTTCAGGCCATTACCCAGGACAGTACAATTCTGGCCGGTTTATTAGGCGGTGCGCCGGATAAAGCCGATTTCAAAATTCTGCCGGACCTGCTGAGCAAAGAAGAGATCGGCGTGGGGGTGAAAAAAGGTGAGCCAGCGTTGTTAAAAGCCGTCAACGATGAACTTTTGAAGCTGGAATCTACCGGGCAGGCGGCCAAAATTTATGATGTCTGGTTTGGTCCTGAAACCAAAAATCCGCAACCCCGCGCCTTTAAAATAGAAGCCAAGTAATATGCTCTCAGCCCTTTTTCATCGCTCCGCAGCTTCGGCTGCGGATTTTACCCATTTGCGCCAGGCGAGCGTCGAACTGCGCAATGTGATTAAACAGTATGACGCTCATTCTGTCCTTAACGGCGTTAGTTTGGCGGTTGAACCCGGTGAAGTGGTGACCATTCTGGGGCCTTCCGGCTCAGGAAAGTCCACTCTTATACGTCTTATCAACCAGCTTGAGTCGCTCAGCGGTGGCGAAATCTTCATTGATGGTAAACCGATTAGCCAGTTGCGTGGGGCGGCGTTACGCCAGCTACGTAGCCGTATCGGTTTCGTATTTCAGCAATTCAATCTTTATTCGCACCTGACTGCGCTGCAGAACATCGCGCTGGCGCTGGAATATGTTCACGGCTGGAACAAGACGGAAGCGGAACGTCGGGCACTCGAGTTACTGGAAAAGGTAGGACTGGCGGAAAAAGCCAACGCCTATGCCGCGCAGTTGTCCGGAGGGCAGCAGCAGCGCGTGGCCATCGCCCGCGCACTGGCTTCATCACCGCAAATTATTCTGTTTGATGAGCCCACTTCCGCGCTGGATCCGGAAATGATCGGCGAGGTACTGCAGGTGATGAAAAATTTGGCCCACAGCGGTATCACCATGATCGTCGTGACCCACGAAATGCATTTTGCCCGCGAGATTGCCGATCGGGTGGTTTTCATCGATGGTGGCGATATTCTTGAAGTGGCCCCGCCGGAGGATTTTTTCGTCCGACCACAGCACCCAAGAACCCAGCGTTTCCTGAAAAAAGTGCTCGACCCGTTACACCAGGAGTCATCATCATAATGCATGCAATGGACTGGCAGGGAGTGCTGAGCGGGCAACCCCTGCAATGGATAATTTCCGGTTTTCTCACCACGCTCTGGGTGACGCTGGCAGGTATCGTGCTCGCCACGCTCATTGCCATCTCACTGCTCGGCCTGCGCCTGACGGGCAATCGTCTCGCTAAAGCGATGGTCGGGGTGTGGGTCTCGGTGTTTCGTAATACACCTTTACTGGTGCAACTGATGTTCTGGTATTTTGCCGCCTGGAACTGGCTACCCCGTGACGTCATTAGCTTTATCAATGCCGATCATCCATGGTCAATTTTGCCGGGTGATGTCTGGTGGTTAACACCGGAGTTTATCTGTTCAGCATGGGGGCTTGGCGTATTTACCTCAGCATTTTTGGTTGAAGAGATCGCCTCTGGTTTACAAGCTGTTTCTGCCGGACAACGCGAGGCTGCCGTAGCGCAGGGGTTTTCATCCTGGGCGATATTTCGTCATATTCTGCTGCCTCAGGGGCTGGCAAACGCCTGGCAACCGATTGTTGGGCAATATCTCAACCTGTTGAAGCTTTCCTCGCTTGCCAGCGGTATTGGATTTGCTGAGCTCACCTACCAGGTACGGCAAATTGAGAGCTACAACGCGCACGCGCTGGAAGCCTTTGCCGTTGGCACCGCACTCTATCTGTTTACCGGCATCGTTCTGGGTATGCTGCTTACCCGTCTTGGCCCGCAGTCTGCGTCGGATAAATCGTCAAAGATAAGAATGCGCATCTTCAGCGTCAGGAGCATACTGCATGATCGCTAATGTTTCGGTCATTACCGACAATCTTGACTATCTCCTGTGGGGACGTGTAGCTGAGGGGCAACCCGGTGGCGTCCTGCTCACTTTGCTGATGGCTATCGGTGCGGCTTTGCTGGCGCTGCCTGGCGGGATCGTTCTTGCCTGTTGTGCCTGGCGATTTCCGGGCGCGGTTCGCAACGGATTGTTTATCTGGGCGGAATTTATTCGCGGCATTCCGCTCATCTTTGTGATTTTCTGGATGTGGTATTTGCTACCCATGCTGACCGGAAGCGATCTGCCCGGTGCCGTTACCGTGACACTGGCGCTGGCATGGTTCACCGCCGCCTCGGTGATGCACTCGGTGTATGCTGGAATTAGCGCACTGCCTGGCGGGCAATATGAAGCGGCAGTTGTTCAGGGTTTTCGCCCGGATCAGGCCCTATGGCTTATCTTGCTGCCGCAGGTGCTGCGTAACGTACTGCCGTCGCTGACAGGGATTTTTATTGGGCTACTGAAGGACACGTCACTGGCGTTTATTGTTAACGTGCCGGAACTCACGACGGTTGCCGGTCAGGTTAACAGCCGGGTGCAAATTTACCCCGCAGCCATTTTTATCTTTACCGGGCTGGTTTATTACCTGCTGTGCTTTAGCCTTGAAAAAATCACCCAGCGCCGATTCGCACTAAAATGACCTCTCGGCTCAACATTCCACGAACTGATGGTCTTCGTTGAGCCGATATTTCACGCCTGCCCGAATGTTATTTTCCCCTTCAACGGCAAGCGCAAAACGCATTCTTTCGCCATCGTGATAAGCCAGCGCCGCACATCCGCCGGGACCAAGAATTATCGAGTCGACAGCACCGGTACTGGCAACAACGGCGTTCTCTCCGCTGGCAATAATGTGGATATTGTCCGCGCAGTTAGCGATTTTCGCCTCTGCGCCAAAACAGGCCAGCTGGGTTAAATCACCGCTACTGGCAATCCGGTTTCGGTCGCCGAGCGAACTGATACGTACGCGCATGCCGGTACTGGCAATACGCGTTCCGTCGCCCACGCTGCTGATACGCGCCGAGTTTCCCGCAATCGCTATTCGCCCGCGATCGCCTGAACTGCCGATATGCGTGTTATAGCCTACACTGCCAATCCGTGCGCTGTAACCGGCACAGGCGATCTGCGCAGCATACCCGGCGCTGGCAATTTTAACGTTGTCACCCGCACTGCTAAACCGGGCATAATCTTCCGCACTCGCCAACGGACGGCTGGTTTCCCCCGCGGCTTGCTCACAGGAAATATTCCCCATTGCGTCAATATCCTGCTGAGCAAAACTCGCCTCTTCCCGCCATTTTGACCAGCCGTATTCCACCAGGCTATTTGCCCAATCGGTATACCCTTCCCGCTGGAGCGCGCGATGAACATCGGCATAGCTTCCTCCTGCGGGAAACGCGCGTAGAAACCAGCGGTACATGACGGGCCCAACACGCCAGGCCCGTAAGTCACTTCGCGTAATCATCATCGCTTAATGTCGGTGGTAGCCATCCACCATACACTTAAAGGTTTCGCCCGGTGTGCGACCCGTAGTGCAGAGATAAAGATGCCCAAAAATGAAAAACAGACTGACTATTGCCAGCGCAAAGTGCGCCTGAAGTAGCCAGTAACGCACCCCGGGGAACAGATCGCCGACGGCCGTCGGGTAAAGCGATAACAATCCAGTGATCAGTAGCAGTGGCAACAAACCATACATCACGCCAACATAGGCCGCCTGCTGTAACGGATTAAACTTAGAGCGAGGTGAGGCCGGAAATGGGTGTGACTCGCCCTGCATAATGCCAAACAGGTAAAAACGAGTTTGTCTTTGCGCGCGTGCGATCCAGCCCTGACGTTGAATAATATAGTGATGTCCGTTGCCGCCAATCAGGTTGATCAGCACAAAACCAATCCAGCAGGCAAGTAGCAAAAAGCCACAAACCTCATGAACGGTAAGCAGGCTTTTCATTACCGGTGCGCTGACGGCAGAGAAGTGATTGACCAGGCCACTGACCAAAAGTAGCAGAAACAGCAGCGCATTCGACCAGTGCCACAAACGAACAGCCTTCGAATATAAATAGACCTTCTCACCGTGCCCTGCCGACGCTTTATGTGCCGCCCGAAAGCGCAGCATGGCGTGAAGCGCCAGCACCAGCCACATTCCCACCAGCATTAACCCGGCAACGACTAACCACACAGGCCAGTAGTCCGGTGAAAACAGGGGAACATACTGTGCAAGCTGGGCGTGAAACTGTTCGGCATTCTGCGACGCGTTCATACATTTTCCTTTTTAATCAAATGTTGACCGAACCGACGATACAGATGGGGTTTACCGGCGCCTGCAAGTTGATATTCGTAATACTTGTTTTCTCGCAACCAGGTCTGAATTTCCGGGCTATCTTCACGACCGAAAATCAGCGCATGTTCCGGGCAAGCGTTAACACAGATCGGAGGGAAACCTTTCGCCAGCCGAGATTCTGCACAGAAGTCGCATTTATCAGCCACTTTGGTTTGCGGGTTTAGATAGCGAACCTGATAAGGACACGCACCAATACAGTAACTGCAGCCAATACAGGAAGACGTATCTACTCGCACAATACCGTTCTCATCTCGCCAGGAGGCACCGGTCGGACACACCTCAATACAAGGCGCATCATCACAATGCTGGCAGGACTGACGGAAGTAGTGATACAGCGTTTCGTTGTCGTTGTCCGAGACTGGAATATGCGCTATCGACAAACGGCTGCCCTGGGCAGGAACATGGTTGGTTTTCCTGCAAGCCCGGGCGCAGATATTACATCCGTTACACAGTGATTCATCGTGAATCATGACGTAACGAACGGCTTTAGGGCTCCTGGTACTCGCTAACAGATTTTGACCTGGACCGGTGAAAAAAATCACCGTCCCCATGCCAATGACAAATTTTCGTCGGGTGAAGGACATCGGGTTATCCTCTAATACTGTGACAGTGGTCGTCCACACGTTCCATGACATCAACCTGAATAATTCAGGGGTTCTGATACTGCTCAACCTCAAGCCATTCACACAGGCCGTACGCTTTGCCATAACTCATAAAACGTTCGCTAAACAGATAAGGCTCCGCATTTGACGATTCCACAGTACGTATATCCGCGTAATCGGGATGCGTTTCCATGGCCGTGAGCGCCGCTGTAATCTGTTGAGACTCAAAGCTGTACGGCGGTTGCGTCAACATGGCGACCTTATAGGGGCGAGGATACGTTCGACAGTCGAAGCGTACCGCCTCGGCAATCGCACGGCAGATGTCGTTTTCCACCACCTGCACGCACATGTCGGCGTAGTTTGCCGTCATGGTTTGCGTTGAGTAGAAATAGACATCTTCCGCACCCTGCACACGGGTGATATCCGCGTTATTCGCGTCCTGGCACAGCACATCCAGCAGCGCGGAGAGATCGGCTTCAGGGACCGAATAAGGTGGCTGCAGAAACACGCTGCGCGCTACCAGGTGCCCCGATGCCGAATGCTGGCGGATAAAATCTGCCACAATCGACTCCGGGCTGGCGGCTTCCTGAACCTGCGGCGCAGTCACCTGCTCGACCGGCGGGTGAAACGCCTGTAGCCAGTGTCTCTTTTGGCTATCAACCTCGTCAGGAAGCGCCCCAACGGGTGCCTGAACGTTGCTCACGTTAGTCATCTCGCGTTCCTTACGCTGGCAACAGATCCTGCGCAGCCAAATCGGCTGCCACGTCTTCAAGTCCGAGTCGGTTCAGGGTTTCGCGCGTTGGGCAACCCAACTCGGGATCCCAGCCCATTTCCTGATAGAACATCGTCAGTGACTGACGCATATCCTCCCTGTCCATCTTGTCGGTGCCTTCGGTGAAGACCGGAATTTTCGGATCTTTATCAAACACCCAGGAGCAGATGAGATCGTGTTCATTACGCATATCTTTGGTTTGCATCAGTTTGACCGTATAGGCACGATGCAGGGTAAAGATGCGTTCAGCGGCCAGGTCCAGACTCGCCTGCGTGGTTTCATCACCGGTGACTGCCTGGAAGAATTTCGCTTCCAGATCCAAATCTCCGCGATAGTTGCGGCTCTTAAGTGGTGAAACCGTCATCGGCCAAACCCAGTTACACAGCGTAACCGCGTTATGCAGGCAGACTTTCAGCAGCGTCCATTTGGCATATTTGATCTTGGCGGCATTGATTGGGGTATAGTTTTTGGTCTCGTCGTAGGCGTCCTGCGACCCAAATAACTCGCCCGCCACTTCGCGCTGTAATTTCAGCGGCAAACCGGAACCGATGAAGTTGATATGGGTGTGCGCCATACAGTCACGGTTAAACATACAGTTGGTGATCGCCCCCACCTGCGCCGAGGCTTCGTTTGCATGATGGACCGGAAAACCAAACGGCGACCACAGTTTATTTTTGGCATAACCCCAGTACTCTTCGCCCAAATCCCAGCGTTCAGCAATGGCATACGAACCGTCCGCAAGATGACTGAGTTCCCCCACGCGATGCGCCAGTCGATAGTAAAAATCTTTGATAAAGTTAGGATCGCCCGCCTCCAGTTGATCCCAACGGATCTCCGCGTACTCTTCGGCTGGCAGCACGCGTTTAAAGACGCCTTTCGAATAACAGTAGGTAAAGTCACGGTGCAGCTGGCCGTAGTTACACCAGATACCGTAATCGTCAAACAGGTTCAGTCCGATCAGGTTCCCTACGACTCGCCCATCGTCTTTATCGTCAAAATCTTTCGGGCCATTGGGGAAAATGGTGGTGTGAACAAAGTTCGCCACGCAGGTGTTGCCGCCGGTACTCGGCACGCCAAAATCCTTCACCCGCGGGACATTGAGCTGCGACATACAACGAATAGGGCATGAATGGCAGCCGCTCATTTTGACCGTGTATTTTTCTGCGGCTGGACCCAGATCGAACACCGATTTATAGGTACGGAAACCCACCGTATTTTGGTTGCCCGGCGGGATTTCACCGGTTTCGATTGGCCCCCCTTCTGCCGCGCCCCAGAAAAGTCCCTTACGGGCTGTCCAGCGCGAGTTTGGCGAAGAGTATTCTGCCCAGGCCTGCGGGGTGCTTGGCACAACGTGGTTGTTGTTGGCGCCGATAAGCTCGGTCATCATGTAGTCATTGAGCCGCTTCATCTCTTTACGATCGGCAATGTTGACGCCTTTAGTCCCTTCTACTGCAATGGCCTTCAGGTTTTTCGAACCCATCACCGCACCCGTACCGGCACCGCCGCTGTGGTTGCGGCTGTTGATCATGCAGGACAGTGGCACCAGATTCTCACCCGCCTGCCCAATAGCGGCAACGCAGGTTTCCGGGCTGGTAATCCGGCAAATCTCTTCGGTTGTGGCGCGAGTCCCCTTGCCCCACAAGAAATCGGCTTTTTCGATGCTGACTTTATCGTCTTTGATGTTGATCCAGACCGGTGATGCAGACTTGCCTTCAATAATAATGGCGTCGTAACCGGCGAATTTCATTTGTGCAGCAAAGAAACCGCCCATATGGGCATCTACGACTAAGTTACCTTTGGTAAACGTCGATAAGGAGGTGATATTGACGCGGGAGCTACAGGGAGCGCCAGACCCCGTCAATGGTCCGGTGGCAAAAACCAGTTTATTCCCTTCATCAAAAGGCATGGTGCCTGGCGGGACTTCGTCGTACATAATTTTATAACCAAAGCCCATCCCACCGACAAATTTTTTAAATTTACTGGAATCTTCAAGGGTGATATTACCCGTAGTGAGATTGACCCGTAAAATATTACCTGTCCAACCATTAGCCATCATGTTTTCCTTTGCAAGAAGGTTTAATAGATATACCCGCCATTCTTCAGGCAGCTTTTTTATCCAAAACTGCAGTATTTTTGGCAATTAATGGCGCGAATCAGGCATGCCTGTTATCTATCAAACAGTAATATCTTTCCACTCGATAATTTTTAATGCTCCAGTCGGACAAGCATTGGCGCATTCCCCGCATAACACACATTTTGAGGACTTTTTCGTTTCGGTATTTACGGTCGCCATCATCCACGGGCAGGCTGTGGTACACGCGCTACAGCCAATACAGCGTTTGTGGTCCACCGCAATACAACCGTCTTCCTGTTTCCAGGTAATTGCACCAATTGGGCAGACCTTCATGCACTGCGGATCTTTGCATTGCCGGCAGGTATCAGCGGTATAGTTTAAATCGCCATACAGCCCACCACCGGACCCGACGCCATCATCGCCAAAGAAGAAATTGCGATGGATTTTTATCCGGGAAAAGAAGGTCCCTACGGCACCATCGTTATAATTGGTACAGGATATTTCACAGCGGTGACAGCCCGTACAGCGGGCTCGCTGGGTCACCAGAACCCCTTTCGGCGTATTGATAAGCCCCACGGTCCCACTATCGACATCTTCCTGCTTACAACCAAATAGGGATAACAGCGCGGGGGCAATCGTTAATCCCGCCAGTCCTTTCCCTGATATCCGCAGGAATTCTAGTCGCGTTAAACCACAATCTAAAAATGGACGATCAACCTGGTTCATTTATTTCGCATCCTCTTCGCAAATGCTGTGGTAGCAACACATCCAGGCTAATTTAAACCAGCGCAGCTCAAGCCATATCGGGCGGTTAATGTTGCCAACAACACGTAAATTTTTGCCCTAACCTGATCGCGTAAATGACGGTGGTTAAACTGAATAAATCTAATCCTTTAGGGTTAGGCGTAGAAATAATGTGGTTATTCAGCATGCATAGTCTTGATCGTCATCAATTAAAAAACGGAAGGGATATAATTAATGCGGAGTGAGATTTATTATCATTAAGAAATGGAGTGTAATAGCAGCCCATTTAAATTACAAATATTTGTGAAGCCTCTCACAAATATAATACTGCACGACCATCGGTATATAAATAAATATATATCGATTTATAATTCTCTACAAGAATTTATTAACGAAGATAAATTATATAGATTGATAGATTAACGTATCGAGAATAAGAGGACGGCAAAAAATTTCTGCGGTCCTCTTTTTATGAATTAACCGGCCAATGCTTTAATTACGGTCTCAATAGCCTGTTTTTCTAACTCACTGCGCTTCACGCGCTGGTTAGCAAGGGTGGTTCTCAGTACTCCCGCAATGACGATATGCTTAGGTTCTTGTCCCAGATCGCGCATTTCCAGCACTACTTTACCGACTACTCTGCACATTTCACGGTACAACTCGTCGTCTTTCGTCTGATTTCCCATTTTTGCCCGCTCGTCATTAACTCAAACCAACAGCATATATCACTCTGACGATTTAGACAAAATTCAATGAAAATCAAATAAATGTCATCATTCTACTGAATTCTCTGAAGTCGATTAACGAGCTCAGCAAGACTTCCTGCCTGCATTTTTTCCATCACCCGCGCCCGGTGCACTTCAACTGTACGCACGGCAATATTCATGGCATCAGCAATTTCCCGATTCATTAACCCTTTTGCTACCAGATGCGCCAGTTCCCGTTCTTTTGGCGTAAGTTGTTGATAGCAGCAGATGATCTCTTGTCGCGAGAACGCCGCTGCCGAGACCTGCAATGCATGTTCTAATGCCGCCTGCAGCGGCACGGCTGACACCGGTTTTTGCAAAAAATCGACCGCGCCACGTTTCATTTGCTCAACCGCCATCGGCACGTCGCCGTGCCCGGTGAGAAAGACCACCGCCAGCGTGCTTGCTTTCTGACGCATGATTTCATGCACAGCGTGCCCATCCAGGACCGGCATACGCATATCCAGCAGTAGTACACCCACCTGGTGCAGATTTGCCTCGGCGAGGAATTTCTCGCCTTGCTCCCAGCAAGACACCTCATATCCCAGACTTTCCAATAAAAACGCACAGGCCTGGGTGACGGCAATGTCGTCATCCAGCAGATGAATTATCGCCACTACGGCCTCCTTCCTGATTTGGTTTAAAATACAATGTCACTCTCGCCCCCGCTTTGCCGTCCGGAGCCTGCTGATTTTTGATCTCAATATCCCCGTTTGCGTAGCGCACCAATCGCTGACAAATGGCCAGTCCTAGTCCCATACCTTCTTTGCGGGTGGTCATAAACGGCTGAAACGCCTGATACAACTGAGCCTCGTCAATGCCTCCGGCATTATCCTGCACCTGAATACGCACGCCACCATCCTTGTGCAGGGCGCTAAACCATACTGTCGTAGCGCCTGCCTGGGCGGCATTAAGTACCAGATTAGCCAGCACCTGCTCAAGAAGAACGCTTGGCAGCATCAACGTTAACGCCTTACTAACCTGCGTGTGCAGCGCTATCGCCGGGAATTGCTGGGGCATGCGCAGTAATTGCCAGACGTGATGGATAGCATCGTGAACGTTGATGGCTTGCCAGTCATCGGTGAGTACCGGATTGCCCTGTGCCTGGCTGACCCACTGCCGGAGATTGCGCAGCGTATCGGCTCCCCGTTGTGCCTGGGTGTCTATGTGCTCAAGCGCGGGCAACAACGGATGCTGCTCATCCTGACCACGCAGGCGAATCAGACAGCCTTGGGCATAATGGCGGATAGCCGACAACGGCTGATTGAGTTCATGGGCAAAACCGGAGGTCATCTCCCCCAGCACACTCATTTGGCGGGCAGTCTCCAGCGCCTGTTCCTGTTTGTGCAACAGTACGTTGTTCCGCTCCAGCTGCCTGCCACGTCGGCGAACCAACAGCATTACCCAGATGTAATTGAGAGTAAGCAACAGCAATATGATGACCACGCCCCCCATTGCCAGTCGGTGTTGAATAAACCAGCTTTTGACATCCAGCCACAGCTGACGCTGCTGCGGATGCTGACGGACGTCGCGCAGCAACGCTTCTACTTCGCGGGTCGAGGCGGGCGCGCCCCAGCGAAATGTCGCGTTTTGCGGTGCATTGAACAGTACCCGCGTGACGCGATCGGCCAGCTCGTCACTCACTGCAGGTAATGCGGCAAATGACCAGTCAGGATAGAGCGGTGTACTGGTCAGGCAGGGAATCGAGGCCGGATGGTTCAACACGGTCATAAAATCGGTTTTACGGATGAGGCCTTCTTCATCCATTTTTTCCAGCAGGCACACCGGCACAATCACCGCCTGCACGGCTTTTTCACGTAATAAATAGAGTAAGGCATCGGCGGGAAATCCGGTGAACGTCAGACGCAAATCGCGCTCCGGGCGCAGACCGGCATCGCTGAGCGCTTTATATCCCAGCAAATAGCCGCCAAACGCCTGTGCATCAATGGCACCAACCGTTTTGCCGATCAGATCGTGTGCGGAGGTTATACCGCTGTCGCGCCTGACGAGAATGGCGCTGCCAATCACGTTACTGGTGGCTTTCCCACCACGGGTGGAGCGTAACGACGCCAGCCAGCGTAGCGCTGAGCGGCTGTTAAGCTGGACAAACTGCGCCGGATTGGTGACCACAAAGTGTACCGTGCCACGATTCACCGCCTCCTGCATCTGGTGCAGGTCCAGCGGTTGAATATGAAACTGCTCACCGGGGATTTGCTGATTCAACAAGGTTTCCAGCGGCTGCCAGTGATTACGTGTAGAAACCTCCCCGCGCATCGCCAAAACGCCAATGTTCCATGTCTGCGCCCTGACCGCGCCGCTTAGCACCCACAGCGACACCAGCACCGTCAGACATCTTACTACGTTACGTCCCACTCAATTAACCCTGTCAATTATGTTGTTTTAGATCAACAACAAGCCGGGTATGTGGTTAACCACAATAGAGTATACCCCGTCACGATTTTTACACTGTAAATCATTGAGATTCTTTATTCATCACACGCAAATCAACGGCGTGACCAATGTTTCGTTGTTGCATCGTGACGGGAGAAAATATGGACAGCAGTAAACGGCAGTTTCTCCAGCAACTGGGCGTCCTGACCGCTGGGGCATCACTGGTTCCGCTGGCTCAGGCGCAATTTCCCTATTCGCCTGAACGCCGGGAAGGCTCACAACAGCATCGCTACGCCATGCTGGTTGACCTGCGACGCTGTATCGGCTGCCAGGCCTGTACCGTCAGTTGCGCCATTGAAAACCAAACGCCACAGGGCGAATTTCGTACCCTCGTCAACCAGTATCAAGTACAGATTGAAGGTCAGCAAAGCGTCACCAACGTCCTGCTGCCGCGACTGTGCAACCATTGTGATAATCCCCCTTGCGTGCCCGTTTGCCCGGTGCAGGCCACTTTCCAACGCGAAGACGGCATTGTGGTGGTCGACAACACACGCTGCGTGGGCTGCGCCTATTGCGTGCAGGCCTGCCCTTATGATGCGCGATTCATCAATCATGAAACGCAAACCGCCGATAAATGTACCTTTTGCGTTCACCGCCTAGAAGCAGGGCTGCTCCCGGCCTGTGTGGAATCCTGCGTCGGCGGCGCGCGCATCATTGGCGATATTAAAGATCCGCACAGCCGCATTTCACAAATGCTGCATGAACACCATGACGCCATCAAAGTCCTGAAGCCGGAAAGCGGTACGTCTCCTCACGTGTTCTATCTGGGACTGGATGAGGCGTTTGTCACCCCATTGATGGGACGAGCTCAACCCGCTCTCTGGCAGGAGGTTTAAATGAGCCATTCACTGATTATCGACGAGGTTCTGGCCCATCCCCAGGACGTAAGCTGGTTACCCTGGGCCGTACAATATTTCTTTTTCATCGGCATTGCCGCCTGCGCCGCGCTGTTCGCCTGCGTTCTCCACTGGCGCAAAAAAGAAACGGCAAACCTGGAGAATCTGACGCTGTTAATCGCCCTGACCTGTGCGATTACCGCGCCGCTGGCGCTGACCGCTGATCTACACCAAACCGCCCGCGTCTGGCACTTCTATGCGTATCCGACGCCATGGTCCTGGATGCCGTGGGGCGCGCTGTTTTTACCGCTGTTTACCGGTTTTTTAGGTCTGTGGTTTCTGGCGCAGCATGTGAAACGACTAACGCTAAAAAGTTACAGCGTCACAAAATGGTTAGCACTTGGTAGCGCGCTGTCCGCCATCGGATTGCTGGTTTACACCGGCCGTGAAGTGTCGGTGGTACAGGCGCGTCCCATTTGGTTCAGTTACGCCTTTCCGGTTGCGATGTTCCTCAGCGCGCTGCAAACATTTCTTGCCCTGCTTATTGCCACGACAAATAGCAAGGACGCACTACCGCGTAAGCTAGCGTGGGGGCAAATGGTCACGTTGATCGCGCTGGCTATCGTGGTGGTGATCTGGGCGAGTGGTAATACGCTTTCCGGTTCGGCTATCCGTCAGTGGCTGGATGTTGCCTCTTCAGCACAACACTACGCTATCGGTTGGGTTGCGCTATGGCTTGTTTCGCTTGCTCTTTGCGGGTTGGTTGTACGTTACCCCTTGTCGCTACCGCTGCGCATATTACTCGCTTTTAGCGCTATGGCGCTGTGCTGGCTAATGCGCTGGACGTTACTCATCCAGGTGCAGACCGTACCGAAATTTAACGCGCAGTTTAATCCCTATACCCTGCCCGGCGGCACCGATGGCTGGCTGGCTATTGTGGGTACCTTCGGCCTGTGGATAGCACTGATTATTATTGTTCGTGAAGCCCTGAACGCGATCGCAAGGAGAATGCAACATGGCTAATTTAACCCGTCGTCAGTGGCTTAAAGTGGGCCTTGCCGTAGGTGGCATGGTGACTTTTGGCCTGAGTTATCGGGATGTGGCAAAGCGCGCAATAGACGGTTTGTTGGACGGAACCTCGGGCAAAATTACCCGTGACCGCATTTTTGCCAACGCTCTCATCCCCGAAGCCAACGCCCGGCCTCACTGGCAGCAAAACCCGCAGCAGGTGATCTCGATGACGCAGTGCTTTGGTTGCTGGACGCAGTGTGGTGTACGGGTTCGCGTTGACACTGAGCAAGGCAAAGTGCTGCGCATTGCGGGCAACCCTTATCATCCGTTGTCGCACGAGCACCATATAGACGCCTCTGTCCCCTTTGCCACGGCATTGGAACAGCTGGCCGGGGAGTCAGGTCTTGACGCACGTTCTACCGCCTGCGCCCGTGGCGCAACCTTACTCGAAGGTCTGTACAGCCCGCTACGTATACTGGAGCCCATGAAGCGCGTCGGTAAACGCGGTGAAGGAAAATGGCAGCGCATCAGCTTCGAACAGCTGATCAAAGAGGTGGTGGAAGGTGGCGATTTGTTTGGTGAAGGCCACGTTGATGGTCTGAGAGCCATCCACGATCCCACTACACCGCTTGATGCGAAACATCCCGGCTTTGGCCCAAAATCCAATCAACTGCTGGTCACCAATACCAGCGATGAAGGACGTGATACCTTTTTACGTCGCTTCGCGCTGAACAGTTTCGGCAGTAAAAACTTCGGTGCTCATGGCGCTTACTGCGGCCTGGCCTATCGGGCCGGTTCCGGCGCGTTAATGGGCGATCTGGATAAAAATACCCACGTGAAACCCGACTGGGATAACGTCGAATTCGCGCTGTTTATGGGCACCTCTCCGGCGCAATCCGGCAACCCGTTTAAGCGCCAGGCCCGCCAATTGGCCAGCGCCCGTTTACGTGACGACTTCCGCTATGTTGTGGTGGCGCCAGCCCTGCCATTAACCACGGTGCTGGCTGACGATCGCGGTCACTGGCAGCCCGTACGACCGGGAAGCGACTCCGCGCTGGCTATGGGGATGATAAGCTGGATTATCGATAAACAACGCTATAACGCTGATTATCTCGCCATTCCCGGCGTGCAGGCCATGCAGCAGGCTGGAGAAAAAAGCTGGACTAACGCTACGCATCTGGTGATTACCGATGAAATTCCAACGCTTGCCGGACAACACCTGACCCTCGCCCATCTGAGTGCAAACGCCGCCCAGGAGCCGGTGGTCGTCAACGAGGCCGGTGAGATTGTCGCCGCCAGCAGTTGCCCGCGCGCTCAGCTGTTTGTTACCCGTGAAGTGACGCTGGCCGACGGGCAGACAGTAACGGTAAAAAGCAGCTTCCAGTGTCTGCGTGAGTCCGCAGAGAAACTGTCGCTAACGCAGTACAGCCAGCAGTGTGGGGTGTCAGAAGCAGACATTGCCGCTCTGGCCGACGCATTCACCCGCCACGGGCGTAAAGCGGCAGTGATCACGCACGGCGGTATGATGGCAGGTAATGGATTTTATAACGCCTGGTCGGTGATGATGCTCAATGCGTTGATTGGCAACCTCAGCCTTGAAGGCGGCGTGTTTGTTGGTGGCGGCAAATTCAATGGTGCCACCGACGGTCCGCGCTACAACATGGACAGCTTCGCCGGGAAGGTAAAACCGAAAGGATTAAGCATCGCGCGCAGTAAAACCGCTTATGAGTCTTCCGAAGAGTACCGCAATAAGGTCGCAGCCGGACAATCCCCCTTCCCGGCTAAAGCCCCCTGGTATCCGTTTGTCGCCGGTCAGCTTACCGAACTCCTCGTCTCGGCGCTTGAAGGTTACCCTTATCCGCTGAAAGCCTGGATCTCCAACATGACCAACCCGTTTTACGGCATTGCGGGATTACGCGGCGTGGCGGAAGAAAAGCTCAAGGATCCTGCTCGCTTGCCGCTGTTTATTGCCATTGACGCCTTTATGAACGAAACCACGGCGCTGGCAGATTACATCGTGCCGGATACCCACAACTTCGAAAGCTGGGGATTCAGCGCTCCGTGGGCGGGCGTGGCCAGCAAAGCTACCACCGCGCGTTGGCCAGTTGTCAGATCGGCGACCAGCCTCACGGCTGACGGTCAACCGGCCTCAATGGAGTCTTTCTGTATCGCAGTGGCAAAACGCATCGGGCTACCCGGTTTCGGCGACAATGCGATTACCGACCCGCAAGGTAATCACTATCCGTTGAATCGTGCGGAAGATTACTACCTGCGCCTCGCCGCCAATATTGCGTTTATGGGCAAAGCCCCGGTTGCAGAGGCACAGCCGGAAGACATTGCACTGACCGGAGTCCAACGGATCATGCCTGTGATGACCCAAACGCTGAAAGCCGATGAAATCAGCCGAGTGGCGTTTATCTACTCCCGCGGCGGACGCTTTGCACCGGACAACAGTGGGCGAGTTGATAACCGCGTCGGCAATGCCTGGGAAAAACCGCTCCAAATCTGGAATGCGAACGTCGCCGCGCACCGCCATGCGATTACCGGCGAGCGCTACAGCGGCTGCCCGGCCTGGTATCCATCACGTCTGTCAGATGGACGTGCAATCGAGGAGTTGTTCCCGGAACAAGAGTGGCCGTTGAAACTGATTTCCTTCAAATCCAATACCATGTCCAGCGCCACAGCGGTGATCCCACGCCTTCATCATCTGAAGCCGGTTAATCTGGTGGCGCTCAATCCACAGGATGGTCAGCGGTATGGTTTAGCACACGGCGATATCGTGCGTATCACTACCCCAGGCGGTCAGGCGCAAGCGCAGATAAGCCTGCTGCATGGCGTCATGCCGGGTGTCATCGCCATTGAACATGGTTACGGACATAAAGAAATGGGCGCGGCACGGCATACCCTCGACGGTGAGCCGATGGCGTTTGATGAGCAGATTAAGTCGGGGATTAATCTCAACGAGTTGGGTTTTGCGGACCCAACCCGACAGGTAGCCAATACCTGGCTTGACTGGGTGTCGGGTGCGTCGGTGCGTCAGGGGTTGCCCGCGAGAATTGAGCGAGTGTAGCTCTGGTGCCGCATGGCATTGCGAACGCGTTTTACCCGGCCTACAGGACATCGTAGGCCGGGTAAAGCACTGCCGCCACCCGGCAAAAAGCGGATTAGTTGTTTACCGGGATCACCGCACCTTTATATTTAGTACGGATCCAGTCCTGGATCTCTTTTGAATGCAGGACATCAACCAGCGCTACGATATCCTTTTTCTTCTCGTCGCCACGATGCACGGTAATGATGTTGGCATACGGGTTGTTTTCACCACTTTCAACGGCAATAGGATCTTTCACTGGATCCAGCCCGGCGTCGATTGCGTAGTTGGCGTTAATCACCACCGCATCACCTTCGTCGTTGTTATACATCTGCGGTAACAGCGCGGCTTCCACGTTTGGCAGGAACTTCAGCTTTTTCGGGTTTTCGACGATATCGCTAATGCGCGCGGTTACTTTATCCACGCCCGGCTTCAGCTTGATCACTCCCTCTTTTTCGAAAATCGACAGAATTCGGCCTTCCTCAGATACCGCATCACGCATGATGACTTTGCCGCCTTCCGGTAGATCTTTAAGCGATTTCACTTTTTTCGAATAGATACCAATCGGCTCAATGTGAATCGCTCCGGCGCTGACGAAGTCATACGTTTTATCGCCTGCATGATCTTTAATCACGCTGTTCAGGTACGGAATATGCTGGAAGTAGTTGGCGTCAATCTCACGGCCAGCCAGCGCAGTGTTCGGCAGAATGTAATCCTGGAACGGTTTAATCTCCAGATCGATCCCCTGCTTCGCCAGAATCGGTTTGGCCTGTTCAAGGATCTCCGCATGCGGCACATTAGACGCGCCAACGGTCAGAGTATCAGCCCAGGAGGCAAAGCTCAGGGCGCTTAAGGTTGCTGCAGCGAGTAACGTCAGTGATTTTTTCATGATAATGGTTTCCGTATTTTATTAGCGTTTATCTAACAGAGAGGTGATCACATCGCCGCAAAGCTGGATGATGAAGACAATGAGCAAAATCGTCACCGTCGCCACCAGCGTGACGTCGCTGTGGTTGCGCTGGAATCCTTCCAGATAGGCCAAATTCCCTAAACCACCGGCACCAATTACCCCTGCCATCGCGCTGTAGCTCACCAGCGCAATTAGCGTCACGGTGATCCCGGACACCAGAGCAGGAGAGGATTCCGGCAGTAAAACTCGAAAAATAAGCGTGCTCAGCCGTGCGCCCATCGAACGCGTCGCTTCAATAACGCCTTTATCCACTTCACGCAGAGCTATTTCGACCAGACGCGCATAAAACGGCGCGGCCCCCACGATCAGCGCAGGCAACGCGGCATTGGCGCCGAGAATGGTGCCTACCATCGCTTTGGTAAACGGGATAAGCAGCACGATCAAAATGATGAATGGGATCGAACGAAAGATATTCACCACCAGTGAAATAGCGCTATATACCGCGCGATTAGGGAATAATCCGCCGCGCGCTGTCAGGAACAACGCCAGGCCAAGCGCGATGCCCAGGATAAAGGTCGCCGCCCCCGAAAGAGCTGTCATATACAGCGTTTCCTGGGTTGCCGCTAACAGTTGATCCCACTTCAGATGGGGAAACAGTTCTTCAGCCATGTTGAATCACCTCGCCTTCAATGTCGCTCTGGCGCAGGTCGGCCAAAATATTGTTCAATTGTTCCTCAGAGGCCACCACGTGCACCCAAAGTTGACCAAACACGCCGTGTGCGGTTTGCGTCATCTTGCCGTGCAAGATGTTGAACGGCAGGCCATAGCGCAGGGTCAATTCCCCAACCACAGGCCGATGGGTACGTTGCCCGGTAAAGGTTAATTTGATAACCACCCCACCCAACTCGCTTGCCAGTTGCGGATTAAACTCGTCTTCTTCGGTGTACTGGCTCACCTGACGAACAAACTGTCGGGTAATAGGCTGCTGAGGATGGGTAAAGACGCTGAGCACATCACCTTCCTCAACGACCTTGCCGTTTTCCATTACCGCGACGCGGTCGCAGATTTTGCGTACTACGTGCATTTCATGAGTGATCAGCACAATGGTCAATTTGAATCGACGGTTAATATCGAGGAGTAAATCGAGGATCTGATCGGTAGTTTGCGGATCCAGCGCCGAGGTGGCTTCGTCACACAGCAGGACATCCGGATTGTTCGCCAGCGCGCGGGCAATTCCTACACGCTGCTTTTGCCCACCGCTGAGCTGGGAAGGATACGCATTTTCACGACCGCTCAGCCCAACCAGCGTAATCAGTTCAGCAACCCGCGCTTTGATGGACGCTTTGGACGCACCGGCGATTTGCATAGAGAAAGCAATATTTTCGCTAACGGTCCGCGACCACAGCAAATTGAAGTGTTGAAACACCATGCTGATTTTCAGTCGCGCCTGGCGTAACGATTCCCCACTGGCGGCAGAGATATCGTGGCCGTTAATCGTCACGCTGCCGGAGGTCGGTTTTTCGAGACCATTGAGCAAACGAATTAAGGTGCTCTTACCTGCCCCGCTGTAACCAATAATTCCGTAAATCTGCCCCTGTTCAACCGTCAGATTGACGTTATCGACAGCGGTGATGGCAAGCCTGCCTGGCGTAAACACTTTCGAAATATTTTTCAGGACAATCATGTCGTTTGGGTATCCGCTGCTGCTTATTGTTCTTCTGCTATCGCTTTTAGCTGTTTAGCAGTATAGATGTCCAAACGAGTGTAATCAGTGGAATTGGCTTTTAGAATGAATTAAAACGAATTTGATATAACTTTTAGAAATATATTACAAGATCAACGTCAACCGTATAAAACATAGT
Source organism: Citrobacter sp. Cpo147 (assembly GCF_030332405.1). Classification (NCBI taxonomy): domain Bacteria; kingdom Pseudomonadati; phylum Pseudomonadota; class Gammaproteobacteria; order Enterobacterales; family Enterobacteriaceae; genus Citrobacter; species Citrobacter sp. Cpo147. The sequence continues at coordinate 405,987 of NZ_JAOWHX010000030.1, forward strand.
CATCAGGATGTTAAATGCAGTTTGTTGCGCAACAGAACGCAACGCCCGATAACCTCTTTATCCATACCGATGAACAAATTAATGAATATTTATTGTAAAACTGCACAGAAGTGTTTTGAAACGCTGTTTCCATTTTCCTTTTTGATAATTTTCAGCGTATAATGCGCGCCAATTGTCTCTTGAATGGTTTCAGCACATTGACCTGTAAAACTCAACGACTACAAAACTCACCATCCCGTTGGGCTGAAACACAAGCACACATTCCTCTGCACGCTCTTTCGATGTCACCTATCCTTAGAGCGAGGCATCACAACTTTCGTAACTCAGGTTTAGCTTCCCGTCCGTGCGCGGCGGGAGCCAGATTTCCATATCCTTCTCAACTTAAAGACTAAGACTGTCATGAAAAAGACGAAAATTGTTTGCACCATCGGTCCGAAAACCGAATCCGAAGAGATGTTAACCAAAATGCTGGACGCGGGCATGAACGTCATGCGTCTGAACTTCTCCCACGGCGACTACGCAGAACACGGTCAGCGCATCAAGAACTTGCGCAACGTCATGAGCAAAACCGGCAAGAAAGCCGCAATCCTGCTCGACACCAAAGGTCCGGAAATCCGTACCATCAAACTGGAAGGCGGTAACGACGTTTCCCTGAAAGCGGGCCAGACCTTCACCTTCACCACCGACAAATCTGTCGTAGGCAACAACGAAATCGTTGCTGTTACTTATGAAGGCTTCACTAAAGATCTGTCCGTCGGCAACACCGTTCTGGTTGACGATGGTCTGATCGGCATGGAAGTTACCGCTATCGAAGGTAACAAAGTTATCTGTAAAGTGCTGAACAACGGCGACCTGGGCGAAAACAAAGGCGTTAACCTGCCGGGCGTTTCCATCGCGCTGCCAGCACTGGCTGAAAAAGACAAACAAGACCTGATCTTCGGTTGCGAGCAAGGCGTTGACTTCGTTGCAGCGTCCTTTATCCGTAAACGTTCTGACGTCGTTGAAATCCGTGAGCACCTGAAAGCGCACGGCGGCGAAAACATCCAGATCATCTCCAAAATCGAAAACCAGGAAGGCCTGAACAACTTCGACGAAATCCTCGAAGCGTCTGACGGCATCATGGTTGCGCGTGGCGATATGGGCGTTGAGATCCCGGTTGAAGAAGTTATCTTCGCGCAGAAGATGATCATCGAAAAATGTATCCGTGCACGTAAAGTCGTTATCACTGCGACCCAGATGCTGGACTCCATGATCAAAAACCCGCGTCCGACCCGCGCTGAAGCCGGTGACGTAGCGAACGCCATCCTCGACGGTACCGACGCAGTAATGCTGTCTGGCGAGTCTGCAAAAGGTAAATACCCGCTGGAAGCCGTTACCATCATGGCGACCATCTGTGAGCGTACTGACCGTGTGATGACCAGCCGTCTGGACTTCAACAACGACAGCCGCAAACTGCGCATCACCGAAGCCGTTTGCCGTGGCGCGGTTGAAACTGCTGAAAAACTGGACGCGCCGCTGATCGTCGTCGCAACCCAGGGTGGTAAATCTGCTCGCGCAGTACGTAAATACTTCCCGGATGCCACCATCCTGGCGCTGACCACCAACGAAACTACCGCGCGTCAGCTGGTGCTGAGCAAAGGCGTTGTTGCACAGGTGGTTAAAGAAATCAGCTCTACCGATGATTTCTATCGTCTGGGTAAAGAAGTCGCTCTGGAAAGCGGTCTGGCTCAAAAAGGTGACGTTGTGGTTATGGTTTCTGGCGCACTGGTTCCGAGCGGCACCACCAACACCGCATCCGTTCACGTGCTGTAATAATTCCATCGCGAATTAATTTGCTTAAAAAAGCGCCCTGGTGGCGCTTTTTTTATTTTATCGATAGCCACAATTAATAAAAAATCAAATCGGATTTCACTATCTAATCCGTGATTATCTAAGATGAATCCGATGGAAGCTTTCTGTTTTCACTCGGGTTTTTAGCCGTTTTTGCACAATTCGATGCTTCTTTGAGCGAACGATCAAAAATAAGTGCATTCCCATCAAAAAAATATTCTCAACATAAAAAAGTTTGTGTAATACTTGTAACGCTACATGGAGATTAACTCAATCTAGAGGGTATTAATAATGAATCGTACTAAACTGGTACTGGGCGCGGTAATCCTGGGTTCTACTCTGCTGGCAGGTTGCTCCAGCAACGCTAAAATCGATCAGCTGTCTTCTGACGTTCAGACTCTGAACGCTAAAGTTGACCAGCTGAGCAACGACGTGAACGCAATGCGTTCCGACGTTCAGGCTGCTAAAGATGACGCAGCTCGCGCTAACCAGCGTCTGGACAACGCAGCTACTAAATACCGCAAGTAATAGTATCTGTGTAATAAAAATGGCGCACATTGTGCGCCATTTTTTTTGCTCTGAATTCCCCTTCCCTGTTATTGCGTAGCGCGCACCTCAGCATCTCCTCCCGGCACGCCATTTTGCGCAGACTTCACTTCTGGCCCATTGCTCGCGACCGATGCTTGCCCGGCAGTGACGGTGACCGGATAACCTGCACGACGATACAACGCCCTTTCCACCAGACTGTTATCCACCGCTTTATTGTCTTTAAACTGGGTAAAACCGGCTGGCAGCACATACGGCATGGTCTGGACGTTTTGTTCCTCTTCCGGCGACAGCGGTCGATGCACTTCGACATACCTCATGCCGTTCGGCTCAATCGAATATTTTATCGGCTCATTAATCACCCTGACCGGCGTGCCTGTGCGGACCTGAGCAAACAGTGCTTTAATGTCCGGCGCGTTCATGCGAATACAACCAGAACTCACACGCAGGCCCACGCTGTCCGGCGCGCTGGTGCCATGGATCAGATACTCACCGTTTCCATGCGCCAGACGCAGTGCAAAGCGTCCTAACGGGTTATTTGGCCCGGCAGGTACAACAGGCGGTAATGTGATGCCGCGCTCCAGAGAGCGTTTACGGATGCCTGGTGTAGGGGTCCAGGTAGGATTCGGGATTTTCTGCCCAACCCGGGTTTCCATTACCGGCGTTTCCAGCCCCTGCAAACCGATACCAATTGGGAATACCTGAACAATATTCTCTCCCGGCGGGAAGTAATACAGACGCAGTTCCGCCAGATTCACAATAATGCCTTCGCGTGGTGCATCCGGCAGCAGTAATTGTGAGGGAATAGTAATCAGGGTTCCGGGTTTAGGTACGGGGGCAATAGTATTGTTGGCTTCAAGGATCAGCATGGCAGCGGTATCAAACTTACGGGCTATCGCCTGTAGATTTTTATCGCCTTCCTGCACGGTGTAGGTTTGGTTTTGCCCAACAAGGCGGCTATTCGCCTGGGGCAAAGGATAATCGACCGCCCATGCGGCCTGAATAGCGCTGTAAGCGCCGATTAGCATTAACGTAATAACAGACGCGCGTTTCATACTCACTCACCCCCCTGGCGTTCTTGCCGGACCGCGGCGAGCGCCCAATCCGGCTTACGAGTCACTGCGTTGCCTTACACGAACGCTTTCAAGTCGGTCTGAAAGTTAACGTGTTTTATCAGTTTAGCTAAGACTTGCGGCTTTGGCGCGAATAGCCCGAATCATCGCCTCCAGCCCTTGTGAACGAGACGGTGTGAGGTGCTGTGCGAGCGCCATTTTTTCAAACCACGGACGCACATCAAAATTCACAATATCCTGGGCCGTCATGCGATCATACAAAATGAATACCACGGCAATAAGTCCTTTAACAATTGCCGCATCACTGTCGCCCTGTAATTCAATAATCCCTTCGCCATTCTGGTTCATAACAATCCATACCTGACTTTGACATCCCTGGATGCTATTTTCCGGGCAGCGTAGGTCGTCGTTTAATTCCGGCAAACGCTGACCCAGCTCAATAATGTACAGGTATTTCTCTTCCCAATTAGCGCAACGCAGAAAATTACGCAACAACTTTTCTTTATCCGGTAGCGCAGCCATAACGCCTCCCTGTTAGCCCAGTAAATGATGAATACGCTTGAGGCCCGTTACCAGGCGATCCACTTCTTCATGGGTGTTGTACATTGCAATCGACGCCCGGCACATAGCAGGAACGTTATAGTAGGCCATCAGCGGCATAGCGCAGTGATGTCCCGTCCGCACGGCTATTCCATAGTTATCAAGAAAACTGCCGACGTCAAAGGCGTGATGTTTACCAAGGTTAAATGCAATCACACCCAGGCGGTTATCCGGCCCGTAGAGCGTCAAATCAGGTACATCTGCCAGCTGCTCCAATGCATAGCGCATCATGAACTGTTCATATTCGCTGATTTCAGTAAGCCCCAGTGCTGAAACATACTCAATAGCCGCGCCGAGTCCGATAATACCTCCGGTGTTTGGCGTTCCGGCTTCAAAACGCCAGGGGGCTTTGGCCCACGTTGTTCCCTGACTCAAACTCACCGTCGCAATCATTGAACCACCGCCTTCCCAGGGTGGCATCTCCTGCAACAGCGACTCTCTGGCATACAGAACGCCAATACCGGTTGGTCCATAAAGTTTATGCCCGGAGAAAACATAAAAATCGCAATCCAGTGCCTGGACATCCACCTGATGATGCATCACCGCCTGCGCGCCATCCACCAACACTTTTGCGCCGTATTGATGCGCTAGCTCAATCATTTCCGATAACGGGTTCTCGGTACCCAACACGTTAGAAACGTGGGTAATCGCCAGCAGTTGCGTACGATCGTCAAACAGCGTCGGCAGCGTCTCCAGCTGCAACGTACCATCGGCATTGAGCGGAATAACACGCAGCTCTGCCCCTACGCGGGCACACAGCATCTGCCAGGGCACAATATTGGCGTGGTGCTCCATTTCGCTGATGATAATGTTATCGCCCGCTCGCACATTGCTGCTGCCCCAGCTGTTCGCCACCAGATTGATGCCTTCCGTCGTACCACGAACAAACACCAGCTCTTCCGCTGAGCGGGCGTTAATAAACAACGAGGCAAGCTTGCGCACATTTTCCATTTTTTCCGTGGCCTGGGCGCTCAGCGTATGAATACCGCGGTGGACCGCCGCATAGCCGTGACGATAAAACTCGGCCTCGGCATCAATCACCTGATTGGGTTTTTGCGCGCTGGCAGCGCTGTCCAGATACGCCAACGGTAAACCGTTCACTTCACGCGTCAGGACCGGAAAGTCTGCCCGTACTTTTTCAATGGGAAATGTCATGCTGTGCCTCCCGGCAAGCGTTGGGCGATCCGCGCCAGTACCTGTTGTTTCAGCGTTTCATCGCCCAGGGCTTCCGTCAGCTCAGCGGCAAACGCATAGAGAATCATGTGTTGAGCATCCTGCTGGCCGATCCCTCGCGAACGCAGATAGAACATCTGCTCGTCGTCGATCCGTCCTACCGTCGCCCCGTGGCTGCATTTCACATCGTCGGCGTAGATTTCGAGCTGTGGCTTGGTATCCACCTCCGCCAGCTTTCCGAGCAACAAATTATTGTTGGTCATCTGACCGTCGGTTTTGATGGCGTGCTGGGCGACGTTGATCAGACCATTGAAGACCGCTCGTCCCTTATCGCTGACAATCGTTTTATGCAGCTGGCGACTGTTGCAATACCCTTTGTTGTGCTCAAGCCAGGTCCGTGTATCACAGACTTCATTTTTCACCGGCATCGCCAGACTGTTCAGCCGAAGCGTGGTGTTTTCACCGTTAAGCTGCGTACTGGTGTTATGGCGCAATACCGCATCACCAAGCAAGAAACTATGGCTAACGGCAGTCGCATCCGCGCCCAATTGAATGTCATTATGCGCGAAGTGGTGGCTGAGCGGATTTTCGAACGCCAGTTTAATATGGCGCAAATGGGCGTTTGCCGCGACGTTCATCGTTAAGCGTGCGCCAGTGAAATGGCGACGCTCGCTGAGGCTGGCATAGTGTTCAATGACGGTGGCTTCTGCGCCTTCCGCTAGCTCAAGATGGTGGCGATAGTGCGCCGTATTCACCTCGTCGCCCGCCAGCCCCTGGGTTATATGCAGCAGCAGCAGCGGTTTCGCGGGGCGCTGGTTACGCTTCACCTGAATGTGCGTTACGCTACGGGACAGGCTTTCGGTAAGGTGCAAAAACACTTCCGGTTGGATAGCCGCTGGCAGCGCCTGGCGCGCATCGTCAATGGTAATGTCAAAACCGCTACCGTCTGTGCTGTCGCTGAGCGTCGGAGAGAATTGCCCGTCAACAAACACCAGTCGTACAGCATCAATTGTCGGCGACAACGCTGCACATTGGGCTGACGTTATCTCAGCGACATGACTGACAAACTGGCTATTGGTTAATCCCTCCAGCGGCGTGTATTTCCAGTCCTCATGCTTCCGCGTTGGCAGCCCCAGACGCAGCATCTGTTGCAAGTGCTGCTGCGCATGGTGTGAGCGTGTCTCCCCTTGCGTCTCAAACAGATGGTGCCACTGTTGCAGCACGTTACTGCTGTTCGCTAAGCCAGCCATAACCTTGCTCCTCCAGTTGTTTGACCAGCGTAAAATCGCCGGACTTCACAATTCGCCCCTGGTAGAGAACGTGAACAAAATCGGGTTTGATATAGTCCAGGATGCGCTGATAGTGAGTGACGATAATGAATGAGCGTTTCCCGTCACGCAGCGAGTTCACGCCATCCGCAACGATTTTCAGCGCATCAATATCCAGGCCGGAATCTGACTCATCAAGAATGCACAACTGAGGCTCCAGTACGGCCATTTGCAGAATGTCATTACGTTTTTTCTCACCGCCGGAGAAACCGACGTTTACCGAGCGCGTGAGCAAATCTTCCGGCATCTTCAGCAGCGCAATTTTCTCTTCCATCAGGTCCTGGAAGTCGAACCTGTCCAGCGACTCTTCGCCACGGTAACTTCGCACCGCATTCAGCGCCGTTTGCAGGAAAAACTGGTTACTGACGCCAGGGATTTCCACCGGATACTGGAATGCCATGAAGATCCCTTCACCGGCCCGGTCTTCCGGCGACAGTTCCAGTAAATCTTTGCCATTGAACTCTACCGTTCCGCCAGTGACGTCGTAGTCTTCCCGTCCAGCGAGAGTTGCAGAAAGCGTACTTTTCCCTGAACCGTTTGGTCCCATAATGGCGTGAACTTCTCCAGGGCGAACCTCAAGGCTCAACCCACGCAGGATCGCCTTATCTTCCACACTGACCTGTAAATCTTTGATGCTTAACATGTGCTTTCCTTAAAATTTAACCGACGCTGTGCTCAAGACTTATGGCGAGAAGTTTTTGCGCTTCCACGGCAAACTCCAGCGGCAGTTCAGAGAACACGTCTTTACAGAAACCATTCACGATCATAGAAATGGCATCCTCTTCACTGATGCCGCGCTGCAGGCAGTAAAACAACTGGTCTTCACCAATACGCGACGTGGTGGCTTCATGTTCAAGCTGGGCGCTATTGTTACGACACTCCACATACGGGAAGGTGTGTGCCCCGCAATCCGCACCGATCAACATCGAGTCGCATTGGGTAAAGTTGCGGGCGTTAGTAGCGGTCGGCATGATTTTCACTAAGCCGCGATAACTGTTCTGACTGTGTCCGGCGGAGATCCCTTTCGAGATAATGGTCGATTTGGTGTTTTTGCCAATGTGGATCATTTTGGTGCCGGTATCGGCCTGCTGATGTCCACTGGTCAGCGCGACTGAGTAGAATTCGCCGATCGAGTTGTCGCCACGCAAAATGCAGCTTGGGTATTTCCAGGTAATGGCCGAGCCGGTCTCCGACTGCGTCCACGACATTTTGCTGTTTTCGCCTTCGCAGAGTGCGCGCTTGGTGACGAAATTCAAAATACCGCCCGTATTGCCATCGCCGGGAAACCAGTTTTGCACCGTGGAGTATTTCACTTCGGCATCTTTGTGGATGATGACTTCCACCACCGCCGCGTGTAGTTGGTAACTGTCGCGCACCGGGGCTGAACAGCCTTCGATATAGCTGACGTAGCTGCCCTCATCCGCAACCAGAATGGTGCGTTCAAACTGCCCGGTTTTTTCCGCATTGATACGGAAATAGGTCGACAGCTCCATTGGGCAACGCACGCCTTTCGGTACATAAATAAACGTGCCGTCAGATGCCACCGCCGCATTCAGCGCGGCAAAGAAATTGTCATTGCCGGGGACAACCGTGCCCAGGTACTGTTTTACCAGCTCAGGATGATCGTGAATGGCCTCACCGAACGAACAGAAAATAATGCCCTGCTCCGCCAGTTTGTCGCGATAGGTGGTCGCTACCGATACCGAGTCGAAAATAGCATCAACCGCCACTTCTTTGCCTTCACGTACCGGCACGCCAAGCTGTTCGAATGCGTCCTCAACCTCTTTGCTTAAAAATGCATTCGCGCCCGTTTGCTGTACCGCTCCCGGTTCAGACGCACAGGTTTCATCGCAGTTACCGCAGGAAGGTGCGGAGTAATAGCTGTACTCCTGATAATTCAGTTTGTCGTAATGCGCTTTAAGCCAGTGTGGTTCTTCCATGGTCAGCCACGCTTTAAAGGCATTCAGGCGAAATTCCAGCATCCAGTCGGGTTCATTTCGTTTTGCCGAAATCGCGCGCACGACATCTTCATTGATCCCTTTTGCCAGCTCATCGGTTTGCAGTTGGGTGAAGAAGCCCTCTTTGTAATTAAGGTGCCCGCCAGCCCAGGTGTTGACATCGTCAGTTGCTTCAGTATTACGAGACATAGTACCGCCTATACCCCAAAACTTTCGCCACAGCCGCATTCGTTCTGGGCTTTCGGGTTATGAAATTTAAATAACTGGTTTAATCCTTCGCGAACGAAATCGACTTCTGTGCCGTCAATGAACGGCATCGCCTGCAACGGCACATAAAGTCTGGCGCCCTCCGTTTCAAACAGCAGATCGTCTTTTTCAGGTTGGCGGACGGTATCCAGCACGTAGCCGAATCCCGCGCACCCCGTTTGCTTCACGCCTAAACGCACACCCAACATGTCAGGTTGCTTTGCCACCAGCTCACGGATATGCGCCGCAGCCGCTGGCGTTAACGTCAGTCCACGCCAGGCAAAATCGTCCGGGTTAAATGTTCCTGAATGCAATTCCATAGGGTTACCTCGAGTCACTAGCTTTAAAGCTATAACATCATGTTAGTGATAATGATTATCACTTCAACCCCTCAACAGCAGGGGCATTCGGGTTAATCGCCCTTTTTGGCTACTTTTACTAAGCATAGACCCTGCAACGAGGGTTTACAGGGATGGATTATTTTGTTCAATGCATTGATTAATAATGGATTATGAAAATCCAATCGTTCAGTCAGGTCAAATGACAAAAGATGTATAGAAAATGTCTATTTAAGGGATAGGTGGGGATGAAGGTAGGGAAAAACAATTCAAATAATAAACAAGCAACAAAAAACCCTTAAGTCTGCTTGTTGGCAGGCTTAAGGGTTCCGGCCCCATCCGGCGCTTATCTCCGGCACTCATATTGGCTTAGCTCTTGAAGGGGCGATAAGAAGAATCTCATACACTGATTAGTTTTTTTTAACACTAATTGCGGTTTGACTCTTTTATAAACGCGTTCAATCACATATTTAACACTGTGCCTCACTGAGCGTGTCCAGCAGCAGGCGTAGCCCTGCGGGTTGATGTTCACGTGAAAGGTATAAACCATAAATCGGCAGGCATTTAGGCTGAAGTTCTGGCAGTAATCGAATTAGCTTTCCCTGCGCCAGCCCTTCCTGCGCCTCCAGCTCTGGCACCAACGCGATCCCCATTCCTGCCACCGCCGACTCGCAGAGCAGCGAAGAGATCCCTGCACTCAAATTCCCTTTGATTGCAACGGAGACAGACTGCCCCTGAGCATCCACAAAGTGCCAGGATTGTCCGGCAAAACCGCTGTAGTAAAGGCAATTGTGCCGTGTGAGATCGTCGATTGTCTCAGGCGTGCCATGTTGATGCAAATAATCTGCGGACGCGCAAAGTACCGATTTACAGTCGCCCAACCGACGGGCGATGGTTCCTGGCTCGGGATTTTCCGTTATGCGGATCGCCACATCGATGCGTTCCCCCACAAGGCTTACCGGTTGATTATTGATCTCCACCTCAATACGTAATTGCGGATATTGCTCCATAAACGACGGCAGAACCGGAGCAAGAATATGCATGGCAGTAAAATGGGCGCAGGCCACACGTAGCGTGCCGGAGGGAATTTGCGCGCCACTGGCGGCACCTATGTCCAGCGAAAGTTGCGCCAGAGAACGCGTCTTCAGTAATGCCTCTTCACCCGCTGGCGTGATCGTCAAGCGACGCGATGAGCGATGGATAAGCCTTGCACCTGCCCATTTTTCCATCTCGTCAAGGTAACGACTGACCATCGGACGGGAAAGCCCCAGCGCACGCGCGGCAGCGCTCAGACTGCCCAAATCACAGATATGGTTGAATACCGTTGCCGCCATCACTCTGTCCATTGCATCCCATCCGATCGTTTTATGAAACTCAGCATGTCCTAATGAGGGAATTCTAACAGATCCGAATTGCCTTAAAATACGGGAACTATCAAAAGACAATTTCCTGCACAAGGTTACCTGGTATGAAAATTAAAACTCTGGCTCTGCTGTTACCTCTGTTTGCGTCTTCAGCTTTCGCCGCGCCGCTACAGTTGGACGTCTATAATCCGCAGGACAAAGCTATTTTTCCGGTCTCTTCGACGCTGGTTTCTGGCCCAAAAGAGGCGATTTTGTTTGACGCCCAGTTCAGCACCAAAGATGGCGAACAGTTGGTACAGATGATTCGCGCCAGCGGTAAAACGCTGAAGGCTATCGTGATCACTTCCGGCGATCCGGATTTCTATTTTGGTCTGCAACCCATCGTCAAAGCCTTCCCACAGGTAAAAGTCCTGGCAACGCCGCAGGTGGTAGACCATATCCGCGCCACCAAAGAGGCCAAGCTGCAGTTCTGGGGCCCGCAAATGAAGGACGGCGCGCCAACATCGCTCACCGTTCCGCAGGCGACTACGCAAACGCAGTTCACGGTTGATGGCGAAACGCTGGAACTGCGTCACTCCAACGATTATGCAGCGTATATCTGGATCCCGGCGAATCGAGCCATTATTGGCGGCACAGGCGTGGCTTCAGGTATTCACGTCTGGACGGCGGATACACAGTCTGAACAACAACGTAGTGCATGGCGTAGCGTGCTGAGCGAAATGCAGAGCTTACAGCCCACTCAGGTGGTCCCGGGTCATTACATTGGTGAACGCCCAACCGGCGATAAAGCGATCCGCTTCACTCAGGACTATTTGCAGTCGTTTGAGCAGGCGCTAGGGGCGAAGAAAGGATCGGACTATGTGATTAAAACCATGACGGCAGCATGGCCAGATCTGGCGGACGTAAGCTCGCTGGAACTAAGTGCAAAAGTTAATAGCGGCGAGATGAAATGGTAATGAAGTTTTAAGGCAAAAAATAACCCCGAACGCGTGTCGGGGTTTCGTTACGATAAGCATACCGGAATCAATGAACGCCCATGCGCCAGGCAAAATAGATCTCTTCTTTCAGTTCAGTTGAAGAGAGTGCTAACAGATCTGCAAACTCCAGCTCAAGCTGTTTCAGCCTTTTCAGGTACTGAGCCGGTGAAAGATCGGTTTTATCACGACGTAAAAACTCTATTGCCAGTTGGGCCGGGTCTAATTGGGTAGACATATCATCCTCGCTTGTGTTCAAAACCTGCACAGTATAACACCATTCCCTGTGCAGATAATGACCAAAAGCAATATGCATCACAAAATTGCGGTCGTCAGACGCGACGTGCAGCACAATCGTCCCTGCTCATCGAATATTTCTATTTGCCACACCTGGTGACGAGAACCAGTATGTAACGCGCGACATACGCCCCTGACGTGCCCTTCCCGTGCAGAACGGATATGGTTGGCGTTGATCTCCAGGCCCACCACTTTCTGCTCACCCTGAGTACATAAGTAGCCCGCTACCGAACCAATGCTTTCCGCCAGCACCACGGATGCGCCGCCGTGTAACAACCCAAAGGGTTGTTTAGTACGATGGTCCACCGGCATCGTCGCTTCCAGCGTATCGTCGCCAATATGCACAAAACGAATATCGAGCAACCCAACCATATTTCCTTCACCCATGGCATTGAGCGCCTCGAGTGTGACTTCACGTTTCCAGATCATCCTATAATCTCCAGCAGTGCCTGTAATGGGTGGCGAACGCCCGTACCTTCAACGCGTTTAACCTGGCTGCGACAGGAGTACCCTGTAGCCAGACAACGGTTACGCGGCAATCGTTGCATTGCCTGGTGCCATGATAACTCATAGATCCCCAATGAGTTTTGGTGATTTTTCACTTCGTGCCCGTAGGTGCCAGCCATACCACAGCATCCCACGCTGACGTTCTCCAGCTTTGCGCCAAAGCGAGCAAAAATAGTCGCCCACTGTGCAGGCGCGCCCGGCAAAGCCGTCACTTCGGTACAGTGGCCAAAGAAGTACCACGGTTCACCGCCAACAGCGACTGACTGCTGTGTTTCCACAGCTTTCGATAACCATTCGTTGGCCAGCAGCACATGGAAATCACCCCGCAGTTCTCCCAGCACCAGCTCGTATTCATCGCGATAACAAAGCACCAGCGCCGGATCAACTCCCACCATCGGAATATTCAGCTTCGCTACACGGTTAAGAAACTCGGATGTCTTTTTCGCCGTTTTGGCAAAACGGTTTAAAAAGCCTTTAATGTGCTGCGCCTTGCCGTTTGGCGAAAACGGCAGCAGTACCGGCTGCATACCCAGTTTTTCTACCAGACGTATAAAATCAGCGACCACCTGCGCATCGTAATAGCTGGTGAAAGGGTCCTGCACCACCAGCACCGTACGGGCTTTTTGCTCGAGGCTGAGTAATTCGAGCTGTTCCAGCGTCATATTGGCGGAACGATGTCCCACCAGTTGGCGTTGCAGCGATGGCGCAGACAACAGCGGTAAATCAACCATTCCAATGTGCTTTTTAGCCAGATGTCGCACCAGCGGCTGATTGATGAAGAAGTTAAACGTTTTAGGCGCCCGCGCCATTAGCGGTGCATAGCTCTCAACGGTCGCCACCATATGATCGCGCAACGGGCGCAGATAACGCGTGTGGTACAGCTGCAGGAAGCGTGAGCGAAACTCCGGCACATCAATTTTAATCGGACACTGTGTGGAACAGGCTTTACACGCCAGGCACCCTGACATCGCCTCTTTTACTTCGTGCGAGAAATCGTATTCGCCCTTGCGTGCATGCCAGCTGTTGCGGGTACGGGTAATCAGCGTGCGTAAACTGGCGCGTTTCTCCGGTAGCTCTTTTTCCAGTTGCACAGGATCGATCCCGCGATCGGCCAACAGACGCAGCCATTCACGTACCAGCGTAGCTCGCCCTTTCGGAGAATGGATACGGTTAAGGCTGATTTTCATCGACGGACACATGGGGCTTTTCGCATCGAAGTTAAAGCATAACCCGTTGCCATTACACTCCATTGCCCCACGCCACTCCTGGCGTACGGCCAGCGGGATTTGACGGTCATACGTTCCGCGTTTCACCGCGTCCACTTTCATCATCGGCGCATCAACGTCTTCCGGTGGACAGATTTTGCCGGGATTGAGCCGGTTTTGCGGATCAAACACCGATTTCACTTTGCGCAGTTCACGATACAGTTCATCACCGAAAAATGCCGGACTGTATTCCGCACGGAAACCTTTCCCGTGCTCACCCCACAACAGACCGCCATATTTTGCCGTCAGCGCGACGACATCATCAGAAATGCGTTTCATCAGCACTTCCTGCTGCGGGTCGCACATATCCAACGCCGGTCTGACGTGCAGCACCCCAGCATCCACGTGGCCGAACATGCCGTAACTCAGACCATGGCTGTCGAGCAGCGCGCGAAACTCGGCAATATAGTCAGCCAGATGCTCCGGTGGAACGCAGGTATCCTCGGCAAATGGAATTGGCTTCGCTGAACCTTTTGCATTGCCCAGCAGACCGACGGCCTTTTTACGCATGGCGTAAATACGTTCGACACCCGCCAGCTCGGTACACAGCTGCCAGCCAATAACGCCCGCTTCCTGACGAGCGATTAACCCATCCAGGCGTTCGCAGAGTGCGCTGACTTGCGAATTAATCAAGGTTTCGTCGTCACCGGCAAACTCGACAATATTCAGACCCAGCATCTCTTTATCCGCTACATCGGTAATCAGTTCGCTTACCGAGTGCCAGACGATGTCTTCACGCGCCAGATTGAGTACTTTGGAGTCGACGGTTTCTACCGACAGTGCGCGCGCTTCCACCATCACCGGCGCGTTACGCAACGCCGAATCAAACGAATCGTACTTAACGTTAACCAACTGTCTGACTTTGGGCAGTGGCGTGATATCAAGGCGGGCTTCGGTGATAAACGCCAGCGTACCTTCAGAGCCGGTAAGAATGCGGGTTAAATCAAATTCGGTCATCTCATCGTTAAAGACGTGCCGCAGATCGTAACCCGTCAGGAAGCGATTAAGTTTCGGGAATTTATCCATGATCAGCTGTCGGTTATCACGACAACGCTCATAAACGGTCTTATAGATACGGCCAATCGTGGTATTGCTTTTACCCAGCATTTCGGCAAGCTCGACCGGCATGGGCTGGGTATCCAGAATATCACCGCCCATCAGCACCGCACGGATGCCCAACACATGATCGGAAGTTTTACCGTAAACCAACGATCCTTGCCCGGACGCATCGGTGTTGATCATCCCGCCGAGCGTTGCCCGGTTACTGGTGGATAATTCGGGGGCAAAGAAATAGCCGTATGGCTTCAGAAACTGGTTGAGCTGGTCTTTTATCACCCCGGCTTCTACCCGCACCCAACCTTCTTGCGGGTTGATTTCAATAATGCGGCTCATATAGCGGGACATATCAACAATAATGCCCTGATTCAGCGCCTGACCGTTGGTCCCGGTGCCGCCGCCGCGTGGGGTAAAAATCAACGACGAGAAAAGCGGTTCTGCCGCCAGACGGGCGATTAGCGCCACATCTGCGGTTGAACGAGGGAAAACGACAGCATCAGGAAGCAGCTGATAAATACTGTTATCCGTCGACATTGTCAGACGATCGGCATAGCTCGTTGCCGTATCACCCGTGAATCCTTGCTGCTCCAGCGCCTGCAAAAAATTGAGCACCAGTTGAACGACACCTGGCGCCTGAGAAATTTGTGGAATCATTATAGTGACCCTTTCCTGCGGTCTGTGTTGTGAATTTAATCGTTTGCGTGTTGCTTTGTTTGTTGTATCACATTTTTTTCTAATACGCTCAGCAGATTTACAGGCAGAATCCGCCTGTTCAAAACCGCTGAAATTGCTCATCATTACAGGGTGTCATTTAAGTATTCACGTCGCGTCAACGTTCTGGCGCAAAGACAAAGGTGAAAAGTATTTATGGTAAATTTCCGTCAGCCCAGGGATATTGCACAAGTGCTGCTATCGGTGCTGTTTTTAGCCATCCTGATTGTGGCCTGTCTCTGGATTGTTCAGCCCTTTATCCTTGGTTTTGCCTGGGCAGGCACGATTGTCATTGCGACCTGGCCTATCCTGCTACGCTTACAAAAATTGCTCTGGGGACGCCGTTCACTTGCCGTACTGGTGATGACGCTGTTGTTAGTGCTGTTGTTCATCATCCCCATCGCGCTGCTGGTTAACAGTATCGTCGATGGCAGCGGGCCGCTAATCCATGCCGTAACCGCAGGTGATATGACGCTACCGGATCTGGCATGGTTGAACAGCATTCCACTGGTGGGTGCCAAAATGTATGGCGCATGGCACAGCTTACTGGATATGGGCGGCTCGGCCATTATGGCCAAGGTTCGTCCTTATATCGGTACCACCACCACCTGGTTCGTCGGTCAGGCCGCGCATATCGGCCGCTTTATGATGCACTGTGGTCTGATGCTGCTGTTCAGTGCCCTGTTGTACTGGCGCGGTGAACAGGTCGCATTAGGTATTCGTCACTTCGCTTGCCGTCTTGCCTCTAAACGTGGCGATGCTGCCATTTTGCTGGCCGCGCAAGCCATTCGCGCAGTCGCATTAGGCGTTGTGGTCACCGCTCTGGTGCAGGCAGTGCTCGGGGGAATTGGTCTGGCGGTAACCGGCGTGCCTTACGCCACGCTGCTGGCGGTATTGATGATCCTGTCTTGTCTGGTGCAGCTGGGGCCGTTGCCGGTGCTGATTCCGGCCATTATCTGGCTATACTGGACGGGGGATTCCACCTGGGGCACCGTGCTGTTGGTGTGGAGCGGCGTGGTCGGAACACTGGATAACGTGATTCGACCGATGCTGATTCGTATGGGTGCCGATTTGCCACTGATCCTGATTCTCTCCGGGGTCATCGGTGGACTGATTGCCTTCGGCATGATTGGTCTGTTTATCGGCCCAGTGGTACTGGCCGTTTCCTGGCGTCTGTTCTCCGCCTGGGTAAACGAAGCTCCTGCGCCAGGTACCAATCCGGATGAAATCCTCGAAGAAATTGCTGAAATCGAACGCAATAAGTAATCCAACATCAGGCGGCAGCGCCGCCTGATTGTTTAACAATACTAATCAATCCTCCCTCTTGCGGGATTAGACCTAACCTTGTCTTTCTTAAAATAATCATTTGTGTCGCAAATCCTTTACAGTTTTTAAACTATTGAGATGAATCTGATCGACGTAAAAAATCACTATGCCTACTATTAGCCCATGGCTTTAGATCAACACATTGATTTATAAGCATGGAAATCCCCTGAGTGAAACAACGAATTGCTGTGTGTAGTCTTTGCCCATCTCCCACGATGGGCTTTTTTTTATCCTTCGCGCGCCACTCCACCAACCTTAACGCACCAACACATTATCTTCCCCGTCAAGGAACAAATAATATTGCACAAAATACTGTGACTCTCTTCAAGCCGAAATATCCACAGCAATGTTATTACTATTCTAACGTCTTTTATGAAGTGACCAAATAATGAACGCATTAGAGCTACAGGCGATCCGCCATATTTTTGCTATGACGGTGGAAGAAAGCGCGAGGTATATCGCGCGCGATGACAATGTTTCCGCCTGGCAACAATGGGAAAAGGGTGAAAGAGAAATTCCAGACGACATCATCCGCATTTGTTCAGAAATGAAAGCCAGGAGGAAGTTAAGAATTAATGCAATTATCGACAAAATAAATAACCGTATCGGTAATAACACCATGCGTTTTTTCCCCGATCTGAACGCTTTTCAGGCGGTTTATCACCACGATGGTTTTCTCGACTGGAAAATCTATCAGTCGGCTGCTGTTGAACTCTATGCTCACGATCTCGAGCGTATGTGTTAAGAGATTGCAACGCCATACCTATTTAGCCTCTTCGCTGAGTAACACATTATGAAAAACACCTATTTCTCCACTGCGATAGGGCTGTACCTAAATTACCTGGTTCACGGCATGGGGGTCATTCTGATGAGCCTCAATATGTCTTCGCTGGAACAACAGTGGCAAACCAATGCTGCGGGCGTCTCGATTGTTATTTCCTCACTCGGTATCGGCCGCTTAAGCGTTTTATTAGTGGCAGGGATGCTTTCCGATCGCTACGGTCGCAGACCATTTATTATCCTTGGTATGACCTGCTACCTGATTTTCTTTATTGGCATCATAAATACTCACAGTATTGTTCTTGCCTATGCTTTTGGTTTTTTAGCAGGAATGGCAAACAGTTTTCTCGATGCCGGAACCTATCCCAGCCTGATGGAGGCGTTCCCCCGCTCACCCAGCACGGCCAATATTTTGATAAAAGCCTTCGTCTCCAGCGGTCAATTCCTGCTGCCAATGATTATCAGTCTGCTGGTGTGGGCCGAACTTTGGTTTGGCTGGTCCTTCCTGCTGGCTGCAGCCGTTATGGTACTCAACGGCGTATTTTTGTTTCGCTGTCGGTTTCCGCCACACCCCGGGCCTCATACCGTCATCCGGGCTCAACCTGCAGAACGGGAAACCGCACAACCTGAACATCGTTGCTCCCTGCTCGACCTTGCCAGTTACACCCTGTACGGCTACATCGCAATGGCAACATTTTACCTGGTAAGCCAGTGGCTGGCGCAATACGGACAGTTTGTCGCCGGAATGTCCTATACGTTATCTATCAAACTGTTAAGCATTTATACCTGCGGCTCTCTACTGTGTGTGCTGATCACCGCTCCGCTGGCGCGAAAAGCAGAACGCGCGACATCGATGCTGATGCTGTATACGTTTATCTCATTTGTCGCACTGCTGATGGTTTGTCTGCATCCGACACCCTACGTGGTCATTATCTTTGCGTTTGTCATCGGTTTTTCTTCCGCCGGGGGCGTTGTGCAAATCGGTTTAACGCTTATGGCCGCACGCTTTCCGCATGCGAAGGGTAAAGCGACCGGGATTTACTATAGCGCGGGCAGCATTGCGACCTTCACCATTCCATTGATAACAGCAAAACTCTCAGAAACCAGTATTGCTCACATCATGTGGTTTGATACTGGCATAGCTGCTGTCGGGTTCCTGTTGGCGTTGTTTATTGGTTATCGCAGCCACATCGCGTCAAAGCATCAGCTAAAAATGATACAAGCCGTAGAATAGCGTGGATGCAATATTGTTCCCCCCTTCTGCAAAATAATTGGCATATATTTTAAAATATCAGCAAAACACCGGCTGGCAGAGTTCAATTTCACAGTGTGTTATGCAATATACCTGGTAACTTAAACGCCATGCTATGTAGGTTCTGTGGCTGCCGCCCGGTATATTAATTACAAGGTCGCCGCAATTTAAACAATATCGACGAGCACAGAACAATTTTAAAATCCGCAAGGAGTTGTGAAAATGTCTCAAAGCAAGACCTTTAATACGCCATTTCTTTTGGCGATAACCTGTATTTATTTAAGTTATTTCCTACACGGTATTAGCGTCATAACACTGGCGCAAAATATGACCTCTCTTGCAGAAAAGTTTTCCACCGACAATGCAGGAATTGCCTATTTGATTTCAGGCATTGGTCTGGGGCGACTGGTGAGCATCTTATTCTTTGGCGTGCTCTCAGATAAATTTGGTCGTCGGGCTATCATTCTGTTAGGGGCGATTCTTTATATACTGTTCTTCTTCGGTATTCCCGCCAGCCCTAATCTGATGATTGCCTTTATTCTGGCCGTTTGCGTTGGCGTGGCAAACTCGGCACTGGATACCGGTGGGTACCCGGCGTTAATGGAATGCTTCCCTAAAGCCTCTGGCTCAGCCGTTATCCTGGTAAAAGCTATGGTATCGTTTGGGCAGATGATCTATCCCATCGTCGTCAGCACCATGCTGCTCAACCATATCTGGTACGGTTATGCGGTCATTATCCCGGGTGCGTTGTTTGTAGTCATTACCCTGATGCTGCTAAAAAGTCGTTTCCCCAGCCAGATGGTGGATGCTGGCATCGCGAAAGATCTGCCACAGATGAACAGTAAACCGTTGGTCTGGCTGGAAGGTGTGGCATCCGTCATGTTTGGTGTTGCTGCCTTTTCGACTTTTTACGTCATCGTGGTCTGGATGCCGAAATATGCGATGGCCTTTGCCGGTATGGCAGAATCCGACGCCCTGAAAACAATCTCTTACTACAGTATGGGTTCGTTGGTCTGCGTATTTATCTTTGCCGCACTGTTGAAAAAATGGGTACGGCCTATTTGGGCGAATGTATTTAACGCCGGACTGGCAACCATCACCGCAGCCGTCATCTATTTATACCCATCTCCGCTGGTTTGTAACGCCGGTTCATTTCTCATTGGGTTTTCTGCCGCTGGCGGTATTTTACAGCTCGGTGTTTCGGTGATGTCGGAGTTCTTTCCCAGGAGCAAAGCCAAAGTCACCAGTATTTATATGATGATGGGTGGCGTAGCTAACTTTATTATCCCATTAATCACCGGATACCTCTCTAACATTGGTCTGCAATACATTATTTTGCTGGACCTTGCATTTGCTCTGTTGGCTTTTGTCACCGCCATCATCGTCTTTATTCGTTACTACCGCGTATTTGATATCCCCAAAAATGATGTGCGGTTGGGCGAGCGTTATTTTCAATAGATTGTTTAGAAGGAGTATCAAATGGACGTAACTGCAAAATATGAACTGATTGGTTTGATGGCCTACCCTATCAGACACAGTCTGTCGCCTGAAATGCAAAATAAGGCATTAGAAAAAGCGGGATTGCCATTCACTTACATGGCGTTTGAAGTCGATAACTCAACGTTTGCTAATGCCATTGCCGGGCTGAAGGCCTTAAAGATGCGGGGTACCGGGGTCTCAATGCCGAACAAGCAGCTGGCATGTGAATATGTTGATGAATTAACACCTGCAGCCAAGCTGGTCGGCGCAATTAACACTATCGTCAATGATGATGGTTACCTGCGTGGTTACAATACCGATGGCACGGGCCATATTCGTGCAATTAAGGAAAGTGGTTTCGATATCAAAGGTAAAACCATGGTACTGTTGGGCGCAGGCGGTGCGTCGACGGCCATTGGTGCACAGGCAGCGATTGAAGGCATCAAAGAAATTAAACTCTTTAACCGCCAGGATGAATTTTTTACCAAAGCGCAGGAGTTTGCCAAACGCGTCAATGAAAACACCGACTGCGTGGTCACCGTTATCGATCTCGCCGATCGCCAGGCTTTTGCTGACGCACTTGCCAGCGCAGATATTTTGACCAACGGCACTAAAGTCGGCATGAAGCCGCTGGAAAATGAATCTCTCGTGACCGACGCTTCCCTGCTGCGTCCGGAACTGCTGGTAACCGAATGCGTCTACAACCCGCATATGACCAAATTATTGCAGCAGGCACAAAATGCTGGTTGCAAAACAATTGATGGTTACGGCATGTTGTTGTGGCAAGGGGCTGAACAGTTCAAGCTCTGGACCGGGAAAGATTTCCCACTGGATTATGTGAAACAGGTTATGGGTTTTGCCGCCTGACGGGCAAGCATTTGTACAATAGTTAAAGGGTAATCAATGAAAACCGTAACCGTAAGAAACCTCGTTATTGGCGAGGGTGCGCCGAAGATCATTGTCTCGCTGATGGGTAAAGACATCGCAACGGTAAAAAGCGAAGCGCTGGCCTATCGCGAAGCGGATTTCGACATTCTGGAATGGCGCGTAGACCATTTCACCGATGTCTCTTCCATTGAGGCGGTGTTGGAAGCTGCGCGCACCATCCGCGATGTGATGGCTGACAAACCACTGCTTTTCACCTTCCGTAGCGCCAAAGAAGGCGGTGAACAGGCTCTGTCTGTTGAGCACTATATTGCACTTAACCGCGCGGCAGTAGACAGCGGTCTGGTGGATATGATCGATCTGGAACTGTTTACCGGAGACGAACTGGTCAAAGCGACCGTCGAGCATGCGCACGCGAAAAATGTCTTTGTGATTATGTCCAATCACGATTTTCATAAGACACCAGCCGCGGAAGAGATTGTTCAGCGCTTGCGTAAAATGCAGGAACTGGGCGCAGATATCCCGAAAATTGCCTTGATGCCGCAAAATAAAGCGGATGTTCTGACGCTGCTTAGTGCCACGCTGGAAATGCAAGAACGCTATGCCGATCGCCCGATAATCACCATGTCGATGGCTAAAACAGGGGTGATTTCACGTCTGTCTGGTGAGATTTTCGGTTCAGCGGCAACCTTTGGGGCAGTAAAAAAAGCCTCCGCACCAGGACAAATTTCGGTCACCGACCTGCGTACTGTATTGACAATATTGCATCAGGCTTAATTACAGATATATCCATATAAATATCAGTAATGCCCTACCCCAGATATTCGTCTAACCACGGATATCTGGCCGGTAATTAAGCGTTATTATATAACTCACAATATTATTGTCGAATATTGCGACAGGTAGACGCACGCATATAATCTGGAGTTCACATGAAATTTTCAAGGCCAAATCGTATAGATGGTCGGGTACCCGTATTATCCGCTGCAGATGCAGTCAATTATATTCCTGATGAAGCAACTCTTTGTGTATTAGGTGCAGGCGGGGGTATTCTCGAAGCAACAACATTAATTAATGCACTGGCTGAAAAATATAAAAACTCTCAGTCACCACGAAATTTAGCGTTGATTAGTCCTACAGGTCTGGGTGACCGTGCCGACCGGGGAATTAGCCCGCTGGCACAGGAAGGCTTAGTCAAATGGGCATTATGCGGACACTGGGGACAATCACCACGAATCTCCGACCTGGCGGAACAAAATAAAATTGCTGCCTATAACTATCCTCAGGGTGTATTAACCCAAACCCTGCGTGCATCGGCGGCTCACCAGCCAGGTATCCTCAGTGATATCGGCATCGGTACATTTGTTGACCCTCGCCAACAGGGCGGTAAGCTGAATGAAGTGACCACCGAAGATCTGATCAAATTGGTGGAAATTGATAACAAAGAGTACCTGTATTACAAAGCCATTGCGCCAAACATCGCCTTTATTCGCGCCACCACCTGTGACAGTGAAGGTTACGCCACCTTTGAAGATGAAGTTATGTATCTCGATGCGCTGGTGATTGCCCAGGCCGTACACAATAACGGCGGCATTGTTATGATGCAGGTGCAAAAAATGGTGAAGAAAGCCACGTTGCATCCGAAGTCGGTACGTATTCCAGGCTATCTGGTCGATATTGTGGTCATCGACCCCGACCAAACGCAACTGTACGGTGGCGCGCCGGTTAACCGCTTTATCTCTGGCGATTTTGTTCTTGATGACAGCCAGCAAACTTCCCTGCCGCTCAATCAGCGTAAACTGGTGGCCCGACGCGCCCTGTTTGAAATGCGCAAAGGTGCGGTCGGCAACGTTGGTGTAGGCATTGCGGATGGCATTGGTCTCGTCGCGCGCGAAGAAGGCTGTGCTGACGATTTTATTCTGACAGTCGAAACGGGTCCGATTGGCGGCATCACCTCTCAAGGTATTGCTTTCGGTGCCAACGTCAACACCCGCGCCATTCTGGATATGACCTCCCAGTTTGACTTCTATCACGGTGGCGGGCTGGATGTGTGCTATTTAAGTTTTGCCGAAGTGGATCGCCACGGCAACGTCGGCGTACATAAATTCAATGGCAAAATCATGGGTACCGGCGGTTTTATCGATATTAGCGCCACCTCCAAAAAAATTATTTTCTGCGGCACGTTAACTGCCGGAAGTCTGAAAACGGAAGTTGCCGATGGCAAGTTAAATATTGTGCAGGAAGGTCGGGTGAAAAAATTCGTCAACGAATTACCTGAAGTAACTTTCAGCGGAAAAATTGCTCTCGAACGTGGACTTGATGTGCGTTACATCACTGAACGCGCTGTATTTACGTTAAAAGCAGATGGTCTTCATTTAATCGAAATTGCACCGGGAGTCTCTTTACAGGAAGACATCCTGGACAAGATGGATTTCACGCCAATTATTTCGCCAAATCTGAAGTTGATGGACGAAAGATTATTTATCGATGCCTCGATGGGTTTTGTATTACCCGACGCCGCCAATTAAAAGGAGTACCATGATGGACTTTTCTTTAACTGAAGAACAAGAACTGCTACTTGCCAGTATTCGAGAACTGATTACCAGCAATTTCCCGGAAGAATATTTCCGTACCTGTGATCAGACGGCGACCTACCCGAAAGAGTTTATGCGTGCCCTGGCGGACAACGGTATTTCGATGCTGGGCGTTCCGGAAGAGTTTGGTGGCATCCCGGCGGATTACGTCACACAGATGCTGGCGCTGATGGAAGTTTCAAAATGCGGCGCACCCGCTTTTTTGATCACTAACGGTCAGTGCATTCACAGTATGCGTCGTTTTGGATCCGCCGAACAGCTGCGTAAGACCGCAGAAAGCACCATGGAAACTGGCGATCCAGCGTATGCGCTGGCATTAACCGAACCGGGAGCGGGTTCCGACAACAACAGCGCGACCACCAGTTACACTCGCAAAAACGGTAAGGTCTATCTCAACGGGCAGAAAACCTTTATCACCGGCGCGAAAGAGTATCCATATATGCTGGTACTGGCCCGCGATCCAGAACCAAAAGATCCGAAAAAAGCCTTTACGCTGTGGTGGGTCGATTCGAAGAAACCCGGCATTAAGGTTAATCCGCTGCACAAAATCGGTTGGCATATGCTCAGCACATGCGAAGTCTATCTTGATGACGTTGAAGTGGATGAAAGTGATATGGTCGGAGAGGAAGGCATGGGTTTCCTCAACGTCATGTACAACTTCGAGATGGAACGTTTGATCAACGCTGCGCGCAGTACCGGTTTTGCTGAATGCGCCTTCGAAGATGCCGCCCGTTACGCCAACCAGCGCATCGCATTCGGTAAGCCAATTGGTCACAATCAGATGATCCAGGAAAAACTGGCGCTGATGGCGATTAAAATCGATAACATGCGCAATATGGTGTTAAAAGTCGCCTGGCAGGCCGATCAGGAACAGTCTCTGCGCACCAGTGCAGCGCTGGCAAAACTGTATTGTGCACGTACTGCAATGGAAGTGATTGATGACGCCATTCAGATTATGGGTGGGCTGGGTTACACCGACGAAGCACGCGTTTCCCGCTTCTGGCGTGATGTCCGCTGTGAACGCATTGGCGGTGGTACAGATGAAATCATGATTTACGTCGCGGGTCGCCAAATCCTGAAAGATTATCAGAATAAGTAAGCAGTAATACTTGCCGGATAGCGCAAATGCGTTATCCGGCACGTGCCAGGTGAATCATATTTCTGGCATCAGACATTCCTGTTCTACAAGGTTATTTTTAAACTGCTTACGATAATCGCTGGGGGTACAACCCACATGCCGCTGAAAGAGTTTGGCAAAGTGATCGACGTTTTCATACCCTACCCGCCAGGAAATTTCTGCCAACGAGGACTCCGTATTCGTCAGGGCAAATTTTGCCTCTGTCATTCGCCGCTGAATCACATAATTAATCGGCGAAATACGATACTCCTTAGTAAACTCGTGACAGATATAGCTCACGCTGGCACGAAATTTCTTAGACAACTGTTCCAGCGTAATTTTCTCTCGGAAATTGTTATTTAAATAAACCAACACATCTTTAATTAAAATATCTTTTTTAATATATCCCTGCTCAGAACGATAAGCATTTTTAAAGTTTTCGTAATATAAAACGGTTAATGCATAAGCGAAGGCGTCATAAGCGGAAGACGTCAGGTTATTCTTGCTCTGCGGGAGCATAACACTCAGTTCATTAAAGATACTTTTAATAACCTCTTTGCCCTGGCTGACGCTAATAACCGGACACGAGTGCATCTGCAAGAGTTGGTTCTCCTGCCAGTCGTTGAAACGAAAGCCGTAGAGCGCACAGGTGTAAGTGGTTGCAGGTGCGCTGCTATCTGAAGCAACCGCATGTAACCGCCCTTGTTCTATCACCACGATATCACCCGCATGCGCGACATACAGCGAAGAGTCGATAATTAGTCTTGCGACACCCTTTTTTACATAGATAAGCTCTGTTTCATTGTCATGAACATGATGGCCCGACTCCCAGTTAGGATCATCACTGATGACGAATCGCGAAAATCTCGGGGTTTTCCCCTGTTCAAAAAGGGTCTCCATGGCATTATCAAAACAGCGTTGATACATGACAACCTCCACCGAAAGGCAGTTATTTTGCGGATAATTAATATCGAAAAGTAAAAACGATGATGACGTTATACAACGTTATTCTGTCAAGGCTAAACAAAATTATTTGCGTCGTCTGCAAGATGACACCTCCAACTCCAGCACGCTGCTCGTGCAAATTGTTTTTATTTTAAAATAATAGGAAAGTATAAATGTTATTAAGTCAGCAATAATAATTTACACACCAGAAACAAAGTGCGTGCAGAATCGCATAAAAATATGATCCATTTCTCAAAAAAGCGCCTCGATTTTATTTCCATGTTTATCACTTTAACACCCGACGTCTTCTTTACGTTCATAAACTCAGCATTCCTAAAGTCCTTTTTTTTGCAAGATTGTTGGGAATGAAAACAGATTGCCCCGTCGAAAACAGTCTCCCTCTGCCGCACACTATTTTCAGTCAATTTTCCCTACTGTTGATGATGGCACTCCCCGTCATCATCCACACGAGAATCACTGGAGATGCCATGAAACTAATAACCTGCTTTAAGTTGGTGCCTGAAGAACAGGACATTGTTGTTACCCCACAACGTTCGCTTAACTTTGACCGGGCCGATGCCAAAATCAGTCAGTTTGATTTGAATGCAATAGAGGCCGCGACGCAACTTAGTGCGGAAGGTGATGAAATTGTCGCCTTAACGGTTGGCGGCTCGCTACTGCAAAACTCCAAAGTGCGTAAAGACGTACTGTCCCGCGGGCCGGACAGTTTGTTTATGGTGCAGGATCCCCAACTGGAGCATTCATTACCGCGAGACACGGCTCAGGCGCTGGCCTGCGCGGCCAAAAACATTGAATTCGACCTGATGCTGTTCGGCGAAGGGTCTGGAGACATCTACGCCCAGCAGGTTGGCTTACTGGTTGGCGAACTCTTACAACTTCCGGTGATTAACGCCGTCAGCAACATCCAACGTAACGGCGATCGCATTGTGGTTGAACGTACGCTGGAAGACGAAGTTGAAGTGATTGAACTGTCGCTCCCCGCCGTGCTGTGCGTAACCTCGGATATCAACACGCCACGTATTCCCTCGATGAAAGCCATTCTGGGCGCAGGTAAAAAACCGGTCACACCGTGGCAAGCCAGCGATATTGGCTGGACACCTGCCTCACCGTTAGCAGAACTGGTGAGCCTCACCGTTCCGCCACAAACAGAACGTAAGCACATCATTCTGGAAAATGACTCAGCAGAAGCCATCGCCGAGCTGGCTGAACATCTGAAAAAAGCCCTGAACTAAGCCCAACGGAGAGAAATTATCATGAGTAAATTAGCTAACGTATGGGTGTTCAGCGATAACGTAGAACGCTATGCAGAATTAATGTCCGGCGCACGCCTGTGGGGTGAACAGGTACACCTTATTGTACAAGGCAACGAACAGGCCAATCAGGTTAAACCTCTGGGTGCCGATGAGATTGTCGTGCTTGAAACAACGTCTGGTTTACAGCGTGTTGAAAATTTTGCCGAGACCATCGCCGCCCTGATACAAGAACATACCGGGCTATTGCTGATGCCAGCTACTAAACGCGCTAAATCCCTTGGTGCACGGTTAAGTATTCAACTCAATGCAGCGATGGTAAATGACGCCACGTCGGTAACGCTTGATGATGGCTCACTGTTCGCAGAACACCGTATGTACGGTGGCCTGGCATTCGGCAAAGAAAAAATCAAAACAACTCAGGCAATTATCACTCTTGCCCCAGGCGTACTTGAACCGGTAGAGGCTAATGCTTCACATACCTGCCCTGTTGTCTCTGCACCTTACATCGCACCGCACCATGAAATTATGTGCCAGGAACGTCGCGCCAAATCCGTGAGCAGTGTGGATCTCAGCAAAGCCAAACGTGTGGTGGGTGTGGGCCGCGGCCTGGTTGCGCAAAACGATCTGGAGATGGTGCACCAGTTGGCATCTGTACTGGGTGCAGAAGTGGGTTGTTCACGACCGATTGCCGAAGGCGAAAACTGGATGGAACGCGAACGCTACATCGGCGTTTCTGGCGTGTTACTGAAATCGGACCTTTACCTCACCCTCGGCATTTCAGGACAAATTCAGCATATGGTCGGCGGTAACGGCGCGAAAGTCATTGTCGCCATCAACAAAGATAAGAAAGCCCCTATTTTCAATTACGCCGATTACGGACTGGTCGGCGACATCTACAAAGTCGTTCCGGCTCTTATCGAGCATCTCAGCCGCTAACCCCACTTTTAACGCACATATCCCGCTGCCCTCGCAGCGGGAAGGGAGCATAAAGCATGTCAGATGAAAAATTTGATGCCATTGTGGTCGGTGCTGGCGTGGCGGGTACGGTTGCAGGCTACGTGATGGCTCAGGCCGGACTGGACGTGCTGGTTATCGAGCGCGGAAACAGTGCAGGTAGTAAAAATATGACCGGCGGAAGACTCTATGCACATAGTCTTGAGCGCATCATGCCGGGGTTCGCGCAGGAAGCGCCGCTCGAGCGTAAAGTCACCCGCGAAAAAATCTCCTTTCTGACCGAAGAAAGCGCCGTCACTCTCGACTTTCATCGTGAAAAGGCTGACGCACCAACGCAGGATTCGTATACCGTTTTGCGCAACAGACTTGACCCATGGCTAATGGAAAAAGCGGAACAAGCTGGCGTGCAGTTCATTCCCGGCGTGCGCGTCGATGCCCTGATCCGCGAAGGAAATAAGGTTACCGGAGTTCAGGCCGGCGACGATATCCTGGAAGCCAATATTGTCATCCTTGCCGATGGCGTCAACTCTATGCTGGGGCGTTCCCTGGGGATGGTTCCGCCCTCTTCTGCACATCACTATGCCGTTGGCGTAAAAGAGCTGATCGGCTTACCTCCAGCGGTCATTGCAGATCGCTTCAATCTTTCAGGTAATGAAGGCGCGGCCTGGCTGTTTGCAGGCTCACCGTCTGATGGGTTGATGGGAGGCGGATTTTTGTATACCAACCAGGACTCCATCTCTCTGGGTCTGGTGTGTGGTCTGGGGGATATTGCTCATGCCACAAAAAGTATTCCACAAATGCTGGAAGACTTTAAGCAACATCCAACTATTCGGCCATTGATTGCCGGTGGAGAACTACTGGAATATTCCGCGCATATGGTTCCGGAAGGCGGTCTGGCAATGGTTCCAAAGCTGGTCGATGACGGTGTGATGATCGTGGGCGATGCCGCCGGTTTCTGTTTGAACCTGGGTTTCACGGTGCGAGGTATGGATTTGGCCATCGCTTCCGCAGAAGCCGCTGCCCAAACAGCCATTGCAGCAAAAGAACGCCAGGATTTCTCTGCCAACAGCCTGATGGACTACAAGCGCGCGCTCGAACAGGGCTGTGTAATGCGTGATTTACAGCATTTTCGCAAGATCCCGGCGCTAATGGAAAACCCACGGCTGTTCACCCAGTATCCGCGTATGGTGGCCGACATCATGAGCGATATGTTCACCGTTGACGGACGTCCAAATCAACCGGTTCGCAAGATGATTATGTCCCACGCAAAACAAATCGGGCTGATGAACTTACTGAAAGACGGTATCAAGGGGGCAACTGCACTATGAATCAGGACAATACCGTTAACGTTGACGTCAAACTGGGCGTCAATAAATTCAATGTCGATGAAGGCCACCCGCACATTATCCTGGCCGAACATCCAGACCTTAATGAATTTCGCAAGCTGCTGAAAGCCTGCCCCGCCGGGCTGTATAAGCAGGATGAGAGTGGAAACATTCATTTTGATTCTGCTGGTTGCCTGGAGTGCGGAACGTGTCGAGTACTGTGCGGCGACACGATCCTCGACCAATGGGAATATCCGGTCGGAACATTTGGCGTTGATTTTCGCTACGGCTAATGGATTTTGCCTGTAGTACACCGGATCGGCCACGCCGGCCATCCGGTCAGATGTATGCCGAAATCATCCTGGGAATAACTTCATGAGTATCACACTAACGTTTAACGCCGAACGTCGCGAAGTCTGGCGACAACAGGGTTTATGGGGAGATGCTTCGCTTGGCGATTACTGGAACCAAACTGCCAGAGCCATGCCAGATAAAATCGCCGTGGTTGATAACCATGGCGCTTCATACACCTATGCTGCACTCGACAGCGCGGCCAGCAGTCTGGCAACCTGGTTTTTAGCCTGCGGTATTCAACCCGGCGATCGCATTGCCTTCCAGTTACCGGGCTGGTGCGAGTTTACGATTATCTACCTGGCCTGCCTGAAAACCGGGGCCGTTTCCGTACCGCTGCTGCCAGCGTGGCGTGAAGCAGAGCTGGTATGGGTGCTGAATAAGTGTAAAGCGAAGATTTTTTTCGCACCGACACTGTTTAAACAGACCCGACCGGTCGATCTGATCCTCCCCTTACAAAACCAGTTGCCGCATCTGCAACAGATCGTTGCCGTGGATAAACTGGCTCCGGCAACTACCTCGCTGGCGCTCAGTCAACTGCTTTTAGCTCCGCCTTTAACCCAGACGATTAATGTTCACGCCGATGAATTGGCGGCGGTGTTGTTTACCTCCGGTACCGAGGGAATGCCAAAAGGCGTAATGCTGACCCACAACAACATCCTTGCCAGCGAGCGTGCCTACTGTGCCCGCCTCAATCTCACCTGGCAGGATGTGTTTTTGATGCCCGCACCACTGGGACATGCTACCGGTTTTCTGCATGGCGTTACTGCACCGTTTTTAATCGGCGCACGCAGCGTATTGTTAGATATTTTCACCCCAACCGCCTGTCTTGATCTGCTGGAGCAACAGCGCTGTACCTGTGTGCTCGGCGCAACACCCTTCGTCTACGACATGTTGTGTAGCATGGAAAAGCGGTCAAGCGATATCTCATCACTACGCTTTTTCTTATGTGGGGGCACAACCATTCCCCAGAAGATTGCCCATGACTGCCAGCAGCTCGGCATAAAATTATTAAGCATTTATGGCTCGACTGAGAGTTCACCACATGCGCTGGTCAATCTCGATGATTCGCTTTCTCGCATGATGAATACGGACGGATATGCCGCTGCAGGTGTTGAAATTAAAGTCGTCGATGAAGCGCGCAATACGTTGCCCGCGGGGGTAGAAGGTGAAGAAGCTTCGCGTGGTCCCAATGTGTTTATGGGCTACCTCGATGAACCCGAACTCAC
Source organism: Citrobacter sp. Cpo147 (assembly GCF_030332405.1). Classification (NCBI taxonomy): domain Bacteria; kingdom Pseudomonadati; phylum Pseudomonadota; class Gammaproteobacteria; order Enterobacterales; family Enterobacteriaceae; genus Citrobacter; species Citrobacter sp. Cpo147. The sequence goes on from NZ_JAOWHX010000030.1 coordinate 436,764, forward strand.
CGCCCGCGCGCTGGATCAAGACGGCTGGTATTACAGCGGCGACTTATGCCGAATGGACGATGCGGGGTACATCAAAATCACCGGGCGGAAAAAAGATATCATTGTCCGTGGTGGAGAAAACATCAGCAGCCGCGAAGTTGAGGATATTTTATTGCAGCATCCTCGCATTCACGATGCTTGTGTTGTCGCGATGCCGGACGAACGCTTAGGTGAAAGGTCGTGTGCTTACGTGGTCCTAAAACCTCCGCATCATTCGTTGTCGCTGGAATCAGTGGTGGCCTTTTTTAGCCGCAAGCGGGTGGCAAAGTACAAATACCCTGAGCACATTGTGATCGTGGAGAAATTACCGCGCACGGCGTCCGGTAAAGTACAAAAATACCAGCTTCGTCAGGATATTATTCAGCGTTTGAGCGTGGAGAGTATTACAGGATAAAGCGCCGGATGGCGATGCTAACGCATCTTATCCGGCCTACGTTGAATAGGCCGGATAAGGCATGATATTACTTGTTCAGTTCAGCCAGACTCAGCCAGGTTTGTACGACGGTGTCCGGGTTCAGCGACAGGCTGTCGATCCCCTCTTCCATCAGCCAGGCCGCGAAGTCTTCATGGTCAGATGGACCCTGGCCGCAAATACCCACGTATTTGCCCTGTTTCTTGGCTGCACGAATCGCCATCGACAGCAGTGCTTTCACCGCGTCGTTACGCTCATCAAACAGTTCAGAAACCACACCAGAGTCACGATCCAGACCCAGCGCCAACTGCGTCATGTCGTTTGAGCCGATGGAGAAGCCGTCGAAGTACTCGAGGAACTGCTCGGCCAGCAAGGCGTTAGACGGGATCTCACACATCATGATGATCTTCAGTCCGTTCTCGCCGCGTTTCAGCCCCTGGCGTGCCAGCTCTTCCACCACCGCTTTCGCCTGAGCAACGGTACGTACAAACGGTACCATCACTTCAACGTTAGTCAGGCCCATGTCGTTACGGACACGTTTTACTGCGTCGCATTCCAGCGCAAAGCAGTCGCGGAAGCTATCGGCAACATAACGGCCCGCCCCACGGAAGCCCAGCATCGGGTTCTCTTCATGCGGTTCATAACGCTCACCGCCGACCAGGTTGGCATATTCGTTGGACTTAAAGTCCGACATACGCACGATGACGCGTTTTGGATAAAACGCCGCACCCAGCGTCGCGATCCCTTCCGTCAGACGACCTACGTAGAATTCACGCGGAGAATCGAAACCTTTCATCATGGCGCGGATTTCATTTTGCAGCTCAGGCGTTTGGTCATCAAACTCCAGCAACGCACGCGGGTGCACGCCAATCATACGGTTGATGATAAATTCCAGACGCGCCAGGCCGACGCCTTCGTTTGGCAGACAGGCGAAGTCGAAAGCCCGATCCGGGTTACCGACGTTCATCATCACCTTCAACGGCAGATCCGGCATGGTCTCCACGCTGGAACTCTTCACGCTAAAGTCGAGCATGTCAGCGTAGACATAACCGGTGTCACCTTCGGCACAGGAGACGGTTACCTTCTCACCGTCTTTCATGCGCTCGGTCGCATCACCACAGCCCACCACGGCCGGGATCCCCAGTTCACGGGCAATAATCGCCGCGTGACAGGTACGGCCGCCACGGTTAGTGACAATTGCTGCTGCTTTCTTCATGATCGGTTCCCAGTCCGGGTCGGTCATGTCGGTAACCAGTACGTCACCTGGTTCGATACGGTTCATTTCGCTGATGTCATGAATGACTTTGACCGGACCCGCGCCAATGCGGTGGCCGATGGCGCGACCTTCAGCAATAATTTTACCCTGAGCATGCAGCGTATAACGCTCCATCACCTGGCCGCGAGAACGCACGGTTTCTGGACGCGCCTGAACAATGAACAGCTTGCCGGTATGACCGTCTTTCGCCCATTCGATGTCCATTGGACGACCGTAGTGCTTCTCGATTTGTACCGCCTGCTTCGCCAGTTCCTGCACTTCTTCGTTAGTCAGGGAGAAAATGTCACGTTGTTCCTGCGGGACATCTTCAATGGTCACCTGCTTACCGTGTTCCTGGGTCGGCGCGTAAATCATGCGGATTTTTTTCGAACCCATTGTGCGACGGACGATCGCCGGACGGTTAGCCGCCAGGGTCGGTTTGTGCACGTAGAATTCATCCGGGTTAACGGCGCCCTGCACGACCATTTCGCCCAGACCCCAGGCAGACGTAATAAAGACGACCTGGTCGAAACCGGATTCGGTATCGATGGAGAACATTACGCCTGAGGATGCGAGGTCAGAACGCACCATCCGCTGAACGCCAGCAGAGAGCGCTACGCCACGGTGGTCATAGCCCTGGTGAACACGATAAGAGATCGCGCGGTCGTTAAACAGCGAGGCAAATACGTGTTTGATGGCAACCAGTACGGCATCAAATCCCTGGACGTTGAGGAAGGTTTCCTGCTGACCGGCAAATGACGCATCTGGCATATCTTCTGCGGTAGCGGAAGAACGCACGGCAAAAGAGGCATTGGCATCGTCCGCTGACAGCTGCGCGTAGGCATCACGGACGGCATTTTCCAGCTCTGGCTGGAAAGGAGTGTCGATAATCCACTGGCGGATCTGCGCCCCGGCTTTCGCAAGCTCGGTGACATCGTCGATATCCGTTTTATCCAGCAGCTCATAAATGCGCTGGTTTACACCGCTCTGGTCCAGAAACTGGTTAAACGCATCGGCGGTCGTTGCAAAACCATTCGGTACGGAAACACCCATACCTGAAAGGTTAGTAATCATTTCACCCAGGGAGGCATTTTTGCCTCCAACTCTGTCTACATCATTCATGCCGAGTTGGTTATACCAAAGCACCAGCGGTGACGAGCCATTGTTGGACATCGAACAATCCTTATATATGAACGAGGTTAGGAAACTCAATTTTGCGTAATTATCTTGGCATATTTACTCCGTCGAAAAAAACGGTGAATCGTTCAAGCAACTTTATTTTTTATTTTTTCAGATTGTTTCCGCATTTGCGCAAACCCGCGAACCACACGGGATCACCACAAAAACGACCGGTATAAACATTTGTTCCGAAAAATGAAATGTACTTTTCAGTAAATATAAAAATACCGTTTCATTTTATAAAATAGATGCAGCAATATTCGCTTCTGGCAAATTTTAATTTATGCTTTCAGAGAATTATATCTGCCCCAGGATGAGCAAAATGGATAATGCTGTTGATCGTCACGTATTTTATATTTCTGATGGTACGGCCATCACCGCCGAGGTATTGGGTCACGCGGTGATGTCGCAATTTCCTGTCACGATCAGCAGTATTACGCTGCCGTTTGTGGAAAATGAGAGTCGTGCGCGCGCGGTTAAAGACCAGATTGACGCGATCTATCAACAAACTGGTGTGCGCCCTTTGGTGTTTTACTCCATCGTCCTGCCGGAAATTCGCTCGATCATTCTGCAAAGCGAAGGATTTTGTCAGGATATCGTGCAGGCGCTGGTTGCCCCACTGCAACACGAGATGAAACTCGACCCTACGCCTATCGCCCATCGCACGCACGGTCTGAATCCCGGTAACCTCAACAAGTACGACGCGCGCATCGCCGCCATTGACTACACCCTCGCCCACGACGACGGTATTTCGTTGCGCAACCTCGATCAGGCGCAGGTGATCCTGCTCGGCGTTTCCCGTTGCGGCAAAACGCCGACCAGTCTTTATCTGGCCATGCAGTTTGGTATCCGCGCGGCCAACTACCCCTTTATTGCCGATGATATGGATAATCTGGTGCTGCCAGCATCCCTTAAGCCGTTGCAGCATAAATTATTCGGCCTGACCATCGACCCTGAGCGCCTGGCAGCCATCCGCGAAGAGCGTCGTGAGAACAGTCGTTACGCCTCGCTGCGTCAGTGCCGTATGGAAGTCGCTGAGGTAGAAGCGCTGTACCGGAAAAACCAGATCCCCTGGCTGAACAGTACCAATTATTCGGTAGAAGAGATTGCTACCAAGATCCTCGATATCATGGGACTAAATCGCCGCATGTACTAGAATGCTAGTGCATTGGTTCGATTTTTTGTTATTATGCTCGCCACCAGGCAGGATGAGTGTGATATTGTGATGTACATCACTTCCCGGTAGTCCTGCCGTTGAAGCAACAAATTTCTGAGACAAGTAATGAACAGAACCGATGAACTCCGTACTGCGCGTATTGACAACCTGGTCACTCCAGCAGAGCTTGCGCAACGGCATCCTGTTTCGTCCTCCGTCGCCCGTCATGTTACGGACTCCCGACGTCGGATAGAAAAAATTTTAAATGGTGAAGACCCCCGTTTACTGGTGATCGTAGGTCCCTGCTCGATTCACGATCTTGATGCCGCGATGGAATACGCGACACGATTACAGGCGCTGCGCACTAAGCACCAGGCGCGTCTGGAAATCGTGATGCGTACCTATTTTGAAAAACCACGCACCGTCGTAGGCTGGAAAGGCCTGATTTCCGACCCGGATTTGAACGGCAGTTATCGTGTAAACCACGGTATTGAACTGGCGCGAAAACTGCTGTTGCAGGTCAACGAACTGGGCGTCCCCACGGCGACTGAATTCCTCGACATGGTGACCGGCCAGTTTATTGCCGATTTAATCAGTTGGGGAGCTATTGGCGCGCGCACCACCGAAAGTCAGATCCATCGTGAAATGGCCTCCGCGCTCTCCTGCCCGGTCGGCTTTAAGAACGGAACGGATGGCAACACGCGCATCGCCGTCGATGCGATTCGCGCCTCCCGCGCCAGTCACATGTTCCTCTCGCCGGATAAAACCGGTCAGATGACCATTTATCAGACCAGCGGTAACCCTTACGGGCATATCATCATGCGCGGCGGTAAAAAGCCGAATTATTATGCTGAAGATATTGCTGCCGCCTGCGATACCCTGCACGAATTTTCTCTGCCTGAGCATCTGGTGGTCGATTTTAGCCACGGTAATTGCCAGAAGCAGCATCGCCGTCAGTTGGAGGTTTGTGATGACGTGTGCCAGCAAATTCGTAACGGTTCAACGGCAATAGCCGGGATCATGGCGGAGAGTTTCCTGCGTGAAGGCACGCAAAAAATCGTTAGCGGCCAGCCGCTGGTTTACGGTCAGTCCATTACCGACCCATGCCTGAACTGGGAAGATACTGAACTGTTGGTTGAAAAACTCGCCTCTGCAGTTGATAGCCGTTTTTAATGCTGTTCGCCGGGCAATATCACTTTGCCCGGCGCTAATCCCTTGTTTTTCCCTTGATTGTTGTGCAAAAAACGTTCTCGTCACAATTATTTCACAAAAACGCTTGCCGCAAATTTGCAGTTTGATGATAATGATTATCATTGTTACATTGATTGTTATTTTTAAACACTATGTCACGTATGGATAACACAACGGCAACGCCTGCAAAAGACAAAACACCGCCTTCCGTCGCGCCAAACGACCGACGAATTGACAGTAAAACCCTGCTGGGTAACGAAGGACGCGTGATCATAGAACATGATGGTCAGCACTACCTGCTGCGCCAGACCCAAGCCGGAAAACTCATTCTGACTAAATAAACAACACATTTCGCCAGCCACCCAGGTCATACCCAGGCAGCCAGCGCTTTTCGATTTCCTAATGGAGAGTTGCTATGCCTTACCTGCACACCGCTTCCCTGCGCCCATCGCTGTTGGCGCTGGCGATTGTCAGTAACCTGCCCGCCGTCGCCTATGCGGCGGCCGAGGATATGACCGTTACCGCCACCGGCAATGCCCGTAGCGCCTTTGAAGCACCGATGATGGTCAGCGTCATTGACGCCACCGCCCCAGAAAACCAAACCGCCAGCTCAGCTGCCGACCTGTTACGTAGGGTTCCAGGCCTGACCCTTGACGGTACGGGCCGTACCAACGGCCAGGACGTGAATCTGCGCGGGTACGATCGACGCGGCGTTCTGGTGCTGGTTGACGGCGTTCGCCAGGGAACCGACACCGGACACCTGAACAGTACCTTCCTCGACCCGGCGCTTATCAAACGCATCGAAGTCGTGCGTGGTCCTTCCGCACTACTGTACGGTAGCGGCGCGCTAGGCGGCGTGATCGCCTATGACACTGCAGATGCCAAAGATCTACTGGAAGTCGGGCAAAACAGCGGTTATCGCGTGTTCGGTACCGCGGCGACCGGCGATCACAGTCTCGGCATGGGCGCCAGCACGTATGGCCGTACCGATACGCTGGACGGACTGTTTGCCTGGTCCAGCCGCGATCGCGGTGATTTACGCCAGAGTGACGGTACTACTGCGCCGAATGACGAAGCAATTAACAATATGCTGGCGAAAGGTAGCTGGAAAATTAACAGCGCCCAGACGCTGGCCGGTTCGCTGCGTTACTACAACAATGACGCCCGGGAACCTAAAAACCCGCAGACCAGCACGGCGGATGCCAGCAACCCGATGACCAACCGTTCAACGATCCAGCGTGATGCGCAACTGACCTACTCGCTCGCTCCGGCGGACAATGACTGGCTGAACGCTGACGCCCGTATCTACTGGTCCGAAGCGCGCATTAATGCTCAGAATGCAGATAACACTAGCGAATTTCGCAAGCAAACCACCAAAGGCGGGAAGATCGACAACCGCAGCCGCCTGTTTACCGACTCTTTTGCATCTCACCTGTTGACCTACGGCGGTGAATACTATCGTCAGGAACAACAGCCTGGAGGAGCAACAACTGGCTTCCCGGAGGCAAAGATCGATTTCAGCTCCGGCTGGCTACAGGATGAAATCACCCTGCGCGACCTGCCGATTACGCTGCTGGGCGGTACCCGTTATGACTCTTATCGCGGCAGCAGCGACGGCTATGAAGATGTCGATGCCGATAAATGGTCATCCCGCGCCGGATTAACAGTTGCGCCAACTGACTGGCTGATGCTGTTCGGTTCATACGCTCAGGCTTTCCGTGCCCCGACTATGGGCGAGATGTATAACGATGCGAAACACTTCTCGATTGGTCGTTTTTACACCAACTACTGGGTACCTAACCCTAACCTGCGCCCGGAAACCAACGAAACACAGGAATACGGATTTGGCCTGCGCTTTGACGATCTTCTGATGGCGAGCGACGCGCTCGAATTTAAAGCCAGCTATTTCGACACCAAAGCGAAAGATTACATCTCCACCAGCGTCGATTTCGCCGCTGCGACAACCACGTCCTATAACGTACCCAATGCCAAAATCTGGGGCTGGGACGTGATGGCGAAATATTCCACCGACCTGTTCAGCCTCGACATGGCCTATAACCGCACACGCGGAAAAGATACTGACACAGGTGAATACATTTCCAGCATTAACCCGGATACCGTCACCAGCAAACTGAATGTGCCGGTTGCGCACAGCGGTTTCTCTGTCGGCTGGATAGGGACATTTGCTGACCGTTCCACGCATATCAGCAACAGCTACACTAAACAGCCTGGCTATGCGGTAAACGATTTCTACGTGAGCTATCAGGGCCAACAAGCGCTGAAAGGCATGACCACCACGCTGGTACTGGGCAACGCCTTCGACAAAGAGTACTGGTCGCCGCAAGGCATTCCGCAGGATGGTCGTAATGGCAAAATTTTCGTGAGTTATCAGTGGTAATCACTTTTCCCCGGTTCGCCGGGGCCGCAATCTGGAAGGAAGAGACAATGAATCATTACACACGCTGGCTGGAACTGAAGAAAGAAAATCCTGGCAAATACGCACGTGATATTGCGGGGTTGATGAATATTAGCGAAGCCGAACTGACCTTTGCACGTGTCGGTCACGACGCCTGGCGCTTACGTGGCGAAGTGCGTGAAATTCTCAGCGCACTGGAAACAGTGGGCGAAACCAAATGTATTTGCCGCAATGAATACGCAGTACATGAGCAGGTGGGTGCTTTTACCAATCAGCACCTCAACGGCCATGCTGGGCTGGTTCTCAATCCGCGCGCCCTCGATCTGCGTCTGTTCCTGAATCAATGGGCCAGCACCTTTCATATCAGCGAAACAACCGCCCATGGTGAGCGTCAGAGCATTCAGTTCTTCGACCATCAGGGAGACGCGCTGCTGAAGGTCTATACCACGCAAAATACCCTCGTTGAGGAATGGGCGGCGTTGCTGACCCGTTTCATCTTTGCAGAAAATCCGCCGCTGGTGCTGCAACCCGCCAACAATTCTGCGCCTGCCGCCGTCACGGTCGATGCACAGACCGTTGATCAAGAGTGGCGAGCGATGACCGATGTCCACCAGTTCTTCGGTCTGCTGAAACGCCATGAACTCACCCGCCAACAGGCATTTAATCTGGTGGGCGACGATCTGGCCTGTAAGGTTTCTAATAGTGCACTGGCGCAGTTACTCGATACCGCGCGTCAGGATGGCAACGAAATTATGGTTTTTGTGGGTAATCGCGGCTGCGTACAGATTTTTACCGGCGTGATTGAAAAACTGGTACCGATGAAAGGCTGGCTTAACATCTTCAACCCAACCTTTACCCTGCATCTGCTGGAAGAGAGCGTGGCCGAAACGTGGGTGACGCGCAAACCGACCGCCGATGGTCACGTCACCAGTCTGGAACTGTTTGCTGCCGACGGTACGCAAATCGCACAACTGTATGGTCAACGTACGGAAGGCGAGCCGGAACAGACGCAATGGCGCACACAGATTGACGCGCTAACGCCGAAAGGACTGGCCGCATGAAAAAACTGCTGGCCCTGATCGCGCTTCTGCCCTTCGCCGCACTTGCTGCGCCTGAGGAGCGAGTTGTTGCCCTCGGTGGCGATGTCACCGAGATCGTATACGCACTGGGAGCACAACCCTCCCTTGTGGCGAGAGACAGCACCAGCCAGTGGCCTGTTGCGGCAACCGCGTTACCTGATGTTGGTTATTTGCGCCAGCTCAACGCCGAAGGGATCCTTGCCACACGCCCTACGCTGGTCCTTGCCAGCGCGCAGGCGCAGCCCTCTCTGGTGTTAAAACAGATCGAGCAGAGCAATGTCAGGGTTGTCACGATCCCGGCAAGCAACGATCTTAACGTGATTGATGAAAAAGTTCGGGTTATCGCCGAGGCTACCCATCGGGAGGCCAACGGCGAAACGCTGCACGCAACGTTACGCCAGGAACTGGCGACGCTCCCGTCGTCTGAACTTAATAAACGTGTGCTGTTTATTCTCAATCATGGCGGGATGACCGCGATGGCTGCGGGCCAGCAAACCGGAGCCGATGCAGCGATTCGTGCCGCAGGTCTACGCAACGCGATGCAGGGCGTTAATCGCTATCAACCGCTGTCACAAGAAGGTGTCATTGCCAGCCAACCCGATTTGGTGGTGATTTCACAAGAAGGTGTTAAGGCGATGGGTGGCGAAGATAATCTGTGGACGCTACCAGGACTTGCGCAAACACCTGCCGGCAGGAATAAACAGGTATTGCAGGTTGACGATATGGCGCTGTTGGGCTTCAGCGTTCGCACACCACAGGCAATTTTGCAGCTTCGTGCTAAAGCGGAGCAATTGCCCTGATGTCCCGGCGGATCACCTGTTCGTTGTGGATGTTGGCATTGATGCTGGTTGTAATGACGGTTCTGGCTACCGGTTTTGGCGCGTTGCGCCTGCCGGTAAGTCTGCTCTGGCGTGATGGCGATGAGGCACTGCGTCAAATCTGGCTCACGATTCGTCTGCCCCGCGTCCTGCTGGCGCTGGTGATTGGCGGCTCTCTGGCGCTCGCTGGCTGCGTGATGCAGGGGCTGTTTCGCAATCCACTTGCAGACCCTGGATTACTGGGAATAAGCAGTGGTGCCGCCTGCGCTGTGGCCCTGTGGGTGGTGCTGCCTGTCTCCTTGCCCGCGCTGCTGATGTTGTATGCTCCAATGCTGGCCGCTTTTTTCGGCGCGCTGGCGGCAACCGTAGTGATTTTTATCCTTAGCCAACAGCGCGACGGTTCACTCTCACGCCTGCTGCTGGTCGGCATTGCCATTAACGCGCTCTGTGGGGCGGCGGTTGGCGTTTTGTCGTGGGTCAGTAATGATGCGCAACTGCGCCAGCTGTCGCTATGGGGAATGGGAAGTCTGGGGGCCGCGCAGTGGTCCACACTGTTGGCTGTCACTTCACTGACAATCCCGACAGTGCTGATCATCTGGCGACTTGCTCCGGCGCTGAATCTTCTGCAGCTGGGTGAGGAAGAGGCGCATTATCTCGGCGTTGATGTGCGTACAATCCAGCGTATTTTGCTGCTTTGTAGCGCACTACTGGTTGCCTCAGCCGTGGCGGTAAGCGGCGTGATTGGCTTTATCGGGTTGGTCATCCCACATTTAATACGTATGTGGCTCGGCTCAGACCATCGGGCCGTTATTCCGGGTTCCGTGCTGGCGGGCGCGTTTTTATTGCTGATTGCCGACACACTGGCCCGTACGGCGGTTGCGCCTGCGGAGATGCCGGTCGGTCTGTTGACCAGTCTTCTCGGCGCACCGTGGTTTTTATGGCTTATTTTTCGTCAGCGAGGACCGCATGGCTGAACATTTCATCGCTGAAGGGCTTCACTATCACGTAGCTGGCAGAGCGGTAATTGACAATGTATCACTCGCCCTTACAAAAGGTGAACTGGTGGCGCTCATCGGCCCAAACGGTGCGGGGAAATCCACTCTGCTACGCTTGCTGACCGGTTTTCTGAAACCGGCTACCGGGCGCTGCGTGCTGGCGGGCAAACCGCTGGAGGAGTGGCCTACCCAAATGCTGTCGCGACACCGGGCGGTAATGCGTCAGCAAACGCAACTGGGATTTGACTGGCCGGTAGAGGCCGTCATCGCGATGGGTCGCGCGCCCTGGACCCAACGACCGGAACCTAAGCTTATTGCACAGGTAATGGAGATGACCGGATGTACGCCTCTGGCAGGCCGGCAATACGCCGCGATTTCCGGCGGCGAGCAACAGCGAGTGCAGTTAGCCCGTGCGCTGGCGCAACTCTGGTGCGACGGTGCGCCTCGCGGTTGGTTATTCCTTGATGAACCGACCTCCGCGCTGGATCTTTACCACCAGCAGCATCTGTTGCGCATGCTAAAAACGCTAACCGCTTCGGGTGAGCTGCATGTGTGCATTGTGCTTCACGATCTGAACCTCGCCGCACTGTGGGCAGACAGAATAGTGCTGCTGCACAACGGCAGGCTGGTGTCGCAGGGAACACCGGAAACTGTGTTACAGGCCGATGATCTGAAGCGCTGGTACGGTGCTCAGGTACACGTTGGCCAGCATCCAGCCAACGCCTCCCCGCAGGTATTTCTGGCCCCTTAGCTTGAACAACTCACTTCCAGCCGTTTGCCCCAGTCAGGTGGACGGCTGGCATAGTCATCATCGCGATCGGCAAACGGGGTACGCAACGCCTGGTGCAACCGGTGCAGTTCGGCGTAATCCCCCTGCTCTGCCTGGCTAATCGCCCGTTGTGCCAGCCAGTTACGTAATACCATCGCCGGATTTGCCGCCTTCATCTGTGTTTGTCTGACTGCATCGGCAATATTGTCTTGCTGAAGGCGCGAGCGATACCGCGTGAACCAGTCGTCAAATGCTGCGCGGTCGATAAACTCATCGCGCAACGGAGATTGCGCACTGTGCTGCTCCGTTTCGCTGAGCATGCGAAACGTTCGCGTATAGTCGCTTCTTTCTCGCGCCATCAGGCTAAACAGTTCGCTAAGCAGTTCGTTATCATCTTTCTGCTCGCTAAAGAAGCCGAGCTTTTGCCGCATCCGCTGACCATAGCGAGTTAACAGCGCCAGCTGGTAACTGTCCAGCGCATCATTGAGCGCCTCGACCGGGATAAATGGCGACAGGGTTTGCGCCAGACGTTGCAGGTTCCACAACGCGGCGGCCGGTTGGTTATCGAAACTGTATCGCCCCTGGTTGTCAGAGTGGTTGCAGATATAATCGGGCACGTAATCATCAAGAAAACCGAATGGACCGTAATCCATCGTCAGACCCAGAATCGACATGTTGTCCGTGTTCATAACACCATGCGCAAATCCTACCGCCTGCCAGTCAGCGATTAACGTCGCAGTACGCGTGACAACATCGTTAAACCACAGCAGATACTTATCGGCTTCTTCCTGCCATTGCGGCCAGTAATGGCGAATCGCAAAGTCAGCCAACTCACGCACTTTTTCCGGCTCTCGGCGATAGTAAAAATGCTCAAAGTGGCCAAACCGCATATGGCTTTGCGCCACGCGAATGAGCATCGCCCCTGCTTCGACCGTTTCGCGATAAACCGGCGTGTCACTGGTGACAATCGACAATGCCCGCGTGGTCGGTATTCCCAGGTAGTACATCGCTTCACTGGCCAGGCTTTCACGAATGGTCGAGCGCAACACGGCACGCCCATCACCCATGCGGGAATACGGCGTGAGTCCGGCGCCTTTCAGGTGCCAGTCAAACGTTGAACCATCCGCGAGCTGTTGTTCGCCCAGCAGGATCCCTCGTCCGTCACCAAGCTGACCAGCCCAGACGCCGAACTGATGCCCACTATAAACCTGGGCTAAAGGCGACATCCCGGGAAGCAACGATTCGCCGCCCCAAACGCCTGCACCAGTCGGAATATCAAATAGCGCCGCAGGAATTGCTAATTGCTCCGCCAGCGCATCGTTATGGCAGATAAGGCGCGCGTTTTTCAGAGGGGTGGGTGAAAGCGCGGTATAGGTTGCTGGTAGTTCATCACGCCAGCGAGTGGTAAAAGACAGGGTCATAGGGCCTCCTGCCTCTAGTGTAGACTGTTAATAGGCTGTTAAACACCAGCAAATAAAAGGGTTATATCTTAGCGAGCGAAATTATCTGCGCAGGAGGCACCGCAGGCCACAATCCTCCCTGCATGGCACTGAATCCCACAGGCAAGACGCGCTCCAGCATCTCTTGTGTATCAATTCCGCTAATGATTATTGACTCACAGCTGGGCGATAGTTGCGCCAGAATAGCCCGCATAAACGGTTCAAACGAAATATGTGCAATCCTTTGTTGAACAAAGTTTTTATCCAGCACGACGCGTTTGAACAGGCCGTCAAAAATTGCCCGGGTTGATATACCGCCAGAACCATAGTTTGTCAGGACTAATGGAAATCGCGCAGCAAGTGCGGCCAATATTGGATTATCTTTACCTTTGTTTAACTCCGGATAGCTTTCATTAATAGTCAGCTCCAGAAATGAAAATCGTTCAACTTGTGAAGCAAGTTCAGTATCTGATAATAAAGTATTAGCAACTGCTGGCGTTAAATTAATCCAGGCGGATACTTTTCGCTGAATAAAAAAATGTTGGCACGTTTCGATTAATTCTAGTTTTTCTACAAATAAACGACATTGTTCGTCGTCTGACATCCGAGGTAGGACCAGCTCGGTGGGTATACGCACATCCCCATGCGCACTGGCGAAACTGGTGATGATATCGACGAATTCAAGATCGCCTTTTTCGCTTCTCGCAGGAAGAAAAGAGAACTCAGAATGGTAAAGATTATCCAGTGAAACAATCATCGTGCCAGCCCCGCTGCATGGGTGTTATCCGGCATCCTGTAGCAAAGGATGGAGAAATACGTTACTGCTGATGCAAGTAGAGGCCCTTTCATTTTTCCCTTTTTAGCCGGTAAATCGAATCCTTTTTTTTAGCTTATCCTGATTATAAGCGAATATCCAGCTTTGCACTTTTTAATATCTCGGAATAAATCATATTTTTAGCAAGATACGCTCTTAATGTTCAGGGGTATTGTCTAACCAAAAGCAGAAATAAAAGTTAACTTTCAAATGGTGATGTTAAGGCTGCGCACTCGATGGCAGCCTCGGAGTTACGGGGGATTAAATACGTCGTGCCTGCCAAAAGTTTTTACGCCAGTAAACGTTATCCAGAGACGAGCGCATCACGCCACGGCTGGTTGAAGCATGAATAAACTGATTATTGGTATCGTAAATACCAACATGCAGACCGCTTTCCCCAGACCCGGTTTTAAAGAAAACCAGATCGCCTGGCAGCAAATCATCTTTATCAATTTCGGTACCAATCTTTGATTGCGTACGCGTATCGCGCGGAAGTTGCAGGTCGAATTTATCGCGCATCGTCATCAAAACAAATCCAGAACAATCCACCCCACTACGACTCATACCGCCATAACGATAGGGTGTGCCATGCCAGGTTTGGAGCTGATCATTAAGACCGGCGATAACGGCAATAGAATCCGACAAGCGGGCATTTGGCGCAGGCGCACGATGGCTGCTGCAGCCCGCCAAAAACAATGCTGTGATGAAAAGGAGCCAAAAGCGCATTCAGTACGAATCCTCTGAATTTTATTTTTATGCCAATTTAGCGTGGAAATTATATGATTTTCAAGAACCCATTTCACTTAAGTGGTTGATATGAGCATTCTGTGCCCTTCAATATCCAAACGTCGGAAGTTGACGCCATAGGCCGCAGACAGATTGGCCGGTGTCAGTACCGCATCTCGTGAACCACTGGCAAGCAGTTTCCCGCGTTTGAGTAGCCAGGCTTTATGCGCATGGCGTAAGGTGTGATTAAGGTCGTGGCTACTCATCACAATCGCTATGCCCTGCAAACACAGCTGACTCAACAAGCGGTCCAGTGCGTTTTGTTGCGCGACATCCAGACTGTTCATCGGCTCATCCAGCAGTAAAAGCTGACCTAATGGATTCGCTTGTGGGCAAATCTGCAGGATAACCGCAGCCAGGCGCACACGCTGCCACTCACCGCCGGAAAGTTGGTTCACACCGCGCCCCAGTTTATCTCCCAGGCCGAGCGCATCGGCGATCTCCTGTAACAGATCGGTGCGTGCTTTGTCGGGTTGATGCAGCGTCAGAAAATGCCAGACCGGCATGGCAAACGGCGGATTTTGCTGTTGCGCAAGATAGGCGCGATATTGCGCCAGCCTGGCGGCCGGCCATTCCTCCAACGGCATATCACCAAAAGTGATACTGCCCTCTCCGTTTGTCAGACCCGCCATACGCGCCAACAGCGTACTTTTTCCGGCACCGTTTGGTCCCACTAAATGCAAGATCTCTCCTGCTTTTATCTCACCAGAAAGCGGGCCGAGACGGGTCGATTCCGCGACGTCCTGTAGCTGCATCAATCGAGACATTAGTTTGCCAGCGCCTGCTTGATGGTTTGCACCAGGATGGGATCCTCAGGCGTCATATCCGGTGAGAATCGTTGCAGCACTTTTCCATCGCGACCCACTAAAAACTTCTCGAAATTCCACAGGATATCGTCCGGGTAGAGCGGCGCACGGCCTTTGCTCGCCATTCGCTCGTAGAACCCACTGTCCGCAGGCGCAACGGCCGTTGGCGCGGCATCAATCAGCTTCTGATACAGCGGGTGGCGTCCCTCGCCGTTGACGTCAATTTTGCTGAACATCGGGAAAGTTACGCCCCATGTGGTACTGCAGTACGTTTTTATTTCCTCTTCGCTGCCCGGCTCCTGGCCCAGAAACTGATTGCAAGGGAAACCAAGAACGCTGAAGCCCTGTTGGTGCCAGGCTTTCTGCAGATTCTCCAGTTGCTCGTACTGCGGCGTCAGCCCACATTTTGAAGCAACGTTGACGATTAACAGCACATTCCCGGAATACGGCTGCAGTGAGGTAACCTCGCCGTCGATGGTCGTCACTTCTGTATCGAGGATAGTGTTTTGCATAGCATCTCCAGAACAACAGGTGGATTTTCAGTTTTTAATCATAGACCGAACCAACGCGTTCTAGCGCGCGGCTTTTAACAATAGCCAGATAAATACCGGCGCACCCATAGTGGCCGTTACCACGCCGATAGGTAACTCAGCCGAGGCCAGCACCAAACGCGCGACAACATCAGCAAACAATAATGCGATTGCGCCAGCCAACGCACAACCTGGCAGTAAAACACGGTGATCGGTGAGGCCGCACAGTCGCAAAATATGCGGGATCACAAGCCCAATAAAACCAATCGCCCCTGCCAGAGCCACGCTCACGCCAACCATCCAGCCTGTGGCAACCACCAGCAGGTTGCGCCAGAACCATAATGGCAGTCCCAGCTGACGCGCAGAAGTCTCTCCTAACGCCAGCATATTCATCGGCTGCGACTGACAGCAGATCCACACCAGTACCGGAATCAACGCCACCATGAACCAAGCCTGATGCCAGTCTACGCCACCGAAGCCCCCCATCATCCAGTACATCAGCTGTCGTAAGTCAAACGAGGTAGAGAAGTAGATAGCCCATGTCATCAGCGCGCTACAGATTATCCCCAGCGCCACCCCCGCCAGCAGCAGACGGCTGGTAGACAGATGTCGACGGGCGAAACGTAGCAAAATAAGCGTGATAATCAGCGCCCCGGCAATGGCGCAAAGGCCCAACGCCCAGCCGGGGAGTTGCCCCTGCCCCAGCAGCACCGCCGCGATAAGCCCGACTCCCGCGCCGTTAGATACGCCCAGTAATCCAGGCTCTGCGAGCGGGTTTTCAAACAGAGCTTGCATCACTGCGCCAGATAAGGCCAATGCAGCGCCTACCAGCAAAACGGCAAGAGTACGGGGAAGTCGAATTTGCCAGACGAACAGATCGCCGCGGGCGCTGAACCAGTCGCCGGGAGCGATCCATTGTTCTCCTGCGCACAAGCTTAGAATCGTTGCCAGTAGCATAAGTACTGACAGTGACAGTATCCAGCGTACGTTTCGACGCTGCTGTTGATGGGCGAAAGTCAGCATGTTTTCCATTCTGCTGAAAAGAGATGGAGGTGATTCTACGGTGCTGATTCGGTAGTGAAAAGGAAAAAGGCCGCATAGCGGCCTTTTTAGTTATACGCGTCATACTCTGCGTATCGTTAAATCACTCTTCTTTGGGCGTTGCGTTTTCAACCCGGCTTTTTAACTTCTGTCCGGGTCTGAAGGTCACCACGCGCCGTGCTGTAATGGGAATATCTTCGCCCGTTTTCGGGTTACGGCCCGGACGTTGATTCTTATCACGCAGATCGAAGTTACCAAAACCAGAGAGTTTTACCTGCTCACCATTTTCCAGAGCACGACGGATCTCTTCGAAAAACAGCTCGACCAGTTCTTTGGCATCCCGCTTGCTAAGCCCAAGCTTATCAAACAGATATTCTGACATTTCAGCTTTTGTAAGCGCCATAGGTTCAATCCCTCAATGATGCCTGGAATCGCTCTTTTAATGCCTCTACACATTTGGCGACGGTAGCGGCAATCTCCTCTTCTTCAAGTGTACGGCTGGTATCCTGAAGGATCAGGCTGATAGCGAGGCTCTTATAGCCCTCCGCAACACCCTTACCGCGGTACACGTCAAATAAGTTTACGCCAACTACCTGATTTACGCCAACTTTCTTACACTCGGATAAAATATCCGCAGCGGGAACGTTTTCTGCCACAACGACTGCGATATCGCGACGGTTCGCTGGGAAGCGAGAAACTTCACGCGCCTGAGGCACCACGCGGTCTGCGAGCTTATTCCACTCCAGTTCAAACACCAAAGTGCGACCGTTCAGATCCAGTTTACGTTCCAGTTCAGGATGAACAACCCCAATGAAACCAATACGTTCACCTTTCAGATAAATCGCCGCAGACTGACCCGGATGCAGTGCTGGATTCGCTTCAGCTTTGAACTGAATGTCCCCCAGTTTTCCGGTCAGGTCGAGAACTGCTTCCAGATCGCCTTTCAGATCATAGAAATCAACGGTCTCTTTTGCCAGATTCCAGTGCTCATCATGACGGTTACCGCAGATCACGCCAGCCAGCATCAGATCCTGACGGATCCCGAGGTTGGCCTGCGTATCTGGCACGAAACGTAAACCCGTTTCGAAAATACGTACGCGGTTCTGCTGACGATTCTGGTTATACACTACCGTAGACAGCAAGCCGGTCCACAGGGACAAACGCATTGCCGACATATCAATAGAGATTGGGCTTGGCAGCAGCAGCGCTTCTTCACCCGGGTGCAGCAGCGACTGGACTTTCGGGTCGACGAAGCTATAGGTAATGACTTCCTGATAGCCTTTGTCATTCAGCATGGTTTTTACACGTTTCAGCGACAAATCCGCTTCACGATGCGTACCCATGATAAGACCCGCCTGGATCGGCGTGTTCGGGATATTGTCATAACCGTATACGCGGGCGACTTCTTCGACCAGGTCTTCTTCGATTTCCATATCGAAACGCCAGCTCGGCGCGACCGCTTTCCACTCATCCTGCCCTTCCGTCACGTCACAACCCAGACGACGCAGAATGTCGCTCACCTGCTCATCGGCAATATGGTGTCCGATCAGACGATCCAGTTTGCTACGACGAAGCGTAATGGTTGCGCGTTTTGGCAGCGTGGCTTCGTTCGTCACGTCAATGACTGGGCCCGCTTCACCGCCGCAGATATCAATCAGCAGGCGCGTTGCACGTTCCATGGCCTTATGCTGCAGAGCCGGATCGACACCACGCTCATAGCGGTGAGATGCATCGGTGTGCAGACCGTGACGACGCGCGCGACCGGTAATAGACAGCGGGCTGAAGAATGCACATTCCAGCAGGACGTTTTGCGTTTCATCATTCACGCCGGAATGTTCACCACCAAAGATGCCGCCCATCGCCAGCGCTTTGTTATGGTCCGCAATCACCAGCGTATCCGCATTCAGCTTCGCTTCGCTGTTGTCCAGCAATACCAGGGTCTCACCCTCTTTTGCCATACGGACAACTATTCCGCCTTCAATGCGGTCCTTGTCGAACGCGTGCATCGGCTGGCCCAGTTCGAGCAGCACATAGTTAGTCACGTCGACCACGGCATCGATAGAACGAATACCGCAACGGCGCAGTTTTTCTTTCATCCACAGCGGGGTCGGCGCTTTAACATTGATGCCTTTCACCACGCGGCCCAGATAGCGTGGGCAGGCTTCCACGGCTTCGACCTGAATCGGCAGGACGTCGCTAATGGTCGCAGCTACTGGCGCGATTTCCGGCTCAACCAGCGGGGCTTTGTTCAGTACGGCAACGTCACGCGCTACACCGATGATGCCTAAGCAGTCGGCGCGGTTCGGCGTGACGCTGATTTCGATGGTGTTGTCGTCAAGCTTCAGGTATTCACGGATATCGGTGCCAATTGGCGCATCGGCAGGCAGTTCGATAATCCCGTTATGATCGTCGGAAATACCCAGCTCGGAGAACGAACACAGCATGCCTTCAGATGGTTCACCGCGCAGTTTCGCGGCTTTAATTTTGAAATCGCCCGGCAGAACGGCACCAACGGTTGCCACAGCCACTTTCAACCCCTGACGGCAGTTTGGCGCACCGCAGACGATATCCAGCAGGCGGTCGCCGCCTACATTCACTTTGGTGACACGCAGTTTGTCAGCGTTAGGGTGTTGGCCGCATTCAACCACTTCACCTACCACAACGCCGTTAAACGCGCCGGAAACAGGTTCCACACCGTCAACTTCCAGACCCGCCATCGTGATTTGGTTTGACAGCGCATCGCTATCAATCGCCGGATTTACCCATTCGCGTAACCACAGTTCACTGAATTTCATTGTTTTATCCTGCCTTTATTTAAACTGTTTGAGGAAACGCAGATCGTTTTCGAAGAAAGAACGCAGATCGGTAACGCCGTAACGCAGCATGGTCAGACGCTCCATACCCATACCGAATGCAAAGCCGGAATAGATTTCCGGATCGATGCCAACATTACGCAACACGTTCGGGTGAACCATCCCGCAGCCCAGCACTTCCAGCCATTTGCCGTTTTTGCCCATCACGTCAACTTCCGCAGATGGTTCAGTGAACGGGAAGTAGGAAGGACGGAAACGAACCTGCAGGTCTTCTTCAAAGAAGTTGCGCAGGAAATCGTGCAGCGTGCCTTTCAGGTTGGTGAAGTTGATGTTGGTATCAACAATCAGCCCTTCCATCTGGTGGAACATTGGGGTGTGAGTCTGATCGTAATCGTTACGATATACGCGGCCCGGGGCGATAATACGGATCGGCGGCTGTTTTTCTTTCATGGTGCGGATCTGCACGCCGGAAGTCTGCGTGCGCAGCAGACGCGTCGCGTCAAACCAGAAAGTGTCGTGGTCAGCACGCGCCGGGTGATGGCCAGGAATGTTGAGCGCATCGAAGTTATGATAGTCATCTTCGATTTCCGGACCGGTCGCTACGGTAAAGCCCAGCTCACCGAAGAAACTTTCAATCCTGTCGATTGTACGCGTTACAGGATGCAGACCGCCGTTTTCGATACGACGCCCAGGAAGGGAGATATCGATCGTTTCTTCAGCCAGACGAGCATTCAGTGCAGCGCTTTCTAATTCGGCCTTACGTGCGTTCAGCGCTTGCTGTACCTGCTCTTTAGCTTCGTTAATCACCGCACCTGCTGCCGGGCGCTCTTCTGGCGGCAGTTCGCGCAGGGTTGTCATCTGAAGGGTCAAGTGCCCTTTCTTGCCCAAATATTCGACGCGGACATTGTCTAACGCGGCAACATCTGAAGCCTGGTTAATGGCGGCCGTTGCACTGGCAACCAGCTCTGCGAGATGTGACATGGTTTTCCTCGTTATGTTGCGATATTCACTAGTCGCTCGTATATACGCAAAATCATTCAAGTTGTATCAACGCGGCCAAAGAGCGAATGCAGCCAATATAGAGACAACTTGAAGGATGACGCGTATAAAAAAAGCCTCCACCAGGGAGGCTTTTAGGCGCTGTTTTCCGTTTCTTCTTTCACGCGCAAGCCTCCTGAGTTCAGGTGCTAAAGTAAAAGAAGAAGCGGAAAATAGCAGCATTCATGCTTGCGTTACCTTGTGTGGTAAAAACCGGACAACCTTTATTGAAAAGGCTTACGGATAAATTGTCAACTAATTGATTGCTCTACAAATAAAAGAGAGGGAGCCAGGCTCCCTCTTTTCACCGGCTTATGCCAGAGCTGCTTTCGCTTTTTCGACCAGAGCGGTGAACGCTACTTTGTCGAATACTGCGATGTCAGCCAGGATCTTACGGTCGATTTCAACAGAGGCTTTTTTCAGGCCGTTGATGAATTTGCTGTAAGAAATACCGTTCTGACGTGCTGCTGCGTTGATACGCGCAATCCACAGTTGACGGAACTGACGCTTTTTCTGACGACGGTCACGATAAGCGTACTGACCAGCTTTGATAACAGCCTGGAAGGCAACGCGGTATACGCGAGAACGCGCACCGTAGTAGCCTTTAGCTTGTTTCAAAATTTTCTTGTGACGTGCACGGGCAACTACACCACGTTTTACGCGAGCCATATGTGCTCTCCTGTATCTATATTCTTAGTAAAAAAATGAATTAAACGTTAACGGCTTATGCGTACGGCAGGCACGCGATAACCAGACCCAGATCGCCTTTAGACACGAGGCCTTTTGGACGCAGGTGACGTTTACGCTTAGTAGATTTTTTGGTCAGAATATGACGCAGGTTTGCGTGCTTACGCTTAAATCCACCACCACCGGTTTTTTTGAAACGCTTAGCAGCACCGCGTACGGTCTTAATTTTTGGCATTTTAATAACTTCCACTTCGCATTGTTAATAAACGAAACGTAGGCGAACAACGGCTGCGGAACCCGTAGGCTCCACAGACATTGCTACTTGAAGGCCTTACTGTTTCTTCTTAGGAGCGAGCACCATGATCATCTGGCGGCCTTCGATCTTCGTAGGGAAGGATTCGACTACTGCCAGTTCACTCAGATCGTCACGGACGCGGTTGAGCACTTCCATACCGATCTGTTGGTGGGCCATCTCACGACCGCGAAAACGCAGCGTGATCTTAGCCTTATCGCCATCTTCCAGAAAGCGTACCAGGCTGCGGAGTTTTACCTGGTAATCGCCATCGTCGGTGCCAGGACGGAATTTAATTTCCTTAACCTGGATAACTTTTTGCTTTTTCTTCTGTTCCTTAGAAGACTTACTCTTTTCATAAAGGAACTTGCCGTAGTCCATAATACGACAAACTGGCGGTTCGGCGTTAGGGCTGATTTCAACTAAATCTACTCCAGCTTCTTCAGCTTTTTCGATCGCTTCTCTCAGACTCACAATACCCAAAGCTTCGCCTTCCAGACCTGTTAAGCGAACTTCCAGGGCGCGAATCTCGCCATTGATACGATTCGGACGTGCCGTTTGAACTCGTTTTCCGCCTTTAATACCTTATTCCTCCAGTTGTTGAAGACTGCGGCTGCGAATCTCTTGTTGCAGCTTCTCAATCACTTCATTTACGTCCAGGCTGCCCAAGTCTTTGCCACGACGGGTGCGCACGGCAACTTTGCCTGCTTCTACCTCTTTGTCGCCACAGACCAACATGTAAGGGACACGACGTAAAGTGTGCTCGCGGATTTTAAAGCCAATCTTCTCATTTCTCAAGTCTGCTTTTACACGAATACCCGCATTTTGTAGTTTCTGCGTTAATTCGTTAACGTATTCAGACTGAGAATCGGTGATGTTCATGACCACAACCTGAACCGGCGCGAGCCAGGTCGGGAAGAAGCCAGCGAACTCTTCGGTCAGGATACCGATGAAACGTTCCATCGACCCAAGAATTGCACGGTGAATCATAACCGGAACCTGACGCTCGTTGTTTTCGCCAACGTAAGAGGCGCTTAAACGGGACGGCAGGGAGAAGTCCAGCTGTACAGTACCGCACTGCCATGCACGATCGAGGCAGTCATACAGGGTAAATTCAATTTTCGGACCGTAGAACGCGCCCTCACCCAGTTGGAACTCAAACGGGATGTTGTTTTCTTCCAGCGCAACGGCCAGGTCAGCTTCAGCACGGTCCCACATTTCATCGCTACCGATACGTTTTTCGGGGCGAGTGGACAGTTTGACGACGATTTTCTCGAAGCCAAAGGTGCTGTACATATCGTAGACCATACGAATGCACGCGTTAACTTCATCACGAATCTGCTCTTCAGTACAGAAGATATGTGCATCATCTTGAGTGAAGCCACGAACACGCATCAGGCCATGCAGCGCACCTGACGGTTCATTACGGTGGCAGCTACCAAACTCAGCCATACGCAGCGGCAGATCGCGATAGGATTTCAGACCCTGATTAAAGATCTGCACGTGGCCTGGGCAGTTCATTGGCTTAATGCAGTATTCACGGTTCTCAGAAGAGGTGGTGAACATTGCATCTTTGTAGTTGTCCCAGTGACCTGTTTTTTCCCACAGCACACGGTCCATCATGAACGGACCTTTCACTTCCTGATACTGGTATTCTTTCAGTTTTGAGCGAACGAATACTTCCAGTTCACGGAAGATAGTCCAGCCATCGTTGTGCCAGAACACCATACCCGGTGCTTCTTCCTGCATATGATACAGGTCAAGCTGTTTACCGATTTTACGGTGATCGCGTTTGGCCGCTTCTTCCAGACGTTGCAGGTAGGCATTCAGGGCTTTTTTATCTGCCCATGCAGTACCATAAATACGCTGCAGCATCTTGTTATTGCTGTCGCCACGCCAGTATGCCCCTGCAGTCTTCATCAGTTTGAAATGATGGCAGAAACGCATGTTCGGCACGTGCGGGCCACGGCACATATCGACATATTCTTCATGATGGTACAAGCCAGGCTTGTCATCATGGGCAATGTTTTCATCAAGAATGGAGACTTTATAGGTCTCGCCACGCTTCACGAAGGTTTCACGCGCTTCGTACCAGCTGACTTTCTTCTTAATGACATCGTAGTTTTTCTCAGCGAGCTCGTGCATCCGCTTCTCGAGCGCGTCGACATCTTCCTGGGTTAACGTACGGTCAAGATCGATATCGTAGTAAAAACCGTTATCAACAACCGGTCCGATCGCCATTTTGGTGTGCGGCCAGAGTTGTTTGATCGCGTGCCCTAACAAGTGCGCACAGGAGTGACGAATGATCTCCAGACCTTCTTCATCCTTCGCGGTAATGATGGAGAGCTTCGCATCATGCTCAATCAGATCGGAAGCATCTACGAGCTCACCGTCAACACGGCCAGCAATAGTGGCTTTCGCCAGACCTGGACCGATGTCCAGCGCAACATCCATGGGGCTTACAGCGTGGTCGTAATGGCGTTGGCTGCCATCAGGAAGAGTAATAACAGGCATGTTATATCCTTATTTGCAGTGGTGACCCACACGTAAGATCACATACAAAGATTCAATATTTAAAATTATCAAAAAGGTGTGGGCTGATTCCCGCTTCACTCTGCGAAATATGTCACTGGTCGCCTTAAAGACCACACTGGACCTACACCCGCTTTTTGATAACACCGTTTGACAGTGTACACGGCATTACGGGTCGATCAAAGCAACAATCAACGTGCGCTCTATGATGTAAATCAATTCACTGACACCCAACCGTCTTTGTTACACTTGCACAAAGTCATCTAACCTGAGCAGGAAAAAAAACAATGCCCACAAATCGCTTTGCGAAGAAACACTGGAAGATGGTTGTGATTCTGCTCGTTATTTGTGCGGCCATGTTGATGCTGCGCTGGGCTGCGATGATCTGGGGCTAAATGACGCTCACCCACTGTTCCGGTTTCGTTTATTTATCGATTAATCGAATTTGTCTGAAAATAGCGTGTTATGGCCAGGTAAAAAATAAAACGCAAATTAAATATTAAATAACCTTAACTTTAATAGATAAAAACCGGGCCAATTATTTGACCCGATTTGTCATTACATCCGGTAGCCGAGTGAAACAGTAGTACGACGATCGGTATGCTCCGGCGCTGTTGCCGGCGGTTCAGAGTTCCAGGTCACGTTGTAAGCCACCTTTAACCCAAAGTGTTCGTTGATGGCAACGTTGAGGGCTGTTTCAGAGTTGAGTGTGGTATCGTCAGCGCCGAATACCGACACACCCTGAGTAAACTTGGTGTTGTCCGTCATCTGCCATGCATAGGCCCCGGACGCATAGCCCAACGGCTGCGTTTCGGTGGTGCCATCCGTGTGCTCGTCATAGCGCACGCCAGGACCGAATTCGAAACGGAAGCTGTGCACAGGTCCGTTGAGGAACTGGCGACCATAACCCGCGGTCAGCACGTCACGCTCGCGGTAGCCGTTGTAGCGGTCGGTCAACCAGCTTGCCTGTCCAAAGAGATAGTCATAGTCGGTCATGTTGTAACGACTACGGCCACCTACGGCATATTTCTCCGATGAACGCTCATCATTTGAGGAGGTATTGCTGGCATTTCCCCACAGAGACCATGCCGTCGTTTGGCCGTACCAGGTCATGGTGGTATCTGCGGTTAAAGAAGAACTTTTTGTGTTGCCTGACTGGGCGAGATATCCCGCGTTCAGGTTACCTTCAAAGGGTTTTTTCGCGCTGGAAGGGTCATCCATGACAGTAAAAACGGAATCATCGGCTACAGCATGCATTGACGCAAGCAGGCCTCCCGTCAGCAGTAGTGCTGCGGGCACTGTCTTCAAAAGCTTCATTTATTAAGAGTCCGTACAACAAAAAAAGAGACCATTACGGTCTCGGAAACTTTCATATGGATCAATGACAAAAGACCCCTGAAAGGTAACAAATTATAAAAAGACTCGAATAACATAGCAATAAATTCTTATTTCATTTTTTGAATAAGAGCGTTCCTAAACCTTTATTTTATTTATATATCTTTATGACGATAATTTTAAATAAAGATATGAAAAATCATGTTGTTAATTACTTCACTTTCGGGAGGTTAAGTGCCAGACTGAGTTCAGCCTAACAGGAGGTAAAGATGGTACGTATCTATACGTTAACACTTGCGCCCTCTCTCGATAGCGCAACAATCACCCCGCAAATTTACCCGGAAGGTAAGCTTCGTTGTACCTCGCCGGTTTTTGAACCCGGCGGCGGCGGTATCAACGTCGCTCGCGCAATTGCCCATCTTGGCGGAACCGCAACGGCGATTTTCCCCGCGGGGGGTGCAACCGGAGAGCATCTTGTTGCATTGCTCACCGACGAAAATGTTCCCGTATCTACCGTCGAAGCCAAAGACTGGACCCGACAAAATCTTCATGTCCACGTGGAGTCCAGCGGTGAACAATATCGTTTTGTCATGCCAGGCGCTGCGCTGACCGATGACGAGTTCTACCAACTTCAGGATCAGGTGCTGGAAATTGAGTCTGGTGCGCTGCTGGTCATCAGCGGCAGTTTGCCGCCCGGCGTACAGCTTGAGAAGTTGACCCGGCTCATTACCACCGCACAAAAACAGGGGATCCGCTGTATTGTCGACAGCTCAGGCGAAGCACTGACGGCGGCGTTAGCCATCGGCAATATCGAACTGGTCAAACCCAACCTCAAAGAACTGAGTGCGCTGGTAAACCGCGAACTCACTCAACCCGATGATGTGCGCAAGGCCGCGCAGGAAATCGTACAGAGTGGGAAAGCGCACCGCGTTGTGGTCTCGCTTGGGCCGCAAGGGGCGCTGGGCGTAGATCGCGATACCTGCGTTCAGGTGGTTCCGCCACCGGTGAAAAGTCAAAGTACCGTAGGCGCGGGCGACAGTATGGTCGGGGCCATGACGCTTAAACTGGCAGAGAACGCGCCTTTTGAGGATATTGTCCGTTACGGTGTTGCCGCGGGCAGCGCAGCAACGCTGAATCAGGGTACTCGTCTGTGCGCTTTGGACGATACGCAAAAAATATATGCATACCTTGCGCAGTAATGGCACCGTCCCCCTTTTAACAGAAGGGGGATGTTCCGGTAAAACTGTCGGCATGGGTGTTATACGTCTATGCTAAAAAATCACGTGATTACAAAGAAGTGAATCATGTGCAGTCAGGTGTCTCCACAACGGTACGGGGTGAAGAAGAACGACAAACATTAAGTGCCTTTCCAGCGATGACGCGTCCGTGGTGTGCGTCAGTTCGTGTTTTTTAACCGCATTCTTGCGCTAACCTTATGATCTGGCAGACAACATGGGGAGAGACATCATGTGGCAGGCTATCAGTCGTCTTTTAAGCGAGCAATTAGGTGAAGGCGAAATCGAACTGCGTAATGAACTGCCCGGCGGAGAGATCCACGCCGCATGGCATTTACGCTATGCGGGGCGAGATTTTTTCGTCAAATGCGATGAAAGAGAGCTGTTAACCGGCTTTACGGCAGAAGCCGATCAGCTGGAGCTACTTTCCCGCAGTCAAACTGTATCGGTACCGAAAGTCTGGGCAGTAGGCGCAGACAGAGATTACAGCTTTCTGGTGATGGATTTCCTCCCTCCCCGTCCGCTTGATGCACATAACGCATTTATCCTCGGTCAACAGCTTGCGCATTTGCACGAATGGAGCGACCAGCCTCAGTTTGGTCTCGACTTCGATAACGCGCTCTCTACCACGCCGCAGCCAAATACCTGGCAACGTCGCTGGTCAACCTTTTTCGCCGAGCAGCGTATAGGCTGGCAGCTAGAACTCGCCGCTGAAAAAGGCATAGCGTTTGGCAATATTGACGCTATCGTCGAACATGTCCAGCAACGTCTCTCTTCTCATCAGCCGCAGCCGTCTCTCCTGCACGGTGATTTGTGGTCCGGGAACTGCGCCCTCGGTCCTAACGGTCCGTACATCTTTGACCCTGCCTGCTACTGGGGGGACAGAGAGTGTGACCTGGCAATGCTGCCGTTACATACCGATCAGCCGCCGCAAATTTATGACGGTTACCAGTCTGTCTCGCCACTGCCGCTGGACTTTCTCGACAGGCAGCCAATCTACCAGCTCTATACGCTGCTGAATCGGGCAATTCTGTTCGGGGGACAGCATTTAGTTGTGGCGCAGAAAGCGCTGGATAGATTACTGGCGGCTTAACGACGTACCGTGTTGCTTATCAGGCCTGCCGTTTCGCAACGTGGCAGGCCCGATAGAGTGGCACTTACAAAAAGCCCAGCAGTGAGAAGAAGAAGTAGCCGATCACGATAACGATCACCGGCAGAATATAAAGCGGGAAAATTTGTAAGAAGATCGTATGGTGCGGTACCACAATTCGCGACTCAAGTTGCTCGCGGGATAATCCTTCACTGCCCTTTGCCTGTTCCAGAATTAGCTGATCCTCAACGCCTTCGCGTAAGAAACGCGCCTGGCGGCTCATTCTGGCGCCTGAGTCCTGCAACGCCAGGCCGATAAAAATCAGAATGAATATCAGCCAAAAAACGAGATTCAGTCCACTTTGAAAATCAGGCGTTGGTGAGTTATACCAGAACACGTTAAGAAAAGGTGTGTTCACCCGCATCATGTCGATCATCACATGGGCAAAATCGAGCATGACCGCGTTAATCCCTTCCTGCTTTTCGCTGTGCGCGTACATAAACTTCAGTACTGAAACCAGCGTTGAAATCAGCGCGGGAATGAAAACCACCCATCCCACCAGCCTTTTCAAGATGGCAATGCGTCCAGCTTGTTGATACGTCATGAGTTCCCCTTGATTAAGACGTGTCATTTTGGCCTAAGTTTACCCGTTGATTACCGTTTTCGCCTGATCTTTAAAGGCGGTATACTGCTGAATTAGCCGTAATGAACGCTCAGAGTCCGTCCAGGCTGGCTCTAATCCCTTTTATCACCGTAAAGGAGAGGTTGTAATGTCAACCCCGCGTCAAATTCTTGCTGCAATTTTCGATATGGATGGGTTACTGGTCGATTCTGAACCGCTTTGGGATCAGGCTGAACTGGATGTGATAGCAAGTTTAGGCGTTGATATCTCCCGCCGCCATGAACTTCCCGATACCCTTGGCTTACGCATCGACATGGTGGTTGATTTGTGGTTTGCGCAGCAACCCTGGAACGGCCCCTCACGTCAGGAAGTCACCGAGCGCATCATTACCCGGGCCATTGCGTTGGTTGAAGAGACAAAACCGCTGCTGCCAGGCGTTCGTGAAGCTGTAGCACTGTGCAAATCTCAGGGAATCAAAGTAGGACTGGCATCCGCTTCTCCGCTGCATATGCTGGAAAAAGTGCTGACCATGTTTGATCTGCGCGATGACTTCGACGCACTGGCTTCTGCAGAAAAACTGCCTTACAGCAAACCGCACCCACAGGTTTACCTCGATTGTGCGGCAAAACTGGGCATTGACCCGTTAAACTGCGTAGCACTAGAAGACTCAGTGAACGGCATGATTGCCTCGAAAGCTGCTCGTATGCGTTCCATCGTCGTACCAGCGCATGAGAATCAGGACGATCCTCGCTTCGTGCTTGCCGATGTCAAACTAACCTCGCTCACCAAACTTACTGCCGCACATCTGCGCGGCTAATCCTGTAACGGGCAATGATCGTATTGCCCGCTTTTTCATTTTTCATCCTTGCATTTTTAAAACGCCGTTTCATTTTAAATTGTATTTCTGTTTAACCTCTCCTATCCTTGCCCTATAGCGCAAGCGTTAATGACATAAATAGTTGAGGTAAACATGATTCAGGAAGCTTTTCGTCTCGAAGGTAAAGTCGCCATCGTCACTGGATGTGACACCGGCCTCGGGCAGGGTATGGCAGTGGCGCTGGCTGAAGCGGGCTGCGATGTAGTCGGCGTGAATCGTAAAATACCGCATGAAACCTCAGAGAAAATTAACGCCCTCGGTCGACGCTTTATGGCCATTCAGGCCGACCTCAGTCACCAAGATGCCCTCACCAGCATCGTGACAAAAACGGTGTCGGCGTTTGGCCGGGTCGATATTCTGGTCAACAATGCAGGAACTATACGCCGTCAGGATGCGCTGGACTTCAGAGAAAAAGATTGGGATGACGTGATGAATCTGAATCTCAAATCCGTTTTCTTTCTGTCGCAGGCTGTGGCGCGTCAGTTTCTGGTTCAGGGCAATGGCGGAAAAATCATTAACATTGCATCGATGCTCTCTTTTCAGGGCGGTATCCGTGTACCTTCCTATACCGCATCAAAAAGCGGTGTTCTGGGCATCACTCGCCTGCTCGCCAATGAATGGGCGGCCAAAGGAATTAATGTCAATGCTATCGCGCCCGGCTATATGGCGACCAACAACACCCAGCAACTGCGCGCAGACAGCGAGCGCAATAAGGAGATTATCGATCGTATTCCCGCAGGGCGATGGGGCACGCCGGATGATCTAAAAGGTCCGGTCGTGTTCCTCGCAAGTCCCGCCTCTGACTATATTCATGGCTATACGCTGGCCGTGGACGGTGGTTGGCTGGCGCGGTAAAGGCGCACTTGTGACAAAGGGTTACAACGTCACCTCTTCCGCCTACTGTATAAAACCCCTATACTGTATGAATCGACAGTTTATTGGGTTTTATCATGACGGCGGAAGGCCACCTTCTTTTTTCTATTGCCTGTGCGGTATTTGCCAAGAATGCCGAGCTAACGCCCGTTCTTGCGCAGGGTGACTGGTGGCATATTGTTCCTTCAGCCATTTTAACGTGCCTGCTGCCGGATATCGATCATCCCAAATCTCTGCTGGGGCAGCGTCTGAAGTGGATATCAAAACCCATTGCCCGGGCATTTGGTCATCGCGGGTTTACACATAGCCTGCTGGCGGTTTTTGCCCTGCTGGCCACGTTCTACCTGAAAGTCCCGGATACCTGGATAATACCTGCCGATGCCTTACAAGGTATGGTACTCGGCTATCTTAGTCACATTCTGGCCGACATGCTGACCCCAGCAGGCGTTCCCCTGCTTTGGCCCTGCCGCTGGCGTTTTCGTCTGCCTATCCTCGTGCCGCAAAAAGGCAATCAACTGGAGCGGTTTCTGTGCATGGCACTGTTCGCATGGGCAATCTGGATGCCGCAAACCATACAAGAGAACAGCGCGGTACGCTGGTCTTCGCAGATGATTAATACGCTACAAATGCAGTTCAATCGTTTCATAACGCATCAGATTGACTAATAAATCAGCCAAAAAGTCATTTTCGGTATAAACAATTCCATTTGAATATAAGAGGCAAGTCACAGTTCTGCTAATCTTGCGCCAACAGAATCACCTTTAAACGGTGATACGTATAATAAGATCAGGAGAACGGGGATGAACTTTCCATTAATCGCGAACATTATCGTGTTCGTAGTGCTGCTGTTCGTGCTGGCGCAAGCCCGTCACAAACAGTGGAGTCTGGCCAAAAAAGTACTGGTCGGTCTGGTCATGGGTGTCGTGTTCGGCCTTGCCCTGCACACCATTTATGGCTCCGACAGCCAGGTTCTTAAAGATTCCGTACAGTGGTTCAACATTGTCGGCAACGGTTATGTCCAACTGCTGCAGATGATTGTTATGCCGCTGGTATTTGCGTCTATTCTCAGCGCCGTTGCACGTCTGCATAACGCCTCTCAGTTAGGTAAAATCAGCTTCCTGACCATCGGAACGCTGCTGTTTACCACGCTGATTGCCGCGCTGGTAGGGGTTCTGGTGACCAACCTGTTCGGCCTGACCGCCGAAGGTCTGGTGCAAGGTGGTGCCGAAACCGCACGTCTGAACGCGATTGAAACCAACTATGTTGGCAAAGTGGCTGACCTCAGCGTTCCGCAACTGGTGCTGTCGTTTATTCCGAAAAACCCGTTTGCCGATCTGACTGGCGCGAACCCGACGTCGATTATCAGCGTGGTTATCTTCGCCGCATTCCTCGGTGTAGCCGCACTGAAACTGCTGAAAGATGATGCACCAAAAGGCGAGCGCGTTCTGGTCGCTATCGATACCCTGCAAAGCTGGGTGATGAAACTGGTTCGTCTGGTGATGCAGTTGACGCCGTACGGTGTTCTGGCGCTGATGACCAAAGTGGTTGCAGGTTCCAACCTGCAGGACATCATCAAGCTGGGTAGCTTCGTCGTGGCCTCTTATCTCGGTCTGGGCATTATGTTCGTGGTTCACGGGATCCTGCTGGGTATTAACGGCGTTAGCCCGCTGAAATACTTCCGCAAGGTATGGCCAGTGCTGACTTTCGCCTTCACCAGCCGCTCCAGCGCAGCCTCAATTCCGCTGAACGTTGAAGCGCAGACCCGTCGTCTGGGCGTGCCTGAATCCATCGCCTCATTTGCCGCCTCGTTTGGTGCCACGATTGGTCAGAACGGTTGTGCGGGCCTGTACCCGGCAATGCTGGCAGTAATGGTTGCACCGACCGTCGGTATCAACCCACTGGACCCAATGTGGATTGCCACGCTGGTTGGTATCGTGACCGTGAGCTCCGCAGGGGTTGCGGGTGTGGGTGGCGGTGCAACATTTGCCGCGCTGATCGTCCTGCCCGCTATGGGTCTGCCGGTCACGCTGGTTGCGCTGCTGATCTCCGTTGAGCCGCTGATCGATATGGGTCGTACCGCGCTGAACGTAAGCGGTTCCATGACTGCCGGTACGCTGACCAGCCAATGGCTCAAGCAGACTGATAAAACGATTCTGGACAGCGACGATAACGCCGAACTGGCGCATCGCTAAGTCTGTCAGCTAAAAAAAACAAAAAACCGCCGGAGTGTCATGCTCCGGCGGTTTTTTTATATCCATTAATCGCTTAGTTCATTTTCCTGGCGAACCTGATT
The DNA here is from genome assembly GCF_030332405.1 of Citrobacter sp. Cpo147. Classification (NCBI taxonomy): domain Bacteria; kingdom Pseudomonadati; phylum Pseudomonadota; class Gammaproteobacteria; order Enterobacterales; family Enterobacteriaceae; genus Citrobacter; species Citrobacter sp. Cpo147. Next base: position 469,176 of record NZ_JAOWHX010000030.1, read on the forward strand.
AGCCCAGCGTTGCGCTGATTCCGGGACCGTAAATGCAGGCGAACGTTGAAACGCCTCCCCCATTAAGACAAAAGCGACATATTTTCCGCGCAGTATCCATACGTCACGAAACGCATCCATTTTAACCGCATGCTCTGGTGGCGCGGGCTCCACGCGGGGAACATAGCTGATAACCGGACGATTTTGTTGGCGAAGAGGTTTCATAATCAGTTGCTTCACTAAAGACAAATTCTAAAAATCAGAAAACCGCTATCTTAGCCGATTTTGCCGCCTTGCGTCCTGCCTTGCGTGCGCTGTTTGCCTGGTTCATCGCGCTTTACGTCATCGGCCTGTACCTGCGCCGCTGAGTGAGTGGTCTATAGTTAAAGCTTTTGACAACAACAACGACCCTTTCAGCAATGAAACCAGGAGACGAGTTTAATGTCACAGAATGATAAGCATCCACTCCATCACTCAGCGCCGGTTCATGATGCCAGCGAATCCCAGCCAGGACTTGACTCACTGGCACCCACAGACGGTTCACATCGGTCAACACCTGAACCCACACCGCCAGGTATGCAGCCCACTACGTCCGGCAGTTTAAAAGCGCCAGATATCAAAAGTGACAAACTCAATGCACTGGACAGTTTTCGTAAAGGAAGCGAAGATTTTGCTCTGACAACTAATCAGGGTGTGCGAATCGCAGACGATCAAAACTCTCTGCGCGCAGGTAATCGCGGGCCAACCCTGCTGGAAGACTTTATCCTGCGGGAAAAGATTACCCATTTTGATCATGAACGCATCCCGGAGCGGATTGTACATGCCCGAGGTTCTGCCGCTCATGGTTACTTTCAGTCCTATGCCAACCTGAGTGCGACGACGAAAGCGGACTTTCTAAGTGATGAAAATAAAATCACCCCGGTTTTTGTCCGATTCTCTACCGTTCAGGGCGGCGCAGGCTCTGCGGATACGGTCAGGGATATACGGGGATTTGCGACCAAGTTTTACACTGAAGAGGGTATTTTCGACCTGGTGGGAAACAATACTCCCATCTTCTTTATTCAGGATGCCCATAAATTCCCGGATTTCGTCCATGCGGTTAAACCGGAGCCGCATTGGGCTATCCCGCAGGGCCAAAGCGCCCATGACACCTTCTGGGATTATGTCTCATTACAGCCTGAAACGTTGCACAACGTCATATGGGCAATGTCCGATCGGGCTATTCCGCGCAGCTATCGCACGATGGAAGGCTTCGGTATTCACACATTTCGGTTGATTAATGCGCAAGGGAAAGCCACCTTTGCCCGTTTCCACTGGAAACCGCTGGCAGGCAAAGCCTCGCTGGTATGGGATGAAGCGCAAAAACTTACCGGTCGGGATCCTGACTTTCATCGCCGCGATCTGTGGGAGGCTATCGAAGCGGGCGATTATCCGGAATATGAACTGGGACTACAGCTGATTCCCGAAGAAGATGAATTTAAGTTCGATTTTGACCTGCTCGACCCGACCAAGCTGATCCCGGAAGAGCTGGTTCCGGTGCAACGCGTCGGTAAAATGGTGCTGAACCGCAATCCTGATAATTTCTTCGCCGAAAATGAACAAGTCGCTTTTCATCCCGGACATATCGTCCCTGGCATCGATTTTACTAACGATCCCCTGCTGCAGGGTCGCTTGTTCTCCTATACCGATACCCAAATCAGTCGCCTGGGCGGGCCCAATTTCCATGAAATCCCGATTAATCGCCCGACCTGTCCGTACCATAATTTCCAGCGTGACGGCATGCATCGAATGGACATCGATACCAATCCAGCCAACTATGAACCGAATTCCATCAATGATAACTGGCCGCGTGAAACGCCGCCGGGGCCAAAACGCGGTGGATTTGAGTCGTATCAGGAACGGATTGAAGGAAACAAAATCCGCGAACGTAGCCCCTCTTTTGGCGAATACTATGCGCACCCTCGCCTGTTCTGGCTAAGTCAGATGCCAATTGAACAGCAGCATATTATCGGCGGATTCAGTTTCGAACTCAGTAAGGTTACGCGCCCCTATATTCGGGAAAGAGTGGTCGAACAGTTAGCTCATATTGATACTGCCCTCGCCGAGGCGGTTGCCGATAATCTCGGTTTTAAGCTAACCAAGGAACAGGCCAGCATTGCGCCACCGCCCAACGTTAACGGTTTGAAAAATGCACCGTCACTCAGTTTATATGCAGGTGCGCAAGGTGAGATTAAGGGCCGCATGGTCGCCATCCTACTTAATGACCAGGTGAAATCGAGCGACCTGCTCGCCATCATGCAAGCCCTACAGGCCAAAGGTGTTCATGCCAAATTGCTCTATTCCCGAATGGGTAAGGTAGTTGCCGATGATGGATCTGCCCTGACGATCGCCGGTACTTTTGCGGGTTCGCCATCCCTGACGGTCGATGCGGTTATCGTTCCATGCGGTAATCTCGCGGACATCATTAAGAACGGTGATGCCCGATATTATTTACTCGAAGCGTATAAGCACTTAAAACCTATCGCCCTGGCCGGCGATGCTCGTCAGTTTAAAGCAACGTTGAATATCAAAAATGAAGGAGAAGAAGGTGTGGTGGAAGCGGACAGTGCAGACGCACAGTTTATGGATACCCTGTTGACGCTGATGACCGCACACCGCGTCTGGTCACGTGCCGGAAAAATAGAAACGATTCCCGCCTAAAAAAATGCGGCGCATTAAGCGCCGCAAACTCAGGAATTACACGTTCAGAAAACTGCCAAGACGATAACCGCGCTCCGCAATTGCATATTTCAGTGACGAAGACGTCAGCACGTCGAGCTCAGTTAAGCGGGGGTAACAGTAGGCACTTTGACGAATAATGTCATCGATAAAGGCCGGATGACACATCACTTCCAGCGAAGACTCTCCCCGGTCGACTGACGCATCCAGCGTCTGTAAAAACAGAGCCTCGGAAATCGCTTCGCCGTAAAACTCGCTGCTGAATCCCTGGGAGGTACGTAACGTTTCCGGAAAATCAGACGCCTGAAACACGCTCTGACGATCGATACGCAATGCAATCCCCTTCTGGGCAGCAAACCCGGCTACGATAGGGAAAATTTGCGGGAACATATGCACATGGTGATGGCTATCCAGATGCGTCGGCTCCCGCCCGAACAGGTCAATAAAACGCTGATACTGCGCGGCCAGTTCCTGAGAAATTTCATCCAGCGGCAAAGTATCCTCCTCTGCCATCTGCCAGATCCATTTCCCCAGTAATCCGTCACGGGTAAGGCCCGGCATTGCCGTCAACGGCCTACCCAGCGTCAGAACAAAATGCATTCCGACGGCGAGTGCAGGTATGTCGCGACTCAGCTGTACCGCATGGTCAATCGCCGCACCGTTAACCAATGCCGTTGTCGAGGTGACAACGCCATTACGACAGGCTTCAACAATGCCGTAGTTTTGTCCTTTACTCAGGCCAAAATCATCCGCATTCACAATCAGTACGCGTTCCATAGCCGACCTCAGTTAGTGTTGTTCGCTTTTGAGTTTCTCAATGCACCCGGCGAAGTTTGGCAACCATTTTTCATGCGCCAGGATTAGCTCACGCGCCAGAATCTCGGCATCGCTGTCAGAATGAACCAGCGGACTCAGGTTTAACGCCAGCAGCACATCATTCAGCTCGCCGCTCAATGCCGCATTGCTCGCCGCAACCTCAAAGCCTTTAATGGTGTAGATAAGGCCAAGCACTTTCTCGTCAAAATGGGTAATACGTGGGTGCGGCGTAGCACCGTTACGTCCCAGCGTGCAGGTCATCTCAACCGCCCAGTCCGCAGGAATGTTATCAACGTGTCCATGATGTGGAATGTTGACGTAGTGCTCGGTCTGTTTGTCGTTGTAGATGGCGTTGATCACTTCACAGGCCGCATCGGAGTAATACGCGCCACCGCGCTGCTCCAGCTCTTTCGGCTTAACGTTTAACTCAGGATTTTTGTAGAGGTCAAACAATTGTTTTTCTACTTTTTGTACTACCTGGGCACGTGCGCCGCCCTTATAGTACTCGCCCATTTCGATCGCCAGCATCTCTTTTGGCTTGAAGTAGTACAGCAAATACGAGCACGGCAGCAGCTTCAGCGAACGAATCAACCCTTCGCTGAACGGCAGGTCGAAAATGTTCTTCACGGTGGAAGCTTTCAGTTGTCCAGAAGCCACGCCGTCCAGCAGTTCATCAAAGCGCGATGTACCGTTCACCAGCACGTCTTTAATAAAGACCATGTGGTTCAGACCGAACAGATCGATGGATAAGTCATCACTCTCTTTCAGCGCCAACACATCGCTAATAAACATTTTCATGCCGACAGGAATATTACACACACCGATGAATTTCTTGAAATTCGTGTGACGATAGACCGCTTCAGTCACCATCCCTGCCGGGTTAGTAAAGTTAATCACCCAGGCATTCGGGCACAGTTCTTCCACATCTTTAATAATATCAAAGATAACCGGAATGGTACGCAGACCTTTGAACAGCCCACCCGCACCGTTGGTTTCCTGTCCCAGATAACCGTGGCTCAGCGGAATGCGTTCATCCTTTTCACGGGCTTTCAGTTGCCCTACGCGCAGTTGGGTGGTAACGAAATCAGCATCTTTCAGTGCTTCACGGCGGTCCAGCGTTTTAAACAACTTCATCGGTACGCCGGCTTTGTCGATCATGCGCTGGCAAAGGTCAAAAATAATGTCCAGCTTCTCTTTTCCACCGTCGACATCAACCAGCCACAACTCAGAAACTGGTAATTCATGATAACGCTTAATAAAGCCTTCAAGTAATTCAGGGGTGTAGCTGCTCCCGCCACCGATAGTGACGACTTTTAATTTCTGGCTCATACTTTCTCCCTTCAGTGTAAAAACACTGACGTGTATTATGCTCAACCCGTTTGTCAGGTATAGCGTGGCTGTCCCGACGCTATTTTGGGCAAGCTATAAAAAATGGGTTATTGGCAAATAATATCTACTGATTAAATTCAGTTAATTTCTTACGGTAGCTATTCGGTGTAAACGACGTCAGCTTTTTAAACGTTTTAATAAACAGGCTTGGACTACTGTAGCCAGACTCGTAAGCAATATCCGTTACAGAATAGTTCGTCATTTCCAGCTGTTTTTTAGCAAAGTTAATGCGGATTTCATTAATAATCTGCATCGGCGTTTTGCTGTAATAACGCTGGGTAGCGCGGGTCAGATACTCCTGGGATTTCGCGGACAGGTGTACCATATTTTCCAGCGCATTCTCGCTAAACTGCCGTTTGTCGTGCATGGTCTCGACGGTGGTTTTAAGCCACTGCGGAATATCATCCAGCGCCTGCTCTTCACGATGATGGCGTAACCGATTTATAATATAGAAGGTGACCACTTCTACAAATTCATCCAGCCCGCTCTCACGAAAGTTCAGTGATGCAATAACCGTTTCAATGTAGGTAAGAAACGAGTTATTTGCCCGGTAGACCTGCGATGCAACGAAACAAAATGGCAGCAGCGGGTGATAGTGCTGTTCAAAAAAACGTTTACTGATGCCGACGTTAAGGATCCTTGTCGCACCAAAATCATAAAAACTCTGGTGGTGCGATCCCAACGGGATAAAGACAAAGTCTCCACGTTCGAGCAGGACGCGTTTACCGTTGATTTCCTGATAATAGCGCCCGGTTAAAACCAGGGTAAATTCATAGTAGTCATGCTGATGCAGCCCGCTGATGCTCTCAGTTTTGTTATAGATGAACACATGGAAATTTTTGCCATTAAACAGCTGCTGTTCATAAACGGTTTTGATTTCCGGTGCGTTAATCTGTAGCTGCATTATGCACTCCTCGCTATTTCAGCTTTTCGTGAAGCTCAATCAGTTCAGTCACCAGCTCACGCGCCAGCATTGATGTCATCAGGTGGTCCTGTGCGTGGACCAGCACCAGGCTAACTTTCATTTTACCTTCGCCCTGATCGCCTTCAATCAATTTCGTTTGCACGAGGTGCGCTTCGTTCAGCGCCAGACGAGACTGGTCCATCATGGTCTTAGCTGACTCGAAATCACCCTGCTTGGCCATTTTGAGTGCGCCGTACGCCAGGCTACGCGCCTGACCGGAGTTGATGATGAGGCCCATCACCACTTCTTCAAGTTCTTCTGCTTCTGACTGCGTGTCGACGATGTTCTCGATATCCAACATACTTTTTTCCTCTGGTTCAGTCCGGCATGACCGTAAAGCCATGCCGGATTAAATTTAGAATTTTAATGCGTTAGCGATATCTTCTTCGCTTTCTTCTTGGTCAATAACGTTCTGCGCTTTGTTGGCTACCACCACGAACGGCAGGTAAACCAGCGTTGCGATACCGAGGTTGAACAGCGCGACCAGCAGAGCAGCGACGCTACCGTTGGTGTTAAAGAACGCGCCCAAACCGGTTGGCATAGTCCACGGTGCAATGTTGGTAATCGGTGGAATAATGCCTGAGTAGTAAGCTGCCAGCGTAATCGCCGCCAGAATCGGTTGCACCAGAATGAACGGGATAAACATCACCGGGTTCATGATGATCGGCAGACCGAACAGGATAGGTTCGTTAATCTGGAACAGACCTGATGGCAGTGCCAGCTTAGCAACCTGACGATAGTCAGGACGACGCGATGCCAGGAAGATAGCGATAATCAGACCCAGCGTTGCCCCACTACCCCCAAGGAAAATATAGGAGTCGAGCATCGGCTTCGCCCAGACGTGGAACGTCTTACCGGCTTCCAGCGCGGCATCTACGGAACCAAACTGTTGGTAGATAGAGATGTTTTCCAGCGCCCATGGCGTCATGATACCGCTGTCCAGCGCAGTCAGCGCCAGTGAACCGTGAATACCGAAGAACCACAGCAGCGGAACAAAAATCACGTAGGCCCAGCCCACCACGCTACCCAACGACGCCAGCGGAGTTGAAATGGAATCCATAATGATCTGGTGGAAGTTCGTACCCCAGGTGTTCAATGCCCAGGCGATGATCCCCATAATGGAGAGGATAAGGAAGCCAGGAATCAGCGCAGAGAAAGAGCGCGATACGGATGTCGGTACGCTATCAGGTAATTTAATGACCCAATTGCGACGAACCACAAAGGTGAACATTTCCGCGACCGCAAGGCCGATAATAATACCGGAAATAATATTGGCACCGCCGAGCCAGTTTGCGCCAACGGCATAGGCTTCACCCACGCTATAAGGCGTTACGGTCATAAACGCGGCGACGGATAATAACCCGGCTGCCAGTGAGTCGACTTTACGTTCTTCTGCCAGCGCCATGCCGATAAAGAACGGTGCCATCAATGACATGATACCCAACGTACCGTTATAGACGTTTCCACCAATGCCTTTCAAGCTATTCAAAGTTTCAATAGTTGAAGCATCAAGTCGAATGCCCATTGAATAAAAAAACGCCCCCTCCCCAAAGCTCAGGAAAACGTTATTGATTAATACAAACATGGCCCCTGCGAGGGTTAACGGCATTAAACGAATAAAACCGTTCTTGATTGCATTAACGTGTGGCTGCTTTCCAATTTTTACAGCAAAAGGAAGGAGTACCTTTTCAAGTGAAGCAATAGCGTTACTCATAGAAAAATACCCTTAAATACCGCAATTAATAATTGCGGTGAATGTTAATGAAATAACTCTTTGACGGGAAAAATTAAAATAAAATAATTAATTTGCTGCGGCTTTTTTAATTGCTGCAACAGCAGCCTTAAGCACGCCTAAACCATCGACTTTGCCATACAGCAGCGAGTCAATCACTTCCACAGGCTTGTTGGGTAACAAACGCTGAATTTCAGGCAACATATAAGCAATTTGTGGACCTAATAACACGACATCGGCGACAGGACCTTTTTCTCCGGCCAGCGTTTCAGGAAATGCTTCAATAATAACCGGTACTTCGTATTTTTCGGCCTGAGCACGCATCTTCGAAACCAACAATGAAGTCGACATGCCCGCAGAACAAAACAGATAAATGTGTTTCTTTTCCATTAAAACGATCCTCATGTGCGATTATCTGTCAACCAGACACTCCGCAAGCCATAACCTGCATCCATGCTCTGGGTAACTTGCGTCAGCTAAATTACTTTTTTAGGTGGCTGAAATGAGTATACGGGATTGCACCGGTCGATGGTATTTCCTTGACCAACTAAATTGTCTCTCCTTGACCTGTCGTTATGACCCCCCTCACATTTCGGGTAAATAATTCGCGGCAATAAATAAGATCGTTCGGCACAAAAAAACCGGCACAATGGCCGGTTCTTCTGAATGCTCAGGCAATAAGCAGTTGTTACTTCTTCGCCGCCTGCGGGTCAGTGTCGTACTCTGCGCAGGTCTGGTAACCGGAGTTAATCACATGTCCGGTGTCGTCTAAAGCAACAAAATAGGTTTCAGCTTTACCATCTCGTTGACCCAGGATGTAGGTCTGGCATGTCCCTCGCGCATGAATCATGCTGACTTCAGAAGAAGGTTTACCGGCAATCTGCGCCACCTGCGCCCGGCTCATCCCTTTCTTCACATCTTTCACCACGGGCTGAACAAATTGGTCTTTAGTACGATCGTAGGCCGTACACCCTGCCAACATAGTCAAAACAGCCGCTGCACTCAGAATTCCTGTTAGGTTCTTGTTCATATTCCGTCCTCTTGTATTTCAGCGTGTTATATAAGCCTGGAGCACAACAACACATTTTTCAAGCAATCAGATGATACTTAGGTCGTTTCGGAAAATTCTATTAAAACAAAATGATGTTAGATCAGGCCTGCATCCCTTGTCGTTTGGGTCCCAACGCGTTAGCTTTAACACATCATTTTTTTGATCATTTCATTTTTCGGAGGGGGTTAAATGACTCTGCAGCAAGAGATAATCCAGGCGCTTGGCGCAAAACCGCAAATTAATGCAGAAGAGGAAATTCGCCGCAGCGTGGATTTCTTGAAATCCTACCTGCAAACGTACCCTTTTCTGAAATCACTGGTATTAGGGATAAGCGGCGGACAGGACTCAACGCTCGCGGGAAAACTTTGCCAGATGGCTATTTCCGAGCTTCGCGAAGAAACGGGGAATGACGCGTTGCAGTTTATTGCCGTACGTCTGCCGTATGGCGTTCAGGCTGATGAACAGGACTGCCAGGATGCCATCGCCTTTATCCAACCTGACCGCGTGCTCACAGTAAATATTAAGGGTGCGGTACTGGCCAGTGAACAGGCCCTGCGTGAAGCGGGTATTGAACTGAGCGATTTTGTCCGTGGCAATGAAAAAGCCCGTGAACGTATGAAGGCCCAGTACAGTATCGCCGGAATGACCAGCGGTGTTGTCGTGGGTACCGATCATGCAGCAGAAGCCATCACCGGATTTTTCACCAAATACGGCGATGGCGGTACTGACATTAACCCTATTTTCCGTCTGAACAAGCGTCAGGGTAAGCAGTTGCTTGCCACGCTGGGTTGCCCGGAGCATTTATATAAGAAAGCGCCAACCGCCGACCTCGAAGACGATCGCCCTTCTCTGCCGGATGAAGCCGCATTAGGCGTCACCTATGACAACATCGACGATTACCTGGAAGGAAAAACGCTGGCTGCCGACGTCGCGAAAAAAATTGAAGGCTGGTATCTGAAGACCGAGCACAAACGTCGCACACCGATTACGGTGTTTGATGACTTCTGGAAAAAAGCGTAATTCTTTTAGTCGCATATTGCCGGATAGCACTGGGATCACCGCTGTCCGGCCCCTCCTCCTGGTCTGATGCCGCTTTTTTAATCGGTTTCAAACTGCTATACTGGATGAATAACCAGCATCCGGAGTGAGAAGTGGTACGGCGTCAATCAGCCCCAAGCCTGACATTTGAGGCAGCGGCAATCTATAAATATCCTGAACACCTGCGTCCATTTTTGAGTGCGCTTCCCACCGCACCAGGCGTCTATCTGTTTCACAGTGAAAGCGACACTATGCCGCTCTACATTGGTAAAAGTGTCAATATTCGCAGCCGCGTGCTGGCACACCTGCTTACCGCGGACGAAGCGGCAATGCTGCGTCAGACCAAACGCATTAGCTGGATTTGTACGGCGGGAGAAATTGGTGCCCTGCTGCTGGAAGCGCGGTTGATCAAAGAACAACAGCCGTTGTTTAACAAACGACTGCGGCGCAATCGTCAGCTTTGCGCCTTGCAGCTTACCGACCGAACTGTTCAGGTTGTCTACGCACGAGATATTGATTTCTCCAATGCACCCAATCTGTTTGGCCTGTTTGCCAATCGTCGCGCAGCGCTACAAGCGTTGCAAAGCCTCGCGGATGAACAACAGCTGTGCTACGGCCTGTTGGGGCTGGAACCCCTGAGTCGCGGGCGCGCCTGTTTTCGCTCCGCGCTTAAACGCTGCGCCGGAGCGTGCTGCGGGAAAGAGAGTCATGAAGCGCATCATTTGCGTCTGTTAGCGGCGCTGGAAAGAGTGAGAGTGATTTGCTGGCCATGGAGCAATGCCATTGCACTGCAGGAAACCGGCGCTGAAATGACACAGTACCATATCATCAACAACTGGCTGTGGCTGGGAGCTGTTTCAACGCTGGATGAAGCGACTACCCTGGCGCGTATGCCAGCAGGGTTTGACCATGATGGCTACAAAATTCTCTGCCGGCCTGTTCTGTCTGGTCAATATGACATTATTGAACTGCATCCGGAGAATGCCCCGGCATCCAGTTAATCTCGCTGAACAGCAATTTTCCCTCGCGTTCCAGCAGTCGTAATGTGTGTTTGCCGTCATGCCAGCTCGCACCCTGGTCGGCCGTCAGCAGTTTATCGCCCAGTTGCCATGCACCACTGATAACAAACACCACGCCGCCGCGTGAACCAAAGGTCGTAAAGGTGCGATCGGCCACTCTGACTTTTGCCTGGCAAACATCTCGTCGGGTCATGATATTAAAATCCATCGACATCTGCCCTTCCGTCAGCTTTGCTTTTACCACCTTGTCACCGGCAAAGGTAAAAGGCTGATGCTGTTTCAGGGTATGCGTAAAGATGTTCGTTTCTTCCAGGGTCACTTCTCCACCTTCCAGCAGAGTAATCACACGTTCTACGCCGGGAAAAAGAGAAAACTCACCGTTTGCTGCAATGGAGGCGATACTCGCCCGCCAGTGAAAATCTCGTGTTGCTGGCGGAAAACAGCAAATCTCACGCGTTTCTCCCGCACCATTCCGCCAGAGGTTAACCGGCATTTTGCGGATATCAAAGTATTCCATCATCCCTCCAGAAAGGAGCAGCATGGCAGCCTGCCGTAAACAGACAGCCATAAATCATCATTATTATGTTCACCCTGCAGATTATTGTTATCGGCAGCAGAGTTGATTTGCCTTAGCGATGAACCCGGCATTTTGCAAAAAAGAATAACGCGCTGATCCAGGTAGAATTTTCGCGGGCTTCAGGAGAATAGCGTGTCGTGCGTCCGGTGCAATAGGCAGAAATGAAAAAACCGCCGATCCTGCCCACATCGTTATACGTGTTGTGGACAAGAGCGGCGGTCTTGAGTTTGGTTTCACACTGTGCGGCAATCAGCGCGACACCGTGTGAATGATTTAGTGTAGACGCTGATCGATTACTCGGCAGCTTCCGGCATTTTACCTTTCTGCGCTGCACGTTCTGTCAGACGCTTCTCAAAATTGGCATTAAACTGCTTTTTCTGTTCCGGGGTCAGAATGTTGTAAATTTTGTTCTGAGTTTCCATATGCGCCAGCATGTTGGCTTTGCGCTGTTCTTCCATGTTCGCAATCTGCGCTTCGGCTTTCGCTTTATCGAAGCTATCGCTGGCGATGATGTCGTGCATTGCACGGCGTTCTTCCAGCGGCGGACGTTTCATCTGATCGCGCTGGCCTTTCATGATTTCGCGGATCTGCTGTTTCTGTGCGTCAGTCAGGTTCAGGTCTTTAAACATCATGTCGTGATGCGGGGCAAATTTGCCGTTGTGATGCATCATCGGTTTAGCATCCGCTGGTGCAGCTGTTGTAGTGTCAGCAGCATGAGCCAGGTTCGCAGCACCCAGCGCCAGAGTAGAGGCAACAAACAGAGCAGTCAGTTTACGCATAATTTCTATCCTTTCTTTCAGTTATTTTTACGACACTCATGCGACTCTTATGCAATGTGATGTCGTGTTGACGAGATTAACTTTACCGGCTTAAGCGTCAATTAATCAGAGCAACGGTAAAACAGTGAAAGTGTAAAAAACAAACTTTCATCAATTATGAAGAAAAAAAGAATAAATTGCGGAGAGTTGCAATAAAAAATTACAACAGGATGATTTTGAACGGATTATGAAGAACTATACCTGAACCCTGTTTATTAAGAAAGCAATTCACCAGGAATAATCCGTAATAAATAAAAACAGCACGCAAAAATAAGCCCTAAAGGATAATCCTGCAGGGCGAATATATTGATCACAACTTTTCGAGCATCAATCCGGCACGTAAACCACAGGCCACGTTAGGGTTGGGAAAGAGAACGTATTCAACATCATGGGTGACGATAAAACGTTCATCTCCGTCCTGCGCCAGCAAGGTGCCTTCTTTAAAGGGGGTAAAGTTTAGCGTCTGGTTATCCATGTGGAGAATGAAATCATTGCTACGACGCGTGATTTGCGACACCACGCGATAACGCAGCGGGGATATTTCTCTCGTCGACACCCGTTCACCCCGCAGCAGTTTCTCCAGTGCGTCTGCCGTTTGTGCAAACTGGGTGAGATCGTTTTGTCCAAACGGCAGCGCTTTACCCAGTTCCAACGTACAGGCCAACGCACCAAAATGTTCCCCGCTAAAATGGGTGAACGTGCCGCCAGGCGTCTGATGGAAAACCAGCGCTTCCAGTCCCGCGTCTCCCAGCCATTCAAGGAAATCCTCGTCCCAGGCAACGTTGCGTTGTGGCAATACGCCAAAGCGCAGATGCTGTGAACCGCGAATCGCGGTGTGCAGATCCAGATGCCAGCGCACAGGCTCCTTTGCGCGCGAATAAAAATCTTCCAGACACAGCTCAAGCCCATGGGCTCGGTGCGTTTCTTCACTTGCGGTAAAAATCTGCCACCGACCGCCAAACATACGATTCAGGTCGCTATGACAATATCGTTTTCCCGCAGCCAGCGCCTGCGGGTTTCCCAGAATCACCAGCAGCCGCCATGTCAGTGTCAGCTCGCCGCTAAACAGCCTGGAAAGCAATGAATCGAGTATCTCTACCGGCGCGGTTTCATTGCCATGGATCCCCGCAGACAGCACCAGAGAATGTTCAACGGGTGCAAGCGGCGTCAGTTCCAGAATTCCGTGACCGATCCACTGCCAGTCAAAACCATGAGTGGTTCCTTGCGTTTTCTCTGGAGTGGCGCCTGCGAGCGTGATCGCCAGAAAGTTATCCATGGCGCATCCCCTCCTGCTGGAAAGGATACACTGAGCCGAGGTTGAGCAATTGCGTCAGCGTATCCAGCGCTTCACGCCCCTCGCGCAACAGCTGTGGGTCGGCAAGGTCGGCAGCGGTAAGACGATCGCGATAGTAACGGTCAACCCAGTTATTCAACGTGTTAAACAGCGTGTCGTTCATGATAACCGCCGGATTCACCGCCTGCTGTTCCTGCGGAGTGAGCACCACTCTCAGGCGCAAGCATGCCGGACCACCGCCGTTGGACATACTTTCACGCAGATCGAATACCCGCAGGTCATCGATCGGATTGTCTTCCTCGAGAAGCCGGTTCAAATACCGCCACACGCCAGCATGCTCCCGACACTCCTGCGGCAGGACCAGCATCATCGAACCGTCACTACGACTCAGCAACTGACTGTTAAACAGATAAGTGGTCACGGCATCCTGCACCGACACTTCCGCTGTCGGGACTTCCAGCGGGGTAAAACCTGCCACCTGGCTGCGCAACTGCTCTAACAATGCCTGCTGTCTGACAAACGCCTGCTGATGACAAAACAGCACCTGGCGATTCGACACCGCAATCACATCGTTATGGAACACGCCAAGATCGATAACGTCCGGATTTTGCTGAGCAAAAATGCGCTGATGTGGGTTGACCTGATTCAGTCGCGCGACCGCCTCGCTGGCCTCACGGGATTGCCTTGCCGGATAGCGCTTCGGTTGGGATGCATTGCCTTCTTCACGACCGTAAACAAACAGCTGTACGCCGGGGTCACCGTAATCTCCACCCAGGCGGTTATGGTTTGCCGCCCCTTCATCGCCAAATAGCGCAACCTGGGGTAACGCACCGTGGACCGCAAAGCTATTCTCATCACGGAAAATCGCCCGTAACAATGCTTCGGTAGTAGGCGCTTCCAGTGAACGGTGGAACTTATTATTCAGATTCGCCACCGTCAGATGCACTTTCCTGTCCAGCGAGTCTGCCGAAGGGCAAACCGTTGCCGCATTCGCTACCCACATAGGCGATGCGGAACTGGCACTGGAGAGCCAGTGAGGCGCCTGACGCGCCACTTTATCCAGCACCTGTTCGTCACTGCCGCTAAAACCCAACTGACGCAGAACCGGAATATAAGGCCGCTCGTGGGGCGGGATCACCGCCTGAGGAAATCCCGCATCCGCCAGCGCTTTCATCTTTAGCAGACCTTGCTTTGCCGCCAGACGCGGGTTCGACACCTGAAAACGATGTTTGGTTGAGGCCTCATTACCAAATGACAATCCAGCATAGTGGTGAGTTAGCCCCACCAGACCATCAAAATTTACCTCACGGGCTTTCATAGCTTATCCTCGCGAGAAAAATCCAGTCCGGGGCTAAGCGCCGTTGGCAGCGTTAAGGCCGGGGATTCCAGACTTGCCATCGGCCAGGCGCAATAATCTGCGGCATACCACGCGCTGGCGCGATGGTTCCCGGAAGCGCCTACACCGCCAAACGGTGCGGTACTCGCAGCGCCGGTTAACGGCTTATTCCAGTTGACGATCCCTGCCCGCGCCTCCAACAGTAGCTGTTCGAACTGGCCGCGATCGGGCGAAACTAACCCACACGACAATCCAAAGCGAGTGTTGTTCGCCATACGAATCGCATCATCAAAGCTGTCATAACGCCAGACGCCGAGCAGCGGACCGAAAACCTCCTCATCAGGTACGTTCCCCGCCCCGGTCAGTTCGATGATTCCAGGGGTCAGCAGTGACGTTCCGGCATTTACCAGACGTGGCGCTAACAGCGTACGGCCGCCCAACGACGCCAGACGCTGCCAGGCATCATAGACGTGTTGCGCTGCTTGTTCGGAAATTAGTCCACCCATAAATGGCTGCGGTTGTGCATCCCAGTTGCCGGGCATTAAACGCTGACTAACCTCCACCAGACGCGTCAGGAACGCATCACCCTGCGCGCCTTTTTTTACGAGCAGGCGGCGGGCACAGGTACAGCGCTGTCCGGCGGTGACAAATGCGGACTGAATGGTCAGATGCACTGCGGCATCAATATCTTCCGGATTCTCAATAATCAGCGGGTTGTTGCCCCCCATCTCCAGGGCAAGGATTTTTTCCGGCTGGCCGGATAACTGCTTATGCAGCTGATAACCGGTATTCGCACTGCCGGTAAACAGCAGGCCATCGAGGTCTTCCAGCGCACTCAGCGCCTGCCCCGTTTCACGTCCGCCCTGCACCAGATTCAGCACGCCCGGCGGCAACCCCGCCTGCTCCCACAGTTTTGTTACTGCTTCACCGGTCCACGGCGTCAACTCGCTGGGTTTGAAAATCAACGTATTGCCTGCCAGCAATGCCGGAACAATATGACCATTGGGTAAATGACCGGGGAAGTTATACGGACCAAAAACCGCCAGCACGCCGTGTGGGCGATGGCGCAACGTTGCCGCACCATCCGGTAGTTCACTGTGCTGCTCACCGGTACGGGCATGGTAAGCTTTGACGGAGATGGCGATTTTATTGATCATCGCCGTCAGTTCAGTCGCGGCTTCCCAATGAGGTTTTCCGGTTTCCTTGGCGATAATCTGAGTTAGCTCGGCTTTATTGCTTTCCAGCAATAAAGCAAACTTTTCAACAATAGTCTGGCGTGCGCTGAAAGGCTGTTTAGCCCAACCGGCAAAGGCTGCGCGTGCGGCCTGGCACGCTTGCGTCACCTGCGTTGCATCTGCATCATTACCGTGCCACAGCACATCACCGCTTACCGGGTTGGTTTTCACCCGACGCTCGCCCAGCCCCGTCACCCAGTCACCGTTTATCCATAGTGTCATGCTGTTTTCTCCTCTGCACAAAGACGTACAAAACGTACATGGTCGCCAGCGTGGCATTTCAGGGCGTCCAGTTGCGCCGCCGTCAGCACCAGACGTTGGGTATCCGGGTCTGCGCGAACCAGCATGACGCGGAAGTTTTGATAGTTTTCATTGGCAACCAGACAGGCCGGATATTCGCCGGTTGCTGGCTGACCTTCCGCCACTTCCACCAGCCTGCTTTTACGAATAGCCCGAACCCGGTCAATATCGCATTCCAGCGTTGGCCCGCCGTCGAAAATATCGACATAGTTGCGGTAGCGAAATCCTTCTTTCTCCAGCACCGCCCGCGCCGGGGCAGTTTGCGGATGCACCTGACCAATCACGCCTTGCGCTTCATCAGACAGAAAATGGGTATAAATAGGATGCTTGGGCATCAGTTCAGCAATAAAGGCTTTCTGTCCTGTCCCGCAGAGAAAATCCGCCCGGCTGAACTCCATTGAGAAAAAGCGTTTACCGAGGCTTTGCCAGAACGGCGAGTAACCGTGCTCATCAATCACGCCGCGCATTTCGGCCACGACTTTCTCATTAAATCGGTCGCGAAAGGCCGCCATAAACATAAAGCGCGATTTTGACAGCAAATAGCCGTTGCCTTCTTTTCGCCAGTCCGGATCGAGAAACAGAGTACAAAGCTCGCTGCTACCTGTGTGATCGTTACTCAGAAACAACGTCGGCAGCGCGTTATAGACATTCAGCTCTTTCGAGGCGTGGACCAGGGTACCAACCCGGTAGTTGTACCAGGGATCGTTAAGCCCTACCGCCACCTCAATGGCGCAAATCCCGGCCACGGTTCCGCTGGTACTGTCTTCAAGCACAAACACATATCCCTGCTCACTTTTTGGCAACTCACCGCGCCAGGTTTGGAGTGAACGTTCGATACGCGCCATCAGCGTAGCTTCATTCGCCGGTAGCGAGGTCAACCCGCCGCCGGTCTTACTGGCAAGCTGCATCAACGCGGTGATATCCGCGCGTTCAATGGGACGAATCACCATCATGATGAACCCCCTGCTTTAATGCGTTCGCAGGCCAGCGCAAAGCGATCCAGTCCGGTGGCGACTTCTTCTTCGCTGACGTTGAGCGCTGGCGCAAAACGCACCACGTTAGCGCCAGCGATCAGTACCATCACCCCGGCAACAGCCGCTTCTTGCGAGATGAGTTTCGCTTTCCCGGCAAATTCCGCGTTCAGCACGCAGCCGATCAGCAGTCCGAGTCCACGAATTTCACTAAACAGTCCAAAACGTTCGTTAATGGCGTTTATACGCTCCACAAACCAGTCGTGGCGCTGTTTTACTCCGTTGAGCACTTCTGGTGTATTCACAATTTCCAGCAATTTACCTGCCACCGCCGTCGCCAGCGGGTTTCCGCCGTACGTTGTACCATGTGTACCAACCGTCATCACACTGGCGCAACGCTCTGTCGCCAGCAGTGCGCCGATGGGGAAACCCCCGCCCAGCGCTTTTGCTGTCGTCAGCAGATTCGGCGTCACGCCGTAGTGCATATAGGCATACAGCTCCCCGGTACGGCCAACGCCGGTCTGAACTTCATCAAAAATCAGCAGCGCATTATGGCGATCGCATAACTCACGTAGCCCCTGCAAAAAGGCTTTTGTTGCCGGTACCACACCGCCTTCACCCTGCACAGGCTCCACGATAACCGCACAAGTAGTGTCATCAATGAGTTGGCTGGCAGAATCGAGATCGTTGTATACGGCATGACGGATATCCGGCGGCAGCGGCGCGAAATCCTGTGAGTAGGCAGGTTGTCCTCCGGCGCTGACGGTAAACAGCGTGCGGCCATGGAAAGCATTTTTAAACGCTACAATCCCGCTCTTCTGGCTGCCAAAACGATCGTGGGCATATTTACGCGCCAGTTTTAGTGCCGCTTCGTTGGCTTCTGCGCCGGAGTTACAGAAGAAAATGCGCTCGGCGAAGGTGGCGTCAATCAGCTTTTTCGCCAGACGCAGTACCGGCTCGTTGGTGTAGCCATTTCCCGTATGCCAGAATTTGCTCGCCTGGTCGTTTAATGCCTCGCGCAATGCCGGGTGGGCGTGACCCAGCGCGTTAACCGCAATGCCTCCCGCGAAATCGATATACTCTTTACCCTGTTGATCCCACAGACGTGAACCTTCACCCCGCACCGGAATAAAAGGGGCCGGAGCATATACGGGCATCATCCATTCATCAAATTTTTCACGCGTAATTGACAGAGACATAGCGACCTCAACGGTAAATAAAAGGTTATTTATATGTTAATAAATATAGTGTTTGCGGTGTAAATGTAGATTGCAGGGTTCGTGCCAGCCAGCGAAAAAGTGCATAAACGGAGGTCGATGACGGAATATCAACAGGTTACAACGTGGCGATATTCACTGCATGTGCATATAAAGTGAATATGTTTGCGCATCAGGCGACCAAACAGAGGAAAAAACGCAGTTTTATTCAGTCGCCAAATATAATTCTGGAATTGTGATCGTATACGAAATTTTTCGGAAATTATTGCTCCATTCCGACGCGCTTCGCGCCAAAACGGTGCAGTTTTTGCTCCATCGTTAACACCATTAGCAATCATTGTTGGAATCAGGTGACAAGAAGCAGTCAGCCTGCAGAAATTCTGCTACCATCCTTGCACTATTCATCTTGCAAAGTGGCAGCGACTATGAAATTTGTCTCTTTTAATATCAACGGCCTGCGTGCCCGTCCCCATCAACTGGCAGCCATTGTCGAAAAACACCAACCGGATGTTATTGGCTTACAGGAGACAAAAGTCCACGACGATATGTTCCCTCTCGAAGAGGTAGCAAAGCTCGGTTACAACGTCTTTTATCACGGCCAGAAAGGTCATTACGGCGTGGCGTTGTTAACGAAAGAAACGCCAATTGCGGTACGTCGTGGCTTCCCGGGCGATGACGAAGAAGCGCAGCGTCGTATCATCATGGCAGAAATTCCGTCCCCTCTGGGCAGCATCACGGTGATCAACGGCTATTTCCCGCAGGGCGAAAGCCGTGACCATGAAACCAAATTCCCGGCCAAAGCCGCGTTTTATCAGAACCTGCAAAACTATCTGGAGACTGAACTGAAGCGCGACAATCCGGTATTGATCATGGGCGATATGAATATTAGCCCAACCGATCTCGATATCGGCATTGGCGAAGAAAACCGTAAACGCTGGCTGCGTACCGGTAAATGTTCCTTCCTGCCGGAGGAGCGTGAGTGGATGGAACGCCTGCTGGGCTGGGGTCTGGTGGATACTTATCGTCACGCAAATCCTGAAAAGAATGACCAGTTCTCGTGGTTCGACTATCGCTCAAAAGGCTTTGACGATAACCGTGGCCTGCGTATCGATCTGCTGCTGGCGAGCAACCCATTGGCGGAACGCTGCGAAGAAACCGGCATCGACTATGAAATTCGCAGCATGGAAAAACCGTCCGACCATGCGCCTGTATGGGCTAAATTCCGCGTCTGACCTTCTGCGTCTTTTTACTCTCCAGGCCCGGTCTGGAGAGTCTGTTTATTCTGTGCAAAATCAATAAAGTGACGGTAATACATTGTTACGGCCGGGAATTTATTATATCTTCGCGCGCGCTTTTCGCTGACGAAAATGCTCCGTTGCACTCGGTTTTACAGGAGAACCCCCATGAAAAAGAAGTTCGCATAAAGCAGAATACCGGCTGCTGATTGTCGCGGTCCTGTTCTGCGTTCTGGCGGGAGTTTTCCATCATTATGGTCTGACCGACCTGATAACCAATTTCCATCATTTACAAGACGTCATCCGCCAAAGCGGTATGTTCGGCTATACGCTTTATATCCTGCTTTTTATTGTTGCTGCGCTGTGTCTGATTCCAGGCAGCATCCTGGTGATCGTCGGCGGTGTGCTGTTTGGCCCCGTGGCTGGGACGCTTATCTCGTTAGTGGCTGCAACCGTGGCCTCAGCGCTGTCGTTTTTGCTGGCTCGCTGGCTTGGACGGGATCTACTACTGAAATACGTTGGGCACACGGCGACGTTTCAGGCTATCGAAAAAGGCATTGCCCATAGCGGAGTAGACTTTCTGATCCTGACCCGGCTCGTGCCGCTGTTCCCCTATAATATTCAAAATTACGCCTATGGGCTGACGGCCATTCCGTTCTGGTCATTTACCGTAATATCGGCACTTACCACCTTACCCGGCATCTTTATCTATACGCTGATGTCGCATGAACTCGCCAGCGAAGGCATTACCCTGGTATTCATCGGTAAGCTCAGCGTGGCAGGGCTGGCGTTATTCGCCCTCGTTCAGGCAGCCAAAGCCTGGGCCCGATATAAGCATATCGATCCGTCAGCCAACCATGAGTGTACAGGTAAATGATAAAACGGAATAAAGCGCGGCTGGCTCGCTATTACCGGGTGGGTTTGATTGCTCTGCTACTGCTCGGGCTAATGGCATGGGCATGGATACCTGGCGTGAGTGATTTTCTCCACGGCGGCCTGGCAGCATTTACCACACTCGATCAGCATGCTCTGGAAAACTTTATTCGTTCTTATGGAACCCAGGCGGCGGTGGTGTCGTTCTTCCTGATGATCTTACAGGCCATCGTTGCACCGCTTCCTGCGTTTGTGATCACGTTTGCCAATGCCTCGCTGTTTGGCGCATTTTGGGGCGGCGTACTATCCTGGAGCAGCGCAATGGCAGGTGCGGCGCTGTGCTTTTTTATTGCCCGCATTTTAGGTCGCGGTGCGGTAGAAAAGCTGACCGGAAAAACGGTGCTGAACAATATGGACGCTTTTTTCGAGCGCTATGGTAAGCACACTATTCTGGTCTGCCGCCTGTTACCTTTTGTGCCGTTCGACCCGGTAAGCTACGCGGCAGGCCTGACCTCAATTCGTTTTCGCCATTTTTTCATCGCCACCGGCATCGGACAGTTACCCGCCACTATCGTCTACTCATGGGCGGGAAGCCTGTTAACCGGCGGCACATTTTGGTTTGTGACGGGTCTGTTTGTCCTGTTTGCCCTAAGCGTGGTGATATCGGTGGCGAGAAGCCTTTATCTTGAGCGCCAACGGAAAAAAAGCTGAGACCTTCCCCCATTTTTAACCATGGAGATATTATGCGTTACTGCTTATTGTGTCTGAGTTTGTTGCTCTGCCCGCTGGCGACGTTTGCCCAGGACGCCAGCTGGCAACAAATCAAAAATGACGCCCGTGGTCAAACGGTGTGGTTCAACGCCTGGGGTGGCGACAATGCAGTTAACCAGTATCTCGACTGGGTTAGCGGCGAGATGAAAACGCACTACGACATTAACCTGAAAATCGTGCGCCTGGCAGACGCTGCCGATGCCGTAAAACGCATCCAGACGGAAGCGGCATCCGGGCGAAAAACCGGCGGCTCTGTCGATTTACTGTGGGTTAACGGCGAAAACTTCCGTACGCTAAAAGAAGCCGGGCTACTACAAACCCAGTGGGCGCAAACGCTGCCTAACTGGCGCTATGTTGATACACAAAAACCGGTGACCGAAGATTTCTCCGTTCAAACAGAGGGGGCTGAATCACCGTGGGGCGGTGCCCAACTCACTTTTATTGCCCGGCGCGATCTTACCGCGCAGCCGCCACAATCTCCGCAGGCACTGTTTAAATTCGCGCAGGCGCACCCTGGCACGGTGACCTATCCACGCCCACCCGACTTTACTGGAACGGCTTTTCTTGAGCAGTTGCTAATTTCGCTCACCACCAAACCACAGGCATTGAAAGTTGCGCCAGATACAGCGACATTCGCCGAAGTTACCGCGCCATTGTGGCAGTATCTTGATACTTTGCATCCTGTACTTTGGCGTGAAGGCAAAGATTTTCCGCCCACGCCAGCACGAATGGATGCACTGCTCAATAGCGGTACCCTGCGTTTATCATTGACCTTTAACCCGGCCCACGCGCAGCAAAAAGTGGCGAGCGGCGAATTGCCTAAAAGCAGTTACAGTTTTGGTTTCTCACAGGGCATGCTCGGCAACGTGCACTTTGTTGCCATTCCGGCGAATGCCCACGCCAGTGCCGGAGCAAAAGTCGTGGCAAACTTCCTGCTTTCTCCTGAAGCACAACTGCGCAAAGCTGACCCGGCTGTCTGGGGAGATCCTTCGGTGCTTGATCCACAAAAATTGCCTGACGAACAGCGTGATGCGCTGCTGGCGCGGATCCCACAGGGGCTCCCTGCCGTGTTGCCAGAACCGCATGCAGCCTGGGTAAACGCTCTGGAACAAGAATGGTTACGCCGCTACGGTACGCATTAATTCTGCTACTCTGGGCCATCATGGCGGCAGTTTATCTGCCGTTGGCGCCAGCGGCATGGTCTCTGATAACACCGGCGCTTAGTACCACACACTGGCTGGCGCTCTTTGCCGATCCTCAACTCCCGCAGGCGTTACTGGCAACACTGGTTTCCGTCGGCCTCGCGGCTGGGGGCGCGCTGATCATCGCGCTGCTGGCGATCCTCGCCTTGTGGCCCGGCGCAGGCTGGGTACGTCTGTATACGCGTCTTCCGTGGCTGCTGGCAATTCCGCACGTTGCCTTCGCCACCAGCGTGCTGTTGGTTTTTGCTGAAGGCGGCATACTTTGGCAATGGCTCCCGTTCCTCAGCCCACAGCCGGACCGCTACGGCATTGGACTTGGCGTAACGCTGGCGGTGAAAGAGAGCGCTTTTTTGTTATGGATTCTCTCGGCCCTACTGAGTGAGAAACAACTTTCTCAGCAGGTTATCGTATTGGATTCGCTTGGTTACAGCCGACTGCAATGCCTGAACTGGCTGGTTCTGCCCGCTATCGGCCCGGCATTAGGTAAAGCTATGCTGGCGATTGTTGCCTGGTCACTCTCCGTTGTTGATGTGGCAATCGTTCTTGGCCCCGGCAATCCGCCAACGCTTGCCGTATTGAGCTGGCAGTGGCTCAGTCAGGGCGACGTAGAACAGCAGGCGAAAGGCGCACTTGCCAGTCTGTTACTGGTGCTGTTGCTCCTTGTTATCGCGCTGGTGGGTTATCTGCTCTGGCGTGCCTGGCGACATACTATTCCGGCAGTAAACGGTGAACGCCAGCATTTTTCATCTATGACAATCGCACGCCCGCTGGTACAGATTTTGCCCGTCAGCGGTGTGGTATGCGCGCTGGTACTGGCGCTTATCGCCAGCTATTCCTCGCTAAACAACGAGGCGCTCAACAATAGCCTGCAACTGGGGCTCCTTTCCAGCGTGCTGGCGCTACTGATACTTTTTGCCTGGCTGGAATGGGGTCCACAAACCGGACACCGCTGGGTCTGGCTACCGCTCATTTTGCCTGCGCTACCGCTGGTAACCGGACAATATCTGCTGGCGTTAGATGCCGAACAAGATGGACTGATGACGACCATTATCTGGGGCCACCTGCTGTGGGTGATGCCATGGATGCTATTTGTGCTTAAACCGGCTTGGCAGCGCATTGACCCACGATTAATTTTGATTGCGCAAACCCTGGGCTGGACGCGGGGGCGGATATTCTGGCTGGTGAAATGCCCGCAGCTGGCGCGCCCGGCATTGATTGCCTTCGCGGTTGGCTTCTCAGTTAGTATCGCCCAGTATATGCCAACGCTGTGGCTAGGTGCCGGACGCTATCCCACGTTCACCACCGAAGCGGTGGCATTAAGCAGCGGCGGTAGCAGTGCGATTCTGGCAACACAAGCGTTGTGGCAACTGCTTTTACCACTGCTCGTTTTCGCACTTGCAGCCTTTCTCGCCGCGTGGATCGGCCGCTTTCGACAAGGACTCCGCTAATGCTTACCGTACGAGGCGTTTCGTTGTACCAGGGCGTGAAAGCGCTGGTGAAAGACGTTAATTTTCAGGTTAACAAAAGTGACATCGTCACAATTATGGGACCTTCCGGCAGCGGGAAATCTTCGCTGTTTTCATGGATGATCGGGGCGTTGTCTCCCCAGTTTCAGGCCTCAGGCGAACTGTGGCTTAATGAACGACGCATCGATACGTTACCTACCGCGCAGCGCCAGATTGGTATTTTGTTCCAGGATGCGCTGCTGTTTGACCATTTCAGCGTTGGGCAGAATTTACTGCTGGCCTTACCCGCCAGCCTGCAAGGTCCCGCCAGACGCCATGAGATTGAATGCGCTCTCGCACGCGCTGACCTGGCAGGTTTTTATTCGCGCGATCCGGCGTCACTCTCCGGCGGACAACGCTCGCGTGTCGCCCTGCTCCGTGCACTACTGGCGCAGCCCCAGGCACTGTTACTCGATGAACCCTTTAGCAGGCTGGATGCGTCGCTACGCGATAACTTTCGCCAATGGGTCTTCACCGAGGTGCGTAAGCTGGGGATCCCGGTGGTACAGGTGACCCATGACGCGCAGGACGTGCCGCCTGCAGGCCGCGTATTTCAGATGGAAAACTGGGCGTGAATGTGGCGATATGCTGCGTTAACGCAAGGTTTTTACGGAACTGGCGGCACAGAATGTCGTCTTCTTTTTTTCAATGTCGGGCTATTCGATGAAACGTGTTTCTCAAATGACCGCGCTGGCACTGGCTTTAGGGCTCGCTTGCGCTTCTTCCTGGGCTGCTGAAACAGCACAGGCGCTCACCCTCAACCAGTTACAGCAAAAGCAAGGCGCGGCGATCGATACCCGTCAGAGCGCTTTTTACAACGGTTGGCCACAATCGCTCAATGGTCCTTCAGGACACGAACCTTCCGCACTGAATCTGTCTGCCGCCTGGCTCGACAAGATGAATGATGAACAACTCAGCGCCTGGGTTAAGTCACATCAACTTAAGACCGACGCTCCGGTGGCGCTGTATGGCCGTGATAACGACATGCAGGCCGTTAAATCCCGTCTGCAAAAAGTTGGCTTTAACCATATCTCAACCCTCAGCGATGCGCTGACAGATCCTGCGCGTCTGCAACGTCTGCCGCACTTCGAACAGTTGGTTTACCCACAGTGGCTGCACGAACTTCAGCAGGGTAAAGACGTGACTGCCAAACCAGCGGGTAACTGGAAAGTGATTGAAGCCGCCTGGGGCGCGCCGAAGTTGTATCTGCTCAGCCACATCCCCGGCGCGGGTTACATTGATACCAATGAAGTTGAAAGCGAACCGCTGTGGAATAAGGTTTCCGATGAGCAGCTTAAAGCGATGCTGGCGAAACACGGTATCCGCCACGACACCACGGTAATTTTATACGGCCGCGATGTCTATGCCGCCGCACGCGTGGCACAAATTATGTTGTACGCAGGCGTGAAAGACGTTCGTCTGCTCGACGGCGGTTGGCAAACCTGGTCCGACTCAGGTTTACCGGTCGAACGCGGCACTCCGCCAACGGTGAAACCAGAACCTGATTTCGGCGTGAAAATCCCTGCCCAGCCGCAGCTGATGCTCGATACGGAACAGGCTCGCGGTCTGCTGCATCGCCAGGATGCGTCTTTAGTAAGCATTCGTTCATGGCCAGAATTTGTCGGTACTACCAGCGGCTACAGCTACATTAAGCCAAAAGGTGAGATCGCAGGCGCACGTTGGGGCCACGCGGGCAGCGACTCCACCCACATGGAAGATTTCCATAACCCGGATGGCACCATGCGCAGCGCGGATGACATCGCCGCGATGTGGAAGCAATGGAATATCCTGCCGAATCAACAGGTCTCTTTCTATTGCGGTACCGGCTGGCGTGCTTCAGAAACGTTTATGTATGCCCGCGCGATGGGCTGGAAAAACGTCTCTGTTTACGATGGTGGCTGGTACGAGTGGAGCAGCAATCCGAAAAACCCGGTCGCCAGCGGTGAACGGGGTCCGGACGCCAGCAAGTAAGACTGGCATTATTGCCGGATGCGGTGAGAACGCTTTACCCAGCCTGGATAAACCATCATTGGAGGCCGGATAAGCGAAGCGCATCCGGCAACGTAATATCTTACGCCTGACGCTGAACCGCTTTCAGCGTCAGATATCCGCTCCAGATCCGGGTGAACGTTGTCATCCAGCACAGCGCGCCAAAGACCCACGCCAGCACGGCAAAATAGTCCGGGAACAGACACCCCAACACAAACAGCAAAATCGTCTCAGTTCCTTCGGTTAATCCACCCAGATAATAAAACGATTTATGCGCGTAACCGGGGTTATCAATCTGATGTTTTGCTGCCAGTGCGGCGAAAGCCAGAAAGCTGCTACCGGTGCCAATAAACGCGAACAACAGCCAACTGCCTGCCAGCGCATTCTGCGCCGGAGCGGCAAGAATAAAACCAAACGGCACAAGGGCGTAAAACAAAAAATCGAGCGAGATATCGAGAAATCCGCCGGCGTCGGATAGTCCTCTGCGCCGCGCCAGCGCCCCATCCAGTCCGTCAAACAACCGATTGAGTACAATGGCCACCAGCGCCGCCAGATACCAGCCTAACGCCAGAAATGGCAACGCCAGCACGCCAATGGCAAATCCGACCAGCGTAAGTCCGTCCGGGGTAATCGCCGGTTTATCGATAATACCTACGCACCGATGCAACAGCGGTTTTAATCGTGGATGAAGATGGCGGTCAAGCATGCGGGCGTCCTTTAAAACTGTCACACAGTCCCTGCGAGGGAATATCGAGAGCGGCATTAAAACGCGCCGAGAGATTTTGAAACGCAATCAGCGCGGTCATTTCCGTAATGGCAACATCGGTAAAATGCTGCTTCATCTGAGCTTTCAGCGCATCGTCAACCTGTGGAGGCGTTGCGGTAACCGCATCGGCATAGGCCAGTGCTACGCGTTCTTCAGCGCTAAACAGCGTCGAATCTTGCCAGTTGACAACCTGCATGACTTTATCCAGCGCGCCACAGCGTTCTGCCAGCCGTAAACTATTCGCATCAACACAGAAAGCACAGTGGCAGACCTGAGAAACGCGGGTCATCAACAGCGCGCGCATCACCGGCGTTAAGCGCGCCTTTTTACGCTCCAGAAACCCGACAAACAGCGCCACCAGCCAGAACAGAAACGGCATCCGCCCCCACCAGCGCGTGGGATGCAGCACATCGCCATAATGTTTTTTCTGCGTGGCAACGAGCGGTTTTAAACTGGAAGGGATACGCGTTAACGGCTTTACCCACGACTGAGGTTCGTTCAACGGTGACTCCTGAATACTTTAGATAAAACAAAGATAACGATAGTATGTCATTTTCTGCTGTTAGATCTTGATGAATATGATGAAAACCCTCGACGTGGTCGCCGCTATCATTGAACGTGATGGCAAAATTTTACTGGCTCAGCGTCCGCTTCATGCGGATCAGTCAGGCATGTGGGAGTTTGCCGGGGGTAAGGTTGAGCCGGGCGAAAGTCAGCCCGAGGCGCTGATCCGTGAATTGCGTGAAGAGTTGGGCATTGAGGCGGTCGTGGGGCGCTACATTGCCAGTCATCAACGCGAGGTTTCAGGCCGA
Source organism: Citrobacter sp. Cpo147 (assembly GCF_030332405.1). Lineage (NCBI taxonomy): Bacteria > Pseudomonadati > Pseudomonadota > Gammaproteobacteria > Enterobacterales > Enterobacteriaceae > Citrobacter > Citrobacter sp. Cpo147. The sequence goes on from NZ_JAOWHX010000030.1 coordinate 496,783, forward strand.
TTGATTCACCTACACGCCTGGCATGTGCCGTCTTTTCAGGGGGAATTGAGAGCATTTGAACATCAGGATATCGTCTGGTGCTCACCTGAAGAGGCGCTGCGTTATCCACTGGCGCCCGCCGATATCCCGTTGTTAGAGGCGTTTATCCTTTTACGCGCCGCCAGACCAGCGGATTCGTGCTGATCGTTTTATCATCGCGCTGGCACTGCAACAGAACGCCATCGGCTTTAATCACCGCCCCTTCAGAGTAGTTTTGATCCTGATAAATACAGCACTGACTACAGGGCTGTGCCCGTTGACCGCTGGAACTGAACACTTCCGGCGGTACATTCACCTGCACATCCGGGCGATAAAGCTGATTTGCCAGCGTCGCGCTGGACACCAGAACCAACGCTCCTGCCATGATTAAACGGCGCATTGTGTTTCCTTTTTAACTGACATTTATGCTCAGTATAACGGTATAAATCGGCAGAAACTTTAGTCCCTTCCATCATCGTTTTTGGTTATGACCCACGGCGCAATATTAATTTACTTAGCGGGGTTAATTTTTTCTTGCGTCACGTCACACTGCTGATGGTATAGTCAAAAACTGCACAACACATAACATAAATATCAAAAATATAACCATATCAATACATAAGAGGTTCTTATATCTATGGATCAGACATGTTCTCTGGAGTCATTTCTCAACCATGTGCAAAAGCGCGACCCGAATCAGACCGAGTTCGCGCAAGCCGTTCGTGAGGTAATGACGACGCTGTGGCCCTTTCTTGAGCAGAACCCGCGTTATCGTCAGATGTCGTTGCTGGAACGTCTGGTTGAACCGGAGCGCGTGATCCAGTTCCGCGTAGTTTGGCTGGACGATCGCAATCAGGTGCAGGTCAACCGCGCGTGGCGCGTACAGTTTAGCTCTGCCATTGGCCCGTACAAAGGCGGTATGCGTTTCCACCCTTCCGTGAACCTGTCTATCCTGAAATTCCTGGGTTTCGAGCAGACCTTTAAGAACGCCCTCACCACGCTGCCAATGGGCGGTGGTAAAGGCGGGAGCGATTTCGATCCGAAAGGTAAAAGCGAAGGCGAAATCATGCGTTTCTGCCAGGCACTGATGACCGAACTGTTCCGCCATTTAGGTCCTGATACCGACGTCCCGGCGGGCGATATCGGCGTGGGTGGTCGTGAAGTCGGCTTTATGGCCGGGATGATGAAAAAACTGTCCAACAACAGCGCCTGCGTCTTTACCGGTAAAGGTCTCTCTTTTGGCGGCAGCCTGATCCGCCCGGAAGCCACCGGCTACGGTCTGGTGTACTTCACCGAAGCAATGCTCAAACGCCATGGTCTGGGCTTTGAAGGCATGCGCGTGGCGGTTTCTGGCTCCGGCAACGTGGCGCAATTCGCCATTGAGAAAGCCATGGAGTTTGGCGCGCGGGTAGTTACCGCCTCTGATTCCAGCGGTACCGTGGTTGACGAAAGCGGATTTACTAAAGAAAAACTGGCGCGTCTGTGTGCGATCAAAGACAGCCGTGACGGTCGCGTGGCGGATTACGCCCGTGAGTTTGGTCTGACCTATCTGGAAGGCAAACAACCGTGGTCGGTTCCGGTCGACATCGCCCTGCCGTGCGCCACTCAGAACGAACTGGATGTCGATGCAGCGCGCGTACTGATCGCCAACGGCGTGAAAGCTGTCGCCGAAGGGGCAAACATGCCGACCACTATCGAGGCCACAGATCTGTTCCTCGAAGCGGGCGTACTGTTCGCACCGGGTAAAGCCGCAAACGCCGGTGGCGTAGCGACATCCGGTCTGGAAATGGCGCAAAACGCCGCTCGTCTGGGCTGGAAAGCGGAGAAAGTGGATGCGCGCCTGCACCACATCATGCTGGATATTCACCATGCCTGCGTTGAATACGGCGGCGAAAGCAAGCATACCAACTACGTACGTGGCGCCAACATCGCGGGCTTCGTGAAGGTTGCCGACGCGATGCTGGGTCAGGGCGTGATTTAATATTGTCTCTGCCGGCCAGTAGGCCGGATAAGGCACGGGTGCCGCATCCGGCTAAGCCTGATGCGCTATGCTTATCAGGCCTACAAACTTACAGGCCCGCCTCTTCAGAAGGCGGGCTTTTTTTCGCCGGACGTTTACGCGGCGCGCTTTTTTTCTTATCGCTACCACTACCGCCAGGTGCAGCAATTCCACGAAAGCGTCGTACCGGTGTGCTGCGCGCCTGATCGATAAGCTGATACAGCGTCCCCACCAGCGGCTGCATGAAATCCTGATAGCGACACTGCTTTTCGCTGATTTGGGTCAGGATAGATTCCCAGTGCGCTGTCATGTCCGGGCGCGTCGCCATTTCTGGCAACGAGTGGAACAGCGCTTTTCCCGCGTCAGTCGAATGGATATAACGTCCTTTTTTCACCAGGAATCCACGCTTAAACAGCAGCTCGATAATTCCGGCACGCGTCGCTTCCGTACCTAAACCATCCGTTGCGCGCAGGATCTTTTTCAGATCTTTATCCTGCACGAATCGCGCAATCCCGGTCATCGCTGACAGCAGAGTTGCATCAGTAAAGTGCCGCGGGGGCTGGGTCTGACGTTCAACTACTTCGCCTTTTTCGCACAGCAGTTCGTCATCTTTTGCCACCACCGGCAGCGGCGTCCCGTCATTATCTTCGTCGCGCTCTTTGTTGCCGAGCAGCGTGCGCCATCCGGCTTCCGCAAGAAAACGCGCTTTAGCGACAAACTTACCTTTGGCGATATCCAGCTCAATAACGCACTTCCTGAATACCGCATCTGCGCAAAATTGCATCAGATACTGACGGGCAATCAGGTTGTAAATTTTCGCTTCGTTGTCATTCAGGTTGATGGACGAACTGCGCGCGGTAGGAATGATGGCGTGGTGCGCATCCACTTTTTTGTCGTCCCAACAGCGATTTCGCGTATCGGGATTGACCGCCGGCTGCGGGAGCAGATCCGGCGCATGGACGCTAATCGCGTTCAGTACCGCGTGACGCCCGGCAAAGTGTTCTTCCGGCAGATAACGGCTATCCGAACGCGGATAGGTAATCAACTTATGGGTTTCATACAGTTTCTGGCAGATATCCAGAACGTTTTGCGCACTTAAACCGAAGCGCTTCGCCGCTTCAATCTGCAACGCAGACAGCGAGAACGGCAACGGCGCGGATTCTGATTCCCGTTTATCGTTATAGCTGGTGACTATCGCCGGTTGACCGTTAATGCGGTTCACCACGTGTTCAGCCAGCGTGCGATTCAGCAAGCGCCCTTCTTCATCCTGATACGGCTCACACGCTTCGCTCGGCTGCCAGATAGCGGTAAACCGCTCATCGGCAGGCGTTACGATATGCGCTTTCACTTCGAAGAAGTCTTTGGCGACGAAGTTCTCTATCTCTTCATCGCGACGCACAACCAGCCCGAGCACCGGTGTTTGTACGCGCCCGACCGAAAGTACGCCCTGATAGCCCGCGTTACGTCCAAGAATGGTGTAAGCGCGCGTCATATTGATACCGTACAACCAGTCCGCACGCGCTCGCGCCAGTGCCGACACGCACAGCGGGATAAACTCACTGTTGGCGCGCAGCCGCTCAATAGCCCGCTCAACGGCCTGCGGGTTGAGGTCGTTAATCAGGCAACGCTGCACCTTCTGACGCTTTTCAGGTGCCAGTTGCAGGTAATCCAGCACTTCATCCACCAGCAGTTGCCCTTCACGATCGGGGTCACCGGCGTGAATAACTTCGCTGGCTTCATGCAAAAAGCGCTTAATGACGTTGAGCTGTTTGGTCACCGAGGGGCGCGGTTGCAGTTGCCACTTTTCCGGGACAATCGGCAGATCGACCAGACTCCAGCGAGCATAACGACTGTCGTAGGCATCCGGCTGCGCCTGTTCAAGCAGGTGACCAATACACCAGGTCACCACTTGTCCATTTCCGCATTCGATAAAACCATCGCCTTTGCGATGCGGCTTCGGCAGCACATCGGCGATAGCACGCGCCAGACTTGGTTTTTCGGCAATAAACAACCGCATCGAGTTAACGAATCTCAACCATGGCGCGACCGCCACGAGCTTCCACTAACTCACCAATGGCGGTGAGATCGATACCGAACTGCGCCGCTGCCGCTTTCACTTCGGCTTCAGCCTCCGGCGTTACCGCCAGCAACAGGCCACCGGAAGTTTGCGGATCGCACAGCAGATCGCGTACCGATTGCGGCATTTCACCCATCAGGTGTCCGTAGCTGGCAAAGTTACGTTGGGTTCCACCCGGCACCGCGCCCTGCGCGATGTATTCTTCAACGCCTGGCAGCTTAGGAATATCCTGGTAGACGATCTGCGCCTGAACGCCTGCACCCTGACACATCTCACTCAGATGCCCCAGCAGACCAAAACCGGTAACATCGGTCATGGCTTTCACGCCATCAATATCGGCGAATGCCGCACCGGCAATGTTCATCCGGCACATCACTTCTGTCGCCAGTCCTTTGTGTTCTTCTTTCAGCAGTGATTTTTTCTCAGCAGTTGTCAGAACGCCAATACCCAGAGGCTTGGTCAGGAACAACTTACACCCTGCTTCAGCGGTGCTGTTTTTCTTCACGCGTTCGGTCGGCACAACGCCGGTTACCGCAAGGCCGAAGATTGGCTCTGGGGCATCGATAGAGTGACCGCCCGCCAGCGCAATACCCGCCTGACGGCAGGCAAAGCGTCCGCCTTCGGTTACTTCGCGGGCGATTTCCGGTGCCAGCTTATCCAGCGGCCAGCCCAGAATAGCAATTGCCATAATCGGTTTGCCGCCCATAGCGAAAATATCGCTGATGGCGTTAGTCGCGGCGATGCGGCCAAAATCAAACGGATTATCGACAATCGGCATAAAGAAATCGGTGGTGCTGATAACGCTGGTGCCGTTTCCCAGATCGTATACGGCCGCGTCGTCGCGGGTTTCATTACCCACCAGTAAGTTCGGATCAACAAACTTCGCCTGCTCGCTGTGCAGGATGGTTTCCAGCACTTTTGGGGAAATTTTACAACCGCAACCGGCTCCGTGGCTGTATTGCGTTAAACGAATAGCTTGCTCGCTCATGGACATCTCCTGTCATTGCAATCCGGATATGGTAGCGCTCATTCCATGATGTGGTAAGAGTGACTGTCTGAATTCGGGTGTCTTTGCTCAGAATCCAGACAGTTTTGCCGTTGATATCAGAAATAACGGACGAATGCGCTCGGATCGGCAAGGTTAATCGTCGTGGATGCTTTTAGCTGCGGTGTGCCCAGATAGAGGAAACCGACGATTTTATCTTGCGGGCGACAGTCGAATGCTTCGCGAACGACCGCACTTTCGGTTAATGCACCACTGCGCCAGATACCGCCAAAGCCCTGGGCAATTGCAGCCATCTGCATAGCCATCACCGCACAACCGGCAGACATTTCTTGTTCCCACAGAGGAACCTTGTCGTTTTCTTCACATTTCGCCACCACGGTAATAATTAGCGGCGCGCGAAACGGTGCGCTGCGGGCTTTGTCCTGGGCTTTCTCGTCACTGCCTGCGGCAATCGCCCCTTTTTCAAGCACCGCGCTAAAACGCTCACGCCCTTCGCCCTCAATGACAAAGAATTGCCACGGTTGCAGCGTTTTGTGGTCTGGCGCGCGCATACCCGCCCGCAGAATGTTTTGCAGTTGCTCTCCTGTCGGGGCCGGCTCGACGAGACGAGAGGCGCTACGACGGGTAATCAGTAATTCGAGTGCATCCATTTGCTTAACTCCAACAATGAGATTTGTTCACAAAATTAACACGTGAGCGGATTTTGTTACAGCACAGGCGGTGATTCCTGCTGACAAGTGCCTGTCGGGTCATTACGATAGCCTCATCTTATCGCCTTTCTCCGGAATTTCGGGGTGGCGTGTTGTTAATCGGTAGGGAGAATACATGCGAACCCTGTGGCGATTTATTGCCGGATTTTTTAAATGGACATGGCGATTACTGAATTTCGTCCGTGAATTTGTGCTTAACCTGTTCTTCATCTTGTTGGTGCTGGTGGGTGTGGGCATCTGGATGCAGGTCAGCAGCAGCAATACCAGTGAACACGCTGAGCGAGGCGCACTGCTGCTGGATATCTCGGGGGTGATTGTCGATAAGCCTTCGAGCACCAGTCGTTTAAGCGTTATTGGTCGTCAGCTGTTTGGCGCCAGTTCCGATCGTCTGCAGGAAAACTCCCTGTTCGATATCGTGAATACTATTCGCCAGGCAAAAGATGATCGCAACATCACCGGCATTGTGATGGATCTGAAAAATTTTGCCGGGGCCGACCAGCCTTCCATGCAGTATATCGGTAAAGCGCTGCGGGAATTCCGCGACAGCGGCAAACCGGTCTTTGCCGTGGGCGATAACTTCAGCCAGGGGCAGTACTACCTCGCCAGTTTCGCCAATAAAATTTATCTCTCTCCGCAGGGTTCCGTTGATCTGCACGGCTTTGCCACCAACGGTTTGTACTACAAGTCCCTGCTCGACAAGCTGAAAGTTTCCACACACGTATTCCGTGTCGGGACTTATAAGTCTGCCGTAGAACCGTTCATTCGTGATGATATGTCTCCTGCCGCGCGAGAGGCCGACAGCCGCTGGATCGGCGAGCTGTGGCAGAACTATCTCGACACGGTCGCTGCCAACCGCCAGATCCCTGCTCAGCAGGTGTTCCCGGGCGCACAGGCCATGCTGGACGGTTTGACAAAAGTCGATGGCGATACCGCGAAATATGCGCTCGACAACAAACTGGTGGATGCACTCGCTTCCAGCGCTGAAGTCGAAAAAATGCTGACCAAACAGTTTGGCTGGAGCAAAACGGATAAAAATTATCGCGCCGTCAGCTATTACGATTACTCGCTGAAAACGCCAGCGGATACTGGGGACAGCATTGGCGTCGTCTTCGCGAATGGCGCAATTATGGACGGTGAAGAAACCCCTGGGAATGTGGGCGGGGACACGACTGCCGCGCAGATCCGCGAAGCGCGTCTTGATCCGAAAGTGAAAGCAATTGTCCTGCGCGTGAACAGCCCTGGTGGCAGCGTCAGCGCTTCCGAAGTCATTCGCGCTGAGCTGGCTGCGGCAAAAGCGGCAGGCAAGCCGGTTGTCGTGTCCATGGGCGGCATGGCGGCATCCGGCGGGTACTGGATCTCCACCCCAGCAAGCTACATTGTGGCAAACCCCAGCACGCTGACCGGTTCAATTGGGATCTTTGGCGTGATCAACACTGTGGAAAACAGTCTGGATTCCATTGGTGTACACACCGACGGCGTGGCGACATCCCCACTGGCGGATATCTCCATTACCAAGGCGTTACCACCTGAAGTGCAGCAAATGATGCAACTGAGCATCGAGAACGGCTATAAGCGCTTTATCACGCTGGTCGCAGATGCGCGTAAGACAACGCCTGAGCAGATTGACAAAATCGCGCAGGGCCACGTCTGGACCGGCCAGGATGCGAAAGCCAACGGTCTGGTAGACAGTCTGGGTGATTTTGATGACGCCGTGGCGAAAGCGGCTGAGCTGGCCAAACTGAAGCAATGGCACATTGAATATTATCAGGACGAACCGACATTCGTTGATATGGTGATGGACAGCATGTCCGGTTCCGTTCGTGCCATGCTGCCTGAAGCGATCCAGGCGATGCTCCCGGCGCCGCTCGCTTCTGCGGCGAGTACGGTTAAAGCAGAAAGCGAAAAGCTGGCCGCGTTTAACGATCCGCAAAACCGCTATGCGTTTTGCCTGACCTGCGCCAACGTTCGCTAACTATTGACCCCTCTTCGGGATGAAGAGGGGTTTTCTTTGAGACAGAAGAAAAGTCATGCAAAAGAAATCGATTTACGTTGCCTATACCGGCGGTACCATTGGTATGCAGCGCTCAGAACAGGGTTATATTCCTGTTTCCGGTCATCTCCAGCGTCAGCTGGCACTGATGCCTGAATTCCACCGCCCAGAGATGCCAGACTTCACCATCCATGAATACGTTCCGCTGATGGATTCCTCCGACATGACGCCAGAAGACTGGCAGCATATTGCGGAAGACATTAAAGCGCACTACGACGATTACGATGGTTTTGTCATTCTGCACGGCACTGACACCATGGCGTTTACGGCTTCGGCACTCTCATTTATGCTGGAGAATCTGGGCAAGCCAGTCATTGTGACAGGGTCACAAATCCCATTAGCAGAGCTACGTTCTGACGGACAAATCAATTTGCTGAATGCGTTGTACGTTGCAGCAAATTATCCGATCAATGAAGTTACCCTGTTTTTCAACAATCGATTGTTTCGCGGCAACCGGACCACTAAAGCGCATGCTGATGGTTTTGACGCGTTTGCCTCACCCAACCTTGCACCACTGCTGGAAGCCGGGATCCACATTCGCCGGCTGGGAACACCGCCCGCACCTCACGGCACAGGTGAGTTGATTGTGCATCCTATCACTCCGCAACCGATTGGCGTGGTCACTATTTATCCTGGGATCTCCGCTGATGTAGTACGCAACTTCCTGCGCCAGCCGGTAAAAGCATTAATTTTGCGCTCCTACGGCGTGGGCAATGCGCCGCAGAATAAAGAGTTCCTGAAAGAACTTGAAGATGCGAGCTCGCGTGGCATTGTGGTGGTGAACCTTACGCAGTGTATGTCCGGCAAGGTGAACATGGGGGGCTACGCGACAGGGAATGCGCTGGCACATGCTGGCGTGATTGGCGGCGCGGATATGACCGTCGAAGCCACTCTCACCAAACTGCACTATTTGCTGAGTCAGGGACTGGATACGCAGACAATTCGTGAAGCAATGACGCAAAATCTGCGTGGTGAGCTCACACCTGACGATTAAAGGAGTCTATGCCCATGGCCCGAGCCTTACTGTTGGTCGATTTACAAAATGACTTTTGTGCCGGTGGTGCCCTCGCGGTCCCACAAGGTGACAGCACAATCGATATCGCCAACCGCCTGATTGACTGGTGTGCCATACGCGGCGACACGGTCGTTGCCAGTCTGGACTGGCACCCGGCGAATCATGGTAGTTTTGCCAGCCAGCATCAGGTCGAGTCCTACAGCCAGGGACAACTCGATGGCCTGCCGCAGACGTTCTGGCCCGATCATTGCGTACAAAACAGCGAAGGTGCTGCCCTGCATCCGCTGCTGAACCAGCGTGCGATAACTCAAACGTTCACTAAAGGTGAGAACCCGCTGGTCGACAGCTACAGTGCGTTTTTTGATAATGGTCGTCGTCAGGCTACCGCGCTGAATGCATGGCTACTCGAACACCGCATCGCCGAGCTCATCATCATGGGTCTGGCTACCGACTATTGCGTTAAATTCACCGTTCTGGATGCGCTCGATCTTGGCTACACCGTCAGCGTTATAACCGACGGCTGCCGTGGCGTTAATATTCAACCCCAGGACAGTGCAAACGCCTTTATGGAAATGGCAACTGCGGGCGCAACGCTGTATACGTTGGACGACTGGCTGGAAACCCAGCCGTAAGCGATGCCGACAGGGTCTCTCCTGTCGGCGCGTTATCTCAGGCCAGCGCTGAAATCTCTTCCAGTGATACTTTGCGCGTTTCGATGCCGAAACAAAAAAGAATCAGCGCACATAGCACCAACATTACTCCTAGCACGATAAAGACCGTAACCGAGCCATAGCGGGTCAACAAAATAGCGACGCCATAAGGCGTAAACACAGCGACAATCCTCCCCACAGCATTCACAAAACCCGATCCTCTCAATCTAAGATGCGTGGGCCATAGTTCCGGGACATAAACTGCAGAGGCAAAGCAGACATACATATACAGAAAAAAAATCATCACCAGCCCGTAGCTCAGAATTGCCCACTCTTCAGTTTGAAGCGAATAGAAATACCCAAGCAAGGCGATAATAATCAACAAGAATGAGCCAAACAATCGCCGAGGAAAGTGATCGATAATTAACGCGGCAATAAATATCCCAACCGGCGCGCCAATCATAATTATCGCGGTCATAAATATGGATTTCGTTACATCGATTCCCGAATTAACAAATATCGTCGGGATCCATACCGTAATGGTATAGAGCGAAATATTCATTGCGATAAGCACCGTGATCGCCACCAGTGTACAGCGTAACATTGGCCCCTTAAACAAGAGCCAAAATGAACCACTTATCGTGCTTAAATCCGCCGACGAGCATTCGCTCCGGCAGGATGGTAAAGTGATGTTTTTTTCTTTCTCAATTTGCGATTCCACCTGCATAAGATGTTTTTCAGCTTCGCTTCTCTGCCCTTTGCCAGCCAGCCAACGCGGGGATTCAATATAGTATTTTCCCGACAGATACCAGGCCAACAGCATTGCCATGCCGCCGAGCAGAAACATCACCCGCCAGCTTAAAAGTGCAATAATCACGACGCCAATTGCCGCAGATAGCATTGGTGCCCAGTTGCCGACAAATGACAGACGGGCAGACCATTTCCCACGAACCGCGGGTGGAATGAATTCTGTAAATGAGGCATAGCCCACCATAATTAGCGCCCCCATTCCAATCCCCATCAGACAGCGGAAGAAAATAAGCCAGTACATGTTGGGCACAAACGTTGCAGCGCAGGCTGAGGCCCCGACGATTAACAAATTGACGCGGAACGCTTTGCGTCGACCGAGGTAATCACCAATAAAGCCACCGGCTAGCGAACCGATAAAGTAACCAAACATCAGCGCTGAGGTAAACGCGGCATTTAGATAATTGTTTGACCAGCCTGTGCTGACTAGTTTTGCTAATATCACATTCCCGGAATAGCTGAGAAAACCAGTGATTAACAAACTAAAACTAATAATTCCAAAAATACGAAAATGAAATCGAGATAAAGGTAAGCGATCTAATCTTGCGCCGATAGGGTCACATTGTTCCATCTGGATGCCTCAAATTCAGCTAAATAGAAAGTATGACGATCGCGGCAGAAAAATTTTGCCGCGCCATCCATCATCATTAGATTCTTATGGCATTTACCAGGTGCAAACTTAAAATAATATCGACACAACCCTCGTTATAGCTAATAAACGAGTTGAATATTATTCTCTTGGCAAAATGCAATCCACTCTGCACCCGGTGCCTTATTGGTTATTAGGTAATTAATATGGCTAAAGTCCACGAGCTGAACGAAAGCTTTACGGTCAAACTTTGAGTGATCAACTAACAGGGCCACCTCAGTCGCCTGGCGGATCATGGTTTTTTTGATTTCCGCTTCCGCTTCATTAGAATCAAGCGCCCCACTCTGCATATCCAAACCTTTGCAGCTCATCACCATGATATCAACATGATAACGGCTGATAATCTCCTTGGTGATTCTTCCCTGCAGCGACAGCGTATTCTTATTCAGCTCACCGCCGGTAGAAACCACGTTAATTTCTGACTGCGCCAACTCATGAAATGCTTCAGCCGAATTGGTAAGCAACGTCAGATCGTTTCTTTCCTTCAACAGCTTTAATAATTCCATCGCGGTACTGCTGGAGTCGGCAGCCATTGTGGTCTTATTTTTAATAAACGGTAATGCATTACGGGCAATGATCTGCTTTTCTTCGAAGAAAGATTTTGCACGCTTATAAAAATGAATATTGTCGGACAACGCGGTGGTATTGAGCACTGCACCGCCATATGTTCGGGTCAAAAAACCTTCATCTTCCAGTTTTTCAAGATCGCGGCGAATCGTTTCCTCAGTCACCTGAAAGATTGAACTTAAATTAGATACCGCCACTTTCTTATCGTTAGCCACCATTTGCTTAATGGCTTGAATCCTGTCTTTTGCCGCCACGATGACACCTCTGTTTCCTGCAAAGTAATAATAAGACCCTAGTATCTCACAGGCTATGTTTATTTTCAAAAGAACATGTCTGAATCACAGATTTCAATACTTTTTTACGCAGAAACAGAGGTCAATTCTATCCGACTTAATTTATATCCAACGCTTCCGCCATTCGCCTCATCAATAATGAATCATCATCTGTCAGGGGAATGGTTAACGCCTCGACGTTCTCGCGAACCTGTTCAGGTGCGGTTGCACCACTCAGTAAGGTGATCAAATCGCTTTGCTTTAAAATCCACGCCAGAGCTAATGCGGGGATTGTGCAGCGGTATTTTTCACACAGTGGCTGCCACTGCTCTAGCATATCAATCACCCGCAGCATATTTTCCCGCTGAAACCAAACCTTGTTAGCCCGTGCGCCGCCAGGAACATAATCTCGGGCGATAGTACCGGTCAACAACCCCTGCTCAAGCGGTGAATATACCTGCACGATGATGCCATTCTGCTGGCATAGCGGCAGCAGATCAGCTTCCAGCGCCCGGTCAAGAATGCTGTACTTGGCCTGGATGATATCCAGCTCACCGTGTTTGAGATACTCTTTGATATGCCCGGCATCGACGTTCGCCGCACCAATCGAACGGATTTTCCCCTCTTTTTTCAGTGCATTCAGCGTGTCTACGGTTTCCGCAATCGGCGTAAAACAGGGTTCAACCGACTGCCAGTGGGTCATATAGATATCAATACTGTCGATACCCAATCTTTGCAGGCTGGCATCAACCTCCTCACGAATAGACTCAGGCGTGAGGTTTTTATACAGCTGGCGATCGCCCACTTTGTTAAACAGGCTGCCTGTTCGCTCCCAGACGATGCCGCATTTGGTTTCAACAACTACCTCGCTGCGCTGCAGCTTTTTCAGCGCCTGACCGACAATCACTTCACTGTTGCCAAAGTTGTAGCCTGGCGCGGTATCAATCAGATTAATACCGCAGCGATGCGCCTCAACAATGGTATCAATACAAATCTGCAAATCGAGATCGCCATTCCATGCCGGACCGCCGCCAATGGCCCATGTACCTAATCCCATGCGGGAAAGCGTAATATCCGTACTGCCTAAAGGAATCATTTTCATCTGCCGCTATTACCCTTCGTATTCGTCAAGAAGTTGTTCAACCAGCTTTCTGTTCTTCACACCTGTCGTCGCGCCCACGCTCAGTACCGATATTGCCGCCGTTGCATTAGCAAACAGCGCGCAGTCGCGAAGCGGCTTACCTTCAAGCAGCGCGGAGATAAATCCTGAAGCAAAGTTATCCCCCGCGCCGATGGTGTCGATGGCGGTAATCCCCGACACGGCCGGGACTACCATTTTCATATCGACACGTTTGATAAAGCAGCCTCTTTTGCCGGTCTTAATCACGACGGTTTTCACACCACAGTTCAGGAAACTGTCGGCAATCTCATCCAGCGTATCTTTCCCGGTGAGCAGTTTTGCCTCTTCAAAATTGGGAAACAGATAATCCACGTAGCTCAGCGCTTCACGGATGTCGTCCAGCGTTTCATTCAGTCGCGGTTTAATCATATCCGCGCAGATAATGAGCTTATGCGCTTTCGCCTGTGTGAAAATTGCCGTCAGTGCATCACCATCCAACAACGGGCTATTAAAAATACTCGCTAGCGACAGCAGCTTTGCCTGAGAAAAACGGTCGAAATCAACATCGTTTATATTCAGTTTCCATAAACTGCCGTTACGGTTAGTCACAAAGGTGCGTTCGCCATCAGCGGTGACTAAACCTACGTTAATGGAAGTATCAATATCAGCATCCTGCTTCAGGCTTTTAATATCAATATTCTCCCGATGGCAGTGGTCGACAATAAAATAACCGGCTGCATCATTACCTATCCGACTCATTAACGCCGTGCGATGGCCAAGGCGAGAAATAATCGTCGCCTCATTAATAGCGTCACCTCCCGTGGTCATTGCTATTCGTTCTAATGGATAAGAGTCAACATCAAAGATATTTTTACTCACTGGTTGCAAGGGAATATCAACAATTGCCGCCCCTATACAAATAACCTCGATATTATCCATATTGTCATTCCGCTTTACCGTCAGAGCCAAACAGTTTGATTTTCTCCAGCGCGCGCTCTTTTACCGCTTTGCGAACTTCACGCTCAACGTGCAGGAACGGCTGATTCTGGTTCTCCTGCACCGCCGCCATTGCCGCCTGGCACAGTTCGGTATGAATATTGATTTTCGAAATACCTAATGAAATGGCTTTTTTGATATCCGCATCGCTAATGCCGGACGCGCCGTGCAGCACCAGCGGAACGGATACCGCCTCGCGCACGCGTTTGACCACATCGAAATTCAGTTTCGGCTCAGAGGTATAAACGCCGTGCTGGTTACCAATCGCCACCGCCAGAGAATCGCAGCCGGTACGCTCGACAAATTCCGCCGCCTGACTCGGGTCGGTATAGTGATAGCCCGCCAGCGCTTCTTCATAAACCGTTTCATTCCCCACGTGGCCCAGCTCCGCCTCAACCGGAATACCCAACGGATGGAAGAAGTCCACCGCCTCTTTAGTCAGGCGAATATTCTCTTCGAAATCAAAAGCGGAGGCATCGCGCATCAGTGAATTCATGCCGTGAGTCCAGGCGTTATGAATAATTTCCATGCTGCGCCCGTGATCCCAATGGGTAATAACCGGCACCGAGGCTTTTTTCGCTATCGAAACCATCATATGTGAAAAATCTTCAAACGAGGTATTACCCACAAAACCGGTGCCGAATGAGATAATCACCGGCGATTTAGACTCTTCCGCCGCATCCATCACCCCCATTAACATTTCCGCATTCCACACGTTAAAGTGGGCAATCGCATAATGTTTATTCTGGGCATCATTTTCCCAATATTTAATATCTGCCAGCATAGTTGTTTCTCCCTCTTCAATAAATTAATGGTTAACTTTAATAACGCCTTTGATAATTTCACGTTTGTTGTTAACTGACTCATCAAACGCGCGCTGAACATCTTCATAATCATAAATATGCGTCACCATCGACTTGACATCGAAACGCCCGGAGGAAATGGCTTCAATAGTGACCGGATAGCGGTTGGCGTAACGGAAAACAGTCTGAATGGAGACTTCACGGTTAATTTTGAGGAAATTAATTGCCGAATCACCAGGAACCGTCCCAACGATCATGATTTTCCCACCGCGCATCACCAGGTACGGAGCCTGCTTAACGGTGATTGCCGAGCCGGCAGTTTCAAAAACAATGTCAGCCCCCATATCGCCGGAAAACTGCTGACAGCGGGCAACGGTGTCCTCTTTCGCCCCGTTGATCACAGTCGTCGCGCCAAGCTGCTCGGCCATGGCCAGACGCTTTTCCAGGACATCAACAACGGCGATGTCGGTAGCACCCAAACATTTACAGGCTTGCAGGGTCATTAAACCAATACAGCCCGCCCCCAAAATGACGATTTTCTTGCCCGGTTTAACGTCCGCCAGCATTGCGGCATGCATCCCTACCGCCGCAGGCTCTACCAGCGCGCCTTCCATGGTGTCCATGTTATCGGGCAGCTTGTAAGTGAAGCTCTCCGGATGGCACAGATAGTGGGTTAGCGCGCCGCGATAATTAGGCTGCGTGGCCATAAAGTCGACATCAGGACAGATGTTGTATTTGCCCTCCAGACAGTAGCGGCAGTGACCGCACGGCACGCCGGGTTCAATGTTCACCCGGTCGCCCGGTTTAAATTTACTGACGCGATTTCCTACCGCCACCACCGTACCGGCACATTCATGTCCGAGGCCAATTTCCTGGTTCGGGTCTTTTGGCGGAATGAAGGGACCTGATTCGAAACCGTGAACATCTGAACCGCAAATACCTACGTATTCAATTTTGATCAGTACTTCATGCTCTTTGGGTACCGGGATATCGGCGGCAATAATTTTCATCGTGCCCGGCGTTTTTAATATCGCTTTTGAATTTTTCATTTTATTTCCCATCAATATTATTTGCTGGTAACTGCATCAATACCGAGACTTTCGACAGAGACGCCTTTGGTTTCAATTCCGATGGTAGCAATGGCGACAGCGACAATAATGGAGACCGCACCCAGCAGTACAAATACACCCGTCACTCCATAACCGTTAAGCAATACCGCGACCGCATAAGGCGCGGCGATACCGCTGATTCGCCCTACCCCATTCGCCAGACCAGAACCGCGAAGTTTCGCTTCGGTCGGCCATATTTCCGGAACATAGACTGCCGAGGCGTAACAAACGTACATATAGACAAAAGTAATCAGGAAGAAACCAATTAGCGTAATCAGTAGCATGCTGGTTTGCAGTGAATAGATATATCCCAGCACGGCAATTAACACTAATAATCCCACACCCATTGTCTTTCTGGGAATTTTATCCATTGCCAGCATGGCGATAAAAATCCCAAACGGCGCGCCGAACATACTCATGGTATTTAAGACAATGGAGTCTTTCAGATTAATACCCTGAGTCATAAATATTGTCGGTAGCCAATTAATTAAGGTGTACTGGACGACGTTCATGGCAATCAGGACAAAGGAACCTAAAATAACGCGCTTGAGTAACACACCCGTTAATAAGGCCGAGTAAGGAACTGTGCGCGGGGCTTTGCCGTCATCTTCAAATACCACAGGCGGCAGTGGCTTGCCGGTCTGCTGAACAACCCCTTCTTCAATGGCCCGCATCACCTTTTCAGCTTCGGCGTAGCGTCCGCGGGATTCCAGCCAACGAGGCGACTCTGGGAAACTACACCAGGCAATAACTGTCGCCACAAGCGACAGTACGGCCGGGATCAGCAACTGCACGCGCCAGTTCCATTCGGCGCTGATTAACGGCGTCAATCCCATCGCGATCAGCGAACAGAGCGGATAAGACCAGTTACCGATAAACGAGACCCGGCTTGACCAGGTGCCGCGATTTCTGCCTGGCATATATTCGGTGAACCCGGCAAACAGAGTCACCAACAGCGCGCCTAATCCAACTCCCATTACAAAACGGCAGGCGATCAGGAAAGTCATATTGGGTGAAAACGCGCCAACGATCATAGAAATAATATGAATCGCTTCATACAAAATAAATGCGTTTTTACGTCCGGTTTTATCGCCGATAATTCCCCCACCGAGCGCGCCGAGAAACATTCCCGCCGTCGTAATGGCAGAAAACGTGGCGGTGGTGGAATTATCGGTCCAACCTAGCTCTTTTAACTGCGCGAGAATTAATCCGCCAACGGCATTACTCCAACAAACCAGTAATCCAAAGGCAACCATCGCAAACATCGACGTGTGCCAACGGCAGTCAGGTAGCCTGTCCAGCCTGGCGCCGCAGTGCGGTTTTGCTATTTGTTCCATGCGATAACGTCCTTTTAATAAACATGTTATTCATCAAAGTCGTAAGTCATGATGACTTTAATCGCGGTTTTATCGACCATGGCGTCAAACCCTTCGCGCCATTGCGACAGGCCGATACGGTGAGTGATCATCGGTTTAACGTTGATTGCGCCGCTGGCCAGCAGGCGTATAGCATTGCGCCAGGATGTGGAATCGTAGGCCATATGGCCAATGATGCTTTTATTCCACGCGGTGATATCGTTGATGGAGAAATCGAGAGGTTTAAAGCCCATACCGACGCGAACGACTTCACCATTCGGGCGCAGCATTTCGATCGATTGTTTTAGGGCGATATTGGCACCAGAGCATTCGATGACCAGCCCCAGATTGTCTTTACCGCAGATTTCCTGGCAGCGTGCAACCACATCTTCGGTCGAACCGTTAACGACAGCTGTCGCACCCAGCTCTTTGGCGATCGGGAAGCGTACGGCAACATCCTCTTCCAGCCCGACCATCACAATATTAACGGCCCCCATAATGCGCGCCATTTGAACGGAAAAGAGTCCTAATGGACCGGTACCAAAGACCACCACATCCTGGCCTGGAAGAAATTTGGATTGCTGAGCGATAGATTTGTAGGCATTGCATATAGGATCCAGTACAGCCGCCTCTTCATAATCTACCTCTGCCGGGATTTCCCACAGAGCATGGCGGTGAATTTTGAGTATTTCCCCAGGGACCAGACAATATTTAGAAAACCCACCGCCCCAGGTATTGTTGTCCAGACCTAAATTCACCTTTTCTGTACAACAAAGAAAATCGCCCTGTTCACAGGCCGGACAAACGCCGCAAACGTGCCCGCTGTTGTCAGACACAACTCGCTGTCCCACCTTCCAGTCCTTAACCTTGTCGCCAACCTGCACAATTTGACCCGCAAATTCATGACCACGAATCGAATTAAACTGCTCGGATCCACTGTCGACATTGTAGTGTTTCATGTCAGCGCCGCAGATAGCAGCAGCCTTAATTTCAATCACAACGTCATCCGGACCACATACCGGTTCCGGAACATCAATCATCTTATAGCCGCCAAAGGCCTTGCCAAATCTTGCCAGTGCTTTCATGGAATTTTCCTTTGTGTTTAGTTTTGCATCAGTGACCATCATACTTATCCATATAATTTTTGAGGTCAACACCAAATCTTTAAAACACAGATTTTGATCTGTATTTCACAACCAAGATCACAAATAAATGCAAAGTTGAACTGAAACCCAAGTGAACGTGGCTGCCGCTTCGCTAAAATGGCGTGAACCCCTTCGCATTTTTCCTGTTATGAAACTGTTAACCTGTGGGTGCTGTTTTTTTCGCCACGCCATTTCCGTGGCGTGTTTGCTTGTTTAAATGTCAAAGAGGAACACCGATGAAACTATTGCCTTTGTTGGCAGCACTACCCCTGCTCTGCGCCAGCGTTGTTTCCGCCAGTTCACTGATGTCAGTTGGCTACTTTAATGGTGGCGGCGACGTCACTGCCGGTCCCGGTGGCGACATCAATAAACTGGATGTTCGCCAGATAACCCATCTCAACTATTCGTTTGGCCTTGTCTATAACAACGAAAAAGACGAGACCAATGACGCCTTAAAAGACGCCAGCAAACTGCATCAGATTTGGCTTTCACAGAAAGTGCAGGATGATTTGCTGAAAATTCCACAGCTGCGTAAACAAAATCCAAACCTGAAAGTTTTGCTTTCCGTCGGCGGTTGGGGAGCGCGTGGATTCTCTGGCGCGGCAGCAACGAAGGAAACACGCGCAGTGTTTATTCAGTCTGCGCAGGAGATAATTGCGAAATATGGTCTGGATGGCATCGATCTCGACTGGGAATATCCGGTTAACGGCGCCTGGGGACTGGTCGAAAGCCAACCGGCTGACCGCGCTAACTTCACCGCGCTATTAACAGAGCTGCGCGCCGCATTGGGGCATAAAAAACTGCTGACCATCGCCGTGGGCGCAAATGCAGAAAGTCCGAAAAGCTGGGTGGATGTCAAAGCCATTGCACCATCGCTCGACTACATCAACCTGATGACCTACGACATGGCTTACGGCACCCAATATTTCAACTCGAACCTGTATGATTCGACGCAATGGCCGACGGTCGCCGCAGCGGATAAGTACAGCGCCGATTTTGTGGTCAATAACTATCTCGCCGCCGGTCTGAAACCGAGTCAAATGAATCTGGGCATTGGCTTTTATGGCCGCGTACCAAAACGCGCCGTTGAGCCAGGTATTGACTGGAGCAAACCTGACGCGCAGAAAAACCCGGCTACCCAGCCCTATTTCGAGTCAGCTCAAATTGAGTTGTTCAAATCACTGGGCATCGACCTGAGCAAAGATACCTACGTGAAGTACAACGATATTGTGGCGAAGTTGATTAACGATCCGCAAAAACGCTTTAGCCAACATTGGGATGATGAAGCGAAAGTGCCGTGGCTGTCGGTACAGTCTGCGGATGGAAAAAAACTCTTTGCCCTCTCCTATGAAAACCCGCGTTCAGTGGCGATCAAAGCCGACTACATCAAAAGCAAAGGGTTGGCAGGCGCCATGTTCTGGGAGTACGGCGCAGATGACAATAATCAGTTGGCGAAGCAGTTAGCCGATTCGTTAGGCATCAAACACTGATCCCAACACCTGACACAATAGGTTATGATTAACGCATTCCGCTGCGCCAGCTTTTGGCGCAGCTCTTCATTTCTACTGGAGGCATGAGCTTTATGGCTTTTATCCCTAAAAATTACGCCCGTCTGGAAGTCGGTTACCGGGAAAAGGCGCTTAAACTCTTTCCCTGGGTCTGCGGACGTTGTTCCCGTGAGTTCGTGTATTCAAATTTGCGCGAGTTGACGGTACACCATATCGATCACGATCACTCGAATAACCCGGAAGATGGTAGCAACTGGGAAATGTTGTGCCTATACTGCCACGATCACGAACATTCCAAATATACGGAAGCGGACCAGTATGGTTCAACGGTGGTTGCAGGAGAAGATGCGCAAAAGGCCGTAGGCGAAGCGAAATACAACCCATTCGCCGATCTGAAGGCGATGATGAACAAGAAATAATATCAACTGCAGGCCCGACACAGATGTTTGCCGGGCCTGGGTAATCAGGATTTAAACGTCGCAATCGGTTCTGGCGTAATACCAAACTCAACCTTCAACTGCTGCTTGCTCTTCATAACCATCTCACCATTGGTATCAATCGTCATATGCTGTGCGTCAATATTGTTTCGCGCCTGCCATAACATCACCAGCTGTAAGCTATTCTCTTTTTGTTCTGCCGTTAGCGCTACGCCATCCGGCCATTTCCCTAGCTCAACGGCAGTCGATAAGCGCTGATAAACTTCCGGCGTCATGCTGTTGATCATCTCATCAAGATTCATGTTAAATCCACTCTCCGTAGAATAATTTGCTGAATCGTTTCTTCAACCCTTGGTTTGCTCACCGTTTTCACCATCGGTGAAGTTCAAAGACGCTGAGTTAACGCAGTACCGTTCACCGGTAGGTTTCGGACCATCCGGGAAGACGTGTCCCAGGTGCGCATCACAGTTTCCGCAGCGGATTTCAATGCGCTGCATGCCGTGTGACGTATCTTTTATGTAACGGATAGCCTCATCGCTGACAGGCTCGTAAAAGCTGGGCCAGCCGCAGCCAGAGTCATATTTTGTCTCGGAACGAAATAGCGGATTGTCGCAGATCAAACAGTGGTAGATGCCGTCACGCTTGTTATGTAGCAAACGTCCGGTAAATGGCGGTTCTGTCCCATGATTCTGCGTTACGTAGAACTGCATTTCGGTTAAATTTTTTTTCAGTTCTTCTGGAGAAGGTTGATTAGCCATTTGCTCACATCTCGCTTTATCTAAACTCACATCGCGAGACAGATTCTAACAAAACATTAACACCGGAGTGCGAACTTTTGTTCTAAACTTGATCCTTGCGAAATGGCAGCCTGCAATTCGTGATCAGAATCACGTTTTTATCTTGATTGCCCTTTAAAATTCGGGCCGCCGACCCCATGTGGTTTCAAGCCCAAAGGAAGAGTGAGGCGAGTCAGTTGCGCAAAGCTTAGGCAGCAGATTGATTTGTCGCAATGATTGACACGATTCCGCTTGACGCTGCGTAAGGTTTTTGTAATTTTACAGGCAACCTTTTATTCACTAACAAATAGCTGGTGGAATATATGACTATCAAAGTAGGTATCAACGGTTTTGGCCGTATCGGTCGCATTGTTTTCCGTGCTGCTCAAGAACGCTCTGACATCGAGATCGTTGCAATCAACGACCTGTTAGACGCTGACTACATGGCTTACATGCTGAAATATGACTCCACTCACGGCCGTTTCAATGGTACCGTTGAAGTGAAAGACGGTCATCTGATCGTAAACGGTAAAAAAATCCGTGTTACCGCTGAACGTGATCCGGCTAACCTGAAATGGGACGAAGTTGGTGTTGACGTAGTAGCTGAAGCTACTGGCCTGTTCCTGACAGATGAAACCGCTCGTAAGCACATCACTGCTGGCGCGAAAAAAGTGGTTCTGACTGGTCCGTCCAAAGATAACACTCCGATGTTTGTTAAAGGCGCTAACTTTGACAAATACGAAGGTCAGGACATCGTTTCTAACGCTTCCTGCACCACTAACTGCCTGGCTCCGCTGGCTAAAGTTATCAACGACAACTTCGGCATCATCGAAGGTCTGATGACTACTGTTCACGCGACCACCGCTACTCAGAAAACCGTTGATGGCCCGTCTCACAAAGACTGGCGCGGCGGCCGCGGCGCATCCCAGAACATCATCCCGTCCTCTACCGGTGCAGCTAAAGCTGTAGGTAAAGTACTGCCAGAACTGAACGGCAAACTGACTGGTATGGCGTTCCGCGTTCCTACCCCGAACGTATCCGTTGTTGACCTGACTGTTCGTCTGGAAAAAGCTGCTTCTTACGAAGAAATTAAGAAAGCAATCAAAGCTGCTTCCGAAGGCCCGATGAAAGGCGTTCTGGGTTACACCGAAGACGACGTAGTATCTACCGATTTCAACGGTGAAGTTTGCACTTCCGTGTTCGATGCTAAAGCTGGTATCGCACTGAACGACAACTTCGTGAAACTGGTATCCTGGTACGACAACGAAACCGGCTACTCCAACAAAGTTCTGGACCTGATTGCACACATCTCCAAATAAGTTGAGATGAAACAGTAATCTGTAAGAGCGACTCAGGTCGCTCTTTTTTTTGCCTGAAGAAAGGATTGCGTAATGATTAATAAAATTTTTGCACTTCCGGTAATCGAACAAATTACCCCTGTCCTCTCCCGCCGTCAGCTTGATGAGCTTGAGGTTCTTGTTGTCGATCACCCACAGGTTAAAGCTTCTTTCGCACTGCAGGGCGCACATCTTCTTTCCTGGAAACCAAATGGTGAAGAGGAAGTCCTGTGGCTAAGTAATAATACCCCGTTTAAAACCGGCGTAGCGCTGCGTGGCGGCGTACCAATTTGCTGGCCGTGGTTTGGTCCGGCTGCTCAGCAGGGCCTGCCTTCGCATGGTTTTGCCCGCAATCTGCCATGGACGCTGAAAGCTCACAACGAAGACGACAATGGCGTGGTGCTGACGTTTGAACTGCAGAGCAACGCTGAAACGCATCAGCTTTGGCCACACGAGTTTTGCCTGCTGGCCCGCTTCAAAGTGGGAGCCACCTGTGAGATGGAGCTGGAAGCTCATGGTGAGTTTGAAACCACCTCGGCACTGCATACCTATTTCAACGTTGGTGACATTGCGGCAGTGAAAGTCAGTGGTCTTGGCGATCGCCTGATCGATAAAGTCAATGATGCTAAAGAAGATGTGCTGGCTGATGGTATCCAGACCTTCCCGGACCGCACCGATCGCGTTTATCTGAATCCGGAAGCGTGTAGCGTGATTCATGATGATGCGTTGAATCGCAATATCGACGTTGTCCATCACCACCACCTGAATGTCGTGGGCTGGAACCCTGGCCCGGCGCTGTCCGTCAGCATGGGCGACATGCCGGATGATGGCTACAAAACGTTTGTTTGTGTAGAAACGGCTTACGCGACCGCTCCGCAGAAAACCACCGAAGAAAAACCATCTCGCCTCGCGCAGACTATTCGTGTAGCTAAACGCTAACACAGCTCTGCGCACCGTGCCGGATGCGGCTAACGCCTTATCCGGCCTACAAACTACACGCAGCCGTAGGCCTGATAAGCACAGCGCAACAGGCAGTTCCGCGCACCGTGCCGGATGTGGCTAACGCCTTATCCGGCCTACAAACTACATGCAGCCATAGGCCTGATAAGCACAGCGCATCAGGCAGTTCCGCGCACCATGCCGGATGCTGCCAACGCCTTATCCGGTCTACAAACTACACGCAGCCGCAGGTCTGATAAGCACAGCGCATCAGGCAGTTCCGCGCACCGTGCCGGATGTGGCTAACGCCTTATCCGGCCTATAAACTACACGCAGCCGTAGGCCTGATAAGCTGTGGGAACATCGGCATTTGGCAAATCAGGCCATATCCAGCGCGGTTTTACCTTTTGGCGCCGGATACGCCTTATCTAACTGCTTCAACTCATCTACAGAGAGCGTTATCTCCAGCGCGGCGGCATTTTGTTCGACATGCGCTACGCTTGCGGCTTTCGGAATTGCTATTACACCCGACTGGCGAATCACCCATGCCAGCAAAATCTGCGCAGCGCTAACATTGTGCGCGTGCGCGATGTCATTCACCACAGAGTTAGAAAGCAAATCGCCACGCAGTCGTCCCGCCTGGGCCAGCGGACTGTATGCCATGACCGGCATCTGCTGCTGCTGGCACCACGGCAGTAAATCATATTCAATACCGCGCGAGGCTAAATGATAAAGCACCTGATTAGTTGCACACTCTCGTCCACCGGGTACCTGCCATAACGCCTGCATATCATCATAATCGAGATTCGAGACGCCCCAACGGCAGATTTTCCCCTGCGCAATCAGTGTTTCCATGGCATCGACGGTCTCTGCAAATGAAAAATCGCCCATCCAGTGCAGCAAATAGAGATCCAGATAATCAGTTTTCAGTCGACGCAGGCTCGCTTCGCAGGCGGCAATGGCTTTCTGTCCGCCGGCATTCCATGGGTAAACTTTCGAGACTAAAAAAGCGCTATCACGCCGCCCCGTTAATGCTTCACCCACTACCTCCTCCGCTGCACCATCAGCGTACATTTCTGCGGTATCAATCAATCGCAGGCCTAGATCCAGTCCGGCCTGCAGCGCAGACACTTCATCCCGGCGTCGGCTTGGATCCTCGCCCATGTACCATGTTCCCTGCCCAATAGCAGGAAGCGATACCTGGTTTGTAAACGTCACCTGTTTCGCTGTCATCGCACCCTCCTGTGTTAATGCACCACAGTAAAGCAAAACAACGCGCATGTGTCCTGTTAGGGTGCACAAATTGCACCATCATGGATTGGAAACCGATCGTTAAGGCGAGCGAAATAAAAAGCCCGGGAACAGCAGATGTTCCCGGGCCGAAATAATACAAAATCTTAACTACGAAGTGGTTATTTTAACCGACCTAGATATTTTCCCTCTTTCATGGCGTTGATTTTTCCGTTTTTATAGACGATGACGGAAATCAAACCTGCGCTATAAGACTGAGCTTCTGCACTATTCTCATCATTTGCCGCAGGTTTGCCATTAATATAAGCAATGCCATCAGCACCACGTTTAAAGTCCACTCCAAGTTTATTCACATGCACGGGCGTGATTTTACTGGCGTGTACCGGAGCATTCGCGTCACTGACCATGGTTTTATGTTCATGCTGTAACTGCTGGCGGTAAGCCTCGCTAATGGCATACGCAGGTGCAGCAGAGGAAGCCACCAACGCAGCGATAATAATTAATTTTTTCATACGTTACACCTTAATACTTATCGTGTTTGTGGTGATGGCTGGAATTAGTATCATTTGTGCCATACACGTTTTGCGCGTTTTCCATAGCCTGTTTTTCAGCGGCAGCATTGATTGTCGCCTGACGGTTTTGCTCCGCAACATAACAGGCATCACGGCTCACACCCTTACTTTCGCAAGCATTCATGCGTGAAGCCTCGGTAGAACAACCAGCCAGAATCCCGCCCATCACAGCTATCATGATTAACTTTTTCATTATATATACCAGGTTTATTCTCAAAATATCCACATGGCGTATTATATTTAATGCCATGAAGAGTTGCTGTCGCTACTTTAAAGTTTACTTAATATCTGCAATGGAATATTTAATGTCAATTTAAATTTTTTCAGATAAACACCTAAAGATGTAAAATTAAAATCAATCGATTAATTTTTGTTTTTTTCACATGAAAGTTAACTTTCGCCATGAGATAAACATGCTAAAAGAGTTATCAATAATTTTCATTGCGCTTAACAATAAGAAAATTACGCTTACCTCGATCGTAAATTTTAGTATTATCAACGCATTGAATAGCTACAAACCATTACTTTATGACAATGATTTGCTAAACCATCACGACTTTATTTCGTTCAAAAATGAATAGATAACAGGCTAATAAAATAGCAAGTATATTTTTAGTAACAGCGACAGGAATAATACGTTAAAAATTCGTTGTAGCCTGACAGAATGCCAAAACAGCACAAAAAATCAAATTTCATGTTTTAGATCAATATTCATCTCCGTCAAGCACAAAAAAGCCCGCACTGATGCGGGCTAGTGTTTGACGCGCATTAGTATCAGAACTTGTAGGTTACACCCACCGAGAAGATGCCAGACCAGGACTTATCGACCATCGGGCTGTCTTTCACTTCATCACTCAAACGCACATAACGGCCAGTGCCGTATACGTTCCAGTTGCCAAGGAAGTTATAGCTCGCGGTCAACTCCAGGTACGGATCCCATCCATCGTCAGCGTTGTAGCTTTTCAGACCACTGCGGCGAGACTCGTGATTGGACACGCCATAATAATAGTCGTTGTAGTTTTCGCTGCTGTACTGCACACCGATACCCGGCGTCAGAGTCAGCCCACCATTAGTGTAACGGTAGAGCCAGGCCAGATCCCAGATAAAGCCGTTGCTGTTATCCAGAGTATCACCCGCCAGTGCAGTACGCAGGAAACCATACTGGGTGTTATGTACATACGAGAGGCCAGCCATCATGCTGCTTTTACGCTTGTCGAGTTGGCGCAAAGCATGGCTATCGCTATCACCTGGCTTGAAATGCGTCGGATCATAGTACGCCATGATGGAAAGCTTATCTGTCGTGTCATTCCACAAATAGTAACCGCCACCCAAGCCGTGGAACCACACATTATCGCCTTCATAGGTGACAACCGGAACAGGGTAAACATCGCGGTCATACTGTTTGTATGGGCTGTTAATCACGCCGACACCCGCGCCAACAGTCCACTGGCTTTCAGCCTGTGCGGTGCTAACTGCGGTTGCGGCAAGGACGCTAAGTGCCAGAAGTTTGAGTTTGGTCACAATCCATAATTCCTTATTCAAATGTGTAGCGGTCAAAGTGTAACCGCCAATACGCTTCAGCCCAACTATTTTACGTATTCGCCCCAGAATGTAACCCCCTAATTTCTCAGCGAGTGATGACATTTTGCTTGCAGGACGATGAACACCGCATGAATCCCGCTCCAATTCTTTACATAAGATGTGCTTTTTTTGCTGATGAGTTATTGATATGCCATTGAAATTCATTTGCGCACACAGGCAAGTTTTGCAAATGCCATCTACGCTTAATTTTAGAAGGTGTATCACCGAATACGTTGATCTCCTGACCACTAAAATGGCATGAGAGTTGCTTATTTCCTCAGCAGCGACGTCGTTCAGTTTACCTCTTCAGGGGCCTCTACTATTCATATGAACGGCTCTTAACATGTGCTAAAAAACGAAAGGACGGCATACCATGAATATATTCGATCACTATCGCCAGCGTTATGAAGCTGCCAAGGACGAAGAGTTCACGCTGCAGGAGTTTCTTACCACTTGTCGGCAAGATCGCAGTGCTTATGCCAACGCGGCAGAGCGGCTATTAATGGCTATTGGTGAGCCTGTCATGGTCGACACTGCCCACGAACCTCGACTTTCTCGACTCTTTTCGAATCGGGTAATTGCACGCTATCCCGCCTTTGAAGAGTTTTACGGCATGGAAGACGCCATTGAGCAAATTGTTTCTTATTTGAAACATGCGGCTCAGGGTCTGGAAGAGAAGAAGCAGATTCTGTATCTGCTGGGGCCTGTGGGAGGGGGGAAATCATCTCTTGCTGAGCGGCTGAAGTCGCTGATGCAGAGAGTACCAATTTATGTCCTGAGTGCCAATGGCGAACGTAGCCCGGTCAACGATCATCCGTTATGCCTGTTTAATCCGCAGGAGGACGCGCAGATCCTGGAAAAAGAGTATGGGATCCCGCGTCGCTATCTCGGTACGATCATGTCGCCCTGGGCTGCGAAACGTCTGCACGATTTTGGCGGGGACATTACAAAATTCCGCGTCGTCAAAGTCTGGCCGTCTATTCTGGAGCAGATCGCTATCGCCAAAACGGAGCCTGGTGATGAAAACAACCAGGATATTTCTGCGCTGGTCGGGAAAGTGGATATTCGTAAACTCGAACACCACGCCCAGAACGATCCTGATGCCTACGGTTATTCGGGGGCACTGTGCCGCTCAAACCAGGGGATTATGGAATTCGTTGAGATGTTTAAAGCACCGATTAAAGTGCTGCATCCTCTGCTGACCGCCACCCAGGAAGGAAACTACAACGGGACAGAAGGTATCTCTGCCCTGCCGTTTAACGGGATTATTCTTGCCCACTCGAACGAGTCCGAATGGGTAACGTTCCGTAATAACAAAAACAATGAGGCGTTCCTTGACCGTGTTTACATCGTCAAAGTGCCTTATTGCCTGCGGATCTCTGAAGAGATCAAAATTTACGAAAAACTGCTTAACCACAGTGAGCTGACCCATGCGCCTTGCGCACCGGGCACGCTGGAAACGCTCTCTCGCTTTACCATTCTTTCTCGCCTGAAAGAACCTGAGAACTCGAGCATTTATTCGAAGATGCGCGTTTACGATGGCGAAAGCCTGAAAGATACCGATCCGAAAGCGAAATCCTATCAGGAGTATCGGGATTACGCCGGGGTTGATGAGGGAATGAACGGTCTGTCCACGCGTTTCGCGTTTAAGATCCTCTCTCGCGTCTTTAACTTTGACCATGCCGAAGTGGCAGCTAACCCGGTACATCTGTTTTACGTACTGGAGCAGCAAATCGAACGTGAACAGTTCCCGCAGGAGCAAGCTGAGCGTTATCTTGAGTTCCTGAAAGGCTATTTGATCCCGAAATATGCTGAATTCATCGGCAAAGAGATCCAGACGGCTTATCTCGAATCCTATTCCGAATACGGACAGAACATTTTCGACCGTTATGTCACTTATGCGGATTTCTGGATTCAGGATCAGGAGTATCGCGACCCGGATACCGGTCAGCTGTTTGACCGCGAGTCACTGAACTCAGAACTGGAGAAAATTGAGAAGCCGGCGGGTATCAGTAACCCGAAAGATTTCCGTAACGAGATCGTCAACTTTGTTCTGCGTGCCAGAGCGAATAACAGCGGTCGCAATCCAAACTGGACCAGTTACGAAAAACTACGCACGGTTATTGAGAAGAAAATGTTCTCCAATACCGAGGAGTTGCTGCCGGTCATTTCGTTCAATGCTAAAACCTCAACTGACGAGCAGAAAAAACACGACGATTTTGTCGACCGTATGATGGAAAAAGGCTACACGCGTAAACAGGTGCGTTTACTGTGCGAATGGTATTTGCGCGTACGTAAATCGTCTTAACATAAGTGCCCGGTGGCGCATGCCTTACCGGGCTTGCAAAACAATGTTCCGTAGGCCGGATAGCGCCAGCGCCATCCGGCACTTACAGACATGGCGAACAGTTGGCAGTACGGGGGGCTTATGACCTGGTTTATTGACCGGCGTCTTAACGGCAAAAACAAGAGCACGGTAAACCGCCAGCGCTTCTTACGCCGTTATAAATCGCAAATTAAACAGTCGATCTCCGAGGCCATTAACAAGCGTTCGGTGACTGATGTGGATAGCGGCGAATCTGTCTCTATTCCGACTGATGATATTAGCGAACCAATGTTTCATCAGGGACGTGGTGGTCTGCGCCATCGCGTGCATCCGGGTAACGACCATTTTGTGCAGAATGATCGCATTGAACGCCCACAGGGCGGCGGTGGCGGTTCAGGAAGCGGACAAGGCCAGGCCAGTCAGGATGGTGAGGGTCAGGATGAGTTCGTCTTTCAGATCTCTAAAGATGAATATCTCGATCTGTTGTTCGAAGATTTAGCACTTCCTAACCTGAAGCAGAATCAGCAGCGTCAGTTAACGGAGTACAAAACGCACCGGGCAGGTTTTACCTCTAACGGTGTGCCTGCCAACATCAGCGTGGTGCGATCCCTGCAAAACTCACTGGCGCGCCGCACGGCGATGACAGCGGGTAAGCGTCGCGAACTGCATGCTCTCGAAGCGGATCTGGAAACCATCGCGAAAAGCGAACCAGCGCAGTTGCTGGAAGAGGAACGGTTACGCAAAGAGATTGCCG
The DNA here is from genome assembly GCF_030332405.1 of Citrobacter sp. Cpo147. Lineage (NCBI taxonomy): Bacteria > Pseudomonadati > Pseudomonadota > Gammaproteobacteria > Enterobacterales > Enterobacteriaceae > Citrobacter > Citrobacter sp. Cpo147. The sequence continues at coordinate 526,612 of NZ_JAOWHX010000030.1, forward strand.
AACTACGGGCAAAAATCGAACGCGTGCCATTTATCGACACCTTTGATTTACGCTACAAGAATTATGAAAAACGCCCCGACCCTTCCAGCCAGGCGGTGATGTTCTGCCTGATGGACGTCTCTGGTTCAATGGATCAGTCGACCAAAGATATGGCTAAACGTTTTTATATCCTGCTGTATTTGTTCTTAAGCCGGACCTATAAGAACGTGGAGGTGGTTTATATTCGCCACCATACCCAGGCGAAAGAAGTGGATGAGCACGAGTTCTTTTACTCTCAGGAAACCGGGGGAACCATTGTCTCCAGTGCGCTGAAGTTAATGGATGAAGTGGTGAAAGATCGCTACAACCCTGCCCAATGGAACATCTATGCTGCACAGGCATCGGACGGTGATAACTGGGCTGATGATTCACCGCTATGTCATGAGATTTTGGCGAAAAAACTGCTGCCAGTGGTACGCTATTACAGCTATATCGAAATCACTCGCCGCGCTCACCAAACCTTGTGGCGTGAATACGAACATCTGCAATCAACTTTTGATAACTTTGCGATGCAACATATTCGCGATCAGGATGATATTTACCCGGTATTCCGCGAACTGTTTCATAAACAAAGTACGACCAGCAATAGTTAATCACCTAAAAAAATCAGCCAGAGGTTATCTTCTCTGGCTGATTTTTTACGGGTGCTGATTTTTCATCTTATCAATATTCATCCGTTTATCCTTTTTATTTTCCCTTTACAGAGCAGCAGGCAATGTAATTGAGTTGATGACGTTGCGAACGGAAGAAGCGAAACATTTTCAGGAAACGACGACGATTTTCGCTCGTGCGTAAGCCGTTAAACACAATTTTTACCGCCCCCGTAAGCCCTTCATCACGAACTAATCCGCGCGGCGACATCAGCGACATGTTGCCATTCTGTTGCAGGACCTGTTCGAACCCGCAGTTAAGAAATAAATCACGCCAGCCTTGTCTGGTCATTGGACTAACGTTTGATTTCACCACATCGACAAGCTGGCCCTGATCGCCCGCGCCCAGTTTCTGGGCGGTGAACATAATGTCGTGGGTGAGCAGACGCCCACCGGGCTTCAACACGCGATAATATTCGGCAATTAACTTCGCCTTCGCTTTATCGGCATACATTGTCAGCATGGCTTCGTTAATCACAACATCGAAACTGTTATCCGCAAAAGGAAGAGTGTTGGCGTTAGCAGCCATCACATGAATATGATTTTCCAGACCATTTGCCGCTACGTTATTCCTTGCATTTGACAGTGCGGTTTTATCCATATCAATGGCGTATACGGTACAGCCATAGCGTTGAACTAACTCTATCGCCGTCGTGGCCATGTTGCACGCCACTTCAAGTACCTGGCTGCCGGGCGTCAGCTGTGACTGGCTAAACAACCATTCGGTTGCTTCAACGCCGCCCGGACGCAGACGGGTTTTGCCCAGGCTGGCTAAAAATGTATGACCCGCTTTTTCAGTCGCGCTCATTGGCCTGTCTCCTTTCTATAAGTTGCATTATAAATACAACATTAAGAGTTAAAGGTGAAGCGCGCGAATGATTTTTATTACAAAATGTCCTTGCCCGTAGCGTTAGAGCGGATGTATGCCCTGTGATAGACTGAAGTATCAGACTTACAGGGCTGTAAATCATTATGAAATTGCATCATAAAGCGCTCAGGATCTTTATCTCCGTCAGCGTAATTGTTTTGACATCTTCTTTTTTGGTTTATGAGCTCATTGCCAGCGATAAAGCAATGAATGCGTACATGCGCTATATCAATGAGAAAGCCGACTCCTCGTTTCTCTATGATAAGTACACAAATCAGAGCATCGCAGCCCATCTGATGCGCACATTTTCGTCCCCTCAGGGGCCTGCTTCTCTCGAACAGCAAAAAGCACTTTGCAACGCTTTCGACAGCGTTAACGGCACTCATGGGCTCAATCTCACTAAGCGTAACTATCTGCCATTACACGGTACGTTGCAGACCACCTCAACAAAATGTAGCGAACAACTTGATGACATCTTTCTGCTGCCCTCTTTTGACCGGGCGGTCAATGTTAATCGCCAGCAGAAAGATTACGGTCAGGGATTAGGGACGCTGGAGTATAAATTTCGATATTACGTCGATCTTAAAAATAACTACGTCTATTTCTATGACCTGATCGACTCGCGGAAATTTGCGATACACAACTGGTCGTTTTTGCAAAAAGGTACGTTGGGAATCGACCAGAATGATATTGACGGTATTTTTACTGGCCGCACGGTGATCTCCAGTATTTATGAAGATAACCTGACCGAGAAAAAGGTGATGAGCTTTTTAACACCGGTTTACTACGCCAATAAGCTAAAAGGCGTGGTGATGGTGGATATTAACAAAGAGAATTTACAGAATATTTTCTATACCAGCGACCGCCCTCTCGTCTGGCGTTATCTTAACGTAACGGTCTCTGACACCAGTTCAGGTAAAGAGATCCTCGTTCATAAAAGTGAAACCGATCTATTCCGCTATGTTCACTATGAGAAGGACATACCTGGCGGTATACGTATCACCCTCTCACTTGATGTTATGTACTTTATTGTCTCGTCCTGGAAGATATTCGCCTTCTATCTACTGGCAACGATATTGCTGCTGAATATGGTCAGAACGCATTTTCGGCTGTATCACAACGTCACGCGGGAAAATATCAGTGACGCGATGACCGGGCTCTACAACCGTAAAATTCTAACGCCGACGCTCGAACAGTGTTTACAACAGTTAGTAAACTCCGGCACCCTCGTGACCTTTATCGCTATTGATTGCGACAAACTAAAAGTTATTAATGATACGTTGGGGCATAAGGAAGGCGATCGCATTATCACCCTCCTGGCCAAAGCTATTCAAACGTCCATTCGCAAAAGTGACTATGCCATCCGCCTCGGTGGCGATGAGTTTTGCATTATCCTCATCGATCACCCCAGTGAATTAACGCCCCGCCTGCTGGAGAGGATTCGCTATAACTTACAAATTATTGCGCAAGATAGATCAATCAGCTTCTCTGTCGGAATTTATAATATGCAGCCAAACGACACCATTGATGATGCCTACAAAGCATCTGATACACAGCTCTACCTGAACAAACAGAAAAAACGCACCGATGCGTAATCATTTTTCTGACAGGATTTTCATTGTTGTACCAGGAGTAAGTCATGACGGAAGTAAACAAAGGTAACGCAACGCACCAGCGTTTAATCTCCCTGTTGTCAGAACACGGTGCGACCTACCGCGTAGTCAGCCATGAAGCCGTAGGCAAATGTGAAGCTGTCTCTGAAATTCGCGGTACCGCACTGGGTCAGGGTGCAAAAGCGCTGGTCTGCAAAGTAAAAGGCAACGGCGTCAATCAGCATGTTCTGGCGATCCTCTCTGCCGATCAGCAGGCGGACCTGAGCCTGTTGGCCAGCCATATTGGCGGGTTGAGAGCGTCACTTGCCAGCCCGGCGGAGGTAGATGAACTAACAGGCTGCGTATTTGGTGCTATCCCACCGTTCAGTTTTCATCCGAATCTCAAGCTGGTCGCCGACCCGCTGTTGTTTGAGCGTTTTAATGAAATTGCGTTCAATGCCGGAATGCTGGAAAAATCCGTGATCATGGATACCGCAGATTACCTGCGCATCGCGAAACCGGAATTAATCCCGTTCCGCAGAGCACAATAACTGCCCAAGTTAGCAGTAAAAAACATCGCTTCGTGCGTTAGCCCAAAAAAAATCATAATCATTAAAAAAAGCCTGTTCCGTCACGCGTTTACGCGTACAGTAAGCAGGCTTATTTTTTCTTTTGGCAAGGAAACTACGATGTTTGATGTCACTCTGCTGATCCTGCTCGGACTGGCAGCTCTGGGCTTTGTCAGCCACAACACCACAGTCGCTGTTTCAATTCTGGTGCTGATTATTGTCCGTGTTACCCCTCTGAATACCTTCTTTCCCTGGATTGAAAAACAGGGCCTGACCGTCGGGATTATAATTCTGACCATTGGCGTCATGGCGCCGATCGCCAGCGGAACGCTACCGCCCTCCACGCTCATCCACTCCTTTGTGAACTGGAAATCACTGGTTGCTATTGCCGTTGGGGTATTTGTCTCCTGGCTTGGCGGACGCGGCGTTACGCTAATGGGCAGCCAGCCTCAGCTTGTTGCTGGTTTACTGGTGGGCACGGTACTGGGCGTGGCGCTGTTTCGCGGTGTGCCAGTGGGGCCGCTTATTGCGGCAGGTCTGGTCTCATTGATTGTTGGGAAGCAGTAGCCAGCCCGTTCAGATAACGGCCTGGTGTCTGTCCCAGGCCTTTTTTGAACATAGTGATAAATGCCGTGGTCGAATCGTACCCGAGCATTTGCGCGACCTGTTGTACATTGCGACCATCAATTAACGCCTGCAGCGCCAGAATCAGCTGGAGCTGGTGACGCCAGCGGCGAAAACTCAACCCCGTTTCTTTGACGACCAGGCGAGCAAGGTTACGTTCACTCATCGCAAATACGCTGGCCCATTGTCCCAACGTCTGCCATTGTGCAGGCTCTCTCGCCATCGTTGCGACCATTCTGCGAATTTTCGGGTGATCGGAAACCGGCAACTGCATTTGCTCCTGGGGTTGCTGCGGCAGTTCATCAAACAACACCTGCGTCAGCCGCTGGGTTGCCGGCTCCAGCCGTTGGGCATCCGTTTTGGATGCCAGCGCCAGAATAAGCTCCCGGCACAACGGAGCAATTTTCAGCGTGCAGCAACGATCGGGCATCACGACGGCCTGCGGCTCAATAAACAAAAAGCATAATTGTGCGCCAACGGTAACGTGGTTGCTGTGTGGAATTTCACCGGGGATCCACACTGCATATTGCGGGGGCACCATCCACATAGCATTTTCAACCTCACAAGTGATCGCGCCATGCAACGCCAGAATCAACTGGCCTTTACGGTGCTGATGCAGCGGACTAAAAAGTTCATCTTCCCGGGCCTGAATACAAAACGCCACGGCCGCATCGTGGTGAAGATCCGGTTCATATCCATCCAGCCTCAGTCCTAACATAAAAATGTCCGATTTAAGCGATAAACTGTCATTTTAGCTTGATTCATCCATTGAGTAAAAACGCTAAGGTATCGCCTCGCCTGACGATATGAGAAAAAAATGACAAATATTCCTTCCTCCCGCGGCAAGAACGCAGCGTTGCTGATCACGGGGATCCTGATGATTGCCACCACATTGCGCGTCACCTTTACCGGAGCTGCCCCGTTGCTGGATGCAATTCGCGCCGACTACGGACTGAGCACTGCCCAGACGGGGCTTCTGACCACCCTGCCACTGCTGGCTTTCGCACTGGTTTCACCTCTGGCTGCCGCCGTTGCGCGCCGTTGGGGTATCGAACGCAGCTTGTGTGTCGCTATGCTACTGATTTGCGCTGGTATTGCGATACGTTCGCTGCCCTCACCAGGGTTCCTGTTTAGCGGCACCGCGATCATTGGTTGCGGAATCGCCTTGGGCAATGTGCTTTTACCCGGACTGATTAAGCGTGATTTTGCTCAGCATGTGGCGAAACTCACTGGCGCATACTCGCTGACCATGGGCGCGGCAGCGGCACTGGGTTCCGCCATTGTGGTACCGCTGGCGTTGAACGGGTTTGGCTGGCGCGGTGCGCTGATGGTACTGATGGCCTTTCCGCTACTGGCGCTGATTATCTGGTTACCCCAATGCCGCCAGACGACCAATGCCAGCTTGAGCAACTCGCGCGCGCTGCATTCCCGCGCGATCTGGCGCTCCAGCCTCGCCTGGCAGGTGACGCTGTTTCTGGGGATCAATTCGCTTATCTACTACGTCATCATCGGCTGGCTGCCCGCTATTTTGATCAGTCACGGCTACAGCGAGTCGCAGGCCGGTTCACTGCATGGTTTACTGCAGCTGGCGACTGCCGCGCCGGGATTATTGATTCCTCTCGTCCTGAACAGATTTAAGGATCAGCGCGCCATCGCCGCTCTGGTTTCATTAATGTGCGCCGTCGGCGCGGCGGGATTCGCCATAATGCCCGACCAGGCATTGCTATGGACCATCCTGTTTGGCTTTGGCTCGGGCGCGACGATGATCCTCGGCTTGACCTTTATTGGCCTGCGCGCAAGCTCAGCGCATCAGGCTGCTGCCCTCTCCGGCATGGCACAGTCTGTCGGATATTTACTGGCGGCCTGCGGACCACCACTGATGGGGAAAATTCACGACCTCAACGATAGCTGGCTGATTCCTCTTGGCGGGGTCGCCGTGTTAGCGATGCTGATGGCGGTATTTGGTTTGTGCGCGGGGCGCAATCGGGAGATCGCGAGCGCATAATGCACAGGGCAGGTTCGTGAACAACCTGCCCGTTTTTTTATCCGCGCGCGGCGCGCAGCATCGCCTGAACTAACGGCACGGGTTTTCCCGCCAGCGCTCCGCGTTCATGTTGAAAGAGCGTGCCAACATAAAATGGATGCGTCACCAGCTCAATGGCACGAATATCACCAACCTCATCCCAACCGGTCACCCGAAGATCGCCGCTTTCAAGCTCGGCGGCAAAATCCTCCGATACGCCATAGTTGCAGTGATATCCCTCGGTGATAACATCCCGCCCGTAGGCTTTGGCAATCAGCGTATTGGCCCGCAGCTCAATATCATCCGTTTTTTCTACCAGCGAGCAGGTCAATGGTGCTATCACCATTCGACCCGTGGTGTCCATCTCGGCGTGGCCGGCATCGCTCCAGCCCAGCACGTTGCGGGCGTACTCCAGAATCGCATGCTGAAAGCCGCCGCAGGTACCCAGGAATGGGATGCTGTTTTCACGCGCGTAGCGTATCGCTATCAGCGCCCCTTCAAGATGGCGATATGGACTGCCTGGAACGACCCAGATGGCATCATAGCCAATCAAGTCCTCACTGCTGTTGATATCAGATGTAGTTAGCCAGTCGTAATCAGCCACTAATTCCAGAACGGCGGCAGCATCATCGATAGCAAGGGGAATAGCCTGGTGCGCCACAATATCGGGGCTGTAATCACCCACCAGCGCAATGCGAAGCGTATCTTTAATTGGGGAAATTTCCATTAAGCTTTCCTTGTGTCCTGACAATAAGGGACAGCATAAGGAGCCTCAGCCTACCGACTTTTTAGTGGTATCACAATCCCTTAAATTGGGAGTCAGGACAGGCAAAATGCTATAATGGTCACGTTTTACGATCTTATTTAACCGTAATAAAGTTGATGATAAATACCTGAGCGGTAGCTGAAAGGAGCGGATGAAGAGATGAAGATTCAGTGTAAACGTGTGTATGACCCGGCAGAAAAAAGTGATGGTTACCGCGTGTTGGTCGACCGGTTGTGGCCACGCGGGATAAAAAAGACTGACCTTGCTTTCAACGAATGGAACAAAACGCTGACGCCATCCTCTGAATTGCGCAAAGCATTCCACGCAGAACTGATCGATTTTTCACACTTTTCCGAGCAATATCGCGCAGAGCTGGCCCAACAGCAGCAGGAAGGAAAGCGCCTCGCAGAGATTGCCCGACAGCAAACCTTAACGCTACTGTATGCAGCGAAAAATACCCAGCAAAACCACGCACTGGTGCTCGCTGAGTGGCTACGTCAATGCTGACCGCGTATTACTTGGCCGTTGCCGGATGATCTCTACGCCAGAGTGACCATTCATCAATTACTTCCCCGTTGGGTAGTTTGCAGTCAGACTTAACACCTTGCGGAGTCTGCACCGCAATCAACGAGCCGCCCTTTTGTTCGCAATACACCGATGCTGGATTCGCCATGCCAACTTTCGGTGGCACAGGCGCTTCCGGTTCCGTGGTACACCCCGCCAGCACCAGCAAGCCGGGCAAAAAAATAGATGCCAGTTTCATATTTACTCCTGTTAAAAACCTTATCCTGGCAGGTTACCCCGACTTTCCATCTATCTCCATGTTTTCCTGTCAGCTATCCATTTTATGTTTACATTCTGAGCTGGATGGCGTGTTTCATCTTTCACCTCGATGTTCTATCATGCGGGCAACGTCAGCCCAATCATTACTCAGGAGCATTTCACCTCATGTCGGACATGATCCTTGCCAGAGTCTCACAATCCTTAGCTACGGAGCAGTCAGTTGAGAGTCTGGTTCGCCAACTTCTGGAGATGCTGGAGATGGTGACTGAGATGGAATCAACCTACCTGACCAAGGTCGATCTGGATGCCCGTCTGCAGCATATTCTGTATGCGCGTAATAGCCGCCAAATGCAGATCCCCGAAGGGCTATCCGTGCCGTGGGATGAAACGCTGTGCAAACGCGCGATTGAGGAAAACTGTCTGTACAGTGACAACGTGCCCGCACGCTGGCCGGAATGTACCGCTGCTCGCGCACTGGACATCACCACCTTTCTAAGTACTCCCGTTCATCTTCCGGACGGAACGTTTTACGGTACACTCTGCGCTACCAGCCGCCGTCAGCAGGCACTGAGCCAACGTGGAGAACAAGTATTACATCTGTTTGCCGGTCTGATCGCCCAGTCGATTCAAAAAGAGTCGCTGGTTGCTCAGTTACGTGAAGCGAACGCCGCGCTGATTGCTCACTCCTACACCGATGCCCTGACAGGGTTACCGAATCGGCGCGCAATTTTTGAAAATGTGGAGACCCTATTTTCGCTTGCCCGCCACCTCAGGCAGAAGATAGTTGTTGCCTATATCGATTTGGATGATTTCAAACTGATTAATGACCGCTTTGGCCACGAGGTTGGTGATCAGTTCCTGATCCAGATTGGGCAGCGCCTGCTCCGTGAATGTAGTGATAATGACATTCTCGGTCGACTGGGCGGTGACGAATTTTTAGTCGTTCGCCTGTCAGCGGAAGATGAACTTGATCAGCTTATGCGTCTGCAGCAGGTGAAAAATCAGCTGCAACAACAGATTTGCGGTGACTACCACCTGGGTGATATTCATCTGTATTATCCTGGTGCCAGTCTGGGTGTGGTGGAAATTGATCCGCTGGAGACTGATGTAAACTGTGCGCTTCATCTTGCAGACAGCGCAATGTATCAGGATAAAAAGCGTCAGGATAAAACCCCTTTTGTCGTACATTAAGCCCTGCTATGCTGGCTCGTCTTTAAATAACTCTGGTAGATAATCGTATGCGACTCGGTATTATTTTCCCTGTCATTATTTTCATTTCCGCTGTCGTTTTCTTATCCTGGTTTTTTATTGGCGGCTACGCTGCGCCGGGAGCATAACGATGAAAAAAACAACGATTATTATGATTGGCGTGGCGATCATCGTGGTTCTGGGCACGGAACTGGGGTGGTGGTAACCAAAATAAAGGCCACTTATCAGTGGCCTCTATTGTCTGTATGTTTACTTAGCTTTTGATTTTTCTGTAGATAAACAACACCACAATCGCACCGATAACCGCTACGACGAAACTGCCGAAGTTGAAACCATCAACTTTACCAAAACCAAAGAAGGTACTGATCCAGCCACCCACTACCGCACCGACAACCCCTAAGATAATGGTCATAAAGAATCCGCCGCCATCTTTACCCGGCATAATCCATTTTGCCAAAATCCCAGCGATAAGACCGAAAACCACCCATGAAATAATGCCCATAATTTTCCTCACTTATGTTTTTTAAATTAACGATTCACTCGTTGTATAAAAGCATAGCATAGCGCTGAAAAATTAAAATTTGTGATCGTCATCACTTCATATTTTCATCTTTTTCCGATGTTTCATAAGGTTATGACTGCTGACCGGTAGGCTAAATTTTTGCCGCTCCTCGTCATTAATGTCGAATCGTCAGTCATTATGCTCAACGCTTTTGCCGTCAGCCCCGTTATTGCTGGGTTTTCACTTCTGGCACACTTTATGCTTTAACAACCCGTCGCTACGACAAATCGTAGTCCGCGGTGCTTATCGCGTGGCTGCGTCTACAATTCGCGCTATTTCAGCATTTAACAGGTCTGTTATTGATGAAAAAAATCACCAGTGTTTGCCCATATTGTGGGGCCGGGTGCAAGCTCAAGCTTGTTGTCGAAAATAACAAAATCATCCGTGCCGAAGCCGCAGAGGGTGTAACGAACCAAAATCAGTTATGCCTGAAAGGCTATTATGGTTGGGACTTTCTTAACGACACTCGCCTCCTGACTCCCCGTCTGACTCGCCCGATGATCCGTTATGAAAAAGGTGGCAAATTCACGCCCGTTAGCTGGGATGAAGCCATTCGTTACACCGCAAAACGCCTGTCTGAAATCAAAAAAACCTATGGTCCTCGCGCCATCATGACCACCGGCTCCTCCCGGGGAACCGGAAATGAAACTAACTACGTGATGCAAAAATTCGCACGTGGTGTACTTCATACCAATAATGTCGATTGTTGTGCCCGCGTCTGTCACGGTCCTTCCGTTGCCGGATTACAAGAAACGTTAGGCAATGGCGCCATGAGCAATTCCATCAGCGACATTGAAAATTCAAAATGTCTGCTGATCTTTGGTTATAACTGCGCCGACTCGCACCCAATCGTAGCCCGCCGGGTAATTAAAGCTCGCCAGAACGGCGCAAAAATCATTGTCTGCGACCCACGTCGTATTGAAACCGCTCGAATTGCTGACCAACATTTGCAGTTGAAAAACGGTTGCAACATGGCTCTGGTTAATGCCTTTGGTCATGTTCTTATCGAAGAGCAACTCTACGATCGCGAGTATGTGCAAAAGCATGCGGAAGGGCTGGAAACATACTGGGAAACCGTTAAAGACTATGCGCCTGAAGCGGTTGAACATTTGACCGGCGTTCCCGCACAGCAGGTTCGTCAGGCAATGCGTACATTTGCCGCAGCACCATCGGCAACCGTAATGTGGGGGATGGGCGTCACTCAGTTTGGTCAGGCTGTTGATGTGGTTCGCGGTTTATCGAGCCTGGCGTTGTTGACCGGGAATCTGGGTCGCCCTAACGTCGGCGTTGGTCCGGTGCGCGGGCAAAATAACGTGCAGGGTGCGTGCGATATGGGGGTACTACCTAACCAGTTCCCGGGATATCAGGACGTGACCGATTCCGCAGTCAGGGAAAAATTCGCCAGCGCATGGGGCATTGACGTTAATCAGATGGATGACAAGGTTGGAACGCGCATCACTGAAGTTCCACACCTGGCTATCGAAGGCAAAATAAAAGCCTACTACATCATGGGAGAGGATCCGCTGCAAACCGAGGCCGACCTGGGCCTGGTCCGCGAAGGGTTTAACGCGCTCGATTTTATCGTCGTGCAAGACATCTTCATGACTAAGACAGCGGAAATGGCCGATGTTCTCCTGCCCGCCACCTCATGGGGCGAACATGGCGGCGTCTTTACCTGCGCCGATCGCGGCTTCCAGCGTTTTGAGAAAGCGATTGAACCCACCGCTTATGTAAAACGTGACTGGGAGATCATCAGCCTTTTGGCCAGCGAAATGGGCTATCCAATGCAGTATCAAAATAACCAGCAAATCTGGGATGAGATGCGCGAGCTGTGCCCACTGTTCTACGGCGTGACCTATGAGAAAATGGGGGAAATGGGGCATGTTCAGTGGCCATGCCCGGATCTCGATAGTCCTGGTACGCCATACCTTTACGCACACAGCCAGTTTGATACCGCCAACGGCAAAGGCAAACTGTTTGCCGCACCGTGGCGAGCGCCCGCAGAAGTTCCGGATGACAATTATCCGCTGGTACTGTGTACCGTGCGTGAGGTTGGGCATTACTCCTGTCGCTCTATGACCGGTAACTGCGCAGCGTTACAAGCGTTGGCTGATGAACCAGGATATGTGCAAATCAATACCCATGATGCCGAAAAACTCGGTATCCGTCATCGTGATCTGGTGTGGGTCAGCTCGCGTCGGGGTAAGGTCATCAGCCGTGCGGATGTATCCGAGCGCATCAATTCCGGAACGGTTTATATGACCTATCAATGGTGGATTGGTGCATGCAACGAGTTGACCCAGGATAACCTCGATCCAATCTCGAAAACGCCGGAAACCAAATATTGTGCCGTAAATATCGAGCACATTAACGATCAGAGATGGGCTGAAAAGTATGCCGCTCAATCGTATAGCGACATGAAATCACGCTTATGTGAGGCCATTGCGTAATTCTCCACCATCGCCACCTGAGTCTGGTTACCCAGACTCAGGTCTTATCTCATTACTTTACCAAGTGAGGTTCACTGAAACGGATGGAGGCAGATTCCTCCTGCATATCCCGCTGCATAAAACCGAGGTTCATCAGAAACAGGCCAGCCATAAACGGCAGTTCGTACAATTCTTCAATCATATCGCCATATTGGGCATTGTGCAGGAAGATGGGAGCCAGCAGACGATGATGCTCTACCGTATCGGAAATCAAAAATGCGCAGGCGGTGATCGCCAGCAGCCAGAGCGGTAGCGGTTCATTACGCACGCGTCGGACAATATCCAGGCGTAAGCGCTTCGACAACAGCACCGGCAGAATAATCATGGAAATCATTACAACAGAGATAGCTCTGAACAGAAGTTTAGGCTGCTCCGGGAAATAGTCGCGGCCCCAACTGGTGCTTCTCCCCAGCAATACCAACCACCACGCGGCTGCCCAAAGCCAAAATTGCTTCTCGCCTTCAGGGCGTGATAAAGGCCGGATATAGCCAAGGGTAAATACCGCACCAAACAGTAGCCATAGCGCCTGCCCATTTTCGATCCATCTGACGACAGTGCCGTTAAGCAGCGGAAGATTCCAGTTCGCGGTGAACGGGATCGCCACAATGACCAGTCCTAGAATAAGTGTGGGGAATGTAATTTGGGTATTCAGTTTCATAAGCGCGATGTTCTGTATTGTTACTTTTTTGCGATCATAACTCCTGTGAATGATCGACAATTAGCATTCAATGCGGATTTCTTAAGGTATTCTTAAGGAATCTTTTTTCGGACATCACTACGTTCAACACAAATAAAATAACCGCACAGCGCCGTCAAAACGCTGTGCGGTTAGTATATTAAAATTCTTTTTATTCAATCAGTAAGAGTATTTAATACCTACCATCCGCAGACTTCATGCTCATTCTCGGTATCGTACGAACGAACGGTATTGACCAAGTCTTTGACCACTTCTGCTGCCACATCCGGCACCAGTAACGTCATCGGCGCTTCTGTTTCATAATCAACAGAAACACCGTTGCTGTTATTGGTCACGGTTACGGTATAGGTTGCTTTGCCCATGATTTACTCCTTGCCGGTGCGCACGACTTTTCGTTGATTTACACTCTCCATCAGAACTTCCGGGGCAACGAAAAAATCGATATTAAAGTAAGTGTCGTCGGTCATCACTTCGATGTTATGCCATTTTTCCGGCGGAAAAACGCCAAACTGACCGGCTTCAATAACCATCACCTCTACTGGCTCCGGACTGTGTTCATCGGCGTATCCGAGATATTTGACCGCCCCCTGCATAACCGAAAGTCGTGGATAAACCCCAGCACGAGTTCCTTTATCAAGGTGGCGTTCGAAAATTCCGGCAGGCGCGGTTTCTTTGTTCCAGAATGGTGTAGAGCGTGTATGGATATGATTCTGTGGAATTTGAAGCATTTTTCTTCCCTTTTCCAGTCGACAACCAGCGAGTCTTATTGAATCGCTGCTGTACACAGGGTACGCCTCAAAATATACATTTAAAATACCATTTATTGGTTATAACCCTACAATTATAAATGAAAAGCAAAGCGTCATATTGAAGGCCCGCCGCAACCAGCGGGCCAATGGCATCACGACTGAAGCGTGGCCAGACGAGCGGCAAAACCAACGAAAATTAGGCCGATTAGGGAATTACCCACTTTGGCCAGTTTTTTCTTCGTGCGAATATACTGCGTCACAAACGCGCCGGAGAAAATAAGGAAGCTCAGATAGAAAAAGCTCACTACTTCAAGCGTAATGGCCAAAATAAAGAATGACAGCCCTGAGTGCGGTGCATTGACATCAATAAACTGCACAAAGAACGAAACATAAAACAAAATAGCTTTGGGATTCGTCAGGCTCAGAATTAATGCTCGCTTAAAAATAGCGCCAAACGGGACTTCCTCAGGTGCGGCGTCGCTTGCTTTCGATTTCAGTGTCGCATACAGGATCTTCGCACCTAGGTACAGCAGATAAAACGCGCCAAGATAGCGAACGATATTGAACAAAACAGGCGTTGTTTTGATCAATGCGGCAACACCGGCATAGGCCAAAAACATCAGCACGGCATCACCGATAAACACACCGCTTGCGGCGAGATAACCCCCCTTCACTCCCCGACCGACGCTGTTCTTCAACACAAATATCGTATTTGGCCCCGGTACCAACACGATAAAAATGGCTCCCACCAGATACGTCCAGTAATTCAGAACTCCATACTCTGCGAACACGTTAACCTCTTCCTGAAAAACACATGCACTTGCTGCGATACAATATGCTAACGAATGCATCGGGTGATGGAAAGAAAAGGTTATGAATTAAAAAACCCGCCACTGGTGACGGGTGTGTACAGATAAGGTTAGCCCGGATTAATGGTGCAGCATCTCATCCACAACCTCTTCTCCCTTCAACTGATAAGGGTAATAGGTAGGCCAGTTTTCCATCTCTTCAAGCAAGGCTGCCTGCGAGGTATTTCCCATAAAGATATGGAAGTGGCTCGATTTACGCGGCGCAATAATATGATCGCTAAATTGCACATATTTTGGCGCTTTGCTGTCAGCAGCTTTACACTCAAACAGATACCGTACACCTTTCTTGCCTGATTTATAATTCAGGATCTTATATCCGGCATAGTCGTATTTACATGATTCAACCTGATTCCCGGTATGAAACTCCATCACGCCATTTTCAATACCGATAGTGTCTACGTTGGTTGCATAGCCTGTACGGTAATACGCTTTGATTTGTTCTGCCGTTTTGCTTTTATCTTTCTCCGCTTTCTTTTTGAACACCGGATCAAGCTCGCCGCTGACCAGATACGGATAGACAGATTGCCACATGCCATCCCAGTCGGTCAGCGCCCTGTTCTGCACCTGGTTGTCATCAAATACCCCTTCAGACGCCTTTTGTTCTGCTTCACTCATTGGCGCACCATGGGAATGATGACCATGCGCCAGAACCGAACTACTGACTAAAAGCATCCCCAGAGCGATTGTCAGTTTCTTAAAACGAATAGCCAAAATTTCACCCTCAAATCAATTGCGAGTGAAATGTTATAATATAACATCACATTTAAATCAACGGCGTTGTGAAACATTTAACCGCTCTGGTGCGCGATTTTCCAACGGCTGTCAAAATGGGCCTGATACTGCGCAACAACGGCAGGTTCGTCACGAATAACTAACACATTTTCAGAGTTAGCAAATTCTGCGGATTTGGCAAAGTTGAACGAACCGGTTTCCAGCGTGTCGCCATCAATAATCATTACCTTGTCATGCTGGATGTGGTAGTGACCATCCAGTTGAACATCAACCCCATTCGCGGCAGCAAAAGCGATGGCCTTCTGGCTCACCTTACCCTGGTTTCGTTTCTTATCGATAACAGCCCGAACCACAACGCCTCTCTTTTCAGCGTTGACCAATGCCTGAACAATATCTGCAGACTGAAATGAATAAGCCATCATATCGATGCTGTGCTGCGCATGGTTGATTGAATCCAGCACTAAAGCCCGAGCCGATCCTTCCGGTGAAAAACCCACCTGAATGGAAGCATGTGCTGCAAAAGCACCCGCCCCGTACATTAGCGCAGCCACAGCGATAGTTTTTACGATCACGTTAGTTATTTGCCTGAAATGCGAAAGAGACCTAAGAGAGTAGCGCTCGCGTGCAGATCTGATCAAGCAGTGCCTGCTGATGACTGATAATGAGCATACCCAATGGCCGACGCTGAGATTCTTCAAGCAGCAGCGCCCAGATATCCCGTTGAATAGAAGGATCAAGCTGGGCAGTAATTTCATCGGCAATAAGAAAACGTGTCCGCGGGTCCAGCGCGCGAAGTAAAGCAATTCGCGCCAGTTCACCACCAGAAAGTTGTCCAGGACGGCGGGTTAACCACTCTGGATTGATGTGAAGACGGGTAAGCATTGCAGCATCCGGTCGCCATGCATCATACACCGCATCACCGGTGCTGCGTCGGGGGTTAAAAGTTAATTCCGGATGCTGTGGCACCAGTTGCACCGGGCAATACTGGTGCATCGGCAAAGGTTGGTCATCAACCAGAATGTCACCGGAAGTTGGTTTCTGCCAGCCCGCCAGCACGCGTCCCAGCGTCGTTTTGCCAGTTCCACTGGGCGCACAAATCCCAATACGTTCTCCAGGGCGTAGAGAAAAGGCCAGATTTTGCCACAGAACCTTTTCCCCCTGACGGATTGTTACATCACGACAGCACAGCATCGCGCTCTCCAAAAAGTTGATTTCTTTCAGGCAGCGCCCGCCATTGTCGTTGCAGGTGTTCGCTAATCTCTCCGCGTAACAGCTGTTCCCGGCTGACGTTATCCGACACCCTTCCCTGATGCAGAGCGACAATACGATCCGCATGGCGGGCCGCCAGCGTGAGGTCATGCGTTACCCATAAAACGCCAGCCCCTTGCTCACATTGCTCACGCAACTGTTCAAGCAGTTGATTAGCGAGAGGTGCATCAAGCCAGGCGGTAATTTCATCCGCCAGAATATAGCGAGCCTGACTCAGAGACGCGTGACAGGCCAGAACACGTTTTGCCATACCGCCTGAAAGCTGACGCGGAAAAGCATCTAATACGCGACTTTCCAGTCGGCTACGCTGGAGCAATCGTTCAATTTTTCCGGCACTCCATTGCTGGTCAGAAAGCTGGCATGCCCTGCGCAGATGCTTTTCAATCGAGAGCAGCGGGTTAAGTGCCTGAATACCTTGCGGGACGTAGCTAAAGGTATTGCCACGACATTTGCGAATGTCATCACTGTCCAGCGTTTTACCTTCCAGGGTAATAACGCCGTTGAAACGCAAATTGTCTGGTAAGAGATCGAGCAGACATTGCAGCAATAGGCTTTTACCTTCTCCACTTCCTCCAACTAGCGCCACCATCTGACCAGGCGCTACGTCGAAAGAGATATCCTGCAACAGCGAAGACCAGTTTTTCGCGCCGTACCAGCGATAACGCGCCACGTCCAGTGAGACCTGCCTTAAACTCAACATGCGTCACCTCGTAACCATAAACGATGCACCGCCCTTGCGAGCTGATCGAATAACATCACCAGACTGAACAGCATCAGTCCAGGAAACAGCACTAACCACCAGTCGCCATGACTGATAAACCTCAGCGCATCCGCCAGCAGCAGGCCCAGCGACGGTTCATGCGGTGCCAGTCCAAAACCGAGGAAGCTTAACGCCGCGCTGTGCAACACTGCATGGGGAAACATCAGCAATGTTCCCGTTAGCCACTGGGGTAACAACGCCGGTAGATAGTGATGCCGCCAGCAGTAAAAATGGCCGTGCCCCAGACGCCAGGTCAACGTCAGATAGTCACTGTGGGCCACGCGCTGCGCTTCAGCACGCAGGATTAGCGCCAGACGCGGCCAGTGCGTTAGTGCAACCGCCATGATTACCCCGTTTTTCCCGCCGCCCAGCGTAAAACAGATCAAAATAAGCAATAGCAGATGCGGCATCGACAGCATGGCATCAGTTATAAGGCGCATAAGCACATCCAGACGCGGATGTATGCGCGAAACCGCCGCCATCATTAACGCAATCAAGCCACTGCACAACGCCGCACCAATACCAATTTGCAGACTGGTTAGTGCCCCCTGAAAACAACGGATCCACAGATCGCGACCAAGATTATCGGTGCCAAACCAATACATCGCATCAGGTGGAAGATGACGGGCAAGCAGATTAACGCTCAACGGATTATCCAGCATTGCGGCACCATACACTGCAATGAATAACAGGCAGCTGAAAGAGAACAAAAGACGAATTAGCGTCGGCGTCGGGTTATAGAGCATCAGGTCGCTCCAGAGCACGGTTCAACATACGGACAAGCCAGGTAGACAGCGAATTGCCAATGAACACCAGTACGGTACTGAACAACACAATCCCCATCAGTAACGGCAGATCGCCGCGTAATCCGGCATCAATGGTGGCCTGCCCCAGTCCTGGATACGCGAAGACTTTTTCGGCCAATAGTGCACCTCCCAGCAGTTCTCCCAGTGAGGCAAACTGCAAACACAGCGCAGGCGTAATTGCATGACGCAGAACCTGATGGCGTAACAGTGACCAGCCTTTATCTCCCTGGGAACGTGCAAAACGGACAAATTCGCTTTTCATTACGCTGGCGATGCTTTCCCGCGTATGAAGCGTAATTTGTCCCAGTCCCAGCAAACTGAGCGCGCAAACGGGAAGCACCAGATGGCGCAGACGCTCGGTCAGCATGGCCATATCGCCGCTGTTACCCGGCTCCCATGCGCAGCAGACCGGAAATACCGGCCAGCGCACGGCAAATAACGCCAGCAGCAACATGCCAATCCAGAAGGTCGGCAACGAGGAGAGCAGATAGCTGAGGCGACAGATTGCTTTGTCCGGCCAGCGATTCAGGTAGCGACCCGCGACAAACCCCATTGCCGTTCCCAATATGCCGGAGAGTAGCCACGCGCCGCCAAGCAGCGCAAACGAGGTGGAAAAGCGTTCCTTGATCACGCTGGCAACCGGCGCATTAAACAACATGGAATAGCCGAGATCGCCCTGCAATACCCGTAAAAACCAGTGACCAAAACGCTCCCATAGCGGCTGGTCCAATCCCCAGCGAGCAGCAATGCGTGCATATTGCTCCGGCGGCACATGCAGGAGATCGTTGCCAATATAAGCGCGAATCGGATCGACTGGAGAAAAGCTGAGCAGCACAAAAGTGCCAGCCGCAACCAGCACTAATAACACTATCAGCCGTAGAAAATGGCCCACAACAGACTTCATCAACGGCAGGTCCAGGTCCATTCGTCCAGATTATTGAGCAGTGACCAGCTACCGTGAATCTCCGGTGCGCCTTTGCCTAAATCAATACACGGATTTGCCAGGTAGGTGTGCTGAATATTCAGCAGCCATGCCCAGGCAGCATCGCCCTGCACGCCAGCCCCTTGCTTGCCATCCCACTCCACCTGTTGCCAGAAAGGCAACGCCTTTTGCCAGTCTGGGGCGTCGATAGCCTGTTTAAGATGCTGTTCAACAACAGGATTGCTGTAATAGCCTGGGTTGTAATATTCCACGCCCGCGGCCTGATTACTGTAATGATGGAAAAGCTCCATCGGATCCAGGCTTCCCCAACCAAATAACGTCGGGTTCGCATGCATGTGACGTTCAACGGTTTCCCAGCTTCCCGATTGCAGCGAGATCTGAATACCCACCGGCTCCAGCATTGCGCGAACAGCTTCGGCTAAATCCCGGCGCGTACTGTCACCGCTGGCGTACCATAAAGTCAGTCGAGCCTCTTTGCCGTCTTTCACTCGCACGCCATCTTTACCTACCTTCCAGCCGGCTTCTTCCAGAATCGTACGTGCTTTTTCACTGTCACCATCTTTGAACGCAACGGATTGCCCCTGCCACGGCAGCCCCTGCACTGCGCTATACGCAGGAATCGCATGACCTTCCATGACCTGATCGGCAAGCTGCTTACGGTCGATGGCATAGTTGATGGCGCGCCTGATGGCAACATCGGCCGTGATATCGTTCCCAATCGGATAGCCATTGGCATCTTTTTTACCTGCAGGAACCATCGGGAACACAATGCCCCGGTTTTCCACGCTATCGCGTACCCAAAGTTTCAAATTTGTCTGCTGAGGAGCGACCGCCATCGACGGCGCGATACGTACGAGTCCCAGTTGGCCACTGCGCGCTGCGGCATAAGCGTTATCTTCATCAAGGAAGACAAACACCAGCTTACTAAAATCATTTTTCTTACCGGCATACCAGGGGTTAGCCTCCACGATCAACTGCTGTCCCGGCTGAAAACTCACCAGTCGATAAGGACCCGCGCCAATCGGATTTTTGGCAAATGTTTTTTCGTCATACCGTTTCGCCGGAACAATACCCAAAGAACCCAGCACATTCACAAAGGTGCTCTGTGGGCTATTTAGCGTAATTTCTACCGTGCGATTATCTTTCAGGCTGGCATGGGTGAAGTTTCCCATGTCGATTTTGCCGCCGCTTTTTGCTGCTTTGTTATAGGTGAACACAACATCTTCAGCGGTTAGCGGGGAACCATCAGAGAATTTAAGGTCAGGTTTTAACGTCAACGTCCAGGTTTTGCCGTCTGCGCTGGTCTCTACTTTTTCCGTCAGCAGGTTTCCCCAGCTCATATCTGCATTTTGTTTTAATAATGGTGCATGCAAAAGCAAATAGCTGCCATGACTCCAGCCCAGCATCGGGTCAAACCCTTCCGTTGGTTCTGGTCCAATTGCCAGTTTTAACGTCTGCCCTTCGCTCGCATTTTGCGCGGCAAGAAGTGGTGAGGTTAATGCGAGAGTCAATGCGCACGTAAGCAGTGCCAGCTTGCCTTTGATCATTATGTTATCCAGATTTACGTTATTTTTATGCTGCATAACGATTTACCCTCGTTAAGCAGTCTCCTGGGGAAGGGATTATGGCGGACAGAAATGACGAAAAAAATGATGCGGCGCAGAAAAGTATGACGATTTTCTAAAATTATCATACTTTTTTCTGATACTCCGTTATGAGTTCGATGTGAACCTCAGAAAATAGATTAATCCCTCGCCATTTATTCACAGGGATATTAATCCCGATCTAATAATTGCCTATACGGACTATTGTCCCTTCCTGCTAATTCCTTATCTAAAACTCATGACAATTTATGTATATTTATTCAAGAAAAACACCAGAAGTGACAAGTTATGTAAATTTGTAATGATAATTATTTGTATTATCATTTCCATCAATTATCTTACTGCCTTTGAATTTTTAACAAAGGAAGTTTGACTATGCGTTTAAAACCTGTTGCCTCTGTCGTTCTGTCCTGTTTAGGATTTTCCAGCCCCCTGGTATTTGCTGAAGATGTCATGGTGGTAACCGCTTCTGGTTATGAAAAGAAAATCACCAATGCCGCCGCCAGCGTCTCTGTTATTTCGCAGCAAGAGTTACAAACCAATAAATATAATGACTTAGGTGAAGCCCTGCGTTCTGTTGAAGGGGTAGATGTTGAAAGCAGCACCGGTAAAACCGGCGGTCTGGAGATCAGCATCCGTGGCATGCCTGCCAGCTATACCTTGATCCTGATTGACGGTATTCGTCAAAACGGCAGCAGCGACGTAACGCCAAACGGTTTCTCTGCCATGAATACCAGCTTTATGCCCCCACTGGCGGCGATCGATCATATTGAGGTGATCCGCGGCCCGATGTCGACGCTTTATGGGTCCGACGCAATCGGTGGCGTGGTGAATATCATCACCAAAAAAAGCACCGATAAATGGAGCACTTCCATCAATACCGGCGTTAACCTGCAAGAGAGTAATAAATGGGGTAACAGTACGGTCGCCAACTTCTGGTCAAGCGGCCCGTTGATTGCGGGCGTATTGGATATGCAGGTTCGGGGGAGCACAACCCAGCGTCAGGGTTCCAGCGTCACCTCCCTCAGCGATACCTCCTCCACCCGCGTACCTTATCCTACCGAATCGGAAAACTATAATATTGGCACGCGCCTCGACTGGAAAACCAATGAGAACAATACACTGTGGTTAGATCTCGACTCCGCAAGACAGCGCTATGACAACGATGACGGGCAGTTGGGTAACCTGACAGGGGGGTATGATAAAACGCTACGCTATGAGCGTAACAAAGTGACCCTCGGCCACGATACAGCCTTAACGTTCGGCACCTGGAAATCCTCCCTCGGCTGGAATGAAACCGAAAACAAAGGCCGGCAATTGGTATCTTCCGCACTCACGCCAGAGAACGCAGGCCGGGCCGGTGACGCGCGTGAACTGAAGAACACCAACGTCATTCTTGACTCAGTGCTGCTGACGCCATTAGGTGATTCACACCTCTTAACCCTTGGCGGAGAATACTGGGATGCACGGATGAAAGATGGTGTGGTGCTGGCCAATACCGGCGAGACGTTCCATCAAAAAACGTGGGCAGCCTATGCGGAAGATGAATGGCATATTCTCGACTCGCTGGCCTTAACCGCAGGAACACGCTATGAGCATAACGATGTCTTTGGCGGTCATCTCAGCCCGCGTGCCTATATGGTCTGGGACGTTTCCGACGCCTGGACGCTCAAAGGCGGCGTGACGACAGGATATAAAGCACCATCACTAAGCCAGTTGCATAACGGGATCAGCGGTGTAACCGCACAGGGAACGGTGAATACGGTCGGTAACCCGGACCTCAAACCTGAGGAAAGTATCAGCTACGAAACCGGGCTGTATTACGAGAACGACGCCGGGCTTAACGCCAACATTACCGGCTTCTATACCGAATACAAAAATAAAATTGTCTCATATTCTATCGATGATAATACCAACAGCTATACCAACAGCGGCAAGGCAAGAACCGATGGCGTTGAATTTGCCAGCACCTTCCCTCTATGGTCGGATGTGCTGACCTTATCTCTCAACTACACCTACACTCAGAGCAAGCAAAAAGATGGTGACAATAAAGGCGCGCCATTAAGTTACACACCAAAACATATGGCTAACGCCCGTCTGAACTGGCAGGCAACGGAAGATATGAACGCCTGGCTCAGCGCACGTTATCGCGGCAAAGCCCCACGCTTTACCGAAAATTACGACAACCTTAGCGCAGTACAAAAGGCCGTCTATGACGATAAAGGCGCTGATTTAAAAGCCTGGACCGTTGTCGACATGGGGATGTCTTATAAGCTGACCAAAGATCTGACGCTTAATACGGCGGTTAATAACGTGCTGGATAAAGACTTTAGTGAGGTCAAATTGTACCAGGTGGGCCGCAATAGCACCTACGCAGGTGATTATTATCAGACTGCACAATCCACTACCGGATACGTAAACCCTGGTCGTAACTACTGGGTATCTTTAAATTATCAGTTCTAATTTTATAAGATCCTGCTGGTCGGGGCACACTAATACCCCGACCAGCAGAATATTATTGAGAGAAGACACAAGATATAATCATCATCTTATTTTAACATATAAGAATATTTAAACAATTAATACAGAAATACCCCTTCCTGCACCATTAGATATAATGCCAAAACAATAATCCCGACGATACCGCCTAAAAACAGGACTGCGGCAATCGCAAGCTGATTGCGATTTGTGTTCTTCGCTTTGCTTCGCACATCCAACTTATTTTTCGCCGCTTTGTGACTTGAATCACGCTCCATCGCGAATGTTATATCTGCCATACCATTATCCAGTTGCTGTATATGAAAACACAAATAACCACCACATCGATAAGGGTATAGATTTTAAATAACAGAATCCGAGATTTGCCTCACGATAAAGATAATCGTCGGATTTTTGCTACCGAAGCAGATTTCATGCTCACTTTTCATCAATTAGGTTATCTTGTATTTATTCGACAAAAACCTTCACTTTAGGCTTTGACAGCAGAATCATGACGAACTCAGTGAAGGTTACTGGTTTATAGAAATAGTACCCTTGCAGGAAAACAATGTTGTTTTTGTTGAGATAATCAAGCTGAGCCTTCGTTTCAACCCCTTCAGCAACGATGCTTAAAGACAGCTTGCGCGCCAAATCGAGAACACAATCCAAAATTCGGGTTGAATCGGGAAGCTCATTTACCCTTCCCACAAAGCTCTGATCGATTTTAATGTAATCAATGTGCAGGTCATGCAAATAAGAAAGCCCAGAATAGCCCGTACCAAAATCATCCAGCGCAATCACAAAGCCATTCTCATGCAGGATATTGAGCCTCTGCACAAGATCTTCATCCACATCTAACGGCTCGCGCTCAGTAACTTCGATTACCAGATTGAGGTCATCGCGGTTAAAGCTATCCCTGTAATGCAGGCACTCCTGCACGAATGTAGGGGATGTGATATGGGATGCGCTGAAGTTAATGCCGACATGGAAGCCGGATGGCAGTTTGCTGGCAATGGCGTTCATGTTTTCCGCGACCTGCCTCATCAGGCTTTGAGTTAGTGGCACTATCAGGCCTGATTTTTCAGCGACGGGAATGAAGGAAGCTGGAGAGATATATCCGGCTTTTGGATGTTTCCATCGGGCCAGCACTTCAACACCGCGTAACGTCCCCTCGCGACCATTTACGATAGGTTGATAAAAAGGCACGATCTCTCCTTTTACTATCGCCCTGCGCAACGTTTCTTCAGGGGTATCGTTCTTGTTCAGATACTTATCAATGGCATAAGCGGCTGCAAAAGACATTAACAGGATAAAAACCAGAATCCCTGAACCCTGTGTAACCAGCTTTTTTGCACTAAACAGTGGCGGTTTATTATAAATAATACTGAACGGATACTTTGCGGAATTAAGTTGACCAGACGCACGTGCGCTTGTTGTAACGGTTTTCACATCGCCCAATAAACCAAGTACGTTGTCACCCACCAGCAATGAGTATGCTACTCCCTTTAACGGAACTTTCAGAGCCCCTCGAATATGCACCCCACTAATAGTGACAATAATACGACTGGTTTGAAAACGAGTTTGATACAGCAGAACAGGTATCTCGTTTTCCGTATTTCTTGCGGGAGTCAGCAACAGATTTGTATCAGCAATTACGGGGATTTGCTTAAGTAAAATCCTATTCCCCGGCAATGACGTACACCAAACCTTCCCCTGCCGGATAATGATCAGCGTTCGCAAATGAGGGCGAAGTGCAGCTTCGGTTCCAAGTTGGTATTGTCCCTCCAGATCACATTTTTTTTCAGCAATATGCCTTGCGGTACGGGTTGCCTGGAAAGCTTCATCAAGTATGTTATCCATATTTTTAACAGCATATCGGGCTCCTCCAAGGGTTTCTGTCGAAGATGAATACCAAAGCTGCATATTAAGAATAAAAACACCGATCAAAAAAAGACACACCGCAGCAGTTACCGGTAAAAGTGCTTTGCGCATTCTCATGTCCTGTAGCGAAAACTGATCAGTCGTTGCGATGAGCATTGACATGTTCTAATTTATCTCTACAGAGCATGGTAGACAGAAACAAAAGTCGCCATGCGTCGAATCACATTTCCAAAACCAAAACATAACAAATTAATTTTTAAATAAAATTATCCTTGAAGAGATCAAGACAATAGTGACATCCCTCTTTCCAATTTTGTTATCATATACATGTACTAATAAGAGGTAAGAAAATGAAAATCTTTATCACAGACAATGACGGTAACCTCATTCCTGTTGACGGGAAAAGCGTCGTGATCGAATTGAATAGTGGCGGAACCATCGAGATCGCCGAGGAGTACAGCCGGGACGATGTTCCTGAAGGCATTAATCTGTGGGGCGGACGAGAACCCTCCCCTTCACTCTCTTTCGAGGAAATCAAAGCCAGAACAGAAGGCCTGGGCGTTTATCCCATAGCAGCAAACGCTCTGCATGTATTTCCGTACAAACTTTCAGCAAAAGAATAATTGCATGCACCAAGTGCGCACGCGTATATGGGCTGCGCGCAATTACTCTCATGGCTCCGCTGTCCGTACCAAAAGGTCAGACCAGATTGAAGTGATAAAACCGATCGTGCACACTACACGCTCTCATGACTAACAATAGGTTATAATCCTGATGGATCAGGTTGACGTTCTTGAAAAGATGTTTGAGCAAGTGAGAAAGGAACATAACTTTCCGTGGTTTTACTCTGAACTGAAACGCCAGAATATTGCTTATTATATTTACTACCTGGCTACTGATAACATTAGAGTTGTTACAGAAAATGATGAAGTAATATTAATAAGAGGGAAAAGAGACTTATTGAAAGTCAGCACAAACAAGAACCCGGAACAAGTAAAAAAAGCAGCCCAGATTCATTATTCCGGGAAATCCACATTTCGCGAATATACTGCAACACTTATCAATGCTGGCGTTTTCCGATGGGTTACGGATGTCAATGATAACAAACGGCATTACTACTCTGTTGACGATACGCTTTTATACATGGAAGATGTTGAGAACAATAATCCATTAATATAATGATAGTTGAACTAGTAGCCCGGTTTCTTCCACTCAGCACCGTAGAAGCAGGCATAAGGGACAATCCCGCATGAAAGATCACCACATCGGGCTACAGTCATAGTTAATACGGAACACTGCGGCGACATGACGCATGATAATGTCACTGTACTGTGCTTAATTGATTGGACACCCAGGTAAAAGAAATCCGCAATTAAGCTGGCTCAGTTAATTCAGGCATTGCGTCCTGATGTACTCCTGCAGACAGTTATCTTCGCCGTGTTCTTACCTACCATGTCGACGTAGTAACCTCTGCACCAGAATTTCCTGTTCCTGTATTTAAACTTCATATCACCAAACTGCTCATACAATATCAGACTGCTTTTACCTTTCAGATACCCCATAAAGCCGGATACGTTCATTTTGGGCTGGATTTCCACAAGCATATGGATATGATCTGCACAGCATTCAGCTTCCAGGATCCGCACGCTTTTCCGTTCACACAGCTTTCTTAAGATGCTGCCTATCGCCCTACGTTACTACCCGTAGAATGCTTGTCTTCGGTATTTGGGCGCAAAAACTATGTGATATTTACAGTTCCATCGGGTGTTCGCTAAGCTCTTTTCGCCCCCCATTGGGACCCCCTTTTGATTTCTTGTTTAACCCTTGCAGTTGCCAGACCGCAAGGTGTTTTAACAAATCAAAAGGGATATTAATAACTGGCCCAAAGCTGAAAGCTTTCCGGAACCCCCAGCCTAACTGGGATTTTCTGTGCACAAAAAAACGGGAACCTCTCGGTTCCCGTTCTCATACAACCCAGTATCTGGATTACATGTTTTCGATGATCGCGTCACCAAACTCACTACATTTCAGCAGCTTAGCGCCGTCCATCAGACGTTCGAAATCATAGGTTACGGTCTTGGCGTTGATTGCGCCTTCCATACCTTTAACAATCAGGTCAGCCGCTTCAACCCAACCCATGTGGCGCAGCATCATTTCAGCAGACAGAATGATGGAACCTGGGTTCACTTTATCCTGACCTGCATACTTCGGTGCAGTACCGTGGGTTGCTTCGAACAGAGCGCATTCGTCACCGATGTTTGCACCCGGCGCGATACCAATACCACCAACCTGTGCGGCCAGCGCATCGGAGATGTAGTCACCGTTCAGGTTCATACAGGCAATCACGTCATACTCAGCCGGACGCAGCAGGATCTGTTGCAGGAACGCATCGGCGATAACGTCCTTAACCACGATCTCTTTCCCGGTTTTCGGGTTCTTGATTTTCACCCATGGACCGCCGTCGATCAGTTCACCACCGAATTCTTCACGCGCTAACTGGTAACCCCAGTCTTTGAACGCGCCTTCGGTGAACTTCATGATGTTGCCTTTGTGTACCAGGGTAACTGAATCACGATCGTTGGCGATGGCGTATTCAATCGCTGCACGCACCAGACGTTTAGTCCCTTCTTCAGAACACGGTTTGATACCAATGCCGCAATGTTCCGGGAAGCGGATTTTCTTCACGCCCATCTCTTCGCGCAGGAATTTAATCACTTTCTCAGCATCGGCAGAGTCAGCTTTCCACTCGATACCCGCGTAGATATCTTCGGAGTTTTCGCGGAAGATGACCATGTCGGTCAGTTCAGGGTGTTTAACCGGGCTTGGTGTGCCCTGATAATAACGCACCGGACGCAGGCAGACATACAGGTCAAGTTCCTGACGCAGAGCTACGTTCAGAGAGCGAATACCGCCGCCAACAGGGGTGGTCAGAGGGCCTTTAATGGCAACACGATATTCACGAATCAGATCTAAGGTTTCAGCAGGCAGCCAGACGTCCTGGCCATAAACCTGAGTGGATTTCTCGCCGGTGTAGATTTCCATCCAGGAGATTTTACGCTCGCCTTTATAGGCTTTCTCGACAGCAGCATCGACAACTTTGATCATCGGTGGGGTTACATCAACGCCGATACCGTCGCCTTCAATGAACGGGATAATCGGATTTTCAGGAACGTTGAGTTTGCCGTTTTGCAGGGTGATCTTCTTACCTTCCGCCGGAACAACTACTTTGCTTTCCATTCACCTCTCCTTCGAGCGCTTCTGGTTCTGCTCGTCTGTCATCACGCTGCATGTGCGTTTGCGTCCTGCTACACGGATGCGTTAGAGCAACTTTTTGTTAATGATTTGTAATGAGCGTGTCAATACTACCCTATTGTTCGCCGCCATGAAAGACACTCGTTCTTAGGCTATAATGCGGCAATTGATATAATCTGAAAATACCATGCAAAAAACTTCTTTTAGAAATCACCGGGTTGAGCGATTCAGCTCACGACAAGTCACTAAGCAGCGTAAAGAAAACCAGCCAAAACGCGTGGTTTTGTTCAATAAACCCTACGATGTTTTGCCACAATTTACTGACGAGGCTGGCAGAAGCACGTTAAAAGATTTTATTCCCGTGCCGGGAATTTATGCGGCGGGCCGACTCGACCGGGACAGCGAAGGGCTTTTGGTGCTAACCAATGACGGCGCGCTGCAGGCGCGGTTAACGCAACCCGGTAAGAGTACCGGGAAAATTTATTACGTCCAGGTTGAAGGCGAGCCGACAGCAGAAGCGCTGGACGCCCTGCGTAACGGAGTAACGCTCAATGATGGCCCCACGCTACCCGCAGGCATTGAAGTAGTAGAGGAACCCGTATGGCTGTGGCCGAGAAATCCGCCGATTCGGGAACGGAAAAACATTCCCACCAGCTGGTTGAAAGTTACCTTATATGAAGGCCGCAACCGTCAGGTACGTCGTATGACAGCGCATGTTGGATTTCCTACGCTGCGCCTCATCCGCTATGCCATGGGGGATTACACGCTGGACAACCTCGCCAATGGCGTGTGGCGGGATGCAACTAACTGAATAAGGAACAGGTATGTTCAAACCACACGTTACGGTCGCCTGCATTGTGCATGCAGAAGACAAATTTTTAGTCGTTGAGGAAACAATCAATGGCAAAGCCCTGTGGAATCAACCTGCCGGGCACCTGGAAGCGGATGAAACTTTAGTGCAAGCCGCCGCTCGCGAGCTGTGGGAAGAAACGGGCATTAAAGGGCAGCCGCAGCATTTCATTCGTATGCATCAATGGATTGCGCCGGACAGAACGCCCTTTTTGCGTTTTCTTTTCTCTATCGAGCTTGCCAATATGTGCGCTACAGAACCCCATGACAGCGATATAGATTGCTGTCGCTGGGTCAGCGCAGAAGAGATTTTCTCTGCGCCAAACCTGCGTTCGCCGTTGGTTGCAGAGAGTATTCGCTGTTATCAGAGCGGACAGCGCTACCCACTGGCCATGATCGGCGAATTTAACTGGCCGTTTACAGAGGGTGTCAAGTAAAGGGCTGCGTGCTAGAATATGCCGCCTTGAAGTTCAATGTCGTGAGTATTCCTATGTCTGAAAGCCCAAAAAAAGTGATCGTCGGCATGTCCGGCGGTGTCGATTCCTCCGTTTCTGCCTGGCTGTTACAACAACAGGGCTATCAGGTAGAAGGCCTGTTCATGAAGAACTGGGAAGAGGACGATGGCGAGGAATACTGCACAGCGGCCGCCGACCTTGCGGATGCGCAGGCTGTCTGTGACAAACTCGGCATTGAACTGCATACCGTCAACTTTGCCGCAGAATACTGGGACAACGTCTTTGAACTGTTCCTTGAAGAGTACAAAGCGGGCCGTACGCCGAACCCGGATATTCTGTGCAATAAAGAAATTAAGTTTAAAGCCTTCCTTGAGTTTGCCGCAGAAGATTTAGGTGCCGATTACATCGCCACCGGTCACTACGTGCGTCGCGCGGATGTCGACGGCAAAAGCCGCCTGCTGCGTGGGCTCGATGGCAATAAAGACCAGAGTTATTTCCTCTATACGCTCGGCCATGAGCAAATCGCGCAAAGCCTGTTCCCGGTCGGTGAACTGGAAAAACCGCAGGTGCGTAAAATTGCCGAAGATCTTGGTCTGATTACAGCCAAGAAAAAAGACTCCACCGGCATCTGCTTCATTGGCGAACGTAAGTTCCGCGAGTTTCTTGGTCGTTACCTGCCGGCTCAGCCAGGCAAAATCATCACCGTTGACGGCGAAGAGATTGGCCAGCATCAGGGGCTGATGTACCACACTCTGGGTCAGCGTAAAGGTCTGGGTATTGGCGGAACGAAAGAAGGGACAGAAGATCCATGGTATGTGGTGGATAAAGACGTTGAGAACAACATTCTGGTTGTCGCTCAGGGTCATGAACATCCACGTCTGATGTCCGTTGGGCTGGTGGCGCAACAGCTGCATTGGGTCGATCGCGAACCGTTCACCGGTACCATGCGCTGCACGGTGAAAACCCGCTATCGTCAGACCGACATTCCGTGCACCGTTAAGGCACTGGATGCTGAGCGTATTGAAGTCATTTTCGACGAGCCAGTCGCGGCGGTCACGCCGGGTCAGTCGGCTGTCTTTTACAATGGCGAAGTGTGCCTCGGCGGCGGCATTATCGAACAACGATTGCCTCTGCCGGTATAATTACTTACACATTTGATACAAGGAAGCAGTGAACGTGGCAAAGAACTATTATGACATCACCCTCGCCCTGGCAGGCATTTGTCAGTCGGCACGCCTGGTGCAGGAACTGGCGCACCAGGGGCATTGTGATGCCGATGCATTACACGTTTCACTGAACAGTGTCATCGACATGAATCCCAGCTCTACGCTGGGCGTGTTTGGCGGCAGCGAAGCCAATCTGCGTCTTGGCCTTGAAACGCTGCTTGGCGTACTGAACGCCAGCAGTCGTCAGGGACTGAACGCGGAACTCACCCGCTATACGCTAAGCCTGATGGTGCTGGAGCGTAAGCTGTCAGCGGCCAAGGGCGCTATGGACACGCTGGGAGACCGTATTAGCGGCTTGCAGCGCCAACTAGACCATTTTGATTTGCAGTCAGAAACGTTGATGAGTGCGATGGCTGGCATTTATGTTGACGTCATCAGCCCACTTGGCCCGCGTATTCAGGTCACGGGTTCCCCGGCCATCCTTCAGAGCCCACAAGTACAGGCTAAAGTACGCGCTTCGCTGCTGGCTGGCATCCGTGCTGCCGTGCTCTGGCATCAGGTTGGTGGAGGCCGTCTGCAACTCATGTTTTCTCGTAATCGCCTGACGACTCAGGCAAAACAAATTCTTGCTCATTTAACCCCGGAGTTGTGATCTATGGAATTATCCTTACTGACCGCCGTTTCCCCTGTCGATGGACGCTACGGCGATAAAGTCAGCGCGCTGCGCGGGATTTTCAGCGAATACGGTTTGCTGAAATTCCGCGTACAGGTTGAAGTACGCTGGCTGCAAAAACTGGCCGCGCACGCAGCGATCAAGGAAGTTCCTGCTTTTGCTGCCGACGCAATCGGTTTCCTTGATGCGATCGTCGCTAACTTCAATGAAGAAGATGCTGCGCGCATCAAAACCATTGAGCGTACGACCAACCATGATGTGAAGGCAGTTGAGTATTTCCTGAAAGAGAAAGTGGCGGATATCCCGGAACTGCACGCTGTTTCCGAATTTATCCACTTTGCGTGTACTTCAGAAGACATCAACAACCTGTCTCACGCGCTGATGTTGAAAACCGCACGCGACGAAGTGGTTCTGCCGTACTGGCGTAAGCTTATCGACGCGGTGAAAGATCTGTCTGTACAGTATCGCGATATTCCTCTGCTCTCCCGTACCCACGGTCAGCCAGCCACCCCTTCTACGCTAGGCAAAGAAATGGCTAACGTGGCTTACCGTATGGAGCGTCAGTATCGTCAGCTCAACCAGGTTGAAATTCTTGGTAAGATCAATGGTGCAGTCGGTAACTATAACGCCCACATCGCCGCTTACCCGGAAGTTGACTGGCATCAGTTCAGCGAAGAGTTTGTCACCTCGCTGGGCATCCAGTGGAACCCGTACACCACGCAGATTGAGCCGCACGACTACATTGCCGAGCTGTTTGACTGCATCGCCCGTTTCAACACCATCCTGATCGACTTTGACCGCGATGTCTGGGGTTACGTGGCGCTGAACCATTTCAAACAGAAAACCATCGCGGGTGAAATCGGCTCTTCCACCATGCCGCACAAAGTTAACCCCATCGATTTCGAAAACTCCGAGGGTAACCTGGGTCTGTCTAACGCGGTTCTGCAGCACCTGGCGAGCAAACTGCCGGTCTCCCGCTGGCAGCGTGACCTGACTGACTCTACCGTTCTGCGTAACCTGGGCGTAGGTATTGGCTATGCGCTGATCGCGTATCAGTCCACGCTGAAAGGCGTGAGCAAACTGGAAGTGAACCGCGATCATCTGCTGGATGAACTGGATCATAACTGGGAAGTTCTGGCAGAGCCGATTCAGACCGTGATGCGTCGCTACGGTATTGAGAAGCCGTACGAGAAACTGAAAGAGCTAACCCGCGGTAAGCGCGTTGACGCCGAAGGTATGAAGCAGTTTATCGACGGTCTGGCGCTGCCGGAAGAAGAGAAAACTCGCCTGAAAGCAATGACGCCTGCCAATTATATTGGTCGCGCCATCACCATGGTTGATGAACTGAAGTAATCTGTTTGATGCCGGAGCGTGCTTGAGCCTGTTCCGGTCTTCCGTTCATATCATAGTAAGCCGGAAAGCATCAGCGCTTCCGGCTTTTTTATTGTCCGCGAGATTATCCCTTCCCCCGGTTTATTAAATGTTTATCCCCACAGCCACATAATCAGCGTTAAACTATTCATACCATTATTTTAGGGAGAAACGATGATGCGCGTACTGGTTGTCGAGGATAATGCTTTATTACGCCACCACCTCAAGGTTCAGTTACAGGATTTAGGGCATCAGGTGGATGATGCAGAAGATGCGAAGGAAGCGGACTATTATCTGAATGAACATCTGCCGGATATCGCGATCGTTGATTTAGGACTCCCCGATGAAGATGGTTTGTCGCTGATCCGCCGCTGGCGCAGTAATGAGGTTTCGCTGCCGATTCTGGTATTAACCGCGCGCGAAGGCTGGCAGGACAAGGTGGAAGTCCTCAGCGCTGGCGCTGACGATTATGTCACCAAACCGTTTCACATCGAAGAAGTGGCTGCGCGCATGCAGGCACTGATGCGCCGCAACAGCGGTCTGGCATCGCAAATTATCTCCCTTCCGCCTTTTCAGGTGGACCTCTCTCGACGCGAGTTATCCGTCAATGATGAAGTTATCAAGCTCACTGCGTTTGAATACACCATTATGGAAACGCTCATCCGTAATAATGGCAAAGTGGTCAGTAAAGATTCGCTCATGCTGCAGCTTTATCCGGATGCCGAGCTGCGCGAAAGTCACACCATTGATGTTCTAATGGGACGTCTGCGTAAGAAAATACAGGCGCAGTATCCGGACGACGTCATCACCACCGTGCGTGGTCAGGGATATCTTTTTGAACTGCGCTAATGAATAAACTATTGCGTCATTTTTTTCCATTATCGCTGCGGTTGCGCTTTTTACTGGCAACCGCAGGCGTGGTGTTGGTGCTTTCGCTGGCCTACGGCATGGTTGCCCTGGTGGGCTACAGCGTCAGCTTTGATAAGACAACGTTCCGCCTGCTGCGGGGTGAAAGTAATCTGTTTTATACCCTGGCAAAGTGGGAAAACGGCAAGATAAACGTCGAGCTGCCTGAACATCTCGATATGCAAAGCCCAACAATGTCGCTGATCTATAACGAAAGCGGTGAATTGTTGTGGGCGCAGCGCAATGTTCCCTGGCTGACGAAAAGTATCCAACCGGACTGGCTTAAAACGAACGGTTTTCATGAAATTGAAGCCAATGTAGACGCCACCAGCACTTTACTGGGCGAAGATCACTCCGCTCAGCAGCAGTTAAAAGAAGTCAGAGAAGATGATGACGACGCCGAAATGACCCACTCCGTGGCGGTGAACGTCTACCCCGCCACAGCCAGAATGCCGCAACTGACCATTGTGGTTGTCGACACCATTCCTATAGAGCTAAAGCGCTCGTATATGGTCTGGAGCTGGTTTATTTATGTCCTGGTCGCCAATTTGTTGCTGGTCATTCCGCTGTTATGGGTGGCCGCCTGGTGGAGCCTGCGGCCTATTGAGTCGCTAGCGCGTGAAGTCCGTGAGCTTGAGGAACATCATCGTGAGATGCTAAACCCCGCCACCACACGCGAATTGACCAGCCTGGTTCGCAATCTCAATCGACTTTTAAAAAGCGAACGTGAGCGCTACGATAAATACCGCACCACGTTAACCGATCTCACCCATAGCCTGAAAACGCCACTGGCGGTACTGCAAAGTACGCTGCGCTCAATGCGTAACGAAAAGATGAACGTCAGCGACGCAGAGCCTATCATGCTGGAACAAATTAGTCGTATTTCCCAACAGATAGGCTATTACCTGCATCGCGCCAGTATGCGTGGCAGCAGTGCCCTACTCAGCCGCGAGCTGCACCCGGTCGCGCCGTTGCTGGATAAGCTCACCTCGGCGCTGAATAAAGTGTATCAACGTAAAGGGGTCAACATTAATCTCGATATCTCACCTGAGATCAGCTTTGTGGGCGAACAGAATGACTTTGTCGAGGTGTTGGGCAACGTCCTGGATAACGCCTGTAAGTATTGTCTGGAGTTTGTCGAGATTTCGGCGCAGCTGTCTGAGGATCAGCTGCATATTCTGGTCGAAGACGATGGTCCTGGTATTCCGCAAAGCAAACGGGAAGTGGTGTTTGACCGTGGACAGCGCGTAGATACACTACGTCCCGGACAAGGCGTCGGTCTGGCGGTGGCGCGAGAAATCACCGAACAGTATGACGGGCAAATTATTGCTGGTGATAGCCTGCTGGGTGGCGCGCGCATGGAAGTTATTTTTGGCCGCCAGCAGCCGAGCCAGAAAGACGAGTAATCGTCGCATGTAATAAATATGTACTGACTTCACGCTTGAGGTTAAGTATCCGTTATAATCGGTTGCAGATACCAGCCTGCGGGATGCTCACTATGGAATACCAACTCACACTTAACTGGCCCGATTTTCTTGAACGCCACTGGCAGAAACGCCCGGTGGTCTTAAAACGCGGGTTTAACAACTTTATCGACCCACTCTCTCCTGACGAACTGGCTGGACTGGCAATGGAAAGCGAAGTCGACAGCCGACTCGTCAGCCATCAGGATGGTAAATGGCAGGTTAGCCATGGTCCCTTCGAAAGCTACGACCATCTTGGCGAGAACAACTGGTCTTTGCTGGTGCAGGCGGTCAACCACTGGCACGAACCTACCGCCGCGCTGATGCGCCCGTTCCGTGAATTACCGGACTGGCGTATCGACGATCTGATGATTTCTTTCTCTGTACCCGGCGGCGGCGTTGGCCCGCACCTGGATCAGTACGATGTATTTATCATTCAGGGAACCGGTCGTCGTCGCTGGCGCGTAGGCGAAAAGCTGCAGTTGAAGCAGCACTGCCCTCACCCGGATCTTCTTCAGGTCGACCCGTTCGAAGCCATCATTGATGAAGAGCTGGAACCCGGCGATATCCTGTACATTCCACCGGGATTCCCGCACGAAGGCTATGCGTTAGAAAACGCGATGAACTATTCGGTTGGCTTCCGCGCGCCAAACACTCGCGAGCTGATCAGCGGGTTCGCCGATTACGTTTTGCAACGCGAACTGGGCAGCACCTATTACAGCGATCCTGACCTGCCACCGCGCGATCATCCGGCAGATGTTCTGCCGCAGGAAATGGACAAGCTGCGCGAAATGATGCTGGGTCTGATTAATCAGCCAGAACATTTTCAGCAGTGGTTTGGCGAGTTTATCTCTCAGTCTCGTCATGAGCTGGATATTGCCCCGCCGGAGCCACCGTATCAGCCAGACGAAATTTATGATGCCCTGAAACAAGGTGATGTGTTAGTGCGTCTGGGCGGATTGCGCGTATTGCGCATTGGCGATGACGTCTACGCTAACGGTGAGAAAATTGACTCGCCACATCGTCCTGCGCTGGAAGCGCTGGCCAGTCATATTGTGCTGACGGCTGAGAACTTTGAGGATGCGCTGGAGGATCCTTCTTTCCTTGCCATGCTTGCCGCGCTGGTCAACAGCGGGTACTGGTTCTTCGAAGGGTAATGCGGACTGTGCCTGATGCGACGCCATGCGTCTTATCAGGCCTACTGGAGTGAAATATTGTAGGCCGGATAAGCAAAGCGCCATCCGGCAACTACACATGCTTTATTTTTGTTTCGCGGCCAATTCAGCAATACGCACAATCACCTGCACCGCTTTTTCCATTCCTTCCAGCGTCACAAACTCATGCTTGCCATGATAGTTGTAGCCGCCGGTGAACAGATTCGGACACGGTAATCCCATAAACGACAGCTGCGCGCCGTCAGTGCCGCCACGGATCGGTTTCAGCACCGGCTCAATATCACAATCGCGCATCGCCTGCTGGGCGATATCCAGCACGTACGGATGCTCAATCACTTTTTCGCGCATATTGTAGTAACTGTCTTCAATCACCAGTTCGATATAGCAGTCTGGGTGTAACCCTTTGCCAACCTTCTTGGCGATATCCATGATCTTGCGTTTACGCGCTTCAAACTGCTTACGGTCAAAATCACGAATAATGTAGTGCATATCCGCCCGATCGACCGTCCCTTTCATGCTCGCCAGATGATAAAAGCCTTCATAGCCTTCCGTCTTTTCAGGGCTTTCATCTGCCGGAACCTCAGCGTGAATACGCGCCGCCAGGGACAGCGCATTCACCATCACCCCTTTTGCGGTGCCGGGATGCACATTGTTGCCAACAATTTTGATATTAACCGACGCGGCGTTGAAGTTTTCAAACTCCAGCTCACCTACGCCACCACCGTCAACGGTATAGGCCCACTGCGCATCGAATGCCGCAACATCAAAATGCTTCGCCCCTTTACCCACCTCTTCGTCCGGCGTAAAGGCCACGCGGATATCACCGTGCGGAATATTTTTTTGGATAAGCACAGCCAGTGCGGTCATGATTTCCGCCACGCCTGCTTTATCATCCGCGCCCAACAACGTTTTACCGTCTGTGGTGATCAGCGTCTGACCCAGAAGTTGATGCAGCACCGGGAACATCACCGGCGATAAAACTTCATCACCAATGCCTAACGCAATATCGCCACCGCGATAGTTTTCAACGATTTGCGGATTGACATTTTTACCGCTGAAATCCGGTGAGGTATCCACATGGGAAATAAAGCCGATCGCAGGAATATTACCAGCAACGTTAGCAGGTAACGTTGCCATCAGCGTGCCTTTTTCGCTCAGTGAAATATTAACCAGCCCCATCTCTTCGAGCTGTTGTTTGAGCAGTTGTAATAATTTCCACTGTCCTTCGGTGCTGGGTACCTGCCGCACGCCCGATTTTGATTGGGTGTCCAGCGACACGTAGTGTAAAAAACGCTCAAGTAGTTTATCCATGCAGTCACCCTCACTTTTTGTGACAACATTATCAATAAGCAACAAAAGACAAATATTGCGTCAGGTCACTTTTATCCCCGCAAGTGAGAATATTTCGCCCTGACATCCCCTCTGACTATAGGGCTAAGTCAGTAATTCGCAACAAGGATTGGCGATTACAATGGTTTGCCGTAGAATAACGGCCCTCATTAAGAGTCATCAAGGTGGTTAACCACAAACCCCGCATCGGTCAGCCATCCGTTGCGTTTACATGGGACAGAGTAAAAAATTGAATAAACAACCGCGTTCGCTTTCTCCACTGGTGCAATTAGCGGGAATTCGCAAAAGTTTCGATGGCAAAGAGGTGATTTCCAGCCTGGATTTGACCATCAATAATGGCGAGTTTCTTACGCTGCTTGGCCCCTCTGGCTGCGGTAAAACAACCGTTCTTCGCCTGATTGCCGGTCTGGAAACGGTTGATTCCGGTCATATTTTGTTGGACAACGAGGACATCACTCACGTTCCAGCGGAAAATCGCTACGTGAATACCGTCTTCCAAAGCTATGCGCTATTCCCCCACATGACTGTGTTTGAGAATGTGGCCTTTGGTTTGCGCATGCAAAAAACGCCCGCAGCCGACATTTCTCCCCGCGTTACCGAAGCCCTGCGCATGGTGCAACTGGAAGAGTTCGCCCAGCGAAAACCGCATCAACTTTCCGGCGGACAGCAGCAGCGCGTAGCGATTGCCCGAGCAGTGGTCAACAAACCCCGCTTACTCTTGTTAGATGAATCCCTCTCTGCGCTGGACTACAAGCTGCGTAAGCAGATGCAGAACGAACTGAAAGCGCTGCAGCGTAAGCTTGGTATCACTTTTGTCTTTGTCACACACGATCAGGAAGAAGCGCTGACTATGTCTGACCGCATCGTGGTGATGCGCGATGGTAAGATTGAGCAGGACGGTACGCCGCGCGAAATCTACGAAGAGCCAAAGAATCTGTTTGTCGCCGGGTTTATCGGCGAGATCAATATGTTTAACGCCACGGTGATTGAACGTCTGGATGAACAACGTGTTCGTGCTAACGTTGAAGGCCGCGAGTGCAATATTTATGTCAACTTCGCGGTAGTTCCCGGACAAAAGCTGCACGTTCTGTTACGCCCTGAAGATTTACGCGTTGATGAAATCAACGATGATAATCATATCGAAGGCCTGATCGGCTACGTGCGCGAACGCAACTACAAAGGCATGACGCTGGAGTCGGTTGTAGAACTGGAAAATGGCAAGATGGTGATGGTCAGCGAATTCTTCAACGAAGATGATCCTGACTTTGACCACTCGCTCGACCAGAAAATGGCAATTAACTGGGTAGAAAGCTGGGAGGTCGTACTGGCTGATGAAGAGCACAAGTAAATTCCAGAGTGTGGTGATCTTCACCATTGTCGGTTGGCTTGTGTTATTTGTCTTTCTGCCCAACCTGATGATCATCGGCACCAGCTTTTTGACCCGTGACGACGCCAATTTCGTCAAAATGGTCTTTACGCTGGAGAACTATACGCGTCTGCTCGATCCGCTCTATTTTGAGGTGCTGGTTCACTCCCTCAATATGGCGCTGATTGCCACGCTCGCCTGTCTGGTACTCGGCTACCCGTTTGCCTGGTTTTTGGTGAAACTGCCGGAAAAAGTACGCCCGCTGCTGCTATTCCTGCTGATTGTTCCGTTCTGGACCAATTCCCTTATTCGCATCTACGGACTCAAAATTTTCCTCAGTACCAAAGGCTATCTCAACGAGTTTCTGTTATGGCTCGGCGTTATCGATACACCCATTCGCATTATGTTTACCCCCAGCGCGGTGATTATCGGGCTGGTATACATCCTGCTGCCGTTTATGGTGATGCCGCTCTATTCCAGCATTGAAAAGCTCGATAAACCGCTGCTGGAAGCCGCACGCGATTTAGGTGCCAATAAGCTTCAGACCTTCACTCGCATCATTATTCCGTTGACGATGCCGGGGATTATCGCCGGATGCCTGCTGGTCATGCTGCCCGCAATGGGGCTGTTTTACGTTTCCGACTTAATGGGCGGTGCGAAAAACCTGCTGATTGGTAACGTAATTAAAGTTCAGTTCCTGAACATCCGCGACTGGCCGTTTGGTGCAGCCACCAGCATTACGCTGACCATCGTGATGGGTCTGATGCTGCTGATCTACTGGCGCGCCTCCCGCTTACTGAACAAGAAGGTGGAACTCGAATGATCGGTCGACTGCTTCGCGGCGGTTTTATGACCGCTATCTACGCGTATCTGTATATTCCAATCATCATTCTGATTGTGAACTCCTTTAACAGTTCGCGCTTTGGCATCAACTGGCAGGGTTTTACTACCAAATGGTACGGCCTGCTGATGAATAACGACAGCCTGTTGCAGGCAGCACAGCACTCGCTGACGATGGCGGTGCTATCCGCCACGTTTGCCACCTTGATCGGCTCACTTACTGCGGTTGCGCTGTACCGTTACCGTTTTCGCGGTAAACCGTTCGTCAGTGGCATGCTGTTCGTGGTGATGATGTCGCCGGATATTGTGATGGCAATATCTCTGCTGGTGCTGTTTATGCTGATCGGCATTCAACTGGGTTTCTGGTCGCTGCTGTTCTCGCATATCACTTTTTGTCTGCCTTTTGTGGTGGTGACGGTTTACTCTCGCCTGAAAGGTTTTGATGTCCGCATGCTTGAGGCGGCTAAAGATTTGGGTGCCAGCGAAGTAACTATTCTGCGCAAGATAATACTACCACTGGCTATGCCTGCGGTGGCTGCGGGTTGGTTGCTGAGTTTTACGCTGTCGATGGATGATGTTGTTGTTTCATCTTTCGTCACCGGACCGGGTTATGAAATTTTGCCATTAAAAATCTACTCAATGGTTAAAGTCGGCGTATCACCAGAGGTGAACGCGCTGGCGACCATTTTGTTGGTTCTGTCGCTGGTTATGGTGATTGCCAGCCAGCTTATTGCACGTGATAAAACCAAGGGCCGCTAAGGCCCTTAATTCAGGGGACGTTAAATGATTAAAAAATGGTCACGCCACCTGCTCGCGGCGGGTGCTCTGGCACTGGGCATGAGCGCCGCTCACGCGAATGACAACAACACGCTCTATTTCTATAACTGGACTGAATACGTACCACCGGGTCTGCTGGAACAGTTCACCAAAGAAACCGGCATTAAGGTTATCTATTCGACCTACGAGTCGAATGAAACCATGTACGCCAAGCTCAAAACCTATAAAGACGGCGCATACGATTTGGTGGTTCCGTCCACCTATTACGTCGATAAAATGCGTAAAGAAGGCATGATCCAGAAGATCGACAAATCGACGTTGACCAACTTCCACAACCTCGATCCGGAAATGCTCAACAAGCCGTTTGACCCGAACAATGACTACTCCATCCCGTATATCTGGGGTGCGACGGCCATTGGCGTCAACAGCGATGCTATCGATCCTAATACCGTCACCAGTTGGGCCGATCTGTGGAAGCCGGAGTACAAAGGCAGTCTGCTGTTAACCGATGATGCGCGAGAAGTGTTCCAGATGGCGCTGCGCAAGCTGGGATATTCCGGCAATACCACCGATCCTAAAGAGATTGAAGCCGCCTATAACGAGTTGAAGAAGCTGATGCCTAACGTTGCGGCATTTAACTCTGACAACCCGGCCAACCCGTATATGGAAGGCGAAGTTAATCTGGGGATGGTGTGGAACGGCTCCGCGTATGTTGCGCGTCAGGCGGGCACACCGCTGGAAGTGGTATGGCCGAAAGAAGGTGGCATTTTCTGGATGGACAGCCTGTCTATTCCGGCTAACGCGAAAAACAAAGAAGGTGCACTGAAGCTGATTAACTTCCTGCTGCGCCCGGACGTGGCGAAAGAAGTCGCAGAAACTATCGGTTACCCGACGCCAAACCTGGCAGCACGCAAGCTGTTAAGTCCTGAGGTCGCGAACGACAAAACGCTCTACCCCGATGCAGAAACCATCAACAAAGGGGAATGGCAGAACGATGTCGGTTCCGCCAGTGCTATCTACGAAGAGTATTATCAGAAGCTAAAAGCAGGACGCTAATTCAGCGTTGTAAGGAATGCCCGATGGCGCGACGCTTATCGGGCCTACATAAATGCAAACCGTAGGCCGGATAAGGCATTTACCGCCATCCGGCAAAAAAAATCACAGCCCTTTCAATAACTTCTCAACAAACTCAGGCACTACCTGGCTTGCCGGACCGTAATACTTCTCTTCAAACTCGCTGCCTACCTGGCTCGGTTCGAGGTTTAGTTCTACCGTATGTGCCCCATGCAGCCGCGCCTCATGCACAAAACCCGCTGCCGGATAAACATGTCCCGATGTGCCAATCGCAATGAACACATCTGCCATTGCCAGTGCCATATAAATTTCATCCATACCCAGCGGCATTTCACCAAACCACACTACGTGTGGTCGCAGCGGTGCCGGAAACTGGCAGCAATGACATTTATCTTCCGGGGTCACATCGCCCGTCCATTCCAGAATCTGCCCGCTTTGCGAACAGCGAACTTTGAGCAACTCGCCGTGCATATGGATAACGTTCTGGCTGCCCGCACGCTCATGCAGATTATCAATGTTCTGCGTCACCAGTAAAAAACGATCGCCCAACTCGGCTTCGAGTTTTGCCAGTGCGATATGCGCCGCGTTGGGCTGGATTTCCGGCTGTTGCAACTGATGGCGACGGGCGTTATAAAACGACTGAACCAGTTCCGGGTTTCGACTAAATCCTTCCGGAGTCGCAACGTCCTCTACCCGATGTTCTTCCCAGAGACCATCCGCCGCGCGGAATGTTCGAATTCCTGACTCAGCGGAGATTCCCGCTCCAGTCAGTACCAGCACTCTTGGTTTTTCCATCAATTCAGGCACCACTCTGTCTCTGAAAAAGATTCGTTGACGCAGGCGATCGCGCAAATGGCGTTTATTTTTACGAAAGCGGCTTAACCGATGACCCCGACGCGACAGCATAACAACCTCTTTGTATTAATCGGTAAGATGTAGGAAAGCAGCCCCGCGCATCCCGCCGGCATCACCGTGCCGTGCCTGCTCAATACGCGGTACCCGGGCAACCGGCAGCAGATGACGCGGCAATCGGTTCGCCAGTTGCGTCGTAATAGCGGTAAAATTCGACAAGCCTCCGCCAATCACCACCAAATCAGGATCGACGATAGTCAGGATATTCCCAAGACACACCGCCAGCAAATCCAGATAGCGTTCAACGTGGGCCAGCGCGTGCTCATCACCCTGCTCCCACAGCGCGATAATTTCGCGGGCATCCAGCGGTTGATGGTAGTAATGCTGATACAACCACGCAAATCCACCGCCGGAAAGATAACTTTCGATGCATCCCAGTTGACCGCATCCGCAGCGGCGCAGCGGGAAATCAAAGCCCATCAGCGTCAGCGCATCGACCGGCAAACGAATATGACCAAACTCACCGGTGATATAGCTGCGTCCGGTGATGGATTTCCCGTTAAGCACCAGGCCGCCGCCGACGCCCGTACCGAGGATCAACCCCATCACCAGCGGATACTGGGTGAACTCGTCATCCCAGGCTTCGGAGAGAGCAAAACAGTTCGCATCGTTATCCAGACGCACATCGCGGTCAAGGCGAGCGCTGAGATCGGCGCGGAGCGGTTTGCCACTGGCGGCAGGAACGTTGGCCGCGTACAGCGTGCCGTCTTCGGTTTCCGGCATGCCTGGAATGCCGATGCCTACCGAACCTTTGATGCCAAACCGCTGATCCGCTTCCGTCACCAGATTGCAGACCGCATCAAGGAAAGCGTCGTAGCTGTCGCGAGGCGTAGGAACGCGAGTTTCCCATTGCAGACGACGTTGCTTATCAAACACGCCCAGCGCAATTTTGGTCCCGCCGATGTCAAATCCGTAATACATCACCGCTCCTTGATACACGTCATCCTTCAAGATGCCTCTGCGTTGGCTACGCCTTGATGCAGCATGAATGCTGTCGTGTATTATTGTTGTTATTGGCCGCTAAGTACTCTCGCAGGATCAATATTGCTGGCGCGACGCGCCGGATACCAACTTGCCAAAAGACTCAGCACGAGTGCTGTCACCAGCACGTAAATCACATCCAGCCAGTGTAATTCCGATGGCAGGAAGTCAATGAAATAGATATCGCCGGACAGGAACTGATGGCCGATAAGCGCCTCAATCCCGTTTATGATCGGCGTCAGTTGCAACGAGACAACCACCCCGATGACGACGCCTATCAGGCTACCGAACAGACCCGCCAGCAGGCCGTACCAGACAAAAATGGCACGGATCAACCCATCTTTCGCCCCGAGTGTTCTTAATACCGCAATATCGCCACTTTTGTCTTTTACCGCCATCACTAACGTGGAAACGATATTAAAACAGGCCACGCCAATCACCAGCACCATAGCCAGATACATAATGGCGCGGATCATTTGAATATCGCGGTACATATAGCCGTAGGTGCCAATCCAGCTCTTGATGTAAACATAGTTATTGGTGACTTCACCCGCGTCTCGCACCAGCTTATTGGCGTTAAACACGTCGTTAACCTTCAGCGCGATCCCGGAAACGCTGGTTCCCATATCGAGATATTGCTGCGCATCTTCCATTGGGATCATGGCAAAGCTGTGATCGAGCTGACCGCTCAGTTGCAGGATCCCCGTCACGTGCAAACGCACGCGTTTAGGCTGCTGTAGCTTATGATCCGCACTGGCGTTAGGGATCATAATCGACACCCAGTCGCCCTGCTTCACCTTCAGCGCATCGGCAATACCCTTACCAATGATGATTTGTTGTTCACCGGCTTTAAAATTATCCCAGGCGTGGTTTTGCACAAAGGATGGCAGCGCGCTTAAACGCTGTTCCTGTTTCGGGTCAAC
The DNA here is from genome assembly GCF_030332405.1 of Citrobacter sp. Cpo147. Taxonomy (NCBI): domain Bacteria; kingdom Pseudomonadati; phylum Pseudomonadota; class Gammaproteobacteria; order Enterobacterales; family Enterobacteriaceae; genus Citrobacter; species Citrobacter sp. Cpo147. The sequence continues at coordinate 571,107 of NZ_JAOWHX010000030.1, forward strand.
GCCCTTCACCTGCACCGCGCGTAAGTTCGCCCCGCTCTCCACCAGTCCGGTAAAGTTGATATAAGGCGCCGCGGCGACAATACCCGGCACTTTTTGTACCTTGTCGAGCGCTTCCTGCCAGTTATTCCACGGTTGATTTACGGCTTCAATCTCTCCGTGTGGGACTACGGCCAGAATACGGTTGTTCAGCTCACGCTCAAATCCGTTCATGGCACTTAAACCGACGATCAGCACCGCCACACCCAACGCGATGCCAACGGTAGATATCACCGAAATCAAAGAAACCATACCGCCGCGACGCCGACCACGGCTAAAGCGCAGACCAATCAATAACGATAAAGGCGAAGCCATTACTCAGCTCCCATCAGGCTCAGTTCAGCCGTCAGGCGACCATCGCGCATTTCAAGCTGGCGACTCATCCGCTTCGCCAGTTGCAGATCGTGCGTCACCACCAGAAATGCCGTGCCCTGAGAGCGGTTCAGCTCGCCCAGAAGCTCAAAAATGCTGTCCGCGTTACGCGCATCCAGGTTACCTGTTGGCTCATCTGCCAGGACCAGGCGCGGGTTATTCACCAGCGCACGCGCGATGGCCACACGCTGGCGTTCGCCGCCAGACAGTTCAGACGGGCGATGACTGGCACGATGATCCAGCCCTACTGCTTTCAGCATATCCCGTGCGCGCTCGGTGATTTCTGCCGGTTTTTTCTTGCCGATCAGCAGCGGCATCGCTACGTTTTCCAGCGCGGTAAAATCCGGCAGCAAATGGTGGAACTGGTATATAAAGCCCAGCTTCTGATTACGCAGTTCCGCTTTCGCCGCCGACGAGAGCTTGCTCATTGGCTGACCGCTAAAAATGACGTCGCCGGAAGTCGGGGTATCCAACCCACCTAACAGATGCAGCAGCGTACTCTTGCCGGAGCCGGAGCTACCGACAATCGCCATCATCTCACCTTCACCGACGCAAAAACTGACATCGTGCAGTACATCGGTCTGCACAGTGCCTTCCTGATAGCGTTTGCACAGGTTGTCGCATTGCAACAGGATCTTATTCATAACGTAAAGCCTCAGCGGGTTGAGTGGCGGCAGCGCGCCAGGAAGGATAAAGCGTAGACAGCAGCGCGATGGCCATCGCCACCAGCGCAATGACGATAACCTGCAGCGGCTCGATAGCGACCGGCAGCGCAGCGCCATCCAGCAGCACACCAATAATTGGCATCAGATTGTTCAGTTGGCTGGCGAGCAATGCACCCAGTACAGCGCCCAGCAGCGCGCCAATCACCCCGGCACTGGCCCCCTGAACCATAAACACCATCATTATCTGCCGCGGCGTTAGCCCCTGCGTTTGTAAAATCGCCACTTCCCCTTGCTTCTCCATTACCATCAGACCCAGCGAGGTAATAATATTAAAAGCCGCCACCGCCACGATCAGGCTAAGCAGCAGCCCCATCATGTTCTTTTCCATGCGCACGGCCTGGAACAGTTCCCCTTTGCGCTCGCGCCAGTCCTGCCATTTGGTGCCTTGCGGCAGCGTTTGCTGGCTCAGCGTGTCAACTTTTAACGGTTCGTTCAGCCACAGACGCCAGCCAGTGATATTACCCACCGGATAGCGCATCAGACGCGAGGCATCCTGAATGTTGGTCAGCATCTGGTAGCCATCGACTTCGCTGTTGGCGGCGAAAGTGCCAATCACCGTAAACAAACGCTGGCTCGGCAAACGCCCCATCGGCGTAAACTGGCTGGCCGAGGGCACCATCACACGGATTTGATCGCCACGGTTCACGCCCAACTGCCCGGCAAGCTGCTCGCCGAGGATGACATTATACTTACCCGGTTGCAGATCTGTTTGCTTCACATTGACCAGATACGGCGTTAACGGATCTTTTTGTGCCGGATCGATACCGAGCATCACGCCGACCGCCACGCTACGCGCGCTTTGCAGCACCACATCTCCCGTAGTTATGGGTGCAACGCGGTTGACGCCGTTCAACACCACCGCTTTTTCCGGCAGTTGTTGCGGGTTGAGGGAACCCTGTTCAGACGAGAGTACGGCCTGAGGCATCAGGCCAAGAATATTGTTTTGCAGCTCGCGCTCGAAACCGTTCATCACCGACAACACCGTGACCAGCGCCATTACCCCGAGAGTAATGCCTATGGTGGAGAGCCAGGAAACGAAGCGACCGAAGCGATCTGCTGCACGCCCACGCATATAACGCAGGCCGATGAATAGAGCGACAGGTTGGTACATGAAATCCGTCTGGTTGCTGTTAGCAAAGTCACGAGTATATAAGCGAAAGCGGAATGGGTAAATGACTGAACCGTAAGTGTTCGTCAGCACTATTCCTAAAAGTATAAATAAATCAATTCGCTAAAGTTGTCCCTCTTCCCTTCAGCCCGGGTCCCTGATCTTTATCTTAAAAAAACAAAATGCAGACAGTTACGCATTACAGCGCACAGTGGGTTGCGCAGGATGGCAGGCTATAGCCAACAATATGGATACGCCGTCTCGATGAAGAAAAAAGAACTATGGATTAATCAAATCAAAGGGTTATGTATTTGTCTGGTGGTGATTTACCACTCGGTAATCACATTTTACCCGCACCTTACTACTTTTCAGCATCCGCTTTCAGAGCTGCTGAGCAAATGCTGGATTTACCTCAATTTGTACCTGGCGCCATTTCGCATGCCGGTGTTTTTCTTTATTTCGGGATATCTGATCCGTCGCTACATTGATAGCGTCCCGTGGACAACCTGCGTGGAAAAACGGATCTGGAGCATTGCCTGGGTGCTGGTACTTTGGGGTGTGGTGCAATGGCTGGCGTTAGTCGCGCTCAATAACTGGTTGGCCCCACAGCGCGATCTGAGCCATGCCGCCAACGCCGCTTATGCCGATTCGATCACAGGTTTTACCCACGGAATGCTGACCGCCAGCACCAGCTTGTGGTATCTGTATGCGCTGATTGTCTATTTTGTTCTGTGTAAGATTTTCAGCCGCTGGGCGGCGCCGCTGTTGGCGTTATTTGTGGTGCTGAGCGTGGCGATCAATTTTGTCCCGACGCCGTGGTGGGGAATGAACAGCGTGATTCGCAATCTGCCCTGGTACAGCCTCGGTGCATGGTTTGGCGCAACGCTGATGGTATGGATCAAGGAGGTGCCTCTGCGCCGCCATGCGGTCATTGTTCTGGTTAGCGCAATCGCCGCCGTCGTCGCGTGGCTGGCAAATGTCTCACTATTACTTTCTCTGCTTTCCATTGTGCTGATCATGAAGCTGTTTTATCAATTTGAGCTGCGCTTTGGTATGCGTGAGTCCGGCCCGTTAAGCGTGATTGGTGCCAATACCATTGCCATCTACACCACCCATCGTATTCTGGTTGAGCTGTTCAGCTTAACGCTAATCCCTAAAATCAATTATACCGCCTGGCCTGCCTATGCGGAGCTGGCCCTGCTGCTGGTGTATCCGTTCGCCTGCCTGCTGCTGTGCACCTTGTTTGGCCTGTTGGTACGTAAAATTTCACAAAAAACAGTGGCCGATCTGCTCTTTTCCCCGCCTTCTTTATCGGCTGTCTCGCGCTAACCCCTACGCGCTTTTTGCCCCCATCAGGGGGCGAATCAATTTGCTTATGAGAAACGATCACGGATAATAAAGAACATTGCTTATCAGATGTATATCTAAACGAGATCCTAACAACCGAATGCCTGAACAACATCGTTATACGCTCCCGGCGAAAGCTGGCGATCAGCGCCAGTTAGGTGAGCTTACCGGTGCAGCCTGCGCAACGCTGGTCGCCGAAATCGCCGAACATCACGCGGGTCCAGTGGTCCTGATCGCGCCGGACATGCAAAATGCGCTGCGTCTGCATGATGAAATTCGTCAGTTTACCGACCAGATGGTGATGAACCTGGCCGACTGGGAAACGCTACCCTACGACAGCTTTTCTCCCCATCAGGAGATTATCTCCTCGCGGCTCTCCACGCTGTATCAACTGCCTGCCATGCAGCGCGGCGTGCTGATCGTTCCGGTAAATACACTGATGCAGCGCGTTTGTCCGCACAGCTATCTGCACGGCCATGCGCTGGTCATGAAAAAGGGCCAGCAACTTTCACGTGACGCTCTGCGTGAACAGCTGGACAGTGCGGGCTATCGCCATGTTGATCAGGTCATGGAACACGGCGAATACGCCACCCGCGGCGCGTTGTTGGATTTGTTCCCGATGGGCAGCGAGTTGCCTTATCGTCTGGATTTCTTTGATGACGAAATCGACAGCCTGCGTCTGTTTGATACCGACACCCAGCGCACGCTGGAAGAAGTCGATGCCATTAATTTGCTTCCCGCGCACGAATTCCCGACTGACAAAACGGCCATCGAGCTATTCCGTAGCCAGTGGCGCGATACCTTTGAGGTGAAACGCGACGCCGAACATATTTACCAGCAGGTCAGCAAAGGCACGTTACCTGCGGGTATTGAATACTGGCAACCGCTGTTTTTCAGCGAGCCGCTGCCGCCGCTGTTCAGCTACTTCCCCTCCAATACATTATTGGTGAATACCGGTGATATCGAGACCAGCGCAGAACGCTTCCAGGCCGATACCCTGTCACGCTTTGAAAATCGCGGTGTTGATCCGATGCGCCCGCTTCTGCCGCCGGAATCGCTGTGGCTGCGGGTTGATGAGCTGTTTTCTGAACTTAAACGCTGGCCGCGCGTTCAACTGAAAACCGAGAGTCTGGCGAACAAAGCAGCAAATACCAACCTCGGGTTCCAGAAGCTGCCGGATATTGCCGTTCAGGCGCAGCAAAAAGCGCCGTTAGATGCGTTACGTAAATTCCTTGAAGGCTTCACCGGTCCGGTAATTTTCTCGGTGGAAAGTGAAGGCCGCCGTGAAGCGCTTGGCGAACTGCTCGCCCGTATCAAAGTGGCGCCGAAGCGGATATTGCGACTCGATGAAGCCGTAGATAACGGTCGTTATCTGATGATTGGCGCAGCTGAGCACGGCTTCATCGATAGCAAACGCAATCTGGCGCTGATTTGTGAAAGCGATTTGCTTGGGGAACGCGTGGCGCGCCGCCGCCAGGATTCTCGTCGCACCATCAACCCGGATACGTTAATTCGTAACCTCGCAGAGCTGCATCCCGGTCAACCGGTGGTGCATCTGGAGCACGGCGTGGGTCGTTATGCCGGTATGACCACGCTGGAAGCGGGCGGCATCACCGGTGAATACCTGATGCTCACTTATGCCAACGACGCCAAACTGTACGTGCCGGTGTCGTCACTGCATCTGATCAGCCGCTATGCCGGTGGCGCGGAAGAGAATGCGCCGCTGCATAAACTTGGCGGCGATGCCTGGTCACGCGCCCGACAGAAAGCCGCTGAGAAGGTGCGCGATGTTGCGGCAGAGCTGCTGGATATTTATGCCCAGCGCGCGGCGAAAGAAGGCTTTGCCTTTAAGCATGACCGTGAACAGTACCAGCTGTTTTGCGACAGCTTCCCGTTTGAAACCACGCCTGACCAGGCGCAGGCGATTAACGCGGTACTCAGCGATATGTGTCAACCGCTGGCCATGGACCGCCTGGTGTGCGGCGACGTCGGCTTTGGTAAAACCGAAGTCGCGATGCGCGCGGCCTTTCTCGCCGTAGAGAACCACAAGCAGGTTGCCGTGCTGGTGCCGACCACCCTGCTCGCACAGCAGCACTTCGACAACTTCCGCGACCGCTTTGCCAACTGGCCGGTACGCATTGAGATGTTGTCCCGTTTCCGTAGCGCCAAAGAGCAAGCGCAGATTCTGGAGCAAGTTGCCGAGGGAAAAATTGATATTCTCATCGGCACGCACAAACTGCTGCAAGCGGATGTGAAGTTAAAAGATCTGGGTCTGCTGATTGTCGATGAAGAGCACCGTTTCGGCGTTCGCCACAAAGAACGCATCAAGGCGATGCGCGCAGATGTCGATATTCTGACCCTGACGGCAACGCCTATTCCACGTACGCTCAATATGGCAATGAGCGGCATGCGCGATCTGTCGATTATCGCCACACCACCCGCTCGTCGTCTGGCGGTCAAAACCTTCGTGCGCGAATACGACAACCTGGTGGTACGCGAGGCGATCCTGCGTGAAGTTCTGCGCGGGGGACAAGTTTATTATCTGTTTAACGACGTCGAAAACATCCAGAAAACCGCTGACAGGCTGGCTGAACTGGTGCCGGAAGCGCGTATTGGTATCGGTCACGGACAAATGCGCGAGCGCGAACTGGAACGCGTGATGAACGATTTCCACCATCAGCGTTTTAACGTGCTGGTGTGTACCACCATTATCGAAACCGGGATCGACATCCCCACCGCTAACACCATCATCATCGAACGAGCGGATCACTTCGGTTTAGCGCAATTACACCAGCTGCGCGGTCGTGTGGGACGTTCTCACCACCAGGCTTACGCCTGGCTGCTGACGCCGCATCCGAAAGCAATGACCACCGACGCGCAAAAACGTCTGGAAGCCATCGCCTCGCTGGAAGATTTGGGCGCAGGTTTTGCGCTGGCGACCCACGACCTCGAAATTCGCGGCGCCGGGGAATTACTGGGTGAAGATCAGAGTGGTTCCATGGAAAGCATCGGCTTCTCACTGTATATGGAACTGCTGGAAAACGCGGTCGATGCGCTCAAAGAAGGGCGTGAGCCGTCACTGGAAGATCTCACCAGCCAGCAAACCGAAGTTGAACTGCGCATGCCGTCTCTGCTGCCGGATGACTATATCCCGGATGTAAACACCCGACTGTCGTTCTACAAGCGCATTGCCAGTGCGAAAGGCGAAAACGAACTGGAAGAAATTAAGGTTGAGCTGATAGACCGTTTTGGCTTGCTGCCCGACCCGGCTCGTACGCTGCTGGATATCGCCCGTTTACGCCAGCAGGCGCAGAAACTGGGGATCAGAAAGCTCGAAGGCAATGAAAAAGGCGGTACCATTGAATTTGCCGAGAAAAACCACGTCAACCCGGTCTGGCTGATTGGTTTACTGCAAAAGCAGCCGCAGCACTTCCGTCTGGACGGTCCAACCCGGCTGAAATTCATGCAGGAGTTGAGCGAGCGTAAAACGCGGATCGACTGGGTCCGCCAGTTTATGCGTCAGCTTGAAGAAAACGCCGTAGCATAAGCATAGCGAACAGGCCGGGTGAGCACACCACTCACCCGGCCTGATGAATTTACAAACTCTTTGCACTTCCCTGCACTTCCCGACACAGCAAACAGCCATAATTCTCGTTTACTTTTACATAATAAAAACCACGTAAAAACAATGGATTTATGGTGATGTTAAACTATAAACGACTCTCTCGCTGGCTCGCCTTTTTTACGCTTGCAGCGACATTCGCGTTAGCACTTCCGGCTCAGGCAAACACCTGGCCGCTGCCGCCACCGGGAAGCCGTCTGGTGGGTCAGAATGCCGTTCATTTTGTTGAAGACAATGGCGGTTCTCTGGAGGCGATTGCGAAAAAGTACAATGTCGGCTTTCTCGCGCTACTGCAGGCCAACCCTGGCGTTGACCCTTACGTACCACGTCCGGGCAGCGTTTTGACGATCCCGTTACAAACTCTGCTACCTGACGCCCCGCGCGAAGGTATTGTTATCAACCTCGCCGAACTGCGTCTTTATTATTACCAGCCGGGGACCAATTCGGTGACCGTGTATCCTATTGGTATTGGCCAGTTAGGTGGTGACACGCTGACGCCTACGATGGTAACCACCATCTCTGATAAACGCGCCAATCCCACCTGGACGCCAACGGCAAATATCCGCGCGCGATACAAAGCAAACGGGATTGACCTGCCTGCCGTTGTGCCTGCCGGTCCGGATAACCCGATGGGCCATCATGCGATTCGCTTAGCGGCATACGGCGGCGTGTACCTGTTGCACGGTACAAATGCTGATTTTGGCATCGGAATGCGTGTCAGTTCCGGCTGTATTCGTCTGCGCGACGGTGATATCGAAACCCTGTTCCGTCAGGTAACGCCCGGAACTAAGGTCAATATTATCAATACGCCGATTAAAGCATCCGTAGAGCCTAATGGCGTGCGCCTGGTGGAAGTACACCAACCGCTGTCCGAAAAAATCAATGACGATCCGCAACTGCTGCCGATCGTGCTGAACGCGTCCATGCAGACATTTAAAAATGCGGCGCAAACAGATACCGCCGTCATGGATCATGCGATGGAGATTCGCTCAGGCATGCCGGTCGATGTGACCCGTCATCATGACGTTGCTCAACAACCGCTGTAATCGTAGCGTATAAAAAAACCCCCGCTGGATTTTATTCCGCGGGGTTTTTTTATTTAACTCGCAGTGGCATTGCGATGGGTTAAATCTTATTTGTAGATAACAGCAGTTCCGTGAAGAGTGTTAGGACCGGTAACGGAAGTAATACGGAAAGACTTAGCACCCATCTCATCGGCTTTCTGCGCCAGTTGATCTTCCAGAGAACCTAAGTTAGTCCCCGCATTCGCAGAAATAGTACCGACTTTCTCTTGACCCGCAGGAGTGGACTGAACTTCAACAGCGGCAAAACTTGCAAATGACAGTGAGCTAAGAACAGCAGCGACAAACAGTGTTTTTACGTTTTTCATGATAGTGACCTTTAGCAGATGAATGGGTGTCGAAAATATTAACTTAACGATCGATAGGTAAATGATAGATGTGATCCAGGTCACACGTCAACATTTTTTATAATGATCGTTATATAAAATATAAAGGTCTTATTTTTCATGCTAATAGCTATAAATTATTTTTATCGTGAATCCGCTGGAGTGTGCAGTCGAATATTTTTATAATGGTTATTCAATAAACCCAACAAAGGTACATCGGCGCCATGACAACTGAAACGACAGGTTGTGCAAAAAAAAGCCGTGGCCGACCAAAAGTGTTCGACAGGGAAGCCGCGCTTGATAAGGCCATGACACTCTTCTGGCAGCACGGATATGAAGCGACATCACTCGCCGATCTCGTGGAAGCCACCGGCGCAAAAGCGCCCACGCTGTATGCGGAGTTCACCAATAAAGAAGGGTTGTTCCGTGCCGTACTGGACCGCTACATCACCCGCTTTGCGGCGAAACACGAAGCCCAACTGTTTTGTGAAGAAAAAAGCCTTGAGTCCGCACTAGAAGACTATTTCACCGCCATAGCGACCTGCTTTACCAGCAAGGACACCCCGGCGGGATGTTTCATGATTAACACTTCTGCGACGCTGGCGGCCTCTTCCCGCGATATTGCGCACACGGTGAAATCCCGCCATGCAATGCAGGAACAGACGCTTACCCAGTTTCTTCGCCAGCGCCAGCAACGAGGCGAAATTCCAGCCCATTGCGACGTGCAAAAACTGGCCGAATACCTGAACTGTATTTTACAAGGTATGTCGATCAGCGCCCGGGAAGGTGCAACGTTTGAAAAACTGATTCAGATCGCACACACAACGCTGCGTCTGTGGCCCGAACTCGTCAAAGCTTAACCCTTTCCCGTAATTCCCCCGCAGTACTCACAACCCGGGAGCTGATAAAGCCCCCGGTTAGAATTTCACGCATTACCCCTACATTCTTCATTGTTTTCATCATCTTACCCGATCATTTTTTGTAAAATGTATTGATAACGACAATTATTATCAGCAATATTCGCATTTGTTTTAACGCCTGTTTCACAATGTAACCATCGGTTTCTTTACCGTCATAACAAAAACAGATCGACTCTTTTTTAAAAGGAATACAAATGCATAAGCGTCTCTGGGTGCTCAATCCTCTCCTGTTGTCTTTAACCCTTCCGGCCATTGCGGCTGAGGAAGAGAATCTCATAGTCAGCGCCAACCGTAGCCAGCGCACCGTGGCAGAAATGGCGCAAACGACCTGGGTTATTGAAGGAAGCGAGATTGAACAACAGGTTCAGGGAGGAAAAGAGTTCAAGGATGTTCTTGCTCAGCTAATCCCAGGAATCGATGTTAGTAGCCAGGGACGCACAAACTACGGCATGAACATGCGTGGTCGCGCCATTGTCGTGCTCATTGACGGCGTCCGTCTGAACTCCTCGCGAACCGACAGCCGTCAACTTGACTCCATTGACCCGTTTAATATTGCGCACATTGAAGTCATTTCAGGCGCAACCTCACTTTATGGCGGTGGCAGTACCGGCGGATTAATCAACATTGTCACCAAAAAAGGCCAGCCGGAGCGTGAAGTAGAACTCGAACTGGGGAGCAAAAGCGGTTTCAACAATAGCAACGATCATGATGAACGTGTTGCCGCGGCGGTGAGTGGCGGAACCGATCGCGCTTCCGGGCGTATGTCCGTCGCGTATCAACGATTTGGCGGCTGGTATGACGGTAATCACGATGCCCTGCTGCTGGATAACACCCAAACCGGGCTACAGCACTCCGATCGTCTGGACATCATGGGCACCGGGACAATTGAACTTGACGACAACCGTCAGTTGCAACTGGTTACTCAGTACTATAAGAGTCAGGGGGATGACGATTACGGGCTGGATCTCGGCGAGAACATGTCCGCCGTGACCGGAAACGGCAAAGCATACACCAGCAGCGGACTGAATTCCGATCGTATTCCCGGCACCGAACGTCATCTTATTAGCCTGCAATATTCAGATGCAGATTTTTATGGCCAGAACCTGGTCAGCCAAATCTATTACCGTGATGAATCACTGAAATTCTACCCCTTCCCTACGCTCAGCAAAGGTAAGGTCACCAATTTCTCCGCATCACAGCAGGACACAGACCAGTTTGGTGCCAAAATTACTCTCAACAGCCAGTTGATGGATAACTGGGAGCTGACGTGGGGTGTCGATGCCGATCACGAAACCTTCGACTCCAATCAGAAATTCTTCGATCTGGCCTGGTCCCTACCCTCCGGCGGTATGGATAACCGTACAGCTTATACTACCGGGCGTTACCCCGGTTACAGCATCACCAACTTCGCGCCTTTCCTGCAAAACAGCTATGACATTAACGATATCTTTACCCTCAGCGGCGGCGTGCGCTATCAGTGGACCGAAAACAGGGTTGATGATTTCGTTGGCTATGCTCAACAGCAGGGAATCGCGACCGGGCTTGCGAACTCTGCCGATACCATTCCAGGCGGCAAAACCGATTATGATAATTTCCTGTTCAACGCCGGTATCCTTGCCCACCTGACCGACCGTCAGCAAACGTGGTTTAACTTTTCTCAGGGCGTGGAGCTTCCGGACCCAGGGAAATATTACGGTAACGGTACCTATTCGCTGGTTGGCGATCATTACCAGCTCCAGCGCAGCGTCAACGTGGCGGATTCACGTCTGGAAGGGATTAAAGTGAACTCGTACGAACTGGGGTGGCGCTACACCGGCGATAGTCTGCGCACGCAACTGGCCGCTTACTACTCGACTTCGGATAAATCGATCGTTATCAACCGCAGCGATATGACCATTAACGTTCAGCCCGACGATCGCCGCATTTATGGCCTTGAAGGTGCAGTGGATTATTTCATTGCGGATACGGACTGGAGTCTGGGCGGCAACTTCAATGTCATTAAATCGGAAGTGAAGCAGAACGGTAAATGGCAAAAATGGGATGTCACGCTGGCCTCACCGTCCAAAGCAACCGCGTGGGTCGGCTGGGCACCAGAACCGTGGACCTTGCGCGTACAGAGCCAGCAAACATTTGATCTGACCGACGCCAGCGGTAACAAGCTCGATGGCTATAACACCATGGACTTTATCGGCAGCTATCAGCTCCCGTTGGGTAAGCTGACCTTCAGCGTGGAAAACCTGCTGAATGAAGAGTACACCACACTGTGGGGACAACGTGCGCCACTGCTGTACAGCCCAACCTACGGCAGCCCGTCACTGTATGAATACAAGGGCCGGGGTCGTACTTTTGGTCTGAACTACGCCTTAACCTTCTGATAAAAAAAGCCCCCCAGCCTGAGCGAATGGGGGGCTAATGTTCAGGATAATGCTATTTTACGCTTTGTTATTCAGTACCAACTGTCCGTTGTTATCCAACGGAATTTGCGCACCGGGGTCCTTATCCATACGGATTTTCCCCTGCTGATCGCCAATTTTGTACGTCACGTCGTAGCCCAGCATCTTTTCAGATTTGTCATACACCGTTTTACAACGTTGCTGCGTGGTGGTGTAAGTATCGTTTTCCTGCATCGAACCCTGAATCTGGTTACCTGCATAGCCGCCGCCTAAAGCACCGGCCACGGTGGCAATATCTTTACCACGTCCACCACCAAACTGATGCCCAATAACACCACCCGCAACCGCGCCCAGCACGGAACCCGCGATACGGTTTTCATCTTGTACCGGCTTACGGTGCGTGACCGTTACGTTCCGGCACTCCTGACGTGGTGTTTTTACTGACTCTTTAATCGGTGTTGCAGAGACAACTTGCGCATACTGTGGGCCACGCTCGAAAACGTTCAGACTGGCCACCGCTGCAACACCCAGCGCAGCAGCTACGCCAATCCCTATACCCGCCAACATTGATTTATTCACGGGACTTCCTCCTTTTTTGCTATTAGCAACAACTTTGCAACAGAAGGTAAGGAATGCCAATCAGATTACGGATGAAAATAGCGGGAGGTGGAGCGAAAGCGGAATGATTCAGACAACTCTGAAGGAAGGCGCCGGATGCGTAAACTCATCCGACGCCACAAGTCGATATTAATGCAGTTTCAGACGTGGGCGAATCACCCGGTTGATACTGCCGACCAGCATCATCAGGCCGGTTTTGAAGTAGCCGTGCAAAGCAATCTGGTGCATGCGGTACAATGAGATGTACACAAAGCGCGCAATACGCCCTTCCACCATCATCGAACCACGGGTCAGGTTGCCCATCAGGCTACCCACGGTAGAGAAGTTAGAGAGCGAGACCAGAGAGCCGTGATCTTTGTACTGATACGCTTTCAGCGGCTTGCCGTTCATCTGTGCCAGAATATTGTTCATCGCACAGGTCGCCATCTGGTGTGCAGCCTGAGCGCGCGGAGGCACAAAACCGCCTTCCGGACGGGCGCAGGAAGCGCAGTCGCCAATCGCGTACACGTCAGGATCGCGCGTGCTCTGCAGAGTTGGCTCAACCACCAGTTGGTTAATACGGTTCGTTTCCAGACCGCCAATGTCTTTCATAAAGTCTGGCGCTTTGATACCCGCCGCCCACACCATCAGATCGGCTTTAATGTATTCGCCATCTTTGGTGTGCAGTCCGCCTTCGTCAGCGCTGGTTACCATCGTCTGGGTCAGTACGCGTACGCCCAGTTTGGTTAACTCATTATGCGCAGCACCGGAAATACGCGGCGGCAACGCAGGCAGAATACGCTCACCGGCTTCGACCAGCGTAACGTTCAGCGCGTCGTTGGTCAGCCCTTTGTAACCATAGCTGTGCAGTTGTTTTACCGCATTGTGCAGCTCAGCGGAGAGTTCAACCCCCGTCGCACCGCCACCCACAATGGCGATATTCACTTTTCCGTTAGCGCCCAGATTCGCGGAATACTTCAGGAACAGATTCAGCATCTCCTGGTGGAAACGACGCGCCTGATGCGGGTTATCGAGGAAAATGCAGTTTTCTTTCACGCCAGGGGTGTTGAAATCGTTGGACGTACTGCCCAACGCCATCACCAGCGTGTCATACGGCACTTTACGCTCAGGAACCAGCAGCTCACCCTTCTCATCACGCAGCTCAGCGAGAGTAATGGTCTTCGCTTCACGATCGATATCCACCACCGAGCCTAACTGGAACTGGAAGCCATGGTTACGGGCATGAGCCAGATAACTCAGCGCATCCACACCTTCGTCCAGTGAACCCGTCGCCACTTCATGCAGTAACGGTTTCCACAAGTGACTGTGGTTTCTGTCTACCAGTGTGATTTTGGCCTTTTTCTTACGCCCGAGTTTTTTACCCAGCTGCGTCGCCATTTCCAGTCCGCCAGCACCGCCGCCGACAATCACGATCCTTTTCAATGGTGTAGTCAACGTGACCCCCTCAAATTTATTAACCAATTGTTAATTAAAGGTTATAAGCATAGCCTTTAATTAACAACAAGTTACGGTAATGAAAATGTTCTTCGAGAGTGAGAATAACACGAACGGTGCATTGGTCATACCAAAATTGATGTGTATCAAGTTTTGATGCTGAAAAGATAGACAACCGGAACTTTAAGAACAAAAAAACAGCCCGATGGCTGTAATGCCAGTCAGTTAGCGCCTCAGTTTCAGAAAGCTTCAAGCTGTGCTGCCCGAGGTAAAAAACATGCTATCTCGGAGAAAGAGTTCCGTTCACCTCATGCTCATCATTTCTCTTAAGCACCGATTCCTGTGAACGTGTAAAGGGCGTTCTCCGCCACGCCCTTTACAATCCCGGCTCCCGGCAGGAAAATTGTTGCTGCGCAATACCCTCCGCTTATTCCTCCAGGCTACCGGGCCGGGCGCGAGGAAGCGTCCTTGCAAAGCGCGCCCTGAGCCAGCATCCATGCTGGCTCTCCCGGCCTTACGGAAACACGTCGGCAATTTTCAGCCGGACCAGCCCACACCTGACCATCTGCGTTTTTTGTTTAAACAGCAAAAAAGATTTAACTGGAAGTCAGTGCGTTGAAGCGATGACCCCGGTCCGGCTGAAAATCGATGAGGCATTGACGGCTGACCGGGTCTGTCCGCAAGGATGCGGACAGAGGGGACGGCCTGCATGGACGCAGGCTCGACCCCGACCCGACAGGCAGACGGCATAAGACGAATAACAAAATTGCCGGGAGCAATTTTGAACAGCGCTTGCGCTGGCCCCGAAGGGGTAAGCCCCAGGGATGGGGCGAATAATCGCGCAGCGACGATTTTCCCGCCGGGAGCCTGGGTTGCAAGGGAGGCGGCGGTGAGCCTCCCTTGCACGTTCACAGGTATCTGCGCTTCAGAGAAATGACACCGCTGAGGTGAACGGAACCCTGAGCCGGGATCACATGTTCACCATACGTTCGTAACTGACGAGCATTAGCCTGGAGGCTGTTTTTTTAAACGCTCAATAAGAATTAACCTAACGTCTTGAACGCTTTGATGCGCTGCAAATGCGGAGAGATATTCTTAAACTTATGCGTCTGCTCTTCGTCCCAGACTATCTCGTAAAAATGATGCAGCTCTTCCGACGAACGCTGACTGTTAAGCGCTTCATCATGACGTGACAGGATCACCAGGCAGCGATCGCGATTCTTCTCACGGAAATTGGTCACGCATTTTGTTGCGATGTCTGCATACTCCTCAGGTCTGTCGATTTTGCCTTCCATGTTCTCATACGGGAACAGGTTGGGATTAAACACTACCTGACGAATATCACACAGGAAACCAATCCGTTCAGCCCAATATCCCCCGAGCCCCACACCACAAATCAGCGGACGGTCATCCACATTCAGCTGCAGCATTTTGTCCACTTCTTTCAGCAGATGCTGCATATCATGTTTAGGATGCCGCGTACTGTAGCTAATCAGCCTGACATCCGGGTCGATGAATTGCAGCTGCAACACCTTCTCATGGTTGCCCGGGCTGTTAGAGTCAAAACCGTGTAAATAGATAATCATCGCATCCTCGCCAAACTTGCGTTAATGACCTGCTTTCTCTTCCTGCCAGCGCTCATGAAGTTGGTTAAGTTGAGCGCTTACCGTCTTCCAGCGTGCCGAGTCCATCAGTTCCTGACGTGAAAATGAACCTTTATGATACAAACGTGTAACACGTTCTGCATTGATCGGCGACAGATTATCTAACACACTGACCGCTCCCTTACGATTATTGCAGACCAGGATCATATCGCAACCTGCATCCAGCGATGCCTGTCCACGCTCCGCATAGCTTCCCATAATCGCCGCCCCTTCCATCGACAAATCGTCTGAGAAAATGACACCATCGAAGCCAAGCTCCTGGCGCAGCACCGTTTTCAGCCAGTGAGGTGAACCACTCGCCGGACGCGGATCTACATCACTGTAGATGACGTGCGCAGGCATAATGGCATCCAGTTTGTTTTCCGTAATCAACGTCTGGAACACGGACATATCTTTCGCACGAATCTCGGCTTCTGGGCGTGGATCGGTTGGGGTTTCTTTGTGTGAATCCGCCGTCACCGCCCCATGTCCTGGGAAATGTTTACCGGTCGTTTTCATGCCAGCAGTATGCATCCCGTCAATGAAGCGGGTCGCCATCGCCAGCGCTTTTAGCGGATCGGCATGGTAAGAACGCTCGCCGATTGCCGCGCTGATATGGCCCACATCCAGCACGGGTGCAAAGCTGATATCAATGTCCATCGCGATCATTTCGCTGGCCATCAACCATCCAGCGTCCTGAGCCAGTTTGCCGCCCTCTTCCAGACCGTGCAACGCAGCAAAGGATTGAGCCGCAGGCAGGCGGGTAAAGCCTTCACGAAAACGCTGTACGCGTCCGCCTTCCTGATCTACCGCCACCACCAGATGGTTACGTGACGCAGCCCGGATCTGGCGCACTAATTCACGCAGCTGTTCCGGGTCATGATAATTTCGGGTAAAGAGGATCAACCCACCTACCAGCGGATGTGCCAGAATCTCACGCTCTTCAGCGTCCAGCTCATACCCTTCGACATCCAACATTACTGGGCCCACACTGCTCTCCTTATCCTTTCATTGTTAGCTGCCGCCAGGTTTCATCGGCCAGCCTGATAAATTGTCGATCGCCGGTTTGCCGCCAGCGATACTCAAACCACCCCGCCTTCAGCATCATTATCCAGGGTTGCCATTGTCTGACCTGTCGCCACAAAACGTCTGGCTCAATGTGCGCTCGTTGGGCGTAGGTGCTAACCAACTGTTGGTGCTGGGATTCATCGCTAACCCATACTGCCGCCAGCTCCAGGGCAATATCACCGTCTCCGGCGTATTCCCAGTCAATCAGCCGCAGCCCTGAGGCTGTACGTACGATGTTGTCACCGTGAACATCCATATGCAGCGGCCCCAGGCGCAAAGGTCGGGGCTCACCTCGTTTCCTTAGCCGCTTCAGCGCGCGCAGCCAGCATGGTGTACGACGCGCCGGATCGCCACACTGCCAGTACTGTTCAAGTAGCGGAAGCAGGCTAATTCGCCAGCCCAATCGGGGTTGCTGGTGCAGATGATACAGTAAGCCTGCGAGTTCGTCGGCGTCCGGTAATCTGGATTCTACCTTACCGTGAAAAAACTCGACTGCCATCCACCCACGCGTATAAAAGTGAGGACGTGGCGCAAGGCTTTCTGGCAGGTGTTTTAGCGCATGGTATTGGCGTAAGAAATGAGATTCCGGCGCGTCAGGATCGTGATGGCAGCGCAGTACCAGTCGGTGGGAACTGTGTTCAATGATGCAGCTCCCGCCGCTCAGGCCGGTTTGGCTGGTTGCGACGGGATGATACTGCGGGAAATAGCGCGACAATACTTCGCCGCGCGTGAGTCTGTTATTGTTGCTGAACGGCACCTTTACCTGACCAGATTATCTCGCCAGTTTGTACCAGCATTAATTGCATTTGCAGCGCAGGCGAATTGACGTTGCCAGATGCGCTGGAATAAAGCACATACTGCGCACCAACGTTACGGGCGATACCAATCGCTTTACTGCGTGTTCCCAGGCTATCGTTTGGCGACAGACCTAACTGCTGCTTGGCGACGGCCAGTTGCTGAGCGGAAACCAGAGTAAACTTACCGTTATTCGCCAGCGCGTTACGCAAGGTCTCGGTGGCTTCCCCCGCGTTCAACGAGCCGTTGGTACGGTTATTCACGCTATCAACCAGCAGAACGCCACCCGCTTTGACGCCGTCGGCCTGCAGCATTTTGCCGACCATCGGCTGCATCGCCCCATTCCAGTCATAATGACGTTGACGTGGCGTCGGCTGCGCCGTTTGGTCCTCGTGCTCAATCGGGCCCGGCTGCTGCGTTATGGTTGGCACCGTTGGCACAACCGGAACCGGCTGTTGCGGCTGCGCAGGCTGTTCCGGCACCGGCTTGACTTCCTCTACCGGCGCGGGCTCACGTTGCACCACACAGCCAGAGAGAAACATCGCCAGCGCGGCAATCAGTGCGTAGCGATTCATTTTGTTCATCAAGATTCACCCCTTACAAATAAAGATAAAGTCTAACCTTGTGCGCCCCCAGATAATTGGCGCTGCCATACAGCGTCACCGACGAATGAGCCGGAACAGTCACACTGCGTGGCGCTTCCAGAGGGTGCATTTCCAGCCCTCTGGCGTCATACCAGTAAAACCGATAATGAACGGTAACGGGTTCTTGTCTTTCGTTATAGAGTCGAGAGGATGCCGAGGCCTGAATATCAGACGTGGTTAACGTGGGCTGTTCTGCTGTTATACCCGCCGCCAGAATCGTTGATTCCATCACCAGCGACTGTTCATCACTTACCGGAATTTCAGGATGTGTTCGACAACCCGCCAGCAACAGCAAACCCAGTGAAAGCGCAATGCATCCTCTGGTCATGCTTACAGACCTTTATGCGCAAGCATTGGGCCAAGCGCACGTCCACCCAGCAGGTGCATATGAATGTGATACACCTCCTGCCCCCCGTGGCGGTTGGTGTTCATGATTAAGCGGTACCCATCTGCAGCAATGCCTTCCTGCTCAGCAATTTTCGCCGCAACGGTGATCATGCGGCCCAATGCCTGTTCATGTTCCGCCGTCACATCGTTGACAGTTGGGATCAGAATGTTAGGAATGATCAGGATATGCGTTGGTGCCTGAGGGGAAATATCACGAAACGCAGTGACCAGTTCATCCTGGTATACGATATCTGACGGAATCTCACGACGAATAATTTTGCTGAATATAGTTTCTTCTGCCACGACGTTTTCCTTTTTCATTAACAGCCCAGGCGTTTTGCCATGCTACGCCGGGTAACTCTGCGAGTATAGAGTATGAGCGAGTTACTCACGCTCTTTCAACTTTAACCCTCGATTTTTTAAGCGAAAACCTCAGTTAGTGCTGCTCTTATAACCATTTCCCTGCGCTATTGCTCAAGCATAGTACTGAAACAATATTTCATTTATGTCGTAGCATCTGTTTACACATTGACTGCTAATGCGTATATTTCGCATTTGCATTTACATGCGCATTTAATAATTTACAACCAAAGGGTTCATCACAACTACCGGTGATTCGAACTTAATATTAATAATTATCAAGGGCTTTTCGATGTCTTTCACAACACTCAACGGGAATATTCAACGCCAACCGGGGCTTGCCCCTTCTTTGCTGGCAGCATGCATCACGCTAGCCCTTTTACCTTCCACCAGCCTCGCAGCCCCTGCAGAAGAGACAGTGATCGTGGAGGGTTCTGCTCCATCCGCATCCAGTGAGGAGCAGGATTACAGCGTTAAATCGACCACCGCTGGCACAAAAATGCAGATGACACAGCGCGATATTCCGCAATCGGTCAGCATTGTCAGCCAGCAACGCATGGAAGATCAGCAATTGCAAACGCTGAGCGATGTGATGGACAACACGTTGGGGATAAGCAAAAGCCAGGCGGATTCAGATCGCAGCAGCTATTACTCGCGCGGATTTCAGATTGATAACTATATGGTCGATGGGATCCCGACCTATTTTGAATCCCGCTGGAATCTCGGTGACGCCCTTTCTGACACCGCCCTTTTTGAGCGTGTCGAAGTGGTCCGTGGCGCAAACGGGCTAATGACCGGGACGGGTAACCCTTCAGCCTCCATTAACATGATCCGTAAGCATGCCACCAGCCGCGAGTTCACCGGTAATGTTTCAGCGGAATATGGCAGCTGGAATAAACAACGCTATGTGACCGATCTGCAAAGCCCGCTTACGGCAGACGGCAACGTGCGCGGCCGCATCGTGGCGGGTTACCAGAATAACGACTCCTGGCTTGATCGCTACAATAGCGAAAAAATGTTCTTCTCCGGGATTGTCGATGCCGATTTGGGTGACACCACCAGCCTGTCTGCGGGCTATGAATATCAGCGCATTGATATCAACAGCCCAACCTGGGGTGGATTGCCGCGCTGGAATACCGATGGCAGTAAAAACAGCTATGACCGTTCGCGCAGCACTGCGCCGGACTGGGCTTACAACGATAAAGACTTCAACAAAGTGTTTGTCACCATCAAACAACGTTTTGCCGATACCTGGCAGGCGACCATGAACGCCACCCACTCCGAGGTCAAGTTCGACAGTAAAATGATGTACGTCGATGCCTATGTTAATAAGGCCGACGGCACGCTGATTGGCCCATATGGCAACTATGGTCCGGGATATGACTACGTCGGAGGAACCGGCTGGAACAGCGGCAAACGTAAAGTGGATGCTGTCGATCTATTTGCCGACGGCGGTTACGATCTGTTTGGTCGTCAGCATAATCTGATGCTGGGCGGCAGCTACAGTAAACAGAATAACCGTTATGAAAGCTCGTGGGCGAACGTTTTCCCCAACGAAATCGGCAGCTTCTATACCTACGATGGTAACTTCCCGGAAACCAACTGGAACCCGCAGTCATTGGCTCAGGACGATACCACGCACATGAAATCGCTGTACGCCGCAACGCGTATTTCGCTGGCCGACCCACTGCATTTGATTGTCGGCGCACGTTACACCAACTGGCGTATCGACACCCTGACCTACAGCATGGAGCAAAACCACACCACGCCGTATGCGGGTCTGGTATATGACATTGACGATAACTGGTCTACCTACGCCAGCTATACCTCAATCTTCCAGCCGCAGAACAAGCGCGACAGCTCCGGTAAATATCTCTCTCCGATCACCGGCAACAACTATGAGCTTGGTCTGAAGTCCGACTGGATGAACAGCCGTTTAACCACCACGCTCGCGGTGTTCCGCATTGAACAGGACAACGTAGCGCAATCAACCGGCGTGCCAATCGCCGGTAGCAATGGCGACACGGCCTTTAAAGCGATGGATGGCACGGTCAGCAAAGGGGTTGAATTCGAGATTAACGGTGCGATCACTGATAACTGGCAGATGACGTTTGGTGCGACACGCTATGTTGCAGAAGACAACGAAGGCAATGCAGTAAACCCAAACCTGCCGCGGACCACGGTCAAACTGTTTACCCGTTATCGCCTGCCAGCCATGCCGGAACTGACCGTCGGCGGTGGAGTTAACTGGCAGAATCGTGTTTACAGCGATACGGTCACGCCTTATGGCACATTCCGCGCGGAACAGGGAAGCTACGCCCTGGTAGATTTGTTCACCCGCTACCAGGTAACAAAAAACTTCTCAGTGCAGGGTAACCTTAATAACCTGTTCGATAAAACCTACGACACGAATATCGACGGTTCTATCGTTTATGGTGAGCCGCGTAACGTCAGCGTTACCGCCAGCTATCAGTTCTGACACCGGGTATTGCGTAGAATTGCTAACTCGCTGACTTAGGTTGCAAATTCTCATCAAACTCCAGCCGCTTTCTGTCGGGTTCTACCGCAGTCAGCGGCTTCACTTCTGAAAGCGTCTGCTGACAGCGCTCCACCAGCACCTGATACTCGCGAGTGCCCTGTTTTTTCCACACCAGTTCCTGCTCAGTTAACATGCGAATCGCTTTCGCCGGGCTACCGACAATCAGATGGTTGGCAGGCATCTCAGCGCGCGCTTTCACAAACGCCGAGGCACCAACGATACTGTTTTCACCGATGGTCGCGCCATCGATAATCACCGCACTCATGCCGACCAGCGCGTTCCGCCCAATCACACAGCCGTGCAGAATCGCCCCGTGGCCGATATGTCCGTCCTCTTCCACCACCGTATCCTGGCCGGGAAATCCGTGCATCACGCAGTTATCCTGGATATTCGCCCCATCTTTAACCACGATACGTCCAAAATCTCCGCGCAGGCTGGCGTTGGGACCAACATAAACACCTTTGCCGAGAATGACATCGCCAATCAGCACTGCGGTTGGGTGAACATAGCTTTCTGCAGGAACTACCGGGATCATCCCGTCAATCTGGTAAATCGGCATGGCTTCTCCTGTTACACCTCGGCTAATCCGCCGAAACGTTGATAATAGAGCGGCCCCGGCGCGGGCAGTTCCCCCACCGAACTCTCGCCTTTTTCGCTGACGAAAACCTGGGCGCCGGGCGCAACACGTTGATAAATATTAATGCACAGCTGACGCGCCGTCTGACCCAGCCAGTGAGCAGGCAGCAATTCTTCCGGCAGCAGCGGATCTTTGAGCACAACCCGACGATAGAAGTGAATGAGCAACAGGCGGATCTGGAAGCAGCGCTCTGGCGTAAGTTCGTCCGGCCCGGCGTCACGCAGTAGCGGTAACAACGGACGGAACAGCGTGATAAACGCCTCGTACATGGCATTTTGTTCGGTTAAGTGCCAGCACCCTTCTACCCGCTCACGCAGCGCAGCGCGGGAGAGTGCCAACGGCGAATGCGCCTCAAAAACGATGACATTTTCCGCCACCCCAGCCTCATGGAGCAGCGACTGTACGTCCGCCAGCTTTTGCGATGGCGACGCCAGCAGACTCGGCGCCAGTACGCCAAAACCTTGCCATAACAGCTGCTTTTTAACTTCGGCCAGGGTATTTTTCTCCAGCCCCTCCGACAGCAGCAGCAGCCAGGTACCGTCCCACTCAGGGGCGCTGGCACGATAGATTTTGCTCTCGGCGCGGCGCGTCAAGCGTAGCCCTTTATCACTCAGGCGGTAGAAACTGCGGCGGCCGATACGTACTACGTCCAGCCATTCTTCTTTATTAAGGCGAAACAGTGCGGTACGTACAAAACGTTCACCGAAGCCAAGCCCTTCCAGCAGCGCGGCAACGCTACCGAGCCAGACTTCTCCACCGCGTTGCGATAAACAGTCCCCGTAAAGCGAGGCGATAAGCGAGGTGCCGCTGACCGGCATCGCGGTGACCGCCTGCTGAATAAAATTATCGAGTTTTTCCATATGATTCATAGTGTTGTTATTTTTGTCCTTTTTGAATCATAGCACAGGAATAAAGCAGCGAAACGCCAGGAGTTTGTAGGCCGGATAAGGCAACGCCGCCATCCGGCAGCGTTGCACTGTTCTGCCTGATGGCGCTACGCTTATCAGGCCTACAGGGTTAACCGTTGGCGGCAACTTTGCGCAGGTCGAACACCCGGCACGCCTTACCTTCAGAGCGCGGGATGCTGCCGCAGTTAACAATGCTTACGTCGGTGGAAATACCCACCATCGACTTAATACGATGACGCAAATGATGGCAAATCTGGCAGCGCTGCTCATGGCTCAGCACCAGGCTACTCTCTTTAAGCTCCACGCGTACCGAAAGCGAATCAAGATGCCCTCGGCGATCCACTTCCAACTGGTAATGCGGAGCCAGATGCTCAATCTTGAGGATCTCTTCTTCCACCTGCGATGGGAAGACGTTGACGCCGCGAATAATCAGCATATCGTCGCTGCGCCCGCTAATGCGATCCATACGACGCATCGTGCGCGCGGTACCCGGCAGCAGGCGCGTCAGGTCGCGGGTACGATAACGAATGACCGGTAGCGCTTCTTTCGTCAGCGTGGTGAACAGCAGTTCGCCGTGCTCGCCGTCGGCCAGTGGCGTACCGTCATCCGGATTGACCACTTCCGGGAAGAAATGATCCTCCCATATTGTCGGACCATCACCCGTTTCGATGCACTCCATCGCCACGCCCGGCCCCATCACTTCCGAGAGGCCATAAATATCCAGCGCCGTAATACCGAGGCGACGTTCGATCTCCGCGCGCATCCCCGTGGTCCACGGTTCTGCGCCAAATACACCGGTACGCAGTGAACAACCCCGCGCGTCACCGCCCATCTGGCGCTCCAGCTCTTCAATCAGGTTCAGGCAGTAAGACGGCGTGACCATAATCATGTCAGGTTTGAAATCGCGAATCAGCTGCGCCTGCTTTTCAGTCTGCCCGCCGGACATTGGGATAACCGTTGCCCCTAAGCGCTCCGCGCCGTAGTGCGCGCCCAGGCCGCCGGTGAAAAGGCCATAGCCATAAGCGACGTGGATTTTATCTTTCGCGGTACCGCCTGCGGCACGCAGCGAGCGGGCGACGATATTAGCCCAGGTATCAATATCATTTTGCGTATAGCCCACCACAGTCGGTTTACCCGTGGTGCCGGATGATGCATGGATACGCACCACCTGCTCCATCGGTACCGCGAAGGTGTCGAAGGGATAGTTGTCACGCAGGTCCTGCTTGGTGGTGCAGGGAAACTTGCTCAGATCGCTCAGCTCACGGAAATCATCCGGGTGAACCCCCGCCGCGTCGAACTTACGGCGGTACATCGGGACATTTTCATAGGCGTGTTTTAACGTCCATTTCAGGCGCTCGGTTTGCAAAGCCTGTAATTCGTCACGCGATGCGGTTTCAATCGGATCTAATTTTGTTGTTGTCGTTGTCATTTTGTAGGGCACTCGCAGGTCAATTAGCTCACACTCGCTCAAGGATCATGGCAATGCCCTGACCCACGCCAATACACATCGTACACAGCGCATAACGTCCATTGCGTCGTTCCAGCTCCAGCGTTGCGGCCAGCGCTAACCGCACACCGCTCATCCCCAGCGGGTGACCTAAAGCGATAGCCCCCCCATTGGGATTCACGTGTTCTGCGTCATCTGCCAGTCCAAGCTGTCTCATCACACCCAACGCCTGGGCGGCAAAGGCTTCATTCAGCTCAATCACATCCATATCGTTGATATTCAGCCCGGCGCGCTCCAGCACTTTTCGTACCGCAGGAACTGGCCCAAGACCCATGTACTTCGGTTCAACGCCCGCGGTCGCCATGGCGACAATGCGTGCACGCGGCGTTAGTCCCTGGGCCTTTATGTGTTGCTCGCTGGCTACGATCATTGCTGCCGCGCCGTCGTTCACCCCAGAGGCATTGCCTGCGGTGACCACGCCGTTCTTACGAAACGGTGTTTTCAGTTGTGCGAGTTGCTCCAGCGTGGTTTCTGCACGCGGATGTTCATCTTCACGTACTGCGCTAACTGCCCCTTTCTTGCCAGTGATTTGTACCGGCACAATTTCCTGCGCCAGAATGCCGTCACACTGGGCTTTCGCCGTGCGCTGCTGGCTGCGATACGCAAAGGCGTCCTGGTCCTCCCGGCTTATATTTAACAATTCAGCTACATTCTCCGCCGTTTCCGGCATGCTGTCAGTTCCGAATTGTTGCTGCATGAGCGGGTTCACAAAACGCCAGCCAATGGTGGTATCAAACATCTCTGCCTGACGCTGAAACGGCGCGGTCGCTTTGCCCATTACAAACGGCGCGCGTGACATTGACTCAACACCACCGGCGATCAGCAGATCGGCATCACCGGCTTTGATCGTGCGAGCAGCGAAGCCGATCGCATCAAGCCCGGAGCCGCACAGACGGTTGATGGTCGTGCCGGCAACGCTGTGCGGATAACCCGCCAGCAGGGTCGCCATATGCGCCACGTTGCGGTTATCCTCGCCCGCCTGGTTGGCGCAACCGAAGATCACATCGTCAATAGCGCTGGGATCCAGGCGTGGGTTGCGGTTGAGTAATTCACGCAACGGGATGGCCGCCAGATCGTCGGCACGCACGCCTGCCAGCGCCCCGCCGTAGCGACCAATCGGGGTACGAATACCGTCACAAATAAATGCGTCACGCATTAGACTTCTCCTGTAATCGTGCCACCGATGCGGTGAGATTTGCCGCGAAACAGAGCCACGGTTTTGTGTTGCTGATTGACAATTTCAATGTCGTAAACGCCAGTGAGTTTGCCTTGCTGCTTAACCCGCGCGGTGGCGGTCAATTTGTCACCTGCAAAGGCCGGACGCAGAAAGTCGATACTGGCTGCTGAGGCTACTGCTGCCAGTCCCTGACTGTTGCAGGCGTAAGCAAAGGCAGTATCCGCCAGCGAAAACAGTTGCCCGCCGTGACAGGTCTGATGGCCATTCAGCTGCGACGGCGACACGGTCATGGTCATCTGCGAATAACCGTCGTCCATCTCAATAATTTCAATCCCCAGCGCCTGCGCGCAGGTGTCTTTCACATACATGGCGCGGGCGTTGCGCCAGGCTTCATTACTCATGACGCATCTCCATCAGCACTTTCTGGCGCAGCAGCGCACTCGGGCGATAGCGTTCTTCGCCATAGTGCTGTTGTAGGTTTTCCAGCAGACGCAGCACACGTCCCCAGCCGAGCGAGTCGCCCCAGGCCAGCGGCCCGTGCGGGTAGTTAACCCCCAAGCGCATGGCGATATCGATATCCTCGGCGCTGGCGACTCCTTTTTGCAGCGCATCCAGCGCTTCGTTCGCCAGCATCGCTACCGTGCGCCATACCAGCAGCCCTGGGTAGTCGGCAATACGCAGCACTTTTTTGCCCTGCTGCTGGAAGTAGTACACCGCTTTGTCGGTGGCTGAAGCCGGGTTGGTTGGTGCGCTTGCCAGCACGACGGTGTCGCCCACAGCATGGTCATACACCACCACCGGGCGCTGGTGCTGCACGCTTAAGGCCAGCGCGGTTTCACCGGTTGTTTCAAGGAGCAGCACATCATCCAGTTCAGTGACAACGTCACGCTTGATATTTTTTGCTGCATTTTCAGGCGCTACCGCTGCAACAGCCAGTTCAGGCGATACTTCAGCAGGCCAGCAATAGACGCCGTGGCCGCTCTTCTTGCCCAGACGCCCCGCCAGAGCGAGCTCCTGTTGCAGCAAAGACGGTAGAAAACGGCGGTCCTGCCAGAAGGCGTTAAACACCGAACAAGTCACGGCAAAATTGACGTCCTGACCAATCAAGTCGGTCAGCGCCAGCGGTCCCATCGGGAAGCCGCCGCCGTCACGCAGCGCCGTATCAATCACTTCCGCTGACGCAACCTGTTCTTCCAGCGCGCGCCAGGCTTCAGCGTAGTACGGACGCGCCACGCGGTTGACGATAAAACCCGGCGTTGAGCGGCAGCGCACCGGCTGCTTGCCCCAGGCGATTACGCACTGGCAAAGCAGCTCGACTACCTCAGTTGAGGTGGCAAGGCCGCTCACCACTTCCACCAGTTTCATCACCGGTGCCGGGTTAAAGAAGTGCAGCCCCGCCACACGTTCCGGATGCTTCACTCCCGCTGCAATTGCGGTAATTGAGATCGACGAGGTATTACTGGTCAGCAGCGTTGACGGCAAACAGATCTCCGCCAACTGACTGAACAGCGCTTTTTTAATTTCCAGCCGCTCGGAAGCGGCTTCAATCACCAGTTGTGCATCGGCAAGCTGATTCAGTTCAGTCGCGGGTACGATTCGTGCCAGCAGCTCACTGGCCTGTTCCGCACTAATTTTTCCACGACCAACACGAACGTCGAGTCGCTGGCGAATACCCTCAATGGCGCGAGTAATCGCCTCAGCGGAAATGTCATACAGCAGGACCGAATGCCCGGCGCTGGCAGCCACTTCGGCAATGCCTGCACCCATTGTTCCGCCGCCGATCACGGCAACGCGGTGAAGAGTTTTCGTCATGGCTTATTTCCCGCTGAACTGTGGTGGGCGTTTGCCGAGAAAGGCGCTGACCCCTTCGCGATAGTCGTCGCTGCGACCGGCCATGCGCTGGTAGTCGCGCTCAAGCTCAAGCTGCTGATCCAGCGTGTTGGTTTCGGAAAGCTGCAAGGCTTTCTTAATCAGCCCCAGGCCATAGGTCGGCTGCGTCGCGAAACGGCGCGCCATGGTCAACGCGGTATCTTTCAACTCGGCATCGTCGACCACTTGCCAGATCATGCCCCACTGCGCGGCCTGTTCGGCGCTGAGGTTATCGCCAAGCATCAGTAAGCCGACGGCGCGAGCGCGACCGGCTACGCGCGGCAGCACCCAGCTTCCGCCGCAGTCCGGCACCAGGCCGAGCTTGCTGAAGGCCATGACAAACTTCGCCGAGCGCGCGGCGAGGACGATGTCGCAGCCCATGGCCAGCGTGGCACCGGCACCAGCGGCAACGCCGTTGACGGCACAGATAACCGGCTTCGGCAGCGCGGCTAAGCGGCGCACCAGCGGGTTGTAGAAGCGTTCCACCGACATGCCCAGATCCGGCGCGGGGCCGCTCGGGTCAACGTTACGGTCGTTCAGATCCTGTCCGGCGCAAAATCCGCGTCCGGCGCCGGTGATCAGCAGGCAACGAATGGTGTCGTCGCGCTCGGCCTGTTTCAGGCAATCGGCAAGCTGCTGGTGCATCACGTCGTTAAAGCTGTTGAGTCGGTCCGGGCGGTTCAGGATGATAGTCATCACGCCCTGCTCCACTTCGCTGAGAATAAATGCGTCCACGATTAGCGTCCTTTAAATTCCGGTGTGCGTTTTTCTAAAAAGGCGCTGACGCCTTCACGACGATCTTCGGTGCCGCTCAGCAGCGTAAACAGCTGACGTTCCTGCACCAGACCGGCCTGGAGACCCACTTCTTGCGCAGCGCGTAGAGACTGTTTTGCCGCCCGCAGCGCCAGCGGTGAGTGACGGGCGATGGTCGCCGCCAGCTTGAGCGCGTATTCATCGGAGAGGTTCGCCGGGTGAATGTCACTCACTAGCCCGGCCCGTTGTGCTCGTTCGGCATCAATGCTTTCACCGCTCAGCACCATTCGGCTGGCCAGCGCTTTGCCAACACAACGGATAAGCCGCTGCGTACCGCCCGCCCCTGGCATGGTGCCGAGAGTAATCTCCGGCAGACCAAAGCGCGCGTTATCCCCGGCAATCACCAGGTCGCACAGCAGCGCCAGCTCGCAGCCCGCGCCCAGTGCGTAACCGTTAACCACCGCGATCAACGGCTTGTTGAAGGCATCAATACGTGCCCACAGGCGTGGGCGAATATCGTCGAAAGTGGCGGGCAGATCTTTTTCCGCCATTTCATTAAGATCGGCCCCGGCGGCGAAATAGCTCGGGTTACCGCCAATCACGCAAACGCTTATGCTGACGTCCGCCGCCGCGCTTTCCAGCGCGTCAGCAATCTGCGTTAGCAGCGCATTGTTCAGGGCGTTACGCGCCTGCGGACGGTTCAGAATCAGTTGCAGTACACGGTCGTGACGGGAAATCAGCAGTTCGCTCATGCCATCCCCCGCGCATCGAAGTCGACCACTACGTCACCGCTGGTTGGCAGCGCCTGGCAGCTCAGCACATAGCCCGCCGCCAGTTCATCGGCTTCAAGGCTGTAGTTGGCGGCCATCGCCACCTCGCCACTGACCACCTTGCATTTGCAGGTGGCGCACACGCCGCCTTTACAGGCGAACGGCAGGTCAGCGCCCTGGCGCAGCGCGGCGTCGAGAATGCTGTCATCTTCCGCATTCAGTGAAATCAGGCGATCGCGCCCATCCTGACGAAGGGTGACCGTGCGGCCTTCCGCCTGGATGCCGGTGGCGCGTTTCACGCTGGTCCCCGGCGTATTAAAACGCTCAAGGTGAATGGATTTTTCCGCTATACCCAGTTCGCGCAGTGCCACTTCGGCTTCATCCATCATCGCCGATGGGCCACAGATAAAGGCGTCATCAAAGCGGCTGAAATCGAGCAAGTTTTTGCCCAGCGCACGCAGTTTGTCGCCGTCAATACGACCCTGTAGCAGATCGCTGTCCATCGACTCCTGACTGAACAGGTGCACCACCTGTAAACGCTGCGGATAGCGGTCTTTCAGATCGGCCAGCGCCTGACGGAACATCATGCTGTGGCTGCTGCGGTTGCCGTAGATCAGCGTGAACTGGCTGGCCGGTTCGGTCGTCAGCGTCGCTTCAATAATCGCCATCATCGGCGTAATGCCGGACCCGGCGGCTATCGCCAGATATTCGGCTTCGCGCTCGGCCTGCGGCTGGTAGCCAAAATGGCCTTGCGGCACCATCACTTCCAGCGTCATACCCTGCTGGATATCCTGCTGGGCATAGCGGGAGAAACGCCCACCGTCGATAGCTTTAACCGCGACGCTAATTTCCGACGGCGAGCGGCTGCGACAAATGGAGTAACAACGACGCAGCTCTTCTCCACCGAGGTGAGCTTTCAGCGTCAAATGCTGGCCCGGTCGAAAGGCGTAGTCATTACGCAGCGCGTCAGGAATGGTGAAAGTGATGGTCACCGCATCGCGCGTTTCCGCTACGACGTTGGCCACGGTAAGCGAATGAAATGTTGTCATCGCAACCTCAAATACATTTAAAGTAATCAAAGGGTTCACGGCAGCTGTCGCAGCGATATAACGCTTTACAGGCCGTGGAACCGAATTCGCTAATCAGCGAGGTATGGGTGCTGGCGCAGCGCGGGCACTGTACGTCAGTTGGCATTTCGGCATGACAGGCGTGGGCCTGCGGCGGGCTGATACCATACTGGCGCAGGCGTTCGCGGGCGTCCGGACTCATCCAGTCAGTGGTCCACGGTGGGTCAAGCTGCAGGACGATATGTACTGGCGTATAGCCGTGCTCCGCCATCACCGCGCGAATTTCACCCAGTAGATGCTCGGTGGCCGGGCAGCCGGAGTACGTCGGCGTAAAGCCGATTACCCAGCCGTCGCCGCAGCGCTCAACGCTGCGTACCATGCCGAGATCGGTGATGGTCAGCACCGGCACTTCCGGATCTGAAATCGCACTTAACAGCCCCCAAACGGTGTGCACTTCTGGCGGTGCGATCGCGGTAAGACGTTGCATAGCCCCCCCTGCTACCACTGCTGCCCAGGATACGTACGCTGCAAGTACTGCATCTCGGCCAACATCGGCCCGAGATGTTCGCTGTGTAGCCCCTGCTTGCCGCCGTTGCGAAACGCCGCCTCTTGCGGAACGTGTAAACCAGAATCAATCAGCGCAGTGTGTACTGTCGTTTGCCATTCGGTTTGCAGTTCGCGCGGATCGACGGCAATGCCCTGCCTGGCCAGACCGATCTCCAGTTCGTCGGCAAGGAACAATTCGCCGGTATAACGCCACAGATTGTCCACCGCCTTCTGCATCAGTTGCGCGGAGTAGTCAGTACCATTCCCCAGTCGCTCCAGCCAGCCGCGGCTGAAGCGCTGGTGATAACGCACCTCTTTCAGTCCTTTGGCAGCGATAGCCGCAATCTGCTTATCGCGGCTGTTAACCAAACGAGTGAACAACGCCACGTGCCAGACGTCGATAAAGAACTGGCGAGCGATCGTGTCGGCAAAGTTGCCGTTAGGTTGTTCTACCAGCAACAGGTTGCGGAACTGACGCTCATCACGACCAAAAGCCAGCGTGTCTTCGTCGCCGCTACCCGCCAGTTCGGCTGCGTAGCTGAGGAAGTTGCGCGCCTGCCCCAGCAGGTCGAGGCCGATATTAGCCAGCGCCAGATCAATCTCCAGCTCCGGCGCATGGCCGCACCAGGCACCCAGACGCTGAGCCAGCACCAGGCCGTTATCGCCCAGACGCAGGGCATAGGTTGCAACGGGATTCAGGTTATTCATCGTTGCCTCACATATGTTCCATGCCGTCCGGCACGGTGTAGAACGTGGGATGGCGATAGACTTTGCTCTCCGCCGGGTCGAAAAATTCACCGCGTTCCTCCGGCTGTGACGCAACAATTTCGCTGGCTTTCACCACCCAGAGGGAGCAGCCTTCGCTGCGGCGAGTATAGGCATCGCGGGCATTTTCCAGCGCCATCTGGTCATCGGCGGCATGCAGACTGCCAACGTGACGGTGCGATAACCCCTGTTTGCTGCGGACAAAAACTTCGTATAACGGCCAGTATGTTTTGCTCATGACTCTCTCCTTACGCCGCGTCGCGGGCCTGTTGCTTTTCGGCGTGCGCCAGTGCGGCCTCGCGCACCCATGCCCCTTCTTCCCAGGCCTTACGCTTTGCGCCCAGACGTTCGTGGTTGCAGACACCACGACCGTTGATGACCTCATTAAATTCCTGCCAGTCGATCTCGCCGAATCGATATTTCCCCGTCGCTTCATCAAGCTGTAGGTCGGCGTCCGGCACGGTCATACCGAGGATTTCTACCTGCGGGACCGTGTTATCAACAAAGCGCTGACGCAGTTCGTCGTTGGAGTGCAGTTTGATTTTCCACGTCATGCTGCGGGCGCTGTTCGGTGAGTTGTCGTCGTTCGGGCCAAACATCATCAGCGCAGGCCACCAGAAACGGTTGATGGCGTCCTGCAGCATCTGACGCTGTTCCTCGCTACCGGTGGCCAGCGCCATACACGCTTCGAAGCCCTGACGCTGATGGAAGCTCTCTTCTTTGCAGATTTTGACCATCGCCCTGGCATACGGGCCGTAGGAGGTACGACACAGCGCCACCTGGTTAACAATCGCCGCGCCATCGACAAGCCAGCCGATCACACCGATATCCGCCCAGCTCAGGGTTGGGTAGTTGAAAATGGAGGAGTATTTCATCTGGCCGTCGAGCATCTTCTGGTACAGATCTTCACGCGCGCAGCCCAGTGTTTCCGCCGCGCTGTAGAGGTACAGTCCGTGTCCGGCCTCGTCCTGTACTTTTGCCAGCAGAATGGCCTTACGCCGCAGCGTGGGTGCGCGGGTTATCCAGTTGCCTTCCGGTAACATGCCGACAATTTCCGAGTGCGCATGCTGGCCAATCTGGCGGATCAGCGTCTTACGGTATGCGTCCGGCATCCAGTCCTGCGGCTCGATGGCCGTTTCCTGCGCGATGCGCTGGTCAAAGCGTTGTTCTTCTGTCACGTCATCACCTTATGATTCCGATAATTTCAACAAATCAATATTTTTGAATCACTTCGTTTTATAAAAGTTACATCTTGGTTAAATAAAACCACAAATTATGTTTGCTGGTTTTGCGATACTTGTCGCAAATGGTTTTTGTTTATCCATTAATAACAGATAGATAACCAATGAAGGTAAAGTGTTCGCGATCTCATTGTTAATAAATTATTAAAATCTCGCTTGCATTTTGTGATTCATAAAAGAACTATTTAGAGAGATATTACGGAACACATCTGGAGATTAACGATGCAGCAGTTAGCCAGTTATTTATCCGGTGCCTGGCAGACAGGCCGGGGCCGCACCCGCACCATCCACCACGCCCTTACCGGTGAAGCGCTTTGGGAAGTGACAAGCGTTGGACTGGATATGGCGCAGGCGCGCCGCTTTGCTATTGAGCACGGCGGCAAAGCGTTACAGGCAATGAGTTTTATTGAGCGCAGCGCGATGCTAAAAGCGGTGGCGAAGCATTTAATGGAACTGAAAGCCGATTTCTATGCCATATCTGCGCAAACCGGAGCAACGCGCGGTGACAGCTGGGTCGATATCGAAGGCGGCATTGGCACGCTTTTCACTTATGCCAGTCTCGGTGGCCGCGAGCTGCCGGACGATACACTGTGGCCGGAAGACGAACTGATCCCGCTGTCCAAACAGGGCGGTTTTGCCGCACGCCACGTGCTGACCTCCAAATCCGGTGTTGCGGTGCATATCAACGCCTTTAACTTCCCCTGCTGGGGTATGCTGGAGAAGCTGGCGCCAACCTGGCTTGCCGGGATGCCAGCCATTATCAAACCTGCAACCGCCACCGCGCAGCTCACTCAGGCAATGGTGAAAGCGATTATCGACAGTGGCCTGGTACCGAACGGCGCAATTAGCCTTATCTGTGGCGGCGCGGGTGACCTGCTCGATCACCTCGACAGCCAGGATGTGGTGACTTTTACCGGTTCTGCTCATACCGGGCAGCAGTTGCGCGTGCACCCCAACCTGGTGGCTAAATCGGTTCCATTCACCATGGAAGCGGATTCACTCAACTGCTGTGTGCTTGGTGATGACGTCACCCCAGAACAGCCTGAGTTTGCATTGTTTGTACGTGAAGTCGTGCGCGAGATGACGACCAAAGCCGGGCAGAAATGTACCGCTATCCGCCGCATTATCGTGCCACAGGCGCAGGTGAAAGCAGTCAGCGAGGCGCTGATTACCCGTCTGCAAAAAGTGGTAGTGGGCGATCCGGCGCAGGAAGGCGTGAAGATGGGGTCGCTGGTGAATAACGATCAGCGTCAGGACGTGCAGGATAATGTGAATCGTCTGGTTGAAGCCGGGTGTGAGGTGCTGCTGGGCGGAAAAGCAGATCTGAGCACGGCTGGGGCTTTCTTCCCGCCAACGCTGCTGTTTTGTCCGCAGCCGGATGAAATTGCCGCGGTACATGCAATTGAAGCCTTTGGTCCGGTCGCCACGCTGATGCCGTATCAAAATACCGGGCATGCCATGACGCTGGCGCGCGCCGGTGAAGGCAGTCTGGCAGGAACGCTGGTGACGGCGAGCGGCGAACTGGCGCGAGAGTTTATCCTCGGTGCGGCCCGCGCCCACGGGCGTATTCAGGTGCTGAACGAAGAGTCCTCGGCGGAATCGACCGGTCACGGCTCTCCGCTGCCACAGCTGGTCCACGGCGGGCCTGGACGTGCAGGCGGCGGTGAAGAGCTGGGCGGTCTGCGTGCGGTGAAACACTACATGCAACGCACCGCCATTCAGGGCAGCCCAACCATGCTCGCGGCGGTAAGCCAACAGTGGGTGCGTGGCGCTCGAGTGGAGGAAGATCGTATTCACCCGTTCCGTAAATACTTCGAAGAGATCCAGCCGGGCGACAGCCTGCTGACGCCACGTCGTACACTGACCGAAGCGGATATCGTTAACTTTGCCTGCCTCAGCGGTGACCACTTCTACGCCCATATGGACAAGATTGCAGCAGCCGATTCCATTTTCGGCGAGCGCGTGGTGCACGGTTACTTCCTGATTTCCGCCGCAGCCGGTCTGTTTGTTGACGCGGGCGTCGGTCCGGTGATTGCCAACTATGGCATGGAAAACCTGCGCTTTATCGAGCCGGTTAAGCCGGGCGACACTATCCAGGTGCGTTTAACCTGCAAACGCAAAACAGTGAAACGTCAGCGCAATGCCGAAGAAAAAGCGACCGGCGTGGTGGAGTGGTCGGTGGAGATCTTTAATCAGCACCAGCAGGCGGTGGCGCTGTATTCCATTCTGACGTTGGTTGCGCGTCAGCATGGGGATTTCCCGGCGTAAGATTCCGGTGTAGGTTCGCTCGATCAGGCTTGAAACAAAAAGCAAAAAGCCTGCTTAGTTTCCTGAGCAGGCTTCTTAAATATGGCTCCTCTGACTGGACTCGAACCAGTGACATACGGATTAACAGTCCGCCGTTCTACCGACTGAACTACAGAGGAATCGTTGTGGAGGCTTATCTTAGCGGCGAAAAAAATTTTGTCAAACCCAATTTCCTCGAATGCGAATCAATTGATGCTTCTCTCGACAGTTTGTTGCATTTACAGACATTTTAAATAGAAAAAACTTTGCAGCTTTTTTGATTCTCCCTCATCATTTGAAATGAGGTTTCAACTTTCTTCGTTAAGGTCCACTTTGAACGTCTCCGCTGCCTTACGCCAGGTCGCTTCCCGCACGCCCTGGTATGCCAAACGCAAGAGTTATAAGGTTCTCTTTTGGCGCGAAATCACTCCGCTGGCTGTCCCCATTTTTCTGGAAAACACCTGTGTGCTATTGATGGGTGTTCTCAGTACCTTCCTGGTCAGCTGGTTGGGAAAAGAAGCGATGGCAGGTGTCGGACTCGCCGACAGCTTTAATATGGTCATCATGGCATTTTTCGCCGCCATCGATCTGGGCACCACCGTGGTTGTAGCATTTAGCCTCGGGAAACGAGATCGTCGACGGGCCAGAGCCGCGGCCAGACAATCACTGGTGATCATGACAATTTTTGCTACCGTTCTGGCAGCTGTCATTCACTATTTTGGTCAACAGATTATTGACGTTGTCGCAGGTGAAGCAACGCCAGACGTTAAAGCTTTGGCACTCACCTATCTGGAGCTGACGGTGCTCAGCTACCCGGCGGCAGCCATTGCGCTGATCGGCAGTGGCGCACTACGTGGAGCCGGAAATACAAAAATACCGTTGTTGATTAACGGCGGCATGAACATCCTGAATATCATCATCAGTAGCATCCTGATTTACGGGATCTTTTCCTGGCAAGGTCTGGGATTTGTGGGAGCAGGCCTGGGACTGACCATTTCGCGCTACATCGGGGCGATTGCCATCATCTGGGTACTGATGATTGGTTTTAACCCCGCGCTGCGAATTCCCTTCAAAAGCTATTTTAAGCCACTCAATCTCGCCATTATCTGGGAGGTGATGGGGATCGGCATTCCGGCAAGTATCGAGTCAGTGCTGTTCAATGGCGGTAAACTTTTGACGCAGATGTTTGTTTCAGGCATGGGAACCAGCGTTATCGCCGGGAATTTTATTGCATTTTCTATCGCCGCGCTTATCAACTTACCGGGGAATGCTTTAGGTTCCGCGTCGACAATCATTACCGGCAGGCGTCTGGGAAATGGTCAGATTGCCCAGGCTGAAATCCAGCTGCGGCATGTATTCTGGCTGTCGACGATCGGCCTGACGGCAATTGCCTGGCTAACCGCTCCTTTCGCCGGGGTGATGGCCTCGTTTTATACCCACGATCAGGATGTAAAAGAGGTCATAGTCATCCTGATTTGGCTCAACGCAGCATTTATGCCGATATGGGCTGCATCCTGGGTGTTACCAGCAGGCTTTAAAGGTGCGAGAGATGCACGTTTTGCTATGTGGGTATCGATGCTGGGCATGTGGGGCTGCCGCGTAGTCGCGGGTTACACCCTGGGTATCGTATTAGGATGGGGCGTTGTCGGCGTTTGGTTAGGTATGTTCTTCGACTGGGCCGTACGCGCCGCGTTATTTTACTGGCGTATGGTCACCGGACGCTGGCTGTGGAAATACCCGCGTCCCGAACGCGAAAAGTGCATAAAACAACCGGTTGCGTCTGAATAAGCGGCGAAATGGGGAATATTTCAGCAAACGATCGCATTTATCTATTCAGGCTTTGACAACGCTGAGCGGCATCGCTAATATTCGCCTCGTTCAAACGATTCCTCTGTAGTTCAGTCGGTAGAACGGCGGACTGTTAATCCGTATGTCACTGGTTCGAGTCCAGTCAGAGGAGCCATATTTAAGAAGCCTGCTCAGGAAACTAAGCAGGCTTTTTGCTTTTCTGCGATCCCATTTGCCGGGTAAAGCGCTTCACTCCACATCCAGGCTTTTCCATACTGACGACGGGAGAATGTCCGTCTGCATATGCAAAATGTCTCTATGATCCAATTCGTTAACGTCATGGTTAAGTATCTTATCGTGCAACGACATCAAAATGAGACCCATACTTGCCCATGCCGATACTGCTGAAAGCAGCGCTAACCGCTTTATTAGTAATTCCACTGAGTACAATAGCCGGTGAGAAAGTCACGCTACGTTGCCCGGCGTAGTCAGAGTAATAAATTCTATATGTTTACCAATCGAGATGTTCTTTCGGTGAAGAATGGATTTCAGTTTATTTATGCGGATTCGGGACGGGCGGTGTCTTGTTCGATATTGTCGCGGGTACCGACGCAGGATCTGAGGCTGGAGACCTTGAGGTAACGCAGCTTTCTACCCGCCATTCAGCGACGTCAGGGAAGCCCGTTTACTCACGGGCTTTTGTAGTTAAATCTGATAATCAATCACCGCCTCATCTGGCTCCATCGCCTGGCGCTTAATTTCATCGACGGATAACCCTGCATTGCATAGCTCGATGAATCGCCAGACGTAGTTGCGCTGCAGCTGTCCGCGTTTAAGCCCTAGCCAAACGGTATTTGCATCAAACAAATGCCGGGTATCAAGACGGGTTAAGGTCCCCTCTTCCTGCTCGCCGCTGGATTGCTCTGCCACCAGCCCAATCCCCAACCCCAGCGACACGTAAGTTTTAATCACATCCGAGTCCTGGGCGCTGAGAATAATATCCGGTATCAGCCCTTTGCGAGCAAATGCTTCATCAATGCGGGAACGCCCTGTAATCCCCTGACGATAGGTAATTAACGGCCAGTGAGCGATAGACTCCAGCGTGAGCGGAGAAGCTTTCACTAATGGATGGTCGTGAGGAACAAGCAGGCTGTGATGCCAACGAAACCAGGGAAAAGCCACCAACAATGGATCGCTGCTCAGCCGCTCACTGGCAATTCCGATATCTGCCCCGCCATTTTGTAGCAGGACATCAATCTCCTGTGGCGTACCCTGAATAAGTTCCAGACGCACCTCAGGGAACAGCTCACGAAAGGCTTTTATCACCGCAGGCAAGCTATAGCGTGCCTGGGTATGCGTGGTGGCAATCGTCAGAACGCCGGACGTGTCATTGGTAAACAGATCCGCCAGTCGACGAACATTACTGGCCTCATTCAGAATACGCTCGGCAATAATCAGCAAGGCTTTACCCGGTTCGGTCATGCCCAACAGGCGTTTACCGCGACGGATAAAAATCTCGATGCCAAGTTCATCTTCAAGTTCACGAATGTGTCGGCTGACGCCCGACTGCGAGGTGTACAGTATATTCGCGACCTCTGTCAGGTTGTAATCCTGACGGGCCGCCTCGCGGATTATTTTAAGTTGCTGGAAATTCACATTTCGCTCCGGGCACATCAGACATTACGCTATTGTTAAAGTCTGATGCCCGGCATAACAAATAATAAAAACCTGCATCTTATTCCTTGTGGGAATAAGGTTTAGCTGACCAGCTGCAGCTCGCGATTTTCCAGCGCCGGACGGCTGACCAGCGACAACAGGATCTCCTTCACGGCCTGCGCCTGGGGCGATAAGCTCCCTCTGGCTGATACGTTCAACGATAATGGCAGATTCATCGATGGTGTTGTGATGCGTGCCATCCAGCCGTTAGCCGCATTGCATAATGAACGGGCGGCCGACTCAGGCAACACTGTGACACCCATACCACTGGCAATGGCGGCCGTTAGGGTGGAGATAGACTCAATTTCGCCAATCACTTTAGCCGTTAAGCGACGTAGCGAAAAAGCTTCATCCACGCGCAGGCGAACCGCGCTGTAATCCCGTGGCAAGAACAAATTCATCTGCGCCACCGCGGCTAAATCGACGCTTTGGCCAGGACACTCACGCGTGCCGACCAGGTAGAGATCCTCTTTAAGCAACGGTTGACTGCTGATGCCCGCCACAGGTGAACGCTCATAGAGCACTGCCATATCTAATTGCCCGCTGAGCAGCTTGTCATTCAGCACTGCCCCACTGTTTTCATGCAAATAGACCAGCACATCAGGCAGTTCGGCACGTAGCGTCTGTAATAACGGCATGGTAATGGATGACGCGACTGTCCCCGGCGCAAGGCCGATAGAGACCTGTCCACTCAAGGTCTGGCCCACGTTATTAACCGCAAGTTGCGCCTGTTCGCACTGACGTAAAATCGTCCGGGCGTGGGTATATAGCACTTTTCCTGCTTCCGTCGGCGTGACGCCACGCTTGGTACGAATCAGCAATTGCTGATCCAGCTCACCTTCCAGCGTAGCGACCTGCTGGCTCAGCGCGGGTTGCGCAATGTGCAACACTTCCGCTGCCTGGGTCAGGCTACCAATATCGACGATTTTCACGAAATATTTCAGTCGTCTGAAGTTCATTTTGCCTCCTGTCGGAATACCAGAACCCGTGCTGGCAGTCATTAAATTCAGGACTGCAAGATGCTTGCCACTTTCGTCTAAAACGGTGTTTTACGGTTAAAGCCGCGTAAAGTCAGGAGTAAAAGCGAAGGAAGATCATTCTGCACACCTAAGTATCTCATTCAGTCTGCCCTGGAAGAGGTAGACACGCACCAGAATGGGGCAAAAGCATAAAAAGACGGAAAGATCGCCGCTTTGCTGATTTTGTCAGCAAACGAACACACAAATGTATTTACCCCTTTGACAAGCCTCACCACCCTCGCTAATATGCGCCTCGTTCAAACGATTCCTCTGTAGTTCAGTCGGTAGAACGGCGGACTGTTAATCCGTATGTCACTGGTTCGAGTCCAGTCAGAGGAGCCATATTTAAGAAGCCTGCTTAGGAAACTAAGCAGGCTTTTTGCTTTTATGCCATTGCTCATTGCGCATATCAAAACCTCAACTTAGCCTGGCCAACACTTCATTCATAATAGCCGCAGGTATTTGTTCCAGACACTTGCCGTTCCGGGCTTCCATATCAATAGACAGGAACACCAATGAGTTGAGATGTCCGCTCTTCGCTCACTGCAGACTTTAAACTCACCCAGTACCTCCGCTCTGTGCCAGCAGAGGACTTTTCTATCGCCGCTGATATATTAATCCATGGAGAGCAGGCCAAATTTATAATATAAATTGACGGGTACGCTGAATTTTACAGGAACATCTCCAATGAATATTGCCGCCTCAATTGCCCTTTTGGGCGCTTGCCCATTTGTGAGTCTGGCGGCAGTACCGGTGACCTTTTCCGAAACTGTCCTGGATGCCGCAGGGCCAAAAGGCCCTTTGAAAGGCACGTTACTCACCCCGAATTCAAAACCAACAGCCGTTGTTCTTATCATTCCTGGCTCCGGGCCAACCGATCGGGATGGAAACAACCCGCTTGGTGTGAATGCATCGCCTTACCGACTTCTTGCTGAAGGCCTTGCTGCCAAAGGCTTTGCGACGCTTCGTATCGACAAACGTGGAATGTTCGCTAGCGCAATGGCCGTAGAGGATGCCAATGCGGTGACGATTGCTGACTATGTTGACGACGTTCGATCCTGGGTAGACGTGCTTAGACGTCACATGCACACTCCCTGTGTTTGGGTTTTAGGACACAGCGAAGGGGGTGTAGTCGCACTTGCCTCGGCTCAAGAAGAGAATGTGTGCGGTGTGGTTCTTATCGCAACGCCCGGGAGGCCGATGGGCGAGGTGTTGAGGGGGCAACTTAACGCTAATCCGGAAAATGAAATTCTATTAAAGCAGGCGCTGCCGATAATTGATGCTCTGGAGCATCGGCGGCGAGTCGATATTACGAATATTCACCCAGCACTGCAAAGTATCTTTAATCCTGCTGTTCAGGGGTTTTTGATCAATGCGTTTTCATATAATCCGGGTCATCTCATTTCGAGTATTTCCAAACCCGTGTTAGTGCTACAAGGGCAACGCGATCTCCAGGTGGAAGAAACGGATGCAAGACTGCTTAAGGCCGCGAATCCTCAAGCGTCCCTGGTTATACTGCCCAATATGAACCATGTTATGAAAGAGATGACTTCGGACGATCGCAAAGCGAATATCGCGTCATACACTGAACCCGCGCTCCCCTTAGCTCCCGGTTTAATCGACTCGATTGAGCATTTCCTGATCTGCAACTCACCTTTTCCCGAAAAGTAACAGCTGCTCTGCTCTCGGTGTCCTCCCAAAAACGGTTTACTTTTAAAGAGTTCAGCATGCTTTAAAGCATTCGTCTGCTCCATGCTCACAGTAGACATGGTCAGATGTCATTCCAACCGTCACATGCCAAAAGCAGACTCCCCCTTCCCCATCCGATATCCACCTCATAACATTTTTATAAATAACAAAGCATTAAGAAGTTCAACGTAATACAATTATATTTATAATTGTAATGATAACCATTCTCATATTACTATAAACGCGTGATAATTAACTTTTGATACATTCCACATGTCTGACCACGCCACTACCACTGCTTCCTTTACGCTCGAGTCGCTTTATGGCGCACATCACGGCTGGTTGAAAAGCTGGCTGACGCGCAAACTCCAGTCCGCCTTTGATGCAGATGACATTGCCCAGGACACTTTTCTACGGGTAATGGGCAGCGACTCGCTCTCGACGATCCGCGATCCGCGCTCCTTTCTGTGCACTCTCGCCAAACGGGTGATGGTCGACCTGTTTCGCCGAAACGCGCTGGAAAAAGCCTATCTGGAGATGTTGGCGCTTATGCCGGAGGCGCTCGCGCCTTCCCCCGAGGAACGCGAGAGCCAGCTCGAAACCCTGCAACTCATCGACAGCATGCTTGACGGGCTGAACGGAAAAACACGAGAAGCGTTTCTGCTTTCGCAACTGGATGGTCTGACATACAGCGAGATCGCGCTGAAGCTCGGTATCTCCGTCAGCTCGGTGAAAAAGTATATGGCAAAGGCTATCGAACATTGTCTGCTGTTTCGTCTGGATCACGGCCTGTGAACGCTTCTATCACTGATTCTCGCCGCCAGGCATTG
Source organism: Citrobacter sp. Cpo147 (assembly GCF_030332405.1). Taxonomy (NCBI): domain Bacteria; kingdom Pseudomonadati; phylum Pseudomonadota; class Gammaproteobacteria; order Enterobacterales; family Enterobacteriaceae; genus Citrobacter; species Citrobacter sp. Cpo147. The sequence goes on from NZ_JAOWHX010000030.1 coordinate 613,094, forward strand.
CGCTCGGCATCGCACTGGTATGCTGTATTGAGCGGCGAGCGTGTCAGCCCACAGCAAGAAGCGCGCTGGCAACAATGGTACGAAGAGGACAAAGATCATCAGTGGGCCTGGCAACAGGTTGAAAACCTGCGCAGCCAGCTCAGCCGCGTACCGGGCGATGTCGCCAGCCGGGCGCTGCACGATACGCGCCTTACCCGTCGCCATGTTATGAAAGGGCTACTGCTGCTACTTGGCGTAGGCGGCGGCTGGCAGTTCTGGCAATCTGAAGCCGGTGAAGGTCTGCGCGCGGATTACCGCACCGCCAAAGGCGCGGTCAGCCATCAGCGGCTGGAAGATGGCTCGCTGCTGACGCTCAACACACAAAGCGCCGCGGACGTTCGTTTTGATACGCGTCAACGCGCTGTCCATCTCTGGTACGGCGAAATTGCTATTACCACCGCAAAAGACGCGCAGCAGAGACCTTTCCGCGTTGTGACCCGCCAGGGCCAGCTCACCGCATTAGGCACAGAATTTACCGTCTACCAGCAGGACAACGTCACACGCGTTGTCGTTCAACAACACGCTGTTGAAGTCTTACTGGCAAATCGTCCGCAGGAAAAACGCATCGTCAGCGCTGGCGAGAGCCTGCAGTTTAGCGCGTCTGAATTTGGTGCAATAGCCTCAGCGGATGATGAAAGCGCCACCTGGACGCAGGGCATTCTGAGCTTCAGCGATAAACCTTTGGGTGAAGTGATTGCCACGCTGAGCCGTTATCGCAACGGCGTGCTGCGCTGCGATCCGGCTGTGGCCGGGTTACGCCTGAGTGGCACTTTCCCGCTGAAAAATACTGATGCAATCCTGGATGTTATTGCCAAGACTCTTCCAGTGAAAATTCAGTCAGTTACGCGATACTGGGTAAATATTTCCGCATTGTAAGCAAAATAATTCTCATTTCTATTGTCCTTTTTCCCCTTCTCATTCGACTCATAGATGAACACAACAAAAATGATGATGGAGAAGGTATGACGCCTTTACGCGTTTTTCGCAAAACAACACCTTTGGTTAACGCCGTTCGCCTGAGCCTGCTGCCGCTGGCCGGGCTGTCGTTATCCGCCTTCGCAGCGCAGGTTGATATTGCACCGGGTTCACTCGACAAAGCCCTTAATCAGTATGCCGCGCTCAGCGGAATTACCCTGTCGGTTGACGCCAGCCTGACGCGCGGCAAACAGAGTAACGGTCTTCACGGTGACTACGACGTCGAAACCGGCCTGCAACACCTGCTGAACGGTAGTGGCCTGCAGGTGAAACCGCTGGGTAATAACAGCTGGACGCTGGAGCCCGCACCAACACCGCAAGAAGATGCCCTGACCGTGGTGGGTGACTGGCTGGGGGATGCGCGCGAAAACGACGTATTCGAACATGCCGGCGCACGTGACGTTATCCGCCGTGAGGATTTCGCCAAAACCGGCGCAACATCCATGCGCGAGGTACTGAACCGCATTCCTGGCGTTACCGCCCCAGAAAACAACGGCACCGGTAGCCACGATCTGGCGATGAACTTTGGTATTCGCGGCCTGAACCCGCGCCTGGCCAGTCGTTCAACGGTACTGATGGACGGTATTCCCGTGCCGTTTGCCCCTTACGGCCAGCCGCAGCTTTCACTGGCGCCTGTCTCACTCGGAAATATGGACGCCATCGACGTGGTTCGCGGCGGTGGCGCGGTGCGTTACGGGCCACAGAGCGTGGGCGGGGTGGTGAACTTTGTTACCCGCGCTATTCCGCAAGACTTCGGCATGGAAGCCGGCGTGGAAGGCCAGCTCAGCCCAACATCTTCACAAAATAACCCAAAAGAAACGCACAACCTGATGGTGGGCGGCACGGCGGATAACGGTTTTGGTACCGCCCTGCTTTACTCCGGCACACGTGGAAGCGACTGGCGCGAACACAGCGCGACCCGCATCGACGACCTGATGCTGAAAAGCAAATATGCGCCAAACGAAGTGCATACCTTCAACAGTCTGTTGCAATACTACGACGGTGAAGCTGACATGCCCGGCGGCCTGTCTCGCGCGGATTACGACGCCGACCGCTGGCAATCCACGCGCCCTTACGATCGCTTCTGGGGGCGCCGCAAACTGGCGAGCCTCGGCTACCAGTTCCAGCCGGACAGCCAGCATAAATTCAATATTCAGGGCTTCTACACTGAAACTCTGCGCAGCGGCTACCTGGAACAGGGAAAACGCCTCACCCTTTCACCGCGTAACTACTGGGTACGCGGCATTGAACCACGCTACAGTCAGAGCTTTATGGTGGGTCCTTCTGCGCACGAAGTGGGCGTGGGATACCGCTATGTGAGCGAGTCGACGCATGAAATGCGTTACTACACGGCCACCAGCAGTGGACAACTGCCGTCCAGCGCCAGCCCTTACGATCGCGACACTCGTTCGGGTACCGAAGCGCACGCCTGGTATCTGGATGACAAAATCGACATTGGCAACTGGACTATCACACCGGGTATGCGCTTTGAACATATCGAGTCATACCAGAACAACGCCATCAAAGGCTCACATGAGGAAGTAAGCTACAACGCCCCACTTCCGGCGCTAAACGTACTTTATCACCTGACTGATAGCTGGAATCTTTATGCAAACACTGAAGGCTCATTCGGCACCGTACAGTACAGCCAAATTGGCAAGGCTGTGCAAAGCGGCAATGTGGAACCGGAAAAAGCGCGAACCTGGGAGTTCGGAACCCGATACGACGATGGCGCGCTGACGGCGGAAATGGGGCTGTTCCTGATTAACTTTAATAATCAGTACGATTCCAACCAAACCAACGACACCGTTACCGCACGCGGTAAAACGCGCCATACCGGACTGGAAACTCAGACTCGCTATGATCTTGGCACATTGACGCCAATGCTCGACAACGTTTCAGTCTACGCAAGCTATGCGTATGTGAACGCTGAGATTCGCGAGAAAGGCGATACCTATGGCAATCAGGTGCCCTTCTCACCAAAACACAAAGGCACGTTGGGCGTGGACTATAAGCCGGGCAACTGGACCTTCAACCTGAATAGCGATTTCCAGTCCAGCCAGTTTGCGGATAACGCCAACACCGTTAAAGAGAGCGCTGACGGTAGTACCGGTCGCATCCCTGGCTTTATGCTCTGGGGCGCACGCGTAGCCTATGACTTCGGCCCGCAGATGGCAGACCTGAACCTGGCGTTCGGTGTGAAAAATATCTTCGACCAAGAGTATTTCACCCGCTCTTACGACGACAACAACAAAGGCATCTACGCAGGCCAGCCGCGCACGCTGTATATGCAGGGTTCGTTGAAGTTCTAAACTCCGTTTACCCGGCCTGCATGCTGTTTTGTAGGTCGGGCAAACGAAACGCCACCCGACGCAGGCAATTTACATGTTCACACCATTACGCACGCTATTCGCCGCTCTGCTGCTCACCGGCCATGCTTTTGCCGCCACGGTTCATGACGAACATGGCACCTTTACGCTTGATAAAACGCCACAACGGATAGTGGTGCTGGAACTGTCGTTCGCGGACGCACTGGCTGCTGTCGATGTCAGTCCGGTCGGCATTGCCGACGATAACGATGCCATGCGTATTCTTCCAGAGGTTCGTACCCATCTGAAACCCTGGCAGTCTGTCGGCACGCGTGCGCAGCCGAGTTTAGAAGCCATCAGCGCGCTGAAACCGGATCTGATCATTGCCGACAGCAGCCGCCATGCGGGTATTTACAGCGCCTTACAGCAAATCGCACCGGTGCTGCTGCTCAAGTCCCGCAATGAAACCTACGCTGAAAATCTTCATTCTGCGGCCATCATCGGCGAAATCGTGGGTAAAAAGGCACAGATGCAGTCACGCCTGGCGCAACACCAACAACAGATGTCAGAGTGGGCCAGCCAACTGCCAAAAGACACGATGGTGGTGTTTGGTACGTCCCGAGAGCAGCAGTTCAACCTGCACACGCAGGAGACCTGGACCGGGGGCGTCCTGACCTCTCTGGGGCTGACGGTGCCTGCGGCTATGGCGGGTTCGTCTATGCCTTCCATCGGTCTGGAACAGCTGCTGGCGCTCAATCCGGCATGGCTGCTGGTCGCGCACTATCGTGAAGAGAGCATCGTGAAACGCTGGCAACAAGACCCGCTGTGGCAGATGTTAACTGCGGCGCAGAAGCAGCAGACGGCGTCGGTCGACAGTAACGCCTGGGCGCGGATGCGCGGCATTTTCGCAGCCGAACGCATTGCCAGCGACACGGTAAAAATCTTTCACCACCAGCCTTTATCCGATGTGAAATGACAGTTTTCAAACATCCAGCGCTACAGTGGGGGATTCCCCTTGTCGCGCTTATCGCTATCTTCTGGCTGAGTCTGTTTTGCTACTCGGCCATTCCTGTTTCTGGCGTTGATGCCATTCACGCCCTGCTGCCAGGCCATACGCCGACGCTTCCACAAGCGCTGGTGCAAAACCTTCGTTTGCCGAGAAGCCTGGTCGCCATTTTGATCGGCGCAAGCCTGGCTCTGGCGGGAACGCTGCTGCAGACCCTGACGCATAATGCAATGGCCTCCCCTTCACTACTCGGTATTAACAGTGGCGCAGCGCTGGCGATGGCGCTTACCAGCGCTATCAGCCCTGCGCCCGTTACGGGTTACTCCATCGCCTTTATCGCCGCCTGCGGTGGCGGCGTAAGCTGGCTGATGGTGATGACCGCAGGTGGTGGATTTCGCCACACCCAGGACAGAAACAAACTGATCCTCGCGGGCATTGCGTTCTCGGCTTTCTGTATGGCCCTTACCCGCATCACCCTGCTGCTGACGGAAGATCACGCCTACGGCATTTTTTACTGGCTTGCGGGAGGCGTATCCCACGCTCGTTGGCAGGAGTTCTGGCAGCTTTTCCCAATGGTAGTGGTTGCTGTACCGGTGGTATTGCTGCTGGCTAATCAACTGAACCTGCTTAACGTCAGTGACAGCACCGCCCGCACGCTGGGGGTGAATCTGCCGAAGCTCCGTTTGATCATCAATATTCTGGTGCTGCTTCTGGTCGGTACCTGCGTCAGCGTGGCAGGTCCGGTGGCGTTTATCGGTCTGCTGATGCCGCATCTGGCTCGCTTCTGGGTGGGATTCGATCAGCGCAAGGTCCTGCCGATGAGCATGCTTATGGGCGCCACACTGCTGCTGCTGGCTGATGTTCTGGCCCGAGCGCTGGCCTTCCCTGGCGAATTGCCCGCGGGGGCAGTAGTGGCGCTGATTGGTGCACCCTGTTTTGTCTGGCTGGTCAGGAGGCGTGGATGAAAATTGCGTTCGTCATTTTCATCGCCCTCGCGCTGGCAGGACTTTCGGCTTTGTCACTACAAATGGGGGTGATCGCCATTCCCTGGCGTGCTCTGCTGAGCGACTGGCAGACCGGGCGCGAATATCATTACGTATTAACGGCGTACCGCCTGCCGCGACTGCTACTGGCGCTGCTTGTCGGTGCAGCCCTCGCGGTGGCAGGCGTGCTGGTGCAAGGGATCGTGCGTAACCCTTTGGCATCACCGGATATCCTCGGCGTAAACCATGCCGCCAGTCTTGCCTCTGTAGGCGCACTGCTTCTTTTACCGTCACTACCGGTGATTGCTCTGCCGCTGCTGGCCTTTGCCGGTGGCATGGCGGGCCTGATCCTGCTGAGAATACTGGCGAACACCAGCCAGCCGATGAAGCTGGCGCTCACGGGTGTTGCGCTCTCTGCCTGCTGGGCCAGCCTGACGGATTATCTGATGCTCTCGCACCCGCAGGATGTGAACAGCGCCCTGCTGTGGCTGACCGGCAGCTTATGGGGCCGTGACTGGAGCTTTGTGAAAATAGCCGCCCCACTGCTGATTTTGTTTCTGCCGCTGAGTCTGCGTTTTTGCCGCGATCTCGACCTCCTGGCATTGGGCGATGCGCGCGCCGCCACGCTCGGTGTGTCGGTGCCGCGTATTCGGATCCAGGCTTTGCTACTGGCCGTAGCCATGACATCGACCGGCGTGGCCGTCTGCGGCCCAATTAGCTTTATTGGTCTTGTGGTGCCGCACATGGTGCGCAGCATTACCGGTGGACGTCACCGCTGGCTGCTGCCCGTTTCAGCCATGACAGGTGCGTTACTGCTGGTGGTTGCCGACCTGCTGGCGCGAATTATTCATCCTCCGCTGGAGCTTCCGGCTGGCGTGCTGACCGCCATTATCGGTGCACCATGGTTTGTCTGGCTGCTTGTGAGAATGCGATAAATGACATTACGAACTGAAAATCTGACGGTCTGTTACGGTACAAACAAGGTGCTTGATGGCGTTTCACTCGCCCTACCAGCGGGGAAGACAACTGCCCTGCTCGGCCCTAACGGCTGCGGGAAGTCAACGTTGTTAAACTGTTTTTCACGACTGTTAACACCGCAGTCCGGTGGCGTATTTCTCGGCGATAGTGCCATCAATACGCTCTCATCACGCCAGCTAGCCCGCAGGCTGGCGCTGCTGCCCCAGCACCATTTAACTCCCGAGGGGATCACCGTCCAGGAGCTTGTTTCGTACGGTCGCAACCCGTGGTTGTCACTCTGGGGGCGTCTCTCCGTTGAAGACAATACGCGGGTCCATGATGCTATGAGCCAGACGCGGATCCAACATCTTGCCGAACGACGGTTAACTGATCTTTCTGGCGGTCAGCGACAGCGCGCATTTCTGGCGATGGTCCTGGCGCAGGATACGCCCGTTGTACTACTCGATGAGCCAACCACCTATCTCGATATCAATCACCAGGTGGAACTGATGCGGCTGATGGGGGAACTCCGGGCTCAGGGGAAAACGGTAGTCGCCGTGCTGCACGATCTTAATCAGGCCAGCCGGTACTGCGACCATCTGGTGGTCATGGCGAACGGACATGTTATGGCGCAAGGCACACCAGAAGAGGTGATGAACCCTGGATTGCTGAGAACCGTATTCAGCGTGGATACGGAGATACACCCCGAACCGGTATCTGGCAGGCCGATGTGTGTAGTGAGGTAGATGATACAGTCTGTAATGGTACCATGGCTTCAACAGGTCGCCTGTCATATCACTCACGCTGCGGTGACTTTACTCTGCCCTGTGAGTTCAATCGGTCGATGCAACACTATCCTTAATCGAAGGGGGACGTTGGACGTTCACTAGAATACGGCAGATTCCGGTGTGATGATTAACCATTACGCGTGGTTGCCGTTGTATCAACGTACTATCCTGGAAAGGATAAAATCCACACATCCCTCTACAGAAACGCATAGCAATTCATAAGAAAATCTGTCTGCGCGTCATCGCTGATTTATTTATGAAAATTATTTGACTGATCGTTCCATAATCAATACTATGCCGCCTCAACTCATTTCAAGTCCCACATCCCTATGAGTGCTGAAAAACCAACCTTTCCAGGTCGTCCACGAAAGTTCGAAGATCAGGATGTCATTGATGCTGCCGTCGCTGTTTTCAGCGCCAATGGTTATGCAGGCACCTCTGCGCAAGATTTATGCAATGGTACGGGATTAGGGCGGGGAAGCCTATACAATGCCTTTGGAAGCAAGCAAGCCCTGTACGAGCAAGCTTTGTTGCGCAGCCACGAACAAACTATGTCAGCACAGTTAACAATACTCACACAGCCAGGTCTGGTAAAAGAGCGATTGCACACCCTTCTGCTCTGGGGTATTGCCGAAGATCTTTCTCAGCCAGAGCAGCATGATGCGATGGTCTTATTTTCAGCCCTGGAGATGGGCAGTAAAGATGAAGCCGTTGCGAGCCTGAATAATGAATATCGTCAGCATTTAGAAAAAACGCTGGTGTCGGTATTCATCGAAGGCCAACGAACCGGCGAACTGAACAATAAAGCATCAGCCGTCGAAATGGCGAGAGGCTTTATGGCAGGCTATTACGGTTTACGTGTACTGAATAAAAACATTACAGATAGAAAAATCCTCGAAGATGTCGTCGCTGGTCTGTTAATCAATTTATAAATTTAAGCGAAAAAATTCATTATTTACTTGCACTCATTTTTGTAACGATCATTCCAATACAAGGAAAAATAAAAAAACATGCCATTAGTCGTTTATATTTTAGGGTTAGCCATTTTTTCATTAGGTACAGCAGAGTTAATGGTGGCGGGTATGATGACCACGCTATCTGAAGCATTTGGTGTTACAGTCGGCAAAGTCGGGCATTTGATTTCATATTATGCATTCGGTGTAATGCTAGGTGGCCCGGTATTAACCTACACCTTTCTTAAGTTTAAAGCGCCCTATCGCTCAACATTATTATGGCTGTTAGGGTTATATGTTATCGTACAAGGATTAAGCGTCTTTGCCTCTGATTACAATGTGCTAGTTGCCATTCGCATCGTGACAGGTATTTTATGTGCAGGGTGTTTAAGTCTTTCACTCGCGACAAGTATGGCTCTTGTATCTGTAGAAAATCGCCCTCGTGCCGCATCAATAGTGATAGCAGGTTTTATGGTATCCAATGTCTTTGGTGTACCTATCGCGACAATCATTGACCAGCACTGGGGCTGGAAAATAAGTTTTGGGCTGGTCGCGGTCCTGGTTTTCATATGCCTGCTAGCATTAGTACGTTTATTGCCACATATGAGCGGCGGCGGTGCTATCAAGATGGCTGAAGAGATTAAGGCATTTAAAAATAAAGCCTATTGGAAAGCCTGTGCAACCAGCTGTTTGATTTTGGGGGCAAGTTTTGCGGCATTCAGTTATTTTGTCCCCGTGCTGGCTGATGTCAGTGAATTTACAATGCAGACGGTTCCCTTCATTTTGATGCTTTATGGACTAGCCAATATCATCGGGAATATGGTAACGGGACGTCTTGCATATCGCCATAGTTTAACTGTTATGGTTGTCGGCTTAACAATATTGAGTATTTCTTTGCTCGGCATGGCGCTATTTGTTCAATATCAGGTCATTGCTATTCTGGCTGTTATACTTATCGGTTTATCTGGCGTACCAATGAATCCGGCAATGATGGCAAGAATTGTCAGCGTGGCACATCCAGGGCCAATGGTCAATGCCGTTCATACTTCCGTGATCAATATTGGATTAGGTGGCGGTTCTTATTTAGGTGGAATGGCAATTTCATCTGGATTCGGTTTACGTTCAGCTCTATGGATTGGAATGGTATTAGCGGTTCTGGCTTTATTATCCGTATTACCTTATATCCGTCGTAGTAAACAAGGCTGGAGTTAATAGGTTCTGAAGATAAAAATGCCCCACTTATAAAAATTACGGGGCGTCGATTTATCCGTTAAATTTTATTCAAAACTCACTGGCTGCATGTCGCTCAAAGTTGCTCCTCAGCTCCACGTCAGGCGCGGAGTAAACGCATCCGTGTAAGAGCATAATTTTCATGTGCCACTAAAGCAGCGTGTTCCCTTCGACATTCAGTCAGCTTTATACGCCTGCCACTCGCGCCAGACATTCTCAGGATCAATATCGCGGTAGCCGCGCTCTCTGATTATGCCCTCGGCTGCTTCGGCCGGCAGGCGGATGGCTGTAGCGCCATCGCGGATGGACTCAACCTCATCGCGGGTCAATTCCCGTCCCATGTCCTGTTCTTTATCAATCAGGACGGCGATCAACGCAGGGATAAAAACAATCTTCATACTGATAAGCCTCTGAAATATTCGCATACCACTGTATCACTGACAGTTTTGATATAGTTCAGTAATCGTTAATTTATTACCAGGACAGGAATCATTCATGACATTACAAATCCGTGAAGCCACACCTGCCGACGCGATGTTGCTTAATGCGCTGGGCTACCGCATCTACCGCGCACACTTTGAACATCTGTGGGAGTCAAAGTCTGAACTGGAAGCTTTTTTAGCAAGCGAATATTCTCTGGACGAGCTGGAACAGAGCCTGAATGAGCAAGCGGTCTGTTGGTATGTAGCAGAGACCGATAGGCCAATTGGTTTTGCGAAAGTGACCTATGAAAGCAGCATCCCTGATACGAATATGTCAGGGATGCTGCTTAACAAACTCTATCTTGATCCTGCAGACACCCGTAAAGGTTACGGTCAGGTCATGTTTGACACCGTCAAAGACCTGGCCCGGGCCAGGGAGAAAGACTTTGTATGGCTGGAGGTTCTTGAACAGAACGAACGCGCCTGTAATTTCTACCGCAAACAGGGCATGACCTTAATTAAAAGAGACTATTTCAAAACAGCTTCACAGCAGAGCGTCATCAGGATTATGGGGATTGCTGTCTAGCGGGTGACCGGCCGCTCCGTGCCAGAAGCGGACTGTCAATCATACGATCGAACCGCAAGAGCCGGGATATTTGTATATTGTGGTTATATGGGTACGATGAACTGTAACTTGGGATAACGTTCCAACCATTGCTTTGTAGTAACCCGTTGTTTAAAAGAGTTCAGCTTTTCACCTTCAAATGCAGGAGTCGGTCGTAAACGCAGTTCAAATAGGTCGGAGAGCCCATAAGGCGCTGTGTTATCAAGACCTTCCTTCCCCAATCTGACAGCTATAGCTGTAGCTGTTTCAGGCCAGTGCAGTAGAGCATTTCTCGTTGAGGTATAGGGATAATCACCATTACGTTGATGCATCCTGGCTTGATTCTTCACTGACCAGTCTAACGAAGGCAATTGTTGCCTAAGCCTGTCTTCCAGGTAGCTATCATGATCAGGTGTACAGTGCTCTGGGTCAAACCAGACAACATCTACATCACCAGAAATATGACCTTTCCCATACCCATGTAAGTGATCCCAAACTGCATCTCGTACAAACCCTGCGCCGATCCAGCCATCATTGAGTTCTAGTGACCTAACAGCACAAAGGATCTTCATCCTAATAGGATCATTTGACAGTATTTTCTGTAATGCCTTTAGATATTCCATTCGTGCCTCTATTGGACATCGTGCCAACTGGTGCAAATATTATCAACATTCTCCCATCAATGTCCGCTCCTCGCTCAAAGCGCGCCTACAGTTCCACATACCAGTCCGCTTCGTGCCAAGAGCGGACATTGAACAAGATTTGATGTAGGGTATTGCGCGATTCGTATAGCCGCAACGTTAATGAGAGCCAGACTTATGAACTACTTTATTCGACCAGCTACCCCTGACGATATCAATAAAATCATCGAATTCACCACTCAGGAAGCACAAGAATCTGAAGGTTCAGTGATTGACCTTGTTGCTGTGGAGTGTGGCGTTTCGTCGGCGTTTTGTGAAAACCCACGTTCAAAATATTGGGCCATGGAAGATTCTTCAGGAATAGTGATCGCCAACACCTCTGTCGTAAAAGAATGGAGTGATGTTCATGGAAATGACTACTGGTGGATCCAAAGCTTTTATATCGCCCCGGAGCATCGTGGGATGGGATTAGCTGATGAGCTCATCAAACATCTTACAAAAGAAGCTAAATCAGAAAAGGCACTGGAGCTTCGCTTATATGTCCACGGAGATAACGGGCGTGCGATTCGTGCTTATGAGCGATGTGGTTTCACCGAATCTCCGTATACCATTATGAAAGTGGGTTTATAACTTCCCCAAATACAGCGCTCCTAATGCTCCGCCTGAAATCAGAACACTCCTGACAGGCCACGATTCCACCAGGTTCAGATTTCTCATTCATCTTATTTTTCATGTTGCCATCAGATGAGGGAGATAATCGTTTTCACTTCCCGTCTGTCGCGGTAATCTCATACGGTCGTTAATATTGCGACTGCAATGTGTGTAACCCAACTCAAATACTAATAACTAAAAAACAGTACAGACAGGATAACTATGGATTCCTCCCTCACCTCCACGGGTCCCCAACAGGACGCCTCTTCACTTAACCGCGCCCGACGCGCTGCGCTTGGTAGCTTCGCGGGTGCCGTGGTCGACTGGTATGATTTTCTGCTTTACGGCATCACTGCCGCACTGGTCTTTAACCGCGAGTTCTTCCCGCAAGTCAGCCCGGCGATGGGAACACTAGCCGCATTTGCTACCTTTGGCGTCGGATTTTTGTTCCGCCCGTTAGGCGGGGTGATCTTTGGCCACTTCGGCGATCGCCTGGGGCGTAAACGTATGCTGATGCTCACCGTCTGGATGATGGGGATCGCCACTGCACTGATAGGGATTATTCCTTCCTTTGACACCATTGGCTGGTGGGCTCCCGTTCTGCTGGTGACGCTGCGTGCTATTCAGGGGTTCGCCGTTGGCGGTGAATGGGGCGGCGCGGCGTTGCTCTCGGTCGAAAGTGCGCCGAAAAATAAAAAAGCCTTCTACAGCAGCGGTGTTCAGGTCGGTTATGGCGTCGGGCTACTGCTTTCTACCGGTCTGGTCTCGCTGATTAGCTCGCAAACCACCGATGAGCAGTTCCTGAGTTGGGGCTGGCGTATTCCATTCCTGTTCAGCATCGTGCTGGTATTGGGCGCGTTGTGGATGCGTAACCGAATGGATGAATCAGCCGAATTCGAACAGCAGCAGCAGGCACCGCAACCAGAGAAAAAGAGACTACCGGTAGTCGAGGCGTTAATCCGTCATCCAGGTGCCTTTTTGAAAATTATCGCTCTGCGCCTGTGTGAACTGCTGACGATGTATATCGTCACCGCGTTTGCCCTAAATTACTCCACGCAGAATCTGGGCTTACCCCGTGAACTGTTTCTGAATATTGGCTTGTTGGTGGGTGGGCTGAGCTGTCTGACCATCCCCTGCTTCGCCTGGCTCGCCGACCGTTTTGGTCGCCGGCGCGTTTACATTACCGGCGCACTGGTCGGGACGCTCAGCGCATTCCCGTTCTTTATGGCGTTAGAAGCGCAATCCATTTTCTGGATCGTGTTCTTCGCGATTATGTTGGCCAACATTGCACACGATATGGTGGTCTGCGTGCAGCAACCTATGTTTACCGGTTTGTTTGGCGCAAGCTATCGCTACAGCGGCGCAGGAGTTGGTTATCAGGTAGCAAGCGTGGTTGGCGGCGGTTTTACCCCCTTCATTGCTGCTGCGCTGGTAACATTCTCCGGCGGAGACTGGCACAGTGTGGCCATTTATCTGATGGCGGGTTGTCTTATTTCCGCCACTACAGCATTGCTGATGCGGGATAAGCAGCACGGTTAAGCCCGGGTGCGGAGGCCGTCCGGTCTTCGCACAATCTTCCTCAACGTCTGACTTTTGTTTCACATTCCTGTGACATACTATCGGGAGAGCAGTACATCTGTGGAACAAGGAGACAGACATGAACAATAAGGGCTCCAGCCTGACCCCGGCTCAGGCACTGGATAAACTGGACGCGCTGTACGAGCAGTCGGTTAAAGCACTGCGTAGCGCCATTGGTAAGTATATTGAAACAGGGACGCTCCCTGACGTAATCGCCCGCCATAACGGTCTTTTTGTTTACCCATCACTGTGTGTCACCTGGGATGGCAGCGCCACCAATCCCCCGAAAACCCGCGCCTATGGTCGTTTTACCCATGCGGGCTGCTACACCACTACGATTACCCGTCCGTCGCTTTTTCGTCCGTATCTTGAAGAACAACTCACGCTGCTGTATCAGGATTATGATGCGCATATCTCCGTCGAGCCGTCGCAACATGAAATTCCCTATCCGTATGTCATTGACGGTTCTGAACTGACGCTCGACCGCTCGATGAGCGCCGGCCTAACGCGTCATTTCCCCACAACCGAGCTGTCACAGATTGGCGATGAAACAGCAGACGGTACCTATCATCCGGCGGAATTCTCCCCGTTGTCACACTTCGACGCCCGACGAGTAGATTTTTCGCTGGCGCGACTACGCCACTACACGGGAACACCGGTTGAACATTTTCAGCCGTTTGTGCTGTTCACCAACTACACCCGCTATGTCGATGAGTTTGTGCGTTGGGGGTGCAACCAGATCCTCGACCCTGATAGCCCATATATCGCGCTTTCTTGCGCGGGCGGGATCTGGATCACCGCTGAAACTGAAGCGCCTGAAGAAGCGATCTCCGATCTCGCCTGGAAGAAACATCAGATGCCCGCCTGGCATTTAATCACCGCCGACGGTCAGGGGATCACGCTGGTCAATATCGGCGTTGGCCCGTCTAACGCCAAAACCATTTGCGATCATCTGGCTGTACTGCGTCCTGACGTCTGGCTGATGATTGGTCACTGTGGCGGGCTGCGTGAAAGCCAGGCGATCGGCGACTATGTTCTGGCCCACGCTTATCTGCGTGACGACCACGTGTTGGATGCCGTACTGCCGCCAGATATTCCAATTCCGAGCATAGCGGAAGTGCAGCGCGCACTGTATGACGCCACCAAAGAAGTCAGCGGTATGCCCGGCGAAGAGGTTAAACAGCGCCTGCGTACTGGTACCGTCGTCACCACTGACGATCGCAACTGGGAGCTACGCTATTCCGCTTCTGCGCTACGCTTTAACCTCAGCCGCGCGGTGGCTATCGATATGGAAAGCGCCACCATCGCCGCCCAGGGATACCGTTTCCGCGTTCCTTACGGCACGCTGCTGTGCGTTTCCGACAAGCCACTGCACGGTGAGATCAAACTGCCTGGTCAGGCCAACCGTTTTTATGAAGGTGCCATTTCTGAGCATCTGCAAATAGGTATCCGGGCTATCGATCGTCTGCGTGCTGAAGGCGACCGACTGCACTCCCGTAAATTACGTACATTCAACGAACCGCCGTTCCGTTAAGACCTGAAGGTAACTATGCACAACTCAACTCCTCTTTCCGCCCTGCGCAACCTGCTGATAGCGCAGGGGCTGGATGGCATGATTGTTCCGCGCGCCGATGCTCATCAAAGTGAAGATTGTACGCCGCATGACAATAAACTGGCCTGGCTGACCGGTTTTAGCGGCTCTGCCGGCCTCGCGTTGGTCCTTCGGGATCGCGCGTTAATGTTTGTCGATGGACGCTATCAGGTCCAGGTACGCAATGAAGTCTCGCTGGATGATTTTGAAATTCATCATTTACACGATGAGCCGCTGGCCGACTATTTGCAGTCTCACGTTGCCGCGGGTACACGTATCGGCTTTGAACCAATGCTGATGGTCAACAGCCAGTTTGAAGCCTTGTCGGCAACACATTGCAAGCTGGTGCCTCTTGAGCAAGATCCTTTTGACCAGGTATGGCTAGACCGACCGGCAGCCCCCTGCGGCATCATTCGTGAAATGCCCATTGAAATCAGCGGGGAAAGCAGCACGCAAAAGCGTGCCCGCGTCGTGGAACAACTCGCTCAACACCAGGCTGACGTGCTGGCAATTACCCTGCCGGATAACATTGCATGGTTATTGAATGTACGCGGTTCGGATCTGGCCATGGTGCCAGTGCCGTTTTCGTTTGCCCTGCTCCATCGCAGCGGTGAGCTGGAATGGTTTGTGGATAGCAATAAAACGCAACAGCTTCCCGCATCACTGCTGGATACGCTTACTCTTGCCCCGCAAGAGAATTTTCTGACTCGCTGCCAGCAGTTAGCTAATGGGAAGCGTTTCCTGGTCGATAAAGACTACGCCCCGGTCGCGTTGCATTTTGCCATTGAAGAACACGGTGGCAACGTTCTTTGGGCGCCCGATCCCATCACTCTGATGAAATCCCACAAAAATGACGTTGAACTGGCAGGCTATCGGGAATGCCATGAACAAGATGGCGCAGCCTGGGTAAACTTCCTTGCCTGGCTGGCCCATGAAGTTCCTTTGCGCGAAGCGCCAGGCAATCCGGTCACCGAGCTGGAAGCGCAGGCCAAGCAACTGGAATTTCGCCAGCAGCAGCCAGGATTTATCGAGCAAAGTTTCAGCACGATTTCGGCCTCTGCCAGCAATGCCGCAATGTGCCATTACCACTCCAGTGAAAAAACCAATACGCCAATTACCTCACAGGCCATGTATCTGAATGATTCCGGTGGCCAGTACCACAATGGTACGACGGATACGACGCGTACCCTCGCGTTTGGCCCACAGGATCCGCAACGTCGCCTGCATTACACTGCCGTGTTGAAAGGCTTTTTGTCGCTTATTTCGCTGCAGTTTCCCTGCGGGACTCAGGGCCATCAACTGGATGCTTTTAGCCGCCGGGCGTTGTGGGAGCTGGGTCTGGATTTTGATCATGGTACGGGACACGGCGTGGGTCACCAGTTGCTTATTCATGAGCAACCCCATCGCATCGCCAAAAAAGTAAACCCGTGGCCACTGGTCGCAGGCAACATCATCACCATCGAGCCGGGTTATTATCTGGCCGGACAATATGGGATCCGTATTGAGAATCAGGTGGAGATTATCAACAGTCGTCCTGGTTTCTGTCGTTTCTCAACGCTGACGCTGGTACCGATTGATTTGAATCTGGTCGAACTGCATCTGCTGAGTGATGCTGAGAAACAGTGGATTGATGATTACCACCAGCAGGTCAGAGAGACGCTATCCCCGCGCGTGAACGCAGAGGCACGTCCCTGGCTGTTCGCTGCCACCGCACCGATTCGCGTTCAGGCTAATTAATGCAATAAAAAAGGCAGCCCGCAGGCTGCCTTAGTTCTCCCCAACTTCTTACTGCTTAGCTGTTACGGATGTACTCATCCATTTCAGTTTTCAGGTTATCGGACTTAGTCCCGAAGATAGCCTGAACACCGGAACCAGCTACCACAACGCCTGCCGCCCCCAGTTTCTTCAGGCCAGCCTGATCCACTTTGGCAACGTCAGCCACGCTGACACGCAGACGGGTGATGCACGCATCAAGGTTAGTGATGTTTTCTTTACCGCCGAATGCCGCAACCAGAGCCGGAGCCATTTCGCCGGACGCACCTGCTTTGCTGTCTTCGGTAGCATCTTCACGACCCGGCGTTTTCAGGTCCAGCGCTTTGATCAGCACACGGAAGATGGTGTAGTAAACAATCGCATAACCGATACCGACAATCGGGAACAGCCACAGTTTGCTGCTGTTACCGGACAGAACGATAAAGTCGATCAGACCGTGGGAGAACGACGTACCGTCGCGCATACCCAGCAGGATACAGATCGGGAATGCCAGACCAGCCAGAATCGCGTGGATGATGTACAGGATCGGCGCCACGAACATGAAGGAGAACTCGATCGGCTCGGTAATACCGGTCAGGAACGAGGTCAGCGCCGCGGAGATCATGATACCGCCCACTTTCGCGCGGTTTTCTGGTTTAGCAGAGTGCCAGATAGCGATAGCGGCAGCCGGCAGACCGTACATTTTGAACAGGAAGCCACCGGACAGTTTGCCCGCAGTCGGGTCACCCGCCATGTAGCGAGGAATATCACCGTGGAACACCTGACCCGCAGCGTTAGTGTACTCACCGATCTGCATCTGGAATGGAACGTTCCAGATATGGTGCAGACCAAACGGTACCAGGCAGCGTTCAATGAAGCCATAGATACCGAACGCCACGACCGGGTTCTGGTATGCAGCCCACTGGGAGAACGTCTGAATAGCAGTACCGATCGGTGGCCAAATGAAGGACAGAACCACACCTGTGAAGATGGCAGCCAGACCAGAAATGATAGGAACGAAGCGCTTACCCGCAAAGAAGCCAAGATACTCAGGCAATTTGATACGGTAGAAACGGTTGAACATATACGCTGCAATCGCACCGGAGATAATCCCCCCGAGAACACCCGTATCAGCAAGGTGTTTAGCGGCGATCTCTTCAGCAGGTAAATGCAGAACCAGCGGCGCAACAACAGCCATGGTCTTAACCATGATGCCGTAAGCAACAACGGATGCCAGTGCAGATACACCGTCATTATTAGTGAAGCCTAACGCAACACCGATAGCAAAAATCAGCGGCATGTTCGCAAAAACAGAACCGCCTGCTTCTGCCATTACGTGCGATACAACGGCTGGCAGCCAGCTGAAGTTAGCGGAACCGACGCCCAGCAGGATACCTGCAATCGGGAGTACGGATACCGGCAGCATCAGCGATTTACCGACCTTTTGCAGGTTAGCAAATGCATTCTTAAACATAATTAGGAGTGCTCCTGAGTATTTGTGCTTATACACTTCATCCTTCAAACCGCCTCAGGGTGGGCTGCGCTCGTTCATCCCAGTCACTTACTCTGGTAAGCTCCTGCAATTCACTCACTTGCCGCCTTGATGCAGCTTGATTGACTTTGTGTATTCTACGTTCTCACGCATTGGCGAGGGGGGAGAACCTCGCCGTGTACAGGGCATCTAAGTACCCTTTATTTATTACACAGAGTAAAATAATTCAGTTTGTTTTTGTTTGACGGCTATCACAGTTCAGTCGTGAATGGCCGCAAAATCCGCACATTCCGATAAAATGAGTTTCTGAATGTGTCAAACTGATTATTCACCGCCCATTTTGTGGCGGTGAACTTTACTCGCATTAGTGATTAATTACGAGCTTTAAAAAAAGTCAGTTAACGAACAGATTGCAGGCGAGAAGCGTCGATGTGAAACAGGCGGGCAAAGTTATCAGTGGTTGCCTGCGCCAGTTCTTCAACGGCAACACCTTTCACTACGGCCATGTACTCTGCAACGTCACGAGTCATGGCGGGCTGGTTCTCTTTTCCACGATGCGGTACAGGCGCAAGGTAGGGAGAATCCGTCTCGACCAATAACCGGTCCAGAGGAACATAGCGGGCGGCATCACGGAGCTGCTCTGCATTTCGGAACGTGACGATGCCGGAAAACGAGATATAGAATCCAAGGTCCAGCAATTTACCCGCCGTTTCTCTGTCCTCTGTAAAACAGTGTAGTACGCCGCCACAATCCGTCACTTTTTCTTCGCGCAGAATAGACAGCGTATCGGCTCGCGCATCGCGGGTATGCACGATAACCGGCTTCTGTAACTCACGGCCGATCTGAATATGGTGGATAAAAGATTCCTGCTGGCGCACCTTTGTTTCCGGCGTGTAAAAATAGTCCAGCCCGGTTTCTCCCATCGCCACAACCCCCTCTTCGGCGGCAAAACGACGCAGGTCCTCAACATCATAGGTTTCATCCTGATTTAACGGATGCACGCCGCAGGAAAAAACCACATTGTCACGCTCACCGACCAGTTCGCGCATACTGCGGTATCCTGGCAGAGTGGTCGCAACGGCAAGACAGAATTTCACATCGCGTGCGGCCGCTTTCGCCAGCACGTCGTCCACGTCCTTATGCAGAGATTGATAATCCAGGCCATCAAGATGGCAGTGTGAGTCGACTAAAAACATAATGTCTCTCTCAAAGATGGGGAACAGGCAGTACGGAGCCTGGTTGCAGGTAATGCTCAATACGAAGAATAAGATCGGTTAACACCAGCTCACGGTTTACGCCCGTCACGTTCAGCAGTTGCTGACGACAATGACAAACGTCACCGAGTATCGCCTGTATCTGGGCAACGGATAACCGTTCTGCGATAGAAGATATCAGGTCCAGCGCATCAGGATTCGTTAAATGGGAAACGCCATACGGACGTTTCAACGCATCGGTCAACAACGTTGCCAGCCAGTGTAAACGGGCGGCAGCCTGATCGTGGTTTAACGCCGCGAGCAGTATATACCAGTCGCCTGTGTTTAATGTGTTCACCAGTGCCGCACAAAAATCTGTGCGGTGCGCCCAGCTTTCAGCCTGTAACAACGTAAGTGCCGCGCCTGGCGAACCTGCACTCAGGCGTAACGCGCTCAGCAGCGCTTCTGACGACGCAGTCACTTCACGTGCAAGCCAGGAAATCGCATACGACTCCGGCGGTGGTGCAAGATGATGTAACCGACAACGGCTGCGTAATGTCGCCAGCAAGCGAGCTGGCTCTGTGCTGGCGAGGAAAAACCAGGTTTGTGCCGGGGGTTCTTCCAGCGTTTTCAGCAAGGCGTTGGCGGCGGCATCAGTTAACTGGGCAGCATCCGGGATCCACACGACCTTCGCGCCGCCGAGACGCGAATGCTCGTACAGCTTTTCACTGACTTCGCGTACCGCATCAACCCCCAGCGTGCTTTTGCCTTTTTCCGGCAGCAGCGAATAGTAGTCAGGGTGCGTCCCCGCCTGCATTAGCTGACAGCCGCGGCACTGTCCACAGCTTTTATGCCCTTCCGGCTGCTGGCACATTAAATAGCGGCTGAGGGCGTAAATCAGCGCGTCGTCGCCCATTCCGGGTAACGCCTGAATCAGTAACGCATGGTGACCACGACCCGTCTGGTAGCTGGCTACCAGTTTTTCAAAATCCGGTCGTAACCATGGGTACCATTTCATGCGCCCTGCTCCTTCACCCATTGGGTGATGGTATGACGGATATCAGCCATCACAGCCTCCAACGGCTGCGTAGCGTCTATAGTACGAATGCTGACGTCTTTGGCTGCCAGTTCAAGATAACGCGCGCGAGTGCGATTAAAGAAGTCGAAAGATTCCTGCTCAATACGATCCAGCTCGCCGCGGGCACGGGCACGCTTCAACCCGACTTCTGGCGTCACATCCAGATAGATCGTCAGGTCCGGACGAAAATCACCAAGCACCGCATCACGCAGGGTTGCCAGCATGTTTTGATCGATACCGCGTCCGCCGCCCTGATACGCCTGGGTCGACAGATCGTGACGATCGCCAATTACCCACGCGCCTTTCGCCAGTGCAGGTTTAATAACGGTTTCGACCAACTGTACACGCGCCGCGTAAAACATCAGAACTTCGGCTTTATCGGTAATGACCTCGTCACCGACCGATTTAATATCCAGCACCAGACTTCTTAGTTTCTCAGCCAGCTGCGTTCCACCAGGTTCACGGGTGAAAACCATGTCACGAATACCGAGTTGCTCAAGTGTCTCCACCACCACGTTACGCGCGGTGGTTTTTCCGGCGCCTTCCAGGCCTTCAATGACGATATAGTTACTGCCCATTTTTTTCCTTAAGCACTTTCAGGTAATCCTGCACGGACCGGTTATGGCTGGCAAGATTGGTGTTAAACGTGTGGCCGCCTTTACCGTCAGCCACAAAATAGAGATACGGCGTTTTTGCCGGATGCGCCGCGGCCTGCAATGAAGCCTCTCCCGGCATGGCAATCGGGCCAGGCGGCAGTCCCGTAATGGTATAGGTGTTATAGGCGGTCGGGGTGTCTAAATCCACACGCGACAATTTGCCATTATACCGTGTACCCATCCCGTAAATCACGGTCGGATCGGTTTGTAAACGCATACCGATACGTAAGCGATTAATAAAGACCGAAGCCACCTGGTCGCGCTCGCTGGCGACCGCAGTTTCTTTTTCAATAATAGAAGCCATGGTTACCAGCTGATTTTTGTCCTGATAAGGCAGGCCATCAGCGCGCCCCTCCCAGACAGTATCCACCGCTTTAACCATTTTCTGATGCGCGCGTTTTAGCAACGCTACGTCAGTAGTATTGGCGGTATACATCCAGGTATCTGGCCAGAACCAGCCCTCCACCCATTGCGGGTTTTCCAGCTTCAGCGCCTCGGCAACAGTCTCATAGCTATCGTCGCTCAGCGTATGTTTGATATACGGGGCATCACGCAGCTGTTTGAGGTAATCGCTCAGGCGCATCCCTTCAACCAGACGTAACGGGAACTGCGCCTCTTTGCCGCTTTCCAGTAGTTGCAGCATATCCCGCACCGTCATGTCAGGCGTGAAGCGATATGTTCCGGCCTTAAAATGCGACAGCTCGGGCTCCACACGCAGCAGCCACTGGAACACGCGCGGACGATTGATAACTTTGTCTGCATACAGCTGTTCGCCGAGAGCCAGACGGCCCGTCCCCGCTTTCAGCGTAAAAATCGTTTCTTCTTTAATCAATAATTTGCTGTCCGCCAGATGGCGAACTTTCCACATTCCCACTCCAGCGGCAATGCCCAGCACAACCAGCAATAACAGGACAACAAGTAACAGTTTTTTCATGACTAATTCGGGTGCTCACAAAGTGGGGCTAAATAATCGAATAACAAACGTGAAGACAACAACGTGTCGCCACAGGCACGCACGGGAATAATGGGCATTAACGCGTTACAGACGACGATTTCATCAGCCTGCATTACCTCCTCCAACCCGGCATACACTTCGACAATACTGAATGGCGATTGTGCCAGCATCCGGATACAGAATTGTCGCATAATACCGTTCACTCCGGCCTGATCCAGCCGGGGCGTGTAAACAGCATCGCCTTTACGCCAGAACAAATTAGCCGCACAGCATTCCGTAACCCATCCCTCGCTGTCAAGAACCAGCGCTTCATCGGCGTCCGTCTGTTCAAGATGAGAGCGAATCAACACCTGCTCCAGTCGATTCAGGTGTTTAAGCCCGGCAAGCAGTGGATTACGTCCCAGCCGCACTGGGCTTAGCGCCAGCGTAATACCTTCTTGCCGCCAACGATCGTAATGATCGGGCCAGGCTGAAACGGAGAGGATGCGTGTGGCACTATGACAATTTTTGCCACTGTAACCCCGGCCTCCACTGCCACGGCTGATAATCACTTTCAACACACCGCGTACGTGCCCTTTCGCCAGCATTTTCATTTCATTTTGCAGCTCGGACCAATCTTCAAAAGAGATCAGCAGTTTTTGGCAAGCGTCTTGTAAACGCTCAAGATGCGCTGCAAAGAGAGGGATTTCACCGTCGATAATACAGGCAGTGGTAAAACAGCCATCACCAAATTGGGCCGCTCGATCGCTTGCGGCCAGCATATCTTGCTCGCAGCCATTAATTAAGAACATGGTGGCTCCTTATTTCTGGTCCGCTAGTTTGGCAGGATGAGTAACACAGGACAAGGGCGGAAAACCGAATAAAAAAAGGCCCGACAAGCGGACCTTTTCAGTTTGCTATCGATGCTAGCGCATCACCTGACGGACTTAAATCTTTTTAAAGATCAAAGATCCGTTGGTACCACCGAAGCCAAAGGAGTTACACAGCGCATACTCCAGACCACTAACCTGACGCGCTTCGTGAGGTACGAAGTCCAGGTCACAACCTTCATCCGGATTATCCAGGTTGATGGTTGGCGGAATAGCCTGATCGCGCAGCGCCAGGATAGAGAAAATAGACTCTACCGCGCCCGCCGCACCCAACAGGTGTCCGGTCATGGATTTGGTGGAGCTTACCATCACACGGCTTGCCGCATCGCCAAAGACAGATTTCACTGCCTGGGTTTCAGCTTTATCGCCTGCAGGCGTAGACGTACCATGTGCGTTGACATAGCCGATCTGACCCGCTTCAATAGCCGCATCGCGCAGTGCGTTGACCATTGCCAGCGCAGCGCCTGCACCGTTTTCCGGTGGCGACGTCATGTGGTAAGCATCGCTGCTCATACCGAAGCCAACGACTTCAGCATAGATTTTTGCACCACGCGCTTTTGCATGCTCGTACTCTTCCAGTACCACCATGCCAGCGCCGTCGCCCAGCACAAAGCCGTCACGCTCTTTGTCCCACGGGCGGCTTGCCGCTTGCGGGTTATCATTACGCGTAGACAGTGCACGTGCCGCACCAAAGCCACCCACACCCAACGGCGTACTGGCTTTTTCAGCACCACCCGCAACCATCGCGTCTGCATCGCCGTATGCAATGATACGTGCGGCATGACCGATGTTATGCACGCCTGAAGTACAGGCGGTCGCGATGGAGATGCTTGGCCCTTGCAGGCCGTACATGATGGTCAGGTGACCAGCCACCATGTTAACAATCGTCGACGGAACGAAGAACGGGCTGATCTTACGCGGTCCACCGTTTACCAGTGAGGTATGGTTTTCTTCGATAAGACCGAGACCGCCAATACCAGAGCCGATAGCGGCGCCAATACGATGAGCGTTCTCTTCCGTAATTTCGAGGCCAGAATCCTGCATGGCCTGAACGCCAGCGACAATTCCATATTGAATGAAGGCATCCATCTTGCGCTGTTCTTTGCGCGAGATAATGTCTTCACAGTTAAAATCCTTTACTAAGCCAGCAAATTTCGTTGCATAGGCGCTAGTATCGAAATGGTCGATCAGGCTGATGCCACTCTGACCGGCAAGGAGAGCTTTCCAGGTAGACTCTACGGTATTGCCGACAGGAGACAACATGCCCAGTCCGGTCACAACTACACGACGCTTAGACACGGTTGTCCTCCAGGGAGGGAAAATAATTCAAGTGGGATAAAAAGATAAAACTCAGGCGGTCGAATGACCGCCTGGAGATGTTCACTTACGCCTGGTGGCCGTTGATGTAATCAATGGCAGCCTGAACGGTAGTGATTTTCTCAGCTTCTTCGTCCGGAATCTCAGTATCAAACTCTTCTTCCAGAGCCATTACCAGCTCAACGGTGTCAAGAGAATCTGCGCCCAGGTCTTCAACGAAGGAAGCATTGTTGGTTACTTCTTCCTGCTTAACGCCCAGCTGTTCGCCGATAATTTTCTTAACGCGTTCTTCGATAGTGCTCATACTCTTAAATTTCCTATCAAAACTCGCTTTCGCGATGGTTTTCGTAGTGTATAAAATGTTGAAAAATTTGCAACTAAATCCCGGCAGGTCTTACCACGATTTTACGTTATTTTGAGGCCAAGACCTACAATAACGCAAATATTTTTCATCGTGGTTAAACCATGTACATCCCGCCGTTGACGTGCAAAGTCTCACCTGTGATGTAACTTGCTTCGTCAGAAGCTAAAAATGCAACCGCACTGGCGATTTCCTGAGCGCCGCCGAGGCGACCCGCAGGAACCTGCGCCAGAATACCCGCACGCTGATCATCAGACAGCGCACGCGTCATGTCCGTTTCAATAAAGCCCGGAGCAACAACGTTTACAGTAATGCCACGAGACGCAACTTCGCGCGCCAGTGATTTACTGAAGCCGATCAGACCCGCTTTCGCCGCAGCGTAGTTAGCCTGACCCGCATTTCCCATGGTACCAACCACAGAACCGATAGTGATAATACGCCCATGACGCTTTTTCATCATAGCTCGCATTACCGCTTTTGACAGACGGAAAACAGATGACAGGTTGGTTTCGATGATATCGTTCCACTCGTCATTTTTCATGCGCATTAACAGGTTATCACGAGTAATCCCGGCATTATTGACCAGGATATCGACTTCACCAAATTCTGCGCGAATATTTTCCAGAACAGATTCGATAGATGCCGGATCGGTCACATTCAACATCAGACCTTTACCATTTGCACCTAAGTAATCGCTAATGGCCTGCGCGCCGCTTTCGCTGGTAGCAGTACCGATAACTTTCGCGCCACGGGCAACGAGTGTCTCAGCAATTGCGCGGCCAATGCCACGGCTTGCACCGGTAACCAGCGCGATTTTTCCTTCAAAACTCATGGTCTTCCTCTTTTATTGCTCTAGCGCCGCAGACAGTGCCGCCGGCTCATTCAGTGCCGAAGCAGTCAGGGTATCAACAATACGTTTCGTCAGACCGGTCAGAACTTTACCCGGACCGACTTCATACAGGTGCTCTACGCCCTGGGATGCCATAAATTCAACGGTTTTAGTCCACTGAACCGGGCTATACAGCTGACGAACCAGCGCATCGCGAATTGCGTCTGCCGTAGTTTCACACTTCACATCAACGTTGTTCACAACCGGAACAGTCGGTGCGTTAAAGGTGATTTTCTGCAGCTCAACGGCCAGTTTCTCAGCAGCAGGCTTCATCAGCGCGCAGTGAGAAGGAACGCTGACCGGCAGCGGCAGCGCACGCTTAGCGCCCGCGGCTTTACAGGCAACACCAGCACGTTCTACGGCTTCTTTATGCCCGGCAATAACCACCTGACCCGGTGAGTTAAAGTTTACCGGTGAAACCACCTGGCCTTCGGCAGACTCTTCGCACGCTTTAGCGATAGCGGCATCGTCCAGACCGATAATAGCAGACATGCCGCCAGTGCCTTCCGGAACCGCTTCCTGCATGAATTTGCCACGCAGTTCAACCAGACGTACGGCATCGGCAAAACCGATAACACCCGCACATACCAGCGCAGAATATTCGCCCAGGCTGTGACCCGCCATCAGCGCAGGTGTTTTACCCCCCTGCTGCTGCCATACGCGATAAAGCGCAACGGATGCGGTCAACAGCGCGGGCTGCGTCTGCCAGGTTTTATTCAGTTCTTCAGCCGGACCTTGCTGAGTCAACGCCCACAGATCATAGCCCAGTGCAGCTGATGCTTCAGCAAATGTTTCTTCAACAATTGGGTAGTTTGCTGCCATTTCAGACAACATCCCAACGGTCTGGGAACCCTGCCCCGGAAACACAAATGCAAATTGCGTCATGTTTAAATCCTTATACTAGAAACGAACCAGCGCGGAGCCCCAGGTGAATCCACCCCCGAAGGCTTCAAGCAATATCAACTGCCCAGCTTTAATACGCCCGTCGCGGACGGCTTCGTCCAGCGCGCACGGTACGGAGGCAGCAGAGGTATTACCATGTCTGTCGAGCGTCACGACAACATTATCCATCGACATACCCAGCTTTTTAGCTGTCGCGCTGATAATGCGCAGGTTAGCCTGATGCGGCACCAGCCAGTCCAGCGCAGAACGGTCGAGATTATTGGCTTCCAGCGTTTCATCAACGATGTGCGCAAGCTCGGTCACCGCGACTTTAAATACTTCGTTACCCGCCATCGTCAGGTGGATCGGGTTTTCCGGGTTCACGCGATCGGCGTTAGGCAGCGTCAACAGTTCGCCGTAGCGACCGTCAGCGTGCAGATGCGTGGAGAGAATGCCTGGCTCTTCTGACGCGCTCAGTACAACCGCACCAGCCCCATCACCGAAAATGATGATCGTTCCGCGATCGGTTGGATCGCAGGTACGGGCAAGGACATCGGAGCCAACGACCAGAGCATGCTTAACTGCGCCAGATTTAACGTACTGGTCGGCAACGCTCAGGGCGTAAGTGAAGCCAGCACAAGCGGCTGCAACGTCAAACGCCGGACAGCCTTTGATCCCCAGCATACTTTGGATCTGGCACGCCGCGCTTGGAAATGCGTGAGTGGATGATGTGGTAGCAACCACAATCAGACCAATTTGTTCTTTGTCGATGCCCGCCATTTCAATCGCACGGTTTGCGGCGGCAAAGCCCATCGTCGCAACTGTTTCATTTGGCGCTGCAATATGGCGTTCACGGATACCTGTACGAGTGACGATCCACTCATCAGATGTCTCAACCATTTTTTCCAAATCGGCGTTAGTACGCACTTGTTCAGGCAGATAGCTGCCAGTACCAATAATCTTCGTATACATGTACGCTCAGTCACTTTTTGGTTATATACCGCTACGAGCAAATCGCTGATACGTTGGCCACATTCACAAACGCACCGTTATCTGTGTGCTCGTGATTTTGCGCTTTCGCCACCGTCCAGCAGTTCGAATCCAGCTGGGTATACAGATTCCAGGCGAGCGGCAATTCGCTGAGGAACTTGTCGCTGCACCGCCTGCACTGCCTGTTCAATCGCGACTTCAAATGCTCGCTGATTGGCCGCACCATGACTCTTAATCACCGTGCCGCGCAATCCTAACAGACAGGCGCCATTATACTGGTCGGGGTTGAGGTGACTAAATCGCCTTGTCAGGCTTTTTTGTAACCAACGTTTTAATAACAGAAGCCACCACGACCGTTTTTTGCCCTCACCCTGAGATTTCAGCAGTGAAAGGAACATTCTGACAACACCTTCCATCGTCTTTAATGTGACATTACCTGTAAAACCGTCACAGACCAACACATCGGTTTTGCCAGTCAGTAACTCATTGGCTTCAAGATAGCCGATATAATTAATGGAAGGGATCGTTTTTAGCACAGCTGAAGCATCTCGAATACTGTCGAGACCTTTCGTTTCTTCTTCGCCGATGTTGAGTAACGCTACGCGAGGATTGGCAATGCCAACAACCTCTTCTGCCAGCACGGAACCCATGACGGCAAATTGCACCAACATCGTGCTATCACAATCTACGTTGGCGCCCAAATCCAGCACCACCGTTTTGCCCTTTTGCTGATGGGGTAACACCGTCACCAACGCAGGACGCTCAATCCCCTCAAGAGGTTTGAGCAATAACTTCGCTAGTCCCATGAGTGCGCCCGTATTACCGGCGCTGACACAAGCTTGTGCCTGACCTTCTTTCACGAGCTCCAGGGCAACACGCATTGAGCTTCCACGACTGGCGCGAATAGCTTGCGAGGGCCGGGCATCACTGGCAATAACTGACTGAGCAGGGATAATCTGCAGACGCGAACGTTGTTCGAAGTCAGCTTTGGCAAGTAATGGCGTGATTGTATCGGGATCCCCGACTAAAAGAAGTGTGAGTTGCGAATTAGAATTCAGTGCCTGCAATGCTGCAGGCACTGTCACGGTAGGGCCAAAATCTCCCCCCATGACATCTAACGCCAGGGTTAGACGTGTCAAGGTATCGTCGCTGCCCGGTTAGGTGTTTCCCCAGTTACCCGGGGAAAGCCTCACTAAGCTTCATCACGCGTTCACTCTTTGTCTTTCTCACCAGAAGTGGGAAAGCCATTGAGTCATGCGTGATTACTTAGCGATTACCTTACGGCCACGGTAGAAACCGTCGGCAGTGATGTGGTGACGCAGGTGTTGTTCACCAGAAGTTTTGTCTACAGACAGGCTGGTGACTGCGGTCAGAGCGTCATGAGAACGACGCATGCCACGTTTGGAACGGGTTGGTTTATTCTGTTGTACGGCCATGGACCTTACTCCTCAATTACTTACGCTTTAAGCTGGCTAATACGGCAAATGGGTTTGGTTTTTGCGCTTCATCAGGCAATTCGCCAAAGACCATGTCCGCCTCGGACACTTCACAGTGTTCAGAATCATGCACCGGAACTACCGGCAAGGAGAGGATAATCTCATCTTCAACCATTGCAAGCAGATCGATTTCACCGAATTCGTTAACCTCAATCGGCTCATACGCTTCCGGGAGTGCTTCAGCCTGCTCGTCAGAACGGACAGGACTAAAACAATATGTTGTGTGAACATGAAGTGGGAACGGTTTCCCGCAACGCTGACATTCGAGCGTAACCGATACCTTCGCATCACCGGTTATAACGGCGAGACGCTGGTTATCGATAGCGAACGACATGGAGCATTCCACATCACTGTCCACACTGACTACAGAATCGGCGACGCGCTCAACCAGATCAGAAGTATAGATACCTTCATAATCGAGGCGTTTTTGAGCCGTACGAACCGGATCAAGAGTCAGGGGTAATTTTACCTTTTGCATAGGGCGCGCATATTAACTTTGTAACGTCATATAGTCAAAGAAAAAGGCAGCCTGTGGTTGCCTTTTGCCAATAATTCGCACACATTGCGGGTCATCGACTTAAAATCGCTCAAGACAAGCCACTACAGCCAGCTTGTAGGTCGAAGTCCATAGTTTAAAATGGCTCTCATCAATACGCTATATGCGAGGGAAAAAATATGCCTCAACTTATTCTTGCTTCTACCTCCCCCTGGCGTCGCGCTTTACTCGAAAAACTGGCAATCCCGTTTGAATGCGCAGCGCCAGAGGTTGATGAAACGCCGTTGCCCGGCGAAGCACCACGCCATTTAGTCTTGCGACTGGCGCAGAAAAAAGCGCAATCTCTCGCCCACCGTTACCCATCGCATCTGATTATTGGCTCCGATCAAATTTGTGTTCTTGATGGTGAAATAACCGGCAAACCATTAACTGAAGAAAATGCGCGCCAACAATTACTCAAAGCCCGTGGCAATATTGTGACGTTTTACACTGGACTGGCGCTGTATAATTCTGCGACCGGACATTTACAAACTGAAGTAGAACCTTTTGACGT
The DNA here is from genome assembly GCF_030332405.1 of Citrobacter sp. Cpo147. Taxonomy (NCBI): domain Bacteria; kingdom Pseudomonadati; phylum Pseudomonadota; class Gammaproteobacteria; order Enterobacterales; family Enterobacteriaceae; genus Citrobacter; species Citrobacter sp. Cpo147. The sequence goes on from NZ_JAOWHX010000030.1 coordinate 642,800, forward strand.
CCATTTCCGTCATTTAAGCGAGGCGGAAATTGATGATTATCTGCGCAAAGAGCGTCCGCTCCATTGTGCAGGTAGTTTCAAAAGTGAAGGGTTAGGTATTGCACTCTTTGAACGCCTGGAGGGTCGTGACCCAAATACCTTGATCGGTTTGCCGCTTATCGCGTTGTGTCAAATGCTGCGGCGGGAAGAGATGAACCCGTTGAATGCCTGATTGATCTGCCTGATGGCGACGCGATGCGTCTTATCAGGCCTACGGTGCATCACACGATTGTAGGCCTGATAAGCAACGCGCATCAGGCTTTACTGCGTAAAACCTCGAGGCAGCGCTTCAATTGCTTATCCATCGGCGCTTCAATACGCATCACTTCACCCGTTCCCGGATGGGTAAATTTCAACGCTGCGGCGTGCAGGAAAAGCCGATTCAACCCCGTATCCGCCAGTTGCTTATCGAACTCACGGTCACCGTAGCGATCGTCAAAAGCAATTGGATGACCGGCATACTGGGTATGCACACGAATCTGGTGCGTACGTCCGGTCACCGGGCTACAGCGCACAAGCGTGGCAAACGCATAGCGCTCTTCCACTTTAAAACGTGTTTCTGACGGTTTGCCTTCCTGGTTCACCCGCACGATACGCTCGCCGCTTTGCAGAATGTTCTTTAACAGCGGCGCCTGCACGGTTTTGACATGCGACTGCCATTGGCCTCGAACCAGCGCGAGATAGTCTTTCTGCATGCCTTTTTCACGCAGTTGTTCATGCAATGAACGCAAGGCTGAGCGTTTTTTGGCAACCAGCAGCACGCCGGAGGTATCCCGGTCGAGGCGATGCACCAGTTCAAGGAAACGCGCTTCCGGGCGCAGTGCTCGTAATCCTTCAATGACGCCAAAGCTTAACCCGCTTCCGCCATGTACGGCCGTACCTGAAGGTTTGTTAAGCACCAGAATGTGGTCATCTTCATATAAAATGACGTCGGTCAGCGCCGCGACCTTTTGCAGGTTCGGTGAAATGGCCTCTTCTTCACGTTCAGCGACACGCACAGGTGGAATACGCACAATATCCCCGTCTTCGAGTTTGTACTCGGGTTTAATGCGTTTTTTATTCACCCGCACTTCGCCTTTACGCAAAATGCGATAAATCATACTTTTCGGCACGCCCTTAAGCTGGGTGCGCAAAAAGTTATCGATGCGTTGCCCTGCTTCGTCGGCAGTAATGGCAACTGTTTTTACGGCTGGAGTCTCTGTTTTCATGGGGGCCGATTTTAAATAGCCATCAAGATTCGCGCCACACATTTTTCTATGCTTATATTAACTGCTATACCCTATTACTTAAGTTTGACATAGCCGATTTGGTGGTTATTAAAGCAATCACTACGCGGAAGTGAAAAAACTGTGAGTAACCGGGTGATAAATGGCAAAAGTCATCTTGCTATAACAAGGTTAGCAGTGGAATAATGAGGTTGTTTCCGTGTTGAATCTTGTTAAAACAAGAACTTTTCCGGAATGACCCAATTTTGCCCGACCGATCATCAACGCAGCAATGGCGTAAGACGTATTGATCTTTCAGGCAGTTAGCGGGCTGCGGGTTGCAGTCCTTACCGGTAATATGGAAGCTTTTCTGGAGAGTAACACCCAGACTGTTCCCCTGATAATTGCGCTGTGTTTCCGTATGAAATGCAGGCAACCGACACTCTGCGCCTCTTTGAGCTGACGATAACCGTGAGGTTGGCGACGCGAATAGACACGAGGCCATCGGTTCACACCCGGAAAGGCATTACTCTGCCCGCAGCTTAGTCGTCAATGTAAGAATAATGAGTAAGTTACGATGAAAAGAATGTTAATTAACGCAACTCAGCAGGAAGAGTTGCGTGTCGCCCTTGTAGATGGGCAACGTCTGTACGATCTGGATATCGAAAGTCCTGGACACGAACAGAAAAAAGCCAACATCTATAAAGGCAAAATTACCCGTATTGAACCGAGTCTGGAAGCTGCTTTTGTTGATTACGGCGCTGAACGTCACGGTTTCCTCCCGTTAAAAGAAATTGCCCGCGAATACTTCCCCGCTAACTACAACTCCCATGGTCGTCCCAACATTAAAGACGTGTTGCGCGAAGGTCAGGAAGTCATCGTTCAGATCGATAAAGAAGAACGCGGCAATAAAGGCGCTGCGCTGACTACCTTTATCAGCCTGGCGGGTAGTTATCTGGTTCTGATGCCGAACAACCCGCGCGCGGGCGGTATCTCCCGTCGCATTGAAGGCGACGACCGTACCGAATTAAAAGAAGCGCTGGCAAGCCTGGAACTGCCTGATGGCATGGGGCTTATCGTGCGTACCGCAGGGGTCGGCAAATCCGCCGAAGCACTGCAGTGGGACCTGAGCTTCCGCCTGAAGCACTGGGAAGCGATTCAAAAAGCCGCTGACAGCCGCCCTGCTCCGTTCCTGATCCACCAGGAAAGCAACGTTATCGTTCGTGCTTTCCGTGACTACTTACGTCAGGACATCGGCGAAATCCTTATCGATAACCCGAAAGTGATGGAGATGGCACGTCAGCACATCGCCGCACTGGGTCGTCCGGATTTCAGCAGCAAAATCAAACTGTACACCGGTGAAATCCCGCTGTTCAGCCACTATCAGATCGAGTCTCAGATTGAATCCGCGTTCCAGCGCGAAGTGCGCCTGCCGTCCGGCGGCTCAATCGTTATTGACAGCACAGAGGCCCTGACCGCTATCGATATCAACTCCGCGCGTGCAACTCGCGGCGGCGACATCGAAGAAACTGCGTTCAACACTAACCTTGAAGCAGCCGATGAAATTGCCCGTCAGCTACGTCTGCGCGACCTCGGCGGTCTGATTGTAATCGACTTCATTGATATGACGCCGGTTCGCCACCAGCGCGCGGTTGAAAACCGTCTGCGCGAGGCCGTACGCCAGGACAGAGCGCGTATTCAGATCAGCCATATTTCTCGCTTCGGTCTGCTGGAGATGTCTCGTCAGCGTCTGAGCCCGTCTCTGGGTGAATCCAGCCATCACGTGTGCCCGCGCTGTTCCGGCACCGGTACCGTACGTGATAACGAATCACTGTCGCTGTCTATTCTGCGTCTGATCGAAGAAGAAGCACTGAAAGAAAATACGCAAGAAGTTCATGCTATTGTTCCTGTGCCAATCGCCTCTTACCTGCTTAACGAAAAACGTACCGCGGTTAATGCTATCGAAACGCGTCAGAATGGCGTGCGCTGTGTGATCGTGCCAAACGATCAGATGGAAACCCCGCACTATTCTGTGCTGCGCGTACGTAAAGGGGAAGAAACACCGACCCTGAGCTACCTGCTGCCGAAACTGCATGAAGAGGCAATGGCATTGCCGACGGAAGAAGAGTACGTCGAGCGTAAACAGCCTGAGCAACCGGCGCTGGCCACCTTCGCCATGCCAGACGTTCCGCCAGCCCCTGCTCTGCAGGAACCTGCCGCGAAAGCCACCGCGCCTAAAGCTGCAGCAGCAACCGCAGCCGTTGCCGCACAACCCGGTTTGATTAGCCGTTTCTTTGGCGCACTGAAGTCCATCTTCGGTGGTAGCGAAGAAGTGAAACCGGTTGAACAACCTGCGCCGAAAGCTGAAGAGAAAACCGAACGCCAGCAGGATCGTCGTAAACCGCGTCAGAACAATCGTCGCGACCGTAACGATCGTCGTGATAACCGTGATAATCGCGGTGACCGCGACAACCGTAGCGAACGTTCAGAAAACGGCGAAAACCGTGAAGATAACCGCCGTAATCGTCGTCAGTCCCAGCAGCAAAATGCGGAAGCTCGCGATAACCGCCAGCAAACCACTGATGTTGCAGACAAAGCGAAATCCGGTGATGAACAGCAGGCGCCGCGTCGCGAACGCAACCGCCGTCGTAACGATGACAAGCGTCAGGCTCAGCAGGAAGTTAAAGAGCTGAACCAGGCTGAACAACCTGTGCAAGATACCGAGCAGGAAGAGCGCGTACGTCAGCCTCAAACCCGCCGCAAACAGCGTCAGTTGACTCAGAAAGTTCGTTTCACAGACAGCCCGGCGGTTGAAGCCGAAGTGGCTACTGTTGCTGCAATCGCTGAAACTGCTGTTGCTCAACCAACAGAACAGCCGGTACCAGCACAGCGCACCGAACTGGCGAAAGTTGATCTGCCAGCCGTCGTTGCGACTGAGCAGGAAGACAACAGCGAAGCTCGTGACTCCAACGGTATGCCGCGTCGTTCTCGCCGCTCTCCTCGCCATCTGCGCGTCAGTGGACAGCGTCGTCGTCGTTACCGTGACGAGCGTTATCCGGTTCAGTCGCCGATGCCGTTAACGGTCGCCTGCGCATCTCCTGAATTAGCGTCCGGTAAAGTTTGGATCCGCTACCCTGTTGCACGTCCTCAGGATCAGCAGGTTGAAGAACAGCGCGAACAGGAAATGGTCCAGCAGCAAGCTGCACCTGTCGCCGTAGAGCCTCAGGTTGCTGCCGCTGCCGTTGAACACATTGTGGATGCCCCTGCGCCGGTTGAAGCCGTGCGACCAGAGGTTGTCGTAGCTGAGCCTCAGGCCGCCGTTGTTGAAACCACACAGGTTGAAACCACGCATCCGGAAGTGATTGCGACCCCTGTCGAGGAACAACCGCAAATTATCGCTGCATCTGATGCGCCCGTAGCAGAAGAAATCGCCGCTGAAGCCGAACCTGTGGCTGACGTTGTGACTGCACCGGTTGCCGAAGAGCCTGCAGAGGTTGTTATTCCCCAGCCAGAAGTGGTTGAAGAGATTGCTGAAGTTGTGGAAACAGCGCCAGTTGTTGAAGAGGTTGCAGCGCCGAAAGACGTTGTTGCCGCGCCTGTCGTCGAAACTGAAGTCGTTAAGGCTGAAGTTGTCGCAGCAAGCGCTGATGCTGAACACCTGCACAGCCATGCAACCGCGCCAATGACCCGCGCTCCTGCACCGGAATATGTGCCAGAAGCGCCGCGTCATAGCGACTGGCAGCGTCCGGCATTCGCCTTTGAAGGCAAAGGTGCCGCTGGTGGACACAGCGCAACGCATCAAGCGACTGCGCCAGCAACACGTCCACAGCCTGTTGAGTAAGCCATAATCAATATCAAAGCCGGCCTTCGGGTCGGCTTTTTTTTATATCTGATCTACGCCTTTCATCCCCGTCAGCTGCGGCATAACATCCTTCATTAGGGCCAGAAACTTGCGTAAGCGGGTCGGATAGTAACGCGCCCATGGATAAACCAAATGTACAGGCAACGGCGCCGCATGCCACTCAGGTAGCAACGCAACCAGACGTCCATTGGCAATATCCTCCGCCACCATCCAGCTTGAAACAATAGTCACTCCCAACCCTGCCAGCGCGGCATTTCTGGCGACATAAATACTGTCGGTACTTAATCTGGGTGAAATATTCAGCGTGACTGGCTCATTACGCAATTGGTGCAACAACGAAACGCTATGCTGATAAAACGTGTTCACGGCAATCCAGGGCAGCGCTGATAACTGCTCAGGATGAGAAAGCTCGCCATATTGCTCCAGCAGTCCTGGACTCGCTACCATACTACGGGGAACTTCAGCCAGTAAAATGGAAACCGTGGCCGGATCCACCTCAGCACCAACCCTGATCGCGCAGTCAATATTATCGCTCAGAAAATCAACGGTTTTATCGTTGAGCATCCACTCTACTGCCAACTGGGGATAGCGCGAAAGAAACTGCAAAAGCGGCTCAAGTAGTTGTTGTTGCCCGAACGCATGCGGTGCGCGGACTCGCAACGTCCCCACCGGTTCATCTTCTGTGACATTAAGTCCATCTTCCAGCGCCAGCCAGGCATCAATAATCTTCTTAGCATGCTGATAGCCTCTTTCACCATCGTCGGTCAATTTCATCGCATGCGTGGTACGCATAAGCAGTTTCACACCCAGCAGCGTTTCCAGCGATTGCAGCCGTCTGCTAACGGTCGCCTGCGTCGTCCCTATCTGTTTTGCCGCTGCCGAAAGCGATCCTGCTTCGACAATACGTACAAACGTACGCATCAGCTCCACCCTGTCTATACGCTCATTTTTTATCATTTTCAGTTTCATCATACGTCTGACGTATAACTGTTTTACCACTGCGCTCGCTACCGCGCCACTCGCTGAAGGATAAAAATAACCGCACATCCTGTGATTGAGGAATCATTTGTGAACACACATACCGCACTTTCCCGTTGGGTCATTTTTGTTCTGGCAATGGGCGCCGGATTCAGCGTGGCCGCTATCTACTACGCCCAACCTCTTCTGCCTTTAATGGGTCAGGATCTGGCCTTAAGTCTCACCGGTATGGGGTTGGTCCCGACGCTGACCCAGGCGGGATATGCGTTAGGTATATTGTTTTTATTGCCATTAGGCGATCGTTATGACCGCCGGACATTAATCCTGCTGAAAAGCATCTCTCTTGCCGCGCTGCTGCTGGCCTGTAGCTTTACCGGTCAGTTGCATTCTCTATTACTGGTGAGCCTGCTGATGGGAATGGCGGCAACCATGGCACAAGATATTGTGCCTGCGGCGGCAATACTGGCGCCCGAAGGCAAGCAGGGAAAAACGGTGGGCACAGTGATGACGGGCCTTCTGTTGGGGATTTTACTCTCACGTACCGTCAGTGGACTGGTGGGCGAAGCGTTTGGCTGGCGCGAGATGTACCAACTCGCTGCCGTCAGCATTGCCGTAATTACCGCGATTATGTGGAAAGTACTGCCTCGCTTTACGGTCCATTCCACGTTGAGCTATCCATCATTAATGCTCTCAATGGCGCAACTTTGGCAACGATATTCCACCTTGCGCCGCGCAGCACTGGCACAAGGCTTTCTGTCCATTGCTTTTAGCGCCTTCTGGTCTACGCTGGCGGTGATGTTATCTGAGCATTACCACATGGGTAGCGCTATAGCGGGTGCTTTTGGTATCGCGGGAGCAGCCGGAGCGCTTGCCGCACCGATGGCGGGCCATCTTGCCGATAAAGTGGGTGCGGCAAAAGTGACGCAATTGGGTGCTTTGCTGGTAACGGTATCTTTCGCACTGATGTTTTTGTTACCCGCCCTGCCCGTTCAGGGGCAGTGGCTGCTCATCGCCCTTTCGGCTGTAGGTTTTGATCTCGGATTGCAATCCAGCCTGGTTGCCCACCAGAATCTGGTCTATAGCCTGGAGCCTCTGGCACGAGGACGACTGAACGCTCTGCTGTTTACGATGGTGTTTATCGGTATGGCGCTGGGTTCAGTTCTCGGAAGTCAGGTCTACGCCCTGGCAAATTGGGAAGGTGTCGTTGTGTTGGCTACCTTCAGCAGTGCAATTGCGTTGGTCATAAGACTGACGGAGAACCCGTCGCTTAGTAAGACGTCGGTTGCCTAAAAAAATGCCCGCTCCGGGGTGTTAAAGGAGCGGGCAGACAAACATACCCAGTTTCAAGATATGTTTCAAAACGAGGCGTTAACGATTGAGCTGGAACAACGACATTCCCTGCATATCGGTGAACGCTTTATAGGATGCCTGTAGCGCAGCCTGCTGCATGACATAAGACGAGATCGCGGCGTTCCAGTCAACATCCACCAGATTACTCATCTGCTGAGTTTGGCCTAATGCACGATCGGCGCCCAGTGAATCCAGCGAGCTTAGTTCACTCAGCTGCGTACCTAATTCTGCACGGACGCTCAAAACATTATTGAGTGAATTCTTTAAACCACGGTTGGTTTTATCAATGGCAGCAGCGGCGGTAGCTTTTGCAACGTCATCACCCGCAATAGGGGTTTTGAGCGCATCAATAGCGGTATCCAGCATTTTAAACAGGTTCTTTTCCTGAGTGCCGCCACCAGGTTCCGGTACAGCGTTGCTGGTCAGGTTGGCGAATACTTTATCGCCAGTATGACCAATCACCATGGTTCGGGAGGCATCGACCTGTTGGGTAACGTTTGTTGTACCGCCGCTGTAAGCGCCATCTGCCTGGGCAAACGGTGCGGATTCTGTTTTATATCCACCGAAAATATAGCGACCATTACCGTCGGTACTGTTTGCCAGGTTCATCAGCTGATCGCGGATCCCCTGTAGGTCGGTGGCCAGCGATGCACGGTCGTCATCACTTAACGTTCCGTTCCCGGCATAAACGATTTTTTCCTGTGCAGCCTGAATTGCCGTCGTCACCTGGCTCAGAACATTCTCTTCCAGCGACACCTTTTGCGTCGCGAATGAGCGTGCCAGCGTATATTGGCTGTTCTGCGCCTGAGCCTGAGAAAGTACCACGGCCTGCGAGGCGGCAATCGGATCGTCTGATGGGTTGATCACGCGTTTGCCCGTTGACATCTGCTCACCAAACTTCATCCATTCAGCCTGAGAGTTAGTGATGCCACGCATATTCTGCTGGTACATCATCTGGGTGCTGATACGCATTGTGTCCCTCTCCCTTAGCGGATATTAATCAGTGCATCAAACAACGCATTCGCGGTCTGCAGCACTTGAGCGTTAGCCAGGTAATACTGCTGAAAACGCTGTAAATTACCGTACTCTTCGTCGAGGTTAACGCCGGAAATAGACTGTTGCTGCCGGTAAAGCTGTGTCACCACGTTGTTCTGGGTGGTGGCGCTGGTTTTCAGCGTAGCGGTTTTGTTCCCGACATCGCTTACCAGCGTGGCATATGCATCGTTGAAGGTCTTATTGCCGACAGTCGCTTTGGTTTGCAGATCTAACAGTTTCTGACCGTTACGGTTGTCGCTCTTGCCTTTATCGATGGTGGGGTCCGTATCATTTTTAGACACTTGAGCCATGGCGATTTTCGACTCATCGGTCACCATAACTTTCATATCAACGATAGCGTTACTCACGGGTTTTACAGTAAAACTGTCATTAGCTTTCGCGCCAGCATTAACGGTGATTTCCATCCCGTCAAAGGACATTTTTCCCCCGGTAACGGTGGCTTTGAAACTGGTATTATCCGCCAGGCGAGTAACCTGCCAGTCCTTCCCATCAAAAACGATTTTATAATCTGTCGCCTGCACGGCGGAGCTGTCAGTGATCTTAGCGCTTAACGATCCTGTACCCGTATTTTTCGCGTTGTTGAAGACTTCCGGGCTGCCGATAGCAAAGAAATCCTTACCCTGATCGCCGTTGGCATCAAAACCTTCTTTATGCTGGGTGTTAAACGCATCGGCAAATGCAAGCGCCAGTTGGCCGAGGGTATTACGCGTCTGATCCAGCTCCTGAGAACGGAAGGTGAGCAGTCCGCCCAGTGAACCGGTATTCAGCAGTTTCTCCGGAATTTCAACAGCTCCGGCAACGCCATCAACGTAGGCCACAGTTGTACGATTAGGATCATCGCTGGAAGGCACTGCTGCCAGTTGGCGTGCATTGCTACCCTGTACCAGCGAATAACCGTTCGCCATGGTCAGGTTGTAAGTGCCACCATCCTGAACGCTGACTTCAACACCGACAATCTGATTCAATTCACTGACCAACTGATCGCGCTGGTCGAGCAGGTCGTTAGGAGACGCACCTGCGCCGACGCCTGTCATACGAGAAATCTGGTCGTTGAGGCTGGCAATTTGTTTCGAATAATTGTTGATCTGATCAACGCTGGCTTTAATCGCGGTATTGACCTGCTTATCCTGATCGCGCAGATACTGGTCGGTCGTTTTAAACTGATTGACCAACCCATCAGCTTTACCGATTAGCGCCTGGCGTGCCGCCGGATCTTCGGCGTTGCTGACCAGCGTTTGCAGGCTGGTAAAAAAGTCCTGCATGGAGGTCGAAATAGAACTGGTTTTGCTGGAGAGCAGATTGTCGATTTTTGACATTTGCTCATATCGTGTCGTCAGACCGCTGCTCTGGTTCTGCGCTGCTCGCAACTGGTTAGTGATAAAGGAGTCATATTCACGTTGTACACCAGAAACATAGACACCATTGCCTACCCAGCCCCCCGCACCCAGCGTGCTGTTCGCTTGCGCCATAATTGTCGTCTGTCGGGTATATCCGGCAACGTTATAGCTGGAGATGTTGTTACTGGCAGTATTCAACGCGGCCTGCGCTGCGCTGAGTCCACTCATCGCGTTATTAATCAAGCTGGACATGGAGGTTCCTTGTAATCCTTCAATACTCGTTATTATCGGCAGCAGGTCGGTAGACTTGAGCTATTTAAAAGAGATTATCGATGTTCGTGCTGTAGGTTTTGCTCACTTTTTCACTCATCGATTTCAACTGCTGGATCATGCTGGTTAATTTTCGCGCATAGTTAGGGTCCGTGGCGTAACCCGCATTTTGCAATGCCTGCGCCCCTTGCTCGGCGGTCGCGGCAGCGGTCACTGCCGCATAGCGCGGGTTACGTGATATCAGACCGACATAATCCGACAACGCCTCAAGGTAAGAGCTATAGACGCGGAATCTGGCTTTCACCTTTTTCGCCTCACCGTTCTCATATTCAGTCGTGGTGATTTCAGTGGTTGGACCTTTCCAGCTTCCCGAAGCCTTCACGCCAAAAATGTTAAAGCTCGGTTCACCGTTCTCACGGCGAATTTGTCGCTGCCCCCATCCGGATTCCAGCGCCGCCTGTGCCAGAATAAGATGATGCGGGACCCCGCTTTGCTGGCTGGCCAGCTTAGCCGGCAGCGATAGCTGGGCGAGGAAGTCTTTGCTGTCACCTGACAGTGGCTCATCATTGCTTTCTGTCGCCCGGGGGATGGCTTTGCGGACCAGTTGCGTCAGTGCCTGATTTTGATAGCTGGTCACCGTTTCCAGTGAAAACTTCATCGGCACCTGCGGCGCGTCATCCGCAGGTTGCGCTTGCCCTTCAGTCATCTGCTTGACCATCATTTCAGCCAGCCCCAGACCTTTGCCTGCGGTCATTTGCTGCGCAATTTGTTGGTCATACATACTGGTATACAAGCGCGTTGAATCGCTGCTAAACACGCCATCTTTCGGCAGCGCTTCACGCATGCTTTTCAGCATCATCTGCACGAACATCCCTTCAACCTGACGGGCGACCGGACGGATATTCGCCGCCGGGTCCTGACCCGCTTTCGCTTTCAGTTCGTTCAGTGATTGCGCATCCCAGGCAGCGCTGGTCAGCAGTTTGCTGTCACCAATCATTAGATGATTTCCAGTTTGGCGCGTAAGCAACCCGCGCTCTGCATCGATTGCAGAATGGACATCAGATCCATCGGCGTTGCCCCCAGCGCATTCAGCGCACGCACCACATTGTTCAGGTTGGCGCTGGAACGCACGCTTTGCAGTGAACCACCGCTTTGGCGCAGGTCAATCTGGGTTTGTGGCGTCACCACGGTTTGTCCACCGCCAAACGGTGTGTCCGGTTGGCTGACGTTCGCCTGGCGGTTCACCGTGATCGACAAGTTGCCTTGTGCCACGGCACAGCTATCCAGCGTCACTTCGCGGTTCATGACGACAGATCCGGTGCGCGAGTTGATAATCACTTTCGCATCCTGCGGCGTGACGTTCACCTCAATATTCTGGATATCAGCGAGGAAACGCACCTGCGAGCTGTTGCCGCTTGGCACACGCACCTGAATGGTTCGGGCATCCAACGCTGTTGCGCTACCAAAGCCACGCGAGCGGTTGATGGTGTCGGTAATCTGCTGCGCCATCGTGAAATCTTCATTATTGAGCTGCAGATTAATGGTGTTACCACCGCCGAACTGGCTGGGTAATTCACGTTCGATAATCGCACCGTTGGTAATGCGTCCACCATTGAGCTGGTTAACCTGTACGCTACTACCACCTGCAGCCGCGCCCGCACCACCCACCAAAATATTCCCCTGAGCCAGCGCATATACCTGACTATCGACCCCTTTTAACGGGGTCATCAGCAGCGTACCGCCGCGCAGGCTTTTGGCATTCCCCATAGAGGAGACCACTACGTCGATGGTTTGTCCCTGACGACCAAATGCAGGAAATGACGCGGTAACCATCACCGCCGCCACGTTTTTCAGCTGCATATTGGTGCCAGTTGGCACGGTTATCCCCAACTGCGAAAGCATGTTATTGAGCGTTTGCGTCGTAAACGGCGTCTGTGTGGTCTGGTCACCCGTACCATCCAGACCGACTACCAGCCCATAACCTATCAACGAGTTTTCCCGCACGCCCTGAACGCTGGTCAGGTCACGAATACGGTCAGCATGCGCAAAGGTGGTTATCAGCACCAGTACCATTCCAACAAAAGATTTAAACACTGGGTACCTCGCTTACATCGGCGACAAGTTAAGGAAGAAACGCTGCAACCAGCCCATATTCTGCGCTTCATTGATGTAGCCGTTACCGACGTACTCAATACGCGCGTCCGCAACCTGGGTTGACGGTACGGAGTTGCTGCCACTGATGGTGCGCGGGTTTACAACCCCGGAGAAGCGGATGAATTCAGTGCCCTGATTTATAGCGATCTGTTTTTCACCCACGACATGTAAGTTGCCATTCACCAGTACCTGATCGACCGTTACGGTCAGCGTACCACTGAAGGTATTTCTGGCGTTCGCGCCGCCTTTACCGTTAAAGGAGTTACCGCCGGAGGCTTCTACGTCGGCACGTTCGTTACCGAACAATCCTTCCAGATAGCGCGGTACGGTATCAAAGCCAAAGTTTGTCTTGCCGTCGCGGCTGGCGTTCGCCGAAGAGCTTTTGCTCGCGCTGACGTTTTCCTGCAATACGATGGTCAGCGTATCGCCAATATTGCGTGGACGACGGTCTTCAAAGAGTGGCTGATAACCATAGTTAATCGGTTGTGCCGACTGGAAGATTGAGCCATTCGCCACCGGCGTTGGACCTGGAACGGGCTGGGCAGACGTTGCGCCCTGCACGAGCGGCGTGGCCGGGATCCAGGCACATCCTGTTAGTGAAACCACCAGCAGGGCTAAAATTGGGTATGGGTGAAGCGCGTATTTTCGCATTGCGGTCATCTTCAAAATCAGTGTGCCGGTGAGATTTTCACCCCACCGGGCTCCACTTTAGAGTTGCGTCAGTTTTTGCAGCATCTGATCGGTGGTCGATACCGCTTTACTGTTGATTTCGTAAGCGCGCTGAACCTGGATCATGTTTACCAGCTCTTCCGCCACGTTGACGTTAGAGGTTTCAACATAGCCCTGATACAGCAGACCCGCGCCGTTCAGCCCTGGCGTGCTCTCATTCGGCGCACCGGATGACTGCGTTTCGGTGTACAGATTCTCACCAATGCTTTCCAGACCGGTATCGTTCATGAAGGTTGTCAGGTTAAGCTGCCCGACCTGAACAGGCGCCGCCTGCCCCTGTTGGGTCACGCTGACAATACCGTCGCGTCCAATGGTGATACTGAGCGAGTTAGCCGGAATAGTGATGGCAGGCTGAACCTGAAAACCACCCGCCGTCACCAACTGACCGTTCTGATCCACCTGGAAAGAACCGTCGCGGGTATAAGCGGACGTACCATCGGGCAACATGACCTGGAAAAAGCCCTGGCCTTTAATCGCCACATCTTTACTGTTGTTGGTCTGCGACAGGTTACCCTGGCTGTGTAAACGCTCGGTCGCAACCGGACGTACGCCGGTACCAATCTGCAAACCAGACGGCAGTGTGGTCTGCTCAGAAGACTGTGCACCAGGCTGACGAATCGTCTGGTACAACAGATCTTCAAATACGGCACGTTGGCGCTTAAATCCGTTGGTGCTGACGTTTGCCAGGTTGTTGGCAATCACATCCATGTTGGTTTGCTGCGCATCCAGGCCGGTTTTGGCGATCCATAATGAACTGATCATAAAATGTCCTGTATTAACTCATCGACAGCAGTTGGTTGGCGCGGCCCGCGTTATCATCCACGCTACTGATAATTTTCATCTGCATTTCAAAGCGGCGGGCGTTGGCGATCATGTCACTCATCGCAGCAACCGGTTTAACGTTACTGCCTTCCAGCACGCCCGACATCACGCGAATGCTGGGGTCAGCCTGTAACGTCGCACCACGGGTAGCCTGTGCGGCCTGGGTCAGGCGGAACATACCGTCATCACCGCGTTGCACTTCAAGCCCTGTTGCCTTCACCAGCTTCAGCCGCCCTACTGGCGCGACCGTATTAGCCGGATCGCCAGGGTTAAGTGCTGAAATTGTCCCGTCCGCCGCAATGGTGACTTCTGAACCTTCCGGTACGGCTATCGGTCCAGCTTCGCCAATTACCGGATGCCCCTGAATAGTCAGTTCACCCGTAGGGCTTACCTGAATAGCGCCGTTACGGGTATACCCTTCGCTACCGTCTGCGGTCTGCACAGCCAACCAGCCATCTTGTTGCAGCGCCACATCCAGCGGGCGGGAGGTATAGTCCATCTGACCCGGCGTCATGTCGGCCCCCGGCGTGGAGGCCACCACCAGCGTACGCGTCGGTAAAGACAATCCTTCTACAGGAACCGCGCGCAGCGCATTGAGCTGCGCACGAAACCCTGGCGTGGAGGCGTTTGCCAGGTTGCTGGCCGTCACCGCCTGTTGATTCAGCGTCTGACTGGCCGCGCCCATGGCGGTATAAATTGCGTGATCCATTAAGCTATCCCGTCAGGCGCTTAGCGCAGGTTGACCAGCGTGTTGAGGATCTGATCCTGGGTTTTGATGGTCTGCGCGTTCGACTGATAGTTACGCTGAGCAACGATCATATTCACCAGTTCTTTACTCAAATCCACGTTTGACGCTTCCAGCGCACCGTTGGTCAGTTTGCCGAAGTTACCTTCGCCTGCGGTACCCAGCAGCGCCACGCCGGAAGCCTGTGTGGCCGCCCAGACGTTGTCGCCCTGAGACGCCAGACCTTCGTTGTTGGCAAAGTTTGCCAGCACGATCTGCCCCAGAACCTGTTGCTGTTCGTTGGAGTAGTTACCGACCACCGTACCGTCATTGTTAATCTGGTAGCTCACCAGATCGCCCGGCTTGTAGCCGTTCTGATTCGTGGCGACGATGTTGTTGGCACCGGTGTTCTGCTGCATGGAGTTCAGGAAACTCAGAGAGAAGTTCGCAGGAACTGCGCCATTGATCGTACCGGTGGAGATCTGAATTTGCGGTTGGGCATTAGCTGGACCTTCAACGGGGATTTTTGGTCCATCCGGATCTGCTGGATCGACTGGCACCGTCCCTGCAACATAATTATTCACAGAAGTCAGCGTACCGTTAGCACTAAAGTTCATCACCGCATTCTTACTGGCAACTGAACCCGCAACGCTGGCGTCCTGGGTGTAGACATCCCATTTGTTAGGGCCTGTTTTGACATAAAAAATGTTCATGTCATGAGCGTTACCCTGGCTATCGAAAACGGTAACACTGCCTTTTTTGTTGTAGGAATCGGCATCGCTTGGGTTAAACGGGGTCTTGGTAGGGACCTTATCAGTGGAGTTCAGGTTGACCTGCATTGACGCAGTGGTGGTGGATTTAGCCGCCATCAGCGTATTCGGGATAGTGATCGGTGCCGGGTTCGCACCCTGCTGAACTGTTGGCGGTGTACCGGTAGCCGGATAGCCCGTCAGCTGCAGCCCCTGCATGTTAACGATATTGCGGTTTTCATCGAGCTTGAATTGACCGTTACGGCTGTAGAAAACGGAACCGTTGCTGTCTACCATACGGAAAAAACCGTTCTGGCTGATAGCAACATCCAGACCACGTCCGGTGTTGGTGGTCGTACCGTCGGTAAAGTCCTGAGTAATACCCGCAACTTTAACGCCCAAACCGACTTTCGAACCGGCAAACATATCGGCAAAAGATGCCGTGCCAGATTTAAAACCGTAGGTGGCGGAGTTGGCGATGTTGTTACCAATGACATCGAGGTTGGTCGCTGCAGCGTTCAGACCGCTGACCGCTTGAGAAAAGGCCATGACTTACTCCTGATAAGTGTGAAGGCTTAAATTATCTGCCGTACTTCGTCGAGGGTGGTGGTTCCATAGGTGCCCAGATCCAGCGTATTACCGCCGTTACTGCGAATAACGCCCTGCACCAGCGCAAACTGAAGCGGCTGGGCCACCAGTTGCGTTCCGCCATTACTGGCAGCAATTGACACGTTGTAAGAACCGCTTGGTGCATCCGTGCCATCGGTCATGGTGCCGTCCCAGGTAAAGGTATGAACGCCCGCTTTCAATCCACCAATATCGATGGTTCGTACCACTTTGCCGTCTTTATCGGTAATGGTTGCGGTAACCTTATCTGCCGGTTGCTGCAGCTCAACGCCAAATGGTGTTGTCGTGGTTTTGGCACCTTCTTCTGTCCCTTTACCGGTCAGGATGGTGGTACCCGGGATCATGACACCGTGGCCAATCAGCGTACTGGCCTGCAGTGACTGACTGTTGTCGATCTGCCCGGAGATCGATCCCAGCGTAGTGTTCAGCTTCTCAATCCCGCTCACGGTACTGATTTGCGCCAACTGGGTAGTCAGTTCGTTGTTTTGCAGCGGGTTGGTAGGATCCTGGTTTTTCAGCTGTGCAACCAGCAGCGTAAGAAAGCTGCTTTGCAGGTCAGCAGCGTTGCTGCCCGTCAGTGAGCTATTCCCCGTGGCGGCATTAACCCCCGTCGTGCTCGGGTCATTCATTTTTACAGCAATAGACATGTGCGCCTCCTTTACTGGCCTAGCGTCAACGTTTTAAGCATCAAGCTTTTCACGGTGTTGAGCACTTCGACGTTTGCCTGATAGCTACGTGAGGCAGACATGGTGTTGACCATCTCGCCAACAACGTCCACATTCGGCATTTTCACGTAGCCATTCGCATCGGCCAGCGGATTACCGGGTTCATAAACCAGCTTATCCGGCGCCTGACTTTCAATGACGTCAGCAACTTTTACGCCACCGGTTGCCGCACCTGGCGCGGCATCTACCTGAAAAACAACCTGTTTCGCGCGATACGGCTGACCGTCGGGTCCGCTGACGCTATCCGCATTCGCCATGTTGCTGGCCGCGACGTTCAGGCGTTTAGACTGAGCCGTCAGCGCAGAACCTGCGATATCAAAAATATTTAACAGCGCCACGAATTAGTTCCCTCCTTGCAGCACGTTCATCATGCCTTTGATTTGTCCACCCAGCGCGGTCAGCCCCATTTGATATTTGAGGCTGTTGTCCGCAAATTGCGTGCGCTCCCGGTCCATATCTACCGTGTTGCCATCAAGAGATGGCTGGTCAGGAATACGGTAGAGCAGCTCCGTAGACGGCGCAGAAACGGTCTGGGCCGGAATGTGTTGTGCAGAGGTCAGCGTCAATGAAACGCCGCCGGTTTCTTCCCGTCCTCGCACCATGACTTTTTTTAATTCATTGGCGAAATCCAGGTCGCGCGCCTGATACCCCGGCGTGTCGGCATTGGCAATGTTGGCCGCCAATATTTCCTGGCGTTGGGCGCGCAAATTCAGCGCTTCCTGTTGAAAACGTAAGGCGGCGTCGAGCTTATCGAGCATATCTCCTCCGCAAATGACAAAATTCAGCCGACAGCTTAAATCCCATTACGCGCGCGTTATCGCCGGAATAAACGCAAAATGCGTCGCTATTTGTTGCGTTGATGACTGCGTCACACAGGTAAAATCCTGCCACTACCTGAAAAAGCGCGAGGTTTTGATGCAAACGTTTAAACGTGGAATAGTCGTGGCAGCATTGCTGTTCAGCCCTATGACGCTGGCACAAGACCTGAATTCGCAGCTAACGGCATGGTTTTCCCAGCGCCTGGCCGGATTTAGCGATGAGGTGGTGGTCACTATCCGAACGTCACCTAACTTACTGCCGAGCTGTGAGCAACCAGCATTAAGCGTGTCAGGTAGCGCAAAACTGTGGGGTAATGTGAATGTGCTGGCTCGCTGTGCCAACGAAAAACGTTATCTGCAGGTGAACGTGCAGGCGACGGGAAACTACGTTGTTGCCGCTGCGTCCGTAGCGCGAGGTAGCACCCTGACCCCGGCCAGCGTAACGCTGAAACGTGGTCGACTGGACCAACTACCGCCGCGCGCGGTGCTGGATATGAGTCAGGTGCAGGATGCAGTGAGCCTGCGCGATCTGGTGCCGGGCCAACCGATACAGCTTTCGATGTTGCGCCAGGCATGGCGGATCAAGGCCGGTCAGCGCGTACTGGTTATTGCCAACGGAGATGGCTTTCGGGTCAATGCCGAAGGTAAAGCGCTGAACAACGCCGCTGTCGCACAGAATGCGCGAGTGCGGATGATTTCAGGCCAGGTGGTGAGCGGCGTCGTCGATTCTGATGGGAATATTCTTATTAACCTATAATAGGTTAAAGATTTTTTAGCGTGTGCCGATAGATAAACAACCAATGATTACAGCGGGCCGCTATAGCGTAACCCCTCGATGAGGAAAAATAAAATGAGCATTGATCGTACCTCACCATTGAAGCCAGTAAGCACCGTTCAGCCGCGTGAAATCAGCGATGCGCCGGTACAAAAAGCGCGGAATGAAAAAACCACCGCGACCACCAGCACCAGCGTCATGCTGAGCGACGCCCAGGCCAAACTGATGCAGCCTGGCACCAATGACATCAATATGGAACGCGTGGAAGCACTGAAAACCGCAATCCGTAACGGTGAATTGAAAATGGATACCGGAAAAATTGCCGACTCGCTGATTCGCGAGGCGCAGAGCTACCTACAGAGTAAATAAAGTATGACTCGTTTGTCAGAAATACTTGACCAGATGACGACTGTCCTCAATGACCTGAAAACGGTAATGGATGCTGAACAGCAGCAGCTTTCCGCAGGGCATATCAACGGCAGCCAGCTACAGCGTATTACAGAAGAAAAAAGCTCCTTGCTGGCAACCCTTGATTATCTTGAGCAGCAGCGCCGCCTGGAGCATGACGCCACGCGCAGCGCCAATGATGAGATTGCTGAACGCTGGCAGACTATCACCAAGAAAACACAGCATTTACGCGACCTCAACCAGCACAACGGTTGGCTGCTGGAAGGGCAGATCGAGCGTAATCAACAAGCAATACAAGTGCTGAAACCGCACCAGGAACCGGCGTTGTATGGCGCAAACGGTCAAACCTCTGCTGCGCACCGCGGCGGGAAAAAATTCTCTATTTGATGTCAGCCTGATAACGTTTTGCTTATCAGGCCTACGCCTTTAGTAGGCCGGATACGGCGTTATGCCGCCATCCGGCATTGATCCATTACGCCGTCCGGCGCACAAACTCTTTTACTTTAAAGCCCAGTACGGCGAGTGCTGCGAAGTAAGCGGCAATGCCGGCCACCACGACCGCCATCAGACGCAGCAGACGCCACAGCATCGTTCCCTGCGACCAATCCGGCATGATGTAGAGCATCCCAACCAGCACCGCAGACATCACCAGCACGGAAATCACCAGACGCGCCAGGAACCAGCTCCAGCCCGGTTGTGGGGTAAAGATTTTCTGTTTCCGCAGTTGCCAGTACAGCAGTGAAGCGTTCAGACATGCCGCCAGACCAATCGACAGCGACAATCCGGCATGCTTTAACGGCCCGATAAACGCCAGGTTCATCACCTGGGTCATAATCAGCGTCACAATGGCAATCTTCACTGGCGTTTTAATATCCTGGCGCGAGTAAAAGCCCGGAGCCAACACTTTCACCACGATCAAGCCAATCAAACCTACCGAGTACGCCACCAGCGCACGCTGGGTCATCGCGGCATCAAAGGCGGTAAATTTACCGTACTGGAACAGAGACACCGTCAGCGGTTTGGCCAGAATACCCAACGCTACGGCACTCGGTAATGCCAACAGGAAACACAAACGCAGGCCCCAGTCCATCAGGCGACAATATTCATCATGATTACCGCTGGAAAAACTTTTGGACAGCGATGGCAGCAGGATAGTCCCCAGCGCCACGCCCAGAACACCGGACGGAAACTCCATCAGACGGTCAGCATAATACATCCATGAAACTGAGCCAGAGGCCAGAAACGAGGCGAAAATCGTATTGATGATCAGTGAAATCTGACTGACCGATACCCCAAGGATCGCTGGCCCCATTTGCTTGACGACACGCATCGCCCCTGCATCACGGAAGTTCACGCGCGGCAGCACCAGCATGCCAATTTTCTTCAAGTGCGGAAGCTGATAAATCAGCTGTAGCACGCCGCCAACCGTAACGGCCCACGCCAGCGCCAGCACCGGCGGGTTAAAATAGGGTGCCGCAAATAGCGCGAAGCCGATCATGCTGATATTCAGAAAGGTCGGGGCAAATGCAGGAATGGAAAAGCGGTTCCAGGTATTAAGGATCGCACCAACCAGTGAGGCCAGTGAAATCAGTAGAATATAGGGAAAAGTGATCCGCAGCAGTTGAGTGGTCAGCGCAAATTTATCCGCTGTGTCGGCAAATCCCGGCGCGGTAACTAATATCACCCATGGCGCAGCCAACATCCCGGCTACCGTCACCACGGCCAGCGCCAGCGTCAACAGTCCGGAAACGTAGGCAACAAACACGCGGGTAGCATCTTCCCCCTGCTTGCTTTTGTACTCAGCAAGAATCGGCACAAATGCCTGCGAAAATGCGCCTTCGGCAAAAATTCGGCGCAACAGGTTAGGAAGTTTGAATGCCACAAAAAAGGCATCTGTCGCCATCCCTGCACCAAAGATTCTGGCGACAATCGCATCACGCGCAAAACCCAGCACACGTGAAAACATCGTCATCGAGCTGACGGCTGCCAGCGACTTTAATAAATTCATCTATGTTGTATTCCAGACTCTGAGGCAAAACCCCGACAAACCTGCCCGTAGGTCGGATAAGGCATTCTCGCCGCCATCCGACACTTTTGCAGTGCCTGATGGCGACACCCTGGCACCTTATCAGGCCGACAAACCAGCCTATGGTTGAAAAGAGGTGTTATTTTGAGTGGGCATATAGTACCTGGATTACAATGAATTACTACCGCCAGATGTTACAGGGGATTATTCAGCCATCGCCTCCCGCCACAGCTTTTCAACAACACGCTGGGCCAGTAGCGCCTGCTCGCCTGCCGTCTGGGGAACCGTCTGATTTTGCACGCACTCAATGAAATGATGCGCACATCCGGCAAAACCACGCTGTTCTAAGGTCGTTTGCCAGCCCGCTATCGGCTTATGAATAACACCTTGCCCACGCTCTTCCCGCCATTCCCGCATATCAGTTACGCCAATCAGGCCGCCGTCCGTCACCGCCTGCACGCTCTCGCGCTGGCTACCGGCACGGCGATGCATACTGGTCGTTATCTGCATTTGACCGACAGAAAAATGATGCTCGGCGTAGAGCATCGCACCAGATTCATTGGTCAGCAGCGTGCCGTTATTTAACTGCGCCTGCCCTCCCGCCAGCCACAAAGCGGTATCGACCACGTGCAGATAGTCGTCCAGCAGAGTGAAGCGCAGATCGTGCGGCCCAACGCTGTCCGTACGGTGCTTATCCATACGTACAGACGCTGCACTGCCCAACTGGGTTTTGAGATCCTGGTACAGCGGTGCAAATCGACGGTTAAACCCGACCATCAGCGTGAGTTTTTTCCGCGCGGCCAGCTCGACCAGTTGCTCAGCCTCGTGCAGATTTTCCGCCAGCGGTTTATCCACGCACACGTGGACTCCGGCATTCAGCAATTCACTAACTACCGCATAGTGCGTCGCGGTACTGGAATGGACGAAAACCGCGTCGCAGGTTTGCGCCAGATTCTTCAATGAATCCACGTAGGGTATTCGCCAGGTGTCACAGATACGCTGTGCTTTATCGCGCGAAGGTGAAAAGGCGCCTTGCAGCGTCCAGTCCGCGGATGTGCCCAGCACGGGTAGCCAGGCCTTTTGTGCAATACCGCCAAGGCCGACTACACCGATACGTAATTTATTCACGTTAGTCTCCCAGGTGCGCCAGTAAGGAATCAAGCCGCTGCTTAAGTTCTGCGACTTCCGTTTCCAGCGCTTCCACGCGCGCATGCAGATCGCCGGAGGCTGCAGGGAGTTCATCTGCCGCGGCAATGGCTTCATCAACCTCACCACAAAACAGGTGCATATAGCGACTTTCACGTTTGCCCGGCTCACGCGCCAGGCGGATCACATAAGGCCCATCTTCCCGGTTCGCCAGATTTTCCAGCGTCGACTCCACTTCGGCCATGTCGCTGAATTCGTACATACGGGATGCGCGGCTACGCAGTTCACCAGGCGTCTGAGCGCCCCGCAGCAGCAGTGTGGTGATTATGGCCACCTCTGCGGCACTAAGTTTCAGATTGCCAAATTCAGAGTTGCAGAAACGCTGCTCATATTTCGTGACGCGATTGCCAAAGCCGCTCACCGTGCGCAGAAAATGTCGCTTAACCAGGTTATCCAGTTGCTCCTGCACGTCCGATTCCGACAGGTTCATCACCGGTTCACGATTCGTTTTTTGATTGCAGGCTGTTACGACTCCATTAACGGAGAGTGGGTACTGTTCCGGCGTGGTCACTTGTTTTTCTAATAAACAGCCAATCACTCGTGCTTCGGTGGCGGTTAATTCGTATTTCATCGTCTTCTCCATTAATCATGGCTGCATCTGAAACTTAGCGGCCGGGGGTCCATTCTGATGTGGTCAACGCCGTCAGCACGTGATCGCGCCACTGCCCGTCAATCAGCAAGTAGTCTTTGGCATACCCTTCTTTTTCAAAACCCAGTCGCGCCAGCAGGTCACCGCTGCGCTTATTATGTGGCATGTAGTTAGCCATAATGCGATGAATATGTTGCGTGCGCTGCATATAACGGATGGCCGAGGTTAAGGCTTCATACATTAGCCCCTGCCCCTGCCACTTCTGCGCAATGGAGTAGCCGAGATAACAGGCATGGAAGGATCCCCGCACCACGTTTGAGAAGTTCGCAACGCCGATAATTTCTTTTTCGTCCGGATCGAGCAGCGCAAAATAATAGGCGGTGCCCTGTTTATGAAACTCAGAGATCATGCTCAGACGCGCCTGCCAGCCGGACGGATAGCAGTGGCTTTCATCGCGAATAGGTTCCCAGGGTTTTAAGAAATGACGATTTTCTGCGTAATAATCTGCCAGACGCCAGGCATCACGCTCATGCACTAAACGCACGACCAGGCGGTCGGTGGTTAAGCGCACTTTTGGCACGTTACTGCGATAGCCAAACATTCTATACCTACTCCTTCCCGTAACGTCTTCAATACGCTATTCGCATTACTATACCTGTGCGAATACACCCTGTGAAAAGAGCAAAATGCCATTTTTTGAATTATTCACACATTTTGATGAAAACTCTCTATCAAGACGGACTTTTGATAAAAAAATATTGTCCCGCGAAGGGTGGGAAAAGCGATGACGACACCGCAGAATAGGAGGTGCTTATCTTTTAAACTCTATCCAGAGTGACGAGTTTTTCCCTGGAGGGGAAATGTCGCAAGTCTCGCAGGCAAGGAACCTGGGTAAATACTTCCTTCTCATCGATAATATGCTGGTCGTGCTGGGTTTCTTCGTCGTTTTCCCGCTGATCTCAATTCGTTTCGTCGACCAAATGGGCTGGGCCGCCGTGATGGTCGGTATTGCACTAGGATTACGTCAATTTATCCAGCAGGGGTTGGGTATTTTCGGCGGCGCTATTGCGGACCGTTTTGGTGCAAAACCGATGATAGTCACCGGCATGCTGATGCGCGCTGCCGGGTTCGCCACCATGGGCATTGCCCATGAGCCGTGGCTGCTGTGGTTTTCCTGCTTTCTCTCCGGACTGGGCGGTACACTATTCGACCCACCCCGCTCGGCGCTGGTGGTTAAACTGATCCGCCCGGAAAAGCGCGGGCGCTTTTTCTCTATTCTGATGATGCAGGATAGCGCCGGGGCCGTGGTTGGCGCATTGCTTGGCAGTTGGTTATTGCAATACGATTTCCGTCTGGTCTGTGCCACCGGCGCAATTTTGTTCGTTCTGTGCGCGGCGTTTAACGCCTGGCTGCTCCCGGCATGGAAGCTGTCGACGGTGAAAATTCCAGTGCGCGAAGGGATGAGCCACGTGATGCATGACAAGCGCTTTGTCACCTATGTGCTGACGCTGGCAGGCTATTACATGCTGGCGGTACAGGTGATGCTGATGCTGCCAATCATGGTGAACGACATCGCAGGTTCACCGGCCGCCGTGAAATGGATGTATGCCATCGAGGCGTGCCTCTCATTGACGCTGCTCTATCCAATTGCCCGCTGGAGTGAAAAACGTTTTCGCCTTGAACATCGTCTGATGGCCGGTCTGCTGGTGATGTCTCTGAGCATGATGCCGATCGGTCTGGTCGGGAATTTGCAGCAGTTATTCACCCTAATCTGCACGTTCTATATTGGCTCGATCATCGCCGAACCCGCGCGTGAAACCCTGAGCGCCTCACTGGCGAACGCTCGGGCCAGAGGAAGCTATATGGGCTTCAGCCGACTGGGGCTCGCCATCGGGGGCGCAATTGGATATATCGGCGGCGGCTGGCTGTTTGACATGGGCAAGGCCCTGGCACAGCCTGAGCTGCCCTGGATGATGCTCGGTATTATCGGCCTCATCACCTTCCTGGCTCTGGGCTGGCAGTTCAGTCTCAAACGCCCAACACGAGGCATGCTGGAGCCAGACGCCTGATTGCCGAACCTGCTTCCGGCCGCTTTTCAGTTTTTTCTGCTGGCGTCCGGGGCGCTGGTACTCGATGATGCTTTGTGTCACGATTACGCCACATGCATCATGTTGAGGAACCCCATGAAAAAGTTTTTTTTTGCCGCTGCACTGATTGTCAGCGGCCTGTTGGTTGGTTGTAATCAACTCACGCAATACACGGTTAGCGAGCAAGAAATTAATCAGGCCCTGGCAAAGCATAATAACTTTTCTAAAGATATCGGCTTGCCCGGCGTTGCTGAAGCACACATCGTACTAAATAATCTCGCCAGTCAGATTGGCCGTGAAGAACCCAATAAAGTGACGCTGACCGGTGACGCCAACCTGGACATGAATTCCCTGTTTGGCAGTCAAAAAGCGACCATGAAGCTGAAGTTAAAAGCCTTACCGGTATTCAACAAAGAGAAAGGCGCAATTTATCTGCAAGAGATGGAAGTCGTGGATGCGACCGTTACACCAGAAAAAATGCAGTCGGTACTGCAAACGCTGATGCCTTATTTAAACCAGTCGCTGCGTAACTATTTCAACCAGCAGCCAGCCTACATTCTGCAGGATGACAGCAGTCAGGGTGAAGCTCTGGCGAAAAAACTGGCGAAGGGAATTGAGGTGAAACCGGGGGAAATCATCATCCCGTTCACCGACTAATAAAACTGAGGGCGCCGATGCGCCCTTTTTTTTCGTGCAAACGAAAACGTTTCCGCTTATCCTTTGTTTCCGGCAAAAAAGACTACCCTCAGCCGGAGCATATTGATGACTGCACCATCCCAGGTTTTAAAGATCCGCCGCCCAGACGACTGGCATCTTCACTTTCGCGATGGCGACATGTTAAAAACTGTCGTGCCCTACACCAGTGAAATTTATGGTCGCGCCATTGTCATGCCGAACCTGGCACCGCCCGTCACCACGGTTGACGCGGCTATCGCTTATCGCCAGCGCATTCTTGACGCGGTACCTGCCGGACACGACTTCACACCATTAATGACCTGCTACTTAACGGATACGCTGGATCCCAACGAGCTGGAACGTGGATTTAACGAAGGCGTATTCACCGCAGCAAAACTCTATCCGGCCAATGCCACCACCAACTCGACGCATGGCGTAACCTCTATTGACACCATCATGCCGGTGCTGGAGAGGATGGAAAAATTGGGTATGCCGCTGCTGGTGCACGGCGAAGTGACGCATGCAGATATCGATATTTTCGATCGCGAAGCGCGCTTTATTGAAACGGTGATGGAACCACTGCGCCAGCGTTTGACCTCGCTGAAAGTAGTGTTCGAGCATATCACTACCAAAGATGCTGCCGAATACGTGCGCGACGGTAACGAGCTTCTGGCAGCGACTATTACGCCACAGCACCTGATGTTTAACCGCAACCACATGCTGGTTGGCGGGATTCGTCCTCACCTGTACTGCCTGCCGATCCTCAAACGTAACGTCCACCAACAGGCGCTGCGTGAACTGGTTGCCAGCGGGTTTACGCGCGCCTTCCTCGGTACCGACTCAGCGCCGCACGCACGTCATCGCAAAGAGTCAAGCTGTGGCTGTGCCGGCTGTTTTAATGCACCGACCGCGCTGGGCAGCTATGCAACCGTGTTTGAAGAGATGAATGCGCTGGACCATTTCGAAGCCTTCTGCTCTCTCAACGGCCCACAGTTCTATGGTTTGCCGGTCAATGAGACCTTTATTGAGCTGGAACGCGTGGAGCACCTGGTTCCTGAGAGAATTGCACTGGAAGACGATACGCTGGTACCTTTCCTGGGTGGCGAAACGGTACGCTGGTCAGTAAAAAGCTAAAAAAAGTGTAGCCAACTGATGCGAATGACTGTATAAATAAACAGTATATTCCACAGGGGGCTACTATGCGTATTGAAGTCACTATTGCCAAAACTTCACCTTTACCTGCCGGTGCAATTGACGCACTGGCAGGTGAACTCTCCCGCCGTATTCAGCACCATTTTCCGGATAACGAAGGTAACGTTACCGTCCGTTATGCCGGCGCAAACAATCTGTCGGTTATTGGCGCGACCAAAGAGGACAAAGAACGCATCAGCGAGATCCTACAGGAAACCTGGGAAAGCGCGGATGACTGGTTCATCAACGAATAAATAATGATATGCAGTGATGTTTGTTTGCCGGGTCGCCCCGGCTTTTTTATACACGCAATCTTGTAATCAATCGCGCATTTCTTCTGACGAGCATTTAATTTAATATTAACCCACCG
The DNA here is from genome assembly GCF_030332405.1 of Citrobacter sp. Cpo147. NCBI lineage: Bacteria > Pseudomonadati > Pseudomonadota > Gammaproteobacteria > Enterobacterales > Enterobacteriaceae > Citrobacter > Citrobacter sp. Cpo147. The sequence continues at coordinate 669,572 of NZ_JAOWHX010000030.1, forward strand.
ATTATCTTTTAACCAAAACAACAAAATAATTGTGCAACATACTAAAAAAAAATGAATAACATGTCGTTTTCTTAGTCAGATAACGCTGAAAACAAAAAATTTATGCCCTTCCCTCTTTAAATTTTCAATGAATACCCTTATTTATTGATATACTGAAGTTGCTTCAGAAAAAAACGCATTGAACCTCGAAAACCGTTGTCTAGTAACACGAATTAGGGGGCATGATGGAAAAGAATAATGAAGTCATTCAGACTCATCCGCTTGTAGGGTGGGACATCAGCACCGTTGATAGCTACGATGCGCTGATGCTGCGTTTGCACTACCAAACCCCGAACCGCCCTGACCCGGATGGGACTGAAGTTGGTCAAACGCTCTGGTTAACCACTGATGTTGCCAGGCAATTTATTTCGATATTAGAAGCAGGAATCGCCAAAATTGAATCTGGCGATTACCAGGTAAATGAGTATCAGCGACATTAAACCTGATACATCCAACCATCAAAAGGCACCTTAGCGGTGCCTTTCTTATTTCCAGGTTGAATATTCCAGGTCAGTTATTTACCCTTCTACTATCGCGATTGCAGAGAGAAGCGGATGAAATACGACTTAATCATTATTGGCAGCGGTTCGGTAGGCGCCGCAGCTGGATACTATGCCACTCGTGCCGGTCTGAAGGTTCTGATGATCGATGCGCATATGCCACCACATCAACAGGGCAGCCACCACGGTGATACTCGATTAATTCGTCATGCTTATGGCGAAGGCGAAAAATACGTTCCGCTGGTGCTACGTGCACAAATATTGTGGGATGAACTGTCCACCCATAATGAAGAACCGATTTTTGTTCGCTCCGGAGTTATCAACCTCGGTCCGGCAGAGTCAACCTTCTTAGCAACTGCAGCGCAAAGCGCAAAACAGTGGCAACTTAACGTTGAACAATTAGATGCAGCGGCCATCATGGCTCGCTGGCCGGAAATTCGCGTACCTGACAACTATATCGGTCTGTTTGAAGCGGAGTCCGGTTTTTTACGCAGTGAGTTAGCAATTAAAACCTGGATCCGTCTGGCGGAAGAAGCAGGCTGTGCGCAACTGTTTAAATGCCCGGTCAGCGCAATTCATCACGGTGATGATGGCATCACGGTAGAAACGGCTGACGGTGACTACCACGCGAAGAAAGCAGTGATCAGCGCCGGTACCTGGGTGCAGGCTTTAGTCCCTGAACTACCGATACAACCTGTGCGCAAAGTGTTCGCCTGGTATCAGGCCGATGGGCGCTACAGCGTTAAGAATAACTTCCCGGCCTTCACCGGCGAACTGCCAAATGGCGATCAATACTACGGTTTCCCGGCTGAAAACGACGAGCTGAAAATTGGTAAGCACAATGGCGGACAGGTAATTCACTCTGCAGAAGAGCGTAAGCCATTTGCCGCTGTAGCCAGCGACGGTTCTGAAGCCTTCCCATTCCTGCGCACAATTCTGCCTGGCGTTGGTTGTTGCCTGCACGGCGCATCCTGCACTTACGATAATTCACCGGATGAGGACTTTATAATTGATACTCTGCCGGAACATGACAATACGCTGATCATTACCGGGCTGAGCGGACATGGCTTTAAGTTTGCTTCTGTACTGGGAGAGATTGCGGCAGACTTCGCTCAGGACAAACCGTCTGACTTTGACCTGACCCCCTTCAGGTTAAGCCGTTTTAAGTGATAATAAATGAATGGCCTCGTTGGTGAGGCCATTTTTAATGACAGGAATAACGTCAATGCGTCGTATCTTTCACTATCTGGTTAATAATATTCGCGAGCACCTTATGCTCTACATTATTTTATGGTCGCTGCTGGCCATTATGGATGTAATATATATTATGTTTTTCTAATTCCTGTGCGTTGACAATAATTGACAAAAATTGAGATTAGCTTAATTTTCATTGCAATAAACTGAACAATAACAAAAACCATAACACCCCATAAACTAAACCCCGCCACATATTTTCGCACTAATCCCTTGATGGTTACATCAACAATCAGTCAATTTTATTGAACAAAAAATAAATATCATCACCATTGTTATTTATTAGTTGCATTAATGTCTTTTACACGCCATTTTCATTCACTTCTGAAATATCAATCGGTATGCTTATGCAATTCAATAATACTCCACAGCGCTATGGCGTAGTGTCAGCCACATTACATTGGCTGGTTGCGATTGCTGTATATGGCATGTTTGCATTGGGGTTATGGATGGTCACGCTCAGCTATTACGACGGCTGGTATCACCAGGCCCCCGAACTGCATAAAAGCATCGGCATCCTACTCATGATGGGACTGGTTATCCGCGTTGTCTGGCGGTTGTTCTCCCCTCCGCCTGCTGCGTTGGCAAGCTACTCCCGTTTAACCCGCATCGCAGCGGCAATGGGTCACCTCGCACTTTATTTGCTGCTCTTTTCAATTGTCATCAGCGGATATCTAATTTCCACCGCAGATGGCAAAGCGATAAGCGTCTTTGGCTGGTTCGACATTCCTGCCACCCTGGCCAATGCGGGTACCCAGGCCGACCTCGCCGGTAGCTTGCACCTGTGGCTTGCGTGGACCGTGGTGATTTTATCCCTATTGCACGGACTGATGGCCCTGAAACATCACTTTATCGATAACGACGATACCCTCAATCGCATGTTGGGAAAATCGTCATCTGACTATGGAGCTTAAAATGAAAAAAAACCTGCTGGGACTTACACTCGCCTCTCTGTTATTCACCACCGGGTCGGCCGTGGCGGCAGATTACAAAATTGACAAGGAAGGACAGCATGCCTTTGTTAATTTCCGTATTCAGCATCTGGGTTACAGCTGGCTGTACGGCACTTTCAAAGATTTCGACGGTACGTTTACCTTTGATGAGAAAAATCCCGCAGCCGATAAGGTTAACGTAACCATCAACACCAACAGCGTTGACACTAATCACGCCGAACGCGACAAGCATCTGCGCAGTGCAGATTTCCTTAACGTGGCAAAATTCCCGCAGGCGACCTTCAGCTCCACCAGCGTGAAAAAAGAGGGGAATGACCTGGATATCACCGGTAATTTGACCCTGAACGGCGTTACCAAACCGGTTACGCTGGACGCGAAGCTCATCGGTCAGGGTGGCGATCCCTGGGGCGGTACGCGCGCTGGTTTTGAAGCGCAAGGTAAGATTAAGCTGAAGGATTTCAACATCACCACCGATCTCGGCCCTGCATCGCAGGAAGTCGATTTGATCATCTCAGTGGAAGGTGTTCAGCAGAAGTAACGCATGAATTACCGGATGAGGTTCTGCCCCTCATCCGGCATCATGTTATTGCGCAGGGTCTGGAATACCCAGTTTGGTATTCAGGTGACCGCGTGATTTATTAAAGATTTTGTTGCCATTTTCACGCCCCGCACGGCGACGCCGTTGTTCCTCTTCCGGCAACTCACTCTCTTCGCTACACAGCTCGCTACAGCAGCCTTTATATTTCTGCGCACAAGCCGGGCACTGAATAAACAACAGATGGCAGCCATCATTTTTGCAATTAGTATGGCTATCGCACGCCGTGCCGCACTGATGGCAATGTGCGATAACATCTTCAGAGATCCTTTCGCCCATACGCTCATCAAAGACAAAGTTTTTACCGACAAAACGTACCGGAAGCCCCTGTTCACGCGCCTTGCGGGCATACTCAATAATACCGCCCTCAATGTGCCAGACTTTGCTAAATCCATTGTGTTTCATCCAGGCGCTGGCTTTCTCACAGCGGATCCCACCCGTGCAGTACATCACGATTTTTTTATCTTTATGCGCCTGCATCATTTCAACAGCTTTCGGCAACTGGTCGCGGAACGTGTCTGCCGGTATCTCCAGCGCATTCTCGAAATGACCCACCTCATATTCATAGTGGTTGCGCATATCAATGAATACCGCTTCAGGATCGTCCAGCATGGCGTTTACTTCTGCAGCCTTGAGATAATCCCCCACGTTGCTGGCGTCAAAGTCTGGATCGTCAATACCATCCGCCACGATACGTTCGCGGACTTTCATACGCAGTACCCAGAACGATTTACCGTCATCATCCAGCGCAATATTCAGACGTAAATCCTTCAATGCAGCATCAAACGCATAGAGCTGCTGGCGAAATACCTCGACGTTGCTTTGCGGTACGCTGATTTGCGCGTTAATTCCTTCATGGGCAAGATATACTCGCCCGAAGACGTTCAATGCGGTGAACATCTGGTACAGCGCATCACGCGTGTGCTGAGGATTGGCAATGGTGAAATATTTATAGAATGAGATCGTCGTGCGCGGCTCGGTCTCGGCCAGCATTTTGGCTTTGAGGGCGTCGTTCGAAATGCGGTTGTGTAACACTGGCATGGTGTACGTATCCTGCAAATAAGGAATAAATGAAAATCGGCGGCATAATAAAGCAAACATCGCCAATTTACATCCACACATTTTACGCTACATTTCATACTTCACGATAAAATCGCAACAACAATTGCGGAATTAATCACCGTTCTCCCGTCACAAATTTTTGATACGCGCGAAAAAATGCGACAATACAGGGAATTGGTCGTTTGAAGACAGGATAGACATGACGAATTTACCCAAGTTTTCGGCTGCGTTACTGCATCCACGTTATTGGTTAACCTGGCTGGGTATTGGCATCCTTTGGTTAATCGTGCAGTTACCCTACCCCATCCTCTTTAAGTTGGGCTGTGCGTTAGGTCGACTGGCGCTACGTTTGATGAAACGTCGGGCAAAAATTGTTTCCCGAAATCTGGAACTGTGCTTCCCGCAGATGAGTGAGCAGGAACGCCAGCAGATGGTCGTCAAGAACTTCGAATCCGTAGGCATGGGCGTAATGGAAACCGGGATGGCCTGGTTTTGGTCCGATAAGCGTATTTCGCGCTGGACGGAAGTGATCGGAATGGAACATATCCGTGACGTTCAGGCGCAAAAACGCGGGATTCTGTTAGTGGGTCTGCACTTTCTGACTCTGGAACTGGGTGCGCGCCAGTTTGGCTTGCAGGAGCCGGGTATTGGTGTGTATCGCCCTAACGACAATCCGCTGCTGGACTGGCTACAAACCTGGGGCCGCATGCGCTCGAATAAATCAATGCTCGATCGTAAAGACCTGAAAGGGATGATTAAAGCCTTGAAAAAGGGCGAAGTGGTCTGGTACGCGCCGGATCATGATTACGGCCCTCGCGCCAGCGTGTTTGTACCACTTTTTGCCGTTGAACAAGCCGCAACAACCTCAGGAACCTGGATGCTTTCGCGCATGTCCAATGCCTGCCTGGTACCGTTTGTTCCCCGCCGCAAACCTGACGGTAAAGGGTATCAATTGATTATGTTACCTCCAGAATGCTCGCCACCGTTGGAAGACGCAGAGACTACAGCTGCGTGGATGAACAAAATTGTTGAGCAATGCATAATGATGGCGCCAGAGCAGTATATGTGGCTGCATCGTCGCTTCAAGACGCGTCCTGAAGGCTCCCCTTCTCTGTACTGACGCAGTGTTGCAGTCCAGTGGGCTGCAACACCCTCCCAACCCGTTTTAGGTTTAACTGCTATCCGCATTGCAGCAACTATCAACCAGGCGCATAATTAGCCTGCTTACTTATATTCAATCGATAGCGCAAACAGCGCATCACACTGCGGATCGCTATGTCACCCTCAGATGCCCCCATAAACTGGAAACGCAACCTCACCGTTGCCTGGTTAGGTTGTTTTTTAACCGGAGCAGCATTTAGCCTGGTCATGCCCTTTTTGCCTCTTTACGTCGAGAGTCTCGGCGTCACGGGTCATAGCGCCCTGAATATGTGGTCGGGCCTGGTCTTCAGCATCACTTTTCTCTTTTCAGCCATTGCCTCTCCTTTCTGGGGTGGCCTTGCCGATCGCAAAGGACGAAAAATCATGCTGCTGCGTTCCGCGTTGGGCATGGCAATTGTGATGCTGCTGATGGGACTGGCGCAAAATATCTGGCAGTTCTTAATCCTGCGCGCCTTGTTAGGGCTGCTTGGTGGATTCATCCCCAATGCGAATGCACTGATCGCCACCCAGGTTCCACGCAATAAAAGCGGCTGGGCTCTGGGAACGCTTTCAACCGGTGGCGTTAGTGGCGCACTGCTCGGGCCGCTAGCTGGCGGCCTCCTCGCGGATCAGTACGGACTACGCCCTGTATTTTTCATCACCGCCAGCGTGCTGCTGGTCTGCTTCATCCTGACGCTATTTTTTATCCGCGAGCGTTTCCAGCCGGTGAGCAAGAAGGAGATGCTGCACATTCGTGAAGTCGTGGCCTCTTTAAAGAACCCCAAACTGGTGCTGAGCCTGTTTATCACCACTTTGATCATTCAGGTAGCCACCGGTTCTATCGCGCCAATACTGACACTGTACGTTCGAGAGTTGGCTGGCAACGTCAGCAATATTGCGTTTATCAGTGGGATGATAGCCTCTGTCCCCGGCGTTGCGGCATTAATCAGCGCCCCGAAACTTGGCAAATTAAGCGATCGAATTGGCCCGGAGAAGATCCTGATCGTCGCGTTGATCGTTTCTGTGTTACTGCTTATTCCAATGTCATTTGTCCATACGCCCTGGCAGCTTGGTGTTCTGCGCTTTTTATTGGGTGCGGCCGACGGCGCTCTGCTCCCGGCGGTACAAACGCTGCTGGTTTACAACTCGACCAATCAAATAGCTGGACGTATTTTCAGTTATAACCAATCATTTCGCGATATCGGTAACGTAACAGGACCTCTAATGGGGGCAGCGATATCCGCAAACTACGGTTTTCGAGCCGTTTTCTGTGTGACCGCGGGCGTCGTACTGTTTAACGCCCTGTACTCATGGAATAGCCTGCGCCGTCGTCGGAGTACAGAGGTCGTGGGATGATTTGTGTATTTGTATTCGCCGGTTCGGAATAATAAAATTATCTTACACGGCGTATATTTCAACCTTAATGATAATAGTAACACACCTTATTTCTGCCAGAATTTTTGGCTTCATACAAAGCGGCATCGGCGTATGAAACAACTTTATCCGCTGATTCATCATCAATTTTGCTGCAATATACACCGATACTTATCGTCATTTTTTCTTTTAACTCATATGAATTTGGTATTGTCGTACCGTTCTCTACATTTCGCCTAATTCGCTCTGCAACAACAATTGCCTCATCTTTATCGTTACACTTAAGAAGGATCGCAAATTCTTCGCCGCCTACTCTGGCAAAAATATCCGTATCTCTGATTGATTTATTGATAATGTCGACAATGCTGATTATTACTCTGTCACCTTCCTGATGACCGTAGGTATCGTTAATCCGTTTGAATTTATCAATATCCAGAACCATTACACACACTGCGCCTTTTGCTAATGATGATTTTAATGACTTATAGAATAGTTTACGATTATATATTTTAGTCATTGCGTCTTTGATAGCTGAATCCGTTTCTTTTTTTAAGATGATGAAGGTGTTGTACATCAGTATTGAGATTATACACAGGGCACTTATCACCTCAATCCCCCGGCTAACATACCAAATATACATGCTATATTCATCCAGGCTCAGAAGTAGTACATTGGTCAATATTGCTGAGCAACACAGTAGCCCTATACTTTTCCACAAGATGTTATGCGTTCTGGTTTTAATGATTAAATACAGCAGGACCAGTCCCCAGGATACAATTAGCGAATAAATGTACCCAATATGCCAGTGCACAGTGACATTATCAGGCTTCACGCTTGTGATCTCGAGTGTAAAATTAGGGTTATAACTGGCCAGAGCGTGCGCCACCACCGCGATAACAAGCATGATTAAAAAAGACAGAACGATATAGCAAGGTTCTCTTTCTTTGGTTTCAATAACTGTCGAGGATACTTTATAAGATTTTAATGAAACAAATAGTAGAGCTATGAAACTAATCTGCCGAAAGTAATAGAATATGGCTATATCGTTAGTTCTTTTTTCGATTGAGGCATAATCATTAATCAAGTCCTGAACGATGTAGATAGTCTCGATGAAAAATATGTTATTCCCAAGAAACGCCATACCTAATATCATAAGGCAGGTGAGATCTTTTCTACAAAGATACTGGAATAACATAAACAGGAAGATTATCCCATATAAAAAGAACAACCCTACAATTATAATCAGATATACTGTTTGCGGGACACTTTGTATCGTTAATTTAAATTGTGTAAGACACACTCCACCAAGAACATAGCTAGCCAAACAGATTATATAGAAAGCCATTAACCTTCTATTATTTGAATTGCCGTTATCCATAACAACCTTCAGGGCTTTCTTAATTTTGCATTTTATATAATAAAGCATAAGATTTTGCAAACTATTATATCTGCACAGATTCAATGACACTAATTCATTTCTTATTTAATGGTTTCTTATAGATTTATAACCTTTGTCATTAATAATATTTTATTATGTATACTATTTAAGTATCACTCACACCATTCACACCCCCCATACACAAAAGATACTTTGTCACTACCAAAGACATCACTAAGTTTAGCCACTTTCATTGATTGCCCCTGCGACACTTCCGTATTGGGCATTAATTTTCTTCTTTATTTTTATTAAGTTATGAAATATTGCGTCATAAGCGATCGGATCCCCCCGCTAAAACACATAAAAAAGAACGTTTAACCCTGAAGATTTCCTTATATAACGTCATTTTTTAATTTTTCGATTTTCATTACTACATTGCAAACCACATACATTACTCTTTTTTCTTGAATTTTTTTCCTGATATTACGTCGGCTTCAGTATCTGCCAATGTAAATTTTTTCATAAACAACCGGAGTTACTTTCACTTGGTCTCGTAGGCATTGCAGGCAGTAATCATCTGATTGAGAGAGCCATGCAGCTAACGGGTTTGACGCTCTGCGGATCGCCGTCTATAGATTGAATCATCCCCTTTATTGTTCGCTTTAGGAGAAGAAATATGGCAAAGAATGACATGAATTTTTATGCCACGTTGGAAGAGGCTATTGATGCAGCTCGTGAAGTGTTTCTGGCTGATAACCCTGACCTTGAGTCAGACGATGCCAGCGTTCAACAGCTAAGCGTCCAAAAATACGTGCTACAGGATGGCGACATTATGTGGCAGGCGGAATTCTTTGCTGACGAGGATGATGTAGATGGTGAATGTCTTCCAATCCTGAGCGGAGAAGCGGCCCAGAGCGTTTTTGATGGCGACTATGATGAAATTGAAATCCGCCAGGAGTGGCAGGAAGAAAATACGCTTCACGAATGGGATGAAGGTGAATTCCAGCTGGAACCTCCCCTTGATACTGAAGAGGGGCAGACCGCAGCCGATGAATGGGATGAGCGATAATTACTCGTAAGGTCCATGATGTATGTCGAGCGGCAGCAGCAACGTATCAAACACCAGCGAAAATGGCAGATCGAGGATAGTGACGTAGCGCCATGCGGAGTCCCTAACATCCCATTGCACGCCAGGATAGTATTGGTTTCCGTGTCCTTGCCCTGGGATGGTACGACTAATAATGCTGCCGCATCCGCTCAGGAAGAAGATCATTATTCCTACAGCCAAAATTCGCACCGGCTACCTCACGACTCATTCTATTCAATATAAAAAATACCGGCACCAGGCCGGTATTTTCACGTTACAGAACGCTTATTTTTTCCTGAGCGCCAGCGGGTTCAGTGTCAGTCCCTGATAGTAGTTCACCCACGAAGAATACTTATCAGGTGAATTCCAGACACGGTAATGTAAACGCGCCATGGTCACCGGATCGCTCAACAACACCAGGCGGCGATCGCGATTCAGTTTCTCCGGCGTTTCGTTCAGTGCCTGTTCCACATGACGATCGCGTGCAATCTCCAGCACGTTGCTGGCGCGGTGGCGTGCAGTCGCCATGGCCGTGGCCAGTGCGTTAAACGACGGATTAAACACCGCATGCATAAAGCCATCGTCCAGCGTACGTTTACGGTTCATCACCAGATAAGTATCGGTATCCACCAGCACCTGCGGCGGAGAATACTCTTCCGGGATCAGGAACAGCTTCCAGCGCTTGGTACGTAACCCCACCGTGGAACGGCTGGAAATCACAGAAACAAACGGCGACAGGATCAGCGAGAAGACTATCGGTGCCAGCCAGAACAGGAAACGCAGATCGAGCCAGGCCATACCCACAGCCCACACCAGCCCCAACAGTAACTGGGAACCGTGACGCATAAACGCTTCACCCCACGGGGTCGAATCGTCATCACGCTGCGGCGAATTCCAGACAACTTCCCAACCGAGGAAGGCACTCACGACGAAGACGGTGTGGAACAGCATACGCACCGGCGCCAGCAGCACGGAGAACAGAACTTCCAACAGTAGCGACAGCGTGACGCGGATAAACCCGCCGTACTCTTTCGTCCCTTTACACCAGATGAGCAAAATACTCAGCAGCTTCGGCAGGAACAGCAGCACCATCGTTGAAGCAAACAGCGCGATCGCCAGTTCAGGACGCCACTGCGGCCAAACCGGGAACAGCTGGCGCGGTTGCAGGAAGTACTGCGGCTCCGTCAACGCATGCACCACCTGCAATGCGGTAGAGAGCGCGAGGAACATAAACCAAAGCGGCGCAGACAGATAGGACATTACACCGGTCAGGAATACCGCACGGTGAACCGGGTGCATCCCTTTCACAAGGAACAAACGGAAGTTCATCAGGTTGCCGTGGCACCAGCGGCGGTCACGCTTGAGTTCATCCAGCAGGTTCGGCGGCAGTTCTTCATAAGAGCCCGGCAGATCGTAAGCAATCCACACACCCCAGCCAGCACGACGCATCAATGCCGCTTCCACGAAGTCATGGGAGAGGATTGATCCCGCAAACGAGCCTTCGCCCGGTAACGGCGCGAGCGCACAGTGCTCGATAAACGGCTTCACACGGATAATGGCGTTGTGACCCCAGTAGTGTGACTCCCCTAACTGCCAGAAGTGAAGCCCGGCGGTAAACAGCGGTCCATAAACACGGGTCGCAAACTGCTGGCAGCGCGCATACAGCGTATCCATACCGGAAGCCTTCGGTGAAGACTGGATAATCCCTGCATTCGGATTCGCTTCCATCAGACGCACCAGGCCGCTCAGACAGTCACCGCTCATCACTGAGTCAGCGTCCAGCACCACCATGTAGCTGTACTGATTTCCCCAGCGACGACAGAAGTCATCAATGTTGCCGCTTTTACGCTTCACGCGACGACGACGACGGCGGTAGAAAATCTGCCCTTCGCCCTGCACCTCAGCAATCAGCTCCATCCACGCTTTTTGTTCTGCTACGCAGATATCAGGGTTGTAGCTGTCACTCAGGATATAAACATCGAAATGTTCGGCGTTGCCCGTTGCTTTGACCGATTCCCACGTAGCGCGCAGTCCCGCAAATACGCGGTCAACGTCTTCGTTACAGATAGGCATAATCAGCGCAGTACGGTGTTCAGGATTCAGCGGTTCATCCCCAACCGTTGAGGCCGAGATACTGTACTTATCTCGCCCAATCAGCAGTTGCAGGAAGCCCATCAGCGCGGTCCAGAATCCCGCAGACACCCAACAGAAAAGCACAGCAAACAAAATAAGAATGCCGGTCTGGAGCATGTAGGGCAGCAATTGCATAAAGGAGACCCATAAATCCTGCCCCATCATGTCTATCGGATTAATGAATGCCCAACCCTGATACGGGAGGATCGTCTTCATATACCAGGTTGCTACGACCGTTTGCGCCAGCGTTAGAATCAACAGCGTATAGCGGCGGATGGTGCCTACAGTACGCCATTTTTGCTCGCTTTCTTGTTCTTCTTTCGTCAAACGCGAAAGATAACGAGGCGTCACATCGCGCCCACGCAAGCGATCCCAAAAACGGCCAACCGGGTTGGTACGCCAGGGATCGGGGAACATAGAGGTACGCGTTGCTTTTGGCATCGCCTGCAGCTGATCGCGGCCCTCATCGTCCTTAACCAACTGCTCTTTAGCCAAAGAATCCGGCCATGCTTGCTCAAGGCGAGCTTTCACAGACCCCTGCGGTGAATCATCTTCGCGCGAGTAAGTACGATGCTCGGCATCCAGCGCCTGATGAACGGCGCGGATGTCAGTTTTCGGCAGTGCCGCTTTCTCGATATCCGAAAGCGGCATTGCGTCAATATACTCAGTTGTCTTATTCATTGGCAGGTAACTGGTAGCTCCAGGTTTCACTCAGCGTCTGATCGGCATTGACCAAGGCAGCACGCATTTCAGTGGTTTTCTTCACGTCTTTCACTTTCACGCGCAGCATCAAACGCCAACCTTTAGATACCGGGTTATAGCGCACAGTGCTTTCAACGATTTCGCCGTTGTCGCCAATACTGGTTTGTGCGGTAACCGGGGTATCCTGCGGCAGCTTTTTCATATCTGTGCCGGTAAAGTCCACCACAAACGCGATGGTACCGTCAGGCTGACGAATCAGGTTGGACTGTTTTACATCACCGGTAGAACGACGAGTCTGCTGTACCCAGGCGCTTTCCGGCGCATGAAGCTTGTCTTCATCACGCGTGAACGTCAGAGTGTACTTGAAGTTCATCTCTTTGCCCGCTTCAGGCAGTTGATCCGGCGTCCAGTACGCAACGATGTTATCGTTCGTTTCATCGTTAGTTGGGATTTCAACTAACTCAATCTTACCTTTACCCCAGTCACCTTTTGGCGTGATCCAGGCGCTTGGGCGCAGATCGTAACGATCGTCGATATCTTCAAAACGTGAGAACTGACGGCCACGCTGCAACAGTCCGAATCCTTGCGGGTTTTCCATAGCGAAGCTGCTCACCGCGAGATGTTTCGGGTTATTCAGCGGACGCCAAATCCACTCCCCGTTGCCGGCATGGATAGACAAACCGTTAGAATCATGCAGTTCCGGACGATAGTTTGTCGCCGGAGACGGCTGGTTCGGTCCAAACAGGAACATACTGGTTAACGGTGCCACGCCCAGTTTGCCCACTTTGTCGCGTAGGTAAACTTTGGACTGAACATCAACGACAGTGTCACGACCTGGAATAATGACAAAACGATACGCTCCGGTTGCACGCGGAGAATCCAACAAAGCATAAATGGTTAAACGTTTATCAGTCGGTTTCGGACGCTCGATCCAAAACTCACGGAAGCGGGGAAATTCTTCACCAGAAGGCAGAGCGGTATCAATCGCGAGGCCACGCGCTGACAGGCCGTAGACCTGACCTGCGCCCAGAACGCGAAAATAGCTGGCACCGAGCATGCTGACGATTTCATCGTTTTTATCTTTGCTGTTGATCGGATACAGCACTTTGAACCCGGCGAAGCCGAGATCTTTTACCGTGTCTTTATCATGCTGAACATCGCCAAAATTAAAATAATCCGGGCTGTATTTGATTCTTTTCACCGCCGTGGCGGTAACTTCGTTGATTTTGACCGGCGTGTCGAAGTACATACCCTGGTGGTAGAACTCGAGCTTAAATGGGGTCTTGAGATTGCTCCAGTACGCTTTATCGCGATTGAACTGGATCTGTTGATAATCCGCATATTTCATGTCGCGGAAAACGGAGGGCAAGTTACTTTTTGGCGCCTCATAGCCTTTCCCGGCTAAGGATTGAGCTTGTTTTGCAACATCATCAATACTGAACGCCCAGCTCGATGATGTGTACAGCGTTAACATGACTGCTGCACCCAACCAACGCATTTTCATCATTTGTAGTTTATGTTTCATAATTAGTAAGCACTTCCCCCTTTGTGTGCTTATATTGATCCGATCCATTTTAATGGATAATCGGGTACTCCGACAACTGAATCCCTGTATTGTTCGCGCGCTGGCTCATGGTTTAAGCAGGTTCATCTGCCTGTTTTCACTTTGCGTGCTTATCCTGGAGACAGGTTGTTGGACTTCGTGTAGGGTTGCCCTCGAATGTAACCATTATTCGTCTTAGGGATAAGACGAAAAGTCTGAGAATACGTAACTGTCTATGAGCTCTGTATCACCACCACGTGAATATTTTCTTGACTCCATCCGTGCCTGGCTAATGTTGTTAGGGATCCCATTCCATATTTCATTGATCTACTCCACCCACACCTGGCACGTGAACAGCGCAGAACCTTCGTGGTGGTTAACCCTTTTTAACGACTTTATCCATGCATTTCGCATGCAGGTCTTCTTTGTCATTTCAGGTTATTTTTCCTACATGCTTTTTTTGCGCTATCCGTTAAAGCGCTGGTGGAAAGTGCGTGTAGAACGCGTGGGGATCCCTATGCTGACCGCGATTCCGCTGCTTACGCTGCCGCAATTTATCATGCTGCAATACGTGAAAGGGAAAGCAGACAGCTGGCATACCCTCAGCGGCTACGACAAATACAATGCGCTGGCCTGGGAGCTGATTTCCCATCTGTGGTTTTTACTGGTTCTGGTGGTGTTAACGACCCTGAGTATGTGGGTGTTTACCCAAATGAAAAACAGACTATCGCGTGGAGACGGTACCCCTGCATCGGGGGTGTCGATGACCAAATTAACGTTGATTTTTATATTGTTGGGTGTCGGCTATGCCGTCGTCAGAAGAACGATTTTCATCCTCTACCCTTCGATTCTCAGCGACGGCATGTTTAATTTTATCGTTATGCAAACGCTGTTCTATGTGCCTTTCTTTATGCTCGGCGCGCTGGCGTTTATCAATCCTAATCTGAAAGCACTGTTTACCACGCCATCGCGCGGCTGCACGCTAGGCGCCGCATTCGCATTTGTCGCATACCTGCTCAATCAACGTTACGGCAACGGCGATGCCTGGATGTATGAAACCGAATATGTCATTACCATGGTCATGGGGCTATGGATGGTAAACGTCGTCTTTTCGCTTGGCCACCGTTTACTGAATTTCCAGTCGGCTCGCGTGACCTATTTTGTCAACGCGTCGCTGTTCATCTATTTGGTGCACCACCCGTTAACGCTGTTTTTTGGCGCGTATATCACACCGCACATCAAGTCGAATCTGCTGGGTTTTCTCTGCGGCCTTCTTTTTGTGGTTGGAATTGCGGTCATACTGTACGAAATCCATTTACGGATCCCGGTGCTGAAGTTTCTCTTTTCGGGTAAACCGCCGATTAAGCAGGATAAAAACAAGGCGGTTGCCGGTTAGTTTTCTTGCATTGAATGGTTCAGAGCAGCCATTCAATGGGCAACACGGATGCAAGCCTCACCAGAACCCGCTTCCAGAATCCTGTAGCGGGTTCTTTTTTCAGTACCTGTTCGCTGCCAGAAAGCCGATCAACCCAGTTAATTCTGCCCCAACGGTCAAGACGTAGTTGCCAGGCCATATCACGCTGACTTTGCATAAAACGTTTATGAATCAACTCAGCCAGTACTTCACTCTCAATCACAAACCCCATTTCCGTATTGAGCAGCGTTGAACGGGGATCAAAATTAAGCGAGCCGATAAACACTTTACGACCGTCAATACTGAAGGTTTTCGCATGCAGGCTGGAGCCTGAATTACCGGTTAATCCCCGGTCGTGTACTGCTGAAACGCGATCGCGGGTCGGTTTGAGCTCGTATAACTCCACGCCGTAGCGCAGGAGTTTTTTTCGCCAACGCGCATAGCCCGCGTGAACGACTGCAACATCATTCGCCGCCAGAGAATTAGTTAAAATTGCGATCTTAACGCCTTTTCTCACCAGTCTCAGGAGCTGCGCCACACCGGCGCGAGTGGGTACAAAGTAGGCGGAAATAATATCAATACGCTCGGTGGGAGATCCCATCACGTCAAACAAACGCTGCGGTAATAGTGAGTGGCGCGGCGCTTTCCCCTCTCCTTTTGCAGGATCATCACTCAGTAAGCGCGTTTTCGCCCAAATTAGCGGCAGCGACCTCTGATCGAGATGGGTCACAAACTGGCTGGTTTCCAGCTTATGTAGATAGCGACGCGTGATGTCATCATTATACCAGGATTCAGGAAGTTCGATTTTTTGCGTAGAAGCAGGTTCTGCCACCTCAAGTACGTTTTGCAATGTTGAAACCGAGCGGCAGTGCCAGTAACGCTCAAAGTCGTCTGCAACATCCTGGACAACCGGCCCAATAGCCATAACGTCCAGATCGGAAAACAGTGGTTGTTCGCCTGCGCCAAAATAGGCATCGCCTATATTTCGCCCCCCCACAAGAGTTACGACGCCGTCAGCGGTATAACTTTTGTTGTGCATACGCCGATTCAACCGGGCAAAATCGGTTAAATAGCCCAGGGCACGCAGGATGCGAAAGGAAAAGGGATTAAACAGGCGAACTTCAATATTAGGGTGATTGTCCAGCAAACGCAGCGTGTCATCCAGACCTGGCGTGTTGTTATCATCCAGCAACAAACGCACCCGGACGCCCCGCTTCGCTGCGGTCAGCAAAACGGAAAATAACAATAGCCCGGACATGTCGCTTTCCCAGATGTAATACTGAACATCCAGGGTTCGTTCCGCCATTTCCGTCAACCGATAGCGAGCAGCAAACGCATCCAGGCTGTCATCCAACGTCAGAATGCCGCATTCTCCCGGGTGGTTTACGCATAGCGGCGTGATGGCACGCTCAAGTCGCGTCATATCAGTCCGTGCGTTCATCGCCTTGTTGGGTAAGTAATCTCTTGTATAGTCGAGCGTTTTCTTCATCAAAGCACACGAAGTATATTTGATCGGGAAGCGTACGCCGGGTGATAAATTTCAACACCGTTTTCACCGCGATCTCTGCTGCTGCAGCGCGTGGGTAACCATAAGCACCGGTGCTTATCGCTGGAAAAGCAATGGATTGATAACCATTGGCTAAGGCCAGTTGCAATGTATTTAGATAGGCCTCTTCAAGTCGTTCAGCCTCGTGGTGATCACCGCCTTGCCAGACGGGCCCTACGGTGTGAATAACTGCTTTTGCCGGAAGCGCGCCAGCCAGCGTGATAACGGCATCCCCGGTCGGGCATTCTCCCTGTTGTTGTATAACCTGTTTGCAGGCCTCCAACAACGCAGGCCCGGCAGCACGATGAATCGCGCCATCGACTCCACCTCCTCCCAGTAACGAGGAGTTGGCCGCATTGACGATCACATCTACCGCGATCGTCGTAATGTCGCCCTGTAACACATGAACACGCGATTGCATAAGTTCCCCCTGACAAAACACTCTCCGTTAAGTGTACAGCAGGGTTTTCCTTGAAATCTCATTTTTTAGCCATAAGCGTGCATACCTACGCCAGAATGATTCATTTATATTCAATATTCAGAATAGCCATGCTTTTCTGTTCATTGAGGTAATGCATTTTCACCGTGGCAATTTGTTGCACACTCTGAGGCGCTGTCGTGACCTGTTGCAGGTCGTAGAGACTATTACTCATCGTGCCATCACGCATACATGACAATTCAATCTGTTGTTGTCGAGTGTTAACGTCGCAAGGTGCTTCAACTATTGCACCACGAAAATGAATAACCCCGCCGGGTAAGATTTGCGTCGCCATTGCGGGGAGGGTTAAAAGAGAAAAAGCCCACAAACCGGTATTTAAAATACGCTTTAAGAATGTACACATAAGGGTTCCTCAATGATTAATCATCCTTGAGGGATCACAATGATCCTTCACCGCTGCGAGTTACGATCAAATAAAACGTTTGTTCGTTTCTATATTCATAGAACAGCACCGCACTCCCAGCCACACCCTTAATGCAAATCCGGCAAAAAATTATGGGTGACTGTTTGAGTCAGGCCATTGTTGCGACAGATGCAGAGACTGCCCGTCAGAAACGGTAACGATAATTTTAACCGAATCCTCCGGTGAAATATTAAAGCTCATTTTTGTTAATTCAATTGGCCGATTAGCAGGGACCGAAAGGCTTGTTTTCTGCTGTGACTGACTTTGTCCGCCCTTTCCTTTACGTACGGCAAGAACTTGCACTTCACATACGCACGGTTGAGCTAATGTCACCTGAGGAATAATGGTGTACATGTCACCTTGCTGAGTTGTATTGAATGTTATTTGATTTGCCAACGCGGCAATGAGTAATAGCGTGTGCATAATATTCTCCCGAAAAAAAACAGGGCTTTCGCCCTGTTTATTATCAGTCAGAAAACTGAATTAGTGCTGGTTAGCTGTAGCATTGTTGCCATAACCAACCTGCTGAATCAGCACATTGGAGTCAGACGCTGTCTGATTAACCACAGCACCGTTACGACCACCGAACTGAGTTACGCTGATATCAGCATTTTTTGCATTCCACTGATCGATAGTAGCACTGTTCTGGAAGCCGGTCTGTTTCAGGCTAATGGTACTGTCATCAGCACCTTGGCCGACGGTCGCACCGTTACCATGTCCGTGTTGTGTGATAGTCACGTCTGATTTACGTGCATCACTTTGCAGCGCATTCGCAACGTTACTAGAGCCAAATTGGTAAATACTCATTGAAGAGTCTGGGCCATAGTTGCTACCGCCACCATGATGATTACCGCCCCATTGCGGAACAACACCTGCCAGAGCACTGCCAGAAACTACGATTGCTGCGAATGCTGCCACTTTTAAAAGTTTCATGGTAAACCCCCATCGGATTGATTTAAACGTCGTTTATGGATTAGCGTTGAGTAACGCGAATTGCCATTTGCGACTGTCTCTGCACCACAACTGCTGTTTTTTGTGTACCGTACTGGGTAATATTGGCTTTATTACCAGAGCCTTTCTGGATAATCATCGCCGTATTACCGTAAGAGCTTTGTTTAATACTCGCATCATTAGAGCTACCCGTTTGATCAATATATGCAAAGTTATTTGATCCCGTCTGTTCTGTTTTCGCCCGGTTACCTGAACCTTCTTGCGAAATGACCGACAATAACTTAGTGCCCTCCTGGCGAGTATTTGCACTATTAGCAGTACCAACCTGACCAATAATGGCTGCCTGATTAAATGAAGACTTACTTAATTCATTTACCGCAAAGTTATATTCTGAATTAGCTAAATCATAACTGGTTGCGGATGCAATCCCAGGCACACCCAGTATTGTAAACATCATAAATAACAACTTGTTTTTCATGTTGTCACCCTGGACCTGGTCGTACATGAAGTTAAATTAATTACCACTCAAATTGTTGTTAACATGACTTACATTTGTTAACGCCACGTTACGATGAAGAGTATGTCCGTGGAAACATTTTAAATAACTCACCCGCGAGTGGTATTTTTATATCCGGATTCACACCAAAGTACTAATTAACAGTGAATAACATCGCTTCAGGTCTGGATTTTATTTTTATTTTGCTATCAGTAATGAATTTCTATGCAGTCACTGAGAAAGTGCATTTTGCACGATATCAGGGCCTCTCAGTACAACGTCGAGATAGACATCGGTACAAGTCGTGACAAAGGTCATTTTTTTCCATCTAAAATTGACCAACGTAAATTGAGATAAGGATTTTAGAATTCATTAGAAATTTAAAACTCAACAATCATTAATTAAATGACTTAAAATCAATGTGTTACTATAATTTGTATGATTTTTTAAATCTATGCAGCAAAGGTAAAATGTACAACTTTCCTATCAAATCTAAACTCTAATAAAACCATAAAATCACATTTTAATATATAATTTTACAAGTTGTTACATGTTTAACACTTGCTTTAAGATTTGTAATAGCTAGATTGAAATCAGTTGAAGTCCATTTGTTTTAATATTTTCACCCCTTTGGGTCGATATTTTATATCTACACAGCAGTGCAACATCTGTCAGTACTTCTGGTGCCTCTATTTTAGTAGAGACAGCTGTCAGGTGTGCGACTAAAAAGTGGAGTTTCATCATGTTTAATGAAGTCCATAGTATTCATGGTCATACATTATTGTTGATCACAAAACCTTCTTTGCAGGCAACTGCATTATTACAGCATTTAAAACAATCACTGGCACTCACCGGAAAACTACATAATATTCAACGTTCTCTGGATGATATATCCTCCAGCTGCATTGTTTTACTGGATATGATGGAGGCAGATAAAAAACTGATCCATTACTGGCAAGATAATTTGAGTAGAAAAAACAACAATATAAAGACGTTATTGTTGAATACTCCTGATGATTACCCTTATCGGGATATCGAAAACTGGCCGCATATCAATGGTGTTTTTTACGCAACTGAAGACGAGCAGCGTGTTGTAAGCGGCTTGCAGGGTATCTTGCGCGGTGAATGTTACTTCACGCAAAAACTTGCCAGTTATCTGATCACGCACTCTGGAAATTATCGTTATAACAGCACGGAGTCGGCACTGCTGACGCACCGTGAAAAAGAGATCCTTAATAAATTGCGTATCGGCGCCTCAAATATTGAAATCGCTCGCTCACTGTTTATCAGTGAAAATACGGTAAAAACACATCTTTATAATCTTTTCAAAAAGATAGCTGTCAAAAATCGTACGCAGGCGGTCTCATGGGCCAATGATAACCTCAGGCGATAAAGCCATGAAACGCTATTTGACCTGGATTGTGGCAGCAAATTTATTCTTTGCTGCCGGGAGTCTGCACGCAGCGACAACCGTAGAGGTGGAGGTTCCCGGACTGTTAACTGACCACACTGTCTCTTCAATCGGTCATGATTTTTATCGGGCCTTTAGTGATAAGTGGGAAAGCGAGTACACAGGAAACTTAACCATTAATGAAAGACCCAGTGCGCGTTGGGGAAGTTGGATCACCATAACGGTCAATCAAGACGTTATCTTCCAGACTTTTTTATTCCCAACGAAAAGAGACTTCGACAAAATAGTTGTCTTCGCATTGGCAGAAACTGAAGAAGCATTAAATCGCCGGCAAATAGATCAAACACTATTAAGCACTAGCGATTTAGCGCGTGATGAATTCTAAAACATGATTTTGTCCGGAGGCTTTCATGCGTGTTAAACATGCAGTGGTTTTGCTCATGCTAATTTCACCATTAAGTTGGGCCGGAAACATGACGTTCCAGTTTCGCAACCCAAACTTTGGTGGCAACCCGAATAATGGTGCTTTTCTGTTGAACAGCGCCCAGGCCCAGAACTCATATAAAGATCCAAGCTATGACGATTACGGTATTGAAACCCCGTCAGCTCTGGATAACTTTACTCAGGCGATTCAGTCACAAATTCTCGGTGGCCTACTCACCAACATTAATACCGGTAAACCAGGAAGAATGGTGACCAATGATTTTATCATTGATATCGCCAACCGGGACGGACAACTGCAATTGAATGTCACCGACAGGAAATCGGGGAAAACTTCGACTATTGAAGTGTCGGGTTTACAAACACAGTCGACCGACTTCTAAGTTATAGCCACGAAAGGAAATAATCATGCAGCGTTTACTTATCATGGTGGCAGTAATTTTACTCAGCGGATGTTTAACAGCCCCGCCTCAAGAAGCCGCTAAGCCGACATTAATGCCCCGAGCCCAAAGCTATAAAGACTTGACGCATCTGCCTATGCCTACAGGTAAGATCTTTGTGTCGGTATACAACATTCAGGATGAGACTGGCCAATTTAAACCTTACCCGGCAAGTAACTTCTCAACCGCCGTCCCGCAAAGCGCCACGGCTATGCTTGTCACCGCATTGAAAGATTCTCGTTGGTTCGTCCCACTGGAACGTCAGGGGTTACAGAACTTGCTTAACGAACGCAAAATCATTCGTGCAGCTCAGGAAAACGGTACGGTTGCGATTAATAACCGGATCCCGCTACAGTCCCTGACCGCGGCAAACGTCATGGTGGAAGGGTCAATTATCGGTTATGAAAGCAACGTTAAATCCGGTGGTGTCGGTGCACGTTATTTTGGTATTGG
The DNA here is from genome assembly GCF_030332405.1 of Citrobacter sp. Cpo147. Taxonomy (NCBI): domain Bacteria; kingdom Pseudomonadati; phylum Pseudomonadota; class Gammaproteobacteria; order Enterobacterales; family Enterobacteriaceae; genus Citrobacter; species Citrobacter sp. Cpo147. Next base: position 691,386 of record NZ_JAOWHX010000030.1, read on the forward strand.
CGCCGATACGCAATACCAGCTCGACCAGATAGCGGTAAACCTGCGCGTAGTTAACGTCAGCACCGGTGAGATCCTGTCGTCAGTGAATACCAGTAAAACCATTCTGTCTTATGAAGTACAGGCTGGGGTGTTCCGCTTTATTGACTACCAGCGTCTGTTGGAAGGTGAAATTGGTTACACCTCTAACGAACCGGTTATGCTTTGTCTGATGTCAGCGATTGAAACGGGCGTTATCTTCCTGATTAATGACGGCATCGATCGCGGATTGTGGGATTTGCAGGATAAGAAACAAGTTGATAATGACATTCTGGTTAAATACCGTCATATGTCGGTACCGCCAGAATCCTGATGGGTCTATACAGCATAAAAAGCGTGAGGAAATCCCTCACGCTTTTTTATTTACTGGTCAGCGTCGACGATATTCTATTTTCACGGCGAGATGCCAGCCACAGACCACTGTTTTTCATCGCATAGCCGAATACCAGACCCAGTGCCAATGACGGAACAACCAGTCGCCAGTCCCCCTGCCCTGCAAATGTTGCACATGCGCCAATGAACGTGCCCGGTACAAATGAAAGCAACCATTGCTTTGCCTGGATACACATCAGAAACGCGACAATTCCTGTCATGACATAACCAATAATGTCCATATGCGGAGCAAGCGCGCTACCGTTAATAATCACCAACGCCCACACCACACCGCTTAGCAGCGTACACGCCGAGATCCACAGTCCTTTTAACCCACCTTGCGGGCAGGCGAAATAAGCCGTACAACCCAGAAAGCCAGCCCAACTGAGTAAACCAAGAGAAACGGCCACCCATCCCCAGATCCCGGAGAGAATGCCCGTTGTGATTGCAATTGAGAGAAGTATGTTCATGCCGCGCATCTTAGCAGAAAAACGGCATGGGAATGAGATCGCGCACACAATTTATGCAAGCTTATAAATTGAGTTGCACTATTAAGTGATACGCATCACATTTATTCGTCTGTATCTTCCTGCAATTCGTCCCACATCGCACCAATGGCATCACGCGTCAGCGGTGCTATCGTACGCCAGAAAGGCGTGTTCGCGTGCGCTTCAACTTTTCCAAGGAACGTACCGCACCAGGGCAGCAAGTAGTCTACAAACAAGGTTTCAAGCGCCTCACTTTCATCTTCCGCAGACTGGTCCTCAAGCCATGAAGCCGCCAGCAACAGCGTACCAATGTGATCTGCCGGTGTATCAGCCAGCGGCATGCCCCGGGCTGAAAGAAATGCACGAACATCGGATTCTTTCGCCCCTTCTACCCAGGCACTACGATATGGCGGCACTGCACACTCGTCACCGACAAACAGCGCGTTGTAATCTGCAGCCAGCTGGGGCATATCGCAGCTCTTCTGTAAACGGGTGAGCAGTTCGTCCTGTTCCAGCGGCCAGTTGGCTGACAGTTTACCTTCACTAATCAGGGTAAACAGGGGAACCAGTAAAGGGTCCTGCGGTTGGCGGTAAAATAGCGAGCCCAGTACACGACACAGGATAGAAAACTCGTTCATTGATATATTCCAGTTAGTAACAATTACAGTTCAGCAAATTCCGCGATCGGCTCCATGCCTCGCGATTCCAGAAACGCCAATAGACGTTTAGGTGTGACGTTTAAAATTCTGTCTTCAGGGAAATTAACATCATCCAGGATTTTACGGCATTCGCCAAATTCTCCCAGCGTGAAAGCGGTATGTGAATCCGACCCTAACGCCACCCAGCCGCCAGCATCACGTACAGCCGCAGCAACCGCACGACAATTATCCTCACTGCCCTTACGCGAATGCAAAAACGAAGAGTTATTGATTTCCAGTGCAACCTGGTACTTTGCCGCCGCCTTCGCAATTGCTTTAATATCAACAGGATACTTTGGATTTCCCGGATGGCTGATGATGTGCACATTACCGCTGGCCATCGTAGCTATCATTGCCTGGGTATTGGTGTCTTTATCGTGAGGGGCAAAAACCGGCTCATGGAAGCCCGCAATAATGAGGTCCAGGGAGGTAAACATCGGACCTGAACAGTCAATTTCACCTTCAATATTCTTAATATTGGCTTCTATTCCTCGCAGGATCCCCACGCCATCCACGACACGTGGCCAAATACGCATATTGATAAAGTGCCAGTGGTGAGGCGCATCCGCCATGTCCGGTCCATGATCGGTAATGGCAAACAGCTTGATGCCTTTGCGACGAGCTTCCGCGATGTAATCACTTAAGGTGCTGTAGGCGTGGGTGCTGGCGACGGTATGCATATGCAGGTCAACGGGATACATAACTCTCTCCTGTAGTCATTTTCCGTCAAGGATAGCAGGTATCGCCGCCATTAATACCCTAAAAATTCGAGTCGTAGGCAGGTGGCAAGGGAGTGATACCTGAATCACTTACTTATGTAAGTGATTCAGGTGAACAACCGTAGCCAACGCACATGCAGCTTGAAGTATGGCGGGTATTTTAGCTGAAACCCGGTACTTGCCGGGTTACCATCAATATCCCCGAACGCGATTGACCTGACCTGTTACGACTTGCCCGCTCTCCAGGTTCATAATCGTGCGGGAGATATAGTCCACCGCTTCTGCCGGACGGGTAACTGCGGCAATATGTGGCGTCATCGCCACACGCGGATGTTTCCATAATGGGCTGTTTTCTGGCAGCGGTTCACGGCTATAAACATCCAGCATGGCCCCCTTCACCTTGCCGCTGTCCAGCGATGCCAGAAGATCGTCTTCATTGAGATGAACACCGCGTGCAAGGTTCAGCACGTAGGCGCCATCCTGCAATTGGCTAAGTAAATCAGCGTTAATAATGCCTACGGTTTCTGCCGTATTAGGCAGGAGGTTGATCAGCACGCGAGTTTGACTCAAAAATGCGCCCAGTTCCTCAGTACCGGCGAAGCTTTCCACGCCAGACCAGGATTTACGCGTACGACTCCAGCAGCGCAGTGGGAATCCCCATGCTTGCAGGCTTTCGGCAACTTTTGCGCCCAATACCCCTGCCCCCATGATCCCGACGGTAAATTCCTCGCGAGTATATTCTGACAACGGTTGCCATTTCGCCTGATTTTTCAATGCCTGATAATCATCAAAGCGACGAAACCAGTGCAGCACCTGACTGACCGCATATTCCTGCATTTGCAGGCCCATACCCGTATCTTCCAGACGGAAAAGCGGGATCGACGCATCCAACATTTCCGGATGAGCATTGAGTTTACTGAGAATAGAATCGACACCCGCTCCCAGCGCAAATACGGCTTTTAATTTTCGTCCTGCGAGCATTTCAACCGGCGGATGCCAGACCAGCGCATAGTCAGCATGTGCATTATCACCCGCTTTCCACTCGCGTACGTTCGCACCAGGTATTGCCTTTGCCAACGCATTAATCCACCAGGTCGTATCGAATGTTGGGTGATAGAAAATTATATCCATATTGTCTCCTGAACATTGTTGTGCGGAACTTTCTCGCACTTATTATCATCATTTTTCGAGGGAACATCAGAGTAGCAAATTTTAGGATGCTGGCAAAAAAAACAATTCCCGCTTATTTATGCTCCATGTTGCTTGAAGTTTGTGTAAATGCACATTTTTTTCAAAAAGTTGATTGACGGCGGGGCGGTGTTTCCCCTACATTAGCGCCCGTTCCGGTAGCACAGGGACAACAATATGGTGAGGTGTCCGAGTGGCTGAAGGAGCACGCCTGGAAAGTGTGTATACGGCAACGTATCGGGGGTTCGAATCCCCCCCTCACCGCCATATCTTAAGAAGAGCTCGTACGAAAGTACGGGCTTTTTTTTCGCATGTTGCACATCTGCAGGGGGATGAGAAGCCCCGACCGGGGTTCGACTACTGGCGCAGCCAGTTGGACAGACCGGGAGCGCAGCGAACGGGCTTCCCCGCAGGGGCGAGCAAAGCGAGTCAATCCCCCCCTCACCGCCATATTTTGAGAAGAGCTCGTACACAAGTACGGGCTTTTTTTTCGCATGTTGCACATCTGCGGGGGATGAGAAGCCCCGACCGGTCATGTACTGGCGTCAAACAACAAAGCCCGGTTTCCCGGGCCTTGAAGACGGAGTACATATCAGTTGTAAGCGTTGAGCGTCCGCTGACAAAGCGCAGAGCGGACGCAATCGTCTTTATTGAAACGAACAATCCCAACCATCTCATCTTCTTCGAAACGGGCCAGCGCATCGCTAAGCCCTGAGCGAACGTGGGCTGGTAGATCGCACTGGGTCACATCCCCATTCACAATCACCGTCACATTCTCCCCGAGGCGGGTCAAAAACATCTTCATTTGCGCAGCAGTGACGTTCTGAGCCTCGTCAAGAATGACCACTGCATTTTCAAATGTACGTCCACGCATATAGGCGAACGGCGCGATTTCCACCTTACCAATCTCAGGTCGCAGGCAATATTGCATGAAGGAGGCTCCCAGCCGTTTGACAAGCACGTCATACACGGGGCGAAAATAGGGAGCAAACTTCTCGGAAACATCTCCAGGTAAGAAGCCGAGGTCTTCATCAGCTTGCAGAACTGGACGGGTTACAATGATCCTGTCCACATCTTTATGGATCAGGGCCTCTGCTGCTTTTGCCGCGCTGATCCAGGTTTTACCACACCCGGCTTCACCGGTGGCGAAGATCAGCTGTTTACTCTCGATAGCATTCAGGTAGTGCGCCTGAGCTTCATTCCGCGCCGTGATTGGCGAGGCGTCGCGACTGTCACGCGCCATACCAATCGCTTCTACGCCGCCCATCTGCACAAGCGAGGTGACCGATTCATCTTCACGTTGCTTATGGCTACGCGAATCCCGCCTCAGCACACGTTTTGCTTCACGACGAGCTTTGATCACTGCTTTTTGTCTTCCCATGGATAGCACCTTGAGTTGTAGGTATACATCACACGCGCCGTTGGCGGCACGATTATGCGCACGAACATCTGAGGGTTGGCTTCCTTGTAAGCCATTGCTTGCTTTCGGATAAGACGCCACGCACAGCTACGCGCACCGTACAGGGCGTCAGTTGCGAAGATAAGAAGTGAATAAGAGAGAGATTTAGCGGTGACGAGGAGGCTACCGGAAGAGAAACGTCCGCGTAAGGTACTGCTGTTACTGTGAAAAACGTGTCCAATACAGGACTTTTCCATTCGCGATCTCCATAGTGAATGACAATCACCGCCGGGAACTACCGCTATTACTTATAAGTACATCATAACCTTTCGCTAATGCAACAATATTTTTACTTACTGTTAACTTAAATTCTATCTTATCACCAGAGACAGTCTCTTGCAGAGAGATGACAGAATTATTTCAGTCGCATACCGATCATAAAAAATAGTTTGTTCCTTCATCAAGATGTCAGGAAAAACCCCGCTGTACTGCGGGGCATAATCATCAGGCTTCAAGCAGAGACTGTCCCAGATAATTGTCTGCAGTTTTAACACCCGGCAAAGCAAAGAAATATCCCCCACCAATCGGTTTGACATATTCTTCCAGCGCTTCACCGTTCAGACGTTTCTGCACTGTCAAAAAACCTTTTTCCAGATCGTGTTGATAGCAGACAAACAACAGCCCCATATCCAGTTGACCGGAATTAGTCACACCGAGCGAATAACTGTAGCCACGACGCATCATCAGGCTGGAGTCGGTCTCTTTCGTACGCGGATTTGCGAGACGGATATGGCTGTCGAGCGCAATCACCTCGCCTTCAGGATCGCTGGCATAGTCAGGCACATCATGCTCATGCTGCATACCCAGCGGCGCGCCGGTGTGTTTATCGCGACCAAAAATCGTTTGCTGCTCTTTCAGCGGCGTACGATCCCAGAACTCAACGCGAAACTGAATGAGCCTGACGGCCTGATAGCTACCGCCTTGTGCCCAGTCAGGCTCGCCCTGCCCGTCCGTAACCCACACCACGTCTTGCATCAACTTCGCATCCGTAGCGTCCGGATTCGCGGTGCCGTCTTTAAAGCCAAGCAAATTGACCGGGGTCTCTTTGCCTTTACTACGTGCGGCGTGGTCGGAAATAAAACCTTCACGTTTCCAGCGCACGCTAAGGAGATCGGGTGTATGTTTAATGATATCGCGCAACGCGTGGATGACGGTGTCCTGGGTGTTGGCACAAATCTGCAGCAGCACATCGCCATGGCACAGCGCCGCATCCAGCGAATCATTCGGGAAACGGGTCATTTTTTGCAGCTTTTTCGGCATCTGCGATTTCAGGCCATAGCGTTCATCAAACAGCGAGGAGCCGACTGACAACGTCATCGTCAGGTTGTCTGGCGCAATGTATGCGCCGAGGATACCTGAATCCATAGGGGGGAGACGCGGATTCGGCGTATCCGGCGCCGGTCCACCGGTGGTCAGAAACGCAAACCGGCTGGTCAGCAACCGGAATAACCGCTCAAGATCGGCCTTATCGCTGGCGAGAACATCGAATGCCACCAGCATCATTGATGCCTGCTGCGGCGTCAGGATCCCCGCCTGATGCTGACCATAAAACGGCTGCGCTTCACTACGTGCATCCGGAGACAACGTGCCCGGCGCGCTTTGTGATTTTTGCGCGTGGGCAACCGGACACCCACCCGCCAGCGCCAGCGCCCCACCCAGGGCGCCCATCCCTTTCAGTAAACGTCGGCGTGACGGTTCGCTCACGCCGTTTTCATTATCTTGCTGCATAGTGCTTAGTCCAGACCCAGAACACCGCGTAATTGCGACAAATCTTCCGCCAGCGTCGTGATTGGCCCTTTCAGTGCATTACGATCGGCATCAGTCAGTTTGTCATAGGTTTCAAAGCCGTCTTTGGTACGGTACTTGCTCAGAATGGTATCGACCTTTTTGAAGTTCGCATCCACCTTCGCAAGCAGTTCAGCATTGGATTTTTGCAACTGAGGACGCAGGAGATCGACAATTTTCTGCGCACCATCGACGTTGGCCTGGAAATCCCACAGATCGGTATGGCTATAGCGATCTTCTTCCCCACTGATTTTGCTGGCAGCAACTTCTTCAATCAGTCCTGCTGCCCCGCCAACAACTTTAGACGGTGGGAAAGCCAGCTCGCTAATACGCGTTTGCAGGTCAAGAACATCGCTGTTTAATTGGTCGGCGTACTTATCCATACCTTTGGTGGTATTGTCGCCAAACAGCGCTTTCTCCAGGCGGTGGAAGCCGGTGAATTTAGGATCGGCGGCTTTTTGCTCATAATCATCTTCACGTGCATCGATGCTGCCATCGAGATCGGAGAACAGTTCAGCAATCGGTTCAATACGCTCATAATGCTGACGGGTTGGCGCATACAGCGATTTCGCTTTTTCCAGATCGCCAGCTTTAATCGCATCGGTAAAGGCTTTGGTGCCCGCAACCAACTGCGCGGTTTCGGCTGTCACATAGGCTTTGTATTCGGTAATCGCGCCGCTCAGACTCAGCAGAGCATCGCTTTGCGCGGCATCCGCCGTTGCGCTACCTTTTACGATCAGTTTGCCTTTCGGGTTAGTCAACAGGCCGCAGGTCATATCATATTCGCCAGGCTGGAGGTTAGCGGTCATTTTCTGGCTAAAGCCCGGTGCAATGTTTTCGCGTTCTTCAACCACCATAACGCCTTTGAGGATCTCCCACTCCAGCGCTTTCTGGCTATGGTTCTGGATGATGAACTGCGTTTTCCCTGCATTAACCGTGATAGTCATCGGTTCACATTGTTTGTCGTTAACCGTGACTTTCACCTGCGGAATATCGGCAGCTTGTGCATTAAAAGCGGAGGCAAACAGCGCGGCGATACCTAGCTGCAGCGCACTACGGCGAAAATTAAACGTCATAACCTATCCCTATAAATAAGTATGTTGTAACTAAAAAGTATTCTGCATCGCGTTTTTATCAAGGTGCGGTACGCGATGCCGTAGTGCCTGAACGCGGCGGTAACGCAAACATAATCAACGCCGGAATCAGGTAGATAAACCAGACAGCGACTTCACTAACGCTTGGCGCTTCCTGATAGCCGAAAATGCCTTCCATCAATGTGCCAAACAGCGAATGCGTCGACAGCACGCTGCTCAGGTCAAACGCCACATCCTGAAAATGATTCCACAACCCAGCTTCGTGGAAAGCACGGATTGCCCCTGCAGCAAGACCGGCAGCCACCAGCAAAATGAACAGGCTGGTCCATTTGAAAAATGCCCCGAGATTGAGGCGAATGCCGCCGAGGTAAATCAGGTAACCCAGTACCACCGCGGTAGCCAGTCCCAGCATCGCGCCTAACGGCGGCCAGATACCTACATCCTGCTGGAATGCTGCCAGCAGGAAGAACACCGACTCCAGCCCTTCACGGGCAACAGCAAAAAAGACCATCATAACCAGCGCCCAGCCGTGATGGTTGCCACGCTGCAACGCGTTATCGACAGCCTGTTCAAGCTGGACTTTGACGTTGCGCGAAACTTTACGCATCCAGAACACCATCCAGGTGAGGATCACCACGGCAATGACCGCCACGATGCCTTCAAACAGCTCCTGTTCTTTTTGCGGAAATTCACCGGTGGTTTCGTTGATGAAAATCCCTAACGCCAGGCATAACGCCGCCGCCAGCAGAACACCAATCCACATCACACCAATCCATCGACCACGCTGAGTCCGTTTCAGGTAGCTGGCAATCAGGCTGACAATCAGCGCGGCCTCTAACCCTTCGCGCAACATAATTAGAAATGGAACAAACATGCGAAGAACCCTTAAACGTTATTCTCAGTCAATTGATGAAAAGAAAAGTAAATTACAGTGATAGTGATTATCATTACAGGAAAGAAAAACTCAAGCAGAATGTTTTGAGAATGATGACTGAATGTAAAAGGTTAGGCAGGTAATGGTTATAGCAGGTTTACAACGGAAGCAATAAAAAAGCCCGCACGCGGCGGGCTTGAAGACAGAGGCAGATTATTCTGCCTGTAAACGCGATGGCGGAGCTGAGTGATAATGCGCATCAGCCTCGGCAAAACGTTGCTGCATAGCAGTTGAAGGCGCTTTACCCAACAGGCTGAAGACCACAATACCGATGCTGCCGAAAACAAAGCCCGGGATGATTTCATACAGACCCAACCAGGCAAACTGCTTCCAGACGATTACCGTCACCGCACCGATGATCATCCCTGCCAGCGCGCCGTTGCGGGTCATACGCGACCACATTACCGAGAACAGAACCACCGGACCAAACGCCGCGCCGAAGCCCGCCCAGGCGTAGCTTACCAGACCCAGCACGCGGTTCTCCGGGTTCGCCGCCAGCGCGATAGACACCAGCGCCACGACCAGCACCATGATGCGGCCAATCCATACCAGCTCTTTCTGGCTGGCATTTTTACGCAGGAACGCTTTGTACAAATCTTCGGTGATTGCGCTGGAGCACACCAGCAGCTGGCAGCTCAAGGTCGACATAACCGCAGCGAGGATCGCAGACAGCAGAATACCAGCAATCCACGGGTTGAACAGGATTTGCGCCAGTTCAATAAACACGCGCTCGGCGTTCTGGTTAACAGCACCGGCAAGCTGTGGGTTGTTGTTAAAGTAAGCAATACCAAAGAAGCCCACGGCCACGGCACCTGCCAGGCACAGGATCATCCAGGTCATACTGATACGGCGAGCATGAACGATGCTATGGTGGGAATCTGCTGCCATAAAGCGCGCCAGAATATGCGGCTGGCCAAAGTAGCCCAGACCCCAGCCCATCAAAGAAATGATGGCAACAAAATTCAGCCCTTTGAACATGTCCACGTTCTCAATGCTCTTTTGTTTAATCACTTCCAGCGAATCTTCAAATCCACCCACGCCAATAATGACCATCACCGGCGTCAGGATCAGAGCAAAGATCATCAGGCTGGCCTGGACGGTATCGGTCCAGCTAACCGCCAGGAAACCACCAATAAAGGTATAAATGATCGTCGCGGCCGCCCCTGCCCACAGCGCTGTTTCATAGCTCATGCCAAAGGTGCTTTCAAACAGACGCGCCCCTGCCACAATCCCTGAAGCACAATAGATGGTGAAAAACAGCAAAATAACCAGCGCAGAGATAATACGCAAAATTCGGCTTTTATCTTCAAAGCGACCGGTAAAGTAATCCGGTAACGTCAGCGCATTGTTATTGTATTCGGTATGTACACGTAAACGTCCGGCCACCAGCTTCCAGTTGATCCATGCGCCCAAAATAAGGCCGATGGCGATCCAGCTTTCTGAAATCCCCGACAGGAAAATCGCGCCGGGCAACCCCATCAGCAACCAGCCGCTCATGTCAGATGCCCCGGCAGATAACGCGGTCACGAATGGACCCAGACTGCGTCCACCCAGAATGTAATCGTCAAAGTTTTTGGTTGAACGCCATGCAATAAACCCTATCAATATCATGCCGAAAATATAGACACAGAATGTCACTAACATCGGTGTGCTAATAGCCATCAAAAATCTCCAAAATTATGTATCAGCAATGCCGTGGCTTGCCGTTTTATTACCCTGCCGGAACGTGGCAAAGATATCTATGTTGACCAGGGCGACCGTATCCTGCCGGAAGCGATGGTTATTCACAATCGATTTAACACACCATTTACATCAAATTTGATCCAGAGTAGATAGCATTTTTCTGTAGGTTGCACTCTCTCACATTTTTTTCGGTTGCACCTTTTAAAAGTGTTAACTACCGCAGAGAAAAAGATTCTGTAATTTTTACAGCCCACATCATAAGACTCATATTTATTAACATTTCATTCATTTCCAAGCTTGCAAACCAAGTCACATTTAACACGGTTGCACAAAGTTGCAACATAGTGGATATTTCTCGGTAACTATCAGCCCCGTATTTCAGTACAACAGGAGTAAACGGCATGGGAACCACCACGATGGGGGTTAAACTGGATGACGCCACTCGCGAGCGTATTAAAACAGCAGCATCACGAATCGATCGCACGCCACATTGGCTGATCAAGCAAGCCATCTTTAATTATCTCGAAAGACTGGAAAATGACGACGCGCTTCCTGAACTGCCGGCCCTGCTGGCGGGTGCCGCGAATGAGGGTGAGGAGTCAACCACGCCGCAGAATGAAGCGCACCAGCCTTTCCTGGAATTTGCCGAACAGATCCTGCCGCAGTCTGTTTCCCGTGCAGCAATCACCGCCGCGTACCGCCGAGCCGAAACCGATGCCGTGCCGATGCTGATGGAGCAGGCTCGTCTGCCGCAACCCATCGCGGAGCAAGCACACAAGCTGGCGTACGATCTGGCTGACAAACTGCGTAACCAAAAGACCGCCAGCGGCCGCGCCGGGATGGTACAAGGTTTATTGCAGGAATTCTCCCTTTCTTCACAGGAAGGCGTCGCGCTGATGTGTCTGGCGGAAGCCCTGCTGCGTATTCCCGATAAGGCAACCCGCGATGCGTTAATCCGCGACAAAATCAGCAACGGCAACTGGCAGTCGCACATTGGACGCAGCCCGTCCCTGTTCGTCAACGCGGCGACCTGGGGGCTGTTGTTTACCGGTCGTCTGGTTTCTACGCATAATGAGGCCAGCCTTTCACGCTCACTCAACCGTATTATCGGCAAGAGCGGTGAACCACTGGTACGTAAAGGTGTCGACATGGCAATGCGCCTGATGGGCGAGCAGTTTGTCACCGGAGAGACTATCGCTGAAGCGCTGGCTAACGCGCGTAAACTGGAAGAAAAAGGCTTCCGCTACTCTTACGACATGCTGGGCGAAGCGGCTCTGACCGCAGCAGATGCCCAGGCTTACATGGTTTCGTACCAACAGGCAATCCACGCCATTGGTAAAGCCTCAAATGGTCGCGGCATCTATGAAGGGCCAGGCATTTCTATCAAGCTGTCAGCGCTGCATCCGCGTTATAGCCGCGCGCAGTATGACCGCGTGATGGATGAACTCTATCCGCGTCTGAAGTCGCTTACTCTGCTGGCCCGCCAGTACGACATCGGTATCAATATCGATGCTGAAGAGGCCGACCGACTGGAGATCTCCCTCGATCTGCTGGAGAAACTGTGCTTTGAACCTGAACTGGCGGGCTGGAACGGTATCGGCTTTGTTATTCAGGCCTACCAGAAGCGCTGCCCGTATGTTATCGACTACCTGATTGATCTCGCCACGCGCAGCCGCCGTCGCCTGATGATCCGTCTGGTTAAGGGCGCCTACTGGGATAGCGAAATCAAACGTGCGCAAATGGACGGTCTGGAAGGTTATCCGGTCTATACCCGTAAGGTCTACACCGACGTTTCCTATCTGGCCTGTGCGAAAAAACTGCTTGCGGTACCGAATCTGATCTACCCGCAGTTCGCCACCCACAACGCCCATACGCTGGCGGCGATTTATCAGTTGGCCGGTCAAAACTACTATCCTGGTCAGTACGAGTTCCAGTGCCTGCACGGTATGGGCGAACCGCTGTATGAGCAGGTCACCGGTAAAGTTGCCGATGGCAAACTGAACCGTCCATGCCGCATTTATGCACCGGTAGGCACGCATGAAACGCTGCTGGCATATCTGGTGCGTCGTCTGCTGGAAAACGGCGCCAACACTTCATTCGTCAATCGCATTGCAGACACTACCCTGCCGCTGGATGAACTGGTAGCCGATCCGGTCGAAGCCGTTGAAAAACTGGCGCAGCAGGAAGGCCAGGCTGGTCTGCCACATCCGAAGATTGCCCTGCCGCGTGATCTGTACGGTAAAGGCCGTGAAAACTCAGGCGGTCTGGATTTAGCAAACGAACATCGTCTGGCCTCGCTGTCCTCTGCCCTACTCAACAGCGCACTGCAAAAATGGCACGCAAAACCGATGCTCGAACATCCGGTTGCTGACGGTGAAATGACCCCAGTCGTCAACCCGGCCGAACCGAAAGACATTGTCGGTTACGTGCGTGAAGCAACCCACAGCGAAGTGGAACAGGCATTGCAGAACGCGGTAAATAACGCGCCGATCTGGTTCGCCACACCGCCACAAGAGCGCGCCGTTATTTTGCATCGCGCCGCCGTTCTGATGGAAGGCCAGATGCAGCAGTTAATTGGCATTCTGGTGCGCGAAGCAGGCAAAACCTTCAGCAACGCCATTGCGGAAGTACGCGAAGCGGTTGACTTCCTGCACTATTATGCCGGTCAGGTCCGCGATGACTTCGATAATGAAACCCATCGTCCGTTAGGGCCGGTGGTCTGTATCAGCCCGTGGAACTTCCCGCTGGCCATTTTCACCGGGCAGATTGCCGCTGCGCTGGCGGCGGGCAACAGCGTGTTGGCAAAACCCGCGGAACAAACTCCGCTGATTGCCGCCCAGGGTATTGCCATTTTACTCGAAGCAGGTGTGCCGCCAGGCGTGGTGCAACTGTTGCCTGGTCAAGGCGAAACGGTCGGGGCACAGCTCACTTCCGATGAGCGCGTACGCGGCGTCATGTTTACCGGCTCAACGGAAGTCGCCACGCTGTTGCAACGCAATATCGCGACCCGCCTCGATGCTCAGGGGCGCCCAATCCCGCTTATCGCCGAAACCGGCGGGATGAACGCCATGATCGTCGACTCTTCTGCGTTAACGGAACAGGTGGTGGTCGACGTTCTGGCTTCTGCCTTTGACAGCGCCGGACAGCGCTGCTCAGCGCTTCGCGTCCTGTGTCTGCAGGACGATGTCGCCGACCATACGCTGAAAATGCTGCGTGGCGCGATGGCGGAATGTCGCATGGGTAACCCGGGCCGTCTGACCACCGATATTGGACCGGTTATCGATGAAGAAGCCAAAGCCAATATTGAGCGCCATATTCAGGCCATGCGCGCTAAAGGGCGTCCGGTGTTCCAGGCCGTGCGCGAAAACAGCGACGATGCGCGTGAATGGCAAACCGGTACCTTTATCGCGCCGACGCTTATCGAGCTGGAAAGCTTCGACGAATTGCAAAAAGAGGTGTTCGGTCCGGTACTGCACGTGGTGCGTTACACCCGCAACAATCTGGGCAGCCTGATTGAGCAAATTAATGCCTCCGGCTACGGCCTGACGCTGGGCGTGCACACCCGTATCGATGAAACCATCGCCCAGGTCACGGGTTCGGCACATGTGGGGAACCTGTACGTTAACCGCAATATGGTCGGCGCCGTCGTCGGAGTGCAGCCATTCGGTGGCGAAGGCTTGTCAGGAACCGGGCCAAAAGCGGGTGGACCGCTGTATCTGTACCGCCTGCTGGCAAACCGTCCGGAAAATGCGTTAGGCATTACGCTTGCCCGTCAGGATGCCGAATACCCGGTCGATGCACAGCTTAAAACGGCGCTCGTTCAGCCGCTGGAAGCGCTTAGCGAATGGGCAACCGATCGTCCAGCACTGCGTGCGCTCTGCCAACAGTTTGGTGAACTGGCGCAGGCCGGAACGCAACGCCTGCTGCCAGGACCCACCGGCGAGCGCAATACCTGGACGCTGTTGCCGCGCGAACGCGTGCTGTGTATCGCCGATGACGAACAGGACGCACTGGTACAAGTTGCCGCTGTAACTTCCGTTGGTAGCTTAATCCTGTGGCCAGATGATACGTTCCATCGCGACCTGGCAAAACGCCTGCCAGCCGCGGTTTCCGGGCGCATTCAGTTTGCCAAAGCGGACAACATCGCCACGCAGCCGTTTGATGCGGTTATTTTCCACGGCGATTCCGATCAGCTTCGCGCACTGTGTGAAGCAGTGGCGGCCCGCGAAGGGGCGATTGTGTCGGTCCAGGGCTTTGCCCGCGGCGAAAGCAATATCCTGCTGGAAAGGTTGTATATTGAGCGCTCCCTGAGCGTCAATACCGCCGCAGCTGGGGGGAACGCCAGCCTGATGACAATCGGCTAAGGTTGTGGTTAATTAAGGCTCCGGTAACGGGGCCTTTTTTTATTAAGCCAGAGGGAAGCATGAAACGAATCGTACTGACATGTGCAGTGCTGCTGCTGAGCGGCCAGGCGCTGGCGGATGACTGCGCCAACGCGAACACGCAGATTGAGATGAACACCTGTGCGGCAGAGCAGTATAAGGCGGCCGACGCCAAACTTAATGAAACGTACCAGAATGCGCTAAAGCGCGCCGCCCCAACCCAGCGCGATTTACTGAAAAAAGCGCAAATATCATGGATAACTTTGCGCGATGCAGATTGTGCATTAATCAGTTCCGGTACCGAAGGCGGTAGCGTTCAGGCGATGATTTCCAGCCAGTGCCTGACGGATAAGACCAACGAGCGCGAAGCGTTTCTCGCCTCGCTCTTGCAGTGTGAAGAAGGCGATTTAAGCTGCCCGTTACCGCCGGCCAGTTAACGCACGCGGATCCCTTCAATAATCATCCGCTGTACGCTCTCCACCGTTTGGTTAAAAAAGGCTTCATCACGCAGCGTTGCGCCCGTCACCGCCTCTACCTGTGGGGCAAAATCGGCGTAGTGCTGAGTTGAAGCCCAAATCATAAAAATCAGATGATGCGGATCGACCGGAGCCAGTTTTCCGCTTTTGATCCAACCGGCAATCAGCGCGGATTTCTCATCAATTAGCGTTTTGAGATCCCCCTCCAGTTCTGCCATCAATAAAGGCGCTCCGGCCAGCATCTCCATACAAAACAGCCGTGAGGCCTGAGGGTAATCGCGCGACACTTCCAGCTTAAGGCGAATGTATTCTTTAATGGCCACCAGCGGTGCAAAGTCTTCGCGAAAAGCTTTCAATGGAGCTAGCCAGATGTCGAGGATCTGCCGTAAAACGGCGATATAAAGCACCTCTTTTGACGGGTAGTAATAAAGTAAATTGGTTTTTGACACGCCCGCCTGCTCTGCCACCTGCTCCAGGCGAGTGCCGTGGATCCCATATTGGGAGAAGATATTTAATGCCGCGGTTAAGATGGCCTGGCGTTTTGCACTGACGGCCTGCGAGCGCTTACCTGTTTTTTTCTCTGCGCGTTGGACCATGCGCCCTCTCCTTCTTGTGAGGGCGTCAGCATACCAAATCACGCGGTGAATGGTTAAATTAAAGCGATTCCGGCGGCGCCTCTTGTCCAAGCGCTTTTTTCTTTTTGAACTTCAGCTCGCTGACCAGTACGCCAACAATAATGAATGCCGCACCAAGCAATGCAAGTAGCGGTAAACGTTCACCCGCCAGACGGCCAAAGATCCCCGCCCACACCGGCTCACCGGTATAAATAACCGTTGCGCGCGTCGGCGAAACGCTGCGCTGCGCCCAGTTCATGGTGACCTGAATAATCGCGCTAAAAATCCCCAGCCCCAGCGCCACCACCAGCAATCCGGTAGACATTGGTGGTACGGTCTCTCCGGCCGGTCCCATCGCCATAAACGCCACTATCGAAGCGGTTGCCAGTTGCACTACCGTTACCCGACGTACATCCACTTTTCCCGCCCACGCGCTAATCAGGATAATTTCTGCCGCAATCGCCACCGCACCGGCAAGCGTGATCCACTCGCCTTCGCCCAGGGCCAGTAAATTGCCTCCCGGTCCGGCAAGAAAAATCAATCCGATAAAGGCCAGCACAATGCCGACGCACGGCATCAGGCCAGGCATGCGCCCCAGGCACAGCCATTGTAAAAGCGGCACCAACGGTACGTACATCGCGGTAATAAACGCCGATTTACTGCTGGGAATAAACTGTAGCCCCCAGGTTTGCAGACTATAGCCCAGCGCAATTGCGATACCGATTGCAACCCCAGCTTTGACTTCCAGCCACGTCAGCTTATGCAGTGTGTGTAACGATAAAAGCGCGACCGCCAGCGCGGCAGTGGCAAAACGCACACCGACAAAGAAAAAAGGGCCGCTCAGGGTAACGGCATATTGCACCGCCAAAAACGTGCCACCCCAGAACATGGTGATCACAATGAGGATCGCTTCCTGAGGTTTAACAGAGAAGGAATAACGAGAAAGTAATGGCATGAGACACCCGATTAACTGAATGTCATTAGTCTGCGTTGCGTTTTGTTACAGTTCAACCTTGCAGACAAAAAAAACCGCCGGAAAGACCCGGCGGCGGTGGCTACGTAACGTCTGTCTCTGACACTCAGCCGTCACGACATATCTGACAGATAGCCCGACAATTACGATTTGTTGTTGCCGTGGCTATTTTTGCCCCCTTTTTTGCCTGCCTCTGAAGCGCGTTGCGGGTCATTCTTGAAGTTGCCCCCGCTGTGCTGGCCACCTTTTCGACCTGCTTCTGATGCTCTTTCGCGGTCTTCCGCAAAGTTGCCGGAACCGCCCCGATGGTTTGCCATTACTGACCTCCGTCATTGATTAGACATCATATTGCATAGGTACTGAGGAGTGATACCTCACGCAGCGTTACGGGCGAGGCCCTGAAAATAACTGCGTGGGAATAAGCATAGTGAAGCGTGGCCAGGGCAGACGCTAACTGTAATATCCTGCAACAGGATCAGGAGTGACAAAGAAATAATCACCATAAGAAATCAATAAGTCTTTCTTATGACTACCGAATTCTACCCGGTTAAATATGTATCATTTTGCTACAAAGCAGGTTGTTATAAAAATTGTTATAAATCAAAGAAGTGATTGTGAAATTTGCACTCCTGACAGTACGTCATATCTTTAAAGGTAGGTAGCGAATCGCTACGGACACGGTTAACTCGAGGAGTAGTGTAAAATGGCAAAAGTTCTGGTGCTTTATTATTCCATGTACGGACACATTGAAACTATGGCCCACGCAGTCGCAGAAGGCGCAAATAAGGTAGATGGCGCAGAAGTGATTATTAAGCGTGTACCAGAGACCATGCAGCCCGAGATTTTCCTTAAGGCTGGCGGCAAAACACAAAACGCACCAGTCGCAACCCCGCAAGAACTGGCTGATTACGACGCCATCATTTTTGGTACCCCCACGCGCTTTGGTAATATGTCCGGTCAGATGCGTACCTTCCTCGACCAGACTGGCGGGCTGTGGGCCTCTGGCGGCCTGTACGGCAAACTCGCCAGCGTATTCAGCTCAACGGGAACCGGCGGCGGTCAGGAACAAACCATTACATCAACCTGGACTACGCTTGCCCACCATGGGATGGTGATTGTACCTATCGGTTACGCGGCGCAAGAGCTGTTTGATGTCTCACAAGTTCGCGGCGGTACCCCTTACGGTGCAACCACCATTGCCGGAGGCGACGGCTCCCGCCAGCCAAGTCAGGAAGAATTATCTATCGCCCGCTATCAGGGTGAATATGTCGCAGGTCTGGCAGTAAAACTCAACGGCTAATCTTCAACAGGAGGATTCGAATGCCAACTCAAGAAGCGAAAGCCCATCGCGTCGGCGAATGGGCAAGTCTGCGCAATACATCGCCGGAAATAGCCGAAGCCATTTTTGAAGTCGCGCATTATGACGAGAAACTGGCGGAAAAAATTTGGGAAGAAGGTAGCGATGAGGTACTCATCAAAGCCTTTGAAAAAACAGACAAAGATTCGCTCTTTTGGGGTGAACAGACTATCGAACGCAAAAACGTCTAGCGCGCTGACTCCCCCGCGAACACGGGGGAGTTTTCTTTTACTTAGCCGCCTCATTCAGCACGCTATCGAACTTATCTATCGGGCAAAAACCATCCGCATCTATCGGACATCCTTTCAGCTCCAGCGTTACGCGCTGCGCCGGAGATTTCAGCGTCAGAACGTCTGCATTACGCAACTGCTGCGAGCTCTGATACACATACTCGATTTTCATCAGATCACGATTTGCATTGCTGTCATGCCAGCGCTGGAAGACAATCTTCCCGCCAATCGGCGTACGCTCGTTCTGATCGTGAAGTTGGTACGGTTTAAAATCCAGCGCGGTGAGCAGCGAAGCGATATTTGAATCATGCCCCACCAGCACGGTTATTTTCGGTGCTTTCGCGCGTTCAGTAACCAGCGCATTATCAATATATTTCACCAGTGGTTTGGCGACGTTCTGCGCCACTTCCGGGGAGGTGAACAGGCTATCCTGATAGCCGTTTTTCAGCTTCGACAGAACCTTCCACTGCTGATCGGATTTAATCTCGCCCCAGGCAACTTTGTCCATTGGGAAGCCTTCGTAATATTGCAGCGTGAAGGCATCAACCAGCGAATTCCCCACCTTCAGCGGCCCCGAAACGCCTGGCTCCTGCTGGTATTTCGCACTAAACGTATCTTTGGCATCGGTCAGGGAACACTGCTGTTTTTCTTTGCAGGACGGAGAGTCTTTGTAGTCGGTCATTTGCTCAAGCAACTGATAGCTATCGTTGAGCTGCATTTTACTACGCTCTTTCTCCATGGCCTGAACGGCCTGCTGGCTGAAGACGGCGGAATCATCGGTGATCACCGGATTAAAGGTAGGATCCATGGTGCCCATTTTTTCCTGATGATGGACCGGAACATCGCAACCAGGGAAAGCACCGGTGACAAAGAACTGCGCCGTGGCGACCGTACGCTGCAGGCTGTTAGCATAGGTATAGACCGTGTTCGGTGCCGGGCATTCGCCCGATTTCACCATCCCCTGCTCTGCCAGCCACTCTCGCATGTAGTGGCCCATATAGATTTCCAGCACACCGCCTTTGGTAGTGAGTTGTCCGCCGGGGACATCCCATTCTGGCCATTGTTTGGGGGTGGACTGTTCAAGAACGCTGCCATTATTGGCTAAAGGTGCACGTAAGTTATGCCGACTCATCATCAATACTTGTTGAAGCTGATACCCTTCCGGCGCGGTCTGCGCCTGCGCGGCGGTTGACAATAATACAGCCCCTGCCACGGCTGCGGCGATTAACGATTTATTCATCCCTACGACCTCTTGTTGTTATCAATCACAACAGAGTGTGACAGAAATATGACATATTTCCGGGAACGCTTTCGCAAAACAGACCATCTAGCGTGTCGTTTTAACACCAAATTCGGTTTCGAGTTTACGAATGCCAAGAGGTGTGAAGATGATATGGCGGCTGCCCTGTTCGGTTTTTATCCATCGCTGTTCACTGAACCAGCGCAGCAGCGTTGCGCCAAGCACACCACCAGGATGATAACGTCGTTCGCTCCAGTCCAAACAACCGCAGGTTAACTTCCGCCGGGATGGGACCGCCGCCAGGACAATCCCCATCTGTGCCAGCTTTTCCAGGCCAAGAGGAGTCAGGGTTTCACCATCCGGCGTTAACCACTGACGGGAAACCAGCGTATCGAACAGCCTCACCGCCACCTCTCCGGCGAGATGGTCGTAGCAGGTGCGGGCATGGCGCAAACCTGACGGTGTAGTGATTCTGCGGGGCGTTGATGTCGCCCACGCAACGCCCATCAGGCGTTCCAGCAGTTCAGCGATATCGGAACCTGCAAGGCGAAAATAACGATGTCTGCCCTGCGCCAACGCCACAACAAAACGTTGTTCGCACAGACGCGCCAGATGCGCGCTGGCGGTCGATGCGGATATATCCGCCACCGCGCTGAGCTCAGTTGCAGTCCAGGCGCAGCCATCCATTAGGGCGCACAACATACGCGAGCGCGATTTATCGGCCATCACTGCCGCAGTGAGTGCCATTTTCGACTCCAGATCGCCCTCTTCTTCATGTAACATCACGGATGCCATAACGACCTCATTGGCCCTGAATCTCTGAATTAACGATGCCATGAAAGTCGCGCAAAGTCACCGCACCGGTCACACAGCACGCAGCATCATCTCTGTACCCAACCCAATCAGACAAAACAGAAAACAGCGTTTAAACACGAGCGGAGAAATAACCTTTCGCACACGGGTACCGATCCATTGGCCAATCAGTGCAGGAACAATGGCCAAAGCCGACAAGCTTAGCGATTGTATGGGCAGCGCGTTGTGCCACCACAGACCCAGCGCCAATGCCAGGGTTGAAAAGGTAAAAGAGATCCCGAGAGCCTGCACCAGTTCATCTTTCTCAAAGCCGAGGGACTGGATCCAGGGCACTGCGGGCATCACAAACACCCCGGTTCCGCCGGTCAATAAGCCGGTCACAAATCCAATAACGAGGGAGTATGTTTTTTCACGCTGCGGGGCCACCGCGATTTTCTTTCCCGCCAGCGTCCAGATAGCGTAGGCCACCAGCGCCACGCCGAGCGCAAACTGGGTACGGGTGGTGTCACCCCCGGTAATCCAGGTGCTGGCAAGCAGAGTCGCCATTACCACTGTCAGCAGCATTGGCCACAGTCGTTTGAGTAATTGGCGTGTATTTCCACCACCGCCAAACTGGAACAAATTGCTTATCAGCGAAGGCAATAGCAGCATGGCCGCCGCGGCAACTGGCGAAATAAGCGATCCGAGGATCCCCATTGCCACGGTGGGTAACCCCATACCCGTAACGCCTTTCACCATCCCCGCGAGGACAAATGTAGCTGTAATCATCACCACCAGAGCGTGTTCAAACGCTAAAGAACTCGTCATGTTGCACTTTCCTGGAAAAGAGAAGATGACTGATTCTGGACGTTAATCACTGTGTTTGCTTCGTCAGGCAACGAAATATGCCTTCCTGGCGAGGGTGTCGTCATAAAAAATGCCGGGTTTCCCCGGCACATTTATCAGAACGTTTTCGCCCACCACAACCGAAGTTTCATGCCCCAGTAGCTGGTCCAGCCGCTGGTGGTTGATACCACCCGACCTTGTGACATCACCACCAGCGTGGGCGTGACGCTGATCGCCCAACTGCGGGAAATGGCCCCGTTCGCATCATTGATGACTGGAAAGTCCACGCCTTTTCGCGACAGCCAGCGAGATACCTCAGCTTCATTTCCGGAACGTAACGCAATGGTCATCACATTTTCCCCTTCCGAACGCAGCCTGGCGACTTCCGGCGTCGTGAAGCGGCATACGCCGCACCAGCTCGCCCAGAAATAAAGCAACACCGGCTCGTCTTTGCTGAGCGCCGCCAGCGTGACGGTTTCACCATCCAGCGTTTGTAAAGGCGTGCTGTCAAAGGAGGCAGGGAGCTGCGGCGCGCGCCAGGCATCCATCAGCAGCATCGCCCCCGCCAACAATGCCAGTAAGATCAGCCCTTCGCGCAGCCAGCGGCGCAGTTTACTGAGCATTGGCCGCCACCAGTTTTTCTTTTACCACTTCCTCAAGGGTTTCCCACGACACCGCACCGGGAATAAGTTCATCACCAATAATCGTTGCGGGAGTTCCCTGCACACCCACCAGTCTCGCCAGTTGCAGGTTAGTACTCAGCGTTTCAGCACTTTGGGCATCCAGCGTCACCGGAATGGCCCCCGCTTTTTCCTGCGCCTGCTTGATACTGACGTCGGTATGATAGCCCTTCTTCTGCATCAATTTTTCATGTAATGCCAGGGACTGTTGCGGATGCTCATGCCAGGTGGTCAACACGGTCCGCGCCGCCAGTTCCGAACTTTCACCTTTAAACGGCAGCGGTTTAATCACCACCGCCACGTCAGGATATTTCTGCACAATTTTTTCCAGCATTGGATCCAACTGCTTGCAGTATGGGCAGTTGTAATCAGTGAAGTTTATCAGGGTCAGTTTCGCCTGCTTCGCGCCAAGCCGCGGGCTGTTGGGATCGTTAAACAAGGCTTCCTGAATTAATGCTTCAATTTGCTTTTCCTGTTCCGGGGTAAACGGCGCAGGCTCTTTCGCGATACTGACGGCAGAAAACAAGGTTAACAACAGAACAATCATCATTTTCATGGAGTTACTCCTTTGGCATCATTCAACGTTTGCAGTACCGCATCGCGGGTTAACAACGTGGGTAACGCCTGGCCATCCGGCAGACCGGGGCCATAAATTTGGTTATACGGCACAGCAACCTGGCCGCGTTTTTTTAGAAATTCGGTAATAGCTTCAGAAGGGAGTGTCCAGTCGCCGCGCAGCGCCACCACATCCGGCTGTTGCAATGCGGCCTGTACGTCTTCTTGATGCAAGACGTTGTATTTGTTTACCTTACAGGTGATGCACCAGTCGGCTGTGACGTCAATGAACACGCGCTTATGTTGCGCCAGCGCATCCTCAATCGCCTGCTCGCTTAGCGGTTGCCAGTTCACGCTTTCTTTAGCGCTACTTTGTCCGCTAAACCCTAAGTGTGGGAGCAGCAACGTCGCAAGCCAGATAGCCGAACCCAGCATCATCACGCCAAGCAGACGCCGCAAAATATTCATCCACCGCCCTGGTCGCGGCAAACGCAGCGCCAGACCGGGACGCAGGGCCACCAGCAGCCACGGTAAGCTCATCCCCAGCCCAAGTGCGATAAACAATCCCCACAACGTCGGCAGCGAAGCGGTCAATGCTACCGCCACCGCCGTTCCCAGAAACGGGGCACTGCACGGCGTGGCAAGCAGTGTCGCAAATGCACCTTGCCAGAAATGTCCCGACAGTCCGTTGCCGCCGTGAGTCGCCAGCGTGGTGGTCATTGCAGAAGGCAGGCGGAATTCAAACCACCCGAACAGGCTGGCGCTGAACGTCAGCATCACCAGTACCATGACGCCAATGAACCATGGATTCTGAAACTGGATCCCCCAGCCAAGGGCCTGATTGGTTAAACGCAGCACCGTCATCAATAGCGCCAGTGCCATAAACGAGACCAGTATTCCGGCTACCGATGCGAGGAACTGACGACGGATCTGGCGACGACTTTTTTCCTCGACCAGCAAAATAGAGCCCAGCTTCATGCCGAGAACCGGTAACACACAAGGCATCAGATTGAGGATCAAACCGCCCAGCAGCGCCATTAGCACCACTTGCCACAGTGGGAGTGAGGCGTTCTCAACAACCGGGGCTTCACCAATCGCAAGACGACTCTCCTGGGCAACACCGTTATCTGCCAGCACCAGCGTGACTGACTTACCACGTAAATCCGGCGCGCCTTCTCCCCAACCGTCATGTACAGGTACCGTGGCGCGTAACGTCTCCCCCTCAACATGGATTTGCGGCATGCCAAAATCCGTATCATCAACGGCATCCAGATATAGCCCTGGTTCAGTCCAGCCTCCCGCACGGTGAGCCTCGACGACTAACTCTCCCGCCCGTGCGCCAGCGCTCAGAGTATCGGTCAGGCCGCTGGCAAGTGGGATCTGTCCCATCGCCTGAGCATAGTCATGTGCAAAAGTCGGGTCCTGGGCTGTGGGCGTCACGGAAAAAGGAAAATCCGTCAACAGGCAAACGTTGCTACAGGTGGATAGCGTCAAAACGCCACTGAGCGTGGCGGGCGCTCTACCGCGCACCACCATCGGGAACGTCACCTTATCGTGATACCCTTGGGTAGTGATATTGGCGACCTCAAAACGAGCAGGGGTTGGCCAGAACCAGTCGACCGCAGGCATTTCCCCTTTCCAGGCGATAGCAGGCGCAACGCCTCCCTCGCCCGGGGAACGCCAGTAGGTTTTCCAGCCGTCCTCCAGTTTGACATCCAGCAGCAGACGGGTTTCTCCGCCTGCGGACGTATCAGCGCGTAACCGCACGCTGGCGTGATCGTTATCGGGTGAACGCAGCCAGCCGGGTTCAGCCGCCCAGGATACGGGCAGCCATAGCAATAACAGACAGAGCAACGCCTGTCTGAAAACAGTCATCATAGTTTTTCTCCGTGAATAATTATCTAACAGTCAGCAACGGCTGTTCTGTCATTCACGGAAGACGCAAAATCGGAGATGCACCCGGAGAGTGGGCGGCGAGATGGCTCGCGGTGGGAAAAAAGGTAGGCGAAACGCCCGCACTGGCGCCAGCAACGACAACAGCAGGCACAGCACCAGAATAGCACCTTCAAACAGTACGGGTGGCGCAGCCAGTAATGACTTCGCGCTCAGTTCACAAGGGGTAACGGGTGAGGCCTCGTCGGTCTGCACTTGCGCGCTGGCGGCAACGCTTGTAACGGCGGTATCCATCTGCAACGCGTGCAGGCCCGCCATGCGTTGTGCGGTGCAAACCATCACCACAACACATGCCAGACAGAGGAACCACCATCCCATCCGTTGACGTTTCGCCATTATACCCTCACTCATTGATGCGAGTTATCTTAACCACTCGCCAGGTTTTGGCAACCTTTACGCTGTAAAGTTATGTCCTGCTATCTGCTGGATATACCGCGATTTCAATCAGATTGAGATCGGGATCCCTGACATACACCGAGCGAATAGGTCCTGTCGCACCGGTACGTGCAACGGGCCCTTCAATAATCTCGACTCCGTGGGTTTGAAACGTCTCCATCACCTCTTCCAGCGTACGCGTGGTGATAAAACACAAATCCAGCGCCCCCGGCGTTGGCGCGTAGGCTTTGGGTTCAAACTCTTTTCCCCGAATGTGGAGATTGATTTTCTGATTGCCAAAGACGAAGGCTTTCCGACCTTGCGCGAAGGTTTCCAGCCTCATGCCTAAAAGCTCGACATAGAAACGAACGCAAGCCTCTTCATGATTGGTGGTTAGTACCAGGTGATCCAGGTGGTCAATCATAGCGATATCCATTTGGGTTGCTCATCTCTGACACTTACCCTATTCATTCACGCACGACAAGAAAAAGAAAATCTACGGGGGTATTTGCAGAACTTAGCGCAATACCTTGCTATTCACGCTTTAAAAACGAAATGATAATTAATCATATTACGTCTTCTTTTATTACACTATAACATTGCTAAAACACCCCTGAAAATATCACGCAAGTTATCATTCACTATTTACGAAGAATGCATGTAGATAATTCAATGACAGCACACAAATAATGCCCGCTACGTACTGATGCGTAAATGAAAGTAAGGGTCAGCGTATTTTCAGAAGATTCCATTAGTATATCCAGGCGCAATGAATAACGTATTCATTAGCAGAATGATTTGTTTATTAAATGTTATTTAGAGTATATGGAAATGAAAAAATATTTATTACCCCTGATTGGGTTACTTTTTACAGTTAGCGCTCAGGCAGCATCATTTACCGACGGCAAAGAGTATATCACCCTGGAAAAACCTGTCGCTTCCGCACCGCCGGCGCTGAAGTTTTTCTCATTCTACTGCCCTTCCTGTTATCAGTACGATGAAGTTTTTGAAATCACTGATAACGTGAAAAAAGTATTGCCTGCAGATGTCAAACTCACCGAATACCACGTCGACTTTTTAGGACCGCTGGGGCAAGACATGACCCACGCCTGGTCCGTCGCCATGCTGTTAAATGTACAAGATAAAGTTAAGCCGTTGCTTTTTGATGCCGTTCAGAAAAAACAAACCGTTAAAACAGCGGACGATATTCGTAACGTATTTATCAGCGCGGGCGTCAGCGCCAGTGATTATGATGCGGCATGGAATAGCTTTGCCGTGAAATCACTGACCGCTAAGCAGCAAGAAATGGCGAAGGCAGTTGATTTAACCGGTGTGCCCGCCATTTTTATCAACGGAAAATATATGATCAATCCAAAAGGACTGAAGTCTGATGACCTTAATGCATTCGTGCAAAACTATGCTGATACGGTCCGCTTCCTGATAAGCAAATCCTGATGTTTAGCTAATCTCATTTTTCGCACCACACAACAGATGCCGTAACCTCAACTGCGCTGTTGGTGGTGCAATGCCTGCATCGTTTATCGCAATATCCTCCCTTCCCGGTTGGCATTCGCCGTTATCAGGATTACCCTAAACTTAGCGGTGATACCTGTTGTCAGGGTTCACCTTCTGCAAGTGTTGATTTACACGAGAGAACGCTATGGAATTAAAGGATTATTACGCCATTATGGGCGTGAAACCGACAGACGATCTCAAGACAATCAAGACCGCCTATCGTCGACTCGCCCGTAAATATCATCCTGATGTCAGCAAAGAGACTGACGCGGAGGCCCGGTTTAAAGAGGTTGCAGAAGCCTGGGAAGTATTGAGTGATGAGCAGCGACGCGCCGAGTACGACCAGCTGTGGCAGCACCGCAACGACCCACAGTTCAGCCGTCAATTCCAGCAAGGAGAGAATCAAAGCTACAGCGCCGAAGATTTCGACGATATCTTCTCCTCCATTTTTGGTCAGCGTGCGCACCAGTCGCGCCAGCGCCCTGCCAGCCGCGGGCACGACATCGAAATCGAAGTTGCCGTATTCCTCGAAGAAACGCTTACTGAGCATAGCCGCACTATCAGTTACAACCTGCCAGTCTACAATGCGTTTGGCATGGTAGAACGAGAAATTCCTAAAACGCTGAATGTGAAAATTCCGGCTGGCGTCGGTAACGGCCAGCGCATCCGTCTGAAAGGCCAGGGCACCCCCGGCGAAAACGGTGGGCCGAACGGTGATTTGTGGCTGGTGATTCATATTGCGCCGCATCCGCTGTTCGATATCGTTAATCAGGATCTGGAAGTTGTCGTTCCCCTCGCGCCGTGGGAAGCTGCGCTGGGTGCGAAAGTAACCGTTCCGACGCTGAAAGAGAGCATCCTGCTGACCATTCCTGCAGGCAGCCAGGCCGGTCAGCGGCTACGCATTAAAGGCAAGGGTCTGGTAAGTAAAAAACATACCGGCGATTTGTATGCGGTGATCAAAATAGTCATGCCACCGAAACCTGACGACGCCAGTGCCGCCCTGTGGCAACAACTGGCGGATGCACAAAAGACCTTTGATCCGCGCAAAGAGTGGGGGAAAGCATAATGGCTAACGTTACCGTCACTTTTACCATTACCGAATTTTGTCTGTACACCGGTGTGTCAGAAGAAGAGCTGCATGAGATTGTCGGCTTAGGGGTGATAGAACCCCATGAAGACGAGACGTTTGACGATCATGCGCTGACAGTAATGCGTCGCGCGGTGCGCCTTCGTCAGGAGCTGGAACTTGACTGGCCAGGGATTGCCGTTGCGCTGACGTTGCTGGAGGAGAACGCTCAGTTACGCCAGGAAAACCGCCTGCTGCGCCAGCGCCTATCTCGCTTTATCAGCCATCCTTAGTGTGTCAGGACCAGCATGGTGCTGGTCCTTTTATTATCCGCCCCGCGCTCTTAATGACATTGCCCAGCAGATGGCATACAGTCTCAGATAAGAATTATCTTAAACAAGAAGACGTTGAGTCATGCAGCTTAAACCCCTCACGAAAGGTCGTTTTCACAACATCTGGCAGCAGGATGATGCCTTGATTGAGAAGATATTTCAGGAACTGCTCTCTGAAACGCAGATTCTCCAGGAAGATGAGTATCTATACCGCCAGGGACAGGTTGTCGATCGACTGATCATGGTGCAATCCGGAAGAATTTCGCTGCGTTACAGCGCGGAGAATGGTCGCCGATTCCAGTTGGGCGCCATGGAATGCGACGAGCAGCTGTTTGGTGAAATGGAGTTTTTTACCGGGTATCGCTGCCAGCTTGATATCGTCGCGGAAGAACCACTGACCGTAGCGGTGTGCAGCTGTGACCGTCTGGAAGAAGCGCTGAATCAGCATCCCAGACTGGCGATATTTTTTGCCAGTGCAATGGCGATTGATTATCAGGATATGCTGGAAATCTTCCTGCACCGGATGCTCTACCCTATCGTACATAACGTGGCGTATGACCTGTATCGCCAGCATCAGAACAAGCAGCCGATGGATGGTTTCCATAAAAAATACCAGGAAGCTGAGCGATTCGGCACAACCGACCGGGTCTATCGGCGGGCGGTTAAAGCGCTGACGGATGCCGGGCTGGTAACGCGAACGAAGCAAGGACTGGAAATTAAGGATCTGGATGGGCTGCGTAAATTTCTCGGCAATGACATCATTGACTGACACACCAACTCTCGTAAACAGAGCATTGGTGTGTCATTTCGGCGCAATCAGAACTTATAGGTGAGATTGAAATAGTGACCGAGCCCGGTGGTTCGCCCTGCTCCGCCGTGGTTTTCCATCAATGCCATGTTACGGAAATACTTCAGGCCATAACCGACTGCATAATGCTCTGAATGCCAGTAGATACCGTTATACCATTCAATCGCGTTATTGCTGTATAACGGTTGATTAGCAATCTTATTCGCGGCGAACTGGTAGTCAAAGTACCCCTGATAGTTCAGATAACTGCCGTTGGCAAAGGTATAGAATGGCGTCGACCAGTTAGTCGAGAACATGTAACCATCCCACTTTCCTTCGTTATCCGCACCGTAGTTTTCACGAACATAATGCGCATAGATGTTCATTCCCACCAGACCAAACCACGGGACCTTCACATCTGTACCCAGACCAACGTAATGTTCAAATAATTCCCGGTCGCCAATGTTATTTACCGTTGCAATATAGAATTCGTTAAACGGCCCAACGGATAAATCTTTATTAAAAATGGCGTCCAGGGAAAAACGTGGAGATATCTTGGCAAAGAAGTTATCACCACCGTGACGATCGTCCTGCTCGCGATCCAAAATATCAAAGAAATCCACATAACCGTACAGATCGATAATGCCAGAGCGTGCACCAAACTCCAGTTCCAGATAGGTGTCATTGCGAATACCATATGGCACTTTCGCGTCCACACTTTGCATTAAGTTCATCTGCATCCAGTTAAAATCATTTTTACGGATGTTGCCATCAGTATAGTCAGCCGCGAATGCTTGCATACAGCTCATTGCCACTACTGCACCCAAGATTGTTTTTTTAATCATTAATTTATTCTTTTTCAGCATTTTCAATTCCTTTGAGTAAGGTTGAGTATCGCCTCACCATATAAATGGTGTGGCGACTGGCTATTTAATTAAAGAGGTAAGTATTATTAGTGCTTTTAATTACGTTTGAGTTTTAATGTCGCCATTAACATAACAAAGATAATTAAATACAACACCGGTATTGCGTACATAATTTTCTGTAATCCCATTGTTTTTTCCATGAGCGCGCTGATCGCCGGACTAAACATGGCCCCGGCACTGCCGCTAATTAAAATATAAGAAACGTTCTGACTGCTCGCACGCTTCACGAAAGAAACACCATAGGCAATAAATGAGTTATACAGCGCAGCACAGACAAAGCCGTAACTGTAGGCCAGATAATCAAGCCCGGAGATATTATCCTTCGTGACGATAATTGCGGTAATAATGCTTGCCAGCAAAATAATACTTAGCAGGAAATAATGTATCTTCACCCGAGAAACAATGACGGTTGATACTAATGCCCCGACCAGCGCAGCGCCCCAGTATTGCGTAATAATATTTCCTGCTTCTTCAAAGGGAATGCCAAATTTGTTCTTCACAAATAATGGTGCCCAGGTCAGGAAGGTGTACAGCGCCAGCATACCTAAGAACAGGCCAATGCCTCCGCTGATAATCCCTGGATTCCACTCCGATTTTACCTTGTCTGTCCGATCTGCCGTGGGCGACGTCTCGCAGGCAGTAAAGCGGGTGAGCGCCACAACGCCCAGCGTGAGTAAGGCCACCATACCCACGCTCAGATAGCTGTAACTCCACGACATATTGTGCGTCAGGGCGAAGGTGGTGATCAGCGGGAAAACTACACCCGCGACGTTGAAAGTGGCGTCCTGCACCACCAGCATCGTACTTTGAATACGATCCTGCCAGACCGATACCACAATCGTTCCTGCCACACACAGACCGATCCCACCGCAAAAACCCACCAGGGTCATGGCGACCATCACCGGCCATAAGCCAGGGCTTAAGTGCATTACCAGAGCGCAAAGGAACACTATCGAATAGATAATGAGCGTCATACGCTTCACACCGATTTTCTCAATCAGGAAAAAGGCGGCGATGGTGCCGGCTAATGCTCCACCATTGAGCAACGAAAATATCGAAGCAACGGTATTCACATCGGCACCGTAGCGTACTGCAATCGGTTCGATTAGCATACCGAACTGACTGGCAAACCCTGCCATAATAAAATTTGCCAGAAAACTAATCAGCGTAAGTGCTATTTTATTCTTCATATAATGCCATCTCTGATTGGTTCAATTAAAAGCCGGAACTAAGCGGTAACAGCAGTATTTAGCGCCAGCTCAATCATGTTGTTAAAGGTCAATTGTCGTTCTTCTGCCGTTGTTTCTTCACCTGTCAGGCAATGATCGGAGACAGTTAAAATAGCCAGCGCTTCAATATTAAACTGATGCGCTAAAGCGTATAAGCCTGCTACTTCCATATCTACACCCAGTACACCGAATTTTTCCAGTGCCGGTATTAAATTTTCGTCAGGATCGTAATAAAGATCGCCGCTGAAAACATTGCCGACTTTAATATCGATACCCGCCTTCTGTGCCAGCGTCCACGCCTGCTGTAATAATGGGAAATAGGCAGATGTTGCCATCGCATAGCCCGCGCTACGTTTTAAATTTGTGACTGAATCCGTTCCGGCGGCGACGGCCAGGATAATATCGCGCATTTTGACATGATGTTGTGTTGCTCCTAAACTGCCGACGCGAATAATTCTTTGCACACCAAAATCATGTACCAGTTCATGGGCATAAAGCGTCATTGAAGGGATGCCCATTCCATGTCCCATCACCGAAACAGGTTGCCCAAAATATAAACCGGTATAACCCAGCATATTACGTACATTGGTGACTTCGCGGTAATCCATTAAATAATTTTCGGCAATAAATTTAGCACGGAGCGGATCGCCCGGCATAATAACGGTTGGCGCGAAATCCCCTGGCTTGGCATTAATATGTGCAGTCATAACAATTCCTGAATTATGGGTATTGAAGATATGCAGGGATTGTAACCAGACGTTTGTGAGGTGATTGAGGACAAAAGTCCTGCTCAGAGGATCGGCCTCTCATTTTTGAGAGTTAGTGGTGCAGGTAAGTGGTAAAACGGAACACAGCGTGTTGGTCTTCTGGCTTGCGGTGAATAACGTCAGCACCCCAGCGCAAAGAAGCAGTACGTTGCTCATGGCAAACGTGCACTGCCAGATAAAGGCGAGGACCGCGACGGGAACCAGGCACAAGAAAGCGCCTCACCATCCGATTGTGGTCCCCCCCAGATCCCCCCCACCAGCGGCGTGGCTACTACCGTCGCCAGCAGCAGGGGCTTACGATTCCCATTTATAATCCGTATGCAGAATAGCACCATAGATAATTGCATTTCTGTCTCTTGCCGCTCAATATTGTTTTTAAAGGAGGCTTATTGTTATTATCGTTTTCCATTCTAAGATTGAGTTATGCATGCCATGATCCCATTTAGATTTAGTGAGATGACTCACGCCGATATTCCTGCTGTTCAGTCGTTCCTTATTGAGCATCTTAATTTATTCTTCAATGCCGGCAGATCCATGCCTTCTGCCGAAGAAGATCTCTTTGATCTCGAACAACAGTATCTGTTACAGGAAAGAAATTTATTGCTTTGCGCATGGAATGAAAACCAAGAATTAATCGCCACACTGGCGGTATGTCAATATAATGATCGTATTACTGAACTGCGTGGGCGCTACAACTTGCGTGAAACGGCAGAAATTTGTCGTTGCTACGTGGATGAGCGCTATCGTAGACAGGGGATTGGCAGCCAATTGTTTGCTTTAGCAGATGTATTCTGCCAGCAACATCAATATAAAACGTTGTATCTTCACACCCACCATTTTTTACCAGGAGGATATCACTTCTGGTTGCGTAATAATTTTAAGGTGATTATGGATATGCAGGATGAATGGCAATTGGTACATATGGAGAGTTCGTAAAAAAAGGACTCAAACACCAATCCGCAGCATTTTTGATGGTGATCAATATGTTTTATACGCAGAGATTGAATCATGCTCGTAATTTGATCAACATCAATCAATTCTCATTTAGCTTTCTGTTGTTATTTTCATTTATAGCAACACACAGAGCAATGCATCTACATCCTATTGTTTTTACTGATTATTTTCAGAACGACATTATCTTTATACCTCTTACATTCCGTGGTTGACCTTGTTAACAATTGCCGTTAGAGTCACTTTCGACAGCATTTCATTACATTTTGTGTATGAATAGGAATATGGTGAGAATTATTTAATTCAATTCCATAACTGCCCCCGCAACTGTAGGCGGATGCAGAATATCCTTGTGTGGCTAATAAGCCACAGGTCACTGTAAAGTTTATCTTTATGGGAAGGCTGATATTCTGATTACCGTGAGTCAGGAGACCTGCTGTCAATGATGTATACCATTGAGTGGACGGGATGGTCCATGGGATGAATTATTTGACACCAGCAGTAGTGTATTTATGAATAAGATTTTGGCTAAGTCAGTATTACTTGCATTTTTCGCATATCTTTATTCTTAAATTTCACGATTCAATGTCATCTATCTTCATGTCTCCTCCCGATATATGGAATGAAATGAGCCATGACCAGACCTTAAGATTCTGGCATCAACGGGACGATGACAATGCACGCTAATTCTACCTTTTACTCCTCTAAAAAAACGCTTCTGGCAATTTTTGGTACCACTGCTCTGCTGCTCGCTTCCGGTTTTTCTGACGCGGCAAAAACTGAATATCCTCTGACGATTAAAAACTGTGGCCGCGATATTACCTTTAATCAGGCACCAACGCGCGTGGCAACGGTGGGTCAGAACAGTACCGAGATCCTCTATTCATTAGGCCTTGCCGATCGCGTCGTCGGTACTTCATTGTGGTTTGGCCCGGTACTGGACGCCTATAAAACAGAAAATGAAAAAGTTGCCGTTATTGCGCAAAATATTCCGAGCTTTGAAGGGATTTTGGCTAAAAAACCAGATCTGATCGCCAGCCAGTTTGAGTGGCAAATCGGCCCAGCTGGCACAGTTGCCTCTTATGAACAGTTTAGTGAACTGAAAGTTCCTGTTTACACCGCGCCAGCTGACTGTGCGAAAGATAACGAAGATGGTGGTGATGGTGTCCGTAAAGGGATGTTTGATATCACCATGGTGTATCAGGAAGTCGCCGATCTGGCAAAAATCTTCGATGTTCAGGATAAAGGCGAAGCGCTGATTGCCAGCCTTAAAGCACGTGAAGCCGCAGCGAAAAATAAAATTACCGGTATTGATAAGAATGTTTCTGCCGTGTTCTGGTTTTCAAGCGCCGATTTACAGCTCGATCCTTACGTTGCCGGGAAGTTTGGCCCAGCAGCATGGATAGCCCAAACACTGGGTGTGAAGAATGTGATTGATTCTGCCGAAGAATGGCCAACAGTGGGCTGGGAAACTATCGCTAAAGCTAATCCTTCTGTCATTGTGCTCGGCGAGATGAGCCGTCGCCGCTTCCCGGCAGATGACTGGAAGGTCAAGATGGAATACCTCAAGTCCGATCCTGTCACCAGGCTGGTTCCTGCCGTTAAGGAAAACCATCTGCCGGTCATTGACGTACAGACAATGAATGCTGGGATCAGAACTATTGATGGGCTGGAAAAACTGGCTGATGCCCTTGTTGAATATGGCTTAGCGCATCCGCAGGCTGCTCATTAATCTACGTTTTGCGCTATATCCTCGCACGGTATAGCGCATCTCTGTTACTCAGGAACGCAGATAATCATGAGTGATCCACGCAGGATGCGTCGTGCCGTTGGTCTGCTTGCGGTGAGAGTCGGTGGGCATGCCGTCTGGGTCAGTGCGCTGATGTGCTGCGTGCTGCTGGCGGGGATTTCCATCGGCGAAACGCTGATCCCCTGGCGGCATGTGCTCAGTACGCTGGCAAATCATCTTTTTGATACCCACTATCCTGTCGATGCGCTGGATGCTGGGATCGTCTGGAACTATCGCCTGACCCGAGCGCTGGTCTCTGCCAGTTGCGGTGCCTGCCTGGCTGTTTCCGGCGTAGTGTTACAGTCGTTGCTACGCAATGCACTCGCCGAACCTTATCTACTGGGGATTTCTGCCGGAGCATCCACCGGAGCGGTGCTGATTGCTCTCACCGGGCTTGGGGCCGGCATTATCAGCATGTCATTGGGGGCTTTCATTGGCGCGCTAACGGCATTTATGTTCGTTGCACTATTGGCAATGGCTGCTGGCGGTAGACAAGGCGGCGGTGTGACAACCCAAATCATTCTTGCCGGCATCGCCAGCTCGCAGCTTTTCAATGCAATTACGTCGCTAATCATCACCCGCTCAGCAAATGCCGAGCAAGCGCGCGGAATTATGTTCTGGTTATTAGGTAATTTGAGCGGTGTACGCTGGCCCGATGTTGTCTTAGCCATTCCTACCGCTCTGGTCGGTATTGCGCTGTGCTTTTGTTATGCCCGCCATCTCGACGCCTTCTCCTTTGGCGCTGAGTCTGCAGCATCGTTGGGCATTCCAGTAAAACGTACCCGTGCAGTACTGATTGCCGCCGTCACCGGCATGACGGCAATTATGGTCTCCATCGTTGGTGCGATCGGCTTTGTCGGTCTGGTTATCCCGCATGCCGCTCGTCTGCTGGTCGGCAACCAGCATCATCGACTGCTGCCAGTCAGTGCGCTTACCGGCGCGATTTTCCTCATTATCGCAGATGTTATTTCCCGCACGTTACTCCCCGGTCAGGTTCTACCAATAGGTGTGATCACCGCTCTGGTTGGCGCCCCTGCGTTTTCAATCATTCTGATTAGAGGAAACCAGAACAAATGACGGTGAATCTCGTATCCCCCCTTGTGAACTCTGCACAAGCCGTTATTGAAGCCTGTAATCTGCGATGGAAGGTAAAAGGCAAGACGATTGTTGATGATATTTCACTCAGCGTAACGCCTGGTGAATTTGTCGGCATCATAGGTCCCAACGGCTCGGGCAAAACGTCACTGATTTCACTGCTGGCCGGTTTATTGAAGCCGACTTCCGGGCATATCACTCTGCAGCAAAAGGCGCTCCAGCATTATTCGCGGCGTCATCTTGCGCAACAGGTGGCGCTGGTCGAACAACAGGCTGAAACCAGCGAGCGTCTTACCGCTTTACAAGCCGTTTCTCTGGGGCGAACCCCCTGGCTTAGCATGCTCTCCCCCTGGTCCGCCAAAGATGACGATATTGTGCAAACTATGCTGGAAAAGGTCGATCTCAGTGAATTACAGCATCGCTGCTGGCATACCTTTTCAGGGGGAGAAAAACAGCGCCTGCATATCGCCCGGGCGCTGGCGCAACAACCACAGTTGTTGCTGATGGATGAACCCACCAACCACCTCGACATTCAACATCAGATTGGCCTGTTGAGTCTGGTTAAACGTGAAAAGCTCACGGTGATTGCCGCTCTGCACGATCTTAATCATGCCGCGATGTTCTGCGATCGCGTCATCGTCATGACGTCCGGACATATGGCGATGCAGGGGAAACCTTGCGCCGTTTTTACCCGCGAAAACCTCCACTCCTGGTTTGGAATCGACGCCATCATTGAAAAGGATGCGGGTGGTGAAAATTGTTTTATTCGTTATCAACGGCCTGATGAATTTTAAGGAAGAATCAATGAAATACCTCAAACAGAGTCTGCAAATTTTGTGTTTACTCGCCTTCGCCTCTTCTGCCTTCGCACAAACTCATGAAGTGTTGATGAAAAATCGTGGGACTGGGGGACCAATGGTCTATGAGCCAGATTATCTGGAGATCCAGCCAGGGGATACGGTGAAGTTTATCCGTAAACATAAGAGCCACAACGCGGCTTCAATCGCTGAATTGTCACCGGCTGGCTATCCTGGATTTATGGGAAAAATAGATGAAGAGATCGAAGTTACTTATGACAATGCCGGGTTTTACGGCATCAAATGTACACCGCATTACGCTCAGGGCATGGTGATGCTGATTAAGGTTGGAGATGCCTCGTTACCAGAAAGCTACCGCGCGTTCAAAGCGCCGGGTATTGCTGACAAGCGCTTTCAGGAAATTTACGCGCGTATCGATAAACGTTAATCCGCGAAACTCAGGGAGGTATACGAGGTGGCAGATAATAAACTTCCAGATGGCGAAATCCAGGAACAGCGTAGGGAATGCCTGTGTAAACTGACTAAATTTGTCGGTGCCGCAGGCGTCGCGGCTGCCGTCTGGCCGCTGGTTTCGGCCTTGGGCCCGGATGAAAAAACGCTTGGGGAAAATGAACCGATTGATGTCTCTCTTGCAGGTGTTGCTGCCGGACAAACAGTCAGACGTGTATGGCAAGGAAGGTTGATTCTTATACACCATCGCACCCCGGATGAAATTATTACTGCCAGAAGTGCCGACCTGGATACGCTTATCGACCCACAGCCAGACAGCGCCAGGGTCTCTGCAGCCCATCCTCAATGGCTGGTGGTTCAAGGTTATTGCCCACATGCCGGGTGTGTACCCAACGCCCGACCGGGGGGGATGGGTTGGATCTGTCCGTGCCACGGTTCAGAGTTTGATACCTCCGGGCGCGTGACGCGCGGGCCCGCAACTGCCAACCTGGCAATCCCAGACTACGTTATTCATTCCGATGGGCAGGTCGTGCGTATCGGCACGAAGGAAGCCTGAAATGAGGAATGAACTTGTCTGTTCGCTTCGCGGACGTATCCCCTTCCCTCGCTCAGTTGCTGGACTCTGGGTGTTTGCAATCGGCGCTATCCTGCTAATTATGCTCGGGGTGCAGATCCTTACGGGTATCGTGCTGGCGATGTTTTACGTGCCGACAGCTGAGCTGGCATTTGACTCCATTATTCATATTATGCGCGCGGTTCGCCATGGAGAGCTGTTACGCAACATGCATGCTATTGGCGCATCGCTCTTTTTCTTTGCCTGCTATCTGCATATTTTTCGTGGTATGTACTACAACGTTTACCGCAAGCCCTGGACGACAATGTGGATGGTTAGCGTCACGTTGTATATCCTGCTGATGATGACCGCGTTTCTTGGTTATAGCCTTATCTGGGGGCAAAAAAGCTACTGGGCGGCAACGGTCATTACCCGCTTTGCCCAGGCTATTCCGTGGGTAGGGGATACGCTTTACGCATATTTAGTCGGCAGCCATACGCCGGGTACGCCGATGCTTGGTCGCTTTTTTGTTATCCACTTTATTCTTCCCTTTGTGATTGTTGTCGCCACGGTTATCCATATACGTACCGTACAGTCGGCGTTTGCCCAGGCGATGAAAAAGAAGTTTAGTGAGAAAGAGTCCAGGAGTCTGTTGTTCGATTACAAAATTACCGATCTCGATGCTATCAAAATCATCCTTTTTTTAATGGTTTTCGCCTGGTTTTTATTCTTCGCGCCGCACTATCTGAGCAGCGCCGACAACTTTATTGCTGCGGACCCAACGATTACACCCGCGATTGTTGCGCCAGAATGGTATTTCCTTCCCTTCTTCTCCATCTTGCGCTGCTTCCCGAATGAATTCGTAGGACTAGCCGCGATGTGCGGTTCGATCCTGATTTTCTATTTTCTACCCTGGCTTGATACTTCCCGGGCTCGTTTTCGCCATTACAGCAAACTGGTTAAGTGCGGATTCTGGCTATGGGTCATAAATGCCTGCTTTTTAGGCTGGTTAGGGTCGAAAGCACTGGTTGGTCCGGATCTTCTTGATGGCTTTCGTAATGAAGAGGGCTGGATCCGTGCCGCATCCCAGCTTTCGACACTGATTTGGTTTGCCTGGTTTTTAATCGTCTTACCTTGTCGTCGTTTTTTGGAAAAACAGGATTGAGGATGAAACAACTATTGAAATTCAGCGTCCTGTCCTTTTCTCTGTTGGGGCTGGGTTCCTCATATGCGCAGGAAGCCACGCCTGAACGCCAGGAATGGAGCTTCAGCGGCATTACCGGTCAATATGATAAGGAACAGCTTAGACGTGGTCTGCAGGTTTATGAAGAGAAGTGTCGCGCTTGTCACGGCATGAAACACCTTACCTTTCGGACGTTGACCAGGCCCGGTGGTCTGGAACTCACGGTTGAAGAAGCAAGAAGTATCGCCAGCGGCTATCAGTTTCCTGCGATTCAGGATGACGGCCAGATAGGTGAGCGCGACGGTACGCTAAATGACAGCTTTATATCACCATATCTAAACGACCGGGAAGCAAGATACCTTAACAATGGCGCTGAACCCGTTGACCTGAGCTATATCGTCCGTGCCCGTTCATACGATCGCGGATTCCCACAATTTTTGTTAGATGCTTTTCTGCCCTACACGGACCAGGGGGCAGATTACGTTTACGCGCTGCTAACCGGCTATCTGCCTGCCGATCCCGAACTGAAGGCTAATCGCTATTTTCCTGGCGGTGTGATTAACATGCCAAAACCGCTGACGAGTGGGGAGATCCAATGGAGCCCGGCGTCGAAAAAAGCTGAAACTGAGGAGCAATACGCCAGGGATGTTACCGCCTTTCTGGCATGGGCTGCCGACCCGGCGCTCTCTGAACGAAAGCAACAGGGAAATTACGTTATGGGCTATCTGGCTATTATGCTGGGCTTGCTATGGATAGCACGACGAATGAAGAGACGTTCGCTCATGTAGGTCTTGCGAGGCCGGGGATTACTCAGTTCACCAGCATTCAACCGGTCAGGTGCGCAGTTGCCCTTGCGCGAGTAAGACGAGTAAAGGAAGGCAAAATATAAACCGAGCAAAATGAAAAAACCCCAAGCTATTTTATAGCTTGGGGTTTATGTTTGGCGGAAGCGTAGAGATTCGAACTCTAGAACCCTTTCGGGTCGCCGGTTTTCAAGACCGGTGCCTTCAACCGCTCGGCCACGCTTCCAATGAGGCGCACTATAAACATCCCGAACGGACCTGTAAAGCACCAATGTGTTCGTTTGCCTGAAAAACAGCCAAAATGTTGTTAATCGACTGAAATAACAACAGATTGACCATTTATTCAGCACGAATGCCGGCTATAGCGCTTAATGTTTTTTGATGTACATATCTTTGGTGTAGTAATTTCCCCGGTTATCTGGCGCAAATCCCCCCACCCACGGCTTCACGAGATGCGTGCGGACGTAGTGGTAAACCGGAATCGCGGGCACATCCTCACCTAAAAGGTCTTCAGCCTGCTGATAGTATTTGCCTCGTTCTTCCAGCGAAGTTGCTTTCGCCGCATTACGCATCGCTTCATCAAAGGCGGGATTGCTGTACTTGGTGGTATTCTCGCTATCACCGGTACGGAAAATATTGAGGAAACTTGAGGCATCATCATAGTCGGCTATCCACGCATAGCGCACGACGTCAAAATTACCGGTGTGCATGGTGTCCAGCATGGTTTTCCATTCCTGGTTTTGCAGCTTCGCCTCGACGCCAAGGTTTTTCTTCCACATCGACGATGCGGCAATCGCAATACGCTGGTGCGTTTCGAAGGTGTTGTAGAGCAGATTCAAGCTAAGCGGATGCTCAGGACCAAAACCGGCTTCAGCCAGCAGTTTTTTGGCTTCAGCAATACGTTTTTCAAGCGGCCATGACGCATACTCCGGCGCATGCAGTTTCACCCCACCTATTTCCGGCTGGCTGATAACCCACGCTGCTCGCTGCCCCTGTCCCATTACCTTTTGCGCAATGATGTCTTTATCCAACGCCATATTCAGCGCCCGCCGCACGCGCGGATCATTAAACGGCGCGCGGGTTGTATTGAACTGATAGTAATACGTTGAAAGCTGGGGCGAGACATGCAGTTCATCCCCCATCGTTTTTTTCAGTTGCGCGAACTGATTGACCGGTACGCTATACACAATGTCGATTTCACCGGCCTTATAGCGATTTACGTCAGCCGACTCTGAGCTGATAGGCAAATAAGTAACTTTATTAATAACCGTATGCCGATCGTCCCAGTAATGTGGATTACGCTCGGCAACGATGCGCTCATTGACCACCCATTGCGATAGTTTGTACGCCCCGCTGCTGACAAAATGTTCTGGCCGGGTCCACTTATCACCAAAACGACCTATCAACACTTTATCCAGCGGGACCAGCGATGGATGCGCCAGCATCGCCAGAAATGCCGCCGTCGGTTGCGTCAGGGTAATTTCCAGCGTGGTATCATCCAGGGCTTTGACCCCTAGTGTAGTGGGATCTTTATTCCCTTGGGCAATATCAACCGCGTTCGCAACGTGCATGTTGCCCAGATACGAAGCATAAGGTGAAGCCGTTTGCGGCGAGACGAGACGCTGCCAGCTCCAGACGACATCCTGTGCGGTAATAGCAGATCCATCTGACCAGGTTATGCCCGGGCGTAAATGGAAGGTCCAGACAGTGTTGCCTTTATTCTCCCAGGATGCGGCTAGACGGGGTTCGATAGACCCATCCTGCTTAACAGCCACCAGACCGTCGAACATATCGCTGATTAAATTAAACTCAACGTTGCTTTCAACTTTATGCGGATCCAGCGATGCCGGCTCACTGCCGTTGTTTCTGACCAGTTCCTGTTTTTCTGCCAGTAGTGTTCCTGCGGGAACATTTGCCGCCCTCGCCGCGCCGTTTATAGACATCAAACAGACAGTCAACAGCGTAAACGTCAATATCTTCGATTTATGTTGAATCATTCCCTTTACCTTATTGCTCTGTTTTATGTAGACACCGCTGTCACTGTCAGAGAGATTCAGGAATAACGCAATATTTTTCAGTTACCTGGTAGATAGCGATCTGACATTTTTGCACATACAGTGCTAACATCTAATTCGGGAACTTTTGTTGAAATAATATGCTTAAGTCTGGCGGGTTAAAATGCGTAAAGATGGGTAAAACCGCTGTGTCATTCCCCTTGATTTCATTATCCTCCATCATTAATTACATCTGTCATAAGAGAGTGACTCATGGATCGTATTATTAGTTCTTCGCGCGAGCGTACATCGCTACTCAGCACGCATAAGGTGCTGCGCAATACCTATTTCCTGCTCAGCCTGACGCTGGCGTTTTCAGCGATCACTGCAACCGCCAGTACCGTACTGATGTTACCTTCTCCGGGACTTATCCTGACGCTGGTGGGTATGTATGGTCTGATGTTCCTGACCTACAAAACGGCAGATAAGCCGGTTGGTATTTTGTCAGCGTTCGCTTTCACTGGCTTCCTGGGCTACATCCTGGGACCAATTCTGAATACCTACCTGTCTGCGGGCATGGGTGATGTTATCGCCATGGCGCTGGGCGGAACGGCGCTGGTCTTCTTCAGCTGCTCGGCCTATGTGCTGACCACGCGTAAAGATATGTCCTTTCTCGGCGGTATGCTGATGGCGGGTGTGGTCGTGGTGTTGATTGGTATGGTTGCAAATATCTTCCTGCAACTGCCAGCATTACATCTGGCAATCAGCGCGGTGTTCATTCTGATTTCTTCAGGCGCAATCCTGTTTGAAACCAGCAATATCATCCGCGGCGGTGAAACCAACTATATTCGTGCCACCGTTAGCCTGTATGTTTCGCTGTACAACATCTTCGTCAGCCTGCTGAGTATTCTGGGCTTCGCCAGCCGCGATTAAGATGTCCACTCGCATTATCCAGCCCCGCTTATGCGGGGCTTTCTTTTTTGGTAAACTGCCGCCAGTTTGACTAACGAAGTGACGAATTATGTTGATCTTTGAAGGTAAAGAAATCAGTACCGATAGCGAAGGCTATCTGAAAGATACCACGCTGTGGAGCGAGGCGCTGGCGGAGAGAATCGCCGAAAACGAAGGCATTACGCTCTCCGCGGAACACTGGGAAGTGGTGCGTTTTGTCCGCGAGTTTTATCTGGAGTTTAATACCTCCCCCGCTATCCGCATGCTGGTAAAAGCGATGGCCAGCAAGTTTGGCGAAGAGAAAGGGAACAGCCGTTATCTCTACCGCCTGTTCCCGAAAGGTCCGGCCAAGCAGGCGACTAAAATTGCCGGCCTGCCGAAACCGGTGAAATGTATTTAATAGCGGATACTAAATCCTTTTAGCTCGTCGCCAGGACGATGTGGTTCACTGAGAACCCGATCAACCCTGGCGCTGCTCGGCCCCCCAGCTTTCAACCACTTCATCAGTTGTTCTACCCGGTTGCTT
Organism: Citrobacter sp. Cpo147; assembly: GCF_030332405.1. Lineage (NCBI taxonomy): Bacteria > Pseudomonadati > Pseudomonadota > Gammaproteobacteria > Enterobacterales > Enterobacteriaceae > Citrobacter > Citrobacter sp. Cpo147. Next base: position 734,050 of record NZ_JAOWHX010000030.1, read on the forward strand.
TCACCGCAGGCGACAACCTCTACGCTGCCGTCATCCATATTCTTCGCGTAGCCGGTCAACCCCAGCCGTTGTGCTTCATGCTGGGTGGTGTAGCGAAATCCTACCCCCTGAACCCGGCCATAGACCCAGGCGATTATGCAGACTTTCGACATTGCTGTTCTCCTTATCATCACAGCGTGCGTTGCAAATATGCAAAAAACTCAGGACAATGGCGCCCATTTCTTTGAATTGACAGAATAGTAAATTATGAGTGTACGTTTAGTGTTAGCCAAAGGGCGCGAAAAATCATTACTTCGCCGCCATCCGTGGGTATTTTCCGGTGCTGTCGCCCGTATGGAAGGTAAAGCCAACCTCGGTGAAACCATCGATATTGTTGACCATCAGGGTAAATGGTTAGCACGCGGCGCGTACTCACCCGCGTCGCAGATCCGTGCACGCGTCTGGACATTCGACAAGTCTGAGTCCATCGATATTGATTTCTTCACCCGTCGTCTGCAGCAGGCGCAGACATGGCGTGACTGGCTGGCGAAAAAAGACGGCCTGGACAGTTACCGTCTGATCGCCGGAGAATCCGATGGCCTGCCGGGCATCACCATTGACCGCTTCGGCAACTTCCTGGTGTTGCAGTTGCTCAGTGCGGGGGCTGAATACCAACGCGCCGCGCTGATTAGCGCTCTGCAAATTGTTTTCCCGGACTGCGCCATTTATGACCGTAGCGATGTGGCCGTACGTAAAAAAGAAGGTATGGAGCTGACTCAAGGACCAGTAACGGGTGAGCTTCCGCCAGCCCTGCTGCCAATTGAAGAGCACGGAATGAAGCTGCTGGTTGATATTCAGCATGGTCACAAAACCGGCTATTACCTCGATCAACGCGACAACCGCCTGGCCACGCGTCGTTATGTGGAAAATCAGCGTGTGCTGAACTGTTTCTCTTACACCGGCGGCTTTGCGGTCTCAGCATTAATGGGCGGATGCCGTCAGGTCGTCAGCGTTGACACCTCTCAAGAAGCGCTCGATATTGCCCGCCAGAACGTGGAACTGAACAAGCTGGATCTAAGCAAAGCTGAGTTCGTGCGTGATGATGTGTTCAAACTTCTGCGTGCTTATCGCGATCGTGGTGAGAAATTCGACGTCATCGTGATGGATCCGCCGAAATTTGTCGAAAACAAAAGCCAGTTGATGGGCGCCTGCCGCGGCTATAAGGACATCAATATGCTGGCTATTCAGTTGCTCAATCCGGGCGGTGTGCTGCTGACTTTCTCCTGCTCTGGGCTAATGACCACCGATTTATTTCAGAAAATCATCGCTGATGCCGCAATAGATGCTGGTCGTGATGTACAATTTATAGAGCAGTTCCGTCAGGCCGCCGATCACCCGGTGATCGCTACCTACCCGGAAGGGCTGTATCTGAAAGGGTTTGCCTGTCGCATCATGTAACTTGAAAAGTGGAATATTACCCTTACATAAAGGGTATCTATTTCCCGGGAGGTGACTATGATTGCCAGCAAATTCGGTATCGGCCAGCAGGTCCGCCATTCCCTGTTAGGTTACCTCGGAGTGGTCGTGGATATCGACCCGGAATATTCGCTTGATCAACCGTCAGCCGATGAGTTGGCGGTTAACGACGAACTTCGCGCCGCTCCCTGGTATCACGTGGTGATGGAAGACGATAATGGTCTGCCAGTGCATACATATCTGGCCGAAGCACAACTGAGTAGTGAGCTACAGGAAGAACATCCGGAGCAACCGTCGATGGATGAACTGGCGCGAACAATTCGAAAACAGCTCCAGGCCCCGCGCCTGCGCAATTGATGCTAAAACAGACCCGATGGCGATTCGCTAATCGGGCCTGTGCGTTTTGTTCGGCTACAGATCAGTCTTACTTCGCCAGTCCCAACCGCGGGATCTCAATCGCCGGGCAGCGATCCATCACCACCGTCATCCCTGCATCGCGAGCCAGCACGGCTGCCTGCTCGTTAATCACGCCGAGCTGCATCCATAGGGTCTTCGCGCCGATGGCAATTGCCTCCTGAGCAACACCCCACGCCGCTTCAGAATTACGGAAGACATCTACCATATCCACTTTCTCTGGTACATCTGCCAGCGTCGCATAGCCCTGCTGCCCCAGCAGCGTTTTTCCAGCAACCTTCGGTGAAACAGGAATAACTTGATAGCCCTGATCGAGTAAATATTTCATCACCCGATAGCTTGGACGATCGGGTTTATCGCTTGCCCCCACCAGTGCAATCGTGCGGGTTGTTGTCAAAATGCCAGCAATATCGGTCTCTTTCATCGTTTTCCTCCAGGCTGTTTAGCAAAGTGTACGACAAACCTGACTTTGCAACCATTCATCCCATACTGGCGCATGAGAGCTAAACTCAAAAATATGTCTATATGTTAGTAAACATGATTATCGAAAAATTTAGATACATCTTATACAGATATTTTCTGGACAGGAGAAACCTATGAAAGCCGGCATTGTGACAGCCTTGATTGCCCTATGTTTGCCGGCAACCGTTTTTGCTACTTCTTTACGTCTGTCCAATGATATTGACCTTCTGGTACTGGACGGAAAAAAAGTCTCCAGCTCATTACTGCGTGGTGCCGACAGTATTGAGCTGGAAAATGGTCGGCACCAGCTCGTGTTTCGCGTAGAAAAAACCATTCGCCTGTCCAGCCACGAAGAACGTCTGTATATTTCGCCTCCGTTGGTCATCAGCTTTGATACCCAACTCGTCAGTCAGGTTAATTTCCACCTCCCACGTCTGAGCAACGAGCGGGATGCAACGCATTTTGATGATGCCCCGCGCGTAGAACTGCTGGATGGGGATTCCATGCCTATACCGGTTAAGCTGGATATTCTGTCAATCACGTCCACCGCAAAAATCGTAGATTATGAAATGGAAACAGAGCGCTATAACAAAGCGGCTAAGCATGCATCTTTACCGCAATTTGCCACAATGATGGCCGATGACAGTTCGCTGCTTTCCGGGGTGTCTGAACTGGATCGCGTGCCGCCTCAGTCGCAAACACTGACCGAGCAGCGCTTAAAATATTGGTTTCAACAGGCTGACGCACAAACGCGAAGTAACTTCTTACAATGGGCGGAGAAACAACCCCCATCGTGACATTTATGTTCGTATACGCATTTTTTTTGTCTTTCTCTTGCAGCGTCAAGTGCTTCCAGTACTCTGTAACAAGGTTAACTTGGGAGCTGTACTATGGAATTAACGACTCGCACATTGCCAGCGCAGAAACATATTGCGTTGGTCGCACACGATCACTGCAAAAAGATGTTGATGAGCTGGGTTGGACGCCACCAGCCATTACTGGAAAAACACGTTCTGTATGCTACAGGAACAACAGGAAACTTAATTCAACGCGCGACAGGAATGGACGTCAACGCCATGCTGAGCGGCCCAATGGGGGGTGACCAGCAGGTAGGTGCGCTGATTTCAGAAGGGAAAATTGATGTGCTGATTTTCTTCTGGGATCCGCTCAACGCCGTTCCCCACGATCCTGATGTCAAAGCCCTGCTACGCCTGGCCACGGTCTGGAACATTCCAGTCGCCACTAACGTGTCAACCGCTGATTTTATTATCCAGTCGCCAAACTTCAACGACGCAACGGATATCTTGATCCCGGATTACGCCCGTTATCTGGCAGAACGTCTCAAATAAGCGCTAAGCAGGCGGTAATTACCGCCTGCTTTTCAGGGTTTCCGGGTCACCGGAACGTCTAATTGCTTAAGCTCATCAACAAAGCATGATGGCGCGTCTTTGCTAAACAGTAGCCATACCCGATGCCGCGCACGCGTTAGCGCCACATACAGCAACCGTCTCTCTTCTGCATCAGGAAAATCTTCAACAGCCGGGAGTAACGCCTCTTCCATAATCGACTCGCGAGCCGGAGCCGGGAAACCGTCATTCCCGTCATGAAGCCCCATCACAATGACATAATCCGCCTGCTGCCCTTTGCTGGCATGAATAGTCATAAAATCCAACTGCAGCTTGGGCCAGCGGGTGGCCGCTTTGTCCAGGCTAGCAGGTTTGAGATGATGGTATCGCGCCAGCACCAGAATTCTCTCTTCGGCTTTCACAAAACCCGACAGCTTATCCAGCAACAGATCTAACTGGCTTTCGTCGAGCAACGTGACGGCTTTTTTATCACCGGTCATCAGACTGTTCAGCGGTTTCGTGAGCTGATGTGGGTTTTGCTGGATAAACTGGTTTGCGACTTCGCCAATACGGCTATTAAAACGGTAAGTCGTATCCAGATTACAGCTATCGCCCTCACCAAAATTTTGCTGAAATGCGGTTGTCAGAGAAAGCTGTGCTCCGCTGAACCGGTAAATGGCCTGCCAGTCATCTCCCACGGCAAACAGCGTAGTCTGCGAGTTTTGCTTACGCAAGGCGGCTAACAGGGCGGCGCGCTGAGGGGAAATATCCTGAAATTCATCGACCAGAATATGTTTCCACGGACTGATAAACCGCCCCTTCTCCAGAATGACAATAGCCTGATGGATCAACCCGGAGAAATCGACGGCATTCTCATCCTTCAGGGCACTCTTCCAGGCCTTGAGCAGCGGCGCCATTAGCTTTATGCGTTTACTGAACAGATCACGGATCTCCTCCGGAGCATTAGCAATCATCTCCGCCTGTGCTCCGCCATGCATTCGCATCAAACTAACCCAGCGATCCAACCGGGAAGCCAGACGACGCTGTAATTTTTCGTCATCCCAGAAGTTACCTTCGGGTACAGACCACTGCATTTCTTCTTCTAACCATTGTCGCCAGCCTTTAGCCTGAGCCTTTTTCTCACTGCACTGCTGACGCCAGGTTGTTATAAAGAGTTTGTTGCGCGCGATAGCATCATTTTCCAGCTTGCTCACCGTTGGAACTTTTTTGCTACCTTGCGAAATAATGTGCAACGCCAGTGCATGGAACGTCCGCGCGGTGACCTCATCCGTATGCAGACGCTCACGGATGCGGTCATCCATCTCCTGGGCTGCTTTGCGTCCAAACGCCAGCAACAGGATCTGTTCTGGTGCGGCTTCTCCTCGTGCAAGCAACCAACCCGCCCGGGCAACCAACACAGATGTTTTACCGCTTCCAGCACCTGCAAGTACCAACAATGATTGCTCACCGTTCACCACCGCGCGCGCCTGAGCAGGGTTCAACGGCGAAGATTCAACATGCTGGAAAAACTCGTCATACTCTTCCAGCATTGCATCGGTGTACGCCTGATTGTGCTGTAAGCGGCAGGCTTCAATGTCTTTCAGCCATGCCTGGCATTGACGTAACGCCTCCCGGCAATTTTCAAATTCCTCCAGCCGATTAACCGGGAGCGGTAACGCGGCAAAGGCACGGCGAATCTGCTGCTGCAGCCCTGATGTTTGTTCGCGCGTCAGCCACTTACTTTCACTAGTACGCGCCGCTATCGCATCCAACTGCTGCTGTAAAACCCCCGCAGCAACGTCACTCATTTCCTGGCTCCACTGTTGCCAGAGCGCATTCAAATGATGATGGAAGCGCTGGGTTTCCGCCCACTCTGTACCGTGAAGACGAACCACCTTCTCATCCGGGAGTACAAACTCCAGCTCGCCCCATACCAGGCCGCGTTTGCAATGAATAGCCAGTAACTGATTGAAGGGAATAAGATACTCGTGACGATCGCCGGAAACTTTAATCCCGGCATTGAGAATAACGGCCCGATCGTAAGGGTGTTGTGCCAGACGTTTTCCAAGAGAAGTTGCTTTCAGTTCCATAAGACTCAAGCGGATCCACACGAAGAGGTTTGCTTATCAGTGTAACCGCCAGAGAAAACGTGCTCCAGCCCAAAAAAACGTTACAATTGCCGAATTCACAGAAAACCAGAGTTAACCGAGGGTTTATGCGTACTGTTCTGAATATTTTAAATTTTGTGCTTGGGGGGTTCGCCACCACCCTTGCCTGGTTACTGGCAACGCTGGTCAGTGTCGTGCTTATTTTTACTTTACCCTTGACCCGTTCATGCTGGGAGATAACCCGACTTTCGCTGTTTCCCTATGGTAACGAAGCGATTCATGTCGATGAACTGAATCCGGCCGGTAAAAGCGTCCTGTTAAATACCGGCGGCACCGTGCTCAATATTTTCTGGCTGATTTTCTTCGGCTGGTGGTTGTGCCTGATGCACATTATCTCTGGTATTGCCCAGTGCATAACGATTATTGGTATTCCGGTTGGCATTGCAAACTTTAAAATCGCTGCCATTGCGCTCTGGCCGGTGGGTCGCCGTGTGGTTTCAGTAGAAGTTGCCCGTGCAGCGCGTGAAGCCAATGCGCGTCGTCGTTTTGAATAATCAGGACCGATGGCCTTTATGTTAAGTCCTCTGCTCAAACGCTATACCTGGAACAGCACATGGCTGTACTACGTGCGGATTTTTATCGCGCTATGCGGCACAACAGCGCTGCCCTGGTGGCTGGGCGATGTCAAGCTGACCATCCCACTCACGCTGGGCATGGTCGCTGCCGCACTTACCGATCTGGACGATCGTCTCGCAGGCCGACTACGCAATTTAACCATCACACTGGTGTGCTTTTTTATTGCCTCAGCCTCCGTTGAACTGCTCTTCCCATGGCCATGGCTGTTTGCTATTGGGTTAACGCTTTCCACCAGCGGCTTTATTCTGCTGGGGGGATTAGGCCAGCGCTATGCAACTATTGCTTTTGGTGCATTGCTGATCGCCATTTACACGATGCTGGGCACCTCGCTTTACGATCAGTGGTATCAACAACCAATCCTGCTGCTCGCTGGCGCTATCTGGTATAACCTGCTGACGCTCACCGGACATCTTCTGTTCCCCATCCGCCCCTTACAGGACAATCTGGCACGCAGCTACGAACAGTTAGCGCACTACCTGGAACTGAAATCGCGTCTTTTTGACCCCGACATAGAAGATGAAAGCCAGGCACCGTTGTATGATTTAGCTCTCGCGAATGGCCAACTGATGGCAACGCTGAATCAGACTAAAGTGTCGCTGCTGACCCGCCTGCGCGGTGACCGTGGACAACGGGGAACACGTCGCACGCTACATTACTATTTTGTGGCACAGGATATTCATGAACGCGCAAGCTCCTCACATATTCAGTATCAAACGCTACGCGATCATTTCCGTCACAGCGATGTGATGTTCCGTTTCCAGCGGTTGATGTCGATGCAAGGGCAAGCCTGTTCACAATTATCTCGCTGTATTTTATTGCGCACGCCTTACCAGCACGATCCGCACTTTGAGCGAGCCTTCACCCATATAGATGCTGCACTTGAGCGCATGCGCGCCAGTGGTGAACCTGCCGACCTGCTCAATACGCTGGGTTTTTTACTGTCAAACCTACGGGCAATCGACGCGCAGCTTGCTACCATCGAATCCGAACAGGCTCAGGTACTCTCGCGCAATGAGTCTGAAAATCAGCTTGCCGATGACAGTCCCCATGGATTCAGTGATATCTGGTTACGTCTGAGCCGTAATTTCACCCCTGAGTCTGCTCTGTTTCGCCATGCCGTTCGCATGTCGTTAGTACTCTGTGTTGGTTATGCCATTATCCAGATAACCGGTATGAATCACGGGTACTGGATCCTGTTGACCAGTCTGTTTGTTTGTCAGCCAAACTACAATGCCACCCGACATCGCCTGGCGCTCAGGATTATCGGCACGTTGGTTGGGATTGCCATCGGTTTACCGATCCTGTGGTTTGTGCCCTCTTTAGAAGGGCAGTTAATACTTTTAGTGATCACTGGTGTGCTGTTTTTTGCCTTTCGCAACGTCCAGTATGCGCATGCCACCATGTTTATCACGCTGCTGGTATTACTGTGCTTTAACCTGCTCGGCGAAGGCTTTGAGGTTGCGCTGCCGCGTGTCATCGATACGCTAATTGGCTGTGCTATCGCCTGGGCTGCTGTCAGTTTCATCTGGCCGGACTGGCGTTTTCGTAACCTACCACGGGTAATTGAACGGGCGACTGACGCTAACTGCCGCTACCTTGATGCAATTCTCGAACAATATCATCAGGGTCGTGATAATCGCCTGGCCTACCGTATCGCTCGCCGTGATGCGCATAATCGTGATGCTGAACTCGCCTCCGTGGTATCAAACATGTCGAGCGAGCCGGATGTCACGGCCCAAACCCGCGAAACGGCGTTCCGTTTACTGTGTCTCAACCATACGTTTACCAGCTATATTTCTGCGCTAGGCGCACATCGCGAACAGTTGACCAATCCAGACGTTTTGGCATTGCTGGATGACGCTGTTTGCTATGTTGATGATGCCCTTCACCATCAACCCGCTGACGAGCAGCGTGTATACCAGGCGTTAGAAGGGCTGAAGCAGCGAATTCAGCATCTGGAACCACGCCCGGACAGTAAAGAGCCGCTGGTCGTTCAGCAAGTTGGGCTATTGATCGCTCTACTCCCGGAGATCCGGCGATTACAGCAGCAAATTGACGTGCTGCCGTCTAATACCCCGGTTCCGGCGTAAGAGAACTTACCCACTCAACCAGCTCCTGGCGACGCGTCGCCGGGAGCGCGGCTTCATGTATCCCCCCTACCGCGCCTTCAAGGGCATAGAGTACTTTTACCGTCAGAGCCGGGTTATTTTGCCGAAGTTTCAGCCAGCACATTTGTGCTCCCAACGATCGCATGGTCCCCTCATCTTTAATTCCAGCTTCATTCAGCAGAGTCTCCAGATGAAACGTCATATTCGGCAATTCCCGCAGACGATGCTGGGCAAAGCGACTTTGTTTCTCCTTAACCGCAGCATCCAACGAATATCGCGATAACGACACCAGCTGCTGCTGGTTTTGCCACAGGGCATCGTTCACCTGGTAATAATTAAGTACAAGAGGACGTCCGCGCTTAATAAATGTCAGCCAGACAGGAGAATTTTGTACACAATACTGGGCGCTCTGCTCACAGGCGCGAAGATACAGCTCACCATTAGCGACCATGGCAAAGACCGTATCGCCAACCGTCAGACTGTAACCACCAAACAGTGAGCGATAGTGAATTGTCCCCAGAGAAGCCAGATATTCCTGCGATTTATAGATCCTTGCATAAGAAAGCTCTTTCATAAAAATCCTTTTTAAATCATAACGTAAGCAAATGATTTTCAGTAGCGGATCCGTTAATGACGAAAATAGGCAACTTATGCGTATGGGGCAAGATGAATTTTATTTTTCCCGTGACGACGACTAAAAATTGCGAACCTGTTTCCGAAAATAAGGTTGATCTTTGTTGACGGCAGGGTTACTGTATATCCATACAGTAACTCACAGGGCTGGATTGATTATGTACACTTCAGGCTATGCAAATCGTTCATCGTCGTTCTCTTCCACATCAAGCAACATTGCGCGCGTTTCATCAGAGAACGCAACCGCTGGGCTTATCAGTGAAGTTGTCTATCGCGAGGACCAGCCCATGATGACACAACTGCTGCTGCTTCCCCTGCTGCAACAGTTAGGGCAACAATCACGCTGGCAGCTGTGGCTGACGCCTCAGCAAAAATTAAGTCGGGAGTGGGTGCAGTCAGCTGGACTTCCATTGACGAAAGTCATGCAAATTAGTCAGCTCTCCCCCTGCAATACGCTGGAATCAATGATTCGTGCGCTACGCACGGGTAATTACAGTGTTGTCATTGGCTGGCTGGCGGAAGAATTAACGGAAGATGAACATGCCGAACTGGTCAAAGCGGCTGATGAAGGTAATGCGATGGGTTTTATCATGCGTCCGGTTCGCGCCCAGACACTTGCGGGGAGACAGCATTCCGGGCTAAAAATTCACTCGAATTTGTATCATTGAGTAAAATTAGGATTTATCCTGGAATTTTTTTTCATCTCTCAATTTGTCTTTGAGCTGTAATGTGTTTTTCGTCTGAACGCTTGTCAGAAGCGGTTTTCAGGATATCCTCAGTACATTTATTCAGCTATAAATGTTAAATATTGTGTATACAAGCCTTTTTTTTTCATATGCCTGACGGACTTCACACTTGTAAGTTTTCAACTACGTTGTAGACTTTACATCGCCAGGGGTGCTCGGCGTAAGCCGCAGATATCGGTAGAGTAACTATTGAACTGGTCCCCGGGTGAAGGATTTAACCGTGTTATCTCTCTTCGGAGATATTCATGGCGAATTTTGGATGATAACGAGGCGCAAAAAATGAAAAAGACAGCTATCGCAATTGCAGTGGCACTGGCTGGTTTCGCTACCGTGGCGCAGGCCGCTCCGAAAGATAACACCTGGTATACTGGTGCTAAACTGGGCTGGTCTCAGTTCCATGATATTGGCAACAACCGTATCGACAACAACGGTCCGACCCACGAAAGCCAACTGGGTGCCGGTGCGTTCGGTGGTTACCAGGTTAACCCGTACGTTGGTTTTGAAATGGGTTACGACTGGTTAGGCCGTATGCCATACAAAGGCAGCGAGCAGAATGGCGCTTTCAAAGCTCAGGGCGTTCAGCTGACCGCTAAACTGGGTTACCCAATCACTGACGATCTGGACGTTTATACCCGTCTGGGTGGTATGGTTTGGCGTGCAGACGCTAAAAACAACACTGGCTTCAAAGACCACGACACTGGTGTATCCCCAGTATTCGCTGGTGGCGTAGAGTATGCAATTACTCCTGAAATCGCTACCCGTCTGGAATACCAGTGGACCAACAACATCGGTGACGCGAACACCGTTGGCGGTCGTCCAGATAACGGTCTGTTGAGCGTTGGTGTTTCTTACCGTTTCGGCCAGCAGGAAGAAGCAGCTCCAGTAGTTGTTGCTCCGGCTCCGGCTCCAGAAGTACAGACCAAGCACTTCACTCTGAAGTCTGACGTTCTGTTCAACTTCAACAAAGCAACTCTGAAACCAGAAGGCCAGCAGGCTCTGGACCAGATGTACAGCCAGCTGAGCAACCTGGATCCGAAAGACGGTTCCGTAGTGGTTCTGGGCTTCACTGACCGCATCGGTTCTGACGCTTACAACCAGGCGCTGTCCGAGAAACGTGCTCAGTCCGTTGTTGATTACCTGATCTCTAAAGGTATTCCTTCTGACAAAATCTCTGCACGTGGCATGGGTGAATCCAACCCAGTTACTGGCAACACCTGTGACAACGTGAAAGCTCGCGCTGCACTGATCGACTGCCTGGCTCCGGATCGTCGTGTTGAGATCGAAGTTAAAGGCATCAAAGACGTTGTAACTCAGCCTCAGGCTTAAGTTATCGTCTTATAAAAAACCCCGCCATGCGGGGTTTTTTTTCATCTTTTTTCATCCAAAGTAAGCCACGTGTTAAACCAGCCGACCGCTACTCTTTTCCCAGCAACGCCTGTAAATCCTGTTTCAATGTCGACATTTTGTTCGCGTACTTCTCTTTATGCTCTGCGTCTTCAATTAGCTGCACAATAGTTTCAGAAAGCGTTTTTCCGCGCCGCTGCGCAAGACCAGCCAGACGCTGCCAGACCATGAACTCCAGATCGATGGATTTCTTCCGGGTATGCTGATGCTCAGCATTAAAGTGCCGCTTGCGCCTGGCACGTATGGTTTGTTTCATACGATTAAGCAGCGCAGAATTCATGTGTTCTTCAATCCAGGCATTAACCCGAACCGGTTCATTTTCGAGGGTTAGCAATAAATCAACGGCTTCTTTGGCAGCGCTGGCCTCGACGTAACGGGTGATTAATTCCCCCTCACGATGCTTCTTCACCAGATACTTCCATTTCCAGCCGCTTTCAAGGTTTTCAAGTTGTTGATATTTCATTGCGATCTCAGTGTTACCGTGTAACTCTTATCAGAATATCAGCTTTTTCGGCATCTGAAGAAAAGAATATCCAGCCTGTGAACTGCCGCGCGTCATCACAACCGTTTCACGGCGCTTTCCAGGTGTTTAGTGGTGAGGGTTACGGTATAATCTCGTTTTTTACAACAGACTAAAAAACATCAACTTTGACCATTACGAAACTTGCATGGCGTGATCTGGTTCCTGATACCGACAGTTATCAGGAAGTATTTGCACAGCCGCACGTCACTGACGACACCGACACCTTACTTAGTGATACTCAGCCACGTTTACAATTCGCGCTAGAGCAGCTTCTTCAGCACTGGACAACATCCTCGTTCATGTTGGTAAAAGCACCGGAAGAGCTTGAGTATCTCAACCTTATTGCAAAGGCTGCACGTCCCTTGCACACGGATGCAGGAAGCCTGACTGGCGGTCATTACGACATCTCCGGTCACACTATTCGTTATCGTACAGCTGAGAAAGCGGAAGACAATTTTGCTACGTTGACGCAGGTGGTCAGCGCTGACTGGGCCGAAGCCGAACAACTGTTTGGCTGTCTGCGTCAGTTCAATGGAGAAATTACGCTGCAGCCAGGTCTGGTACATCAGGCCAATGGAGGTGTGCTGGTTATCTCATTGCGCACGCTGTTGGCCCAACCTCTGTTGTGGATGCGCCTGAAAGCCATTGTCAGCCACGAACGTTTTGATTGGGTAGCTTTTGATGAGTCTCGCCCGCTGCCTGTCTCCGTTCCCCCTATGCCGCTTAAACTGAAAGTTATTTTGGTGGGTGAGCGTGAATCGCTGGCGGATTTCCAGGACATGGAACCAGACCTGGCTGAGCAGGCCATTTACAGCGAGTTTGAAGATAATCTGCAGATAGTGGATGCCGAAACCATGACGCAATGGTGTCAGTGGGTCACGCATACCGCCATACGCAATAATTTGCCCTACCCCGCTCCTGATGCCTGGCAGGTTCTGATCCGTGAAGCCGTTCGCTATACCGGTGAACAGGATACATTGCCGCTTAACCCGCTGTGGATCACCCGACAGTTCAAAGAGGTGGCTCCGTTATGCGAGGGCGAAACCTGCAACGCTGAGCAGTTCAGCCTGATGCTGGCTCAGCGCGAATGGCGTGAGGGATTCCTGGCTGAACGCATGCAGGATGAAATTCTGCAAGAGCAGATCCTTATCGAGACAGAAGGCGAGCGTATTGGCCAGATCAACGCCTTGTCGGTAATTGAGTTTCCAGGCCACCCACGCGCATTTGGCGAGCCTTCTCGTATCAGTTGCGTCGTGCATATTGGCGACGGCGAGTTTACGGATATTGAGCGCAAAGCCGAGCTCGGCGGAAATATTCATGCCAAGGGTATGATGATTATGCAGGCGTTCCTGATGTCGGAACTCCAGCTTGAGCAACAAATCCCCTTCTCTGCCTCACTGACCTTTGAGCAATCTTACAGCGAAGTGGACGGTGACAGCGCGTCTATGGCAGAACTGTGCGCATTGATTAGCGCCCTCGCCGACGTTCCTGTTAATCAAAGTATCGCCATTACAGGTTCTGTCGATCAGTTTGGTCGGGCACAACCTGTCGGTGGTCTGAATGAGAAAATTGAAGGTTTCTTCGCCATCTGCCAGCAGCGCGAACTGACAGGCACACAGGGCGTTATCATTCCTTCGGCTAACGTCAGACACCTCAGCCTGCAGCCTGCGCTGCTACAGGCCATAGAAGAAGAAAAATTCACTATCTGGGCGGTGGACGACGTGACTGATGCGCTACCACTGTTGTTAAATCTGGTGTGGGATGGCGAAGGCCAGACAACGCTGATGCAAACCATTCAGGAGCGTATTGCCACGGCAACGCAACAGGAAGGTCGTCACCGTTTCCCATGGCCGCTACGTTGGCTGAACTGGATTATTCCGAACTGATCGGACTTGTTCAGCGTACACGTGTTAGCTATCCTGCGTGCTTCAATAAAATAAGGCTTACAGAGAACATGGTAGATAAACGCGAATCCTATACGAAAGAAGACCTTCTTGCCTCTGGTCGCGGTGAGCTGTTTGGCGCTAAAGGGCCACAACTGCCAGCACCAAGCATGCTGATGATGGACCGTGTCATCAAGATGACCGAAACCGGTGGCAACTTTGACAAAGGTTATGTTGAAGCTGAACTGGATATCAACCCGGACCTGTGGTTCTTCGGTTGTCACTTTATCGGCGATCCGGTGATGCCGGGCTGTCTGGGTCTCGACGCCATGTGGCAACTGGTTGGATTCTATCTCGGCTGGCTGGGCGGCGAAGGTAAAGGCCGTGCGCTGGGCGTAGGCGAAGTTAAATTCACCGGCCAGGTTCTGCCGACCGCGAAGAAAGTCACTTACCGCATTCACTTCAAACGCATCGTTAACCGTCGCCTGATCATGGGCCTGGCAGATGGTGAAGTGCTGGTTGATGGTCGTCTGATCTATACCGCAAACGATCTGAAAGTGGGTCTGTTCCAGGACACTTCCGCGTTCTAATCCAGAACTGCGAAGCAGCCAGACATTAACGTTTCCCCGTTTTTTCAGGTGTGCAAAAAGGCGAAACCTCCGCTCTGCGGAGGTTTCTTTTATCTAAAGAGACAGAATCAGGCCATTAAAACCCTATCCCCCATGGCTTCTCGCCAGCCTCCCAGCCAGTATGACCTCTGATTCAGCGTCTGATAGGGACACATTTCTTTTGAGCGTCCGGCAATGCCGGCCTGATATCCACGTTGATGTGCCCGTTCCAGGCGATCTCGTTTTTGTCTCTTCATGCCTCGTTTCCCTCATTTTTGGGTCTGGTGGAAAAGAAAACAGTGATTACTAAGTGTGCAATCACACTAAACGAATACCCCTAAACATCAGGCTCGTCAATGCGCAAAATTCACGCCAGTGTCATATTTGTGAGCTACTCGCTAAATCATTTGTACAAAAATAGTCAGTCAGAACAGCTATCTCCACGGCTAAAAAAATAAAAAAAACCGCCCCGGGCAATGAACCAGGGGCGGTATAATTTACAATTATTTAAGCTTAAGGGATGCGTTTCAGCTCTTGAGCAATGGCCATTGCTTCCTGACTCCAGGCATTGGCAAGAACCTTCACCATCTCATCGTAGCCGTCTTTAGTCTGTACAGCTTCGATGTGGAATGGACGTTTGATCAGTTGTCCCTGATGATTCAGCAACCATTCACCGCTCACGATAACCTTACCATCGTACCGACCGTGGAAGCCGGTTACGGTAACGTTCAGCGTGTCCTGAGTGCTTCCCAGCGGCTGTGAAGCGACAACCCAGCCAGGCAACTGCATACTGAGGTTCGCAACCAGCGTATTGCGCAATTGCTGATCTAATGGGCTGGCCCAGAGATTATTATTGGCTATCACATATTGCACATCGCTGGTCTGGTAAACCACCCCATTACCGGCCAGATAATCAGGTACCGCAATCTGTTCAACCCACAGCAGACGGTTTCCCTGATTGGCAGAGCTCTGCACACCGCCTTGTGCGATAGGGAGCTGGTAATAGCTTTTATTTTCTCCGCTGGAGCTGCATGACGTCAGCCAGACCGCCATCATCACCACTAGCCACTTTTTCATTGTTTCGCCCTCTTCGGCTCTGGATCTTTTTTGTCCTTCGCTTCAAATACCAGCGCATTACTCTTATCGTTCAACGTTTTCAGTACCGGTTGCAGTTCACGCAGTACCTGATCAAGACGCTGCATATCCGCCACCATCTTGTTGTAGGCCGCGGAACCAGGCTGGAAACCCTGCATACTACGATTTAGTTCACGCAGCGTGTTCTGCATATCCGCCGGCAGATCCTGCATCGACTGACTGGACGTGATCTTGTTCATGTTATCCAGCGTAGTTTGCAGATGTTTCATTGTGCGCTGGCTTTCCGACAGCGTATTAGTTGCCTGCTCAATCATCGGGTTCAGCGGCAGATTGTTAATCTTATCCAACGCTTCCATCAGACGCTGTTGGATCTGCGCCAGACCACCGCTCACGGTCGGAATAATTTGATAACCATTAAATTCGCGCACACCAGTAATCGGCGGCTCTTTCGGGTAGAAGTCGAGATCGACATACAGCGCGCCGGTTACCAGGTTCCCGGTTTTGAGCGATCCTCGTAATCCGCGTTTAAGCAGTTGCTCCAAATGAGCGCCTACATCGGTATCCTCTCCCAGTTGCGCCTTCAGACGTTCTGGTTCAATACGCACCAGCACCGGAATGCGGTAATCATTGTTAAATACCTGACGCATATTCGGTGAGAAGAAAGGTACTTTACTCACCGTACCCAAGCGGATGCCACGGAATTCCAGCGGTGCACCAGGCTGTAGGCCACGAATCGAATCTTTAAAGAACATCAGGTAATCAATATGATCGGTATACAGTGAATCCTGAATACTTTTTTGATCGTCATAAAGATTAAACGCTGATTGTTGTGCGACCGGCTCGCCCTGCTCTAAACCTTCTGGCACATCAAAACTTACACCACCGCCAAACAGCGTGGAGAGCGAACCCATTTCTACGCGCATACCTGCTGAGGTAAGATCTACGGCGATCCCGCTGTCTTTCCAGAAACGTACATTGCTGGTCACCAGACGATCGTTAGGCGCATTGATGAAAAGCTGATAGCTGATCGTACGCTTTTGCGCATCAAATGTGCTGGTTTCAACCGAGCCCACACGATAGCCGCGGAAAAGCACCGGATCGCCTGGACTCAACTGACCGGCTTTTTTGCTGTCCAGAATCACACGGATCCCTTTTGCATCTGGCGGGGCCAACGGCGGTGAATCCAGCAGTTGGTAATTTTCCAGCTTACTGCCTTTATTGCCAGGCTGCAGTTCAATATAAGCCCCGGACAATAGCGTGCCGAGTCCACTGATACCTTCACGTCCAACCTGCGGCTTCACCACCCAAAAGACAGAATCTTTATGCAGCAGCTTTTCCATTCCGGAGTTAAGACGCGCTTTAATCTCCACATGGGTCAAATCATCAGTCAGGGTTGCGCTCTCGACGATACCGACATCCACGCTGCGGCTTTTAATCGTCGTTTTGCCCCCTTCAATACCTTCGGCATTGGTGGTAATTAGCGTGACCTGTGGCCCCTGATGACTGTAGTGATAAAACAGTACCCACGCGCCAATGAGTGCAGTGACGATAGGGAATATCCACACGGGCGACCAGTTTTTTACCTTTTGCACTTTGGCTTCCCCACTTTTAGATTCCATGCTGTCAGGACTCCTCATGGCCTGGTTCTGGTTCACGGTCCCACGACAGACGCGGATCAAATGTCATCGCAGAAAACATTGTCATAATGACGACTAAAGCAAACATCAAAGCACCCATTGCAGGATAAATGTTCATTAACCCTCCCATGCGCACCAGCGCAGAGAGTACCGCAATCACAAAGACGTCGATCATTGACCAGCGACCGACAAATTCCACAACTTCATAAATCAGGTGCATACGTTCGCTGTCGCGTTTGCCGTGCCCTTTGGCATCCCAGCATAGCCAGGCAATGGCGATCATTTTCAACGTCGGCACCATAATACTGGCGATAAAAATAACCGCAGCCACCGGATAAGAGCCTTCGCTCCAGATTAAAACCACCCCCTCAAGTATCGTTGATGGCAGCTTTGACCCGAGCAGATCGGTAATCATAATCGGCAAAATATTGGCAGGAAGATAAAGCATGATTGACGTAAACAGTAATGCCAACGTCCATTGCAGACTGTTTTTACGCCGCACATAGCCTTTCGTCTGGCAGCGCGGGCACACCCGTTCATTAGCGGGAAGTATCGCAGTGCAGCAAGAGCAGGAACGCAGTCCCTGTCGAATGCCGGGCACACCAGGTTTTAACTCCTGCTTAATCACTGGCATTGGCGCAATATCATCCCACAGCCAGCGACGGTCAACGCACTGGAATGCGCGCAGTTGCAAAACGCAAAAGAAGCACCACGGAATAAAGCTGCTGCCCACGCCGATATCGCCGTAAGCCATGAGCTTAACGAAGCTGACCAGCACGCCGGCGAGGAAGATTTCCGCCATCCCCCAGCTTTTTAACTGGAACAGGACGCGTGCAAGACCCGCCTTAAGTCTTGCGGGCATCTGCACCCGATTCACCAGCAGCAGGATAGTCAGCAGGCAAAACGCGGGGACCAACTGCACGAATAATAAAAAGAAGGTGCCGAGACTGGCGTAGTCTTCAGAAAAGAGAACGCTGGGGATCTCCAGCAACGTGACTTCGCTGCTCACCCCTGCAACGTTCATATTCACAAAGGGGAAGAGGTTTGACAGAAGCAGCATGAATAATGCTGCTAAAACATAGGCGGTAGGACGCTGCCGCGGCGCGTCCCACTCCACCGTTAACGTAGTGCCACATCGTGGACATGCCGCTTTCTGACCATGCTCAAGGCGAGGTAACGCCACCAGCATGTCACACTGCGAGCACAAAATATGCTTCGCGGCATGGTGATGTTCGCACATATGTGCTCCTTTAAATTATGCGCCGTTCTTCAAAGACTCAAGATACTCCCAGCGCTCAAAGGCTTGCTCAAGTTCTTGTTCCGCTTCGTTCAGACTAGCTAATACCTGTTGTGTTTGCTCATGTGGCTGACTGAAAAAAGCGGCGTCAGCAACCTGCGCTTGTAGCCTTTCCAGTTTAGCTTCCAGTTCTTCAAGCTGCGCGGGGAGTTGCTCGAGTTCGCGCTGCAGTTTATAGCTTAGTTTGCTCGTGCCACGTTTGACAATTTCTGCTTTAGGAGCAACGGCTTCCTCTGTTTTTTTCGTGACCGGTTGTTTAAACGCCACATACTGAGATTGCTGGCTGCGCGCATCATGATAACCACCGACATAACGACCAATTTTACCGCCGCCTTCGAAGATCCAGCATTCAGTTACAGTATTATCCACAAACTGACGGTCGTGGCTTACCAGCAGTACAGTCCCCTGATAGCTATCAATTAGTTCTTCAAGCAGTTCCAGCGTTTCGACGTCAAGATCGTTCGTTGGTTCATCGAGAATCAAAAGATTGCTGGGTTTCAGAAAAAGACGCGCCAACAGCAGGCGATTTCGTTCCCCACCAGAAAGCGCACGCACTGGCGTCATCGCGCGTTTCGGATGGAACAGGAAATCCTGCAGATAACCCAGCACATGGCGAGGTTTACCGTTAACCATCACCTCTTGCTTACCTTCAGCCAGGTTGTCCATCACGGTTTTATCTGGATCCAGTTCGGCGCGGTGCTGATCGAAATAGGCCACTTCCAGCTTGGTGCCGACGTGAATGCGTCCACTGTCAGCCTGAAGCTGGCCTAACATCAACTTCAGCAGCGTTGTTTTGCCGCAGCCGTTCGGTCCGATTAGCGCAATTTTGTCGCTACGTTGTACCTGTGCGGAGAAATCTTTTACCAGCTGCTTTCCATCAACCTGGTAATCCACGTTCTCCATTTCGAAAACAATCTTGCCTGAACGGCTCGCCTCTTCGACCTGCATCTTCGCCGTACCCATCACTTCGCGGCGTTCGCCACGCTCGCGACGCATGGCTTTCAGTGCGCGCACGCGGCCTTCGTTGCGGGTACGGCGCGCTTTGATCCCCTGACGGATCCAGACCTCTTCCTGCGCCAGCTTGCGGTCAAACTCTGCATTTTGTAACTCTTCTACGCGCAGCGCTTCTTCTTTCTCCAGCAGATACTGATCGTAATTCCCCGGATAAGTCACCAGCTTGCCACGATCGAGGTCGACGATACGTGTCGCCATATTGCGTATAAATGAACGGTCATGGGAAATGAAGATGATTGTCCCATTGAAGGATTTCAGGAACCCTTCCAGCCAGTCGATGGTTTCAATATCCAGGTGGTTCGTTGGTTCATCCAGAAGCAGTACACGCGGATTACTCACTAACGCGCGGCCCAGCGCCGCTTTACGCAGCCAACCGCCTGAAAGCGAAGAAAGTGCGGCGTTTGGATCCAGCCCCAACTGCTCCAGCACTTCATTAATACGGCTTTCGAGCTGCCACAGATTGTGATGATCGAGCATTTCCTGAACCCGCGCCATCTCATTCAGATTTCTGTCGCTCGGATCAGTCATCACCAGACGCGAAATATCGTGATAACGCTTGAGATACTCGGCCTGCTCTTCGATACCCTCGGCAACGAAATCATACACGCTGCCCTCAACATTACGCGGCGGATCCTGTTGCAGACGCGCCACAACCAGATCCTGCTCATAAATGATACGCCCGTCGTCAAGCCCCTGCTCACGGTTCAGGATCTTCATCAGCGTCGATTTACCTGCGCCGTTACGGCCAACCAGACAGACGCGTTCGTTATCTTCGATATGCAGTTCTGCATTATCAAGAAGCGGCGCATCGCTGAACGACAGCCATGCACCATGCATACTGATCAATGACATTTATTTATCCTTTCAGGCTGCGGTAATCAGCCAGCAATTGTGGATCTGACGGTTACGGGCAAAATCCTGGGAAAGCGTTTTTTGGGTAATTTCTTGTGCTTTCAATTCCAGTTCAGCCAAACCGTCGAGATCCATACGGAACCCACGTTTGTTGTTGGAGAACATGATCGTGCCGTCTTTACGCAACAGACGTTTCAGATCTTTCATCAGCGCCAGATGATCGCGCTGCACATCAAACGAATCTTCCATACGTTTTGAGTTAGAGAACGTCGGCGGATCGATGAAAATCAGATCAAACTGTTCATTCGCATCACGCAGCCAGCCCAGGCAATCGGCCTGAATTAAACGGTGAGCGCGACCGCTCAGGCCGTTCAGACGCAAGTTGCGTTCCGCCCATTCCAGGTAGGTACGCGACATATCAACCGTCGTGGTGCTACGCGCACCACCCAGTCCGGCATGTACGCTGGCGCTGCCGGTGTAGGAGAACAGGTTAAGGAAATCCTTACCTTTACTCATCTGTCCCAGCATGCGGCGCGCAATACGATGATCGAGGAATAAGCCCGTATCAAGATAGTCTGTCAGGTTAACCCACAGGCGCGCGTTGTACTCGCTTACCTCAATGAATTCACCCTTCTCATTCATCTTCTGATACTGATTTTTCCCTTTCTGACGTTCACGGGTTTTCAGCACCAGTTTATTTGGCGCGATTTCCAGTACCGACAGCGTTGCGGCAATGATGTCGAACAGGCGTTGACGCGCTTTTTGCGCATCAACTGTCTTCGGTGGGGCATATTCCTGAACCACGACCCACTCACCGTAACGGTCCACTGCAACGTTGTATTCCGGCAGGTCAGCGTCATACAGGCGATAACATTCAATGCCTTCCTGACGCGCCCATTTTTCCAGCTTTTTAATATTCTTGCGCAGGCGGTTGGCATAATCTTCTGCTACCGTGGCAGGCTTGCTGTCCGCGGTGGTCTCTGCAACGTGATAGTTCTTCTGGACACAATCCAGCGGGCCGTTTTTCGCTTTGAACTGCTTGTCGGCACGTAATTGCAAACTGCTGAGCAGATCCGGAGAAGCGCTGAACAGCGACAAATTCCAGCCGCCAAACTGGTTTTTCATCGTACGGCCCAGCAGGCTGTGCAGGGCAATCAGCGCCGGTTCGCTATCCAGACGTTCGCCGTATGGCGGGTTACTGATAACCGTCCCGTACGGTCCTTTTGGCAGCGGATTACTCAATTTGGCGACATCTTTCACATCAAACGTCATCAGATCGGCAATCCCGGCGCGGCGAGCGTTACTACGCGCTTTTTCAATCACGCGCGCATCGCTGTCAGAGCCGTAGAAATGCGAGGTATAGTCAGCCAGTCCCTTACGCGCACGCACCTGCGCTTCGGCTTTAACTTCTTGCCAGACAGCTTCGTCGTGCTGCGCCCAACCGCTGAAGCCCCAGTACCCACGGTGCAGGCCCGGCGCACGATCGGTTGCCCACATCGCCGCTTCAATCAGCAGCGTGCCGGAACCACACATCGGATCGAGTAACGGGGTTCCCGGCTGCCAGCCAGAACGCATAACAATTGCCGCGGCCAGCGTCTCTTTAATCGGTGCCTGACCCGCGCGATCGCGATAGCCACGCTGATGCAAACCGTCACCGCTCAGATCGAGCGCAATGCTGGCAGTATCTTTGTTCAACCAGACGTTGATGCGCAGATCCGGAGATTCACGATCCACATTCGGACGCGGCATATTTTTGCGGGTAAAGGCATCGACAATCGCATCCTTGACCTTCAGCGCGCCGTACTGGCTGTTACGAATGGTCTCGTTCAGTCCGCTAAAATGGACGGCAAACGTAGCACCAGGGTTAAATATCTCTGTCCAGTCGATTGCCTGAACGCCGAGGTACAGATCAAGATCGCTGTAGACCTTGCACTCTCCCATCGGCAGGATAATGCGCGAGGCCAGGCGGCTCCACATCAGGCTCTGGTAAACAAGCCGCGTGTCGCCCTTAAAATGGACCCCACCCTGAACGACCTGACACTCCAGCGCGCCGAGGTTTTCCAGTTCAGTTTTTAACAGCTCTTCCAGCCCGCGGGCCGTACTGGCAAACAGAGAATTCATAATGTCACTTTTACTCCGAGAAAATTGCTGCGCATTATAGCTAATATGGGCTGTATGTCATAAAGTTGAAGGCTTATTTTCATTCGAGGGGCTGTACAGTGGTCACGTTAACCCGACTTTTTATTCATCCGGTTAAATCAATGCGCGGCATTGGGCTTACGCATGCCCTGGCAGATATTAGCGGTCTCGCCTTTGATCGCATATTTATGATCACTGAACCTGACGGAACATTCATAACCGCCCGCCAGTTCCCACAAATGGTCCGTTTTACGCCTTCCCCATTCCACGATGGGCTGCATCTTACGGCGCCAGACGGCAGCAGTGCGCTCGTACGATTTGCCGATTTCGCTCCTCAGGATGCACCAACAGAAGTATGGGGAAACCATTTTACCGCGCGTGTTGCGCCAGCGGCTATCAACCAGTGGCTTAGCGGCTTTTTCTCCCGTGAAATGCAGTTACGCTGGGTCGGCCCGCAGCTGACGCGCCGTGTAAAACGCCATGTTGATGTTCCTTTATCCTTCGCTGATGGTTATCCCTATCTGCTGGCCAACGAAGCATCCCTGCGCGATCTGCAACAGCGCTGTCCGGCAAGCGTCAAAATGGAACAGTTTCGCCCCAATATAGTGGTTTCGGGAGCTGGTGCCTGGGAAGAAGATACCTGGAAAGTGATTCGTATTGGCGACGTCATTTTTGATGTAGCAAAACCCTGTAGCCGCTGTATTTTCACGACAGTTAGCCTGGAAAAAGGCCAGAAACATCCATCCGGTGAACCGCTTGCCACATTGCAAACCTTCCGTACTGCGGTAGATAACGGCGATGTCGATTTCGGTCAGAATCTTATCGCGCGTAACAGTGGCGTTATTCGCGTCGGCGATGAGGTAGAAATTTTGGCAACCGGCCCCGCCAGAGCGTACGGCGCGGCTGAATCAGACGAAACTACACCCGAACAACAACCTGATGCCACGGTGCTTATTGACTGGCAGGGACAGACCTTTCGCGGAAATAATCAGCAGGTATTGCTTGAGCAGTTGGAGAACCTGGGTATCCGGGTTCCCTATTCATGCCGGGCAGGCATTTGCGGATGCTGTCGAATTCGACTGGTAGAAGGCGAAGTTAGCCCGTTGAAGAAATCAGCGATGGGGGACGACGGAACGATTCTGTGCTGTAGCTGTGTTCCCAAAACGGCAATCAGGCTGGAGAGCTAAACCGCCTGCTCAAGGCTGAAACTGTCAACAACGGCCTGCGGTTTCAGTCTGTCATTCATTATTTTAATCGCATCGCCAAGCTGCATCGTACGCCCGGCGATAACCACGCCAGGTTGCGCAAGCAGGCAAAGCGCGGCGTTTTCACCCGGCTCAACCACTAACAGGTTTACCTGTTCATCGGTATCGCTTAAATCAACACAGGCTGCGTCACCCACGACCGGCGACCAGTTAATACCGTGTGCGACAAAGTGCCAGCTTTTTGGCATTTGCGGTTTGAGATAACGAATCGCCACCAGCGCATTAAGCACCAGTTCCGCTTTTTGTTCTTTGGCTAAATCCAGGTAGCGACATTTTTCTTCAAAGGAAAAATAAAGCGCGGCGTCATCAACACAAAAACCAGACGGAGAAAATGCATCAGGAGTGAGCATTTTACGAGCAAAACGCGAACGGAATAACATGCCATTGGCTAAATCGAGCATCATACGATCGTGCTCTTCATCATAATACCAGCGCCAGTTATCGTCGGGTTTAATTCGCATCAGTTTCTCTCCTTTCCTTAATCATCACCGTTACGACAGTATCCTTTTGCCGCTTCGTTTATTGCCCTAATAATAAAAGCTCAGAATGTTTAAATAAGCAACAGTAAAGGAATATAAAACAACCAGGGCTAGAAATAAAGCCCTGGTTTGTGATTAAGGTAGCATTCAGATATTGCTGACGATTTCTTTTATCAACGGCGGACCTTTAAAAATAAAGCCCGAATAAATCTGTACGAGGGTTGCACCAGCAGCTATTTTCTCACGTGCAGCAATCACCGAGTCGATACCACCAACGCCAATAATCGGCAGCTGACCTTTTAATTCCTGAGACAACTGGCGAATAATTTCTGTACTTTTTAATTGTAACGGTCGACCGCTCAGACCACCCATTTGATCGCAATTTTTCATTCCCTGAACAAGAGAACGATCGAGGGTGGTGTTAGTCGCAATTACGCCATCAATATTATGACGAACTAAACTATCGGCGACCTGGATCAGTTCTTCCACAGAAAGATCCGGCGCGATCTTTACCGCCACCGGAACATATTTATGGTGGATCGCTTGCAGATCGTTTTGCTTATTTTTAATTGCCGTCAGGAGATCGTCCAGCGCTTCGCCGTATTGCAGCGTACGTAATCCCGGCGTATTCGGTGAAGAGATATTAATCGCGATATAACCAGCATAAGCATAGACTTTTTCCATACAAATCAGATAGTCATCTTTGCCGTTCTCTACTGGGGTATCTTTGTTCTTACCAATATTAATACCCAGAATACCGTCAAAATGCGATTTTTTAACGTTCTCAACCAGGTTATCAACCCCGTGGTTATTAAACCCCATGCGGTTGATCAGACCTTCTGCATCGACCAGACGGAACAGACGCGGTTTATCGTTACCCGGCTGAGGGCGTGGCGTCACGGTACCAATCTCAATGGAACCAAATCCCATCGCGCCGAGCGCATCAATGCACTCCCCGTCTTTATCCAGTCCGGCAGCAAGTCCGAGCGGATTTTTAAACGTCAACCCCATACAGGTAACCGGTTTTGCCGGTACTTTCTGGCGCACAAGCGCTTCAAGCGGTGTGCCGGTAATGCGACGTAATTGCTGGAATGTCAATTCATGAGCGCGCTCTGGATCGAGCTGAAAAAGGGCTTTACGAACGAAGGGGTAGTACATGAACTCTCCTGGATTCCCGGTGTGCAAACCGGGGGCGTATTATGTGCTATCGCGAGCAAAAAGGGAATTGACCTGCGGCAATAAATAGCAATCGTTTTCCTTGCCTCTGCCTTTTTATTCAATTTCCAACTTTTCTATGCCGTATAAATCATTTCGATAAACAAAATCTCTCTGCCAGACTGCTCAAATTGTTATCGATGTTAACCAAAAGCAAACAATTAGTTATAAGGGGAGAATGAAATTATGCGCGTCATCACTCTGGCGGGGAGCCCTCGCTTTCCCTCTCGATCCAGTGCGTTACTGGAATATGCCCGAGAAAAACTTCACGGTCAGGATGTCGAAGTCTTTCACTGGAACCTACACAATTTTTCCCCGGAAGACCTGATCTATGCTCGTTTCGACAGTCCAGCGCTGAACACATTTATCGAACAATTGCAGGATGCAGACGGGCTGATTGTCGCAACACCAGTCTATAAAGCCGCTTACTCTGGCGCCCTGAAAACCCTGCTCGATCTACTCCCCGAGCGGGCGCTGGAAGGGAAAGTGGTTTTGCCGCTGGCGACCGGCGGCAGCGTGGCGCATTTACTTGCCGTCGATTACGCGCTGAAACCGGTACTGAGCGCATTAAAGGCCCAGGAGATCCTGCACGGTGTGTTTGCTGATGATTCACAGGTAATTGATTATCAACATAAACCTCAGTTTACGCCCAACCTTCAGCAGCGTCTGGACAGTGCGCTCGATACCTTCTGGCTGGCGTTGCATCGTCGCGATGTCCAACTTCCTCAACTGAACACCCTGCGAGGTGCCGCTCATGCTTGATTTTCTCAGGCGTCACACGTCATGGCTGGCACTGACCGGGTTGTTGTCGCTGTCAACTCTGGGGCATGCCGCAGAATCGGCCCCCGATGCTCTGCGTATTGGTTACCAGAAAGGAAGCGTCAGTATGGTGCTGGCCAAAAGCCATCAGCTACTCGAGAAACGCTATCCGCAGACTAAAATCTCGTGGGTCGAATTCCCGGCTGGACCGCAAATGCTGGAAGCGCTCAATATCGGCAGTATCGATCTCGGCAGTACCGGTGACATTCCGCCGATTTTCGCCCAGGCAGCCGGGGCCGATCTGGTTTACGTGGGCGTCGAGCCGCTCAAACCGAAAGCCGAAGTGATTCTGGTGCCAAAAAATAGCCCGATCCAGAGCGTCGCGCAGCTTAAAGGACATAAAGTCGCCTTCCAGAAAGGCTCCAGCGCTCACAATTTACTGCTCCGGGCGCTGCAACAGGCCGGACTGAAATTTACCGATATTCAACCGACGTATCTGACTCCCGCCGATGCGCGAGCGGCCTTTCAGCAAGGGAACGTTGATGCGTGGGCTATCTGGGATCCCTATTATTCCGCCGCGTTACTGCAAGGTGATGTACGCGTACTGAAGGACGGCTCAGACCTCAAGCAAACCGGTTCGTTTTATCTCGCCGCCCGTCCTTATGCCGAGAAAAATAGCGCTTTTGTACTTGGCGTACTGGATACCTTTAGCCAGGCCGATGCGTTAACGCTCAACCAGCGCCAGCAAAGCATTACCCTGCTGGCCAAAACCATGGGGCTGCCCGAACCGGTGATTGCGTCTTATCTGGATCACCGTCCGCCAACCACCATTGTGCCAGTCAACGCCTCCGTTGCTGCCCTGCAACAACAAACCGCCGATCTGTTTTATGACAACCGTTTGGTGCCGAAAAAAATCGATATTCGCCAGCGTATCTGGCAACCCACTCAGCAGGCAGGAGAAAAATTATGAGTCTGAATATGTTCTGGTTTTTACCCACCCACGGTGACGGTCATTATCTTGGAACGGAAGAAGGTTCGCGCCCGGTCGATCACAGTTATCTGCAACTAATCGCGCAAACGGCCGATCGTCTTGGATTTACCGGCGTCCTGATCCCAACCGGTCGCTCTTGCGAAGATGCCTGGCTGGTCGCCGCTTCGATGATCCCGGTCACCCAGAGATTAAAGTTTCTGGTCGCGCTGCGCCCAAGCGTCACCTCGCCAACGGTTGCCGCACGTCAGGCTGCGACGCTCGACAGACTCTCAAATGGCCGGGCGTTATTTAACCTGGTGACCGGCAGCGATCCACAGGAGCTGGCAGGTGACGGCGTGTTCCTCGATCACACAGAACGATATGAAGCCTCTGCTGAATTTACTCAGGTCTGGCGGCGCTTGCTGCAAGGTGAAACGGTGGATTTCAACGGCAAACATATTCATGTCCGCGGCGCGAAGCTGCTTTTCCCTCCCGTACAACAACCCCGGCCACCGCTTTATTTCGGCGGCTCGTCTGATGTCGCACAAGACCTTGCTGCCGAGCAGGTTGATCTCTATCTGACCTGGGGCGAGCCGCCGGAACAGGTGAAAGCGAAGATTGAACAGGTGCGGGCCAAAGCAGCGGCGCTCGGGCGCAAGATCCGCTTTGGTATTCGTCTGCATGTGATCGTACGGGAGACAACCCACGAGGCGTGGCAGGCAGCGGATCGTCTGATAGCCCACCTGGATGACGACACCATTGCCAAAGCCCAGGACGCCTTCTCAAGAACGGATTCGGTTGGTCAGCAGCGAATGGCTGCACTGCACAATGGTAAACGCGACAAATTGGAAATTAGTCCGAACCTGTGGGCAGGCGTTGGACTGGTACGCGGTGGCGCGGGTACCGCGCTGGTCGGAGATGGTCCGACTGTCGCGGCGCGTATCAACGAGTATGCCGCGCTGGGAATCGACAGCTTTGTGTTGTCCGGATACCCACATTTGGAAGAGGCATACAAGGTTGGCGAGCTGCTGTTTCCGCATCTGGATGTTGCTATACCGGAAATTCCGCAGCCGCAACACCTGCAACAACAAGGCGAAGCGGTGGCAAACGAATTTATCCCGCGCAAAGTCGCGCAAAGCTAAGGAGCTGCAAATGGCAACGCCGAAAAACAGGTGGTTATTACGCCTCGCGCCCTGGTTTTTACCGGTAGGTCTGGTGGCGCTCTGGCAGCTCGCATCATCAATGGGCTGGCTGTCCACCCGCATCCTGCCCTCACCGGAGGGCGTTGTCGAAGCCTTCTGGACGCTTTCCGCCAGTGGCGAGCTTTGGCAGCATCTGGCCATCAGTTCCTGGCGCGCGTTGATCGGATTCTCCATCGGTGGATCGATTGGCCTGACACTGGGACTTATCAGCGGTCTTTCGCGTTGGGGAGAACGCCTGCTTGATACCTCGGTGCAGATGCTGCGTAACGTACCGCATCTGGCGCTGATCCCGTTGGTGATTTTGTGGTTCGGCATTGATGAATCCGCCAAGATCTTTCTCGTGGCGTTGGGCACGCTGTTCCCAATTTACATCAACACCTGGCATGGGATCCGTAGTATCGATCGTGCGCTGGTAGAAATGGCGCGCAGCTATGGATTATCCGGCTTTTCACTGTTTGTTCATGTGATCCTCCCCGGCGCCCTGCCCTCGATTATGGTCGGCGTGCGTTTTGCTCTCGGGCTGATGTGGCTGACGCTGATTGTGGCGGAAACCATTTCTGCCAATGCCGGTATTGGTTACCTGGCGATGAACGCCCGCGAATTTCTGCAAACCGATGTGGTCGTGGTGGCCATTATTCTCTACGCCCTGCTCGGCAAACTTGCCGACGTCAGCGCCCAACTGCTGGAGCGAGTCTGGCTACGCTGGCATCCGGCTTATCATGTAAAGGAGGCTACCGTATGAATACCGCTCGCCTGAACCAGGGTACACCGCTGTTGCTGAGCGCCGTGACAAAACAATACGCCGTCAATACAGTGCTCAATCAATTAGATTTGCATATTCCGGCCGGACAGTTTGTTGCCGTGGTTGGCCGCAGCGGCGGTGGTAAAAGTACGTTGCTGCGTCTGCTGGCAGGGCTGGAATCGCCGACCTCAGGCGCATTACTTGCCGGAACCACCCCACTGGCGGAAATTCAGGATGATACGCGTATGATGTTCCAGGATGCGCGTCTGCTGCCATGGAAGACGGTTATCGATAATGTGGGCCTGGGTCTGAAAGGTCAGTGGCGCGATGCGGCCCGAGATGCGCTGGCCGCCGTTGGGCTGGAGAGTCGTGCTCACGAATGGCCGGCTGCGCTATCCGGTGGACAAAAACAGCGTGTAGCCCTGGCACGGGCATTAATTCATCGCCCCGGTTTGCTGCTGCTGGATGAACCCCTCGGCGCTCTGGATGCCCTAACCCGCCTTGAAATGCAGGATCTGATCGTCTCTTTATGGCAAGAGCACGGCTTTACCGTACTGCTGGTCACTCATGACGTCAGTGAAGCGGTGGCAATGGCCGATCGCGTGTTGCTGATTGAGGACGGAAAAATCGGACTGGATCTTACGGTGGATATTCAGCGCCCCCGCCGTTTGGGATCGGGACGGTTAGCCGATCTGGAAGCGGAAGTGTTGAACCGGGTTATGCAGCGTGGCGACAATGAAGTTCAGTTACGCAAGCAGGGTTAAAAATGCCGGATGGCGCTACCGCTTATCCGGCCTACGCGTGAATGGTAGGCCGGACCCATCCGGCAATATTATCAGGCTAACGCTTTAGAAATCTTCTCGAACAGATCGCCTGAGAGATTCTCCAGACCTTTCAGCTGTTCCAGCGCCGCACGCATTTTCGCCTGACGTTTTGCATCATAACGTTTTAAGCGAATCAGCGGCTCAATCAGACGTGACGCCACCTGCGGGTTACGACTATTAAGCTCAGTCAACATGTCGACCAGGAACTGATATCCACTACCATCTTCCGCATGGAATGCCGCCGGGTTGCTACCTGCAAAGGCACCGATCAGCGAACGGATTCGGTTCGGGTTACTCATACTGAAAGAGCGATGCTTCAGCAGGCCGCGTACGGTTTCCAGCACGTTTTTCGCCGGGCTGGTGGATTGCAGGATAAACCATTTGTCCATCACCAGACCGTCATGATGCCACTTATCATCATACTCTTGCATTAGCGCGTCGCGACATGGCAGCTGCGCCGCTACTGCCGCGGATAGCGCCGCCAGCGCATCGGTCATATTGTTCGCTTCACGATACTGCTTGCTTACCAGCGTGTCAGCCAGATGGGTTTCGCCAAAGGCCAGGAAACGCAGGCAGGCGTTACGCAGCGTACGCTTGCCAATATCGGCATGCTCAACGCGGTACTCATCAAGATGATTAGCGTTATAGATGGCGAGGAATTCATCTGCCAGTTCGGCCGCCAGCGTGCGGGTTAATGCTTCGCGTACTTCGGTTATCGCCACCGGATCGATGATGTCGAACAGTTCAGCTATTTCATTTACTGAAGGCAGCGTCAGGATCTCTGCCGCCAGCGCCGGATCGATTTTCTCATCCAGTAAAATTGCGCGGAATGCATCAGCCACGTGTACCGGCAGCGACAGCGGTTGTCCCTGCTGATGACGGGCAACGTTAAGCTTAATATAGGTCGCCAGCAGGCTTTGCGCCGCGTCCCAACGAGAGAAATCGTTACGCGCATGACGCATCAGGAAGGTCAGCTGCTGATCGCTCCATTTGTATTCCAGTTTTACCGGCGCGGAGAATTCGCACAGCAGCGCCGGAACCGGCTGGAAGTAGACGTTATCAAAGACAAACGTCTGCTCTGCCTGGGTGACGTTGAGTACAGAATTCACCGGGTGCCCGCCTTTTTGTAGCGGGATCACTTTCCCTTCGTTGTCATACAACTCGAGGGCGAAAGGAATATGCAGCGGCTGTTTTTCGGCCTGATCCGGCGTGGCCGGCGTGCGCTGGCTGATCGTCAGCGTGTACTGCTCAGTTGACGGATTGTAGTCATCACGCACGGTCAGAATCGGCGTACCGGACTGACTGTACCAGCGGCGGAAATGGGAGAGATCAACGTTAGAAGCATCTTCCATCGCCTGCACGAAATCATCACAGGTTGCAGCACTGCCGTCATGACGCTCAAAGTACAATTGCATCCCTTTCTGGAAGTTAGCCTCACCGAGCAGGGTGTGGATCATACGAATCACTTCAGCGCCCTTTTCATACACGGTCAGGGTATAGAAGTTGTTCATTTCAATGACCATATCCGGACGGATAGGATGCGCCATCGGGCTGGCATCTTCAGCAAACTGCAGACCACGCATGGTGCGCACATTGCTGATGCGGTTTACCGCGCGTGAGCCGAGATCGGAACTGAACTCTTGATCGCGGAACACGGTTAAGCCTTCTTTCAGGCTCAACTGGAACCAGTCACGGCAGGTCACACGGTTGCCGGTCCAGTTGTGAAAATACTCATGACCGATAACGCGCTCAATATCGAGGTAGTCTTTATCAGTGGCGGTATCGGTACGTGCCAGCACATATTTGGAGTTAAAGATGTTCAGACCTTTATTCTCCATCGCGCCCATATTGAAGAAATCCACGGCGACAATCATATAGATGTCGAGGTCATACTCGAGGCCAAAGCGCTCTTCATCCCATTTCATGGAGTTTTTCAGCGAGGTCATCGCCCACGGCGCGCGATCCAGATTACCGCGATCGACGTAAAGTTCCAGCGCCACTTCACGCCCGGAACGGGTAGTAAAAGTGTCGCGCAGGACGTCAAAATCACCGGCCACCAGCGCAAACAAATAGCACGGTTTCGGGAACGGATCCTGCCACTGTACCCAGTGACGACCATTTTCCAGTTCGCCCTGCGCCACACGGTTACCGTTGGAGAGCAGGAACGGATATTGGGTTTTATCGGCGATAATTTTGGTGGTAAAACGCGCCAGAACATCGGGTCTGTCGAGATACCAGGTAATATGGCGGAACCCTTCCGCTTCACACTGGGTGCACAGCGCTTCGCCAGACTTGTACAGCCCTTCCAGCGCGGTATTGGCCGCCGGGCTAATTTCATTCACGATATGCAGCGTAAAACGTTCCGGCAACTGACTAATGACCAGAGCGCCCTCTTCTTCTTTATACTCTGTCCACGGCTCGTCGTTCACGTGGATCGACACCAGGGTCAGATCTTCGCCATTCAGGCGCAGGGGCACATCGGACGCGCCATGACGGACAGCCTGGCTCACTGCGGTGACCACGGTTTTTTCAGCATCCAGGTCAAAGGTCAAGTCAATATCAGTAATCTGGTAATCCGGCGCACGATAGTCGTGACGGTATTTGGCTTGTGGCTGTTGTGTCATAAAAAAACCTTTAGCATCTTTAATAGAGTCTCGGCTTCAGTCTATTCCTGTTGCGTAAATCGCGCTACGCAGAATGTTCATCTTTTCAGGCACAAACACCCTTTTTGCTACATTTTCATAACACGTGGCACGAATTGCCCTCGACCAGAAAGAGAGCTTATGGTGTGATCGGGGTTCAATAAATCGCTAAACAGGGTATACTCCAGCGGTTTTCTTAGTTGTTTATTGTACTAAACGCTCCCGTGAGAGGATGCTACTGCGCACCTATGACACAATTCGCTTCTCCTGTTCTGCACTCGCTGCTGGATACAGACGCTTATAAGTTGCATATGCAGCAAGCCGTTTTTCACCACTACTACGATGTACAAGTAGCGGCTGAATTTCGTTGCCGTGGCGATGACCTGCTCGGTATTTATGCCGATTCTATTCGTGAGCAGGTGAATGCTATGCAGCACCTGCGACTGCAGGAGGATGAGTACCAGTGGCTCTCCGGCCTGCCTTTCTTTAAAGCTGATTACCTTACCTGGTTACGTGATTTCCGCTATAACCCGGAACAGGTTTGCGTCACCAATGATAACGGCAAGCTAAACATCCGCTTAACCGGTCCGTGGCGTGAAGTGATCATGTGGGAAGTCCCGCTGTTAGCGGTGATTAGCGAACTGGTACACCGTTACCGTTCACCTGAATC
This sequence comes from Citrobacter sp. Cpo147, assembly GCF_030332405.1. Lineage (NCBI taxonomy): Bacteria > Pseudomonadati > Pseudomonadota > Gammaproteobacteria > Enterobacterales > Enterobacteriaceae > Citrobacter > Citrobacter sp. Cpo147. Next base: position 767,178 of record NZ_JAOWHX010000030.1, read on the forward strand.
AGGCGTCCCGCAGGCACTCGATGAGCTGGAAAGCAAACTAGTAGAATTCTCTGCTTTAACGAAAGATGTCGATATGTCTCGCTTCCATTTGATGGATTTCGGTACGCGTCGTCGTTTTTCGCGCGAAGTACAGCAGGCTATCGTTAAACGCCTGCAGCAAGAGCCCTGGTTTGTTGGCACCAGTAACTACGATCTGGCCCGCCGCCTGTCATTAACCCCAATGGGTACGCAGGCGCATGAGTGGTTCCAGGCTCATCAGCAAATCAGTCCAGAACTTGCCACCAGCCAGCGCGTAGCCCTGGCAGCCTGGTTAAATGAATACCCTGATCAACTCGGCATTGCATTAACCGATTGCATCACCATGGACGCATTTTTACGCGACTTTGGCGTTGAGTTTGCTACCCGCTATCAGGGTCTACGCCATGACTCAGGCGATCCGGTGGAATGGGGTGAAAAAGCCATCGCCCATTATGAAAAACTGGGGATTGATCCGCTGAGCAAAACGCTGGTCTTCTCAGATAATCTCGATCTGAAAAAAGCGATTGAACTCTACCGCCACTTCTCTTCCCGCGTACAGTTGAGTTTTGGTATTGGGACACGGCTAACATGCGACATTCCGCAGGTTAAGCCACTCAATATTGTGATCAAGCTGGTGGAATGTAACGGCAAACCGGTGGCGAAGTTATCTGACAGCCCGGGTAAAACCATCTGCCACGATAAAGCATTTGTTCGTGCACTGCGCAAAGCCTTCGATCTCCCGCATATCAAAAAAGCCAGTTAAGCCTTCCAGGGAGCCATTTTGGCTCCCTTTTTCGCGTTTATTTCCGAAATCTTTCACTCCAGCTACGAATTCTGCTTGTCTGATTGCAGATGCCAGGTAACATAGGTATCCCCCCATTACGGGTGGACATGTGTTTATATATCCGACTATTAACAGAGAGAATATTATGAGCGTTGTGCCTGTAGCCGACGTACTCCAGGGCCGCGTAGCCGTTGACAGCGAAGTCACCGTGCGCGGATGGGTGCGTACCCGCCGAGATTCAAAAGCTGGCATCTCCTTCCTCGCCGTTTATGACGGTTCCTGCTTTGATCCTGTACAGGCCGTCATCAATAATTCTCTGCCCAATTACAATCAGGACGTACTGCGCCTGACGACGGGTTGTTCAGTTATCGTAACGGGTAAAGTCGTTGCGTCTCCTGGACAAGGACAGAGCTTTGAAATTCAGGCCACTGAGGTTGAAGTAACGGGCTGGGTTGAAGATCCTGACACTTACCCAATGGCAGCTAAGCGTCACAGCATTGAGTATCTGCGTGAAGTGGCGCACATGCGTCCGCGTACCAACATGATTGGTGCGGTAGCGCGTGTACGTCATACGCTGGCGCAGGCTCTGCATCGTTTCTTCCACGAGCAGGGTTTCTTTTGGGTATCGACTCCGTTGATCACCGCTTCCGATACAGAAGGTGCCGGTGAAATGTTCCGTGTTTCTACGCTGGATCTGGAAAACCTGCCGCGTAATGATCAGGGTAAAGTCGATTTCGACAAAGACTTCTTTGGTAAAGAGGCCTTCCTGACCGTTTCCGGTCAGCTGAACGGTGAAACCTACGCCTGCGCCCTGTCTAAAATTTATACTTTTGGCCCGACGTTCCGTGCAGAAAACTCTAACACCAGTCGTCACCTGGCAGAGTTCTGGATGCTGGAACCAGAAGTAGCTTTTGCTGACCTGAACGATGTTGCAGGCCTGGCTGAAGCGATGCTGAAGTACGCGTTTAAAGCCGTACTCGCAGAGCGTGCGGATGATATGAAATTCTTCGCTGAACGTGTCGACAAGGACGCGATTTCACGCCTGGAACGTTTCATTGACGCTGACTTCGCGCAGGTGGATTACACCGACGCGGTAAGCATTCTGGAAAAATGCGGTAAACAGTTCGAAAACCCAGTTTACTGGGGTGTGGATCTGTCTTCTGAGCATGAACGTTACCTTGCTGAAGAGCACTTTAAAGCGCCGGTGGTAGTGAAAAACTACCCGAAAGATATCAAAGCGTTTTATATGCGCCTTAACGAAGACGGTAAAACCGTTGCTGCAATGGACGTACTGGCCCCGGGAATCGGTGAAATCATCGGTGGTTCTCAGCGTGAAGAGCGCCTGGACGTGCTGGATGCCCGTATGCTGGAAATGGGTCTGAACAAAGAGGATTACTGGTGGTATCGCGACCTGCGTCGCTACGGTACCGTTCCGCATTCCGGCTTCGGATTGGGCTTCGAGCGTCTGATCGCTTACGTCACCGGCGTACAGAACGTCCGTGATGTTATTCCGTTCCCGCGTACTCCACGTAACGCCACCTTCTAAACGTGCGTTATTGTTTTGAAGGCCAGCATTGCTGGCCTTTTTTATACCCTTTTCGTGTTATCTGGATACCCATCTCACGTTAAACACAACCTTTCAATCTCCTCCACCTGTTACGTAATATTTCATCGCAATACATTTGCACAAAAAATAATCAGCAATTTTATTGTGGATTAGCATTTTCTGATTAAATAGTACATTTTTCAGCCTCTCGCACGGCACTCCAGACGTCCAAAAATCGTTACCTGTAAAATCCTAACTTTCCGGCAGAACGGAGAAAAAATGACCTTAGCAAAATTAAACATAAGAAAATCATATAAATAGAAATAAAAACGAGAATTTTAAGCGCAGGGGCATCCGAAGTTTGACGCCGTTCACAAAGTTGCACAAAAATAACATTTTGTTACGTATTTTTTCTTTTTGAAACCAAATCTTTATATTTGTAGCACTTTGACGGTAGCGAAACGGTAGTTTGAATGGAAAGATGCCTGTCAGACACATAAAGACACCAAACTCTCATCAATAGTTCCGTAAATTTTGATTGACGGAATTTATTGGCGGCAGTGGCAGGTGTCATATAAAAACCGATGAGGGTAATAAATAATGATGAAGCGCAATATTCTGGCAGTGGTTATCCCTGCTCTGCTGGTAGCCGGGGCAGCTAACGCTGCAGAAGTTTATAACAAAGATGGCAACAAAGTAGACGTATACGGTAAAGCCGTTGGTCTGCATTATTTTTCCAAGCACAACGGTGATAACGCCTACGCTGCTAACGGCGATCAGACATATGCCCGTCTTGGTTTCAAAGGGGAAACTCAGATTAACGACCAACTGACCGGTTACGGCCAGTGGGAATACCAGTTCAGCGGCAATAACGCAGAAGGCGGTGACGATGCCCAGAAAGGCAACAAAACCCGTCTGGCGTTTGCTGGTTTGAAATTTGGTGACGCAGGCTCCTTCGATTACGGTCGTAACTACGGCGTTGTATACGATGCTCTGGGTTACACCGATATGCTGCCAGAATTCGGTGGTGATACCGCTGCTTCTGACCAGTTCTTCTCCCAGCGTAACGGCGGTCTCGCAACCTACCGTAACTCTAACTTCTTCGGTCTGGTTGAAGGCCTGAACTTCGCAGTACAGTACCTGGGTAAAAACGAACGCTCTAGCAGCCCAACCCGTTCTAACGGCGACGGCGTTGGCGGTTCCGTAAGCTACGAAATGGATGGTTTCGGTATCGTCGGTGCTTACGGTGCAGCTGACCGTACCAACGCGCAAGAGCAGCTGGCCTATGGCCGCGGCGCGAAAGCTGAGCAGTGGGCGACCGGTGTTAAGTACGATGCGAACAACATTTACCTGGCAGCGAACTACAGCGAAACCCGTAACGCAACCCGTATCTCTAACGGTTATGCTAACAAAACTGAAGACGTGTTGTTGGTTGCTCAGTACCAGTTCGACTTCGGCCTGCGTCCGTCCCTCGCCTATACCAAATCTAAAGGTAAGGACATCGAAGGAATCGGCGACGTAGATCTGGTGAACTACTTCGAAGTGGGTGCGACTTACTACTTCAACAAAAACATGTCCACCTATGTTGATTACATCATCAACCAGATCGATTCTGACAACAAACTGGGCGTAGGCTCTGACGACACCGTTGCAGTGGGTATCGTTTACCAGTTCTAATAGCAGACCTCTTTGTTAAATGCCTAAAAAACAGGACTTCGGTCCTGTTTTTTTATATCTGCTAGCGGATTCTTGCGTCTTAAAAAAACACCTCAGCTTTTCGTCAGTAACGGTTGGCATTTTGTAAATCTACCGTTAACCTGATAGCGGACTTCCCTTCTGTAATCACTATGGAACCTCGTCATGTTTGAGAACATTACTGCCGCTCCTGCCGACCCCATTTTGGGTCTGGCTGATTTGTTTCGTGCCGATGACCGCCCTGGAAAAATAAACCTGGGGATCGGTGTATATAAAGATGAGACAGGCAAAACGCCGGTACTGACCAGCGTTAAAAAAGCCGAGCAATATATACTGGAAAATGAATCCACCAAAAATTACCTTGGCATTGACGGTATTCCAGAGTTTGGTCGCTGCACTCAGGAATTACTGTTTGGTAAAGAAAGTTCGCTGATCAACGATAAGCGTGCACGTACCGCACAAACCCCTGGCGGCACTGGTGCACTGCGTGTGGCAGCTGATTTCCTGGCAAAAAATACGTCGGCTAAACGCGTATGGGTGAGCAATCCAAGCTGGCCGAACCATAAGAGCGTCTTTAACTCTGCAGGCCTGGAAGTTTGTGAATACAACTATTACGATGCAGCAAACCACTCGTTAGATTTTGATGCGCTGCTGGCAAGCCTCAGCGAAGCGCAGGCTGGCGACGTGGTGCTATTCCACGGCTGCTGCCATAACCCTACCGGTATCGATCCTACGCTGGAACAGTGGCAAACGCTGGCTCAGATGTCTGTCGAAAAAGGTTGGTTACCGCTGTTTGACTTCGCATACCAGGGCTTTGCCCGTGGCCTGGAAGAAGATGCAGAAGGTCTGCGCGCATTTGCGGCTCTGCACAAAGAGCTGATCGTTGCCAGCTCCTACTCCAAGAACTTTGGACTGTACAATGAGCGTGTAGGCGCCTGTACGCTGGTTGCTGCCGATGCTGAAACCGTTGACCGTGCGTTCAGCCAGATGAAATCAGCTATTCGCGCTAACTATTCCAACCCACCAGCACACGGTGCATCCGTAGTGGCCACGATTCTGAGCAACGACGCGCTGCGTGCCATCTGGGAACAGGAACTGACTGATATGCGCCAGCGCATTCAGCGCATGCGTTTACTGTTTGTGAATACGTTGCAAGAGAAAGGTGCAAACCGCGATTTCAGCTTTATCATCAAACAGAACGGCATGTTCTCGTTTAGCGGCCTGACCAAAGAGCAGGTTCTGCGTCTGCGTGAAGAGTTTGGTGTCTACGCTGTCGCTTCCGGTCGCGTAAACGTGGCAGGAATGACGCCAGACAACATGGCGCCACTGTGCGAAGCGATTGTCGCAGTACTGTAATCTATCGCGCACAAAAAAGGCCGCAAACGCGGCCTTTTTATTTATTAAACGAATTACCAGACAGGCATTTCATCTTGCAGGAACGGGTTATGTAAGCGTTCATTACCCAGCGTAGAGAGTGGGCCGTGACCCGGAATAAACGTTACGTCATCGCCTAACGGCAATAGTTTACGTTTAATCGAATCGATTAGTTGGCTGTGATCACCGCGCGGGAAATCGCTGCGCCCTACGCCACCTTTGAAAATCACGTCACCAGAAATCAGTAACTTTGATTGCTCATCAAAGAAGACCACATGTCCCGGTGTATGACCTGGACAATGCAGAACCTGTAACGTCACGTTGCCAACGCTTATCCGGTCACCTTCATTCAACCAGCGATCGGGCGTCAGCGGCTCACAATCTCCCAGGCCAAACATGCGGCTCTGAGCAGGGAGTCCCTGTAACCAGAACTCATCTTCTTTTTCCGGACCAATAACCGGTACACCATAATGTTGTGCCAGTTCAGCCGCCGCTCCAACATGGTCAAGATGACCGTGAGTAAGCAGGATCTGCATTAGCGTCAGACCGCTGGCATCCACTTCCTGTTTGATTTTCTCGGCATCGCCGCCGGGATCGACCAGCGCGGCCAGACGAGTCTGCTCACACCAGATTAGCGAGCAGTTCTGGGCGAATGCAGTGACCGGAATAATACGATAGTTCATACAGCTCCTGTTTCATTAAGCTTATGGATCACCAGTGCCGTGCAGGGCCGGTGTCAATATGCACAAAGTTACTGCTGGGGTAGTATCCTACACCACCTGCGCGCATAGATAACGCAGCTTTGCGAATATTACTTAATGCGATGCCTTCAATATGGAAATCCATGGCCTGACCTTTAGTGTGGTAGCTTTTCTTGGCCACACCGCGGCTACGTGCACGGAGTTCATTATTGGTATCGATAGAGCGATAGCCTGAAATCAGCTGTACGGGTTTACGCGTGCCCAGCAGGCCCTGCAGACGGAAGAGTTGATCAAACAGTCCCGGGTCAATGGATTTCACTTTATTGGCCCGAAAATCACGGAAAAAGTGGTTAAGTTTTGCTAATTCGTCCTGAATATAGCCCCTGCCATCAAAAAACTCTGCTTTTATTGACTCACCGGTATGCAGGTTATTCAGAGTCAATATACGCGGACGTGGGGTAGAGAGTGTTGCAAACGCAGGCGTAGGCAAGATGGCAGCGCCGAGGGCAATACCACCAAGCGCCAGCAGTTTGCGGCGATTAGCGTCAAATTTGTCCATGGTATTAAGGTCTACAAGGTCAATGTTATCGTATGTATGCTCTAGCGCACGCGGGAAACCTTATCTGGCTAAGTAGTCCACGTCAAGGCTCCCAACCCCAGGAAATACGGGGCTCACAGCCATTTTGCCCCGTTTCCAGCATAACTTACGACAATCATTTTCCTCGAACTGCTTCATTTATCTGATTAATTGCTCGGCTTTTGACACAATTTGTGCGCTGGATCGCGCTGTCAGATCGTAATTGTAAATATCTGTACGATACTGCGTACGCCCATCAGGGCCGACAAATGCGGTCAGATAGTAGAGGTTGACCGGAATATTCTGGCGAATATTCACATACCGCGTATCCCCTTGCTTCAGGGCATCCGAGATGCGCGTATCATTCCAACCCGCATCCTGTAGCAGCATATTCGCCAGCTCAGATGCCTTGTTCACACGCACGCATCCGGAGCTTAACGCCCGCGTATCTTTCTGGAACAGATTGTGGTTCGGCGTATCGTGCAGATAAATAGCGTCCGAACTCGGCATATTGAATTTATAGCGTCCTAGCGAGTTACGTGCGCCCGGAGCCTGCTGAAAGCGGAACGGCAGATTGGACGCAGTGATGGTCGCCCAGTCAACCTGCCACGGATCTATCGTCTCTTTACTGTTCCAGCCGCGCATTACGGTATAGCCGTGACGTTCAAGATATCCCGGATCATTCCATAACTTAGGCAGAATATCTTTACGTGCCAGCGTCGGCGGAACGTTCCACGGTGGGTTAACGACCACGTTATTCAGCGCACTGCTCATCATCGGCGTTTTACGATCGGGACGCCCGACAATAACTCGCGAGGCCAGCACCTGATTGCCATTCTGATAATAAACCAGCGAATAGGCAGGAATGTTCACCATGATACCGGTAGACAGCTCACTCGGCAGCAGGCGCAAGCGCTGAATATTTAACGCTAGCACGCCCGCACGCTGAGCAGGCGTCACGTTCAGCCAGTCACGTGTGGCTGGGCCAATCGCGCCATCTGCGCCAAGTCCCTGCCACGTCTGAAAACGCTTTACCGCATCAACCAATTCACGATCGTAGGTACCACGCCCTTCTTTGCCAGACGTACTGACGGCAGGCTCCAGCATCCCGGTTCGACGCAAAATTTCACGCAGCGCGGGGATGTCATTACTCCACTCCCCCGGACGCAGCGTTGCTGTACTGGTGAGTTGCGGCCAGGGACGTGAATCGCCCACCAGCTTGAGCAGTGATTCATGCATGGCTGCATACTGCGGATGTTGAGGCGAAAGGCTGGCCACAAATGAAGTCAGTTGACCGTTATCCAGTGCGACCTGCCACTGGTTGATGACGGAAATCGGCGGTGTCGTTAGCGCATAGGGCTTATCGCTGTAAAGCCAGCGATTACCTTTGACAGGGATGTTAGCGATAAAGTGCAAATACCCCATCATCGCATCAGAGAGCACGATGTCTCTCGCCTGACCGGTTACTGCCGGGTCAGTCAGAAGTGCAACCCAGGTAGTGAACTGCGGCTGAAAGCCGGCAATTGCGATCTCGGCTAACTGTTGCTGAAATGCCTTTACCGCATCACGATTTTCCCACATCGGCTTCATTTCGCGTGCGGCATACAGCAGTTCCAACTGGCTCATGTAAACCGGCGTATAACCTGCTGGCAGTTGAGAGTGTATTTCGGCGCGGGCTTTATCGACAGACACGCCTTCTGGCAGCGGTTGAATACCCGCCATGATAGCCGTCGCAGAAGATTGAACCTGCGGCTGCGATAACGCTGTTGGCTGTTCACTGACGGTCGCAGAGCTATCGCCAGGGATCATTTCAGGCTCATCGGCCTGCGCATTGAACAGTGGAGCGAATGTTACGGCCAGGCACAAACTGATTGCCGACAGCCGACGACCACACATTTTATTAAGCAACATCCCTTGCCCCCTGTTTTCTTTATCATACTCTGAATAGCCAGGCCGTCTGTATTCCCCTTTATTTTGACGAGGGTCGGACCTGTAAAACGCCAATACAAACTGAAGTATGACGAGCAAGCCAGTGACGCGTTAGGCTCACCTTTAGTATATAAACATCAAAAACTTTTTGCCTAACCTAATGTAAAGAAGTCTAAAGAAATTACACCAGGCATGAAGTCTTTTCGGAAAAAGATAAGGCGGCCATGTAGCCGCCTTTTTACTTATTACTTAGCTTGCCTGCGAGGAGGCATCTTCAGTCCCCGGCAGCGGTTCCGGTAACTGTGGCGCAAATCCGCGCAGCCCCACCACGTGAACGTGTTCAGTGTTCTGGAAGACTTTACGCACCAGTTTGTAGGTGGTGCCTTTCTCTGGGCTGATGTTTTCCGGCGCAGCGATAATCAGCTGCATCTGCAAACGCTCACACAGCTCAAACAAGGTCGCAATAGAACGCGCATCGAGTCGTGCAGCTTCATCAAGGAACAGCAGGCGGCAAGGAGAGATATCTTTCCCGCGCAATCTGCGGCCTTCATCTTCCCAGCTTTGCACCACCATCACCAGAATAGACATCCCGGTCCCGATCGCTTCCCCCGTTGACAACGCACCAGACTCAGCACGCAGCCAGCCGTCAGAGCCACGGTTAACCTCAACTTCCATTTCCAGATAGTTACGATAATCCAGCAGCTCTTCACCAATGGTTTGCGGCGTGCGTTGCCCCATGTCTATCTGCGGATTCAGACGCTGATACAGCTTCGCCAGCGCTTCTGAGAAGGTCAGGCGATTGCTGTTAAACAGATCCTGATGCTGTTCATGCTGCTCTGAAAGTACGTCCAGCAAGGTAGCATGTGTTTCACGCACATTGACGTTCAGGCGAACGCTGTTGACCTGGCCAAACGACACGCTTTGCAGCCCCTGGTTCAGCATGCGAATACGGTTCTGTTCACGCTGAATAGTCTTACGAATAATGTTCGCCACGCTGCGTGAGCTGATCGCCAGCTTCTGTTCGCGTGAGGTTAACTCTTCCGTCAGACGGCTCAGCTCGATCTCCATCTGTTCAATGGCTTCAACCGGATCGTCGGTACGAATAATATCCTGGCGAATACGTTCGCGCAGATGCTGGTAAACCGCGACGAAGAACTGAATTTTACGCTCTGGACGTTTTGGATCTTCAGACAGACGCAACACATCGCGCAGGTGCTCGTTATCTGCAACCGCCAGACGTAGCGCACCGAGCGCCTTATCCGACATCGAACGCAGTTCGTCACCGGAAAGATAGGCCAACTCGCGACGGTGCAGACGACGTTCTACACCGTTATCTTTCACCATCCGCATGACTGCACACCAGCCGGCTTTGGCGGTGACTACTTGCTCGCGCATTTCATGATAATCACGTTCCAGCTTGCGCAGTCTGCGGGTCAAGTTTTCCATCTCCGCTTCGCAGAAGGTCAGCGCTTTCTCAAGTTGGTTGCGGCGTGCACGGTTGTTGCTGAGCTGCGCATGCAGTTCGTCACGGCGGATACGCGCGCGCTCTTCAGCACCGCTGTCCGCACGAACGCCGATATCCTGCAGTTCACGTTGTAAATCGTTAAGCAGCTCTTTTTTGGTGTCATAAGAGCTTTTTAGCGATGCCATCACCTGGTTGTACTGGCTTAACTGTGCGGCGTGGCTGCGCAGCGCTTCACGAGCGCGGGTACGTTCGGCTTCCGCCTGTTCCAGGCGTTCACGCAATTTTTCGTTCAGATCGCTATTGCCGCTCAGCATTTCGGCTGAGTCGGAATAACTAAAGTGCGCCCGACGCTGTACGACTTCGGTCAGCGCAAAAGCCTGCTGACGCGCATCGCGCTGCATCTGCTGGGAATACGCATAGTCTTCCTTCAGCTGTTCAAACTGCTCAGGGTCATTTTGCAGAACCGAAACGATAGGTTCCAGTTTCGCCAACTGATTGCCATGTTGCTGTACAAAACGCGCGGCTTCCTGAGCTTCATCCAGACGCTCGCGAATTTCGTCAACGCGATCGGCCAGCGTATCATCTGCCAGCAGATTCAAGCGCGGCAGCAGGCGGTTCAGCGCAGAGACGCCCTCTTTCGCCTGTTCAAACTGCATACGGCTTTGCTGGTTATCATTTTCATGATTGGTCAGCGCACGTTCCAGTTCAACGCGACGGCTATTCAGCTGGCGAATTTCCGCTTCTGGATCGGCTTCAAACGCCACCGACAGATGGCTGCCGATAAAGCGACTGAACGCCTGATGCAGACGTTGGGTTTTCTGGACGTCAAAGGAGAGCGTGGCGAAACGTTCAGACAGCCCTTCACGCTCGGCATGCAGGGTTTCGATACGGCTTTCACGTGCTGCACGCCCAAAAATAGGCACCGTCGGGAAGCGAGAATAACGCCACTGACGCTCGGCAGTTTTCACCACCACCGCATTTTCCAGTTCATCAACGCTGAAGACGCTGTCATCAAACGACTGCGGATCCCCTTCGATGAAATAGAGATCTTCCGGGCAATCCGTCAGCCCTTCAAGCTGTTCGGTAATCAGCGACAGATCCGGTACCACAATGGCATGGCGCGAAGGACCGTACAACGCAGAGAAGTACGGTGCATCTTCAAGGCTAACGTCATCATAAATTTCTGACAGCAGCACGCCGCCAAAGCGTTCCGCTAGCGCGTTCAGACGCTGATCTTCCGCCCCGCCCGGCTGACTTAAACGTTCAATCTCTTCATCAACCGCATTTTTACGTGCACCGACTTCATCACGCTCAACAATGGCCTCACGCTCGCGCTCCAGCAATTGTTGCAGATACTCGGTCACATCCTGGCTGGAGGTAAACTCTTCCCCACACTGCTCGCTAAGCTGGTTCAGGCTATTTTGCGCAGCCAGCCAGACGGGTGCCCGTTTCATCAAATGCTGAATACGGGATTGTAGCTGTTCCTGCTCCTGACGCAGCGTCATACGCTGTTCGCTGGCAGACGAGACGCTGTCCGACAAGGCGGCGATGCGCGCTTCCAGCTCCTGGTGCAGTGCTTCCAGCTCCTCGATATCGAACTGTTTACCCTGTCGCTTGCAGAATTCGGCCAGCAGACGCTCGGCGTCCTGCTGTTCGCGCAGACGCTGCTCCAGTTCGCTCAGTCGCATACGCAACGGCTGAACCTGTTCTGCCAGGTGGCGCTGTTCCACGCCTTCGCGCAGCAGTTCACGCGCCACGCTCCAGGCTTCACCGCGCGCCAGCGGGCCGTTGATCGCCGCCACCAGCTGATAAGCCTGTTCGAACTGGCTATGCGCGGTTTGCGCCACGCTCATTTTTTGTTCTAGCGTCAGCAGCTTTTCAGTGGCTTCCTGCTCTTTGGCCTGGAAAGTCTCCAGCCATTCGGCGGCGCTGTCGGCTGTCAGATCCGGTAGGTGGCAGAGCTCTTTCGCCCGATTTAGGGCCTGGATCGCCTGAGTATACTGGATGGCTCGCGTTTGCTGGACGTCCAGCGCTTGCTGGTAATCGGCAAGCTGGCTTTTCAGCTCATCCACTTCCAGCTCAGCGGCTTCCGCACGGGCTTCGTTTTCATCCTGGCGGTCAACGGCTTCCGCGACCACCTCGTTTTGTTCTTCCAGACGGACCTGCAGTTCTTCGAGATCCGCCTCATAGCGTTCAATTTTTTCCTGTTGACGCAGCGCGGTTTGCACCAGATTCAGGTGATCGCTCGCGGCCTGGTAATCAGCTTCCAGATCACCTTCCGCACCGTTGTGCTCACCCAATTCACGTGCCATATCCACGTGTTTGTACTGCTCTGCCGCCAGCTGCTTGCGCGAGGTATACAGTTCACGACGATATTCCAGTGCTTTATCCAGATGGATACGGCGTTCGTTGGCGTGGCGCATATAATCCGCGGCCACATAGTTGGTCGCTTCGCTGATTAAATGCTTAAACAGGTCGCGGTCAGACTGGGTTACGCGAATCGCTTCCAGCGTCATACGGTTTTCACGCAGCGCGGCTTCCATATCCTGGAACGCTTTACGTACGCCGCTGTTTTCCGGCAGCAGGTAGTCACGAAGTGAACGGGTAATGGCGCTGGAGATCCCGCCGTACAGCGAGGCTTCAATCAGACGGTAGAATTTACTACGATCGGACGCGGAGCGCAGACGACGGGCAATGATGCCCAGATCGAACATCAACGAGTGATAATCGGTTATTGAGTTGAACTGCTTAAACTGCACGCCTTCCATCTCATCAAGCTTCTCTTTCAGCTCAGGTAGAGACAGTACGCGCGCCTGGCGTTCGTTCAGCGTTTCCGTCACCAGTTGGGTTGGCTGTACCGACATCGGCAGCCCCTGAATGGCAAACGGTTTGATATCCACTTTGCGATCGCGACCAGCAACCTGTTGCAGACGCACACCCACGACCACGCGCTGATGACGCGAGTTGAGGACGTCGAGCATTGAATAACAAACCCCTGCTTTCAGCTTACCGTGCAGGCCTTTATCACGTGAACCGCTGGTTGCACCGGCTTCGGTGGTGTTACGGAAATGCAGCAGGGTTAAGTCCGGAATGAGCGCCGTAACAAATGCCGCCATGGTGGTGGATTTACCCGCACCGTTACCACCGGACAGCGTGGTGACCAGCTCATCGAGATCAAACGTACGGGCAAAAAAACCATTCCAGTTAATCAGCGTAAGTGAGCGAAATTTACCGCGTTCAATCATTATTCTTCTTCTCCACTGTCCGGCTGATTCTCTTCGGGCTCATCGTTAAGCTGCAGACGGTTCTCGACCGCCATCGCTTCACCATCACGAATTAAGCGACGCTGTGCTTCACGCGGATCGTCGCCGCTACGCACATCCGCGCCAAAGCGGAAGACAGATTCCGTAATACGGAATTTGCTGCTGTCGTGGCCCAGAAACCACACCATGCCTAAGCGGCGCAAGCGGTTGAGCGAAGAACGCACTTTTTCCTGTAGCTTCTGGCGGTCAACGTCAGAACCGGTTGAACGGTTGTTCACCAGCTTCAGTAACTTCGCTTCGTCTGCCAGCGTTAGCAGCTCGTCGTACAGCTCTTGCTGGGTAAAAATCCCTTCGTTCGCCAGGCGTTCCGGGCTGAGATAGAGATAGCAAAGAATTTTACCCACCATCATGTCCAGTTCAGACAGGACCGAACGCGGAATGAGCGTCGTTGAACGCGGACGAAGGTAGAAGAACCCTTCCGGCGCACGGATCAATTCCACGTTATAGCGGCTGTAAAACTCTTCAAAATATTCCTGAAAATCCATCAGGAAGGCATGATTATCCAGTTCATCCAGACCGATATGGCGGCCCGAACGTAAGGCGCTATCCAGCGCAGGAAATAACGGATTCGCCAGCGCCTGCGCCAGCTTTACCGGCATCACTTGTTCAATATTTGTCAATGACATGCGCCTGTACCTTGGCTCCGTAATCATTAATCGGCTGCCATTTGGCTGGCAGTCCGGTGAAGTCTGCTTGCGCTACGCCAAGGCGTACCGCCTGATCGATAACAATACGCGCGACGTCGAAATGACGCGCACGTGGGTATTGCGCCAGATACTCGCGCACTACCAAACCGAGATCCAGTGGTGTTTGTCTGGATTTGTAGATAGCCAGCTGTTCTTCGATGATCGCCGCCAGCTGCTCACGGATCTCGTTAAATTCTTCATATTCCAGATCTTCCGGAAGTTCACCGGTGACCTCTTCGTCACGCAGCACCATCTCCTCGTCACGCATATCCAGCAGACGATCGGCGTTGGCATAGGTCAGCGCCCATGGGTCGTCAAAGTAGGTCTGCACGGACTGACGCAGACGCTGGGCGAAGACGCGGTTTTTATCCATATCGATCGCGGTACGGATAAATTTATGAACGTGACGATCGTAGCCGATCCACAAGTCAATGGACTGCTGGCCCCAGCTAATAATGCGGTCGAGCTTGCTTTGTAAATCAAACACCAGCCGATCGACAAAATGCAAATCGTCATGCGTCATCGTGGCGTCCTGGATGCGTAACAGGTTAGCCTGCAGCTTATCCCCTGCCGCTTCCAGCGTATCTTGCAGCTCACGCAGCGTACCAGATGTTTCTGACAGCAGCATTTCACAGCTGGAAATCGCCGCCCGCCAGTCTTTGTTTAGCAACTGTGCGATGTCGTCTTTTACCTGCTGCTGCTGTTCATCCATGATGCGCTGGGTCAGATCGATACTGTCGAAAATCTCCGCCACCGAGTATTTCAATGGCGCATAGACGTTGCGATGCCAGTGGAACTCATCACCACCTTCCGCTGCCGCATCCGCCGCGCGCTTCAGTTCGCCTGCTACAATTGACAACTGCATAGAAAGACGCAGCGTAGAGAATTCGCGCTGACGAATATAGTAATCTGTGATGCCAATCCCGAGCGGCGTTAAACGGTAAATGGCGTTGCCTTCAGCCTGCTCGCTGGTAAAGCGGTTCAGCAGACGTTGACGCACCATATCGTTGATCGCGTTGTTGGCGCGGACGCCGATGGTTTCGCTGGTTTGCTCAAACGCATCACTAACATGGCGGAACGCATCCACCAGTTCACCTTCACTCATCTCACCGTCAAGTCGCTCACCGTTCAATGTGGCGACCGCCAGCAGGAACGAAAGTCTGTCTACCGGCAGAGAGATGGAGAAGTCATTTTTTCTGGCCCAGGCAACCAGTTCGGGGACTGTCTGGGAAAATTCACTCATAGGTTATCCTTGCATCTGCGGCTCGGGCCGGACGTTTAATCGCGGTGACATGAATATAGCGCCCAAGGCTGATATACGGTTCCTGGCGGCAATAACGTGTTTCTATTTCTGTTAAAGCATCAAAACAGTCATGCTGTTTTTGTTTATCACGCAGATAATCATGAAACACCCTCACGCCCGTTTTTCCGGTTATCTCCCAGCCAATCTCCTCCAGCCAGCCATAGACCTGCTGAGGGTCGCGCGGAAAATCGGGAGACAACGTGCGCCGTTTCTTTTTATACATTCCCTGCTGTACATAGCCGAAATTACCGACCAACACATTACGCATCAACAGACCGTTTGCATTGTAGAACATCAGCGATAAAGCACCGCCCGGGCGTAACATCGACCACAATGTTTTTAAGACGGCTTGCGGATCGGCCACCCATTCCAGCACAGCATGAAACAATATCAGATCAACCTGAGAATCCAAATGCTGTGGGATGTCCTGAGCGGCACAATGTATAAAATGCATGTTGTCGCTCACACCTTGCTCTTCTGCCGCCCGTTGCGCTCGCGCCACCATCTCAGCAGAAAGATCGCACAAGGTGACGTGATGGCCCCGCTGCGCCATCAGAATGGCTGTCTGCCCTTCTCCGCCACCCGCATCAAGCACACGCAAAGTTTGGCCCGCATAGTCGGCAAGAAGTTTGTCCAGATCCTGCCAGAGGATCGTCTGACGAAGCTGACCTTTGGTGGTGCCGTAAATGTTACGGGAAAACTTCTCTGCAATGTCATCAAAATTGCGATCCCGCATCGGGCTCTCCACATGCTGGCTTTAGGGTGACTAAGTAAAACCGCTATTTTGTCACACCCACGCCGAGAATGAACCTTCCTGGTGTAATATCCCTGCTGATCCCCTGCTGTATGGTTAAAAAAGGAACCAAAAAGGATGCTTTTTACGCTGAAGAAAGTGATTGGCGGTATGATGCTGCCACTTCCGCTAATGCTCATTATCATGGGTATAGGCCTGGCGCTGCTCTGGTTTAGCCGCTTTCAAAAAACAGGGAAAATGTGCATTAGCCTGAGTTGGCTGGCACTGTTACTTCTAAGCTTGCAGCCCGTCGCCGACAGTCTGCTGAAACCGATTGAGGATAGCTATCCAACCTGGCAGGATACACAAAAAGTGGAATACATTGTGGTGCTGGGCGGAGGGTATACCTGGAATCCTCAGTGGGCGCCAAGTTCAAACCTGATCAGCAACAGTCTTCCGCGTCTGAATGAAGGTATTCGCCTTTGGCGTGCTAACCCGGGATCGAAGCTTATCTTTACCGGTGCTGCGGCAAAGAGCAATAACGTCAGTACTGCAGAAGCGGGCGCCCGCGTAGCGCAGTCACTGGGTGTGCCGCCCGGTGATATCATCACGCTGGATAAACCCAAAGACACCGAAGAAGAAGCCGCAGCGGTGAAGCAGGCCATCGGCAGCGCGCCGTTCCTGCTGGTGACCTCCGCATCGCACTTACCACGAGCAATGATTTTCTTCCAACAGGCCGGACTACATCCGTTGCCCGCACCAGCCAACCAGTTAGCGATTGACTCACCGCTTAATCCGTGGGAGCGCGCGATCCCCTCTCCCGTCTGGTTGATGCATAGCGATCGTGTTGGTTACGAAACGTTGGGGCGAATCTGGCAGTGGCTAAAGGGATCGGAACATTGACAGTAATGTTGCCTGATGGCGACACTAACGCGTCTTATCAGGCCTACGTGTTCAGCGCAGAATTGTAGGCCGGATAAGGCGTTCACATGTTCATCAGGCGAGCCACGGCAGCAGTGATTTCGTGGCCAGGTCAAAGTTAGATCGATTAAAACGTCCGGTGTTGACCAGTTGCGCCACCTCATCCCATAACACATACAGCCAGCGCCGCCAGATGAAGGACTCAGCCACTGGCGCGCGTTGCAGGTATTGCCAAAGCAGGCTTTCCGCCAGCGCGTTATCCATTAAACGGAACAATTCATACTCTCTGGGTGCCCACAGCATCAAACCCGGTCCGACCATCGCCAGAAGCTGATCGCTACGGGCGTCTTTGAGCATGCTACGTAAACTAAAATTACCGTGGATTAGCACGCAGTTATCATTGAATCCTTCAAATAAAGCGGGCAAACACTCACGGGTGCGAAACAGGATCCGCTTATCCTGCATCGTCAGCCCGGTATTGTTGAACTGATTTAACGTGGTCCACAACACTTCAACACGTTGGCGATACCAGGATGGCCAGATATTCTCTTGCGTGTTATCCACCATTCCCACACAGCCACGGCTATCCTGTCGATGCCATGACAGCAGACCTTCTACGATCTGATCTTTTAAATGTTCCCAGCGTTCGGGCGTTCGGGCTGGCGCTTCCACCGGCACGCCACGTAAACGCTCAAGCAGTAACACATCAGGACCGGGATGCTCTTCGTGGGTTAAGACCCCGTAAATGACGGGCATACGCACCGTACCGCTGCGCGCCAACATGGAGGTTTTCCAGGCCAGCTGCTGCGCCATACCTGGCGTGGTGAAACTTCTCGCCATCAGCGGCATCGGATTTCCCTGGCTGTCGTACAGTGACCACAGGGCCGTATCCACTTTTTCATTCACGCATTCTATGCGACTGAGTTTTTCGCCCAGCAGGTGGCTGAGTTCGGCACGCAACTGTTCCATTTCAGATTGCCCTCATAAATGCTACTGCTTTCATAATGAGCGTCGTGCAGACAGATGTCACCCGGATGAGATCAATTGATGAAAAGAAAAGTGGAGGGAAAGCGCAACGATACGACACTCCTCCCAAAAATACGCCTCAATATGGGAGGAGTGCCGTGAGAAAAACTAATGCATTTCGGCGCGAACGCGCTCAAGATCTTCGGCAGTGTCTACGCCGGTACCCGGGACTTCTTTTGCGACGGCAACGTGAATTTTTTCGCCGTACCACAGCACTCGCAGCTGCTCCAGCATTTCGATATGCTCAAGCGGGCTTGGCTGCCAGTTAACATAGCGGCGAATAAAACCAGCGCGATAGCCGTAAATGCCCAGATGGCGCAGGAAGGTGTCTCCCACCGTTTCCAGACTTTTGGCGAAACGATCGCGATCCCATGGGATGGTCGCGCGTGAAAAATAGAGAGCATATCCTTCTGCGTCCAACACGACTTTTACCGCATTCGGATTAAATGCCTCTTCGGCACTGTGAATCGGAGCCGCAAGAGTCGCCATACCGACCTGACGTTGCGCCAGATTCTCAGCCACCTGGCGAATAATGACCGCCGGAATCATCGGCTCATCACCCTGTACGTTCACAATAACGGTATCATCGCTAAAACCACATTTCTCGACGACTTCCGCCAGGCGCTCCGTACCAGACTGGTGATCGGCGCGAGTCATGCACACTTCGCCACCCACCGCTTCTACCGCGCGAGCGACATCCTCGTGATCGGTGGCAACGATGATACGTTCAGCGCCAGATTCACGCGCACGCTCCAGTACATGCACGATCATCGGCTTGCCGTTGATATCCAACAGCGGCTTACCCGGCAGACGTGTGGACGCATAACGCGCAGGAATAATGACCACAAAACTCATGATTTACTCTCATCAGCAGTCAGAACACGGGCTTCGGTTTCCAGTAACACGGGAATGCCATCACGCAGTGGGAAAGCAAGGTTATCCAGTTTACAAATCAGTTCCTGTTTTTCCTGGTTAAACCAGAGTTTGCCATTGCATACCGGGCAGGCAATGATTTCAAGCAGACGATGATCCATAGTTCCTCCAGATGGACCGGATTGTGAATCCGTAAATATTAACATAATCGCTTAAAGGGCTGGGTCTATTTCCCAACCATGGCGTGCATCAGCAAATAAACCTTCAGGATAACGTCCCAGCGTCACGCGTGTTGCCTGTTGCCAGCGGGCAAAATCGTCAATCGCCTGAAACAATCCTTTTTGCAACGTTACTCCAGGCTTAACCCCATCCTGTAACCACAGCGAAATAACGTCCAGCACACCCGTTTTACGGTGCATTTTGGCATCCATCCTCCCAACCAACTGTCCACGATGCAGCAACGGCAAGACAAAATAACCATACTGACGTTTCGGTGCTGGCGTATAACACTCCAGCCGGTAGCTAAAATCGAATAGCTGCTCTGCCCGTTTACGATCCCAGACCACCGGATCAAAAGGTGATAATACTGCACTGTGGGTCGCCGTTAATTTGCCTGCCAGCGCCTGTTCAAGCAGCGGCTGAAGGTGGCTATGCAGCCACAAGGCTCCTAGCCCCTCAACGTCGACAGGAATAATCTGCCGCTGTTCCGCCCGTTCGTTGCACCAGTTTTTTAGCGCCGGGCGCTTCAGGCGGTAGTAGTCTGCCAGCCACTGTTCGCGAAAAATCCCCAGGCTACGGGCGCTGTTATCCAGCATGGCGCTTTCAGCATCTTCCTGCGAAAGCAGGTCGCGTTCATCATCCCAGTGCGGCATGACGCGATGGGTTAGATCATACACTCGCTGGAAATTACGCCGTTCAACGACCATCACTTTCCCGGCAGTGAACAACCCTTCAAGATGACGCTTCTGCGGTTTCCATTCCCACCAGCCGCTGGTCCCTTTGCGTGGATGCTCAAAATCAGCTGAGCGTACCGGCCCATTATGCTGGATGTGCTGGAGCAGTTGCTCAATCTCATGCGCATGTTCTTTCATCCACGCCACTTTATATTTCCAGCCCATATTCTCCGGGGCCAGCATGCGGTGACGTATCAGCATAAAATCGCTGCGCGGCAAAAAACAGGCCTCGTGCGCCCAGTATTCCATCAGTTCGCCCTGCTGTAACGAGTCGTCCAGCCATTGGGGGGAATAATCGCCTAAACGACTAAACAGCACCAGGTAAGGACTGCGCGCCACAATATTGATGGTGTCGATTTGCAGTAACGACATGCGCGAAATGGTCGCGAGAATATCTGCCGGGGTTGCCCGGCGGCGTGTTTTTTTCAGCAGACCTTGAGCAGCAAGGTGAAGATGACGGGCATCCATCAGAGAAAGGCGCGGCAACGACATTTATGGCCTCATAAATGATTCGCTGCCGCAGCGTGAATCAGTTAGCGAGTCAGCGAGATTAAGCTATTCAGCAATACATCAGGCCGATCGCCTGACAAATGTGCATCAACAGGTAAATACCACCAGTTTTCATCGGCAAATGCCCGGCACTTAACCGCATCTTTTTCCGTCATTACCAGCGTTTGCCCGGCGTCTACAAACGCACTGACGTCACTGTAGGTCAGAGACTGATGGTCTGCCAGCGCTATAGTTTTTTGCACGCTGGCACCACATGCTTTCAGCGTGGCAAAAAAACGCGGTGGATGACCAATGCCCGCCATGGCGACAATATTGGACAATTGCGCCACATCACGGCGTTCACCGGTACGTAAATTAACGGCCAGCCCCGGTTCAAGTCGCATAGGGATTTCCCCTGGCTGCGCAACGCCACCGTTAACAATAGTCGCATCCACCGATTTAAGGCGACCTGCACGTTCCCGCATTGGACCAGCGGGAAGCCACCAACCGTTGCCAAACCGACGTTCGCCGTCAATGACCACGATTTCAACATCTCGCGCCAGACGATAGTGCTGTAGTCCATCGTCCGTCACAATAATCTGCACATCGTGTTGGGCCAAAATGGCTTTTACCGCATCCGATCTTACCGGGGATACCGCTACCGGCACGCCGGTACGTTGGGCGATCAGCACAGGTTCATCGCCCGCTTCTGCGGTAGTAGTATCAGCGGTTAGCAACAGCGGGTAAGCAGTCGCTTTCCCGCCATAACCACGCGACACCACACCCACGCGGATCCCGCGTTGTCGCAGTTGTTCAACCAACCAAATCACCACCGGCGTTTTACCGTTTCCGCCCGCGGTAAGGTTTCCGACCACCACAACCGGGACTGGCGCGCGCCATGCGCGTTTAAGCCCCAACTTGTAGCATAAGCGGATCGAGCCACTCACCAGGCCATACAGCCAGGAGAGTGGAAGTAACAATCGCCACAGCGGTGATTCACCAGACCAGATACGTGCGATCATTGACCAAATTGCATTTTGTGTAATTGTGCATACACCCCGCGCTGCTCAATCAGCTCGCTATGGGTCCCGCGTTCGACAATCAGACCATCCTCCACCACGATGATTTCGTCGGCTTGTTCAATGGTTGAAAGACGGTGAGCAATGACCAGAGAAGTACGGTTTTTCTGTAGCTCATCCAGCGCAGACTGAATCGCGCGTTCAGATTCAGTATCAAGAGCCGATGTTGCTTCATCAAGGATCAGTATTGGGCTGTCACGCAACAAGGCACGGGCAATAGCGATACGCTGACGTTGTCCGCCGGAAAGCAGGACGCCGTTTTCACCAATCACCGTATCCAGGCCATTGTCCATCTTGTTGATGAAATCCATAGCGTAGGCCATCTGTGCCGCTTTTTCGATCTGCTCACGGCTGTACATATCGGTACGCGCGTAGGCGATATTGTTGGCAACCGTATCGTTAAACAAGTGCACATTCTGCGAAACCAACGCAACCTGATCGCGCAGTGATGCCAGGGTATATTCGCGCAGATCGTGTCCGTCCATCAGAATCTGCCCTTCATCAACATCGTAGAATCGCGTAATCAGGCTGGCGAGAGTGGATTTCCCTGAGCCCGAACGGCCAACCAGAGCAACGGTTTTACCCGCTGGAATATTCAGGTTGATGTTACGCAGAGCCGGTACTTCACGTCCCGGATAAGTGAAAGTCACGTTGCGGAACTCGAGATCGCCGGTAGCACGATCGATCACACGTTTACCTTCATCTTTCTCCTGTTCGCTATCCAGAATCGTAAATAAGGTCTGGCATGCCGCCATACCGCGCTGGAACTGCGCGTTGACGTTGGTCAGAGATTTCAACGGACGCATTAATGCGATCATTGAGGAGAAGACAACCGTAATTGTACCTGCTGTCAGGTTTTCCATTACGCTTGGGAAGCTGGCCGCATACAACACGAAAGCCAGTGCCAAAGACGCAATCAGCTGGATGATAGGGTCGGAGATAGAAGAAGCAGAAACCATCTTCATGCCCTGCAAACGCATCTTGTTGCTGACATTATCAAAGCGCTTGGTTTCAACTTCCTGACCACCAAAAATCAGAACTTCTTTATGGCCTTTCAGCATCTGCTCCGCACTGGTCGTAACCTGCCCCATGGTGTTTTGCATGTTTTTACTGATGCTACGAAAGCGCTTGGAAACCACACGGATTGCCACTGACACAATTGGTGCCAGTACAATCAGGATCAGCGACAGCTGCCAGCTGTAATAGAACATCATGATAAACAGGCCAATGATTGAGGCCCCTTCACGTACCACGGTGATCAGCGCGCCGGAAGACGATGATGCAACCTGTTCTGAATCATAGGTAATACGTGATAACAATGTCCCTGTAGACTGTTTATCAAAAAAGGAGACGGGCATGCCCATCATATGGCCAAACAGGCGGCGGCGCATGGTCATGACCACTTTGCCTGACACCCATGAGATACAGTAGCTGGAGACATAGCTGGTTAAGCCACGAACTATCATCAGCCCAATGACCACCAGCGGCATCCACAGCAGCACCGAGCGATCCGTTTTACCAAAACCATCATCCAGTAATGGTTTAAGGAGCGATAACATGAAGGTATCGCTGGCCGCGTTAAGGACTAACGCTATACCCGCCACGATCAGACCCGATTTAAAAGGCGCTATGGTTGGCCATAGTCGGCGAAACGTCTGCCACGTAGAGAGATCTTTATCGTTATGCATTCAAAAAACCAGCATTTGTTAGAATAGCCGCATATTCTACCCGTTATCCTCCGACACGCCAAACCACTGATGATACCAACGAGGTAAAATCTGATCCCGCATGCTGCGTATGCGCCAGTTTTTTTGATAAAAATCCAGCGTAATCTGTCCCTGATGGGGGGTATCCAGCCATTGATAATTTTGTTGCCGATAACGTTGCTTCACTTTCCAGGACGGCAGACGCCAGGCGTTGTAACGGGATGCAGAGGCGAGTGCGACCTGCCCGTCAACCCGCTGAATGAGTGCCAGTGATGATGAAGTATTGCTGCCATGATGTGGAACCTGCATCACCGTCGACTGAAGGTGCTGCCAATAGTGACTTAGCATTTTTTGTTCAGCAGGAGATTCGATATCGCCGGTCAGCAGAATACTCTGATATCCGTCATCGACCTTAACCACACAGGAGTGGTTATTCCCCTGGTCTGTATTTCCACGCACAGGCCAGTGCGCACTGAAGGTTAACCCTTGCCATTGCCAATGCTCTCCGCGAAAACACGGGAGATGACCTTTCCAGCTCAGCGGACTTCTTACCCATAGCGACGGCCAGGCTTGTTGTAAGGAGTGCAACCCGCCGCGGTGATCCATGTGCTCATGGCTTAAAATAATTCCTTCTGGCTCCAGATTATGCCAACGCAACCAGGGAATAATCAGATGTTGTGCGCTATCGCCTTCAGGCCATGCCAGACCGGTATCGTAAAGCAGCGCTTTCCCATTTCGCGCGATCACCATCGCCAGCCCCTGCCCGACATCCAGCATATGCACTTGCCACACATCAGTACGCGGTGCACGCCAAAGCGGCCCACTCAGCAAAAGGAGCACAGAGAAACAGACCACCGGTAGCGTACGCAAGATATTTAGTCGCCATGCGATAATCATCATTCCGGGTAAAAATGCGAGCCATTGCCAGCGTGCATCAATATTGATCCACCCTTCAGGCAGACTTCTGAGCCCCCAAAATAGCAGCGCCAGAGAACGATCCGCCAGATACCACAGGCTTGATTCAACCATCACCGTCCCGGCTAAATGCATGATCATGCCTGCTAATATCAAGGGTACGGAAACAAACGTGACCAAAGGGACGGCAAACAAATTAGCCAGAAACGAGGTCAGACTAAAACCGTGAAACATTGCGATTTGCACGGGAAGAAGCAGAAGCGTAATACCCAATTGCAGATGAGCCAGCGCCAGAAATTGACGTCCAGCACGCGACAGCGGCCAGTCCGGGAGCGGTACCCATTGGTACCAGAACAGCAGTGCTGCAACGGCGGACGCAGACAACCATAGGCTTTGCGAAAGAACAGCAACAGGATCCACCACCACGATGGCTGCCAGACAGCAAATCCAGACCGACCATCCACTCCACTGCCTGCCGATAAGTCTCAGCGCCCCCCAGACTAGCAGCGCAACAACCGTTCGTAATGCCGGGGGTTGCAGCCCCGTCAGCCAGGCATAAAATGTGGCGCAGACAATTCCACCCACTAATGGCATCTGCCAGCAAATCCACCTTGTTGGCATAAAAAATTGTCCAGCACGTATCAATCCTGCGGTCAGTAATGCAGCAAACGCAATATGCAGCCCGGAGATAGCCATCAAATGAGCCGTGCCGGTATCACGCATAATTGTTTTCACCTCTTGTGACACAGACAAGCGCTCCCCCATTCCCAGACCCAGTATGACCTGCTGCCAGGGATAGTCGGTGAGTGCCGTTTTCAGCGAGGCGAGATACCGCGAACGCAAACTGCATTGTGGTGTGATTACCGAAGCCTGCAAGAATCGTCCCGTCAGCGGTTGATGCTGCGCCAATGCGTAACGCTGGCTATCAAATCCGCCTTCGTTTAATTGACCGTGTACAGCGCGGACTTTTAACGTCATCGCCCATGTCTGACCCGCACAAACATCACCGGGTAAATACTGCCCGTACAAGACGATTCCTTGCGCAGGAAAGATTCGTTTCCCCTGAAGGTGAGTGATCTGGCCGTAGTGCGTTGTCATATTGTCAGTTCCGGTTATCCGCACAATGGCTTGCTGGGTTTTCGCAGGCAGCGTATTACCTGCCCACATAGCCTCTTCCGCGGCCAGGATTCCCCAAAGAAAAAACAGCAGGGTTAGTCCGGCGGAACGCA
Source organism: Citrobacter sp. Cpo147 (assembly GCF_030332405.1). Classification (NCBI taxonomy): domain Bacteria; kingdom Pseudomonadati; phylum Pseudomonadota; class Gammaproteobacteria; order Enterobacterales; family Enterobacteriaceae; genus Citrobacter; species Citrobacter sp. Cpo147. The sequence goes on from NZ_JAOWHX010000030.1 coordinate 792,503, forward strand.
TATATTTGTAGGGGAGAAAACAGAGCAGACATGCCAGACAAAATACAATGCCGATACACAACATGCCTGGCAGCATGGGTAATAGCATGAGTGGGAGGATACCGAGTAATGCGCAGGTACTCACCGTTGTTATTTTCATCAATCACCTCCCTGTTACAGGGAGTGTGCAGTACTCTTCGACGGTTGTCTGGCATCAATTTATCGTTATACGACCTGAGTTCCGCAGACATTTAGTGATGGTTGTAACGTACAAATTAACTGGGATGAGGATTCCAGGATAGGTGGACAGAAATGAAAAAAGCACCCATTTGGGTGCTTTTCTCGGCGTTAAGTCTCGCTAAAAACTTAACCGTAAATATTGGCGCGATCGCGCAATTCTTTACCTGGTTTAAAGTGCGGAACGTATTTCCCTTCCAGATCCACTTTATCGCCGGTCTTCGGATTACGTCCGGTACGTGGTGCGCGGTAATGCAAAGAGAAGCTGCCGAAACCGCGGATTTCAATACGCTCGCCCTGCGCAAGAGTCGAGGCCATATGTTCCAGCATCTCTTTAACTGCATCTTCAACCGCTTTCGCGGGAATATGAGGTTGCTGGGTTGCAAGTCTTTCAATCAATTCTGACTTGGTCATGATTCCTCCGGTTCCTTAAAGGCATAATTAGCTGCTGCATTGATTAAGGGCGGCCGTAGCCGCCCTTTGTCATTGATTACAGGACGAATCCTGTAATCTGTCAAGCTACTCGTCACCCTTTGTGCCGTTAACAGCACAAAGGATTTAGAGCACTCGATATTACTCGCCTTTAGCTGCTTTGAAAGCTTCAGCCATTGCGTTGTTAGAGAAGTTAGCATCTTCCTGTTTGTTAACAGTTGCGATTGCATCTTTCTCATCAGCTTCGTCTTTAGCACGAACAGACAGGCTGATTGCACGGTTCTTACGATCAACGCCGGTGAATTTAGCTTCAACGTCGTCGCCTACGCTCAGAACCAGAGTTGCATCTTCAACGCGGTCACGTGAAGCTTCAGAAGCGCGCAGGTAACCTTCAACGCCGTCAGCCAGTTCTACGGTTGCGCCTTTAGCGTCAACTGCAGTAACTTTACCGTTTACGATTGCGCCTTTCTTGTTCAGTGCAACCCAGTTGTTGAACGGATCTTCTGCGAGCTGTTTAACGCCCAGAGAGATACGCTCACGCTCTGCGTCAACCTGCAGAACAACTGCTGCGATTTCGTCGCCTTTTTTGTATTCACGAACTGCTTCTTCGCCTGCAACGTTCCAGGAGATGTCAGACAGGTGAACCAGGCCGTCGATGCCGCCGTCCAGGCCGATGAAGATACCGAAGTCAGTGATAGACTTGATTTTACCTTCAACACGGTCACCCTTGTTGTGGGTTTCCGCGAACTGCTGCCATGGGTTGTTTTTGCACTGCTTCAGACCCAGGGAGATACGACGACGTTCTTCGTCGATATCCAGAACCATAACTTCCACTACATCGCCAACGTTAACAACTTTGGACGGGTGGATGTTTTTGTTGGTCCAATCCATTTCGGAAACGTGAACCAGGCCTTCAACGCCTTCTTCGATTTCAACGAAGCAGCCGTAGTCGGTCAGGTTGGTCACGCGACCAGTCAGTTTGGTACCTTCCGGATAACGCTTAGCGATAGCTACCCATGGATCTTCGCCCAGCTGTTTCAGGCCCAGAGATACACGAGTACGCTCGCGGTCGAACTTCAGCACTTTAACAGTGATTTCGTCGCCAACGTTTACGATTTCGCTCGGATGCTTAACGCGTTTCCATGCCATGTCGGTGATGTGCAGCAGGCCGTCAACGCCACCCAGATCAACGAATGCACCGTAGTCAGTGAGGTTCTTAACGATACCTTTAACTTCCATGCCTTCCTGCAGGTTTTCCAGCAGCTGATCGCGTTCTGCGCTGTTTTCGGATTCGATAACGGCACGACGGGAAACAACAACGTTGTTACGCTTCTGATCCAGCTTGATTACTTTGAATTCAAGCTCTTTGCCTTCCAGGTGCAGCGTGTCGCGGACCGGACGAACGTCTACCAGGGAACCCGGCAGGAACGCACGAATACCATTCAGCTCAACAGTGAAGCCACCCTTGACTTTGCCATTGATAACACCAGTAACGGTTGCAGCTTCTTCGTAAGCTTTTTCCAGCGTGATCCAAGCTTCGTGACGTTTAGCTTTTTCACGGGACAGCAGGGTTTCACCGAAGCCGTCTTCTACTGCATCCAGAGCAACGTCAACTTCGTCACCAACCTGGATTTCCAGCTCGCCCTGGGCGTTTTTGAACTGCTCTGCCGGAATGGCGGACTCAGATTTCAGACCAGCGTCAACCAGTACTACGTCTTTGTCGATAGCAACAACAACACCACGAACGATGGAACCCGGACGGGTTTCGATTTCTTTTAAGGATTCTTCAAACAGTTGAGCAAAAGATTCAGTCATGTTTAATCTTCAGGTTTCATATTTAACGTCCACCTGGCTCCATGCCGGATGGGGTTGTTTAACATACCCGCTGTCAATCCATTGCAACGGGGGTACTGCAAATTCGGTCGCACTTAAGCGAGAGCCAGTTTTTGGCGCGCGTATTGTAACGCTTTTTCAATCACTTGCTCAATGCTTAATCGGGTTGAATCCAAAACTAAAGCATCAGCAGCGGGAACCAGCGGCGCTACAGCACGATTACGATCGCGATAATCGCGTTCTTCGATCTCGGCCAAAAGGCGTTCAAAGTTAACACTAAAGCCCTTCTCCTGCAACTGTAGCATACGTCTATGCGCACGTTCTTGCGAGGAGGCGTCCAGAAAAATTTTCACCGGCGCATCCGGGAACACCACAGTGCCCATATCACGTCCATCAGCAATCAGACCTGGGGATTCGCGAAATGCGCGTTGACGACGTAATAACGCTTCACGCACGCGGGGAAACGCCGCAACCTGAGAGGCGGCATTCGCTACTTCCTGAGTACGTATTTCACCGCTGACATCTTCACCTTCAAGAATGACTTCCAGGTTGCCGTCTGTTGAGATAAAACGCACATCAAGGTGTGAGGCAAGCGGTACCAGAGCATCTTCAGATGTGACATCAACATGGTGATGTAACGCTGCGAGCGCCAGTACGCGGTAGATCGCGCCTGAATCTAACAGATGCCACTGCAATGCTTCCGCCATTGCCTTGCACAAGGTGCCTTTACCTGCACCACTTGGGCCATCAATGGTAATAACCGGGGCAATTGCCGTCATCTTTTTCTCCTTAAAAGGGCGTACATTAACGTGAACGCCGCGCATTATACGCGCCAACGCCAACGATCGTTATCTTTGTGTGAAAAATGCAGAATCATTGAAGCTGAGTGTAGAATAAATAGGCAATCGGAGATGTCAGAATGTGCCGCACCCGAAAGTGCGGCAATAAAATCAGGCAGATGTACTAATACGAGCAAGCTGTTCGAAATAATCCGGGAAGGTTTTGGCGGTACATTTTGGGTCAAGAATGGTCACCGGCGTGTCAGACAGCGCCACCAGCGAGAAACACATCGCCATGCGGTGATCGTTGTAGGTCGCGATGTCCGCAAATTGCAATGTTGCAGGCGGGGTGATGCGGATAAAGTCATGCCCCTCTTCCACTTCCGCGCCCACTTTGCGTAACTCCGTCGCCATCGCGAACAGACGATCGGTCTCTTTGACGCGCCAGTTGTAGATATTACGTAATGTCGTGGTGCCTTTAGCGAACAGCGCCGCCGTTGCAATGGTCATCGCCGCATCAGGAATATGGTTCATATCCATATCCACTGCGTTCAACTCGCCGTGAGTACAGGCAATAAAATCGTCTCCCCATGTAATGGTTGCACCCATTTTCTCCAGTACATCGGCAAAACGAATATCACCCTGCATGCTGTTGCGGCCAATCCCGGTAACTTTTACCGTACCGCCTTTAATAGCACCCGCCGCAAGGAAATAGGAAGCGGAAGAAGCATCACCTTCAACCAGGTATGCACCCGGTGACTGATACTGCTGCTGCCCCTTCACGACAAAGCGCTGGTAGTTTTGATTTTCAATTTCAACACCAAACGTTTTCATCAGGTTCAGTGTAATATCAATGTAAGGTTTGGATACCAGGTCACCTTTAATTGCGATCGTCGTATCCTGCGGCGCCAGCGGCGCAGTCATCAGCAACGCAGTGAGGAACTGGCTGGAAACGCTACCGTCTACCTCAACCTGGCCTCCGGTAAAGCCACCGCGCAGACGTAAAGGTGGATAGTTTTCCTGCTCCAGATAGTCAATTTTGGCTCCGCCCTGGCGCAGCGCATCAACCAGATGGCCAATCGGGCGCTCTTTCATGCGCGGTTCGCCCGTCAGCACGATGTCATTGCTGCCCAGACATAACGCTGCGGCCAGAGGGCGCATTGCGGTTCCGGCGTTACCAAGGAACAGCTCAACTGCACCTTCTGCGTGCAACACACCGCCATTGCCAACTATCTCGCAGCGGGTACGATCGGCAGAAAGGGTATAGCTAATCCCTAACGCATTCAGAGCATTGAGCATATGGCGAACATCATCGCTGTCCAGCAGATTGGTCAGGACAGTGGTGCCATTGGCTAATGCAGCCAGCAGCAAAGCGCGGTTAGAAACACTTTTGGATCCAGGCAGATTGATGGTGCCATCCACCCGCGCAATGGGTTGTAACGTCAGGGATTCCATGAAACTCGACTCTCAAAAACAGACATAAAAACCCCACAGACGAGCTGTGGGGATGAAAAGTACAGCAGATTAGCCGCGGCGGCGTTCGAAATCGACCATGAAATCGGTCAGTGCTTTAACACCTTCAAGCGGCATGGCATTGTAGATGGACGCACGCATACCGCCGACTACACGATGCCCTTTCAGCGCGTGCAGGCCCGCAGCAAAAGACTCTTCCAGGAACAGTTTATCCAATGCGTTGTCAGCCAGCTGGAACGGTACGTTCATGCGTGAACGGTTGGATTTCGCCACATCGTTACGGTAGAAATCGCTGTTATCGATTACGCCGTAGAGCAATTCCGCTTTTTGCTGGTTAATTTTATCCATCGCATTAACACCGCCCTGCTTTTTCAGCCATTTAAAGACCAGGCCAGACAGATACCAGGCAAAGGTTGGCGGCGTATTGAACATGGAATCGTTGTCATTCAGCACGGTATAGTCGAGGATTGACGGGCATGAGACATGAGCTTTACCCAGCAAATCTTCACGGACGATGACAATCGTCAGGCCGGCCGGGCCGATATTTTTCTGTGCCCCAGCATAAATTACGCCATAACGGCTAACGTCAAGCGGTGCGGAAAGAATGGTAGAGGACAGATCCGCCGTGACCACAACGTTGCTGGCAAAATTCGGCGTTTCATCGATCGCAATGCCATCGATGGTTTCGTTCGGGCAATAGTGCAGGTATGCCGCGTTATCAGAAAGTTGCCATTCACTCATCGGCTTAACAGCACGCAGGCCGTCCACGGTGACTTTGGCATCAATAACGTTTGGCGTGCAGTATTTTTTCGCTTCTTTAATTGCGCTGGCGGCCCAATAACCGGCATCGACGTAATCCGCGGTGGTTTTATCGCCCAGAATATTTAACGGTATACCCGCGAATTGCCCACGACCACCACCATGGCAGAACAACACTTTATAGTTGGAGGGGATGCTGAGAAGATCGCGAAAATCCTGCTCCGCTTCCTCTGCGACCTGGATGAACTCTTTGCCACGGTGGCTAATTTCCATCACTGACGTGCCAAGACCGTTCCAGTCACAAAGATCCTGTTGAGCCAGTTTAAGTACTTCTGCCGGTAACATTGCCGGACCTGAACTAAAATTGAAGACCTGAGCCATTTCCCCTCACCACGTTGTGTTGTTGTCCAATCAACATCCTGTCATTGACGATAATCCGGTGACAGACATTGGTATAAGTTATTCCTGTGGATATCGGTTTTATCATTCAGTGACACGCGCCGCAATGGGTAAAACTGGCAAGGGTAAAAATGTGTCATCGGTCACACAACAGAATCTATCGGATTGACGGGTAAAAACCGAGATTTTTGCTGTCAGGTAACCCGTTTTGCCCGACTGGCCTTCGACCATTCTGGATTTGCACAGCGCGGACATAATTGATGATCTCCGGCGCTCATTTGCACCACTTCGCTACAACGTATGCAGGCATAGTCCCCTGCTTCAGGTATTACTTTAAATCGTTGCGTACAACGTTTAGGCAGAATACTGAGCCCCGGCTTTACGTCTTCATCAGCAAAGAAGTAGACGCTGATTTGCCCATTCGTCTCCAGAATAGCCAGTTTCACTTGTCCCAATTGCTCCACGCCGTTCAAACGCAGTTCCATAAAGAATTCAAATTCCGTCATATTGGCGCTATTGAGCTTTGACCATGCCAGCTCGCCGTCTTCAATGATCACGACGGGTTTGCCCTCCAGCAGGTCCTCCATTTTTTCACTATGTGCCATTAGCCACATTACCAGCCGATACAGCACAGCAAGAGTAATAAATACCACCAGCACCGGCAGCATCGGAACATCGTCATAAAACGCCACGTCTCCCGCAGCGGAACCCAGCGTAAGGATGATGAGGACTTCAAAAAGCGACATCTGGCGTACGCCACGACGTCCGGTGATTTTTAAAAACAGAAAAACCAATATAAAGGTGTAAAGGCTGCGTAGCGCAACTTCCCCCAGAAAATCCATGGGCACCTTATCAAGCGCCATACGGTGTAAATCGAAAGCTTTCATTAATATGCTCTAAACGTGATTGGCTGTAAGAAAGCATAGCCAATGCTTTTATTTACGCATGGGCTCCGGCGACGATAGCGCCGTTCATTGAAAACCCGTATCATTGCGCGCTTTCCGTACGACAAAAGTGATTTTCATGACGCAAACATTTATCCCCGGCAAAGATGCCGCTCTGGAAGACTCCATCGCTCGCTTCCAGCAAAAATTGCTCGACCTCGGTTTTCAAATTGAAGAAGCTTCGTGGTTGAATCCCGTCCCTAACGTCTGGTCTGTACATATTCGCGACAAAGAATGCGCGCTGTGCTTCACCAACGGTAAAGGCGCGACAAAAAAAGCGGCGCTGGCTTCTGCGCTGGGCGAATACTTTGAGCGTCTGTCGACTAACTACTTCTTTGCGGATTTCTGGCTGGGCGAAACTATCGCCAATGGCCCGTTCGTACATTACCCGAACGAAAAATGGTTCCCGCTGACTGAAGAAGACGATGTTCCAGAAGGTTTACTGGATGCGCGTCTGCGTGCGTTTTACGATCCAGATAACGAACTGACCGGCAGCATGCTTATCGATCTGCAGTCTGGTAATGAAGAGCGTGGCGTCTGCGGCCTGCCGTTTACCCGCCAGTCGGATAACCAGACCGTCTACATTCCGATGAATATTATCGGCAACCTGTATGTTTCTAACGGCATGTCTGCAGGTAACACGCCTAACGAAGCTCGCGTTCAGGGTCTGTCTGAAGTCTTTGAGCGCCATGTGAAGAACCGTATTATCGCCGAAAGCATCAGCCTGCCGGAAATCCCGGCCGAGGTGATGGCGCGCTATCCGGCAGTGGTGGAGTCCATCGCCACACTGGAAGCGGAAGGTTTCCCAATTTTTGCCTACGATGGCTCGCTGGGCGGCAAGTATCCGGTGATTTGCGTTGTCCTGTTCAACCCGGCCAACGGTACCTGCTTTGCCTCCTTCGGCGCACACCCGGATTTCGGCGTTGCGCTGGAGCGTACCGTGACTGAACTGCTGCAGGGCCGTGGTCTGAAGGATCTTGATGTCTTCACCCCACCGACCTTCGACGATGAGGAAGTGGCAGAACATACCAACCTTGAAACTCACTTCATCGATTCCAGCGGTCTGATCTCCTGGGATCTGTTCAAGCAGGATGCCGACTATCCGTTCGTTGACTGGAATTTCTCCGGCACCACGGAAGAAGAGTTCGCCACCCTGATGGCCATCTTCAATGCTGAAGATAAAGAAGTGTATATCGCTGACTATGAGCACCTGGGCGTTTACGCGTGCCGCATTATTGTTCCGGGAATGTCTGACATCTATCCGGCAGAAGATCTGTGGTTAGCCAACAACGCTATGGGCACCCATCTGCGTGACACCATTCTCTCGCTGCCAGGCAGTGAGTGGGATAAAGAAGACTACCTCAATCTGATTGAACAGTTGGATGAAGAAGGTTTTGACGACTTCACCCGCGTGCGCGAGCTGCTCGGTCTGGCGACCGGTGCGGATAACGGTTGGTACACCCTGCGTATTGGCGAGCTTAAAGTGATGCTGGCGCTGGCCGGTGGCGATCTGGAGCAAGCCCTGGTGTGGACCGAATGGACGATGGAATTTAACGCCTCCGTCTTTAGCGCGGAACGTGCAAACTACTATCGCTGCCTGCAAACATTGTTGCTGCTGTCTCAGGAAGAAGACCGTCAGCCGCTGCAGTATCTGAACGCATTCGTCCGCATGTACGGCGCTGAGGCGGTTGAAGCGGCAAGTGCGGCACTGAGTGGTGAAGCGCCGTTTTATGGACTTCAGCCAGTAGACAGCGATCTGCACGCATTCCCGGCACATCAGTCTCTGCTGAAAGCCTATGAGAAATTGCAACGCGCGAAAGCGGCACACTGGTCAAAATAGTGACAAACAACTTGCCTCGAGTAGGCTAAATGTATTGTCTGAGCTATATTACGGGGCGCTTAAAGCGCCCCGTTTTTTATTTTGGTCAAACCAAAAAATAAATGTAAAGGCAAGGTTAAATATTAGTAGTTGATATTAAAAAAATTAGCTTATTAATGTGGTTTTTTATCTCAATTACTCCATTTTAATTAACCGTCCCATAGGAGGCTGAAAGAAAAAATTCAACTCACTTTATAATTTTTAAAATTTATTTTTATATGGATAATCAACATGTTACACCGTAATCGCATAAAAACCATGCGTCTTACGGGCCTATAAGCCAGGCGAGATATGATCTATATCAAATTCTCATCTATAATGCTTTGTTAGTATCTCGTCGCCGACTTAATAAAGAGAGAGTTAGTGTGAAAGCTGACAACCCTTTTGATCTTATTCTACCTGCTGCAATGGCCAAAGTTGCCGAAGAAGCAGGCGTCTATAAAGCAACGAAACATCCGCTTAAGACGTTCTATCTGGCAATTACTGCCGGTGTATTCATTTCAATTGCCTTTGTTTTCTATATCACCGCCACAACCGGCACTGGTACTATGCCTTTCGGCATGGCGAAATTAGTAGGTGGTATCTGCTTTTCCCTGGGGCTGATCCTTTGTGTTGTCTGCGGTGCAGACCTCTTCACTTCAACCGTACTGATCGTCGTTGCTAAAGCCAGTGGTCGTATTACCTGGGGTCAGTTAGCGAAAAACTGGCTTAACGTTTATGTCGGCAACCTGATTGGCGCCCTGATCTTTGTGTTACTCATGTGGCTTTCTGGCGAGTATATGACCGCCAACGGCGCATGGGGGCTCAACGTTCTGCAAACAGCCGACCACAAAGTGCACCATACTTTTGTTGAGGCAGTGAGCCTTGGTATCCTGGCTAACCTGATGGTGTGTCTGGCCGTATGGATGAGCTACTCGGGCCGCAGCCTGATGGACAAAGCGTTTATCATGGTATTACCGGTCGCAATGTTTGTTGCCAGCGGTTTTGAGCACAGTATCGCAAACATGTTTATGATCCCTATGGGTATTGTAATACGCGATTTCGCCACCCCGGAATTCTGGACCGCAGTTGGGTCTTCTCCGGAGAATTTTTCTCACCTGACCGTGATGAATTTCATCACCGATAACCTGATTCCGGTTACGATCGGTAACATTATCGGCGGCGGTTTGTTGGTCGGGTTGACATACTGGGTCATTTATCTGCGTGGTAACGATCATCATTAATCTGTTGATGCCCATTACACGCAGTAAATAAAAAATCCACTTAAGAAGGTAGGTGTTACATGTCCGAGCTTAATGAAAAGTTAGCCACAGCCTGGGAAGGTTTTACCAAAGGTGATTGGCAGAATGAAGTAAACGTACGTGACTTCATTCAGAAAAACTACACTCCGTATGAGGGTGACGAGTCCTTCCTGGCTGGCGCAACTGATGCGACCACTGCACTGTGGGACAGCGTGATGGAAGGCGTTAAACAGGAAAACCGCACTCACGCGCCTGTTGACTTTGACACCTCCGTTGCTTCTACCATCACTTCTCACGACGCTGGCTACATCAACAAAGCGCTCGAGAAGATTGTTGGTCTGCAGACTGAAGCTCCGCTGAAACGTGCGATCATTCCGTTTGGCGGCATCAAAATGGTTGAAGGTTCCTGCAAAGCGTACAATCGCGAACTGGACCCGATGCTGAAAAAAATCTTCACCGAATACCGCAAAACCCACAACCAGGGCGTATTCGATGTTTACACCAAAGACATTCTGAACTGCCGTAAATCCGGTGTTCTGACTGGTCTGCCAGATGCGTATGGCCGTGGCCGTATCATCGGTGACTACCGTCGCGTTGCGCTGTACGGTATCGACTACCTGATGAAAGACAAATACGCTCAGTTCGTCTCTCTGCAGTCCGATCTGGAAAACGGCGTAAACCTGGAAGCAACTATCCGTCTGCGTGAAGAAATCGCTGAACAGCACCGCGCTCTGGGTCAGATCAAAGAAATGGCTGCTAAATATGGCTGCGATATCTCTGGTCCGGCTACCAACGCTCAGGAAGCTATCCAGTGGACTTACTTCGGCTACCTGGCCGCAGTTAAATCTCAGAACGGTGCAGCAATGTCCTTCGGTCGCGTATCCACCTTCCTGGATGCTTACATCGAACGTGACCTGAAAGCAGGCAAAATCACCGAGCAAGACGCACAGGAAATGATCGACCACCTGGTCATGAAACTGCGTATGGTTCGCTTCCTGCGTACTCCTGAATATGATGAACTGTTCTCCGGTGACCCGATTTGGGCAACTGAATCAATCGGTGGTATGGGCGTTGATGGCCGTACTCTGGTTACCAAAAACAGCTTCCGCTTCCTGAACACCCTGTACACCATGGGTCCTTCTCCGGAGCCGAACATCACTGTTCTGTGGTCTGAAAAACTGCCTCTGAACTTCAAGAAATTCGCCGCTAAAGTGTCCATCGACACCTCTTCTCTGCAGTACGAGAACGATGACCTGATGCGTCCGGACTTCAACAACGACGACTACGCTATCGCTTGCTGCGTAAGCCCGATGGTTGTTGGTAAACAAATGCAGTTCTTCGGTGCGCGTGCAAACCTGGCAAAAACCATGCTGTACGCAATCAACGGTGGCGTTGATGAAAAACTGAAAATGCAGGTTGGTCCTAAATCTGAACCGATCAAAGGCGACGTTCTGAACTTCGACGAAGTTATGGACCGCATGGATCACTTCATGGATTGGCTGGCTAAACAGTACGTCACCGCGCTGAACGTTATCCACTACATGCACGACAAGTACAGCTACGAAGCCTCTCTGATGGCGCTGCACGACCGTGACGTTATCCGCACCATGGCGTGTGGTATCGCTGGTCTGTCCGTTGCTGCTGACTCCCTGTCTGCAATCAAATATGCGAAAGTTAAACCGATTCGTGACGAAGACGGTCTGGCTATCGACTTCGAAATCGAAGGCGAATACCCGCAGTTTGGTAACAACGACTCTCGCGTTGATGACATGGCGGTTGACCTGGTAGAACGTTTCATGAAGAAAATTCAGAAACTGACTACTTATCGTAACGCTATCCCGACTCAGTCTGTTCTGACCATCACCTCTAACGTGGTTTATGGTAAGAAAACTGGTAATACCCCAGATGGTCGTCGTGCTGGCGCGCCGTTCGGACCGGGTGCTAACCCAATGCACGGTCGTGACCAGAAAGGTGCTGTTGCCTCTCTGACCTCCGTTGCTAAACTGCCGTTTGCTTACGCTAAAGATGGTATTTCTTACACCTTCTCTATCGTTCCGAACGCTCTGGGTAAAGACGACGAAGTTCGTAAGACCAACCTGGCTGGTCTGATGGATGGTTACTTCCACCACGAAGCGTCCATCGAAGGTGGTCAGCACCTGAACGTGAACGTCATGAACCGCGAAATGCTGCTGGATGCGATGGAACATCCGGAAAAATATCCGCAGCTGACCATCCGCGTTTCTGGCTACGCAGTACGTTTTAACTCCCTGACTAAAGAACAGCAGCAGGACGTTATTACTCGTACCTTCACTCAGACCATGTAATTGGTTTTGACTGAAATCGTACTTTAAAAAGCGTACAATAAAGGCTCCACGTAAGTGGGGCCTTTTTAATAGCCTGCTTTGTCAGCTATCTATACTTATATACTCGATGGATTTCGAGTTGCATTGAGGCGGCAACGGAGTGAATCCCCTGGAGCGTACAGAAGTACGTGACTGGGGTGAGCGAAGGAAGCTAACAAAGATGCAGCTTGAAAGACGAAAAGTATGGATAGCAGCCAAAACAGACTCGACACAGTTAATAACTGTGCACTAACACTGGCCCCGGATGGGCCACACCTGGAGAAACACCGCAATGTCAGTTATTGGTCGCATTCACTCCTTTGAATCCTGTGGCACTGTTGATGGCCCGGGCATCCGCTTTATTACCTTCTTTCAGGGCTGCCTGATGCGCTGCCTGTATTGCCATAACCGCGACACGTGGGATACACACGGCGGTAAAGAAGTCACCGTCGACGAATTAATGAAAGAGGTGGTGACCTATCGCCACTTTATGAACGCATCCGGCGGCGGCGTGACGGCGTCTGGCGGCGAAGCTATCCTGCAAGCTGAATTCGTACGTGACTGGTTCCGCGCTTGTAAAAAAGAAGGTATTCATACCTGTCTGGATACCAACGGTTTTGTTCGCCGCTACGATCCGGTGATCGATGAGTTGCTGGAAGTCACCGACCTGGTCATGCTCGATCTCAAACAGATGAACGATGAAATCCATCAGAATCTGGTCGGCGTATCTAACCATCGCACGCTGGAGTTCGCGCGTTACCTGTCAAACAAAGACATCAAAGTGTGGATCCGCTATGTTGTCGTACCTGGCTGGTCTGATGACGATGACTCCGCACACCGCCTCGGCGAATTTACCCGCGATATGGGTAACGTTGAAAAAATCGAGCTGCTGCCTTACCACGAGCTGGGCAAACACAAATGGGTGGCAATGGGCGAAGAGTACAAACTGGATGGCGTCAAACCACCGAAGAAAGAGACCATGGAGCGCGTGAAGGGCATTCTCGAGCAATATGGACATAAAGTGATGTATTGAGTTTTAGCCACCACGAAACGGCTGCCCTGAACGGCAGCCGTTTTGCTATATAAGCGACAATATTTGAGTCGAAGGCGCGGTTAACAGGAGAAAGCGACGCTATCTCCTGCCCTCGTCTTTAGCGCCCTCTTCTCGCCAGTAGCGGGAAAATCAATCCCAGTCCAACCAGCACAAATGGCGTCACGATATTCAGCGTGAGCTGGAATGTCCACTCAGGGGTAAAGGCTTCCATTTTCGGGAAGATCCCGGTCAGACAGGCAAATGCGGTAAAGGCAAAGCACCAGATCCCCACGGTCATCGCAAGCGAGCGGTTGCGAATAAAGACATATTCCGATTTATATTTTTGCGCCAGGCGAATAACGGCAATGAACGCCACAAATACCCATAAATAACGCAATGGCATCACGACAGAGTTAAGATTCAATAGCCATTTATACAGGTTGTTCATGTCGCCAATTCCCAGTGTTGGCAACATAATCAGAATCGCTACCAGCACCAGCGTCAGAATATAACCATTGACCGGCGTACCGGAAGCGTTGGTTTTACACAGGCTCTCGGGAATATATTTACGATCAGCATCACCCAGAAGAACTTTAAGCGGTGCATCAATAGAAAATACCAATGCCGCAATCTGTCCCAGCGTATTGGCAATCGCGTAAATAACCATCAGCGAATTACCCATACCATAATACTCACCCAATTTCTGGAAGGCGTAATATTGACCATTCGTCATCAGGTCATCTGGAATATGCCGGGAGTCAAACATCATTCCCATAGCCAGCGACCCGAGAATCGCGCATACCGCTACCATAACAGCCAGAACGAGCATCCCTTTTGGAAATTCTTTGCCCGGATTACGTGTCTGATTAACGTATGGCGAAATTTTCTCCGCACCGCCCACAGCAAAGACCAGCATGGAGATCGTAGTAATGTAGGTAAAATCGATGTGCGGGATAAACGATTCCCAGGTGATATTGGTTGTCGCTATTTGCACATCCGTAATTGCAGGCGCGGTTACCGCCATCACGACATACAAAATGGACATCACAAACATCGCGATGCCAGCAACTGACCCAACAATTTTCAGTGACTTCATGCCACGGGACGCAACCCACATGAAAAAGACAAACAGCGCCAGCGTTAGTCCCTGCAACGCCACGACGGTGTACTCTTTAATCAACGAACCATCGCCCTTCAGCGCCCATCCCAGCGCAATCAGAATAGCCTGCGGTTTTTGCGCCAGATAAGGTATATGCACAACCCAATAGGTCCAGGCAGCAAGATAGGCCAACCCTGGCCCCATGGTATGTTTAATCCAGGTACTGACGCCGCCTTTACCCTCTTTAAAGGTTGAGCCAAGCTGCCCGACGATCAACGCATAAGGAATAAAATAGAGCGCGAAAATAAATATCCAGGAGGAGACAACAACCAATCCCTGATTAGCATAGTTGTTGACGACGTTACCAAAACCCCAGACGGTAATAAATGACATCAATGCAATGTTGTACCATCGCAATTGTTTTTCCTGCACACCAGCCATACGCAATCCTTTGTGGAAGCTTTTTGATTATCAATATATGAGGCGTGGGATTATGCGCGGTAAAATGAGCGAGCGGAAACGGCAGGATGTAAAACTATAACCTTCTGCACACTTTATTTTCAGGACAGACGTGTGCAATTAAATAATGCAGGTTCCCATAAAGCATACATAAACAGTATGTATGGGAACCTGTTCATATTCTGTTAAATCAGGTCAAATGTGCGCAATAGAATTAGGCGTATGGCCCGTCTTACGCAACAGCATCAGTAAATAAATAAACGATACGCTGGCGATCATGATAAACAGCAAGCTATCTGAATAATTCTGCATCAGCATCGCAGTAAATGAAGGTCCCAGCAGGCTGCCCACGGTATAGCTCAATAACAATGCCTGATTCATGGCGACCAGCTGATGATGTTCCACCTTTTCGCAGGCCCAGGCCATCGCGACCGGGTAGAGGGTAAAGCCTGCCGCACCCAACATAAACAACGCGGGCGCCATCGCCGCCTGGTTCAGCATGGCGATACTCCCGACGATCACCACGAAGACCTGGACGCGTAAAACCAGCAGACGTCCCAGCTTGTCCGCCAGACGGCCAATCGGCCATTGACCCAGAATACCGGCACTTACCAGGACCGCCATCCAGAAACCAATGCTGGCGTTGCTCACCCCCTGATGGTTGAGATACAGCGGCATCAGGCCATACAAAGACCCCAGCACGATCCCGGAAATAATGCAGCCATTAACGCCCAAGCGCGCCTGACGCAACCTCAGCATGGAGACAATAGGCGTAGACTGCTGTTCATCGCCCTGCTGATTAGCAATGCGCGTAAATAGCAGTGGCAAAACACCCGCCAGGATAGTACCCGTCACCCACGGCAGGACGTTCATCAATTCTGTTGATACTTTACTAACCAGCAGTTGGCCTAAAAACGTTCCCACATAATAGATCATCATATAGGCGGCAAGTAACCGTCCGCGATTACGGGACGTCCCGCTGCACATCAGCGCGCTTTCCACGACCACCCAGATCATGGCGCAGCCAACACCGGCGATAAAACGCCATGTCATCCAGCTCCAGAATCCCACCATAATCCCCAGCCCGACACAGCCCGCGGCGAAAATAAGCGAGGCGATGTAATAGCTGCGATTAAAACCAAGGTGTTTTATTAAATAACCTGTCAGCAACGTCCCTACCAGATTACCGGTAAAGTAAGACGAGCTCACCACGCCTACCTGCCAGGTGGGCAGATTTTCATGGGCGAGCCAAAGCGGGACGAGCGTGTTTAACACGGCGATCGCCAGGGTCAACAGAAGTAGCCCGCACAGCAATAGCATGACGGGACGGGTATACGTGGACATGAATAAAAACCGTGAGGAAGTTCAAATTTCATGCGCATCATGCCACTGCTAAAAACATTGTCAATCGGCGGAATCAGAGGGCTGAGGCGCTTTCTGGTCGTTCGATTTGCATTACTGATTCTTAATGTGAATAGATAAAAAATACAAAAACACATCTGCTTGTTTTTATTGATCTAAAACAAAAATCTCGCGTTACGTTCAGTCGAAAAATTTCATGGACTCCCCTTACTTTTATTTCTTACTAAACTCTATGCGGGATGCTGAGCTGCATTGTCTTCAAAATAGAACAGTGAGTTCCTATTTATCTATCTAATCCAAATATCGTTCTTTTCGTAGACTTAAACTCATCAAATTTCCCCCACTGATACTGAACAGGAGAAATACCATGACTAAACCTTACGTAAGACTTGATAAAGACAATGCGGCAGTACTGCTGGTCGACCATCAGGCTGGCCTGCTCTCTCTGGTTCGGGATATCGATCCCGATAAATTTAAAAACAACGTGCTTGCGCTCGGTGACTTAGCAAAATACTTCAACCTCCCAACCATTCTGACAACCAGTTTTGAGACAGGACCAAACGGACCGCTGGTACCGGAACTGAAAGCTCAATTTCCCGATGCGCCCTACATTGCTCGCCCAGGAAACATTAACGCATGGGATAACGAAGATTTCGTGAAAGCAGTAAAAGCGACCGGCAAAAAGCAGCTGATTATCGCTGGTGTCGTGACGGAAGTTTGCGTCGCTTTCCCAGCGCTCTCGGCTATTGAAGAAGGTTTTGACGTCTTTGTTGTCACCGATGCTTCAGGCACGTTTAATGAAATTACCCGCCATTCAGCATGGGATCGGATGTCTCAAGCAGGCGCTCAATTGATGACATGGTTCGGAGTAGCATGCGAACTGCACCGCGACTGGCGCAACGATATCGAAGGTCTGGCGACGTTGTTCTCTAATCACATTCCGGATTATCGCAATCTGATGACCAGCTATGACACGTTAACTAAGCAGAAGTAAAGACCGGGGCAAAACCCTGGCCTGACATGTAGCCGGATAGCGCGCAGCTTTAAGGCCTACGGATATTGTAGGCTTGATAAAGCACGAGCCGCCATCCGGCATATTATGGATTAACTCGCCACCGCCATACCGACGGTCATATGCAGCCCGTAGAACACGCCACGACCAATCAGCTCGCCGACTAACAGCAGAATAAACGCGACAGAAAGCAACGGAACGGCAGGCTGGTAACCCTTCACTTGCGGTACTATCCAGCAGCATAGCGCTAAGGCCAGTGCCACAATCCGCCACGCCATCAGCGAACCGTAATCCGGAACCAGCGCAGAGGCCTGTTGAATCGAACTGTGGATTGTCGCCAGTTCAGTCCCCTGCATTACCGACATGATGGCGCTCACGACCAGAGCAAGCACTGATATAGCCGGCAGCAGACGCATCGCCCAACCATCCACGCCAGCAATTCTCAGTAACAGATATCCCAGCAGCGGACCGCCCATAAACATCGTCAGGAAGAAGCCCAGCGGTGTCCAGACGCTGTACCAGGTCGGTACGGTATCGATGGTGTTATACACGCGCACCATCATCCAGACAAAAACCACACCCAGCACCATGGTAACAACTAACCACAGATTGCGTAATGCGGGCGACATTTTCTTCAACATAGCCAGCAGCCAGCCGATACCGCCAACGGCAAAGAAGAGTGAGCCGCTGGCAATTTCGTTACTCAACGCAGATGACCCAACGCGATTGAGTGAGTTAAAGGCGCGCATCGGTGAGCCCAAATGGAGCATGGAAGCAATAAATCCAATGCCCATTAATACCCACAGCCCAAACATGCAGGTAATTACGCGTTGCTGCGATTCTGGGCGTAAGCCCCCTTTCATCAACGCCAGCGCCAGAACGATAAAACCGCCAACCACACACTGCCCGAAGACCGTGAAGATCATCAGCGGCCATTCATGCCATCCACTTCCCATCTTACACCTCCTTCGGATTAGCCAGATAACCTGTGGTATCGCCGGTCGGGCGGCTATTGGCGTTAGGTTTGATAACAATGCTCGGTTTGGTAAAGTGCGCGCCCGGCAATGGCGCAACCGCAGCCAAAGTACCGTGTTTTTTGCGCAGTTCATCAATTGGGCCAAAATCCAGCGCACGCAGTGGACAGGACTCGACGCAAATAGGTTTCTTACCTTCAGCGACGCGCTCATGGCAACCATCGCATTTGGTCATATGTCCTTTGTCAGCATTATACTGTGGTGCGCCGTAAGGACAGGCCATGTGGCAATAGCGACAGCCGATGCACACATCTTCATCGACAACGACAAAGCCATCTTCACGTTTGTGCATCGCACCGCTCGGACACACTTTGGTACAGGCCGGGTCTTCACAGTGGTTACACGCAATGGAGAGGTAATAGGCAAAGACGTTCTGATGCCAGACGCCGTTGTCTTCCTGCCAGTCACCGCCCGCGTACTCATAAATGCGGCGAAAGCTGACTTCAGGGGTTAAATTTTTGAAATCTTTGCACGCCAGTTCGCAGGTTTTGCAACCGGTGCAACGGCTGGAATCAATAAAAAATCCATACTGGGTTGTCATCGGTTACTCCTTACACCTTTTCAACCTGAACAAGGTTCGTGTGTGATGGGTTCCCCTTCGCGAGAGGAGACGGACGCTGGGTCGTCAGGACGTTAATACAACCGCTCTGGTCCACGCGTTTTGCGTCCGGGTCATACCACGCCCCTTCGCCCAATGCCACCACGCCAGGCATCATACGCGGCGTTACTTTCGCCTCGATGTGCACTTCACCACGATCGTTAAAGATGCGCACCTTGTCGCCGTTGTTAATGCCGCGTCGCTGTGCATCCATCGGGTTGATCCACATTTCCTGACGGCAGGATGCTTTCAGAACATCCACGTTGCCATAGGTCGAGTGGACGCGAGACTTATAGTGGAAGCCGGTCAACTGCAGAGGGAATTTCTCCACCAGCGGATCGTTTAAGCTCTCAAAGCCTGGGGTATAAATCGGCAGTGGATCAATCACATCACCTTCCGGCAGTTCCCAGGTTGACGCGATCTCGGCAAGCTGCTGCGAATAAATTTCGATCTTACCTGACGGCGTGGTCAGCGGATTGACGTTAGGATCCTCACGGAACGCCTTGTAGGCCACGTGATGTCCCTGTGGGTCGCGCTGTTTAAAGATCCCCTGCTTGCGGAATTCTTCAAACGTTGGCAGTTCAGGAATGGCTTTTCGCGACTGCTCGTACAGATGACGCATCCACTCTTCCTGAGTACGACCTTCTGTAAACTGCTGCTCAACACCAAGGCGTTTCGCCAGCTCACTGGTCATCTGGTAGATAGTCTTGCATTCGAAGCGTGGTTTGATCGCCTGATCGGTGAAAATCACATACGACATATTTCCGCAGGAGGCATCCAGTGCGAAGTCCATCTGCTCCGAAGCGGTGCAGTCCGGCAGCAAAATATCCGCGTATTTCGCCGAGGAGGTCATATGACAGTCGATGACAACGATCATCTCGCACTTCTTATCATCCTGTAGGATTTCATGTGTGCGGTTGATATCAGAGTGCTGGTTAATCAGACAGTTACCGGCATAGTTCCAGATCATCTTAATCGGAACATCGAGTTTATCTTTACCACGAACACCGTCACGCAGCGCCGTCATCTCCGGACCTCGCTCAATGGCGTCCGTCCACATAAACATAGAGATGCTGGTTTCGACTGGGTTTTCCAGCGTAGGCATACGTTCAAACGGCAAACTGTATGAGCCCTCACGCGCCCCACTGTTGCCGCCGTTAATCCCAACGTTACCGGTAAGGATTGCCAGCATAGAAATGGCACGGGTCGCTATTTCACCGTTAGCATGGCGCTGCGGTCCCCACCCCTGACTGATATATGCCGGTTTAGCGCTACCGATTTCACGGGCCAGTTTGACGATTCGATCAGCAGGAATACCGGTAATTTGCGCTGCCCATTCCGGGGTCTTGGCGATACCGTCTTTGCCCTGCCCAAGAATATACGCCTTATAGTGACCGTTTTTCGGTGCGTCGGCCGGTAAGGTTTTCTCGTCGTAACCCACGCAGTATTTATCAAGGAACGGTTGATCGATCATGTTTTCGGTGATCAGCACATACGCCAGACCATTAACCAGCGCCGCATCGGTACCTGGGCGGATCGGGATCCATTCATCTTCACGACCCGCGCCGGTATCCGTGTAGCGAGGATCGATAATAATCATGCGGGCATTGGATTTTTGTCGCGCCTGTTCAAGGTAATAGGTTACCCCACCCCCGCTCATACGGGTTTCACCTGGGTTATTCCCGAACAAAACCACCAGCTTGCTGTTTTCAATGTCGGACGGGCTGTTACCGTCTGCCCAGCCGCCGTATGTGTAGTTCAACCCGGCAGCGATTTGCGCTGAAGAGTAGTCACCGTAGTGGTTCAGGTAGCCGCCACAGCAGTTCATCAGACGTGCTACCAGCGTTTTGCCTGGCGGCCAGGAGCGTGTCAGGGTGCCGCCCAGCGTACCTGTGCCGTAGTTCAGGTAGATAGACTCGTTGCCGTAGTCTTTGATAAGACGCTGCATATTGCTGGCAATGATGTCGTAGGCTTCATCCCAGCTGATGCGCTCAAATTTCCCTTCACCACGTTTACCGACGCGTTTCATCGGGTATTTCAGACGGTCGGGATTATAAACGCGACGACGCATGGAGCGACCACGCAGACAGGCGCGTACCTGGTGCAAGCCGTCATAGTTGTCATCACCGGTGTTGTCGGTTTCAACATACTTTATTTCACCGTCTACCACGTGCATACGCAGAGGACAGCGGCTACCACAGTTCACCGTACACGCGCTCCATATGACTTTCTCATTGGCCTGTGTCGGATTAAGGGCTTCTGCAGCATTTGCAATACGGGTAAATGGCAGGGTAAACGCGCTACTGGCCACCGCCAGTCCGCCTATCGCCGTCGTTTTCACCAAACCTCGGCGACTAACCTCAGCTGCCAGCATGGCATCGGGGATCTTAGTTTTCATAGTGGCTCACTCTGCTGCTCACAATAAACAAAAGAGAAATACTCGTTATGTAGATTTTTATATAGCGTATATGTCGATATACAGACTGGTAGATACCGAATTTGCGAAAAGACAGAGATAAATACTGACTTTCATTCGAAGGCAGTATTACTCCTATGGAGGTAGGCGTTATTGTCCGACGTCAAACGGGCATAAAAAAAGCGCCCTAAGGCGCTTTTTTAGCAAAGAAAGGTAGCTTAGCCGATAAATTCCAGGCCATTCATGTACGGGCGTAACACTTCCGGAACCTGAATACGGCCATCAGCCTGCTGATAGTTTTCCATCACCGCAACCAGCGTACGTCCCACCGCCAGACCGGAACCGTTCAGCGTATGTACTAAACGGGTCTTTTTGTCGGATTTGCTGCGGCAACGCGCCTGCATACGGCGAGCCTGGAAATCCCACACGTTGGAGCAAGAGGAGATTTCGCGATAGGTGTTCTGCGCCGGGATCCACACTTCCAGATCGTACGTTTTGCATGCGCCGAAGCCCATGTCGCCTGTGCACAGGATGATCTTACGGTACGGCAGGCCCAGCAGCTGAAGAACCTTCTCGGCATGGCCGGTCATCTCTTCCAGCGCGTCCATAGAGTCTTCCGGGCGAACGATCTGCACCATTTCAACTTTATCGAACTGGTGCATACGGATCAGACCACGGGTATCACGACCGTAAGAACCTGCTTCAGAACGGAAGCACGGCGTATGCGCGGTCATTTTGATCGGCAGCGCATCTTCGTCAATGATTTCGTCGCGAACCAGGTTGGTCAGCGGAACTTCTGCCGTTGGGATCAGCGCATAGTTGCTGCTGTCAGCTTCTTCATCCAGCGGACGGGTGTGGAACAGATCGCCAGCAAATTTCGGCAGTTGCCCTGTTCCGTACAACGTGTCATGGTTAACCAGATACGGAACGTAGTTTTCGCTGTAACCATGCTGCTCGGTATGCAGATCCAGCATGAACTGAGACAGCGCACGGTGCATGCGCGCGATCTGCCCTTTCATCACGACGAAACGAGAGCCGGTCAGCTTAACCGCAGCGGCAAAATCAAGACCCGTGTGCATTTCACCCAAGGTAACGTGATCGCGCACTTCGAAATCAAACTCACGCGGAGTACCCCAACGGCTGACTTCAACGTTGTCATTTTCATCTTTACCCACCGGAACGTCGTCCGCTGGCAGGTTAGGAATGGTCAGCGCAATGTCGCGGATCTCGGCCTGTAAGGTATCAAGTTCAGCTTTCGCGGCATCCAGCTCTTCGCCCAGTTTGTTCACTTCCAGACGTAAAGACTCGATATCTTCCCCGCGCGCTTTTGCCTGGCCGATGGATTTCGATCGAGAGTTACGCTCTGCCTGCAGGTTTTCAGTTTGTACCTGCAGAACTTTACGACGCTCTTCAAGAGCGCGCAGCTTATCTACATCCAGCTTAAAGCCCCGGCTTGCCAGTTTTTCTGCGACTGCGTCTGGCTCATTACGCAGCAGATTGGGATCGAGCATGCTTATCCTGTGCTTATCGAATTAAAATAGGAGAAAGTGACCACAGCCTGCGGTCACAGGGATACAGAGACAACATTACCGCAACGATAACACTAACGGTAGCGTTTTATAGGGCTATTTTGATCCTGTCCGGCGAGCCAGGCGAGCTTTTCGCCAATCTTGCCTTCAAGACCTCTGTTTGTGGGGTGATAATAGCGCGTTTGTGCCATTTCCTGCGGGAAGTACTCTTCTCCGGCGGCATAGGCATTTGGTTCATCATGGGCGTAACGATACTCCTGACCATAGCCCATTTCTTTCATCAGCTTAGTTGGCGCATTGCGCAGGTGGACCGGCACGTCGTAATCCGGACGTTCGCGGGCATCAGCCAGCGCGGCTTTGAAGGCGGTGTAAACCGCATTACTTTTCGGCGCGCAGGCCAGATAAACAATCGCCTGAGCAATCGCTCGTTCACCTTCCGCGGGTCCCACTCGGGTAAAGCAGTCCCATGCGGAAATTGCCACCTGCATGGCGCGAGGATCGGCATTGCCCACATCTTCAGAGGCAATTGCCAGACAGCGACGAGCAACATACAGCGGATCACCACCTGCACTAATGATGCGCGCATACCAATAAAGTGCCGCATCCGGGGCGCTGCCGCGAACCGATTTGTGTAATGCGGAGATGAGATCGTAAAAGCGATCGCCTTTATTATCGAAACGCGCGCTGCGTTCACCGGCAATTTCAGTGAGCAACTTGGCCTTCAATACGCGCTTGCCAGAATCATCAACTTCGGCCATATCGGCCATCATTTCCAGCGTATTCAGCGCTCGCCGCGCGTCGCCATTCACCAGTTCAGCAATCGCCCGACGCGTCTCTGGAGGCAGAACGATATCCTGGGCGCCGTAACCCCGCGCTTTGTCTGACATAGCCTGGTCCAGCACCTGTTCAATATCGTCGGAGGTTAACGACTTCAGTAAGTAAACGCGCGCACGCGACAGCAGCGCCGAGTTCAGTTCAAACGAGGGATTTTCAGTGGTGGCGCCAATAAACGTGATGGTACCGTCTTCAATATGCGGTAAAAACGCATCCTGTTGGCTTTTATTAAAACGGTGAACTTCATCCACAAACAGGATCGTACGCCGGCCCGCGTTACGATTCTGACGCGCACGCTCAATCGCTTCACGAATTTCTTTTACGCCAGACGTAACCGCCGAAATTCGTTCAACATCGGCGTTGGCGTAACGGGCAATAACTTCGGCTAGCGTGGTTTTCCCCGTCCCCGGCGGCCCCCATAAAATCATGGAGTGCAGGTGCCCGGCCTCGATGGCGCGCGGCAAGGGTTTACCCGCAGCCAGCAGATGCTGCTGGCCGATGTACTGCGCTAAATTTTCTGGCCGCATACGTGCGGCCAGTGGCTGAAAGGTATTATCAGAAAAGTCGAGCGACAGATTGCTCACTCACACGCCTCTACTTACGTTGATCGTCAACCGTTACACCTTGCGGCGGGGTAAAGGTAAATTTCGAAGGTTCAATCGCACCATTTTGCTGAGATTTCAGCTGATAGCTGCTGCGCTGATCGTCTTGCTCAACGGCACTAAACTGGTGGATCGTCCCGTCCCGCCCAACATTGATAGTAAACTGCTTCAGGTTACCGCTGCTGGTTTTTGGCGTCAGCACGAAATCGTCGCCGTTTTGCTTAATGTTGTACTGTTGCCAGTCGCTGGCCTGGTTACGCGCAATCAGCATAAACGGAGTGTTACCCGTGGCGTCTTTCAACCAGGTCGCAGTCGCCTGCTCAACAAACGGGTTAAAGAACCACAGCGTTTTACCATCGGAAACCAGGATGCTCTCGTCAGGCTGCGTCATATGCCAGTTAAACAGATTAGGGCGTTTAACCCATAAGTCGCCCTGACCTTCCTGCACCGCCGCGCCGCTACCGTCCGTGACCTTCTGAGTAAAGCTGGCATGGAAGCTACTGACTTTATCCAGACGGCTTTTCAGGTCGCTGGCAGCGTCAGCCCAGACGCTGCTCACCACAAAGCTAGACAGTAATGCACAGGTGATTGCGATTCTTTTCATCGTTATTCCTCAAAATACGTCACTCCCAACGGGGAGATCCCTCTGCTATCCATTTCAGGCCAAAAATCAGCATGAGGAAAGTAGAAAATACTGAATTACTTAACTTTGCAATCATTCGAAGGGCGGCGGAGCCAGCACTTCACGATTACCATTATGCCCTTGTTCGCTGACTATTCCCTGCGCTTCCATCTGTTCGATGATGCGCGCCGCTCGGTTGTAACCGATACGGAACTGACGCTGGACGCCGGAGATTGAGGCTTTGCGTTTCTGAGTAACAAAGTTCACCGCCTGATCGAACAGCGGATCCAGTTCTTCTCCACCATCAAAGCCGCCACCGCCGCCTTCGCTTTCGCTGTCAGAGGTAATACCATCAATGTATTGTGGACGGCCGCGCGCTTTCCAGTCCTGAACTACCGCGTGAACTTCTTCATCGCGTACAAAGGCGCCGTGTACACGTACAGGGATCGTCGAGTTTGGTGCAGAATAAAGCATGTCACCCATACCCAACAGCGATTCCGCGCCGCCCTGGTCAAGGATGGTACGCGAGTCAATTTTACTGGACACTGTAAAGGCGATACGCGTCGGGATGTTCGCTTTAATCAGACCGGTGATAACGTCAACTGATGGTCGCTGGGTTGCCAGCACCAGATGGATCCCCGCCGCACGCGCTTTTTGCGCCAGACGAGCGATCAGTTCTTCCACCTTTTTGCCAACGGTCATCATCAGGTCAGCGAATTCATCCACCAACACCACGATATACGGCAGTTTTTCCAGCACCGGATGCTGAACATCCATGCTGTCGCCCGGCTTCCAGTATGGGTCTGGAATCGGACGTCCCATACGGGCGGCTTCAGCAATCTTATCGTTATAACCGGCAAGGTTACGCACGCCAAGCGCCGACATCAGTTTGTAGCGACGTTCCATTTCATTGACGCTCCAACGCAAGGCATTGGCGGCATCTTTCATGTCGGTCACAACTTCAGTCAGCAGATGTGGAATACCTTCATAAACAGAAAGTTCCAGCATTTTCGGGTCAATCATGATAAAGCGAACGTCTTCCGGCTGCGCTTTGTACAGCATGCTGAGGATCATGGCGTTCACCCCAACAGACTTACCGGAACCGGTTGTCCCTGCCACCAGCAGGTGCGGCATTTTAGCCAGATCGGCCACCACCGGTTCGCCTGCAATATCTTTGCCCAGCACCACAGTCAGCGGAGATGAGTTATCACGGAATTTAGCGTTATCCAGTACTTCACGCAGATAAACGGTTTGACGTTTTTTGTTCGGTAACTCCAGTCCAACATACGGTTTGCCTGGAATAACCTCGACCACACGTACCGCCGCGGTCGACAATGAACGCGCCAGATCTCGTGACAGGTTAGAAATACGCGCCGCTTTAACCCCTGGAGCCAGATTAAGCTCAAAGCGGGTAATCACCGGGCCAGGAGAGTAGTTCACCACATCGGCTTTAATGCGGAAATCCGCCAGACGCGCTTCCACCAGACGTGCCATTTGTTCTAGTGCGAACGTATCTATCGGCTCAACTTCGCTCGGCGGCGGCGTGAGCAGATCTAACGATGGCAGCGGCGTGCTTGGACGGTGCGCCGGACGACTATCCCCATTACGCATCAGCAGCGGATGGATCAGACTATCCTGCGGCGGCGGTGTAACAGGCTGCGCTGGTTGCTGATAATGCTGCTGTGGTGCAACTGGCTGTGCCGGTTGCTGATAGTGCTGCTGTGGTGCAACTGGCTGTGCCGGTTGCTGATAGTGCAGCTGCGGTGCAACTGGCTGCGCCGGCTGCTGATAATGCTGCTGCGGCGCAACTGGTTCCTGGTACTGCGGCGCGGGCTCCGGCATTACGCCAGGCGTAAACAGCGGCTCATGCGGCCCCTCATCCACCAGCGTTTTCATTGGCGAAAATTCAAAGTCATCGAGGGAGAACGGATTCGCTCCGGCAGGCTGTTCACCGGAATAACGCTGCTGCTGAGAAGAAGCAAACTGGCGAGCAAGCTCCGCTTCTGCGGCTGAATCTTCGTCATCAGTCTGGTGGGTATCGTCCTGATACTCTTCGCCATAACGATGCTGCTGCGACTGAGCGAACTGACGTGCCAGCTCGTCCTGCTGCATTGCATCCATTTCATCGTCACTGTACGCATCTGTATCAAGCTGCTCTTCGCGCGCTTTCTCTTCAGCCATACGCTGTGACGGCAGTTTTATGCCATATGAAGCCAGCTCACGACGAGTAGGCACGCGCACACGATTCGGACGCGGCAACTGCGGGCCAATGCCCTCTTTCACCTGCGGACGCGGCGTACCGCTGCCTGCAAGGCTAAAGACAGGTGCTGCGGCAGCGGCACTCGCCCCTAACGCGGCGCTTTTTACGCCAGCGGCCAGCGGTGCAACGGCAGCAACAGATTCAACGGGCGGTATGGATGCAGTCGTCGGCATAGACGGCGTAGACGGCTTAACACGCTCAGGCTCCTGAGCAGGTTCTGGGATCGGTTGATACCATGCGGCCAGTTGCTCACGCTCACGCGCACGTTTCTCTTCGACTTCTTCAAAGTAATAGAGCGGCGGACGAGTCGGTTTAACTTCTTCAACCACCGGCTCAGGTTCCACCACTGTTGGTTGTTCAACCACAGGCTGCTGGAACGTAGTGCTCTGTTGAAAAGTTGGATCCTGCTGATAAACAGGTTGCTGCACAGGCTCCGGCTGATAAGCAGGCTGCTGGAATGCGGCGTTCTGTTGAGAGGTTGGATCCTGTTGATAGACAGGTTGCAGCACGGGCTCCGGCTGATAAACAGGTTCCGGCTGCGGCGCGACAGGCTGCGTATAAACAGGTTCAACGGGCTGCTGTGCGTAATATTGCGGCTGCGGACTCTGCTCCACAACCGGCTGTTGCCATGGCTCATACGGCTGCTGCACCGGAGGTTGCGCGTACTGGGCTGGCTGCGGATAACCTTCAGGCGCTGGTGCAATCGCGGCATCACCGGTTTGCGGGCCAGGCACGGGCTGCCAGGCCACAGTTGGGACCGGTTGCTCCATAACAGTGTTGGTCACGGGAGACGTTTGCAGCAACGGATCAACCGGTGCGCTCCAGGCCTGAGCGGCCGTTGTAGCTGCAGCTGCTGCAGCCACAGGCTCGGTCACCGAGTGGCCGTTAAGGAGCGGATCAAGTTCGTCATATTCAGGCAGCGTCGCGCGATTACCGGAAAACAGCACATCATTAGGATCGGCAACCACGCCACGGGCGCTGTATTCAATTTCGTCTTCATCATCCATGCGTTTGCCGGAGAACAGCGCCGCATCGGTATGACGACCAAGCGGGTTGGTAAATTTCTCCGCCAGACGTTTACGGCGCGCTAACGCACCGCGCAGAATACGAGCCCGGCGCGATTCATGGGGTTTGCCATCAGCGGCGTCGACAGACTCTTCTTCGTCTTCATATTCTTCGTCATCGACCCAGGTATCGTCGCGGCGGGTACGGTTGCTGGCAAACGTCAGGATATTGAGTAACCAGCCGCCCAGTTTTTCCGCAATGCTCACCCATGACCAACCGGTGAACAGCGTTAATCCCGCAGCCCAAATGCACAACAACGTCAGCGTGCCGCCGCTGCTGTGCAGCAATGGTTGTAGCGTGGTGCTGAGCAGACTGCCGATCACGCCGCCAGAGGCGAAATACCAGATATCATCGGCGTTAATTGCGGCCAGCCCGCAGGAAGTGAGAATCAGCGCCAGAACGCCAATAATGCGCAGCGAGACGGCAAAATAATCGACGTATTCGTCGCTGGCCTGATGTCGCCAGGCAAACCAGCAGCCACCGACAATGATGACGGGGATAGTGTAGGCCATGACGCCAAAAATAAAGAACAGCGTGTCCGCCAGCCATGCTCCAGGTATTCCGCCCAGATTATGGATAGGCTCATGCCACGCGGTTTGCGACCAACTGGGATCCGAAGGGTTAAAGCTGAGTAAGGCAGCCATCAACCAGACGGCAAAAAGGGCAATAAGGATCAGTAGCGCTTCCAGAAGTCGGCGCCCGCTGCTTAACTTCGTCAATGTGACGTCTTTGTCTTCAGTGTATTCCTGGCTCAAAAACGGCTCTCCAGGTTTCGGGCTTTTCCTGCCCGATGCTAAAACGGACAACAGCACCGGGTTGCCCCGGCACTGTTGCTGTATGGATTAACAGGAGTGTAATCAAACTGCGTCGATTTTGCACCTGTTCCGTGTTAGCGCGTCTTAATTACCAGACGATTGCTCTGTTTGACTTCTTCCATTACTACATAAGTACGTGTGTCATTCACGCCAGGCAGACGCAGCAGGGTTTCCCCCAACAGCTTACGGTATGCTGACATATCCGGTACGCGTGTTTTCAGCAAATAGTCGAAATCACCGGAAACCAAATGACACTCTTGAATTTCTTCAAGTTTTTGTACTGCAGAGTTAAATTGTTCAAACACATCCGGGGCGCCACGATTCAGAGTAATCTCAACAAAAACCAGAAGTGATGCATCCAGATAATGCGGGTTTAACAGCGCTGTATAGCCCTGAATAAAACCCTGTCTTTCCAACCGACGCACACGCTCAAGGCAGGGCGTTGGTGAAAGTCCCACACGTTTAGAAAGCTCGACGTTAGAAATACGCCCATCCTTTTGCAGCTCATTAAGAATGTTACGATCGATACGGTCGAGATCTTTGCCAGGGCGCTTCTTACTATCTACCATTATTATTGTCTCTCTGTATTCCTTCCCTACTCCTGCCTGACTCTACCAACATCACTGTTCAGAGTCGCTACCCATCAAGATAAACCGCAACCCAGAGGGATTTTCGGTTCGCAATGTCTGGGTTTATGGTGAGAAGACCGTTGCCTGTCGGCGGCTATCGACATCACGAATGGCATCTGTCCACACCATGCGTAGATTTCGCTAACACGGTAAACATGGTATCTACATGCATGATTATGCAGCACATACATGACACAGTTTTTTTCTTCCTTGAATGTTTTCGCAAAACAGCAGGGGATTGTCAAAGCAAAACATCGATTTTTAGTACAACATGCCAGTTATTCATTCGCAGTGATGGAAAATCGTCATTTTATCACCTTATAACTGACCGATTTTAAGTAGAAATCGTTATAGTATTACGACTAATTCTGCCGTTCATCGGTTCCCGCTATTACACATATTGTTAACAAAATCGCCATACTCTTTTTTTACGCCTGTAAATTCCCTACAATCCTGCTCATTGCCTGCTAACAACTATGGGGATCTCATGGGCGCAACCAAACACAGTAAACTTCTTATTCTGGGCTCTGGCCCTGCGGGGTATACCGCTGCGGTCTACGCTGCACGCGCGAACCTGCAACCGGTACTGATTACCGGTATGGAAAAAGGTGGTCAGTTGACCACAACAACAGAAGTGGAGAACTGGCCTGGCGATCCGCACGATCTCACAGGCCCATTGCTGATGGAACGCATGCACGAACATGCGACCAAATTTGAAACTGAAATTATTTTTGATCATATCAGCAAAGTTGATCTGCAAAACCGCCCTTTCCGTCTGACCGGCGACAGCGGTGAATACACCTGTGACGCACTGATCATCGCCACCGGTGCGTCAGCACGCTACCTGGGTCTGCCTTCAGAAGAAGCCTTCAAAGGCCGTGGCGTTTCCGCCTGCGCGACCTGCGACGGTTTCTTCTACCGTAATCAAAAAGTTGCGGTGATCGGCGGCGGCAACACTGCTGTTGAAGAAGCGCTGTACCTGGCGAATATCGCATCTGAAGTGCATTTGATTCACCGTCGCGACAGCTTCCGCGCCGAGAAAATCCTGATCAAGCGTTTGATGGATAAAGTCGAAAACGGCAACATCGTGCTGCATACCCACCGCACACTGGAAGAAGTGACCGGCGATCAAATGGGCGTAACCGGACTGCGCCTGCGCGATACGCAAAACACTGACAACGTCGAGTCACTTGACGTTGTAGGGCTGTTTGTCGCTATCGGTCACAGCCCGAATACCGCCATTTTCGACGGTCAGCTAGAACTGGAAAATGGCTACATCAAAGTTCAGTCCGGTATTCATGGTAACGCCACCCAAACCAGCATTCCGGGTGTATTCGCCGCCGGTGACGTGATGGACCATATTTATCGCCAGGCGATCACTTCAGCAGGCACCGGTTGCATGGCTGCGCTTGACGCAGAGCGTTATCTCGACGGTCTGGCAGACGCTTGCAAATAAGTTTTACAAATCAGTAACAAAAGTAAAAAAGGCGACTATAAGTCGCCTTTATTTTTGCCTCGTTGTAACATTGTCCTGCCCAAAAATTCCAATAACTCACCTGCTAAGCGTGCAATGAATAAAACCCGTCAAAAAGAGCTGACCCGCTGGTTAAAACAGCAAAGTGTAATTTCCCAACGATGGCTGAACATTTCACGCCTGTTGGGGTTCGTGAGCGGCCTGTTAATTGTCGCTCAGGCCTGGCTCATGGCCCGAATTCTCGACCATATGATCATGGACAATATCCCCAGAGAGGCGCTTCTGCTCCCTTTCATTGTGCTGGTATTGATTTTCATCCTGCGAGCATGGGTCGTCTGGTTACGCGAACGCGTCGGGTTTCATGCTGGCCAACATATCCGCTTTGAGATTCGCCGCCAGGTGCTTGACCGTCTGCAACAAGCAGGTCCCGCCTGGATACAAGGCAAACCAGCCGGGAGCTGGGCTACGCTAATCCTGGAACAGATTGATGACATGCATGATTACTATGCACGTTATCTGCCGCAAATGGCGCTGGCCGTATGCGTCCCCTTATTGATCGTGGCAGCGGTATTCCCGTCAAACTGGGTAGCCGCCCTTATTCTGCTTGGAACTGCCCCGCTGATCCCGTTGTTTATGGCGATGGTTGGTATGGGTGCAGCCGACGCTAACCGCCGCAATTTTCAGGCTCTTGCTCGCCTCAGTGGCCATTTTCTCGATCGCCTGCGGGGTATGGAGACGCTAAGAATCTTTGGTCGCGGTGAAGCTGAAACAGAAAGCATCCGCGCAGCGTCACAAGATTTCCGCCAGCGCACCATGGAAGTCCTGCGCCTGGCGTTTCTGTCATCCGGTGTCCTTGAGTTCTTTACCTCCCTGTCCATCGCACTGGTCGCGGTTTACTTCGGTTTTTCCTACCTCGGTGAACTCGATTTTGGTCACTACGGGACAGGCGTCACATTGGCTGCTGGCTTCCTCGCGCTCATTCTGGCGCCGGAATTTTTCCAGCCCCTGCGCGATCTGGGCACGTTTTATCACGCCAAAGCGCAAGCCGTTGGTGCCGCGGATAGTCTGAAAACCTTCATGGAAACCCCGCTTGCACATCCTGAGCGTGGCGATATTGAGCTGACAACAAAAGACGCAGTTTCAATTGAAGCAGAAGATCTGGTCATCACCTCGCCGGAAGGTAAAGTGCTTGCAGGTCCGCTCAACTTTACCCTGCCAGCGGGCCAACGCGCGGTGCTGGTTGGCCGCAGCGGTTCCGGCAAAAGTTCGTTGCTCAATGTCCTGTCCGGTTTTCTCTCTTATCAGGGTTCGCTGCGGATTAACGGCTTTGAGCTGCGCGACCTGTCGCCTGATTGCTGGCGCAAACAGCTGTCCTGGGTTGGACAAAATCCGCAGCTCCCTGCCGCCACGTTACGCGATAACGTGCTGCTCGCTCGCCCCGATGCCAGCGAAGAACAGCTGCAGGCCGCACTCGACAGCGCCTGGGTCAGTGAGTTTTTACCACTTCTGCCACAGGGTGTGGATACACCAGTAGGCGATCAGGCTGCTCGACTTTCTGTCGGACAAGCGCAGCGCGTTGCCGTGGCTCGCGCCTTACTCAATCCATGTCAGTTGTTGCTGCTTGACGAGCCCGCCGCCAGCCTTGATGCACACAGCGAACAACGCGTGATGCAGGCGTTGAAAGCAGCGTCACGCCGCCAGACCACTCTGATGGTGACACACCAACTTGAAGATCTTGCCGACTGGGACGTTATCTGGGTAATGCAGGACGGACAGATCGTTGAACAAGGCACTTATGCCGAACTTAGCGCAGCCAACGGGGCGTTTGCGACATTACTGGCTCATCGTCAGGAGGACATCTAAATGCGCGCTTTGCTACCTTATCTGACGCTGTATAAACGTCACAAATGGATGTTAACCCTGGGGATCGTTCTGGCGATCGTCACACTGCTGGCAAGTATTGGTTTGCTGACGCTTTCCGGCTGGTTCCTGTCGGCTTCTGCTGTGGTGGGTGTCACCGGAATTTACAGTTTTAACTATATGCTCCCTGCTGCCGGGGTACGCGGTGCGGCAATCACCCGAACCGCGGGCCGCTATTTCGAGCGGCTGGTCAGCCACGACGCGACGTTCCGCGTGCTGCAACATTTGCGTATTTATACCTTCAGCAAACTGCTGCCGCTCTCCCCTGCTGGCCTGTCCCGTTATGGACAAGGTGAATTGCTTAACCGCGTAGTGGCAGATGTCGACACGCTCGATCATCTCTATTTGCGCGTGCTCTCCCCGCTTGTGAGCGCTTTTGTCGTCATCATGGTGGTCACGCTGGGGCTAAGCGTTCTCGATTTCACGCTGGCTATCACTCTCGGCGGTATTATGCTGCTGACCTTATTTATCCTGCCCCCACTCTTTTATCAGGCAGGTAAAAGCACCGGGCAAAGCTTGACGCATTTACGTGGGCAGTATCGTCAGCAGTTAACATCCTGGCTGCAGGGCCAGGCTGAACTGACCATCTTTGGCGCCAGTGAACGTTACCGCGCCCAAATGGAAGCCACCGAGTTGCAGTGGCATGAAGCCCAACGACGTCAGTCTGAATTAACGGCGCTATCACAGGCGGTCATGCTGTTAGTCGGCGCACTGGCAGTGGTTGTGATGTTATGGATGGCCTCCGGCGGCGTGGGTGGCAATACCCAGCCTGGCGCGCTGATCGCGCTGTTTGTCTTCTGTGCGCTGGCCGCGTTTGAAGCATTAGCACCCGTCACCGGCGCGTTTCAGCATCTCGGACAGGTTATTGCCTCTGCGCTGCGCATCACCGAACTGACCGAACAGCAGCCAGAAGTCACCTTCCCGGATGCCAGTTCTCCAGTTTCTGAGCAGGTCACTCTCACGCTACGCGATGTTTCATTCAGCTATCCGGGGCAAGCACAAAAAGCGCTCGACACCCTTTCGCTGCAGGCTCAGCCCGGTGAACACATTGCGATTCTCGGTCGCACCGGCTGCGGTAAGTCAACGTTACTACAATTGCTGACCCGCGCATGGGATCCGCAGCACGGCGAAATTCTGATTAATGAGCAGCCGATTTCAGCCCTCAGTGAAGCCACGCTGCGCCAGAGCATCAGCGTCGTGCCACAGCGCGTGCACCTGTTCAGCGCGACGCTGCGTGATAACCTGCTGCTGGCAGCACCGCACGCCAGTGATGACACATTATCCGCAATGCTGTGCCGCGTCGGTCTGGACAAACTGCTAGAGGGTGATGGACTCAATGCCTGGTTAGGCGAAGGCGGTCGTCAGCTTTCTGGCGGCGAACTCCGTCGTCTGGCTATCGCCCGCGCCTTATTGCACGATGCCCCACTGATGCTGCTGGATGAACCGACCGAAGGGCTTGATGCCACAACAGAAAGCCAAATGCTTGAATTAATTGGCGATGTCATGCGCGATAAAACCGTACTGATGGTGACACATCGTCTGCGCGGCTTGTCACGTTTTGATCAAATAATAGTGATGGACAACGGACACATTATTGAGCAAGGTAATCACGCAGATTTGTTAGCCCGGCAGGGGCGTTATTACCAGTTTAAGCAACGTCTGTAAGCTATTATTGAACGATCAAACTCGCGTAGTGGAGTTTCGCTGTCATGCGCCTGGTGCAATTGTCCCGCCATTCTATAGCCTTCCCTTCACCGGAAGGCGCTTTACGCGAGCCTAACGGTTTGTTGGCGCTTGGCGGCGATCTCAGTCCAGCCCGACTGTTAATGGCCTACCAGCGCGGAATTTTCCCGTGGTTTTCACCTGGCGACCCCATTCTTTGGTGGTCGCCCGATCCACGCGCCATTCTTTGGCCCGAGAAATTTCATCTCAGCCGCAGCATGAAACGTTTTCATAAAAACTCGCCTTATCGCGTGACGCTCAATTACGCGTTCGGTCAGGTGATTGAAGGCTGCGCGAACAACCGGGAAGAAGGCACCTGGATAACGCATGATGTAGTCGACGCCTACCATCGCCTGCACGAGCTGGGCCATGCGCACTCAATTGAAGTATGGCGACAAAATGAGTTAGTGGGCGGTATGTATGGCGTGGCGCAAGGTACGCTATTTTGTGGCGAATCAATGTTCAGCCGTCAGGAAAATGCGTCCAAAACCGCACTGCTTGTTTTTTGCACTGAATTTATCCGTCAGGGCGGAAAATTAATCGACTGCCAGGTATTAAATAGCCATACAGCTTCGCTGGGCGCCGTCGAAACCCCACGTCGGGAGTACCTTGAACACCTGAGCAGACTGCGCCAGCAGCGGCTACCGAGCCATTTCTGGGTTCCCAGGACGTTATTTTCGCCTCAGGGGTGAATGTTTTCGGCACATTTTTTGTCGGGGTGTTATAATTGTCGCGCAGAGTTGGTTTAGCCCATTACCCCGCCGCCGTTAAGGAACAGTTCGCGTCAGGCAACGCCTATCGTTTATCTCCTCGTTCCCTTACACGTTGCGCTTTAAGTGCGGCTTTGCCGTGTGTGGTTAGAGTAATGCGCCAAACCCGATTTGCTGTGTTTTAAACGCACAAATCTTTACTTATTAAAAGAACTTCGGCATTATCTTGCCGGTTCAAATTACGGTAGTGATACCCCAGAGGATTAGATGGCCAAAGAAGACAATATTGAAATGCAGGGTACCGTTCTCGATACGTTACCTAATACCATGTTCCGCGTAGAGTTAGAAAACGGTCACGTGGTTACTGCACACATCTCCGGTAAAATGCGTAAAAACTATATCCGCATCCTGACGGGCGACAAAGTGACTGTTGAGCTGACCCCGTACGACCTGAGCAAAGGCCGCATTGTCTTCCGTAGTCGCTGATTGTTTTTAACGCCCGAATGGCGTCCAGATAATAAAAGGTCGGTTTAACCGGCCTTTTTTGTGGGCCAAGGTCAGGTATTTAATCCTCAATCATCCGCGCATATTCTTCCGTTAAGAAATCCACTAATGTGCGTACTGACGGCAATAATCCCCTGCGTGATGGAAAGACTGCGTGAATTATTTCTCGCTTCGGTTCCCAGCCGTCGAGCAATGCCACCAGTTCACCCGCAGCTACTTGATCTTTTACCATCAGCTGTGGAAGTTGAACTACCCCCACACCGGCAACTGCGGCTTCACGTAACGCCAGCATATCGGTGGTGATCATACGCGGCGTGAAATGCACCTCCGCACGTGCGCCCTGCGGCCCGAATAACTCCCAACGATGCACATGTTTACCCGTCGCCAGACTCAGGCCCGGCCAACGCGTCAGCTCCGCCGGAGAATGTAGCGTTCCCATTTGCTCGATTAACTGCGGGCTGGCATACAAACGATGCCCCCTGTCCGCCAGCACACGCATCACCAGGTCGCTATCCTCAAATGGTCGGGGCCTGACGCGAATCGCCACGTCCAAGCCCTCTCCAACAACGTCCACGCGGCGGTTAGTAGCCTCCAGTTGCACTGATACGTCAGGATAACGCGCCATAAAACGGGCAAGCATCGGCCCGATATGCACATGCAGCAGCGTGACCGGACACGTCAACTTCACCACGCCACGCGGTTCAACCTGTAACGCGGCAATCGCATCCTGCGCTGCCTGCGCTTCCACCAGCATCGCCTTACAGTGTTCGTAAAAGGTTTGCCCAACTTCCGTCACGTTAAACTGGCGGGTGGTTCGCTGAATCAGTCGAACTCCCAGTGTCTCTTCCAGTTGCGCTATCCGTCGGCTTAGTTTTGATTTCGGTTCATCAAGCGCCCGACCCGCCGCCGCGAATCCCCCTTCCTCTACAACATGCACAAACCATGCAAAATCATTGAGATCTGGCTTCGTCATCCAATTGTCCTATTTATGAGACAGTGAGAACTATTTTAGCTACTACTCAGCTCGCTGTCATGAATATAAGCTTATTCACATCAAGATAACGCCACAGAGGAGACACATATGAAACAAGTAACAGGCGTCTACACCGCACCTCGCCCGCACTGGGTTGGCGATGGATTTCCGGTTCGCTCGATGTTTTCTTACCAGTCTCATGCTGAACAGCTAAGTCCGTTCCTGCTGCTGGATTACGCCGGTCCACATACGTTTACGCCGGGTAACGAAAAACGCGGCGTAGGCGAACACCCTCACCGTGGTTTTGAGACGGTGACCATCGTGTACAGCGGCGAAGTTGAACACCGTGATTCAACCGGTCGCGGCGGCATTATCGGCCCCGGCGACGTGCAGTGGATGACCGCAGGAGCAGGAATATTACACGAAGAGTTCCATTCACCTGAATTTACCCGTCAGGGTGGCGAATTGGAAATGGTACAGCTGTGGGTCAATCTGCCAGCAAAAGACAAAATGGCCGTTCCGGGTTACCAGGGCATCAGCAGCGATGTGATCCCCACTGTCGCCCTGCCTGATGAAGCAGGGAGCGTTCGTGTGATTGCGGGCAGCTATCAGGATACAAAAGGCCCGGCACATACCTTCTCGCCGCTGAACGTCTGGGATATGCGTTTGCAACGTAATCATCAGCTCACGTTGTCCCAGCCGGAAGGATGGAGCACTGCCCTGGTGGTATTGAAAGGGAATATCACCGTAAACGGCACTACGTCTGCCAGCGAAGCGCAACTGGTGGTGCTGAGCCAGCAGGGGAAAACGCTGCATATTGAAGCCTCCAGCGACGCCAGCGTGCTGCTGCTTTCTGGAGAACCGTTGAACGAGCCGATTGTAGGTTACGGTCCGTTTGTAATGAACACGAAACAAGAAATCGCTGAAGCCGTACGCGATTTTAACTCCGGCCGCTTTGGCCAAATCTGAATCGAAGGAGAAGAATATGTCCAGTCCTGCAAACTTTAATGGTTCACGTCCAGTCATCGATGTGAATGATTCCGTCATGCTGCTTATCGATCATCAGAGCGGGCTGTTCCAGACCGTCGGCGACATGCCAATGCCAGAACTGCGTGCGCGTGCCGCCGCGCTGGCTAAAATGGCGACTCTGGCGAAGATGCCGGTGATTACCACGGCATCCGTACCGCAGGGACCTAACGGCCCGCTGATCCCTGAGATCCACGCCAATGCGCCGCATGCCCAATACGTGGCGCGTAAAGGCGAAATCAACGCCTGGGATAACGAAGATTTCGTGAAAGCGGTCAAAGCAACTGGTCGTAAAACGCTGATTATCGCCGGTACGATTACCAGCGTGTGCATGGCTTTCCCGGCTATCAGCGCGGTTGCGGAAGGCTATAAGGTTTTCGCTGTGATCGACGCTTCCGGTACTTACAGCAAAATGGCGCAGGAAATCACCCTGGCTCGAGTTGTTCAGGCTGGCGTTGTGCCGATGGATACCGCCGCCGTCGCTTCTGAAATTCAGGGCACATGGAACCGTGAAGACGCCGCCGAATGGGCTGAAGTGTATACCAAAGTCTTCCCGGCTTATCAGTTGCTGATCGAAAGCTACAGCAAAGCCCAGGAAGTCATGACCAGCGGAGAAAAACTGGACTCTCAGCGCTAATCCAATCCTCTGCGCCTGCCTGGGCGGAGGAATATGTATAATGCGTAACCAAACGAGAGTTAACACGTAAATTCTGCTTGACCGTTTTAGCGCAACTCCCTATAGTAGCGCCCCGTTGCCCCCCAAGCGGTCAGGCAGCAATACAATATGGTGAGGTGTCCGAGTGGCTGAAGGAGCACGCCTGGAAAGTGTGTATACGGCAACGTATCCGGGGTTCGAATCCCCGCCTCACCGCCATATTTTAAGAAGAGCTCGTACGAAAGTACGGGCTTTTTTTTCGCATGTTGCACATCTGCGGGGGGATGAGAAGCCCCGACCGGGGTTCGACTACTGGCGCAGCCAGTTGGACAGACCGGGAGCGCAGCGAACGGGCTGCCCCGCAGGGGCGAGCAAAGCGAGTCAATCCCCGCCTCACCGCCATATTTTAAGAAGAGCTCGTACGAAAGTACGGGATTTTTTTTCGCATGTTGCACGCCAGTGGGGGATGTAAATCCCCCACTGTATGATGAACGCTTTCCGATATGCACGGAGTACTTTTATTACGTACTTAGCTTATTTTAATATCATCCCAATCGATATCTTCCTCTTCTTGATCATTATTTATAATTACATCCCGAGGAACATCTTTTTTGATAACGGCATAGACAGTAGCCGTGACAAATATATTAACTATCAATGCCATAATACCGGCCATTGGATGTGACATTGTAGGAATCATCAAAACACCACCAAAAGGTACTGTTGCATCTGCGCCATAAACCATGGTGATTGCACCACCACAAGCACCGCCGATTGCTGCAGCAGCAATACCACGAACGATATCATTCATAACTATGGGTATAGATCCTTCAACAATATTCACCACCCCCATAGGAACAGCCGATTTTAACATTTCGATTTCTTCGTTATTATAAATATTTTTGCGAAGAAGTTTGGCAATAAAGAATGCAAGCCCAAAACCGATAGGTGTTGCCGTGTTAACTAACTGCAGGGCCGTAATTGGTTCATTTATACCCTGCGCCTGGAGTGTTAAGACAAATGCAAAACACGTTTTATTTATCGGACCGCCAAAGTCAACGATACACAACGCTCCTATAACAGCACCTAATAGTAAATTAGATGAAGTTCCCATACTTCTCAGGAACGATGTCAGAGCGTCTGTAAAAATACCAATAGGCGTACCGATGATATAAACCATAATCAGAGCACTGAGAACGGATGCAAAAAATGGCACAATCAATGTGGGCATTAACCCTCTAGCCCAGTCAGGCACCTTCATATTTTTAATAATAGCAAGAGCAATATACCCGGAAATGTAGCCGCCGATCATGCCACCAATGAAGCCCGCACCAATAGCATTAGCCGCCAGACCAACGACAAAACCAGGGGCAATACCGGGCTTACCTGCGATAGAACCGGAAATCCCGATAGCTATAACGACGGGTAATAGTCCAAGCGCCTTGGCCCCCATAGTAGCGAAGGCC
The DNA here is from genome assembly GCF_030332405.1 of Citrobacter sp. Cpo147. Lineage (NCBI taxonomy): Bacteria > Pseudomonadati > Pseudomonadota > Gammaproteobacteria > Enterobacterales > Enterobacteriaceae > Citrobacter > Citrobacter sp. Cpo147. The sequence goes on from NZ_JAOWHX010000030.1 coordinate 832,619, forward strand.
TGCCACAGATCAAATTGACCCGGTACTAAAGTGTCCTGAACCGTCCCCCCAAGACCCATACCAATTGCAATAATAAATCCAGCACCACAAACAATGGGAATCAAGAATGAGATGGCAGTAAGCAGATGACCCTTAGGGTTTGCTGCTTTCCATACTTCTTTAATATTCATAAATTACGCCCTTTAATTTATATAGGATACGCATAGGTAAAAGTTATGAATTTACTAATTCACTGAGTTTTTCAATAAGTTTATTGGGAGATTTAACTGCCATTTCAGTTGGCACTCTGACTACTTTCTTTCCAGCGAACCTTTCTTCACCAGAAACCTTAACATCGGCGGCTAACAGGACAATGTCGGCTTGTGCGATCTCATCAGCGGTTAAGGCATTCTCGATACCTATAGTGCCTTGTGTTTCAATTTTGACATTATGCCCTGCTTTTTTCGCAGCTATTTCAACTTTCTTTTGCGCAATATATGTATGTGCAATACCTACAGTACAGGCTGTAACGCCAACAATATTCATAACTATTCTCCAGGATTTAATTATTTGCTATGCTATGGCAGAGGTGTTGATTAAATTAAGCGTTGATGCCTTCATCTTCAGGGATCAAAAGTTCGATGATTTTCTGAGGATCATTTTCTTTCAGCAATTTTTCTATTATTTCTTCATCTGCTAATGAGCCAGAGACTTGTGATAGTAAACGGATATGAGTTGCATTTTGATCCACTAGACAAACAGCAAATAAAATAATACAACGAACATCACTACCATCCATTGTTTCCCAGGGTATTTGATGCTGGGTTCGTCCAATAGCCAATGCAGTACGGGCTACGCCTGAGGATTTCCCATGTGGGATCGCAACATGATTCTCGAACCCAGTGGAGCCTTGTTCCTCGCGTAGCCAGACATCTTTTAGAAAATCATTTTTACTGATGACAACTCCATCAAGTACTAATAAGTCGGTTAATTCTTCAATGGCTTCTTCTTTTGTTTTAGCCATCATATTTAGCTTAATGTTCTTTGCATTAAGTACATCCGAAATATTCATAACTCACCTTCATTAATATAATAGGGTTACAGCGCCCTCAACCGAATAAATCAAGAGCGAGAGTAAAGAGACAGATCGGTTAAATAGACTCTTTATCCCAAGTAATGGCTTAATACGGTTGAGCGCGCTGTAATTTTAGGCAGCGACTTCGCGCTGGTAGATATCGACCATTTTATCCCAGGCATCACTGACATTATCCGCCAGGGAGAACAGACCCGAGGTTCCCACAATAAAGACGTCAACACCGGACCGGGAGATCACATTAAAGGTTTTCTCGTTGCAGGATCCATCAATCTCAGTCAAGTAGTGGTAGCCTTTATTTTCACGCATCGCAATCAGTTCTTTGATTTTGGTGAGTGATTCCGGAATAAACTTCTGCCCTGCGTAGCCGGGGTCAACCGACATAACGGTCACTTTATCCAGCAGATGAGCGTACTCTTTAATAGCATCCGCTGGAGTTGCCGGATTCAACACGACGCCACAGCGGCGACCAGCATCTTTAATCTGGTTCAGCAGGCGGAATATTTTGTTATTCGCCGTTTCCGGATGGAAACTGATAATATCGGCTCCGGCCTCAATACACATTGGAATTATATCTTCCGGGTGATTCACCATCAGATGCACATCAATTGGCACATCGGTGATTTTCTTCAGATTTTCGATAAAGAAGGGTGACAACGTAATGTTCTTCACATAGCTACCGTCCATAATATCGACGTGATAAAAATCAGCCCGGGCGTTCATTGCCGTAATTTGTTCTCTGAACCGCGTTAAATCCATACACATTAACGAGGGCGAAAATTTAGCTGCCATACCTTACCTCTATAAGAATCAATTAGTTAAATAATGAAACGACATGCCCAAGTATGATGCCAACAACGCCGAAATCCGCATCACCAAAGGTGGTGGATGCAAAACCAAGGTCGCCCATTAGAGGCAGCAAGATTGCAGGCAAAAACGAAATCAGCAGGCCGTGCGCGAAGGCCCCCACCACCGCACCTCGGCGACCGCCGCAGATGTTGCCGTAGACGCCCGCCGTCGCGCCGCAGAAGAAGTGTGGTACCAAACCCGGAACAATGACGCTTAAACCAAACAAAGGGCATAGGAACATGCTCACCAGACCGGCGGCAAAACTTGACAGAAAACCGACGATTACGGCATTCGGGGCGAACGGAAAGACGGTTGGGCAGTCGAGCGCCGGTTTGGCGTCTTTCACCAACTTGTCGGCGATACCTTTAAAGGCTGGAACAATTTCGGCAATAATCATGCGCACACCCGCAAGGATGATCCACACGCCTGCCGCAAAGGTCAGCGACTGGATAACGGCGAAGATGATAAAGTTCTGACCACCACTGACGCTGCTCTCAACAAATTCCTTACCTGCAACCAGCACCAGAATTACAAACAGGATCATCATCGTCAGAGAGATAGCAACCGAGGAGTCCCGCAGGAAATTCAGTGATTTCGGCACCTGCATTTCTTCAATTGATGGGCTACCTTTACCGACCGCTTTTCCCACCAGCGCCGACAGCAGATAGCCAGTTGAACCAAAATGACCTAGTGCCAGATCATCAGTACCGGTTATTTTGCGAGTGAACGGCTGCAGAATGGCCGGAGAGACCACCATCATGATGCCGAGGATCACCGCCCCGACCAGTATCACCCAAAATGGTGACAAGCCGCCGACGGAGAGAATGACAGCCAGCATCGCCGCCATATACAGCGTGTGGTGCCCCGTTAGAAAGATGTATTTCAGCGGTGTATGCGGGCAAGTACAATGTTAAACAGCATCCCCAGCACCATGATCATTGCCGTCGCGGTACCGTAGTTTTTCTGCGCCAACGCCGCCATAGCGTCAGTATTTGGCACAACGCCCTGAATATGGAATGAGTACTCAAACAACTGGCTAAACGTTGTTAACGTAGTGGCAACAATCGCCGCACCGGATGTTAGTATTACAAAACCCATTATAGTTTTAAGAGTTCCGGAAATAACCTCGGAGACTGCTTTTTTTTGCAATAATAAACCGATCATGGAAAACAGACCGACCAGTATTGCTGGTGTACCTAATACATCATGAATAATAAACTGCAGCATAGAATGACTCCGTAGGGCCGCAAAAAATTAGTCAGAGATTCTCGGAAAGAATTTCTTTGATTTTATTGTTATCCAGTAAATTTGATAAGCCAAAGACCTGTGCAGCATGGCTGGATAGGTGCTCAGCAATATCTTTAGCGCTAAGAATAATATCTGCAGTTTCGCTTTTCGCCGACGTCAGATCAGTATGAGAAACAACTGCTTCTTTATTTAACTCTTTAATGATTTTTTTCACGTTCATTTCAACGATAAAACTACTGCCTAAACCGTTACCACACACAATCAGAATTTTTTTCATCTTTACCTCACCATCCGTTGATAACGGCTTGAATTTTTTCCATTGAGGATGCTTTTAACAACGCTGAGAGTCTTTCATCATCGCTAAAAATATCCGCAAGGGCTGTGATCATATTAATGTGCTCATCTCCCGAAATCGCACATAACATAATCACCACATAAATAGGATCATTGTCTTCCGAGTCAAAAGAAATGCCTTGTTTAATATGCAAAAGCGATAAGCCATTTTTAATCCCACCCTGTTCCGGACGAGCATGGGGCATCGCCAGACCAGGTGCTAAAATATAATAAGGACCGAGTTCCTGATGGCTATTTAAAATGGCTTTAATATAAACCTGAGTTATCGACTCTTTATCCAATAAAGGTTGTGCCGCTAACGTAATGGCCTGTTTCCAGTCACAGACTGAATCCACAATTTGGATATTTTCCGTAGGTAACCAGGTCGTAATCATAAATACCCCGATAGCGTTGAAATTGAGCCTACTATAGAGGAATGCCTTCACGCCTTACCGTGATCTCCCTCGCAAAGTTAGCGCTAACACTATGGCGATGTTAAAATTCTTGTTACCGCTAACTTCATTAACCATACTTATCATTACTTTGCAGTTGGGCAATGCGCAAAACGCTAAACATCATTTACAATGGGAGCCCAGACAGGCTATAGGAGGACATCAGTGCAGACGTTACAAGCGGACGATAGCGCGCGAGAAAAACGCAGGAAAAACACTGGCAAAATTACGCTCGCCGAAGTGGCAAAACTGGTCGGCGTTAGCACGATGACCGTGTCGCGCGCATTACGTATGCCTGAAAAAGTGAATCCTGAACTACGCATCCGCATCGAAGCAGCGGTGAACGAGTTGGGCTATGTGCCAAACCTGCAGGCCCGCAGCCTCGCCTCTGCTGACTCCAGTCTCGTAATGGGTGTGGTGCCTTCTTTTTCCTCCCCTGGATTTCTTGCCGTCTCCGAAACGCTACAGACGGTGATCGCGACCCAGGGCTACAGCATGATGTTTATCGAGTCCGGCCAGGGTGGACAAAGCGAAGAAAAAGCCTTTGCACAAATGCTCGCCTATAACCCGGCGGCAATTGTTCAGTTCAATATTGATAACATCAGCAGTTGTTCGCAGATGATAAGTAATACCGGCGTGCCGGTGGTTGAGATTGGTGCTATTAATCGCGATGCTAGCTGGGTCAGTATCGGCGTTGACTACGCTGCGGCCATTAAAAAGCTGGTTACCTCCCTTGCGCAGAGCGGATATAAAAATATCGGCTTGCTCTGCACCGCCTCCAATAACATTATGTTTCGCCAGGTGCTGAGCGGCTGGAACAGCGCCATGCTCTCGGTTAACCACTCCCCACATCGCGTGGTGACCTCTCACCTACCAGCAGGCATAACGACCGGTTTAAACCTGCTGGGAGATATTCGTATCACCTGGCCAGAGCTGGATGCGCTGATTTGTACATCTGATGAAATTGCCTGCGGCTGCATTATGGCCTGCCACGGTGCAGGACAAAAAGTGCCCAACTCCCTGGCATTGGCAAGCTTGAGTGGTGGTACTCTTGCCGCAGTTTGCTCACCTTCTCTGACTGCTGTCGAGTTCCCATGGAGTGAAACAGGAACTCGCGCAGGAAAAACGTTACTTGATCTCCTTGCTGGCAATTCGACGGATAAATTCATTGAATTACCATCAACGTTACAAGTTCGCGCGAGCACCAGAAAAATGTAATGCGCTAATATATTTATTGATTTGTCATCCTGCCTACAGCCCTGAATATCTCCGTAGGCCTGATAAGCGAAGCGCCATCAGGCATGGCAGTTATTGTCGGCTGAGCAGCGTTAACACTTCATAGTGCGCGGTGTGTGGGAACATATCGAAAAGTTGGACGCGTTCAATGCGATACCCGGGCAACTCACGAATATCCTTCGCCATGGTTTGCGCATTACAGCTGGAATAAATGATAAAACGCGGTGCCATGCGGGAGAGAAAATCGCACAGCGGCTTTCCAATCCCGCGACGCGGCGGGTTCACCAGCACCAGGTCAGGTACTTCGCCCTGAGCGGTAGCAAACTGGGTTGAATCCAGCGCCTGAAAATGCAGATTCTGCAATCCAAGCTCCTGCGCTGACTGCTTCGCGCAGGTAATCGCTTCTGGCGCGATTTCAATCCCCGTCAGTTTCATCTGCGGTGTGGCGCAGTGCAGACCAAAGCCCCCGACGCCGCAAAACAGATCCCACATATGATTAACCGGAAGCTGACGCACCCAGTCGCGCGCCGTGGCATATAACTGCCCCGCTACCACCGGGTTGGTCTGGAAAAAGCTCTGCGGGCGGATCCACAACGGCACATCGTTAAAGCGTTCCGCCAGTGCCTGTTGTTCAGTCAGGAAGATTTCGGTCTCCCCTTCCATAATCGCCATATGCACCGGCTGAATATTGGCAGTAATCACTTTTAACTGTGGGAGTTGTGCCTGCAACCAGGGTAGCGCCGCGCGCAGTTGTGCCAGTTTTGCGTCAGAACGCAGGACAAAACGCAGCATCATACCGCCGTCGTACCGGCTTTCCGTTAACAGCAGATATTTCAGTTCCCCGCGTTTGCGCGCCACGTTATAGGGCGTCAGCCCCGCCCGAGCGATAAACGGCTTAAGCGCGGCAAATACGGGCGCAAAAGACTCAGGATAGAGCGGACAGTCGCACAAATCCTCAGGCGTACCGTCACGATGCAGCATTCCCAGCAGCGGTTTTTCCACGCTGCCGCTGACCACCATTTTAGCTTTATTACGAAACGCGCTTTCCGGACCACTGATCGGCGCGCACCATTCTCCGACCGGACGCTCGGCAAGCAGATTCTGCAGATCGGCTGTTTTAGCGAAGAGTTGATCGGCGACAGGCTGAGTTATCCACTGACAGGAGCGGCAGCGCTCGGCGTCATATAGTGCGCACTGCATACAAAAACCTATAAATTAACAGGGGGCCAATATTATACACGTTATTGCAAACGGAAGAACCGCCTGCTGGACGCAGGAACAAACAGTAACAGCAATACCAGCATATCCGGCAGTTTTTGCATTACCAGCGTATGCAGGATTTCGCGTCGGGACTCCCCCGCAATACTGAATAGTTCTGGGTATCCGTAGCCCAGCGAAGCAGCCCACAGATAGACGCTGGCGATAATCTGGGTCAACAGATAGATCCAGCGTGCCCAGTTCCGTCCTTTTACCAGCGAAAATGCGCAGTAAATTTCGATAAATAGCAGCACCAGACTGCCCAGAAACACCAGCGTCAAATTCCAGGTCTGCACGCTGCGATGAATAAACTCACTGGTTCCACGAAACCCAAGCGTATTAAAAATCATCAACAGATCGAGACAGCGGATCATGATAATAGCCAGCGCCGCCACCTGCACCAAAGCAGGGACGTTTAAGCGAGCATGTGATGTGGATGATTTCTTAAAAAATCCCAACGCGTCGTCTTCCATGAAAACGGCGCAACCACCACAGCTGCGCCGTATAGACAGGTTGGCAGATTTTAGTTTTTTCAGCCGCGTCTTGCACGTTGGATATCGCGGATCCGTTGTTTTTCTGTTCGCGCCATCAGATACCACGCGATAAATCCGATAATTCCTACCACACCAAGGATCAGCGTCGCCAGCGCGTTGATCTCCGGGTTCACCCCCATACGTACGCTGGAGAACACCAGCATCGGTAACGTTGTGGCGCCAGGACCAGAGACAAAGCTGGCAATAACCAGATCATCGAGCGACAGCGTGAAGGCTAATAACCAACCGGAAATCACCGCCGGCATAATCATCGGCAGGGTGATGACGAAAAAGACCTTCAGCGGCGTGGCGCCGAGATCCATCGCAGCTTCCTCAATGGAGTGATCCAGTTCGCGCAAACGTGAAGAAATCACCACCGCCACATATGCCGTACAGAAAGTGACATGCGCCAGCCAGATGGTCAGCATGCCGCGATCCGCTGGCCAGCCGATGGCGTGAGCCAACGCAACAAACAGCAGCAGCAGCGACAAACCGGTAATAACATCCGGCATGACCAGCGGCGCGGTGATCATAAAGGCGAAACCATTTGAACCACGAAAACGACCAAAGCGCACCATTACCACGGCGGCGATGGTGCCAAGGATTGCCGCCATCGTCGCAGCACCCGCAGCAATCGTTAAACTCATGCCGACAGCGCTTATCATCGCGCTATCGTGGAAAAGCTCACCATACCAACGGGTTGACCAACCCGCCCATACCGTCACCAGCTTCGAGCTGTTAAACGAATAGATAACCAGCATTAGCATCGGCGCATACAGGAAGGTAAAACCCAGCACCAGGATAAAAATACGCCACGGCGAGCGAACGACCGGTAAGTTATTCATCCGTGTTCCCCCACGCTTTTTTGCTGATATTTATGGAACCACATGATTGGCACAATCAGTAACAGCAGCATAATAATGGCGACAGCAGAAGCCACCGGCCAGTCGCGGTTATTGAAAAACTCCTGCCAAAGCACACGGCCAATCATGATGCTATCCGGGCCGCCCAACAGTTCCGGGATCACAAACTCGCCAACAGCCGGAATAAATACCAGCATTGACCCGGCGATAATACCGCCCTTGGTCAACGGCACAATCACGCTAAAGAAGGTCTTCAGCGGCCGGGCACCTAAATCCAGCGCCGCTTCCACCAGCGAGTAATCGATACGGGTCAGCGCGGTATAAATCGGCAGCACCATAAAGGGCAAATAGGCGTAAACAATACCGATGTAGACCGCCAGATTGGTATGCAAAATCGTCAACGGTTGGTCGATGACGCCCAGCCACATCAGGAAGTTGTTCAGCACGCCGTTGTTTTTCAGGATCCCCATCCAGGCATATACGCGAATTAAAAACGAGGTCCAGGACGGCAGGATCACCAGCAACAGCAGAATATTACGCGTTGAGGGTTTACTGTGCGCGACGGCCCATGCCAGTGGGTATCCCAGCAGCAGGCAACAGATTGTCGAAATTCCCGCCACCTGTAACGATTGCAGGTAGGCATCGAAATAGAGCGGATCGTCCGTTAACTGCAGGAAGTTGGCTAAGTTGAGTGTGATGGATAGCTGATCATCAGCCCATGAAACGAGGTCCGTATAGGGAGGAATAGCGCGCGCCATTTCAGCCAAACTGATTTTGAAGACAATCAGAAAAGGCAGCAGAAACAGGAGCAGCAGCCACACATACGGCAGCGCGATCACCAGCTTGCGCCCGTGCTTCATTTGCAGCCGCGACATAAACAGCGTGAATCGCCCTGCTTTATCCACGCGTGCCGGAGGTTCAAGTGTACTCATCTTCGCTCCTTAAACCGTCAACACCACACAGCTGTCCGCATCCCAACATAAACGGACTTCGTCACCCCAGGTTGGTAATCCCTTGCGATAACGATGCTCATTTTGTAGCTGGGCGCTCAACATCTGGCCGCTTTTCAAACGTACGTGGTACACCGACAAATCACCCAGATAGGCAATGTGCACCACTTCGCCTACCGCGAAGTTATAACCCTCTGGCGGAGGGGCTTCGCAGAGCATGATTTTTTCCGGACGCAGCGCAACATACACCGGGACGTTATCGACAACAGAAGCATCGGCGTCCACTTTCAGCGGATGTACCAGACCAGGAGACTCAATCACCAGACCATCTTCCTGGCGTTCTTTTAGCAGTCCCTCAAAAACGTTTACCGAACCGATAAACTCTGCGCTGTAACGCGTAGTCGGATGCTCATAGATCTCTTCCGGCTCGCCAATCTGGACAAATTTGCCACGGTTCATGATCGCAATACGGCCCGCCATCGTCATGGCTTCTTCCTGATCGTGTGTCACCATCACGCAGGTCACGCCGACGCGTTCAAGAATATCCACCACTTCCAGTTGCATGCGGTCTCGGAGTTTTTTATCCAGCGCCCCCATTGGCTCATCCAGCAACAGCAGTTTTGGACGTTTTGCCAGGCTGCGCGCCAATGCCACGCGCTGACGCTGGCCGCCAGAAAGCTGATGTGGCTTGCGTTTGGCGAACTCCTGCATATGCACGAGTCCCAGCATCTCATTCACCCGACTGGCGATTTCAGCCTTCGGCAGTTTGTCCTGCTTGAGGCCAAAGGCAATGTTCTGCTCCACCGTCATGTGCGGAAACAGGGCATAGGACTGAAACATCATATTAATCGGACGCAGATAAGGCGGGACATGCGCTAAATCGACGCCATCAAGCATGATTTGCCCGGTAGTCGGCAGTTCAAATCCCGCTAACATGCGCAGCAGAGTCGATTTGCCACAGCCGGACGCGCCAAGCAGAGCAAATATTTCACCTTTGTAGATAGTAAGATTGACGTCATCAACGGCGTGCTGACCGTCAAATGACTTGGTCAGATTGCGAATTTCAAGCAGCGGGGTCAGCGCCTTGCGGATTTTCGCTTGTGGGCGTGGGGTTGCATCATTCACTCAGGTGCTCTCCGGCATAAAACAAAGAAACGGTGCAAATAACGCACCATAACGGTGCGTATTGCCGGGTTATATGTGTCCGGGCTCAACACTGCCCGGCAGGCAAAAATCCTGCCGGGTCATGTCCCAAACATCGGTTTATTTCCCGCTTTTTACCTTCGTCCATGCGCGGGTACGTACACGATCGATCTTCGGATCCTGTACTTTCAGTGTGAACAGCTTGGCGCGAACATCCGCAGGCGGGTAGATACCCGGGTTGTCACGAACCTCAGGGCTGACCAGAGCCGTCGCTTCTTTGTTGGCATTGGCATAAAACACGTGGTCGGAGATATGCGCAATCACATCAGGGCGCAGCAGGTAATTGAGGAACTGATAGGCTTCATCTTTGTTTTTCGCATCGGCAGGCATCGCGAATACGTCAAAGAACGCCATTGCACCTTCTTTAGGAATTGAGAAGGAGATATTGACGCCATTTTTCGCTTCTTTCGCACGGTTTGCCGCCTGCCATACGTCCCCTGCCCAGCCAATCGCGACGCAGGTATCACCGTTTGCCAGGTCGTTAATATATTGCGAGGAGTGGAAGTAGCGAATATTTGGACGCAGCTTCAACAGCAGATCGGTTGCTGGCCCGGTGTAATCATCCGCTTTGGTACTGTTTGGGTCTTTACCCAAATAGTTCAGCACCGTGGCAAATACCTCTTCTGGCGCATCGAGGAAAGAGACGCCGCAGCTTTTGAGTTTTTCCAGATTTTCCGGTTTGAGGATCAAATCCCAGCTGTTAACCGGCGCATCCGGCCCAAGCACCGCTTTGACTTTATCCACGTTATAGCCAATACCGGTCGTAGCCCACATGTACGGCATCGCGAACTTGTTGTCCGGATCGTGTTTACCCACCAGCTTCAGCAGTTCAGGATCAAGATTTTTCCAGCCCGGCAATTTGCTCTTATCCAGCGGCTGGAATACGCCCGCAGTCAGTTGACGCTCAAGGAAGCTGGCAGAAGGAACGACAAGGTCAAAGCCGGTACTGCCAGCCATGAGCTTACCTTCCAGTACTTCATTGGAATCAAATACATCATAGATAACTTTAATTCCGGTCTCTTTTTCAAAATTAGCCACCGTATCCGGGGCAATATAATCAGACCAGTTATAAATATGCAGCGTTTTTTGTTCAGCAGCGAGCGTGCCGGCAGAGATGGCCATCAGAGCACCCGCAACCAGGCCTGATAACCATTTTTTATTTAAGGCGGTCATAATCTCTTTCCTTCTGAAAGTTCGTTAACAAACGAACAAAAATGTCACACTCTAATGATATGCAAGAAACGTGCATATTCTTTCATGCAGCACCGATGAAAAGAGAGACCTCTCCTCATGCCGCTGTTGCTCGCTGGCATCCGCCTATGCATTCAACACACATTGTGGCCACAGGTCAGGTCACAAGGGACTGTTTAAATGATGACGTTGGTAAGCTTCGCAAGAATAACTTTAGCCAGGAATTGTGGATATAGCCCAGATTAAAAAACGTCTTTTATCAATTTTTTATGCAGGAATTGTCTATGACATAAAGCGGAAGGCGCTGAATCGAGGTGAATAATTCTTTAATGAAAGGTTAAATGCAGAATAAAAACAGGCAATACGCAACCGCTCTGGCAGCGGCTGCGCAATATATGTCCAGATTCAGGAAGAATTAATGGAGGAAATGAATTTCAGCGGTGCTGTTTTGCGCATCTTCTTCAGCATTAAATAACAGCTGATGCGCTCCGGCTTCGAGGATCACCATCGATATTTGCTCTTCGCTCTGGCGAACAAAACATTCAAACTGCTCAAACGTTACGCCCGGCGTAACGGATAAAGACTGGCAAACCACCAGCTTTGGCAGATTATCATCCTGCATATCCAGAAAAGCTTTCACCGTCAGTGAACTGGCATTGATCGCAGACAGATCGGCTGCCAGTGGCAGCAGTGCAGAAGGTCTGACTTCCGCCATCGCAGAAAACAGAATGACGTTATCGACCAAATCAACTTTTGCATCAAAGATGCCGTCAAAATTCTGCATGTGTGGCAAGTGCAGCGCCTGACAGGTATCGCATTCAAAAAAACTCATGCCCAGGTCGTCGAGCCATTGACGCAACGTATCCAGAGTGGGAACGACCAGTGATGTCATAATAATGTGCGACCTCTATTGATGAAAAAAATACCGGCACAGCTTACGCAAAAAGAGCGTGTCATACCACGATCGCAATCGATATTGCGCTTAGCCGCCGATTTTAAGACAAAATTCAGGAGTAGCATGGCGCTCGATCCACTGGATCATTTTCGCGGCAATGTCTAACCCGGTAGTTTTCTCCACGCCTTCCAGCCCCGGAGACGCGTTGACCTCCATGACCAGTGGCCCTCGATCAGCGCGCAGAATATCAACGCCTGCAACGTCCAGGCCCATAGTCCGGGCGGCTTTGAGCGCAATTTCTCTTTCGCGCGGCGTGATACTCGCAATAGTCGCCACACCACCGCGATGGAGATTAGAACGAAAATCGCCCTCTTTAGCCCGTCGTTCAATGGCGGCCACTACTTCATCGCCCACCACGAAACAGCGAATATCGCGCCCCTTCGCTTCTTTGATATATTCCTGAACCAGGATATGGGCATTCACCCCACGAAACGCATCTACCACGCTTTCTGCAGCCTGCCGCGTTTCCGCCAGCACCACGCCAATACCCTGGGTGCCTTCAACCAGTTTCACCACCAACGGCGCACCGCCAACCATGTCAATCATGTCGCTGGTATCGTCCGGAGAGTGAGCAATTCCGGTGATGGGTAAATCAATTCCCTGACGCGCCAGCAGCTGTAGAGAACGCAGCTTATCGCGCGCTCGCGTAATCGCTACCGATTCATTCAACGGATAGCTACCCAGCATCTCAAACTGGCGCAGCGCCGCCGTCCCATAAAAGGTAATCGCGGAACCAATCCGCGGGATCACCGCATCGAAATGAGGAAGCTGACGGCCCTTGTAATGAATAGAGGATGCCGCTGGGCTGATGTTCATATAGCAAGAAAGGGGATCGATAACTTCAACCAGGTGACCGCGCTGCATCGCCGCTTCACGCAGGCGTTTACAAGAATAGAGCGTTCCGTCCCGGGACAAAATGGCAATTTTCACCCTGCACCTCTCTGAATGACCTGGTAAAAGCTGGCGTATCATACACTGGGTTAAAATCTTTAGCGCGTGGCCCATCCCTGTTTATGCAAATATTCCAGGATAAAGGGGCGACTTTCTTTAATGATGGTACGGCGAATATGATCGCTCCAGGTGTCGCGGCGGGTATTGCTGCCTCGGGTCAGATAGTACTGCGCGAGCTGCTCATCATATTGCGCCAACACATCGCTGTTGAGTGGCTGATATTGATTTTCGTGCACCACAAGCGACGCGGGCAGCCGCGGCTTGATATCCGGGTTATCCGCAGGCCAGCCGAGGCACAAACCAAAGAGCGGAAGAACATGTTGCGGAAGCTTCAGCAGTTCGGTGACCGGCTCAATATTGTTACGCAGGCCACCAATAAACACGCCGCCAAGTCCCAGCGACTCTGCCGCCGTCAACGCATTTTGCGCCATCATTGCGGTATCAACCACGCCCAGCAGCAGCTGTTCCGCCAGCCCAAGTTGCGCGTCAGGGCAAATCTGCAAATGACGATTAAAATCAGCGCAAAACACCCAGAACTCAGCGGCCTGTGCCACATGCTTTTGGCCGCCAGATAAGGTAGCCAGCGATTCGCGCAGAGATTTATCCGTTATGCGAATGATCGTCGTGCACTGTAGAAAACTGGAGCTTGACGTTCCCTGAGCGGCGGCAATAATCGCCTCACGCTGTGCATCCGAAATGGCATCATCAGTAAAATGGCGAATGGAACGGTGGCTGCGGAGTAAATCAATGGTTGGAGTCATCTCTTTTGTCTCTGTCTGAATCAGTTGAATCACCGGGTGTGCGAGACATCAGTTGCGGTGCCAGCAGTTGAGCAACACGCCACATCAACGCTACCGCAGCAGGGAGCATCAGCAGTACGCCCAGAAATATCATCACCACGCAGGCTAACGGGCTGTTAAGCGGTGCGGGCAAGGTGAGGTAATCGTTAAGCGATAGCAGTGCCAGCGATAACAAAACCATCCCAATTATTTCCAGCATCAATACGCATTTGGGTAATACACCAATTGTGCGCATACGCGGCCTCCCGGCGAAATGGCTTCCATTATAAAACGTTCCGGCTTGCCGTGTTTAACAGATATAGCTTGAGGATATCAAAGCAACAGGCTGAACCTGCTTTCCATCCGTCACAAATCGCGGCATCATAACCAGTATTGCCATCCGGCCTGATAAGTTCGAGGAGAAAGAGATGTTTGCCGTTATTTTTGGTCGCCCAGGGTGCCCGTATTGCGTGCGCGCAAAAGAATTAGCAGAAAAATTAAGCAGTGAGCATGACGATTTTAACTTCCGCTACATTGATATCCATGCTGAAGGAATTACCAAAGCAGATCTGGAAAAGACGGTAGGTAAGCCAGTTGAAACCGTTCCGCAGATTTTTGTCGATCAAAAACACATCGGCGGCTGCACGGATTTTGAAGCTTGGGCAAAAGAGAACATGAATCTGTTCGCCTGATAGCGGTTTCTACGCCCTCACCTTGAGGGCGTCATCAGTTCTTTTTCCGCCGTTGATGCTGATTGAATAAGCTACTGATAAATAAAAAACATAATGCGCCAAGAGCGCACCAAAACACCGCACTAAACAACCACGCCAGCTCTTGCCACAATGAACGCGTCGGCATAAAAACGAACCGCATCAGTAACAGGCAGCACGGCGCCGCCAACATTGCACCAAGCAGGGGTTTGAGCACTTCCCGACGATGGGAAAAAAAGCTTGCTGCAGCACCAGGTAAGATAAAAAACAACAATCCGACCTCAGGATGCCCTGCCGCTCTGAATGCCCCTTTCACGTTCAGCGTTAATGAAAGACACACCACAATAAAGAGCACAAAGCAGCAGACCGCACTCGCCCAACTTTGCTTATGTTTCAATCGTTCCTCCTGACACATTCTCTATCGAACACTCTTTTCGCCCGCAGGCGTCCAGTCAGATAAAGTAACTCGGCATTCCATGCCAAAAACACACCCACACGATTCTTATAGCCGTTGATACGTAATGAGATTAAACTAACCGCATATATTGTTATGCTGCATTATTCGGGGCTGTGTACGATGCTATCGCCCCTTAATTTCTGGCAAAAACATTAGCGTAAATTGCCATTTCTTTCAATAGCTTACTAGTAAACAAGAAGTTAGTCTCCGTGAATATAAACGTCGCAGATTTGTTAAATGGGAATTACATCCTGTTATTATTTGTGGTCCTGGCTCTGGGCCTGTGTCTGGGCAAATTACGTCTGGGTTCAGTCCAACTCGGTAATTCCATTGGCGTTTTAGTGGTCTCCCTATTATTAGGTCAGCAGCACTTTAGTATTAACACCGATGCATTAAATCTCGGCTTTATGCTGTTTATTTTTTGCGTCGGCGTCGAAGCCGGTCCCAACTTTTTTTCGATTTTTTTTCGCGATGGGAAAAATTATCTAATGCTTGCCCTGGTGATGGTCGGTAGCGCAATGCTGATCGCGCTGGGGCTGGGTAAGCTATTTGGCTGGGATATCGGCCTGACGGCGGGCATGCTGGCTGGCTCGATGACCTCAACGCCGGTACTGGTCGGCGCGGGTGATACCTTGCGCCATTCAGGAATGACAGGGACACAACTTTCAAGCGCTCTCGATAACCTGAGCCTGGGTTACGCCCTCACCTATTTGATTGGTCTGGTCAGCCTGATTGTTGGAGCGCGCTATTTGCCGAAACTGCAGCATCAGGACCTGCAAACCAGCGCCCAACAAATCGCGCGTGAACGAGGTCTGGATACCGACGCTAATCGTAAAGTGTACCTCCCGGTGATCCGCGCCTATCGCGTTGGCCCTGAGCTGGTGGCATGGGCCGATGGTAAAAATCTGCGCGAACTGGGTATTTATCGCCAGACCGGTTGTTACATTGAACGCATCCGTCGCAACGGCATTCTGGCCAACCCGGATGGCGACGCGGTATTGCAAATGGGCGATGAGATAGCCCTGGTGGGTTATCCGGACGCCCATGCTCGCCTCGATCCCAGCTTCCGTAACGGTAAAGAGGTGTTCGATCGCGATCTGCTCGATATGCGCATCGTCACTGAAGAAATTGTGGTAAAAAACCACAATGCCGTTGGTCGTCGCCTGGCCCAGTTGAAACTGACCGACCACGGTTGTTTCCTGAACCGCGTGATCCGCAGCCAGATTGAAATGCCTATCGATGACAACGTCGTGCTCAATAAAGGCGACGTGTTGCAGGTCAGCGGTGATGCTCGTCGCGTGAAAACCATTGCCGACCGTATCGGCTTCATTTCAATTCACAGTCAGGTGACCGATCTGCTTGCCTTCTGCGCCTTCTTTATCATCGGTCTGATGATCGGGATGATCACATTCCAGTTCAGTAATTTCAGCTTCGGCATCGGGAATGCGGCTGGACTGCTGTTCGCTGGGATCATGCTGGGCTTCCTGCGAGCCAACCACCCCACATTTGGCTATATCCCACAGGGTGCGCTGAATATGGTGAAAGAGTTTGGCCTGATGGTATTCATGGCAGGCGTCGGTTTAAGCGCAGGCAGTGGCATTGGTAATGGCCTGGGTGCCGTCGGTGGTCAAATGTTGATTGCCGGCCTGGTGGTCAGCCTGGTTCCAGTTGTCATCTGTTTCTTGTTTGGTGCTTACGTATTACGCATGAACCGCGCCCTGCTGTTTGGTGCCATGATGGGCGCACGTACCTGTGCTCCGGCAATGGAAATCATCAGCGACACCGCACGCAGCAACATCCCTGCGTTAGGTTATGCAGGGACCTACGCGATTGCCAACGTTCTGCTGACATTAGCGGGGACACTCATCGTCATCGTATGGCCTGGTCTTGGTTAGCACTGAAATTTTCCCTTAATTGAAAAATTTTTTGCAGGTAAGCAGAACTTTTCTTCAAGGCGTCAGTCATAACTATTGCCACTGCTTTTCTTTGATGTCCCCAATTTGTGGAGCCCATCAACCCCGCCGTTTTGGTTCAAGGTTGATGGGTTTTTTGTTGCCTGAAATTTGCGTTCATCGCCTTCCACCTCTGAAACTCCTCCCCAATTTGCAGCATGCCGGTTATGGCACATACTTTAAAACGGTGCTTTATCGGGGATGGGGGTTAGTCATGTTGCTTACTGGCAAAGTCGCAGTAATTTTTGGTGGCAGCGGGGCTATTGGTAGTGCGGTTGCGCAGGTCATGGCGCGCGAAGGAGCCCATGTGTGTCTGGGTGCTCGCAGCCATGAAAAACTTGATCGGACGGCCAGTAATATCCGAACGGCTGGTGGTACAGTCGAAACCTTTATCACCGATGTACTCGCCGAGCACAACGCATCGAAGGAAGTTACCCGCCTTGCGCAGCAAACCGGTGGAATAGATGTGGTGGTTAACGCAACGGGATTTATGCACGAACAGGGCAAACGCATTGACGCATTATCCCTCTCTGAGTTTATGAGCGGCATCACCCCTTTCCTCTCGGCGCAGTTCAATATCGCTAAAGCCGTAACGCCGCACATGGGCGGCAATCGTGCGGGCGTCATTCTCAGCGTTGTTGCCCCCGCGGCCCCGATGGCGATGCCTGGTCATCTGGGTCATATTGTTGGTTGTGCAGGAACAGAGGCTTTTATTAAAGCGTTCGCCAGCGAGGTAGGACCGGCAAATATCCGGGTCGTCGGCGTGCGCTCGCATGCGATTGTGGATGCTGTTGCAGCTGGCTCCTATACCGGAGAAATTTTCTCCGCCAAAGCACAGTCAATGGGTTTAACCGTCGATCAATGGTTAGGAGGTGCGGCGCAAAGTACCATGCTCGCGCGCCTGCCTACGCTTGCACAAATCGCTGAGGTCATGACCTTTCTTGCTTCAGACCATGCCAGCGCCATGACCGCGACGGTGGTGAATATTACCGGAGGCGCTACGCACAGCTGACTGTCGCGGGTATCCCTGCAATACGCTCCACCATCAGCAAGATATCTTCTCGCTGCAGCGGTTTTTTGTCCGTGACAAAATGCAGCGTCATTCCTTCAATAAACGCATCCAGCGCCCGCGCAGTAACCGGATCAAACCACTGCTCCAGCGTTTGTTGGCTGCGTAGCATCCAGTTCTGCATCACCGTTTTCAACGCTGGTTTACGGCTGGCGAAAGCATACAGCTGATACATGAGCTCCATATTATCAGGCGTTGTGACCTGAGAGCCGTAAATCATATCGGTAATGGCATGGCAAGCCTGCGACGCATCCTTAACGTCGGCAAAAAAGTCCTGATACTGCAACAGCATCCTGTCAGTAAAACGGCCAAATGCCTCCATCAAAAGCTCATCAATTCCCGAAAAGTAATAGGTCATAGAACCCAGTGGCACCTCGGCAATCGTAGCGATTTTACGATGTGTAACCCCATGAATGCCATGGTCTATTACTGCATCCAGAGTCGCCTGAACTATTTTTTCCCGCCGCTGCGGATCGTTTGCACGTCGCACTACATTTCCTCTTCTTGCATTTGTGTACAAATGTACACAGTCTTGCTAATGTTGTCTCCTTCCTTCTTTTCTTTGGCTCGAATTCATGACTGGCATCTCATCACGCAAAGCCTTAAGACGTCGCACCTGGGCGCTGTTCACGTTCTTCTTTTTACCAGGATTATTAATGGCCTCCTGGGCAACGCGTACCCCTGCCATCAGAGATATCCTCTCCATCTCCACTGCCGAAATGGGCGCGGTGTTGTTTGGGCTCTCTATTGGTTCGATGAGTGGCATACTTTGTTCGGCCTGGCTGGTGAAACGATTTGGCACGCGTAAGGTGATTCGCACCACCATGTCTTGTGCAGTCCTCGGAATGGCGATCCTCAGCGTAGCGCTCTGGCTGCATTCCGCATGGCTTTTCGCGTTTGGCCTGGGCGTATTTGGCGCCAGCTTTGGTGCGGCAGAAGTTGCCATCAACGTCGAAGGTGCGGCAGTTGAGCGCGAAATGAACAAAACCGTGCTGCCGATGATGCACGGTTTTTACAGCCTGGGAACGTTGGCAGGGGCTGGAGTTGGAATGATGCTTACCGCCTTCAGCGTCCCGGCTACCGCGCATATTCTTTTGGCTGCAATGGTTGCTATCACACCTATTTTCATCGCCATCAAAGCTATTCCTGACGGCACGGGCAAAAATGCCGCTGACGGTTCTCACTCCGGTGAAAAAGGACTGCCTTTTTATCGTGATATCCAGCTATTGCTGATCGGCGTTGTAGTGCTGGCGATGGCATTTGCTGAAGGTTCCGCCAACGACTGGCTTCCACTGTTAATGGTGGACGGACATGGATTTAGCCCGACCTCAGGCTCGCTGATTTATGCCGGTTTTACGCTGGGTATGACCGTTGGGCGATTTACCGGTGGCTGGTTCATCGACCGTTACAGCCGCGTTGCGGTGGTGCGCGCCAGTGCGCTGATGGGCGCTCTCGGGATTAGCCTGATTATTTTTGTCGACAGCTCCTGGGTGGCCGGTGTGTCCGTTATTCTGTGGGGACTCGGCGCATCGCTCGGCTTCCCGCTGACCATTTCAGCCGCCAGCGACACCGGCCCCGATGCCCCAACCCGCGTCAGCGTTGTGGCGACCACCGGTTACCTGGCGTTCCTTGTTGGACCGCCGCTGCTAGGCTATCTGGGTGAACACTATGGCCTGCGCAGCGCTATGTTGGTGGTGCTGGCGCTGGTGCTTGTCGCCGCCGTCGTCGCGAAAGCGGTAGCGAAACCGGATCTCAAAAATACTACGGTGATGGAGAACAGCTAATGAGTATCAAATTAATTGCGGTCGACATGGACGGCACATTTTTAAGCGACCAAAAAACCTATAACCGTGAGCGCTTTATGGCG
Source organism: Citrobacter sp. Cpo147 (assembly GCF_030332405.1). Classification (NCBI taxonomy): domain Bacteria; kingdom Pseudomonadati; phylum Pseudomonadota; class Gammaproteobacteria; order Enterobacterales; family Enterobacteriaceae; genus Citrobacter; species Citrobacter sp. Cpo147. The sequence goes on from NZ_JAOWHX010000030.1 coordinate 852,546, forward strand.
CAATACCGCCAGATGAAAGAACAAGGGATCCGCTTTGTGGTCGCCAGCGGCAACCAATATTATCAGTTGATTTCCTTTTTCCCCGAACTGGCCAATGAGATCTCATTTGTCGCCGAAAACGGCGGTTGGGTGGTCAGTGAAGGAGAAGATGTCTTTAACGGCGAACTGGCTAAAGACGATTTCCATGCCATCGTGGATCATCTGCTGACCCGCGCCGATATCGACATTATTGCCTGCGGTAAAAACAGCGCCTATACGCTCAAAAAATACAGCGATGAGCATAAATCCGTTTCCGCCATGTACTATCATCGTCTTGAATTTGTAGATAATTTTGACAATCTCAACGACGTTTTTTTCAAATTCGGGCTGAATATTTCCGACGACCGAATTCCACAGGTACAGGCCGATCTCCACGAGGCGATTGGCGATATTATGGTACCGGTTCATACCGGCTACGGCAGCATCGACTTAATAATTCCCGGCGTGCATAAGGCTAACGGTCTGCGCCTGCTGCAACAACGCTGGAATATTAACGACAATGAAGTTGTTGTGTTTGGCGATGGCGGAAATGATATTGAGATGCTGCGTCAGGCAGGATTTAGTTTTGCAATGGCCAACGCCCATGAGCCGGTGATCGAGGCGGCAAAATATCGCGCAGGCTCGAACAACGAAGAGGGCGTTCTGGATATTATCGACCGCGTGTTAAAGAATGAAGCACCGTTTACGCATTAACGGCTCAGCACAGACGGCAACAAAATGATGGCATGATCTATTCATAATCCGCCTCAAATTAACCCGCTGGATTATTACTTCCAGTGAATATTTCAGGCGAGCGGATCATGAAGAAAAGTGTACTGATGGCGACATTGTTGCTGGGCTTTGCGGGGACAACATTTGCGCAAAGCGTTACCGTTGATGTCCCCAGCGGTTATAAAGTGGTGGTAGTACCCTCTTCCGTCAGCGTGCCCCAGGCGGTCAGCGTAACGACCGCACCACAAACGGTATATGTTGCTCCAGCGCCTGCTCCGGCCCCTGTCTATCGCGCACATCCTTATGCGCGACATGTGGCAAGCGTCGGTGAAGGGATGGTTATCGAACATCAGATTGACGACCACCACTAAGTTGTCGCCAGGCCCGGACAACCGTAATACTGGTCAGTTAAGATCTTTGGTGAGCGGTAGGCCGGATAAGGCGTTTACGCCGCCATCCGGCAATTTGCTACAGGCCGCCGGATGGCGCTTCGCTTATCCGGCCTACAGCGTGATTCTCTTATCAACATAATGATGAATTTATCGGCGTCATTATGCTCATATGCGCTGGATTGCGGAAATCCGGTCCTTAACCTTCCCGGGAATTCCCTACCCGTTTATCTTTCAGGAAGATAACCATCAGAATCAGCCACAGTACGCCGCTTGCCAGATTGAACAAGCTGAACAAGCCGTTCCCTCCCAGCAGATACGCGTGTTTACTCAGCTCAATACCAACGGTAAAAATCAGCATCTGCAGCATACCCATTGCGGCAGAAACGGTACCCTTACTCATTTCGCTGGCAAACAGCGTCAGGCGCACCAGCCCCGCATTCGCCACGCCAATGCCAAACGCATAGATACTCAAACCCGCCGTCATCCATAGATATGCATGGGATGACACCACCGTGGCCGCAGCGGCAATAATCAGGCCAACGGCGATTGGCCAGCCGCCCATGATAATTAGCGAACGCACGGTTTTTCGCGAAGTCAGACGCGCCAGCACCAGGTTACCAGCAATCAACGCGCCAAAAATCGGCACCTGCAACAGACCATATTCGTAGCTGCTGAGATGTTCACCGCTGATGATAATAATCGGGGACTGCGCAATCCACGCCAGTAACGGCAGGCTGACAAAACCCAACGCCAGTGCGCCTGCAACGAAGCGCACGTTCCTCAGCACCAGCTTATAATCCTTGCCCAACTCTTTAATGGACAGCTTTTCACCAAGCCGGGTTGCCGTTTCCGGCATCGCGCGTTGCAGACCAAAAAAGGAGATGGCCGCCAGAGCAGCAAACAGGATAAACATCCCTTCCCACGGCAGAACATGTACCCAGGCTGCGCCTACCAACGGACCCAGCAGTGGCGCAATCAGCGCCACGTTTGCCATCAGCGCGGTAATTTTTATGCAGACCGCTTCTTCAAAAGATTCCTGAATGGCGGCGTAACCCACCGCACCAATAAAGCACAGGCTTATCCCCTGCAAAAAACGCAGGAAGGTAAATTGCTCAATATTCTGTGCAAGCAGGGTTGCAAGGCAGGTAACGATGAACCAGATCACGCCGGTTAACATTACCGGACGACGACCAATACGGTCCGACAGCGGTCCTAACAACCACTGCAAAAACATGCCGCCTGCCAGATAGGCGGTCATAGACGTAGGTACCCAATCTAATCCGGCGTTATATTGCGCCACCACCGCCAACATTCCGGGCTGGATCATATCGTTGCCGATATAAGTGGAGAATTCGTAAAGTACCAGACAGAGCGGGAAAAGTAATGCCTGACGCCCTAAACGGACGCCTGAAGATAAACGGTTCTGCATGCAATCTCTTAACTATAGAAAAATCGCGCAAAGTGTAATAAATGCGCCGTACTGGTGATAGTGAATTATGTGATTTGAAAGCAAAATGCGCACATTTTTACACTCATTTGCTCAAGAACATTTTGCTTTAAGGTTAATTTAAGTTGAGACCGCTATCATGCTCAATAAGTCTCATTAATTGTCTTAAAAATCGTCATTTAACAGGCAAATAAGACAAGACCGCTTTTTATCCCGTGAAAGCAATTTTATGCTCTCCCCCCTATGGGCCTTTTTAACGATTACACTGAGTCTGGACGTTATGCTGGAAAATCTGAACAATTCTCTTTTTTACTTGATCAATGCAACACCCGACTCTGCGCAATGGGCAATTTCGCTCGCCATTTTCATTGCCAAAGATCTGATCAGCATTGTGCCGCTGTTAGCCGTTGTGCTCTGGCTTTGGGGACCTCGTGGTCAGGTTACAATCCAGCGCCAGTTGGTCATCAAAATGGCCATTGCGTTAGTAGTCGGTCTGACGATTTCCTGGCTGATGGGGCATCTTTTCCCCCACGATCGTCCGTTCGTTAACCACATCGGCTATAACTTCCTGCACCATGCGGCAGATGACTCTTTCCCGAGCGACCACGGTACGGTTATCTTTACCTTTGCTCTGGCCTTTCTGTTCTGGCATCGCTTGTGGACGGGTGCTCTGCTGATGGTTGTCGCCGTGGCGATTGCCTGGTCACGTGTTTACCTTGGCGTTCACTGGCCGCTGGATATGCTGGGCGGATTACTGGCCGGGTTGATCGGTTGCCTGAGCGCCCAGATGATCTGGCAACGGTTCGGCACAACCTTGTACCTCGGCTTGCAGACGTGCTATCGCACCTGCTTCGCTCTCCCCATCCGTAAAGGTTGGGTACGTGACTAACCCGCGGTAAAAAGAGTAGTATTAAGCGCGAAACTGAGCACTTAATCTATTCTCCAGGGGAACTATGGAAACTCGACGCGACGAGCGTATTGGTCAATTACTGCAGGCGCTGAAACGCAGCGATAAATTACACCTCAAAGAAGCCGCGACGTTGCTGGGCGTATCTGAGATGACCATTCGTCGCGACCTGAATAATCATGATGCTCCCGTCGTGCTGCTCGGGGGCTATATTGTTCTGGAACCCCGCAGCGCTAACCACTATTTAATCAGCGATCAAAAATCCCGTCTGGTTGATGAAAAGCGTCGCGCTGCCCAGCAGGCGGCGAGTCTCGTGCAGGCGCATCAGACCATCTTTTTCGATTGCGGTACGACCACGCCGTGGATCATTGAAGCGATCGACAATGAACTGCCCTTCACCGCAATCTGCTACTCGTTGAATACGTTTCTGGTACTGCAGGAAAAACCGCAGTGCCGCGTCATTCTGTGTGGTGGTGAATTCCATGCCAGTAACGCGATTTTTAAACCGCTCGATTTTCAGGAAACGCTGAACAACCTCTGTCCGGATATCGCCTTTTATTCCGCGGCAGGTGTTCACATCGAAAAAGGCGCGACCTGCTTTAATCTGGAAGAACTGCCGGTGAAGCACTGGGCAATGTCGATGGCGCAGCATCACGTGCTGGTGGTCGATCACAGCAAGTTTGGCAAGGTGCGACCTGCGAGGATGGGGGAATTAAAACGCTTTGATACCATCATCAGCGACAGCCGTCCTGACGAGGCATTTGTTGAGTACGCTAAAACACAACGTATCACGCTGAAGTACTAACAGATACTGCCGGACGGCGATTGCGCCATCCGGCAATAGATAAGATTAAGAGAACCAACCACCAAACCACTGGTGGAATTTCATCATCACAAAGTCCCACATGCGGCTAAAGAAACCACCCTCTTCCACATCTTCCATCACCATCAACGGACGCTGCTCAATAGATTTTCCGTTCAACTGGAAGTCGATAGTGCCCACAACCTGACCTTTCTTCAGCGGTGCAGTTAGCTGTGGTTCAGTCAGGGTAAAGCTGGCCTTCAGGTTTTTGAGCTGACCACGCGGGATGGTCACAGACCCCCCTTCTCCGGCGCCCAAATTCACTTCACTCTTATCGCCAAACCAGACGCGCTGGGTCACGAAAGTCGCATCCGGCTTGATCGGCGTAACGGTTTCAAAGAAACGGAAGCCCCAGGTCAGCAGCTTTTCTGACTCATTGAAACGAATGCGGTCGGTTTTTGCTCCCAGCACCACGGAGATCAGGCGCATATCGCCCTGGGTCGCGGAGGCCACCAGGTTGTATCCCGCCCCGGCAGTGGTCCCGGTTTTCATACCATCCACGTTCAGGTTGGTGCTCCACAACAGACGGTTGCGGTTCGGTTGACGTATTTTATTGAAGGTAAATTCTTTCTCTTTGTGAATAGCGTACTCTTCCGGCACATCGTGGATTAACGCCTTCCCGAGCAGCGCCATATCACGTGCGGTACTGAACTGTCCTGCCGCATCCAGGCCATGCACCGTCTGGAAAGTCGTGTTAGTCAGCCCCAGTTTTTTCGCATAGCCGTTCATCAGACCAATAAAGGATTCCTGGCTGCCAGCAACGTAATCAGCGAGTGCAATACAGGCATCGTTACCTGACTGAATGATAACGCCTTTATTCAGATCGGACACCGCAACCTGATCGCCGGGCTTGAGGAACATGACCGACGAACCGCGCAGGGCTGGATTACCGGTCGCCCAGGCGTCTTTGCCCACGGTGACCATGTCGTTGAGGTTAATTTTTCCGGCCTTCAGCGCCTGCCCAACCACATAGCTGGTCATGATTTTGGTCAGACTGGCAGGATCCAGTTTCTCATCAGCATTACCTTCCGCCAGCACCTTACCACTGGCGTAATCCATCAGAATCCACGCGCGCGCGTCCACGCTCGGCGGGGCCGTCGGTTGCTCCGCCGCCTGTACGGTCGGCACCAAAAGGATTAAGAGTGCAGAACCTGCAGCAAAGCTGCGAAGTGAAGAGAAGTATTGCGTCATAAATGCCACCCGAGTATCCATTCCAAAAAACCACGTCATACCACACCGTGTTTACACAAAACCGGCCAAGCGACCTCGACCAACCCATGCAGAAAAAGTCTGATGGATGACGTGTAAAATAAGTGCGGTGAGTAATAACGCACTAACGAGCTTAAAGAAACCGTAAGTTGGTAAAGTTTTTAAAGTTTATGCAATAACGCCGCGCTGCGCTGCTCCTGGCACGATTTTTTTAGACTTTGTTGCGTAAATATTAGGTTTACCCCACCATGTGAGCTAGTCAGATGGCATCTGCAGCCATAAAGCTGCTCAATTAATTTGCGGGGTTACTATGATTACACTGTGGGGTCGCAATAACTCGACCAACGTAAAAAAAGTATTGTGGACGCTCGAGGAACTGGAACTGCCATATAACCAAATTCTGGCGGGCGGGCAGCATGGCGGTAACCGCGATGCCGACTATCTGGCACTGAACCCGAACGGACTGGTCCCGCTACTACGCGATGATGAAACGGACGTTGTTCTGTGGGAATCCAATACCATTGTCCGCTATCTGACCGCTCAGTACGGACAAAAACGTTTGTGGATTGACGCCCCGGCCGCGCGCGCCGTCGGTGAAAAATGGATGGACTGGGCAAATCAGACGCTAAGCCCTGCGCATCGGATTATCTTATTTGGTTTGGTCAGAACACCTGCCGATCAGCGCGATATGGCGGCCATTGAGGCAAGTAAGCAAGTTTGCGATAACCTGTTTGCCATTCTGGATAACGCGCTGGCAGACCAGCCATGGTTCTCCGGGGCTGAATTTGGCACCGCGGATATCGCTGTGGCACCATTCATCTATAACCTGTTCAACGTTGGCCTGAGCTGGACCCCGCGCCCGCATCTGGAACGCTGGTATCAACAACTGACCGAGCGCCCGGCGTTTCAAAAAATCGTGATGATCCCGGTCAGCTAACCAAATCAGGGACTCACTTTCAGTAATTCCCCGTCGGACTCGTCGGTTAGCACGTACAAATAACCGTCTGGTCCGACGCGCACATCACGGATCCGCTGCCCCCTTTCCTGCAACAGACGACCATCCTCAGTCACCGTATTCCCTTTAACGCTCAGCACGATCACTTCTTTATCTTTCAACGCGCCGATGAACAACTTTTGCCGCCACTGCGGGAAGGTACCGCTATTGTAAAAAGCCATTCCACTAACCGCCGGCGACTTTTCCCAGTAAAAGATGGGTTGTTCCGTGCCAGCAACAATTTGACCTTTTGCTTCGGGAATTTTCAAACCACTGTAGTTAACCCCCCAGGTCGCGATAGGCCAGCCGTAGTTTTTCCCTTTCTCGGGGATATTAATCTCATCGCCTCCGCGTGGACCATGCTCATTGAGCCACAGCACATCACTCCACGGATTCATCGCCATCCCCTGCGGGTTGCGGATGCCATACGACCAAATCTCTGCCCGCGCTCCCGCCTTGTTCACAAACGGATTATCCGGCGGAATTTTGCCCTCGTCGGTCAGTCTGACTAATTTACCCTGCAATTTATCCAGGTCCTGGGCGGTAGCGCGTTGATTATTCTCTCCCAGGCCAATAAACAGATAACCATTACCATCAAATACCAGACGTCCACCAAAATGGTTCCCGGTGGAAAGCTTTGGCTGTTGGCGAAAAACGGTCTGAAATCCTTGCAGATGTTTGAGATCGTCACTCAATCGCCCGTAGCCTACCGCGGTGCCCGCTTTGCCTTCGCGGTCGGCTTCAGCGAAGCTTAGCCATACCCGGCGAGATTGTACAAAATCCGGTGCTAACGCCACATCAAGCAGTCCTCCCTGACCATTCGCCCAGACTTTTGGTACGCCGGTCAGCGGGTCGGAAAGCCCTTTATCAGGCTGCCAGAGTCGAAGCTGTCCACCTTTGAGCGTAATGAGCATACCGCGGTTATCGGGTAAAAAAGCCAGTGACCATGGGTGATCGAGTTTAGTTTGCAGCACTTCCACTTTTACCGCGGCGGCATAAGTGGAAAGTAGCGCGAATGAGGCAGCACAGAGAAAGAGTCGACGCATAACACCTCCTGAATAGCTCTGCATAAAGCGTAGCCAGCAAGGGGAATTATCCTGCCACATTTACATAAGCTTAACGAAAAGGGGGAGCGCCCTCCCCCTGATTCAGACGTGTTCCAGCGTTGGGTAAGATTGCAAACTCTGGATACTTAGCGTCAGCGTTGTCAGGCAGTTTTCCAGTTTCTCTGCGTTAACGGCGATAAACGTTGGACAATCGTGATGTCCACTCATAAGACAAACAGCGGCGGCGGCTAACGCCCCTTCAGCACGATGAAGGGCATTCCACTCTTCCTGATCAAGATGCATACCGTGAAGCTGTGATTGCTCGTGCAATTCGCGATTCAGTGCAAAAAAAACATCACGCAGGCGATCGCTCTCGCTAACTGACATGTAGCCTTTCGCTTTTCTCAACTGCAGATAAGCGGCAAGTTCGATACGGGCGTTTATCAATTTGTTGAGAAGATCGGTTCTCAGTCTGTCAACAACCATACTTTGTTCCTCCTCTTTCCAACTATGGTGCAACTTAATAGTATGGTTGTTTTTTGAACAAATAGATGCCCTACATCAATAAAGCTCAATTGATTAACATAATTTACAATGTTACAACTCCAGACGGTGTGCTCAGCGAAAATGGTCAGTGTCTGACTGGCCTGACATTTTTTGCTATACCTGATGTGATTCCTGCCGTGGCGCTGATTATGAGGGGTGTATGTCGAAAGCAAATGATGCAGAGAAAATTCGCACGCTATCAAAAATTGATCTCAATCTACTGACGATTTTCTGCTTGATCTATAGCGTCGGCAGCATTTCCAGGGTCGCGGACATGTTGAACATTTCGCCCTCTGCCGTCAGCCAGTCCCTGAGAAAACTGCGAGAAATGATGGGGGATAATCTGTTCGTCCGCAGCGGAAATGCGCTGTTACCGACGGTCTACTCTGATGAGCTTTATGATAATACAATCCCAATTATCGACAAACTGTCGTCGCTGATGCCGCTTTCCACGCCTGCCGCCAAGAAAAGGTTAACGCTTTATACGGAATCTTTTATTTCCCCTATCGTTATTCCAGATGTCACCGCCAGAATAATCGAGACTGACGCCGATATCAGCCTCCTGCACCTTACCGCCGACCTGAATGAACAGAGTATTATTGAACTGCTGAATATGCGTCAGGCAGATGTCGTTTTTTCTACCTTTTCTGTAGAGTCAGCAAATCTTTCATGCCAGAAAATATGCGATATGCGCCTGGTGCTGGCGGCCTCGCAGAATAATTCTTTATATGGTAATACCATCAGTGAAGCGCAATTCAGAAATGCTAACCTGGTCGGTTACAATACTAAGAATGAGAAAATCATTTATCATCGCAGTATTGTGGATAAAAAATTCAGAACCGGAGAACGCTGCCTGCTTACCTCATCGTTTACGGCGATTCTGACGATTGTGTCCAATACCCATTGTTTAGGGGTGATCCCGGAAAAGGTATTTGAAACACACGCTCAGCTGTATGGACTAAAAAAAATAAACACTCCGTTTCCCTTGCCACAATTTAGCGTATTTGCCTCATCGCGCAAAGAAAGCAATACCCACAAAATCCTCTCACCTATTCTGGCTGATTTGCAAACAGCCTCCCTGTGATGAAAACCAGAGAGGCTGAGCGTTAGAAAAACTGATTACACGCGAATTTTTGCTATGCGCCAGATATGGTCGGCATATTCCTGAACCGTTCTGTCCGACGAGAAATACCCCATGTTAGCAATATTGTGCATGGTTTTTGTCGTCCACTCCCGGGGAGTACGATACAACTCGTCCACCGAATCCTGGCAATCTACATAGCTGCGATAATCGGCCAACACCTGATAGTAGTCGCCGAAGTTAATCAATGAATCCAACACCTCTCTATAACGCCCTGGCTCCTGCGGACTGAACACCCCCGTACCGATTTGCGTCAGCACCTGATGAAGTTCCTCATCCTTTTCAAAGATGTGCCTCGGGTCATAGCCATCACGTCGCAGAGTTTCAACCTGATTCGCCGTATTGCCAAAGATAAAGATGTTATCTTCCCCAACGTATTCGCGCATTTCGATATTCGCACCGTCGAGCGTACCGATAGTCAGCGCACCATTCATACCGAATTTCATATTACTGGTCCCGGAGGCTTCCGTCCCGGCCAGGGAAATTTGCTCTGACAGATCGGCTGCCGGAATAATTAGCTGAGCAAGACTGACGCTGTAATCCGGAATAAATACTACTTTCAGTTTGCCGCCAATCTGCGGATCGTTATTGACTAACTGCGCCACATCGTTAATCAAGCGAATAATTTGTTTTGCCATGTGATAAGAGGAGGCTGCTTTTCCGGCAAAGATATTCACTCGCGGTACCCAGTTGGCATCCGGCGCGGCTTTGATCCGGTTATAACGTGTAATAACGTGGAGCACATTCATGAGTTGCCGCTTGTACTCGTGGATGCGTTTCACCTGCACATCAAACAGCGCATCAGGATTCACCACCACGCCGTAGTGAGTGGCAATATGGTGCGCCAGCCGCTGCTTATTTTCACGTTTCGCACGATGCACAGCCTCATTCACCGACGGATAATCTATAAACTGCTTCAGCTCGCCCAACTGCATTAATTTAGTCCGCCAGCTGTCACCGATATTTTCGTCCAGCACTTTAGCAAGCGGTGGATTCGCCAGCGCCAGCCAACGACGCGCAGTCACACCATTGGTTACGTTGGTGAAACGCAGGGGAAAAATATTCGCAAAATCTGCAAACAGTGATTCGGTCATCAGTTTTGAATGCAATGCCGACACGCCGTTAACCTTATGACTGACAACTACTGCCAGCCAGGCCATACGAACGACGCGACCATCGGATTCATCAATTAACGACACACGTTTCAGTAGATCGCTGTCATTACGATAACGTTCCTGTAAGGTCTTCAGAAAACGATCGTTAATCTCAAAAATAATCTGCAAATGGCGCGGCAAAATTCGACTTAGCATTTCTACTGGCCAGGTCTCCAGCGCCTCACTCATCAACGTATGGTTGGTATAAGAAAAAATCTGACAGGTCACGTCAAACGCGTTATCCCAACTAAACTGATGATGATCAATCAATAAACGCATCAACTCAGGGATCGCCAGTACCGGATGCGTATCATTAAGGTGAATCGCAATTTTATCGGCCAGATTGTCGTATGTTTTGTTCAACTGATAATGACGACTCAGAATATCCTGAATCGTCGCCGAGGCCAGGAAATAGGCCTGGCGTAAACGCAATTCACGCCCCGCATCGGTGGAATCATCCGGGTACAAAACCCGCGAGATACGATCGAAGTGGTATTTGTTTTCCACTTCAGTAGCAAAGTCGACCTGCTGATTCAGTTTGCCCGCATTAACTTCGCTATTCACCTGCACGTTCCACAAGCGTAACGTATTAGTCGTGTCCGTCGCATAACCTGGAATAATTTGATCATGCGCCACGGCCAGAATATCCTCAGTTTCAAGCCAGCGGGTTTTATTCCCCTCCTGTTGAACACGCCCGCCAAAACGTACTTTATAATGCGTATTATGACGTTTGAACTCCCAGGGATTACCGTATTCCAGCCAATAATCCAGCGACTCTTTTTGTACACCGTTAACGATATTTTGTTTGAACATACCGTAGTTATAACGAATACCGTATCCACATCCCGGCAACCCAAGCGTCGCCAGTGAATCAAGGAAGCAGGCCGCCAGACGACCGAGACCACCATTACCTAACCCGGGATCGTTTTCTTCATCAATCAGTTCTTCCAGTTCAAGCCCCATTGCCTCCAGCGCGCTTCTGACTTCGTCATAAATACCTAAAGAGAGCAATGCATTGGATAGCGTACGACCAATTAAAAATTCCATCGACAGATAATATACCTGGCGCGCATCCTGAGAGAATTGCGCCCGATTAGAACGGTGCCAGCACTCGACCATCCGATCGCGTACCGCATATAACGTCGCATTAAGCCACTCCCGTTTCGTGGCGATTGCGGGATCTTTGCCAATAGTGAATAAAAGCTTATTAGCAATATCATCTCTAAGTTTATCAACATCAGAGTCCGTGGCGACCGGAAGTGGCGAAATATACATATTAACGTTACCTTTCAAATTTTGTAGGATGGTAATAGACAGGTGAATTATTTAAAGTTTGGGTACGTGAGCGTTAGATTTTTGTCGAATATTTTCATGACTGGCGATGAACGTTAATTCTGTCATTAATACACGCCAACTTAAGCCTGTGGCAAGTGAGATATAATATAAACTCACACCATTAGCATAAAGAGTTTTAGCCATTTCAAGTTTCGACTTCAAAACAATATCTTTCAAATTAAACCTCATTAGTAACGCTCGACGAGATAAAATTTACGATAATGAGTGTCTATAGCCAAGAAGCGGCACTTAAAGCCGGAATTAGACTCACTAAACACCTTTCACTGAACGATCTACTCTTTATAGGTATCGCTCTTTATTCTCTCCGTCTTATGCTGATCAGATATAGATGTACCGTGAAGGCATCTGTATAATCCCCCGATTACGAGCAATGTACAGTATAAGAAAATGGCAAAAATTGGTTTTATATCACTAGGTTGTCCGAAAAACCTCGTCGATTCTGAGCGCATCCTGACCGAACTTCGTACCGAAGGCTATGATGTTGTGCCAAGCTACGACGACGCGGATATGGTTATCGTTAATACCTGCGGCTTTATCGACAGTGCGGTTCAGGAGTCCCTGGAAGCAATTGGCGAAGCGCTGAATGAGAACGGTAAGGTGATTGTCACCGGCTGTCTGGGCGCGAAAGTCGATCAGATCCGTGAAGTCCACCCGAAGGTACTGGAAATCACCGGGCCGCATAGCTATGAACAGGTTCTGGAGCACGTTCACCACTATGTGCCAAAACCAAAACACAACCCGTTCCAGAGCCTGGTTCCTGAGCAGGGCGTTAAGCTGACTCCTCGCCATTACGCCTATCTGAAGATTTCCGAGGGCTGTAACCACCGCTGCACGTTCTGCATTATTCCATCCATGCGCGGCGATCTGGTGAGCCGTCCGATTGGCGACGTCCTCAGCGAAGCCAAGCGTCTGGTCGATGCGGGCGTGAAAGAGATTCTGGTAATCTCTCAGGATACCTCTGCTTACGGTGTAGATGTGAAGCATCGTACCGGTTTCCATAACGGCGAGCCGGTCAAAACCAGCATGGTTGATCTGTGCGAACAGTTATCAAAACTGGGGATCTGGACGCGCCTCCATTACGTCTACCCTTACCCGCACGTTGATGATGTGATCCCGCTGATGGCGGAAGGCAAAATCCTGCCGTATCTGGACATCCCGTTACAGCATGCCAGCCCGCGTATTCTTAAACTGATGAAACGCCCGGGCTCCGTGGACAGACAGCTGGCGCGCATCAAGCAGTGGCGTGAAATCTGCCCTGAACTGACGCTGCGCTCCACCTTCATTGTTGGTTTCCCGGGTGAAACGGAAGAAGACTTCCAGATGTTGCTCGACTTCCTGAAGGAAGCGCGTCTGGATCGCGTGGGCTGCTTTAAATACAGCCCGGTAGAAGGCGCTGGCGCTAATGACCTGCCGGATCAAATCCCGGAAGAGGTGAAAGAAGAACGCTGGAACCGCTTTATGCAATTGCAGCAGCAGATCTCTGCTGAACGTTTGCAGGAGAAAGTGGGCCGCGAGATTCTGGTTATCGTTGATGAAGTTGACGAAGAAGGCGCAATTGGTCGTAGCATGGCTGATGCTCCAGAAATCGACGGCGCGGTATACCTGAATGGTGAAACCAAGGTGAAACCTGGCGATATCATCCGCGTGAAGGTCGAAAACGCAGATGAATACGATCTGTGGGGCACCCGCGTTTAATTAGCGTAACCCAACGTAGGCCGGATAAGGCATTTATGCCGCATCCGGCAATGCCTGATGGCGACGCTGAAGCGTCTTATCAGGCCTACGGTTTACCCTTTAATTTTCGGGTCCAGCGCGTCGCGCAGACCATCTCCCAGTAAGTTAAACGCCAGCACCGTCAGGAATATCGCTACCGCCGGGAAAATCGCCACGTGCGGCGCGATCACCATATCAGCGCGCGCTTCATTAAGCATTGCCCCCCACTCCGGCGTCGGCGGCTGTGCGCCTAATCCCAGGAATGACAAGCTCGCGGCAGAGATAATCGACGTACCAATTCGCATGGTAAAGAAGACCACGATCGATGAGACCGTTCCAGGCAGAATATGGTTGAAGATGATGGTCGCATCGCTGGCACCAATACTGCGCGCAGACTCAATAAACGTCTGTTGCTTCAGCACCAGCGTATTCCCGCGCACCAGGCGCGCGAAGGCTGGAATGGAGAAAATGGCCACGGCAATGATCACATTAGCAATTCCGCTGCCCAGCACGGCGACCACGGCTATCGCCAGCAATATCCCCGGAAAGGCGAACAGCACATCGCAGATTCGCATGATCAGTCGATCCCACCAGCCTTCGTAGTATCCCGCCAGCAGCCCCAGTACCGTACCAATCGCCGCGCCAATAAACACGGCAAAGACCCCTGCCGCCAGCGAGATTTGCGCGCCAACCAGCACGCGGCTAAAAATATCCCGTCCCAGTGAGTCAACGCCAAACCAATGCAGCATCGACGGCCCATCATTCAAACGGTCATAATCGAAGTAATTCTCGGCATCAAATGGCGTCAGCCAGCGGGCAAAAATCGCCACCATGATCAGGAGCAATACAAACAGCCCAGCGACCATCGCCATGTGCTGTCGACGGAACCGACGCCAGAACTCATGCCACGGTGTGCGTATCTGCTCTGGCTTAACAAGGGGCATCGCATTTAAAATCGCCTGTCGGCGCCAGTTAAAAAATCGCATCCTTACTTGTACCTGATAGCCGGATTAATGGCAGCGTAGAGCACATCCACCACTAAGTTAATAAGAATAAATTCCAGAGAAAACAACAGTACCTCGGCCTGAATCACCGGGTAGTCGCGCATTTCGACGGAGTCCACCAACAGTCGCCCAAGCCCAGGCCAGTTGAACACCTTCTCAACCACGATTGATCCACCAAGCAAAAAGCCAAACTGTAGTCCCATCATGGTGACCACCGGGATCATCGCATTACGCAGACCATGTTTTAACACCACCCAGGTTTCACTCACCCCTTTAGCCCGCGCGGTACGCATATAATCTTCGCTGAGCACATCAACAAACGAGGCGCGAGTAAATCGGGCTAACACCGCAGCCACCGCCGCGCCCAGCGTAATAGACGGGAGGATATAGTGCATCCAGGTGTCAGCGCCAACGGTGGGTAACCAACCGAGCTCAACGGAGAATATCTGCATCAGCAGCATGCCAAGCGCAAACGCCGGGAACGAGATCCCGGTGACCGCCAGCGTCATGCTTAATCTGTCCGGCCAACGATTTCGCCATACGGCAGCAATGATCCCCGCCGTCATACCAAACAATACCGCCCACGCCATACTGGCAATAGTCAGCCATAGTGATGGCATAAAACGACTGGCTATCTCTTCAGAAACCGGGCGACGAGAAACCATCGACGTGCCAAAATCGCCTTGCAACACGTTGGTCATGTAATGCCAGAACTGAACATGCAGCGGCTGGTCCAGACCCAGCTGCTTGCGCACCAGTTCAATCACCTCGGCGTCAGCTTCCGGTCCGGCAATCAGCCGGGCCGGATCGCCGGGTAGCAGATGAACAAATAAAAATACCAGCACCGCAACAATCAACAGAGTTGGAATCAACCCCAGCAGGCGCTTGAAAACATAGTTAAGCATCACGCTCCCTTCGCCGGCCCCTGGGCTGCGGGGCCGAATGAATAGCTTATTTTAAATCCGCATCATCAAAGCTAAATCCGGTATCCGGCATGATCCAGAATCCGGTCAACCTGGTGCTGTGCGCCGAAATCAGTTTTTCCACTACCAGCGGGATCCACGGCGACTCTTTCCAGATAATATCCTGCGCGTCTTTGTACAGCTTCGCTTTCTGCGCCGGATCGTTAGTTTGCAACGCTGCCGATAAATCACTGTCCACCTGCTTATTGCTGTAGAACGCCGTGTTAAACAGAGTTGGCGGCCAGTTTTGTGATGCAAACAGCGGTGACAGCGCCCAGTCAGCTTCACCCGTAGACGCCGACCAGCCGGTGTAGAACATCCGTACCCCGCTCTCTTTCTGCGCCTTCCCTTCAACTTCCGCGGCGCGCTGACCAGCATCCATCGCTGTAACCTGAGCCTTAATGCCCACCTGCGCCAGCTGCTGCTGGGTAAATTGCAGCACTTTCTGCGCGGTACTGTGGTTATGCGAAGACCATAGCGTAGTGGTAAAACCGTTCGGATAACCTGCTTCTTTCAGCAGTTCGCGCGCTTTCGCCGGGTCGTAGGGCCACGGCGTATAGCTTTGCGCATAGGCTATCGACGGGGGGAGAACGCCGGTTGCCGGCGTCGCGTAACCAGCAAAAGCCACTTTCACCAGCGCCTGGCGGTTGATGGCATAGTTCAGCGCCTCACGCACTTTTGGGTTGTCGAACGGTTTTTGCGTGACGTTCATGCTGATATAACGCTGCATAATAGACGGACTGGCCACCAGTTCCAGGTTTTTGTTCTTCGCCAGTAACGCCGCCTGCTCGTAAGGGATTGGGAAGGCAAACTGCGCTTCCCCAGTTTGCAGCATGGCCGCACGCGTGTTGTTGTCGGTCACCGGACGCCAGGTAATCGTATCCAGCTTTGGCAACCCTTGCTGCCAGTAGCCCGCGAACTTCTTAACCTTCACAAAATCCGTCTGATTCCAGGTATCAAGCTGGTACGGCCCGGTCCCCACAGGATGGAAACCGATCTCCTTACCGTATTTCTCCAGCGCGGCGGGAGAAATCATCGCCGTTGCCGGGTGCGCCAGAATATTGATAAAGGCAGAGAACGGCTGTTTCAGCGTAATCTTCACCGTCGACGGATCGACGACTTCGGTTTTATCGATATTCTTATACAGGTTGTAACGTTTCAGATGGTTTTCCGGGTTACTGGCCCGATCGAGGTTAGCTTTAACCGCATCGGCGTTGAAGTCGGTGCCATCCTGAAACTTCACCCCCTGACGCAGCTTAAGGGTATAGGTCAGCCCATCATCAGAAACCGTATAACTCTCCGCGAGCACATTTTTCAGTTTCATCTCTTTATCAAGGCCAAACAACCCCTGATAAAACGACTTCGCTACCGCCTGCGACAACGTGTCATTCGCGTCATAGGGGTCGAGCGTCGTGAAATTGGATCCCACCGCCACCACCACATCTTTGGCGGCCCAGCCAGGCGATGCGGCCAGTGCAGAGACCACTCCCACAGCAACCAGCCATTTTCGAGCAACAATTTTTGTCATGTTATTCTCCTTAAACCCTGCCTGCCTGTTATAAACGCGAAAGCGCATTTTCTGGTTGCCCACGCGCAACATAATGCCCCGGACCAACTAACTGGAGCGAAACGGGGGAAATCTCTTCGCCACGTTTGCGAATATTGCTGGGGATATCGTCCGACAACAGCACGCGCTGGGGACGGTGATGGGATGGATCGGCGACCGGAACTGCCGCCATCAGCTTGCGAGTGTACGGATGTTGCGGATTTTCAAACACCGCCCGCCGGGTGCCTATCTCAACGATCTGCCCCAGATACATCACCGCCACACGGTGACTGATCCGTTCCACTACCGCCATATCGTGGGAAATAAACAGATATGCGATACCCAATTCTCGCTGCAGGTCGAGCATCAGGTTGATGATTTGCCCACGAATTGAAACATCCAGCGCCGAGACAGATTCATCGGCAATAATCACTTTGGGATTGAGCGCCAATGCCCGTGCAATACAGATACGCTGACGCTGACCGCCGGAAAACTCATGTGGATAGCGCCAGGCATGCTCAGGTAGCAAGCCTACACGTTCCAACAACCATGCAACCCGTTTTGACCCCGCATCGCCCTGCAATAACCCATGTACTCGTAGCGGCTCCAGAATGGAATATCCCACAGTCTGGCGCGGATCGAGCGAGGCATACGGATCCTGGAAGATAAACTGAATATCCCGACGCAGCGGCTGCAACTTGCTGGCAGCAAGGGTATCAATACGCTGTCCGTTGAAAATGATTTCCCCACGCTGAGACTCAACCAGGCGCAGCAGCGCCCGCCCGGTGGTGGATTTCCCGCAGCCTGACTCCCCCACCAGCGAGAGCGTTTCTCCCGGCCACAGGTCAAAACTGACGTTTTCCACTGCATGCACCTCGCGAGTCACGCGATTTAGAATGCCGCTGCGCAGAGGAAAACGCGTCACCAAATTTCGTACCCGCAGAATAGGCTCGCCTTCAACCACGGTGTCCTGCTCGGTCTGCGGTTCTACATGACTGGGATCGTGCAATGAAATAAGCGGGAAACGGCGTGGAAGCTCATGCCCGTTCATCGCCCCAAGCTGCGGCACGGCTGCCAACAGCGCTTTGGTATAGGGATGCTGGGGATTGTGAAAAATCTGTTCAACGCTGCCGGTTTCTACCGCCTCGCCCTGATACATCACCAGCACGCGGTCGGCAATATCCGCCACGACGCCCATATCGTGGGTAATGAAGATCACTCCCATCGACATATCCTGCTGCAACACTTTTATTAGTTGCAGGATCTGCGCCTGAATGGTGACATCCAGCGCGGTCGTCGGCTCATCGGCAATTAAAACCGCAGGGCGACACGACAGTGCCATGGCGATCATCACCCGCTGGCGCATACCGCCGGAAAGCTGGTGTGGATATCGCGATAAAATCGCCTTCGCCTCGGGGATACGCACCTGATCGAGCATTCGCTTCGCTTCTACCATCGCCTCTTCATGGCTGGCGCCCTGGTGCAAGCGTATAGACTCGGCAATCTGTTCGCCCACGGTAAACACCGGATTGAGCGATGTCATAGGCTCCTGGAAGATCATCGCGATATCCGCACCGCGCACGTGACGCATTTGTGATGCGCTCTGTTCACCCAGCTCAATAACCTGTCGGTTACGGCGTCGTAGCAGCATTTCATCGCAGCTCACCTCGCCGCCGGCCTGTTCAATCAGACGCATCAGCGACAAGGCTGTTACCGATTTTCCTGAACCGGATTCGCCCACGATCGCCAGCGTTTCGCCACGCTTCAGGCGAAATGACAGATTGCGCACCGCACTGACGCGCTGCTGCTCCTGTTCAAAGGCAATATTCAGATTGTTGACTGCCAGCACGTCGCTGGCATCAAGCTCATCACTGTGTGGCAACGCTATCTCCTTTTTCCCGATAAATACCGGTGGTTGGCGTATCGCCTGCGTATCCCCAGGCGCGGTACATGCCTTCGCTATTAAACGGCAAGGCGACATTGCCCTCATGATCGATAGCAATTAAACCGCCGCTGCCACCGAGCGCCGGTAATTTTTCCATTACTACGCGTTCACACGCCTCCGATAAACTCAGGCCGCCGTAATCCATCAACGCCGCAATGTCATAGGCCGCCAGCGCACGAATAAAGACTTCCCCGGTTCCGGTGCAGGAGACTGCCACACTTGCGTTATTGGCATAACAGCCTGCGCCGACCAACGGACTGTCACCCACCCGCCCCGGTAATTTGTTGGTCATTCCACCGGTCGATGTTGCGGCCGCCAGATTGCCAAACATATCTAACGCGACCGCCCCCACGGTACCCATTTTGTTGTTTTCATCCAGCGGGCTCGCGCTATGGTCCAGCACCGTTTCACCCGCTGTTCGCGCCGCCAGCAGTTGAGCATAGCGTTCTGGCGTAGAGAAAATATCCGCTGATACGCGTTCCATACCCTGCGCAATGGCAAAGTTCTCTGCCCCTTCACCTATCATCATGACGTGTGGGCTATGTTCCATTACCAGGCGCGCCGCGAGAATCGGATTGCGTAAATGGCTGACTCCGGCGACGGCTCCCGCATTAAGCGTGTTACCGTCCATCACGCAGGCATCCAGTTCATGGGTTTCATCACGGGTATATACCGCGCCAATTCCGGCATTAAACAACGGACACTCTTCCAGTAAGCGCACGGCTTCGGTCACCACATCCAGTGCGCTACGACCGTCCTCTAGCATCCGCTGGCCGGTTTCAACGATATCCGACAGCGCCTGAATATAACGCAACTCTTGCTCCTGACTCAGCTGCGAACGGGTGATAGCCCCTGCGCCGCCGTGAATTGCAATGACTGCTTTACCCATTTTTTTCGTCCATTAGGTGGCAGGTACCGGGGTTATAAATATCAGAATTTCTGTGACTTATTGATTCGATTTTTGAATATAGAAAGATGCAGACGTCATGTAAAGGTAAAGGCCCGTACCTCACGCCCCATCCCATCAGGTTATTTAAATGAGTTAAACAGAAAGTGTATCTTCCAACATCGTTGAATATATTATTCAAGCCGATCGGCAATCTGTTTTTTTGCATAAAACACAAAGCGTTCAACAGACGGCATAGACGCAGTCCAGTTCTTTTTGGTTAACCCCAGGTATTCCGCACGTGCGGCTTGCAGCGTATCCGCATACTCATCGGGTAATTGCGGTATAAGCCAGGAGGCGGCTTCATCTTTAGCGACAATATTGCCCGTAACTACGCTGTACCAAATACGCGCCAGAGTAAGGATGATATTTCGCTCGTCACCCTCTAAATCGCCCGGTTTCTGCCACATATCAAGGATATGCCGAAATGTTTGCACGACATCGCTAAAAGGGATGACGTTGAATAACGTCTCAGCGGGTTCACCGAACAACGCTACGCTGGCGCGCCGGGCCTGGGTCAGCAGGATGGAAAGATCAGGATCCACCTGCGCCGGTTCATACACGCCAGCGCAGATATCATCACGCAACCATTCGCCAAACTGCATCTCTCTCGCCGGAGAGAATCGCCACGGCACAAGTTGTGAATAGACCACGATGGTCACTTCCAGCGCCCGATAGTTATCAACGCTGCCAGGCGGTGCTGATATTTCCAGAAAACCCTGCATCAGATCTTTTCTTTGCCGGGTATTCAGTGGCTGCCTAATGGTAACCAGTAAATCGATATCGCTTTGGGGCTTTAAGCCACCTTCAACAGCAGAGCCATACAAATGAACAGCAACCAGGTCGCCCTCGATAATCCGCGCAATCAGTGCACTGGCGGCATTCACCTGTTGTAGAATTGAATTTGGGATAATCGCAGCCATTTAGCCTCCTGGAAAAAAGCAGAAATAATGAGTCTATACTGCATTTTTCCTGTAGCGCTATTCTCTGGCAGAAAACCTGTCTCAGATCGGATCCTAAGCCTGAGGTAGCATACTGTCCGCGTCCATTTTCTGACATAATGAGCAGATTCGATTTTGCCCCGCAGGAGTCTTCTCATGGAATTTACCGCCGGACTGATGCCGCTTGAAACGGCTCTCTCTCAGATGCTTTCGCGTATTACCCCACTCACCGCCGTCGAAACGCTGCCGCTGGTTCAATGCTTTGGTCGCATTCTGGCCACCGACGTCATATCCCCGATTGATGTGCCGGGATTCGATAACTCGGCAATGGATGGCTATGCGGTGCGATTAGCCGATTTACAATCAGACCAGCCTCTTGCGGTGGCTGGCAAAGCCTTTGCTGGTCAACCATTCCACGGCGAGTGGCCTGCGGGAACCTGCATCCGCATTATGACCGGTGCCCCGGTGCCTGCCGGTTGTGAAGCGGTGGTGATGCAGGAGCAAACGGAACAAACTGACGACGGTGTGCGTTTTACCGCCGAGGTCCGCAGCGGACAAAATATTCGTCTGCGCGGTGAAGATATCGCAAACGGCGCGGTGGTATTCCCCACCGGAACTCGTCTGACAACCGCCGAGCTTCCGGTTCTGGCCTCACTCGGCATTGCCGAAGTACCGGTCGTTCGCAAAGTTCGCGTGGCGTTGTTCTCCACCGGTGATGAGCTGCAACTGCCGGGTCAACCGCTGGGCGACGGGCAGATTTATGACACAAACCGTCTGACCGTTCACCTGATGCTGCAGCAGTTGGGCTGCGAAGTGATCAACTTAGGAATTATTCGCGACGATCCCAACGCGCTGCGAGCCGCATTTATCGAAGCCGACAGCCAGGCCGACGTCGTCATCAGCTCTGGCGGCGTTTCGGTAGGCGAAGCGGATTACACCAAAACCATTCTGGAAGAGCTGGGAGAAATTGCCTTCTGGAAGCTTGCCATCAAACCCGGTAAACCGTTCGCGTTTGGTAAACTGAGCAACAGCTGGTTTTGCGGCCTGCCGGGTAACCCGGTGTCTGCAGCCCTCACCTTTTATCAGCTGGTGCAACCGCTGCTGGCGAAACTCAGCGGAAACACCGCCTGTGGGTTACCTCCGCGCCAGCGCGTGCGCACCGCCTCACGCCTGAAGAAAACGCCAGGGCGTCTGGATTTTCAACGTGGTGTATTGCAGCGTACCGCGGAAGGCGAACTGGAAGTCACCACCACCGGACACCAGGGCTCGCATATTTTTAGCTCCTTTAGCCAGGGCAACTGCTTTATCGTGCTGGAGCGCGATCGCGGTAACGTTGAGGCCGGAGAATGGGTTGAGGTCGAGCCGTTTAACGCACTGTTTGGAGGCCTGTAATGGCAGAACTCAGCGACCAGGAGATGATGCGCTATAACCGGCAAATCATTCTGCGCGGCTTCGATTTCGAAGGTCAGGAAGCGCTCAAAGATGCGCGGGTACTGGTCGTTGGTCTGGGGGGACTGGGATGCGCAGCAACCCAGTACCTTGCGGGCGCTGGCGTCGGGCATTTAACCCTGCTCGACTTTGACACAGTCTCCGTGTCGAACCTCCAACGCCAGACGCTGCATAGCGATGCGACCGTTGGACAGCCCAAAGTGCTCTCCGCCCGCGACGCACTGGCGCGGATTAACCCTTACATCGCCATTATGCCAGTGAATGCGCTGCTGGAAGAAAACCAGATTCACGCGCTGATCGCCGAGCACGATTTGGTGCTGGACTGTACGGATAACGTCAGCATCCGCAATCAGCTGAATGCCGGATGCTTCGCCGCCAGGGTTCCGTTGGTTTCTGGGGCGGCAATTCGCATGGAAGGACAAATTACCGTCTTTACGTATCAGGAAGGAGAGCCATGCTACCGTTGCCTGAGTCGTCTGTTCGGTGAAAACGCCCTGACCTGCGTCGAGGCAGGAGTGATGGCCCCGCTGATCGGCGTGATTGGCTCGTTACAGGCGATGGAGGCCATTAAGTTGCTGGCAAACTATGGTAAACCGGCGTCTGGAAAAATCGTCATGTACGACGCCATGACCTGCCAGTTTCGCGAAATGAAGCTAATGCGCAACCCGGGGTGTGAGGTTTGCGGGCAGTAAAAAAGTCGGGTGGCGGCTTCGCCTTACCCGACCTACAACGGCTCCAACGTAGGCCGGGTAAGCGTTAGCGCCATCCGGCAACAGCATCAGATCGACGTGCGTCCAAATGCACTCTGCCAGTCGTGCTCAAACTTCGCGACGGCAGCATCAACTGCCGGAGAGCTAATCATCTGCTGAGCAACATCCAGCGGTAGCGTGATGGACTCGCAGCCCGCCAGCAGACAATCCAGCGCCTGACGCGGTGTTTTAAAACTGGCTGCCAGTACTTTGGCGTGCGGGGCATGCATTTTCAGTAACGTCTGCAGGTCGGTCACCGTCTGGATGCCATCCCCTCCTTGCGCATCCACGCGGTTAACGTATGGCGCAACGTATTCCGCACCCGCCAGAGCAGCCAATAACCCTTGAGCTGCACCGTATACCGCAGTACCCAACGTCGGGATCCCTTCTTCTTTCAGCAATTTTATAGCCGCCAGACCTTCTGCTGTCACCGGCACTTTGACCACGATATTAGAAATGATTGCCCGCAGCTTACGCGCATCGCTGACCATCCCTTCGGCGGTGGTCGCCATCACCTGAGCAAACAGACGCCCTTGCCCTCCCGTCGCCTCCTGCAGTTGCGGCAGTAGTACTTCCAGCGTCTGGTTCCCTGCCGCCACAATGCTCGGGTTAGTGGTCACCCCTGCCAGCGGGAAAATGCGCGCCAGAGCTTTTACCGCATCAACATCAGACGTATCTAAATAGAGTTCCATAAGCTTTCCTCAAACGAATAATTAGCATGAATAAAAGGTAGCACGGCGAAACCTCACGGTTAGTTGACGCATGTCAATATAACTTTCATTCGAAAGTAATTTAATCTTTATACGAAAGAAAAGAGGTCGCTTATGATTTTCAATATCCAGCGCTACTCCACGCATGATGGCCCCGGGATCCGTACTGTGGTGTTCCTTAAGGGATGCTCCCTGGGCTGTCGGTGGTGCCAGAATCCGGAAAGCCGCGCCCGCACGCAGGACCTGCTTTATGACGCGCGTTTGTGCCTTGACGGTTGCGATCTCTGTGCTCAGGCTGCACCCGCGGTGATTGAACGGGCGCTGGGCGGATTACTTATTCATCGCGAAAAACTGACCGATGACGCTCTCACCGTACTGACCGACTGCTGTCCGACTCAGGCGTTAACCGTCTGCGGAGAGGTAAAAAGCGTGGACGATATCATGGCGACCGTATTGCGAGATAAACCGTTTTACGACCGCAGTGGCGGAGGCCTCACCCTGTCCGGCGGTGAACCGTTTATGCAGCCAGAGCTGGCAGCTGCTTTGCTCAAAGCCAGCCACGACGCAGGCATTCATACCGCGGTGGAAACCTGTCTGCATGTCCCGTGGAAGTATATTGAACCATCATTACCTGACGTCGATTTGTTTCTCGCCGATCTAAAACACGTGGCGGATGCGCCGTTTAAACAATGGACCGATGGGCGTGCCTCTCGCGTACTGGAAAATCTAAAAAAACTGGCTGCCGCCGGTAAAAAAATGATTATCCGCGTACCGCTGATTCAGGGATTCAACGCAGACGAAGCCGCTATTCAGGCCATTACCGATTTTGCCGCCGATGAGCTTCACGTCGGTGAGATCCATTTCTTGCCCTACCACACCCTGGGCATCAACAAATACCACTTACTCAGTCAACCCTACAACGCACCGGATAAACCGCTTGATGCGCCAGCACTGCTCGAATTTGCCCAGCAGTACGCCAGCCTTAAAGGTTTAACCGCGACCCTACGAGGATAATCGCCATGACCACTCTGAAACTGGACACACTCAGCGACCGTATCAAAGCGCATAAAACGGCCCTGATCCACATCGTGAAGCCACCGGTTTGTACCGAGCGCGCCCAGCACTATACCGAGATGTATCAGCAACACCTGGATAAGCCTATCCCGGTACGTCGCGCACTGGCACTAGCCCATCATCTGACGGAACGCACCATCTGGATCAAACATGACGAACTGATCATTGGTAACCAGGCAAGCGAAGTGCGTGCCGCGCCTATTTTCCCGGAATACACCGTCTCCTGGATTGAAAAAGAGATCGACGACCTCGCCGACAGACCGGGTGCAGGATTTGCGGTAAGCGAAGAGAACAAACGTGTATTGCATGAGGTGTGCCCATGGTGGCGTGGTCAAACCGTGCAGGATCGCTGCTACGGGATGTTCACTGATGAGCAGAAAGGGCTGCTGGAAACCGGCATTATCAAAGCCGAAGGTAACATGACCTCCGGCGACGCGCACCTGGCGGTAAACTTCCCGCTGCTGCTGGAAAAAGGTCTCGACGGCCTGCGTCACAAAGTCGATGAACGTCGCTCCCGCATCAATCTGACATGTCTGGAAGACCTCCATGGCGATCAGTTCCTGAAAGCGATAGATATCGTGCTGGAGGCCGTCAGCCTGCACATTGAGCGCTTTGCCGCGCTGGCACGTAAAATGGCATCCACAGAAACTCGCGCCAGTCGTCGAGATGAACTGCTGACCATGGCGGAAAACTGTGATGTTATCGCCCATGAGCCGCCAAAAACATTCTGGCAGGCGCTGCAGCTGTGCTATTTCATCCAGTTGATCCTGCAAATTGAATCTAACGGTCACTCGGTGTCGTTTGGTCGTATGGATCAATACCTCTACCCATTCTATCGTCGCGACGTCGAACTGAACCAGAGCCTTGATCGTGAGCACGCTATTGAACTGTTGCACAGCTGCTGGTTGAAACTGCTGGAAGTGAACAAAATCCGTTCCGGCTCCCATTCGAAAGCCTCGGCGGGCAGTCCGCTGTATCAGAACGTGACCATTGGTGGTCAAAACCTGGTCAACGGTCAGCCGATGGATGCCGTCAACCCGCTCTCCTACGCCATTC
Source organism: Citrobacter sp. Cpo147 (assembly GCF_030332405.1). Taxonomy (NCBI): domain Bacteria; kingdom Pseudomonadati; phylum Pseudomonadota; class Gammaproteobacteria; order Enterobacterales; family Enterobacteriaceae; genus Citrobacter; species Citrobacter sp. Cpo147. The sequence continues at coordinate 878,445 of NZ_JAOWHX010000030.1, forward strand.
TGGAGTCCTGCGGCCGCCTGCGTTCTACGCAGCCAAACCTGAGCGTGCGTTATCACGCGGGGATGAGTAATGACTTCCTCGATGCCTGCGTGCAGGTGATCCGCTGCGGCTTCGGGATGCCCGCCTTTAACAACGATGAAATCGTCATACCGGAATTCATTAAGCTGGGCATTGAACCGCAGGACGCCTATGACTATGCGGCTATTGGATGTATCGAAACCGCTGTTGGTGGGAAATGGGGCTATCGTTGCACCGGCATGAGCTTTATTAACTTTGCCCGCGTGATGCTGGCGGCACTGGAAGGTGGGCGCGATGCCACCAGTGGCAAAGTCTTTCTGCCACAGGAAAAAGCGCTCTCAGCCGGTAACTTCAACAATTTCGACGAAGTGATGGACGCCTGGGATACACAGATCCGCTACTACACGCGTAAATCCATAGAAATTGAGTATGTCGTCGATACCATGCTGGAAGAGAACGTGCACGATATTCTGTGCTCCGCGCTGGTAGACGACTGCATTGAGCGGGCGAAAAGCATTAAGCAAGGCGGCGCGAAGTATGACTGGGTATCGGGTTTGCAGGTGGGTATTGCCAACCTCGGTAACAGCCTGGCTGCAGTGAAGAAACTGGTCTTTGAACAGGGCGCTATCGGTCAACAACAGCTGGCCGCCGCGCTGGCCGATGATTTTGACGGTCTGACCCATGAGCAGTTACGCCAACGACTGATCAACGGCGCGCCGAAATACGGTAACGATGACGATAGCGTTGATACGCTGCTGGCCCGCGCTTATCAGACCTATATCGATGAACTGAAACAGTATCATAATCCGCGTTACGGACGTGGCCCGGTTGGCGGCAATTACTACGCCGGGACCTCGTCTATTTCTGCAAACGTGCCTTTTGGCGCAGCAACGATGGCAACGCCGGATGGCCGTAAAGCACACACTCCACTGGCAGAAGGCGCCAGTCCGGCTTCCGGTACGGACCATCTCGGCCCAACGGCGGTAATTGGTTCGGTGGGTAAACTGCCGACCGGTTCGATTCTTGGCGGCGTGCTGTTAAATCAGAAGCTCAACCCGGCCACGCTGGAAAATGAATCCGATAAGCAAAAGCTGATGATCCTGCTGCGCACCTTCTTCGAAGAGCACAAAGGCTGGCATATTCAGTACAACATTGTCTCCCGTGAAACGCTGCTGGAAGCCAAAAAACACCCGGATCAATATCGTGACCTGGTGGTCCGTGTAGCAGGTTATTCCGCCTTCTTCACTGCGCTTTCTCCGGATGCGCAAGACGACATCATCGCGCGTACTGAACATATGCTGTAAACAATATTGTCGGCCGGATGAGATTCCGCACCGCCATCCGGCACGCTACCCTCCCCATTGCCGGGTAAGGCGAAGCTACCACCCGGCTTTTTACTTTCATTCGAAATTAAATTTGTGCTACAGGTCACATTGTTATTAGAATGTTTCTGGTTGCAGTAATCGCCAGGAGCCTATCTTTATGACCATCAAAGTTATCGTCACCGATATGGACGGAACTTTTCTCGACGACGCCAAGAAATACGATCGTGCACGTTTTATGGCGCAGTATCAGGAACTGAAAAAACGAAATATTGAATTTGTCGTGGCCAGCGGCAACCAGTATTACCAGCTGATCTCCTTTTTCCCGGAGCTCAAAGAGGAAATTTCCTTTGTCGCCGAGAACGGGGCGTTAGTTTTTGAACATGGCAAACAGCTATTTCATGGCGAGCTAACCCGCCACGAGTCCCGTATTGTCATTGGTGAACTGCTAAAAGATAAGCAGCTCAACTTTGTGGCTTGTGGGCTGCAAAGCGCTTACGTTAGCGAAAATGCGCCGGAGTCCTTTGTCGCATTGATGTCAAAACACTACCATCGCCTGAAACCTGTAAAAGATTATCAGGATATCGACGATGTGCTGTTCAAGTTCTCGCTAAATTTACCGGACCAACAAATCCCATTGGTTATCGATCACCTGCATGCTGCGCTGGACGGCATCATGAAGCCCGTCACCAGCGGCTTCGGGTTTATCGATCTGATCATTCCGGGCTTACATAAAGCCAACGGGATCAGCCGCCTGCTTAAACGCTGGAACCTGTCACCGCAAAACGTAGTCGCCATTGGCGATAGCGGCAACGACGCGGAAATGCTGAAAATGGCGCACTACTCTTTCGCCATGGCCAACGCGGCAGAGAGTATTAAAGCGATTGCTCGCTATCAGACCGACGACAACAACCATCAGGGCGCGCTGAACGTAATTCAGGCAGTGCTGGATAACACCTCCCCTTTTAACGTCTAATCCTGCCAACCGGGGTATCCCTCATCCCGGTTTTCACTCTTTTTCCATTTTGCTCACTCCATCAAGCTTTAAACTTGCGTTAACTAAATTTTAACTTATATTATCATCTGTAAGTTATTTTTGTTTCGAATGAAAGTTAATGCGAGGTGGATATGGCTTTTACTTTTACCAGCGACACGCTGCCCGCCGATCACAAAGCGGCAATCCGGCAGATGAAACGGCAACTGCGGGCACAGCTTGGGGATGTTCAGTTGATCTTCAATCAGTTGAGCGACGCTATCGCCGCCCGCGTGGCAGAAATCAACGCCCTCAAAGCACAGGGAGCCCCGGTGTGGCCAGTGATATCTTATGCAGATATCAAAGCTGGCCACGTAAATGCAGAGCAGCGTGAAGAAATTAAGCGCCGCGGATGCGCGGTTATTAAAGGTCATTTCCCTCGCGAACAGGCTCTCGGCTGGGACAGCTCAATGCTGGACTATCTGGACCGCAACCACTTTGACGACGTCTATAAAGGACCAGGCGATAATTTCTTCGGTACCCTGAGCGCATCACGACCTGAAATCTACCCCATCTACTGGTCCCAGGCGCAGATGCAGGCCCGCCAGAGTGAAGAAATGGCCAATGCACAGTCGTTTCTCAATCGTTTGTGGACCTTTACAAGCGAAGGTAAACAATGGTTTAACCCGGATGTCAGCGTTATTTACCCTGACCGCATTCGCCGTCGACCGCCGGGAACCACGTCCAAAGGGCTGGGCGCGCATACGGATTCCGGCGCGCTGGAACGCTGGCTTCTTCCGGCATATCAGCAGGTCTTTGCTCATGTATTCAATGGCAAGCTGGAAGATTACGATCCGTGGCAGGCGGCGCATCGCACCGAGGTAGAAGAGTACACGGTGGATAACACCACCAAATGTTCGGTATTCCGTACCTTCCAGGGCTGGACTGCACTGTCCGATATGCTGCCAGGTCAGGGATTGTTGCATGTGGTCCCGATCCCTGAAGCGATGGCGTATGTACTGTTACGCCCATTGCTTGACGATGTGCCAGAAGATGAACTTTGCGGCGTCGCGCCCGGCCGGGTGCTGCCGATTTCCACGCAATGGCATCCGCTGCTGATTGAAGCGCTAACCAGCATTCCACAACTGGACGCCGGAGACTCCGTCTGGTGGCATTGTGATGTGATTCACTCCGTCGCACCGGTGGAAAATCAGCAGGGTTGGGGTAACGTGATGTACATTCCTGCCGCACCGATGTGCGAAAAGAATCTGGCCTACGCCCACAAAGTGAAGGTCGCGCTGGAAAAGGGTGCGTCGCCGGGTGATTTTCCACGGGAGGATTATGAAACTAACTGGGAAGGACGCTTCACGCTGGAGGATTTGAATATCCACGGTAAACGCGCGCTGGGGATTGTTTAATTTTATATACCCTTATCCCTAAGTATCCCGTGTTACAGGTGCAACCATCACACCTGTAACACGAGAACGACGGGATAATTATTCGACGCCTTTGCTACGCAGGTAATCTTCGTAGTTACCGGTGAAGTCAATTACACGTTCTGGCGTAATTTCAATCACGCGGGTTGCCAGCGAGCTGACGAACTCACGGTCGTGAGAAACGAAGATCAGCGTGCCCTGGTACATTTCCAGCGCCATGTTCAGCGACTCGATAGATTCCATATCCAGGTGGTTGGTCGGTTCATCCATAACCAGGATATTCGGTTTCTGCATCATCAGTTTACCGAACAGCATGCGTCCTTTTTCACCACCGGAGAGCACTTTCGCAGGTTTCTTGATATCGTCCTGGCTGAACAGCAGACGGCCAAGGAAGCTACGTACTACCTGCTCATCATCGCCTTCTTGTTTCCACTGGCTCATCCATTCGAAAACAGTCAGATCGTTTTCGAACTCGTATTCATGATCCTGTGCGTAGTAACCGACCTGGGCGTTCTCAGACCACTTAACGGTACCGTTGTCCGGCTGCAAGTCGCCAACCAACGTTTTCAGCATAGTGGATTTACCCACGCCGTTGGCACCAATGATGGCAACCTTCTCCCCTACTTCCAGCAGCAGGTTGAAGTTTTTAAACAGCGGGCCTTCATCAAAACCTTTCGCCAGCGCTTCCACTTCCAGCGCGTTACGGAACAGTTTCTTATCCTGTTCGAAGCGGATAAACGGGTTCTGACGGCTGGACGCTTTCACTTCGTCGAGCTTAATCTTATCAATCTGACGCGCACGAGAAGTCGCCTGTCGAGATTTAGACGCGTTGGCGCTAAAGCGGCTGACGAAGGATTGCAGATCGGCAATCTGTGCTTTCTTCTTGGCGTTATCGGCCAGCAGACGTTCACGCGCCTGGGTTGCCGCCGTCATGTATTCGTCGTAGTTACCCGGATAAACACGCAGTTCGCCGTAGTCCAGATCCGCCATGTGCGTACAGACCATGTTCAGGAAGTGACGGTCGTGCGAAATGATAATCATGGTGCTGTCACGCTCGTTCAGCGTCTGCTCCAGCCAGCGGATAGTGTCGATATCCAGGTTGTTCGTTGGTTCGTCGAGCAGCAGAATGTCCGGGTTAGAGAACAGCGCCTGCGCCAGAAGCACACGCAGCTTCCAGCCGGGCGCGACTTCGCTCATCGGGCCGTAATGCTGTTCTACCGGAATGCCTACGCCCAGCAGCAGTTCACCCGCACGCGCTTCCGCAGAGTAGCCGTCCATTTCGCCATACTGAACTTCGAGGTCAGCCACTTTATAGCCGTCTTCTTCGCTCATCTCGGCCAGGCCGTAGATACGATCGCGCTCCTGCTTCACTTCCCACAGTTCAGCATGACCCATAATAACGGTGTCAAGCACGGTGAACTCTTCAAAGGCGAACTGATCCTGACGCAGCTTACCGATGCGCTCGTTCGGATCGAGTGAAACGTTACCCAGCGTCGGTTCGAGGTCGCCGCCGAGAATTTTCATAAAGGTGGATTTACCGCTACCGTTCGCGCCAATCAGGCCGTAACGATTGCCGCCGCCAAACTTGACGGAAATATTTTCAAACAGCGGCTTACTGCCGAACTGCATAGTGACGTTGCTGGAAACTAACACAGGCGTATCCTGAAAGAGAAAGAAATATGTGACAAACCGCTTATTATGCCATAAGTCTGCAATAAGATCGCGCCGTTCATGCTGCGCAGATAAAGTGAAAGCAAAAGGAAAAAAATGTGATTTAGTACACATCCGAATTCCTTGTTGCTCAGAATGCACATATAATGCGTGCCCAACACTACATAAATCTCAACCCACTAGCCTGCTTGGCTTCAGAATCTCGCAAAAATGAATATGAAATTGACAACGCTTTTCGCGGCGGCGCTCGCGGTAGTTGGTTTTTGTAACACTGCTTCAGCCGTCACATACCCGCTGCCTACCGATGGTAGTCGTTTAATTGGCCAAAACCAGGTTATCACCATTCCTGAAGGCAACACCCAGCCGCTGGAATACTATGCGGCAGAGTACCAGATGGGTCTGTCTAACATGCTGGAAGCCAACCCGGGCGTGGATACCTTCCTGCCGAAAGGCGGCACCGTGCTGAACATTCCTCAGCAGTTGATCCTGCCGGATACTGTGCATGAAGGTATTGTTATCAACAGCGCTGAAATGCGTCTGTACTACTACCCGAAAGGCACCAACACCGTAATTGTTCTGCCGATCGGTATCGGCCAGCTGGGCAAAGACACGCCAATCAACTGGACCACCAAAGTAGAACGTAAAAAAGCGGGCCCAACCTGGACGCCAACGGCGAAAATGCATGCGGAATACCGCGCTGCAGGCGAGCCGCTGCCAGCCGTTGTTCCGGCGGGTCCGGATAACCCGATGGGTCTGTACGCGCTGTATATCGGTCGCCTGTATGCCATCCACGGCACCAATGCTAACTTCGGCGTCGGCTTACGCGTCAGCCACGGTTGCGTGCGTCTGCGTAACGACGACATCAAATTCCTGTTTGAAAATGTGCCAGTCGGCACCCGCGTACAGTTTATCGATGAGCCGGTAAAAGCCACTACCGAACCAGACGGCAGCCGTTACATCGAAGTACATAACCCACTGTCTACGACTGAAGCACAGTTCGAAGGCGGAGAAATCGTACCGATTACCCTGACCAAGAGCATTACCAGCATCACCGGCCAGTCTGACGTCGATCAGGCCGTCGTTGAGCAGGCGGTACAGAACCGTTCAGGTATGCCGGTTCGTCTGAACTAATCTGCTATATATGCCCGATGGCGCTACGCTTATCGGGCCTACCAACGCAGTAGGCCGGATTAGGCGCCAGCCGCCATCCGGCACACCACATCAATTACATCAACAGCAGCAAACCATACCCCACCAGCGCCGCCCATATCAGCATCGGTACCGAATACCAATGAAAACGCCACCAGATCCGTCGGTCGTTTGCCATCCGTAACGCAATGAGATTCGCCAGCGATCCCGGCAACAGCCCAAAGCCGCCCACATTAACCGCCCAGGCCAGCAGCAGCGTCGGCGGGACATAGTTCAGCAGCAAAATCGTACTGGGCACATTACTGATAAACTGCGACAAGCCAATAGCCGTTAACCAAAGTCCCGGTGCTGAGAGCGTGCCAATCTGGTGGGTAATCCCCTGCAAGGCCGGGAGCTGCGTCAGCAAATGCACATCAATGAACATCGCCATAAACACTAACAGCAACGTCCAGTCCACGCTGAGGATCACGCGACGCGCCAGCACCATGAACCCTGCCGCCACAATCGCCAGACCCCACAGCTCTTGCTTTAACTCCAGCGCCGCAAGGAAGACGATATACAGCGCCAGACAGCTCCACACCAGGCGTGGTTGCCAGTCAGGTGCGCGCGTACCGGTATGATAGTGCAACGCTTTAGGCGGGAAACTGAACCAGCACAGCACCACCAGCGTCAGCATCATGGCCCCCGCAAGCGGCGCCATTTGCCAGGTAAACGCGGTAAACGATAAGCCTGAGCGTCCCCACATCAGAATGTTTTGTGGATTGCCTATTGGCGTGAGCAACGATCCGGCATTTACCGCCAGCGCCTCAAAGATAATCAGGCGATTCACCGGAATGGCACATAATTTTTTCAGCGTGATGGTTAGCGGAACAACAATAAACAATGCAACGTCGTTGGTCAGAAACGTCGACAACAACGCCGCCGCCAGCACCATAAATATCGCCAGCTGGCGCTCTGTTTTGAAGCGGCGGGTCATCTTGCGCCCTAACACATCGAAATAACCGCTTAGCTCTACGCCTTTGGTCAGTAACATCAGGCCGCTAAGCGTGATAATCGTGTGCCAGTCAATCGCCCCTGGCCAGGACCGGGGCGTAAATGGCGTGAACAGACTCAGTACAACCCCAACGATGATTAACAGCTGGAAAAAACGATCGCGCTGTAAGGCACGTAATAAAGGAAAACTCATTCAGAGCCAGTTCCTTGCTGTTGCGTAAACCGGCTAAAAGCCTCCAGCGTTTCCTTACTGACGTGATGCTCCATCCCCTCCGCGTCGCGACGGGCAATTTCCGGGCTGATGCCTAACATCAACAGGAAATTTTCCACAATCTGATGACGTTCCCGGCTCTCCTGGGCTAGTCGTTCACCTTCTGCGGTTAAAAACACCCCACGCCACGGAATCATTTCAATCAATCCGACTGAAGCAAGGCGCTTAAGCATTTTAGCAACCGTCGGCTGAGAAACCCCAAGTCGCGCTGCCATATCCACCTGGCGCGCTTCACCCACCTCAATAATGAGATCGGAAATCAGCTCTACGTAGTCATCAATCAGTTCGCGGCGATGCGCCTCCCGGACCTGACGAAATCCTTCAACGTGTTCTTCGACATTCACCAATTGCGTCACTTTTTTTGTTGTTGGCATACCTGCGCGACGACTCATTCTGCTTCCTCGTTACTGTGACGCGTTAACGGCATCTGATTAGAGAGCGCTCATTGTAAACCAGAGTTGCGTGGGCACAAAAAATTAACGTTTTAGCAATAGCTATATAATATAGCCTGTGCTATATCTGTATATAATAAAGGCATCCCTCAAGGACTGATGGGATCGTGAAGTCAGGAGGTTTACATGAATGAATTTAAGAGGTGTATACGCGTGTTTAGCCACTCTCCCTTTAAAGTACGGTTGATGCTGATCTCTATGCTGTGTGACATGATTAACAGCAAACCAGAGCAGGATAAACCTTCAGAAAAATAATGCGGCGTCGCGGTACGCCGCTTCATTTTCCTACCGTCATCCGGGTACGGTGGTGGTTTTCGTCTCAATAACCCTTCTTTTTGTCAGTTTTGCCACGCCCCTCGCAAAACAATTTCTTTGTAGTAGTTGACCTTCTCTTGCGCACACTCTATCTTTTCGCAGCCCTGCGTATATTGCGGCTCGCGGATGCGGACCCTATCCCTCTTCTCGCTCTCTCAGGCAGGCAATGACCCTTAGCGCCAGGGTAAGCACATGGCGTTTTTGTAACAGTGGCATATGAATTTAACCCTCAAAGATTCAATCATTGCTCGTAGCCGGGCAATTAGTCCGTGGACTGGCCTCTATTTCTTACAGTCTCTGCTGATCAACCTTGCACTGGGCTATCCACTTAGCCTGCTCTATAGCGTTGCTTTCACCTGTATATTGATGCTGCTGTGGCGTAGCGCGCCGCGCGCGCAGAAAGCACTGATTGGCATTTGCTCACTCGTTGCGGCAATGTATTTTCCGTTCGGCCAGGCTTACGGCTCACCGAACTTCAATACCTTACTGGCGCTGCACTCAACCAATATGGAAGAGTCAACCGAGATCCTGACCATCTTCCCCTGGTACAGTTATCTGGTTGGAGTGTTTATTTTTGCCCTTGGCGTTATCGCCGTACGCCGTAAAAAAGATGTGCAGCAGCGCAGCTGGAATAAGTTCGACAGCATTTGTTTGCTGTTCAGCGTTGTCGCATTCTTTGTTACCCCGGTACAAAACCTGGCCTGGGGCGGCGTGTTCAAGCTGAAAGATACTGGCTATCCGGTTTTCCGTTTCGCCAAGGACGTTATCGTCAATAACAACGAAGTGCTCGACGAACAAGAGCGTATGGCGAAACTGTCGAGCGTAAAAGACAGCTGGACGGTAACCGCCGTTAAACCGAAGTATCACACCTACGTCGTGGTGATCGGTGAAAGCGCCCGCCGCGATGCGTTAGGCGCGTTTGGCGGTCACTGGGATAACACCCCGTTTGCCAGCTCCGTTAACGGCTATATCTTCGCGGATTACATTGCTGCCAGCGGTTCAACGCAAAAATCGCTCGGCTTAACGCTTAATCGGGTAGTGGATAATAAACCCCAGTTCCAGGATAACTTTGTCACCCTGGCTAACCGTGCGGGCTTCCAGACATGGTGGTTTTCCAATCAGGGACAGATTGGTGAATACGATACGGCCATCGCCAGCATTGCGAAGCGCGCTGATGAGGTTCAGTTCCTCAAAAGCGGTGACTTCGAAGCGGATAAAAACACCCGTGACGAAGCGCTGTTGAAGATGACTGCCCAGGTGCTGGCAACCGAGCGCACTCAGCCACAGCTCATCGTGCTGCATTTAATGGGCTCGCATCCGCAGGCCTGTGACCGAACACAGGGTAAATACGAGACTTTCGTCCAGTCAAAAGAGACATCTTGTTATCTGTACACCATGACGCAGACGGATGACCTGCTTCGCCAGCTTTACGAGCAGTTACGTAACAGCGGTAATAGCTTCTCGATGGTCTATTTCTCCGATCATGGCCTCGCGTTTAAAGAGCGGGGAAAAGAGGTGCAGTACCTGGCGCATGACGATCAGTTCCAGCAGAATTTCCAGGTGCCTTTCATGGTGCTTTCGAGCGATGATAAAGCGCATCGGGTGATTAAAGCCCGTCGCTCCGCCAATGATTTCCTCAGTTTTTTCTCGCAGTGGACAGGGATCAGCGCAAAGGAAATCACCAACAGCTACCGCTTTATCTCAGAGAAAAAAGCCGGGCCGGTGTACATCACCAACTTCAAACTGCAGAAGGTGGACTACAACCATCTGGGTACCGATATTTTCTCAACCAAATAATACGCTTGTAGGCCGGATAAGACGCACTGTGTCTTATCCGGCCTACAACGAACTTCCTTCCAGGATTACAGACAAAAAAAATCCGCCCCAAGAGGCGGATTTTTCATATCACCGAAGTGATTAGAAGCGGTAACCCACGCCAGCAATCCAGGTGCCAACGTCAACGCTACGAATACGGCTCTGCTCGTAGGAGAAGTCCAGAGCAACGTTTTCGATCGGGTTGAACTGCAGGCCCGCACCATAAGAGAAACCGTAGTCGCTGGTGCTGTGGTTGTAAGTCGAAGATTCTACGTTCTGGAATTTACCGTAACCAACACCCACAACGCCGTAGATGCTTGCCCAGTCGTTCAGACGGTAAGCCGGACCAGCAGTGATGCCGTAGTATTGGGTTTTGTTGTAGTCGCCAGAAGCATCGGTACGATCTTTTTCAGTGTAAGTGAAGGAACCGATAACACCCAGCGGGTTGTTGTCCTGCTCGTAGCGATACTTCAGGTTGAAACCGTTCATTTTGTTCGCTGCGCCCTGAGCATCGCTCTGAGCGTAACCACCGGTAACGGTAGAAGTAGCAGCTACAGCAGTACCTGCGGAGAAAGCCAGAACAGCGGCCAGTGCTGAAAGACATGCAATTTTTTTCATAACCACCTCAAATGTGCTTCAAGTAAATCTTAAGTTTTAAATATACCAAAAATTGATGGGAAACTCTTTGCGATTCGCGATGTCTAACGGGGTCTTTCATGTAACAGAACATTTCAAAAACCCGCTATCTCTTTCAATTAACATCACTTTTTCAATTGAAAATACCATTATTGCGCGCACAATATGGCACATTCATCCAGAACATTCCTAATCACACAGATTATTAATCCATCGTTTTCATGCCATTGTACGGAACTGAGCAATTTTTTTTTCAACGAATACTCAACCAGTTGAGCGTAATTCCATTACACTCGCTGTTTTACTTTTCTATACATAAAATCATCTGCGTCGTAACAATGCTGAAGCGTGGCACAGATGGAGATGTGTAATCATCATTTGACAGGAGAAAGGATGCCGGGGTTGTCACGTAAAGCGCCAGTCTGGTTGCCTATTTTGGTTTTGCTTATTGCTATGTCCTCCATTCAAAGCGGAGCATCACTGGCAAAATCGTTGTTCCCACTCGTCGGTGCGCCAGGCGTTACCGCGCTGCGCCTTGCGCTGGGTACGCTCATTCTTATCACTTTCTTTAAGCCCTGGCGTTTACGATTCGCCAAAGAACAACGCCTGCCGCTACTGTTTTATGGCCTGTCTCTGGGCGGGATGAACTACCTTTTCTACCTGTCAATCCAAACCGTCCCACTGGGAATCGCCGTGGCGCTGGAATTTACCGGCCCGCTCGCGGTAGCGCTGTTTTCATCCCGACGCCCGGTGGATTTCATTTGGGTTGCGTTGGCAGTGCTCGGGCTTTGGTTCCTGCTGCCTCTGGGTCAGGACGTTTCTCACGTAGATTTAACGGGTGCTGCACTGGCGCTGGGGGCTGGCGCCTGCTGGGCCATCTATATTCTTACCGGGCAGCGAGCCGGCGCGGAACACGGTCCTGCGACCGTCGCGGTAGGGTCATTTATTGCAGCACTGGTATTTGTACCAATCGGCGCACTCCAGGCCGGAGATGCCCTGTGGCACTGGTCCATTTTGCCGTTAGGTCTGGCCATTGCAGTCCTCTCTACTGCGCTTCCCTATTCGCTGGAGATGATTGCGTTAACGCGCCTGCCTACGCGTACTTTCGGTACATTGATGAGCATGGAACCCGCGCTGGCCGCGATTTCCGGAATGATCTTCCTCGGTGAAACGCTGACGCTTATCCAGACGTTCGCTCTGGGCGCCATTATTGTCGCATCAATGGGCTCTACGCTCACTATTCGTAAAGAGCCACAAATAAAACAAGTCGACGTGAATTAACCACGTAATATTCTGCATGGTTTGCATAATCATGCAGAATATCCAATTGTAAATCTGCGTGATAATAATTCTAATAAATATAATTTTCTCATCCGCATATTTCATTTAATCTTAAAATTAACATAAAAATAACACCACACAAGTAACAAAACACTCATTGCATTGATTTTATTTGATATTTTATATTTACCCTCGTCTTCGCTATTAAAGTGATAGGCAACACCGGAAACAAAAATCCAAATTTAGCGCTATACTTAATTCCGTTGAAGAGTTGGGACATAAATATCAAGAGGATATGAAAATATGAGTACCGCGAAACTGGTAAAAACAAAAGCATCCGCCCTCCTTTATACCCGCAACGATGTGTCTGATAGCGAAAAGAAAGCGACCGTAGAACTGCTGAATCAGCAAGTAATCCAATTCATTGACCTGTCATTGATCACCAAACAGGCTCACTGGAACATGCGCGGTGCAAACTTCATTGCAGTACATGAAATGCTGGATGGCTTCCGTACAGCTTTGACCGATCACCTCGACACCATGGCTGAACGCGCCGTACAGTTGGGCGGTGTGGCACTGGGCACAACTCAGGTTATTAATAGCAAAACGCCTCTGAAAAGTTACCCGCTGGATATCCATAGCGTACAGGACCACTTAAAAGAGCTGGCCGAACGTTATGCCGTAGTTGCAAACAGCGTACGTAAAGCTATCAGCGAAGCAAAAGACGAAGATACCGCGGATATCTTTACCGCAGCTTCTCGCGACCTCGATAAATTCCTGTGGTTTATCGAAGCCAACATTGAGTAACAGCAGACATAAGAATTACCTATATAACCCTCGCTCCGGCGGGGGTTTTGCACATCTATGGTGCATAACATTGATCATTCGTCACTCCAAAGTAAATTATTTGTAATAATCACCTCACACAATCGTTAACGAAAGATTGTTTTATCAACAATTTTTACGCTAAATAGTCATACCGTTTGCACCGTGACTGGTTCGCACCAAATGAGTGCCCCAAAACAGTGCAGATTACTCGCTTTGCCCTACTTATTGTGCAACAAAACGAGACACCCTCTTGTTAAAACAATGAGTTGCAAAATTGGCACGATTTTTTCATTAAGCCATATGTTCTCGCAGGGGATCGCCCCGTGGATATAAAAGGAAATCCTATGAAGTCTGTATTAAAAGTTTCACTGGCTGCACTTACCCTGGCTTTTGCGGTGTCCTCCCATGCCGCAGACAAGAAACTGGTTGTCGCAACCGACACCGCGTTTGTACCGTTTGAATTCAAACAGGGTGACAAATACGTTGGTTTTGATGTGGATCTGTGGGCTGCCGTGGCCAAAGAACTGAAACTGGATTATGAACTGAAACCAATGGATTTCAGCGGCATCATCCCGGCTCTGCAAACCAAAAATATCGACCTGGCACTGGCAGGTATCACCATCACCGATGAGCGTAAAAAAGCGATCGACTTCTCCGACGGCTACTACAAAAGCGGTCTGTTAGTGATGGTGAAAGCGAATAACAACGACGTCAAAAGCGTAAAAGATCTGGATGGTAAAGTCGTTGCGGTTAAGAGTGGCACCGGTTCCGTTGATTACGCGAAAGCGAATATCAAAACCAAAGACCTGCGTCAGTTCCCGAACATCGATAACGCATATATGGAACTGGGCACCAACCGCGCAGACGCTGTACTGCACGACACACCAAACATTCTTTACTTCATCAAAACAGCTGGCAATGGTCAGTTCAAAGCTGTAGGCGAATCGCTGGAAGCCCAGCAGTACGGTATCGCCTTCCCGAAAGGCAGCGACGACCTGCGTGAGAAAGTGAACGGCGCACTGAAAACGCTGAAAGAGAACGGTACTTACAACGAAATCTACAAAAAATGGTTCGGTACTGAACCTAAATAATAACCGGCAGCGTTGCCCGGTAGCGTGATGCTTACCGGGCCTACGCCTGGATTTTTGAGACCTGTAGGCCGGATAAGCACAGCACATCCGGCAAAACGGGCATTTGAATATTTACACCACGGTAACAGGAACGACATATGCAGTTTGACTGGAGTGCCATCTGGCCCGCCATCCCGCTTTTGATTGAAGGCGCCAAAATGACCCTGTGGATCTCGGTCCTCGGTCTGGCTGGCGGTCTGATAATCGGACTTGCAGCAGGGTTTGCGCGCACTTTTGGCGGTTGGATCGCCAACCACGTAGCGCTGGTGTTTATCGAAGTCATTCGCGGTACACCAATCGTTGTGCAGGTAATGTTTATTTACTTCGCTCTGCCAATGGCATTTAACGATTTACGCATTGACCCCTTTAGTGCCGCCGTTGTCACCATCATGATCAACTCCGGGGCCTATATTGCGGAAATCACCCGCGGTGCGGTGCTCTCAATCCATAAAGGGTTCAGCGAAGCCGGTTTGGCGCTTGGACTTTCACGCACAGAGACTATCCGCCACGTTATTTTACCTCTCGCACTGCGTCGTATGCTGCCGCCGCTGGGCAACCAGTGGATCATCAGCATTAAAGATACCTCGCTGTTTATTGTCATTGGCGTCGCTGAACTGACCCGTCAGGGCCAGGAAATCATTGCCGGTAACTTCCGCGCACTGGAAATCTGGAGCGCCGTTGCGGTGTTCTATCTGATCATTACGCTGGTGCTGAGCTTCATTCTGCGTCGTCTGGAAAGAAGGATGAAAATCCTGTGATTGAATTTAAAAACGTTTCTAAGCACTTTGGTCCAACCCAGGTGCTGCACAATATTGACCTGAACATTCAGCAGGGTGAAGTCGTGGTGATTATCGGGCCGTCAGGATCCGGTAAATCTACCCTGCTGCGCTGCATTAACAAGCTGGAAGAGATAACCTCCGGCGATCTGATCGTCGACGGTCTGAAAGTAAACGATCCGAAGGTAGACGAGCGCTTAATCCGTCAGGAAGCCGGAATGGTATTTCAGCAGTTTTACCTGTTCCCACATCTGACGGCGCTGGAAAACGTCATGTTTGGACCGCAGCGCGTACGCGGGGCGAATAAAGAACAGGCCGAGAAACTGGCGAAAGAGCTGCTGGCAAAAGTGGGTCTGGCCGAACGTGCACATCACTACCCTTCTGAACTGTCCGGCGGTCAACAACAGCGTGTGGCTATCGCCCGTGCGCTGGCGGTAAAACCGAAAATGATGCTGTTTGATGAGCCAACCTCAGCACTCGACCCGGAACTGCGCCATGAAGTTCTGAAAGTTATGCAGGACCTGGCGGAAGAAGGGATGACCATGGTGATTGTGACCCACGAAATTGGCTTTGCCGAAAAAGTGGCTTCACGCCTGATTTTCATTGATAAGGGACGAATTGCCGAAGACGGTAATCCGCAGGCCCTGATTGAAAATCCACCCAGCCAACGCTTACAGGAATTCTTGCAGCACGTTTCCTGATAGCTCAACCTCCCTTCGCCCGAAGGGAGGTTTTTCACCAGAATCCTCTCATTTCAATTCCCTCCCGCCCTGACATCTATACTTATCCTTTTGAATTTATTTTCTCATGGGAGGAGTCATGCGCTGGATCCTGTTCATCTTTGTTTGTCTGTTGAGTCTTCCGGCACAAGCAGTGACGATACCTGGCGTCACCACGCCAACGTCAACCAACGCACAAACCGCCCCGGCAAAGGAGCCAGATGTTGAACAGAAGAAAGCGGCTTACGGCGCACTGGCTGATGTGCTGGAAAATGACACCTCGCGGAAGGAACTGATCGATCAATTACGCAAAGTGGCAACTGCGCCCCCTGCTGAGCCGGTGCCAACCATTGTCCCACCCACGTTAACGGAAGAAAAAACGGTACTGGAAAACGTCACGGATGTCACCCGGCACTACGGTGAGGCGCTCTCCAGCCGCTTTGCCCAGCTTTATCGCAATATTACCGATGCACCGCACAAGACCTTTAACTCGCAAACGTTCACCAATGCCCTGACTCATTTTTTAATGCTGGCGGCGTCAGTGTTCGGGTTTTACTGGCTGATCCGCCTGTGCGCGCTGCCTCTGTATCGCAAAATGGGGCAATGGGCACGGCGGAAAAACCGCGAACGCAGCAACTGGCTGCAGCTTCCGGCGATGATCGTTGGCGCATTCATTATTGATTTGCTTCTGCTGGCGCTGACATTGTTTGTCGGGCAGATACTGAGCGACAGAATGAATGCCGGCAGTCGCACCATCGCCTTTCAGCAAAGCCTGTTTCTCAATGCCTTTGCCCTGATTGAGTTCTTCAAAGCCATTTTGCGTCTGATATTTTGCCCAACGGTGGCTGAACTACGCCCGTTTAACATTCAGGATGCCGGTGCGCGCTACTGGAATCGGCGTTTGAGTTCATTAAGCAGTTTGATTGGTTACGGGCTTATAGTTGCCGTTCCCATTATCTCCAATCAGGTCAATGTTCAGGTCGGCGCGATGGCTAACGTCATCATCATGCTGTGTATCACGCTATGGGCGCTGTACCTGATTTTCAGAAACAAGAAAGAGATAACGCTGCATTTACAGAATCTGGCAGAAAGATCGTTAGCTTTTTTCAGCCTGTTTATCCGTGCCTTTGCGTTGGTATGGCACTGGCTGGCCAGCGCCTACTTCATTGTGCTGTTTTTCTTTTCGCTGTTTGATCCGGGCAACAGCCTGAAATTCATGATGGGCGCTACGCTGCGCAGCCTGGTAATCATTGGAATTGCCGCCTTTGTTTCCGGCATGTTTTCCCGCTGGATAGCCAAAACTATTACCCTTTCGCCACACACCCAGCGCAGCTATCCGGAATTACAAAAACGACTGAATGGCTGGCTGTCGACGGCGTTAAGCGTGGCCAGGATCCTGACGGTGTGCGTTGCGGTGATGCTGCTATTGAATGCCTGGGGATTGTTCGACTTCTGGAACTGGCTGCATTACGGCGCAGGAGAAAAAACGGTGGATATTCTGATCCGTATCGCGCTGATTTTATTCTTCTCCGCCATCGGCTGGACGATCCTTGCCAGCCTGATTGAAAATCGTCTGGCTTCCGATATTCACGGACGCCCGCTACCCAGCGCTCGTACCCGAACCCTGTTGACGCTGTTTCGCAACGCGCTGGCGGTGATCATCAGCACGATCACCATCATGATTGTGCTGTCGGAAATTGGCGTTAATATCGCCCCATTGCTGGCCGGGGCCGGGGCGCTGGGGTTGGCTATCTCTTTCGGCTCGCAAACGCTGGTAAAAGATATTATTACCGGGATTTTTATTCAGTTTGAAAATGGCATGAACACCGGCGACCTGGTGACCATCGGTCCACTCACCGGTACGGTTGAACGAATGTCCATTCGTTCTGTGGGCGTGCGTCAGGACACCGGGGCGTACCATATCATTCCCTGGTCATCGATTACGACCTTCGCCAACTTTGTGCGTGGAATTGGATCGGTCGTCGCCAATTACGACGTAGACCGCCATGAGGATGCGGATAAAGCGAATCAGGCGTTGAAAGACGCAGTTGCTGCGGTGATGGAAAAAGATGATATTCGCGGGCTGATTATCGGCGAGCCGTCGTTTGCCGGGATTGTAGGATTAACCAATACGGCATTCACGCTACGGGTCTCGTTTACCACCTTACCGCTGAAGCAGTGGACGGTACGTTTTGCGCTCGACAGCCAGGTGAAGAAATACTTCGATCTGGCCAACATACGCGCCCCGGTACAGACGTATCAAGTGTTACCTGCACCAGGGAATGGTCCTGCGTCGGCGGCAAGCGAACCGCTACCGCCAACCGAGCCAACGCTTTAGCGTTTACGCGCCATAAAACGACGACGCTGATCGTTATCCATAAAGGTCCAGGCAATAAAGCGGCTCTGCTTTTGCCCCTGGGCCATCTCTTTCTTGACCACTTTCACCGCGCCCGCATCCGTTAATGCGTGGTACAGCGGAGGCAAGTTCTCGCCGCGAGAAACCAGTGTAGTAAACCACATCACCTGGCGACCAAAGGCCTGGCTTTCAGCAATCATTTTCTTGATGAACGCCACTTCACCGCCTTCACACCACAACTCCTGCTGCTGTCCGCCAAAGTTCAGCGCATCGTCTTTGTCCTGTCCCAGATTACGGCGTTTGCGCTCGCTTCCGGCACGGGCTGAGGCCGCAGAATCATGGAATGGCGGGTTACATAATGTGGCTTCATACTGCTCATTTTTGTGAATGATGCCGTTGAAGATTGCCGTTGCATCTTTCTGGCGACGCAGACGAATAGCGCGGGTTAATCCCGGATTGGCGTTGACGATCGCCTGAGCGCTGTTAAACGCTTCGCTACTGGTTTCACTACCCGTGAATCGCCAGCCATATTCATGCACGCCGATCAGTGGATAAATACAGTTTGCCCCAACTCCCACGTCCAGCACGCTCGCATTTGCCGGAATGGTTCCGCTGGTTTCACTCAACAGATCGGCCAAATGGTGTATGTAGTCAGCACGACCAGGCACCGGCGGACACAAAAAACCATCTGGAATATCCCAGTTTTTCACCGCATAAAAATGCGCCAGTAGTGCTTTATTGAGCGCCTTTACTGCCTGCGGATTCGCGAAATCAACACTCTGCTCGCCGCCGGGCGTGAGGGTGAGAAATTGCGTCAGCTCGGGCGTAACCTGGCATAAAGTCGCAAGATCATAACGGCCATTGTGGCGGTTGCGTGGGTGTAATCCCGGTTTCAGGGCGGACATAGCATTCTCCTTTTAACAGCGGCGTAAGATACCCGCATAACGCCACGCGGTAAACACACACAACAAGGAAATTTGATTTTTTACACCTGTTTGACGCTTTGCGAATTGTTCAAAAAACAGACAGCTCATCACCAATTTTTTGCGGTAAATGTCATCCGCTGACGACCTAAACTTATCAGGCACACCTGTTGTTTTTCAGAGGATATCACCATGAAGAAATGCCTCACATTACTTGCTGCTACCGTACTTTCCGGCATGACATTTGCCTCCTTTGCTGCACAGCCATACACCAGCCCAGCTACCGGTCAGCTACAAGCTTCCGGCACAGTATCCGCTACCGGCGCCTCTAACCTGAGCGACCTCGAAGACAAGCTGGCAGAGAAAGCGAAAGAGCAAGGGGCAAAAGGCTTTGTCGTTGATTCTGCGGGCGGCAAAAATCAGATGTACGGTACCGCAACCATCTATAAGTAACCCCCCTTCTCAGCCCAACTGCATTCACCCCGAATGCAGTTTTCTGCGTGCGGTTCACTTCATTGCAGCTCAATTTGTAATCAATATGTTGGCATTTTGAATCCAATGTAAATAAATGTATTTATTTTTGAATTAATGAATGCTAAAACGTCGCACTAATTAGTAATGCTTATCAAAATCATTATCAATTACATATTCATTTCCGCGAGGCCTGCAGGGTATAACATCCATAGAGATGTCCCTTCGCGCGAGTGAAACCGTCCACTCAAACAATAATAAGTCACTCATTAACATGGATAAAAATCGCAACTTGCCGTCCAGTAGCTTTCACTCACTGACTTTTTTTGCCGGTCTGTGCATTGGCCTGTCCCCTATAGCTCAGGCTGTCGCTGCGGACGACCAGGATAAAAAACAAGAAGACACTCTGGTCGTTGAAGCGGCCAAACCTTCGCTGTACGCCCCAACACAGTCTGCCGACCCTAAATTCTCCCGTCCGGTGGCGGATACAACCCGCACCATGACGGTGATTTCTGAGCAGGTGATTAAGGATCAAGGCGCAACAAATCTGACCGACGCGCTGAAAAACGTCCCGGGCGTTGGCGCATTTTTCGCCGGTGAGAATGGTAACTCCAGCACCGGAGACACGGTTTACATGCGTGGTGCGGATACCTCGAACAGTATTTATATCGACGGTATCCGTGATATTGGCAGCGTCACGCGCGACACCTTCAATACCGAACAGGTGGAAGTAATCAAAGGTCCTTCCGGTACCGACTATGGACGTAGCGCACCGACTGGCTCTATCAATATGATCAGCAAACAGCCACGCACCGACTCAGGAATCGATGCATCGGCCAGCGTCGGTAGCGCCTGGTTCCGCCGTGGTACGCTGGACATTAACCAGGTCATCGGCGAGACCACCGCCGCACGTTTAAACCTGATGGGCGAAAAAACGCATGATGCCGGTCGCGATAATGTTAAGAATGAACGTTACGGTGTGGCCCCCTCTCTCGCTTTTGGCTTAGGGACTGAGAACCGACTGTACCTGAACTATCTACATGTCACCCAGCACAACACGCCGGATGGCGGCATCCCTACCATTGGCCTGCCGGGATATTCCGCACCTTCTGCGGGGACTTCTGCACTGAATCATTCAGGCAAAGTGGATACGCATAATTTCTACGGTACCAACTCGGATTATGACGATTCGACAACCGATACCGCGACGATGCGTTTTGAACATGACCTGAACGACAGCACCACTATTCGCAACACCACCCGCTGGTCGCGCATTAAACAGGATTATCTGATGACGGCGGTGATGGGCGGCGCGTCTAACATCACCCAACCCACCAGCAGCGTCGACAGCTGGACCTGGTCACGCCTGGCAAATACCAAGGATGTCAGCAATAAGATCTTGACCAACCAGACCAACCTGACCTCAACGTTCTACACGGGATCCATCGGTCACGACATCAGCACCGGTGTGGAGCTGACGCGCGAAACACAAACCAACTATGGCGTGGCGCCGATCACCCCACCACCGGTGAATATCTATCACCCCGACAGCAATGTGAATATCGGCGGATTGTCTCGTAACGGCGCCAACGCTAACGGGCAAACAGACACCTTCGGTGTATACGCTTTTGATACGCTACAAATTACCCGTGAATTCGAGCTGAACGGTGGTATTCGCCTCGACAATTACCGCACAGAATATGACAGCGCCACCGCATGCGGCGCTTCCGGTCGCGGCGCAGTCGCGTGCCCGACAGGCGTGGCTAAAGGTTCCCCGGTCACCACTGTGGATACTGCCAAATCAGGCAATCTGGTGAACTGGAAAGCTGGCGCGCTGTATCACCTGACCGATAACGGTAACGTGTACATCAACTATGCCGTTTCTCAGCAACCGCCGGGCGGCAGCAACTTTGCTCTTGCTCAGGGCGGCAGCGGTAACAGTGCGAATCGTACCGATTTCAAACCGCAGAAAGCGAAAACCAGCGAGATCGGCACCAAATGGGAGGTGCTGGATAAGCGCCTGCTGTTAACCGCTGCGATTTTCCGCACGGATATTGAGAATGAAGTTGAGCAGAACGACGACGGTACCTATTCCCAGTACGGAGAGAAACGCGTTGAAGGCTACGAGCTCTCGGTAGCAGGCAACATCACCCCCGCATGGCAGATTATTGGGGGTTACACCCAGCAACGCGCGACCATCCACAGCGGTAAAAACGTTGCTCAGGATGGCTCCTCTTCCCTGCCATATACACCGGAACATGCGTTCACGCTGTGGAACCAGTATCAGGCTACCAATGATATCTCCGTTGGCGCAGGCGCTCGCTACGTGGGTAGTATGCATCGCGGTTCCGACGGTGCAGTGGGTACGCCATCCTACACTGAAGGTTACTGGGTCGCTGACGCCAAACTGGGCTATCGCGTGAATCACAATCTCGATTTCCAGCTAAACGTCTATAACCTGTTCGACACCGATTATGTATCCTCCATAAACAAGAGTGGATACCGTTATCATCCGGGCGAGCCAAGAACTTTCCTGCTCACCGCCAATATGCATTTCTAATCCATCGCGTGGGGCGTAAGCCCCACTTTCAGGAGAAATACTGATGATGTACCACATTCCCGGCGTTCTGTCGGCGCAGGATGTAGCCTGGTTTCGTGAACAACTGGACGCTGCCGACTGGGTTGATGGCCGCGCAACCACCGGCGCTCAGGGGGCGCAGGTAAAAAACAACCAGCAGGTGAATACGCAAAGTGAACGCTACGGCGTTTTACAACAGGCGGTACAGACTGCGGTAAGTAACAGCGCGCTTTTCTTCGCCGCAGCACTACCAAAAACGCTCTCCACACCGCTGTTTAATCGCTACCAGGACAACGAGACCTACGGTTTTCACGTCGACGGTGCGGTGCGTAGCCATCCGCAAAACGGCTGGATGCGCACGGACCTTTCCGCAACTTTATTCCTGAGTAACCCGAATGATTATGAAGGGGGAGAACTGCTGGTCAATGATACTTACGGCCAGCATGCGGTGAAGCTTCCGGCAGGCGATCTGGTGCTTTACCCTTCCAGCAGCCTACATTGCGTCACGCCAGTGACCCATGGCGTTCGTGTAGCGTCTTTTATGTGGATACAGTCGATGGTCCGTGACGACAAAAATCGCGCCATGCTTTTTGAACTGGATAAAAACATTCAATCCCTGAAAGCTCGCCATGGGGAGAGCAGCGAGATCCTGTCATTACTCAATCTCTACCATAACCTGCTGCGTGAATGGTCTGAAATCTGATACTGCTGGCGCGTGGTCGTTTTTCAATCATCACCTTCGCTATACTTAGTCTGTAGACATCAGCAGGAGGTACACATGGCATCCGGATGGGCAAATGACGACGCGGTTAACGAACAGATCAACAATACTATTGAAGATGCTGTTGCCCGCGCTCGCGGTGAGTTACCGACAGGGGAAAGTCTGTATGAATGCGAAGAATGCGGCAATCCTATCCCTCAGGCCAGACGTGAGGCCGTGCCAGGGGTACGCTTGTGCATCGCCTGCCAACAGGATAAAGATTCACATAGCTCAGCATTTTCAGGATATAATCGCAGAGGTTCGAAAGACAGCCAGCTACGTTGACTTATCTTTACCAAAAGTTTCAGCGCATACGATTTCCTTTACGAGCACGATTTTTTGCACCCTGTGTAGCAAAATGTGCCGTTGTCGCCTTCTCTGTAAAGCGCAATGACAAGAACTGTAAATCCCTTACTCGAATTTATTAATATTCAATAAGTTATTTGTCATTCAATTTATTTGATTGATGTGGTCAATTCTATTCGATTTTCTCTCACCAAAAAAAACGTGATACTTATCACATCGACGGAACAACGTCTTCTTAAAGAACACTGACTAACAGAACAACCCTGCGAGAGATTAATCATGAAAAATATCAAATTTGCTGTTGCTGCCATCGCCCTGTCTACCCTGTCATTTGGCGTTTTCGCTGCCGAGCCGGTTTCCTCTACTCAGGCGCAAAACATGAACAAAATTGGTGTGGTATCTGCTGACGGCGCTACTACGCTGGACGGCCTGGAAGCCAAACTGGCTGAGAAAGCGAATGCAGCTGGCGCAACTGGCTACAGCATCACTTCCGCTATCGGCAAAGACAAAATGAGCGGCACCGCGGTTATCTATAAATAACCGAAAGATTACCTGTACGACCCAATGCTCCAACCCTCATTGACCCTGTTTGTTACCCTTTGTTTGCCCGTCCGCCACTGGACGGGCTTTTTTTTGCCTATTTTTCCAGCCGTTGACAGAATTCCTGCAACACGGTGTCTGGCATCCCAATTTGCAGTGCCGCCTCACAAATCGCTTGCCAGCTTCCGGCATCCAGCGGAATACCGTGTTCCAGCCGTTCCTCGCGAGTATTCACCTCCCACTCCCCAGGCAACAGGATCGGGGCATCTTCAGCATGCGGGGACGCTTTCACCCACTCAGCAAATGCCGCGACCTGGTTGTCGCAGTCCGGCGCGCCGAACAGTTGTGGATTCATAATGATGGTGGTCATACAGTTAATGATGGCGTCCGCGCTGGTCTGCAGGCTCTCTTCATGTGTGGTTTTACCGCCAGAAAGCGCACCGCCCATAATTTCGCACATCGCCGCCAGCGCATACCCCTTGTGCTCGGCAAAGGTCAGCAACGACCCCAGCGGAGAAACCTGCATTACCGCAGGATCGGTAGTGGGCACACCCTCCACATCAATCAGGCATCCTGGAGCCACCGGCTCGCCCTTATGCCATGCCACACGGGTTTTGCCAAACGCGATGGCGCTGGTTGCATAGTCCAGCAACAGTGGGAAGGTATCTTTACGCGGGAATACGACGCAGAAGGGATTGGTGCCAAAACGGCTATCGCGGCCATGAAACGGTGCGACCATCGGGATCCCCACCACATTCACAAAATGCACCGAGACAAAACCTGCTGCCGCACATTGCTCCGCCCAGTAGCCAATACGGCCGATATGGTGCGAATTATGTAATGCCACAGCGGCGATTCCGTACTGACGCGCCTTTTCGATTCCAAGCGTGATTGCCTCGTGCGCCGCCACCTGACCAAACGCACAGTCGCCGTCAAGCGTAATCACCGCCCCCGCATCTTTTACCACTTTGGCATGACGGTTGATCTGCAGATGCCCCTGCGAGAATGAGCGAATATAGCTTGGGATCATACCGATGCCATGGGAGTCGTGACCGGCGAGGTTAGAGGCTATCAGATGGTCGGCCACCAGCCGCGCCTCCTGATCATTGCTTCCCATCTGATGAAAAACGGCCTGGATAAAGGCGTGCAGCGTTGGCACATGGAAGCGATGTCCACTGTTCATTGTTATCTCCTTTGTGTCGCGTGTTTGTTGTGTTTCTTATTTTTCAACAAACTATGCTGCGCCACGGTGCGCTGGGGGTCAATAAACGTGCAGAAATTTCACATTGCCGAAAAGAGAGAACCGACAGGCCAGGCAACAGGCCCGTCGGGATAACAAATGGTTTAGAAACTTTGCTCGACGCGGGCAAGTCCTTCAGCCAGTGAGGCGGACTCACCGGTTGCCACCAGGCAGCAGGCCATCTGGATTTTCAACGATGCCGGAACAGGCTCGCTGCCAACCAGACAACGCTCAATCCAGCGCGCGGTGGTTTCCGGGTCTTTTGCTACCGGTAGCGGTACCGGCTCGTCAGGCATCTCGCTCTGTCGGTCTTGTAGCACTCGCACACCGGATGAATCGATCAGGCTTATCTGCGGGCAGCGCTGCGGGTTGGCATACACTTCGCCCTCGGTACCATGCATCAACAGGCCGCGCCCACCGATATCGCCGAAGAACTTCGCCACGCGCGAAACGTATTCCGGGTGGGACACGCTGGAAAGACGCAGCGCGGCATCTTCAGCAAACGGCGTGGCTAATTTAGCCAGCGTGTGCGCACTGTTACGCACACCCATGCGCCAGCGCATCGCCAGCTGTTTCTCCAGCGGAGGGCAAAGCGTGCTCACCGGAATAAACACCGGCTCATGACCATCCAGCTTTGCCTGCGCCTGCCCGGCATGCAGCGTTGGCGTAATTCCCATCAGTTCGAAAATGGTTTCAGTCAGCACGCGGGTCGGATCCTCGCTGACGCCGTGCACCACCACCGGGAAGCCAAGTTTATGCAATAAAATCGCCAGCAGCGGAGTCAAATTCGCCTGCTTGCGCGCACCATTGTAGCTGGGAATGACAATCGGCATGGGTTTGGCTACCGGCGGAGTCAGGCGAATGGTGTGGTTTTGCATCGCTTCGTAAAAGCCCAGCATCTCCGCTTCACCTTCGCCCTTGATACGTAGCGCAATCAGTACCCCGCCCATCTCGAGGTCAGGTACGTCGCCGTTCATCATATGGGTATACAGTCCGCGAGCGGTATCCTTGTCCAGGTCACGCGCGTGATTTTTTCCTCGCCCAATCTCTTTAATGATTTTGCGGTAATCCATCGATAACTCCTTGCCTGTTGCTCGCATCGTTAACGCCGACGGCGGCGCGTGGGTTTCGCTTTTTCTTTTGGTTTTACTATAACGTCTGGCACAGCAGGTTGCTCTATCGGAAATATGGGTAACGCGTTCAGTAAACGCTTGCCATAGCTTTTGGTCAATAAACGCTTGTCATAAATAACCACTTCTCCCCAGCAGCCATGGCTACGGATGAGTCGCCCAACCTGCTGGATCAAATTGAACGACGCCGCAGGCAGGCTCTGCACCTCGAAGGGGTAGCGGTTCAGGCTTTTCAACCACTCGCCCTCGGTGATCACCACCGGACTGTCGATAGGCGGAAAAGCAATTTTGTGAATATGCACCTGAGTCAGCAGATCGCCTTTCAAGTCCAGACCTTCAGCAAAAGATTGCAGCCCAACCAGCACGCTGCGCTCGCCGTTGGTCACCCGTTTGCGGTGCAACTCCACCAGACGGTAGCGCGGCTGATCGCCCTGCACCAACAACAGCAGGCGCAAATCGGTAACGTGCTCAAGAAAACGCTGCATCGCCCGACCGCTGGCAAAGAGTACCAGCATGCCCTGATGCTTTTTACTCTCCAGCTGTTCACGAAAATAGGCGGCCATTTCCGCGATATGCTGCTCTTCGTTATCAATTAACGGTTCATAGCGCATTTGCGGAATGACGATTTTGCCCTGTTCAACGTGATTAAACGGTGAATCCAGCGCGACAAACCGGTCTCCTGCTTTTTCCTTCAGACCGCTCATCTCCTGCAAACGCGAGAAGCTGTTGAGCGAGCGCAGCGTTGCGGAAGTGACAATAATATGCGGGACGCTACGCCACAGCAGTCGTTCTAGCTGATCGCTCACACGAATCCCCACGCAGTGGAACCAGACGTGGATCTGCCCGTCACGCACCTCGCGCGTCGCCCATTTACTTACCGGTGCACCTGACGACTGCGCGAGCGATGCTAGCCGCCACAGTTTGCTTTGCGCCTCAAACATGCCAAGCGCCCGGTTCATCTGCAAAATAACCCGATGCAGACGCACGATATCGTGAGTGCCGGTTTTTTCGCTGAGATCGTTGAGGAACAGTTCCGCCAGACCGCGCAGCATTTCTGTTAGCTTTGCCAGACGCTGACAAATCTCCATCACTTCCGTAGGCAATTCGCCCATCGCGAAGCGGTGTTCTGCCTCCTGGGTAGCGGGCATATACAGATTAAGAATGTTATTGAGCGATGAAATCAGCTCATACAGCTCCTCACAGTGACCGTTCAGACGCTCGGCATTTGCCAGTGGCGGCGTGGTCTTCGGGCGAAACTGCTCCAGGCAGGTAGCCACTAATTTGCAAAATAGATCCAACTGCAGTCGATACCAGGGGGCGCTGATTTCTGCGCTCATCTCCAGCGCATCGCGCGCGACATCCGGCAAATGGTGGCCTTCATCAAGTACCAGCAGTAGATTTTTCGGCTCCGGCAAAACGGCTTCGCTTTCCATGGCCGCCATTACCAGCGCATGATTAGCCACGACCACTTCAGCTTCCTGAATCTCCCGGCGGGCGACAAAAAAAGGGCATTCACGATAGTAGTGACAGTTGCGATTCAGACAGCTGGCTTTATCGGTGCTCAGACGCTGCCAGAGTCCGTCGTCGATAGCGATATCGGTGTGATCGCGCAGCCCGTCCCACTTGTAGCTGTCGAGATCGCCTTTTAGCCTGGCACAGCGCTTTTGTTCTTCCTGGTTGTTGGGCGTCAGGTCATCGTCGAGAAAAGCCAGCAGATCCTGCTGATTGGGTTCAGTGCTGGCCAGCGCCGCTAAGTTACGCGGGCAGACATAGCGTCCGCGACCAAACGCAGCGGTAAAACGCAGGTCGGGGATAATTTTGCGCAGCAGCGGTAAATCTTTGCTGTAGATCTGGTCCTGCAAAGCGACGTTGGCGGTACTGACCACCAGCGTTTTTTGTTCTTCACGCGCGATGGCAATACCGGGGATCAGATACGACAGGGTTTTCCCCACCCCGGTCGGTGCTTCAATCGCCAGATGTCGCCCTTCTTCCCCGGAGAGCGTTTTCGCGACGTCAGCAATCATCTGCCGCTGCGGCGCACGGGGGATAAAGTCGGGGATCTGTTCCTGAAGCGCCTTGTACCAGGCGGCGATTTGCGCTTTTAGCGCAGCCGTAAGTGCCATGAGAAAACCTGAAATACTGTATAAACAGCCACTATTGTGGCACATTTCAGGCGTTGGATGTACCTTTTTCCCCCATTCTGGAAAGCGCTTCGCAGCTCTGGCTTAAATTACCGGATGGCGGCTTACACCTTATCCGGCCTACAGTCAGGTACATTGCAGGCCGAATAAACGTGTCGGTTAATAGTATCCCAGCAGCTTCCACCACAGCATGCCCACTGCAAAAATGATAATCACATTTGCCGTTACCACACAGAGGTTAATTTTGTAAAAACGCGGTCGTTCAAAATAGCCCTGGGCAAAATAAATAGGACCAGGTCCGCCACCATACTCGGTATTCCCCCACATCAGATTACTAAAGATACCGAAGCAAATAGCAACCATCATCGGCGGTGCACCCGCAGCTATCGCCGTGGCCGCGAAAGGAGCATACAGCGCAGCTACGTGCCCGGTAGCCGTAGCAAAGAGATAGTGGACGTAAATGTAAAGGATCCCCAGCACAATAAAGGACTCAATCGCACCAAACCCTTGAATACCGCTGCCTAACTTTATTGTCATCCATTTAATAAAACCCAGATCGGCAAGTCCGGTCGCAAGGCTAATAATGACGCTAAACCAGATAACCGTATCCCAGGCTGCATGGTCATTAAGCAAACTTTTCCAGCTAACAGCACCCGAAGCAAACAGATAAGCAGCCAGCCCCAGCCCGACAGATGTGGCAGACAATCCAGTAATCAAACTGGTGCCCCAGCCAACCAGCGCCAGCACAAAACCAAACGCGACCTTTTTCTCGTTGCTGCTCATCGAACCGAGCTCACCGAGCGCCTGCTTACCCATCGCTTTTGCCTCTGGCGTACGCTTAAGCTCAGGATCCAATAATTTATAGACCAGTAGCGGCATCAGACAGAAACAAACCATCGCAGGGACTACTGCGGAAATAAACCATCCGCCCCAGGTTATCTCCATACCCAATGACGATTTCGCCAGGCTCGCTACCAGCGGATTCGCCGCCATCCCGGTGAGAAATATCGCCCCGGTAATCGGCGTAAACTGGAAGCACACCATGGTTAAGAAATCGCCAATACGTTTGCCCGTTACCCCTGGAGCGGAGCCCAACACATCATTGATGGAACGCGTGATGGGAAAAATTATGCCCCCGGACCGCGCAGTTACTGACGGCATTGCCGGGGCCATAATCAGATCGGAAACCCCCAGTGAGTAAGCAATACCCAGGCTGCTGCCGCCAAAGAGCGATAACATTTTATACGCAATACGTTTCCCCAGTCCTGACGTCACAAACCCCAGAGACAAGACGTAGGCGCAGAAAATGAGCCATACCGTACCGGACGCAAACCCTGACAGCGCCTTTGCCTCTGGTAACGTTTTGGTGAAAATAACCACGCAAAGTGCAATCAACATCACCGCCCCCGAAGGGAGCGGCTGAGTGAGAATGGCGGCAATGGTCGCGGCAAATATCGCGAACATATGCCAGGCCTGAGGCGTTAGACCATCAGGAACAGGATAAAACCAAATGATCGCGCCTATCGCCAGCGGTATCAGGAACGACAGAATGGATTTTCCCGTGACAGAATTCGTTGACATAAAAATATCCTTATTCCGTTAGCCCGAGAGCATTCATTTCCGCGACATGTATCTTGCTAATACCTGATCCACCATCGCCGGTGCCATTCCAAGGTAATTTGCCGGGTCGGTCAGTTTTTCAATCAACTGTGGGTCCAGTCGTTCAGAGACAGATGGCATCGCATTCAGCACATCAGCCAATCGTCCACCTTGTTCGTTGACGATACGACAGGCGTCATACACCACGTCATGTGCATCCTGACGACCAATATACGGAGCCAACCCCATCATGACCGCTTCAGCCACAATCAATCCGTTAGTCATGCCGAGGTTACGTTTCATCGCCTCTTCATCGACCACCAGCCCCGCCAGCATAAAGTTGGCCTGATGCAATGCCCCCGCGCTGAGAACGAAACTTTCCGGGATAGCAATCCATTCGGCATGCCACGGCCCGGTTGCGCGCTCCAGATCTTGCACCATCGCATCAAGCATCAACCCTGCCTGTTGGCGAACACCTTTGGCGCAGGCCAGCATCAGCTCGCTGGAAATAGGGTTGCGTTTCTGCGGCATGGTACTGCTGGCGCCACGCCCTTTAACAAACGGCTCATACAGTTCGCCAAACTCGTTTGCAGCCAGCAGCATTACGTCGTAGGCAATCTTGCCCAGCGACCCGGTAATCACCGCTAACAGGTTCACCGCTTCGGCAAAACCATCACGCGCGACGTGCCAGGTGGATGTTGGGACATTTAGCCCAAGCTCTTCCATCATCGCTTTTTGTACCGCGAGGCCTTTATCCCCCAGTGATGCCAGCGTACCGGCTGCCCCCGCAAATTCGCCGACCAATACACGAGGACGCGCCTGGGTAAGACGTTCCGCGTGGCGTTCAAACATATCCAGCCAGATGGCAGTTTTGTAGCCAAAGGTCACGGGCAAAGCCTGTTGTAAATGGGTTCGCCCGGCCATCGGCGTATCACGGTAGCGGCGTGAAAGATCGGCCAGCGTGGCGCGGAGTTTGTCCATATCGGACTCAATGAGCGCAAAAGCATCACGAATTTGCAGAACCACTGCGGTGTCCATAATGTCCTGAGTGGTGGCCCCCCAGTGCACATAACCTCCGGACTCGCCTGCCTGTTTAGAAATCTGGTGCACCAGCGGTAGGATCGGATAACCCACAATTTCGGTTTCATGGCGCAATAAATCAAAATCGAGCGTGTCAGCATTACATTTTTCTGCGATTTCCTGCGCCGCAGCCTCGGGTATCACACCGCAGCGTGCCTGGGCTTTGGCTAATGCCACTTCCACTTCCACGTATTTGCGTACCAGCTCGCGATCGTCAAACACCGCGCGCATCGCCGGTGTGCCGAAAGAATCCCTGAACAGAACAGAATCAAGTACATTCGAAGCCATAAATCCCCCTGGAAAATCTGATAATGATAAGATGCGTGTTTACGGCAGTTTGTTGGATATTCAAATGCCGCCACAATGTCCAGACATAAACAAATGTCCGTACATTTGAATGTACGGACATTTATAGTATTCATAAGAAATGTAGGGAATAGTCCGTACAAATTTTCGTGATAAAGATCACTAATATTTTGATGAAACTGCGATGAAAGAATCTCTGTACAAGCGAATAGCACGTGAACTGGCGCAGCAAATTGCGGTGGGAACTTTTGCCCCCGGTTCGCTGTTTCCTACGGAAATGGAACTGTGCGAAACATGGCAGGTCAGCCGCCACACCATGCGTGAGGCGTTAAGGGAATTAACAGAGCAAGGTCTGATATCACGGCGTAAAGGCGCGGGAACCCGCGTTTGCGAACCTAAGGCTAACGGCGTCAATCACCCGCTATCGCATCTTGAGGATCTGTTGCTGCTGGCCAAAAACAATCTGCGCGTCATCAAGAAAATCGATGAGATTGTGGCGGACATAGAGTTGTCCCAGATGATTGGCTGCCCGCCCGGTTCCCGTTGGCTGCACATTGCCAGCACTCGCGAAGATGCGCAAAACCCCGACGCGCCAATCTGCTGGACGGACAGTTATGCCAGCACGGATTACGCCAAACTGCGTACGTACATCCGTGACGACCCACACTCGTTAATCAGCGATTTGATCGAAACGCATTACGGTATTAAAAGCCATGAGGTGCATCAGACCATTACGGCTGTCGGCGTGCCCAAAAAGGTGGCAAAGATTCTCAATGTAGCACCTGATTCGCCAGCGATGAGAATCGTGCGTCGTTATCTGGACAGGGACGGGAAAGTATTTGAGACGACGATTTCGATTCACCCGGCAGGACGATATACCTGCTCAATCGTGCTGAAATCACAAAGTTCGGGGGAGTGATTGACCTATCCGGTCTACACAGTGTGTAGGCCGGATAGCGTGTTTATACTGCCATACAGCAAGGTGAATTACTGTGCTGCAGACGGTTTGCGCGGACGGCGCGGTGGACGAGGCTTATCGCCTACCGGTTTGCCTTCTCCGCTACGCGGTTTCGCTTTTGGCGCACCGCCATCCTGACGACGCGGCTGCTGGCCACGCCCTGCTCCGCCCTGCCCACGACCACCGCCGCCGCCACGCTGCTGACGACCGTTCTGGATCGGCTCAGCTTTAATGGACGGATCTGGCTCGTAGCCTGGCGTTGCAATACGCGGGATCTCTTTTTTCAGCAACTTCTCGATATCACGCAACAGCTTGTGTTCATCGACGCACACCAGAGACAACGCTTCGCCGGTAGCGGCCGCACGACCGGTACGACCAATGCGGTGCACGTAGTCTTCCGGGACATTTGGCAGCTCGTAGTTCACCACGTGCGGTAACTCTTCAATGTCCAGACCACGCGCGGCAATATCGGTCGCTACCAGCACGCGAATATCACCGGATTTAAAATCAGCCAGCGCACGCGTACGCGCACCCTGAGATTTATTACCGTGGATAGCCGCACTGCGGATGCCGTCTTTATTCAGCTGCTCTGCCAGATGGTTCGCGCCATGTTTGGTACGGGTAAACACCAGCACCTGCTGCCAGTTGCCCTGACCAATCATCTGCGACAGCAGTTCACGTTTACGTTTTTTATCAACGAAATGAACGTGCTGAGTAACCTGCTCTGACGCGGTATTACGACGCGCCACTTCAATTTCCAGCGGGTTGTGCAACAGTTTTTCGGCCAGCGATTTAATGTCATCAGAGAACGTTGCCGAGAACAGCAGGTTCTGACGTTTTGCCGGCAGTTTTGCCAGAACGCGACGAATATCGTGAATAAAGCCCATATCCAGCATGCGGTCAGCTTCATCCAGTACCAGGATCTCAACCTGATCCAGTTTCACCGCATTCTGGTGTTCCAGATCGAGCAAACGACCCGGAGTGGCGATCAGCACATCTACGCCGCCACGCAGCTTCATCATCTGCGGGTTAATACTGACGCCACCGAAGACCACCAGCGAGCGAATATTCAGATACTTACTGTAATCACGGACGTTTTCGCCAATCTGGGCCGCCAGTTCGCGGGTTGGCGTGAGGATCAGCGCACGAACCGGACGACGGCTTTTACCATGCGGCTGATTGGTGATCAGGTGCTGCAACAGCGGCAAGGTAAATCCTGCCGTTTTCCCCGTACCGGTCTGGGCGCTGGCCATCAGATCGCGGCCTTCCAGCACGGCAGGAATAGCCTGCTGCTGAATAGGGGTAGGTTCACGGTAACCCTGCTCGGCAACGGCACGTAAAATTTCAGGGTTTAAACCAAGGGAATTAAAAGACATAACAACTCCGAACCGCCCTGACCGTTACCGGTGTCGTTTTCAGGGAGATACATACAATAGAGATGACAAAAACCACAATGTCATGAAGGGGCGGAGTGTAGCAGTTTTTGTGATGTGCCGCATAAATTATCCCTTCACTGGAAAATAACGCTCCGGACTGGACAAGGCTACACATCAGTCATAATCTTAATCAATCGATTGATTAAGATCAGAGTCGTGCCATGAATACACCCACCATGACAACCAAAGGTGAACAGGCGAAGAACCAGCTCATTGCCGCCGCATTGGCGCAATTCGGCGAGTATGGTCTGCACGCCACGACGCGCGATATAGCTGCACAGGCCGGGCAAAACATTGCGGCTATCACCTACTATTTTGGCTCAAAAGAGGATTTATATCTCGCCTGCGCCCAGTGGATTGCGGATTTTATCGGTGCACAGTTTCGCCCGCACGCTGAAGAGGCCGAGCGTTTATTCGCCCAACCAGAGCCGGACCGTGGCGCGATGCGCGAACTGATCCTGCGCGCCTGCAAAAATATGATCATGCTGTTAACTCAGGACGACACCGTTAACCTGAGCAAATTTATCTCGCGTGAACAGCTTTCCCCCACCGCGGCTTATCAACTGGTGCACGACCAGGTTATCAATCCGCTGCATACACATCTGACGCGCCTGATTGCCGCCTATACGGGCGGCGATGCCAATGATACCCAAATGATTCTGCACACCCACGCCATTCTCGGCGAGGTGCTGGCTTTTCGTCTGGGGAAAGAAACCATTCTGTTACGTACGGGCTGGTCACAATTTGATGAGGATAAAACCGCGCTGATTGACCAAACGATCACCTGTCACATCGATCTTATTCTGCAAGGTTTAACGCAAAGGAGTCTGGAGT
Organism: Citrobacter sp. Cpo147; assembly: GCF_030332405.1. Lineage (NCBI taxonomy): Bacteria > Pseudomonadati > Pseudomonadota > Gammaproteobacteria > Enterobacterales > Enterobacteriaceae > Citrobacter > Citrobacter sp. Cpo147. The sequence goes on from NZ_JAOWHX010000030.1 coordinate 912,888, forward strand.
CATGAAAAAACCTGTCGTTCTCGGGCTGGTTATCGCGGCCCTCGTTGCCGTGATTGCCGGTGGAACGTGGTGGTATCAAAGTCGGCAAGATAATGGTTTAACACTGTACGGCAATGTCGATATCCGTAGCGTCAACCTGAGTTTTCGCGTCGGCGGCAGGCTGGCCTCGCTGGCGGTTGACGAAGGCGATGCCATTACCGCCGGTCAGGTGCTGGGTGAACTGGACCGCGCACCGTATGAAAACGCATTGATGCAGGCAAAAGCCAACGTTGCCGCCGCACAGGCACAATACGATCTGATGCTGGCAGGGTATCGCGAAGAAGAGATCGCGCAAACCGCGGCAGCAGTCAAACAGGCGCAGGCCGCCTATGATTACGCGCAGAACTTTTACAATCGGCAGGTCGGATTGTGGAAAAGCCGCACCATTTCTGCCAACGATCTGGAAAACGCCCGTTCATCTCGCGATCAGGCGTTAGCTTCGCTTAAATCCGCACAGGATAAACTCACGCAATATCGCAGCGGTAATCGTGTGCAGGACATCGAGCAGGCGAAAGCCACGCTCGAACAAGCTCAGGCCGAGCTGGCACAGGCAGAGCTTAATTTGCATGACACCACGCTGACCTCGCCGTCTGACGGCACGCTTCTCACCCGTGCGGTTGAACCCGGCAGCATGCTGAACGAAGGGGGCACAGTACTGACGCTGTCGCTCACGCGTCCGGTTTGGGTTCGTGCTTACGTTGACGAACGAAATCTGAGCCAGGCGCAGCCAGGACGTGAGATCCTGCTCTATACCGATGGCCGACCGGACAAACCGTATCACGGCAAAATCGGCTTCGTTTCTCCTACCGCCGAATTTACCCCGAAAACGGTCGAGACTCCTGACCTGCGTACCGACCTGGTTTATCGCCTGCGAATTGTCGTCACCGACGCGGACGATTCGCTGCGCCAGGGAATGCCGGTAACGATTAAGTTTGGCGATGAGGCACGGCATGAATGACGCCGTCATTACGCTAAAAGGGCTGACGAAAAACTTTGCCGGAATGGAAAAGCCGGCCGTCGCCCCGCTCGACTGTACCGTTCATGCGGGCTACGTGACCGGACTTGTCGGGCCTGACGGCGCGGGCAAAACCACGCTGATGCGAATGCTGGCGGGATTATTAAAACCTGATGCCGGAAGTGCTGCGGTGATTGGTTTTGACCCCATCAAAGACGACAGCGCGCTGCATGCGGTGCTCGGCTATATGCCGCAGAAATTTGGTCTGTACGAAGATTTAACCGTCATGGAGAACCTCAATCTCTATGCCGACTTACGCAGCGTCACCGGTGAAGCGCGAGAAAAAACCTTTGCCCGGCTCCTGGAATTCACCTCGCTGGGACCATTTACCGGACGACTGGCTGGCAAGCTTTCTGGCGGCATGAAGCAGAAGCTCGGGCTTGCCTGTACGCTGGTTGGCGAACCCAAAGTGTTGCTGCTGGATGAGCCAGGCGTGGGTGTCGACCCTATTTCCCGTCGCGAACTGTGGCAAATGGTCCACGAGCTGGCCGGGGACGGCATGCTGATCCTCTGGAGTACGTCGTATCTGGATGAAGCAGAGCAATGCCGTGATGTGCTGCTGATGAACGAAGGTGAGCTGTTATACCAGGGCGATCCTACTCAGCTTACGCAAACCATGGCGGGTCGCAGCTTCCTGATGAGCAGTCCACAGGAAAACAACCGCCGACTGCTGCAACGCGCGTTAAAACTGCCGCTGGTCAGCGACGGAATGATTCAGGGTAAATCCGTCCGTTTAATCCTGAAAAAAGAGGCTACTGCTCAGCAGATCCAAAACGCTGACGGCATGCCGGAGATAACCATCAACGAAACAGCCCCCCGCTTCGAAGATGCTTTTATCGATTTACTCGGCGGAGCCGGAACATCGGAGTCCCCGCTGGGCGCTATCCTGCATACCGTGGAAGGCACGCCTGGTGAAACGGTGATCGAAGCCAAAGCGTTGACCAAGAAATTTGGCGATTTTGCCGCTACCGACCACGTAGACTTTGCCGTGCAGCGCGGCGAGATTTTTGGTCTGTTAGGCCCTAATGGCGCTGGCAAATCCACCACCTTTAAAATGATGTGCGGCCTGCTGGTCCCCACTTCCGGCAAAGCGCTGGTGCTGGATATGGACCTGAAAGTCAGCTCCGGCAAAGCGCGTCAGCATCTGGGCTATATGGCGCAGAAATTCTCCCTGTACGGTAACCTGACGGTTGAACAGAATCTCCGCTTTTTCTCCGGCGTCTACGGCCTGCGCGGTCGGGCGCAGAAAGAGAAAATCGATCGTATGAGCGAGGCATTTGGCCTGAAAAGTATCGCCTCCCACGCCACCGACGAACTGCCGCTGGGCTTTAAGCAGCGTCTGGCGCTGGCCTGCTCGCTGATGCATGAACCCGACATTCTGTTCCTTGATGAACCCACTTCCGGGGTCGATCCTCTTACCCGCCGCGAGTTCTGGTTGCATATCAACAGCATGGTGGAAAAAGGCGTCACGGTGATGGTGACCACCCACTTTATGGATGAGGCGGAATACTGCGATCGCATCGGGTTGGTATATCGCGGCAAGCTGATTGCCAGCGGTACGCCAGACGACCTGAAGGCTCAGGCTGCCGACAGCGACACGCCGGACCCGACCATGGAACAGGCGTTCATCACGCTAATCAATGACTGGGATAAGGAGCATACGCATGAGTAACTCCGCTCTCTCCTGGCGTCGCGTACGTGCGCTTTGCGTGAAAGAGACGCGCCAGATCGTCCGCGATCCCAGCAGTTGGCTGATTGCGGTGGTGATCCCGCTGCTACTGCTGTTTATCTTCGGCTACGGGATCAACCTCGACTCCAGCAAGCTGCGGGTAGGGATTTTGCTTGAACAGCAGAGTGAAGAGGCGCTGGATTTTACCCATACCATGACCGGTTCGCCGTATATTGACGCCACCATCAGCGATAATCGCCAGGAACTGATTGAGAAAATGCAGGCCGGGCGCATTCGCGGGCTGGTGGTGATCCCGGTGGATTTTGCCCAGCAGATGGCACGACCCAATGACGTGGCACCGATCCAGGTGATCACCGACGGCAGCGAACCCAATACCGCCAACTTTGTGCAGGGTTATGTCGAAGGCATCTGGCAAATCTGGCAGCAACAGCGGGCAGAAGATCGTGGGGAATCGTTCAAACCATTGATCGACGTGCAGACCCGTTACTGGTTTAACCCGGCGGCCATCAGCCAGCACTTTATTATTCCCGGGGCGGTCACCATCATCATGACGGTCATTGGCGCCATCCTCACCTCATTAGTGGTGGCGCGCGAATGGGAGCGCGGCACCATGGAAGCGCTGCTGTCTACCGAAGTCACCCGCGTCGAGCTGCTGCTGTGCAAACTGATCCCGTATTACTTTCTGGGCATGCTGGCGATGCTGCTGTGTATGCTGGTGTCGGTGTTTATTCTTGGCGTGCCCTACCGTGGCTCGTTGCTGATCCTGTTTTTCATTACCAGCCTGTTTCTGCTCAGTACGCTGGGTATGGGGTTGCTTATTTCCACCATCACCCGCAACCAGTTTAACGCCGCGCAGGTCGCGCTGAACGCCGCCTTCCTGCCCTCTATTATGCTGTCGGGTTTTATCTTCCAGATAGACAGCATGCCCGCGATTATCCGGGCGGTAACCTACATTATTCCGGCGCGTTATTTCGTCAGTACCCTGCAAAGCCTGTTCCTGGCGGGAAATATTCCGGTGGTGCTGATTATCAACGTGCTGTTTTTAATCGCTTCGGCGGTGATGTTTATTGGCCTGACGTGGCTTAAAACCAAACGTCGGCTGGATTAAATATGTGTATGGATAATTGTAGCCGTAGGCCGGATAAGGCGTTCACGTCGCCATCCGGCATTATGCCTGATGCGCTTTGCTTATCAGGCCTACAAACTGGACTGAGAGGACGGGCATGTTTCATCGCTTATGGACATTAATTCGCAAAGAGCTGCAATCGCTATTACGCGAACCGCAGACGCGAGCCATTCTGATTTTACCGGTGCTGATTCAGGTTATCCTGTTCCCGTTCGCGGCAACGCTGGAAGTCACCAACGCCACTATCGCTATCTATAACGAAGACAACGGTAAACATTCGGTTGAGCTTACCCAGCGCTTCGCCCGCGCCAGCGCCTTTACGCATGTTCTGCTGCTGAAAAGCCCGCAGGAGATCCAGCCCACCATCGACACGCAAAAAGCCCTGCTGTTGGTGCGTTTCCCGGCTAACTTTTCGCGTAATCTGGATACCTTCCAGCAGGCACCCATGCAGATTATCCTCGACGGGCGCAACTCAAACAGCGCGCAAATTGCCGCGAATTACCTGCAGCAAATCGTTAAGGAGTATCAGCAGGAGCTGATGGACGGCAAGCCGAAACCGAACAACAGTGAGCTGGTAGTGCGTAACTGGTACAACCCGAATCTGGATTACAAATGGTTTGTGGTTCCGTCGCTGATCGCCATGATCACCACCATCGGCGTAATGATCGTCACCTCGCTCTCGGTTGCCCGCGAGCGTGAGCAAGGCACACTGGATCAACTGCTGGTTTCCCCGCTGACCACCTGGCAGATTTTTATCGGTAAAGCGGTGCCCGCGCTAATTGTGGCTACTTTTCAGGCCACCATTGTGCTGGCGATCGGTATCTGGGCTTATCACATTCCGTTTGCCGGTTCATTGGGGCTGTTCTATTTCACAATGGTGATTTACGGGCTGTCGCTGGTTGGCTTTGGTCTGCTGATTTCGTCACTGTGCGCCACCCAGCAGCAGGCGTTTATCGGCGTGTTTGTGTTTATGATGCCGGCGATTTTACTCTCGGGCTACGTCTCACCGGTCGAAAACATGCCGGTCTGGTTGCAGAATCTGACGTGGATAAACCCGATCCGCCATTTTACGGACATCACGAAACAAATTTACCTGAAAGATGCGAGTATGAAGATTGTCTGGGGAAGCTTGTGGCCGCTGTTGGTGATAGCGGCCACGACCGGCTCAGCGGCGTATGCGATGTTTAGACGCAAGGTGATGTAGCTTTTTGTCTTTCGCCAGCAGCGAGACCACGGCGGGTCCGGCAAGGATTACCAGCCCCGCCAGTGCCAGCAAGACGTTGTTTTGCAGCACACGCGACAGCAGCCACAGCACGATCATTGCGGCACCGAAATACCACGTCGTGGTCAACTCTTCCAGCACATCAGCCACGTCGCGCCAGCGCTGTTCGTGGTGACGTTGCAATGCCAGCATCAATAAAACCGTAACGCCGTACACGACGCACAATCCCAGGCCGACATGCACCAGTCTGCCGCTCATCCAGCCCATTACCAGCAACGCCACTACCAGTAAATGCAACACTATCTGCCAGCAACTTAGACCCGTTGCGACACGAACACGTTGTTGCCACCTCATGGCTATTCTCCTGAAGGATTTTCGACTAATTGTTCAGAGTACCGGACTTTACGGAAAATTCCGCAACACCGCATCTTTTTGTGACGACGACTACACTATTTTATTTAGGAAGTGACGCCATCGGGAGGCTCATGAGCGGATCGGGAGTTCAATTTTCATTCAATGTGCTCACCATTAATACTCACAAAGGGTTCACCGCCTTCAACCGGCGTTTTATTTTGCCTGAGCTACGGGAGGCCGTCAGAACGGTTGGTGCAGACATTGTATGTCTGCAGGAAGTCATGGGCGCACACGAAGCGCATTCGCTGCACATTGATAACTGGCCGGATACCAGCCATTACGAATTTCTGGCGGACACCATGTGGAGCGACTTCGCCTACGGGCGTAACGCCGTGTACCCGCAGGGACATCATGGTAATGCGGTGCTGTCGCGGTATCCCATTGAGCATTATGAAAATCGTGATGTGTCAGTCGGCGCGAGTGAAAAGCGCGGAGTCCTTTATTGCCGAATCGTACCGCCAATGCTCCCCCACCCCATTCATGTGATGTGTGTGCATCTCGGCCTGCGTGAAGCTCACCGCCAGACCCAGCTCGCTATGCTGGCAGACTGGGTTAACGCCCTACCCAACGCGGAGCCCGTAGTGATTGCCGGAGATTTTAATGACTGGCGGCAAACGGCCAATCGCCCGTTGAAAGCCAAAGCTGGCCTTGACGAGATTTTTACTCGCACCCACGGCCGCCCGGCGCGAACGTTTCCGGTGCAGTTTCCCCTGCTGCGTCTGGACAGGATCTATGTGAAAAACGCGAATGCCAGTACCCCAACGACGCTGGCGCTGCGTCACTGGCGACATTTGTCCGATCATGCCCCCCTGAATGCGGAGATTCATTTATGAAATATGGCTGGCGTGAAGGCAATCAAATTCAACTGCTGGAAAATGGCGATCAATTCTACCCCGCCGTCTTTGACGCCATTGAGCAGGCAGAGCAAAAAATTATCCTTGAGACCTTTATCTGGTTTGAAGATGCGGTCGGAAAACGGCTGCATGCCGCGTTGCTCGAAGCCGCCCGGCGAGGCATCAAAGCAGAGGTGCTGCTGGATGGCTACGGTTCGCCGGATCTGAGCGACAGTTTTGTTGAAGAGCTGACCGTAGCCGGCATTGTTTTCCGCTACTACGATCCGCGCCCGCGCCTGTTCGGTATGCGCACCAATCTCTTTCGCCGTATGCATCGAAAAATAGTGGTCATTGATGACCGTGTTGCCTTTGTCGGCGGCATCAATTACTCCGCTGAACATATGTCTGATTACGGCCCGGAGGCCAAACAGGATTACGCCGTGCGCGTTGAAGGTCCAGTCGTAGCCGACATCCTAAGATTCGTGCTGGAAAACTTGCCCGGACAGAGCGCCGTACGACGCTGGTGGCGACGTCATCACCGGGCAATCGACAATCATCGCCCCGGCGAAGCGCAGGCGCTGTTTGTCTGGCGCGATAACGAAGAGCATCGCGATGATATTGAACGCCACTATCTTAAAATGCTGACCCAGGCCCGACGGGAAGTGATCATTGCCAATGCCTATTTCTTTCCCGGTTATCGCCTGCTGCATGCCCTGCGTAAAGCAGCACGACGCGGCGTTCGGGTAAAACTCATTGTGCAGGGTGAACCGGATATGCCGATTGTGAAAGTGGGTGCCCGCCTACTGTACAACTATCTGGTTAAAGGTGGCGTCCATGTCTACGAATACCGCCGTAAACCTCTGCATGGCAAAGTAGCGCTGATGGACGATCACTGGGCGACGGTGGGCTCCAGCAATCTTGATCCGCTGAGCCTGTCGCTGAATCTGGAAGCGAATCTGATTATTCATGACCGCACGTTTAACCAGACCCTGCGCGACAACCTGAACCCTATTATTGCGCAGGACTGCAAACGGGTTGATGAATCCATGCTGCCAAAACGCACCTGGTGGAACCTGACTAAGAGCGTGCTGGCCTTCCACTTTTTACGCCACTTCCCGGCGCTGGTCGGCTGGCTTCCGGCGCATACCCCGCACCTGGCCGAGATAGAGCCGCCCGCGCAGCCCGCTCTGGAAACTCAGGACCGTATACAAACTGAGGATGCAGGAGGGAAAACCTGATGGCAAAAAATCACCGACGCTGGCGGTTAGCGAAAAAGATCCTCACATGGTTATTTTTTATTGCGGTGATCGTGTTGCTGGTCGTTTATGCCAGCAAAGTCAACTGGCAGGAAGTGTGGACGGTAATTCGCGATTACAACCGGATCGCCCTGCTCAGCGCCGTGGGGTTGGTGATCGTCAGTTATTTACTTTACGGTTGTTATGATCTGCTCGGGCGCTACTACTGCGGTCACAAACTGGCAAAACGCCAGGTCATATTGGTGTCGTTTATCTGTTACGCGTTCAACCTGACGTTAAGCACCTGGGTGGGCGGTATTGGGATGCGATATCGGCTCTACTCGCGTCTCGGGTTGTCGGGGGGCACAATAACGCGGATTTTTTCGCTGAGCATTACCACTAACTGGCTGGGCTATATTCTGCTGGGCGGTTTTATATTTACCTTCGGCGTCGTCGAACTGCCCGCTCACTGGTATATCGATGAAGGCACATTGCGCATTTTAGGCATAGCGCTGCTGCTGATTATTGTTGTTTATCTGTGGTTTTGCACCTTCGCTAAACATCGTCACATCACCATCAAGGGCCAAAAGCTGGTGCTCCCCTCCTGGAAATTTGCCCTCGCGCAGATGGCGATATCCGGGACTAACTGGATGGTAATGGGGGCGATTATCTGGTTGTTGCTGGGCCAGAACATCAACTATTTCTTCGTGCTGGGCGTGCTGCTGGTAAGCAGTATTGCCGGGGTTATTGTGCATATTCCGGCGGGGATCGGCGTGCTGGAGGCGGTGTTTATGGCGCTGCTGGCGGGAGAGAATACGTCTCAGGGCACGATCATTGCTGCCCTGCTCGCGTATCGCGTGCTGTACTATTTTATTCCGCTATTGCTGGCGCTGATGTGTTATTTGCTGTTGGAGAGTCGGGCGAAAAAGCTACGGGCAAAGAACGAGAAGGCGATGGCGAAATGAGGATGTATATAGTGCCGGATGCGGCGTAACGCCTTATCCGGCCTACTTTTTATACCATCCGGCAACAGACAATTAACGACGATTGCCGAAAATACGCAGCAGCATCAGGAACAGGTTGATGAAGTCCAGATACAGCGTTAGGGCCCCAAGAATCGCGTATTTACGCAGATTGGAGCTGTCGCGCAGGTCGATCTGCTCACCGATATTTTTCAGCTTCTGCGTGTCATAGGCGGTCAGACCGACAAACACTATCACCCCGATATAGGTCACCGCCCACATCAGCGCTTCGCTCTTCAGCCAGAAGTTAACCAGCGAAGCCAGCACAATACCGATCAGCGCCATAAACAGCATATTGCCGAAGCCGCTCAGATCGCGCTTGGTGGTGTAGCCATACAAACTCATGATCCCGAACATCCCACCAGTGACCACGAAGGTGCTGGCGATAGACGAGTAGGTATAGACAATAAAGATGCTTGATAGCGTCAACCCGGTTAATGCCGAATAGAGCATAAACAGCGTGGTCGCCATACCCGCGCTCAGCCTTTGCACCATGCCGGACAGGACAAACACCAGCGCCAGTTGAGCGATGATCAGGCCAAAGAAGGTGATTTTGCTGGAGAAGACAAACATCATCACCGCGGGCGTATTTGCCGCATACCAGGCGATAAACGCCGTCAGCAACAGTCCACAGGTCATCCAGCCGTACACCTGCGCCATATACGTTTGCAGGCCGGAACGGGCCTGTACAATAGAATCGGATCGTGGGAATCGGTCCATGACAATCTCCTGAATCAGTATGAGCCTACAACAATTGTACTCTACCAGCGTTTTGCTGCTAGCTTATCGCTGTCGCGGGCATCAACCCAGCGCTCACCTTCCGGCGTAGCCTCGCGCTTCCAGAACGGCGCGCGGGTTTTCAGGTAATCCATAATGAACTGCCCGGCATCAAACGCGCTGCTGCGATGCGCGCTGGTTACGCCAACAAAAACGATTTCGTCACCCGGCCACAGTTCGCCAATGCGATGAATCACCGTCACCCGACCCAGCGGCCAGCGCGAACGCGCTTCGTCGACAATCTCCGCCAGCGCTTTTTCGGTCATTCCCGGATAGTGTTCCAGCGTTAACGCCTGCACGCTGTCACCGAGATTGTGATTGCGCACTTTACCGGTGAAAGTGACGACCGCGCCGTCTTCATCGCGCTCTGCCAGCCAGGGATACTCATCCCCGACGCTGAACGGCGCATGGCCAACAACAATTCGCGTTTCAGCCATTTTAGCCTCCGGTTACCGGCGGGAAGAAAGCGACTTCATCACCCGCGTTAAGAGGATGGTCAAAACTGACCAGCGTCTGATTCACCGCCGCCAGCAGCTTGCCGTCTTCCAGCGCCAGCGCCCAGCGATCGCTTTGCGCCGCCAGATGCTTGCGCAGCGCTTCTACCGTTGCAAACCCGGCGGCAACTTCTAACGCATCGGTGTTCACCAGTTCCCGTACCTGAGCAAAGAAAAGAACCTTAATCATGTGCATCCACCTTAAAATCACCCGATTTGCCGCCGCTTTTTGCCAGCAAACGCACCGGACCAATCACCATATCCTTTTGCACCGCTTTGCACATATCGTAGATGGTCAACGCCGCCACGGAGGCTGCCGTTAACGCTTCCATTTCAACGCCGGTTTTACCGGTCAGGCGACACAGCGTTTCAATGCGCACGCGGTTGTGCTCCGGTTCGGCGTGAAGATTGACTTCGACCTTGCTCAGCATCAGCGGGTGACACAGTGGGATAAGATCCCAGGTGCGTTTGGCAGCCTGAATACCGGCAATACGCGCCGTGGCGAAAACGTCACCTTTATGGTGGCTGCCGTCGATGATCATCGCCAGCGTTTCGCTATGCATGGTTACGAATGCTTCTGCACGCGCCTCGCGTACGGTTTCCGCTTTGGCGGAGACATCCACCATATGCGCTTCGCCAGCGGCGTTAATATGAGTCAGTTGCGACATACTTATTTCTTCAAATGTGGGTGGAAATTACACGGACGCGTACGGGCATCAAGCTGCGGCGCAATGATATTTTCCCATGCGGTACGACACGCTTTCGTCGAACCCGGCATGGCAAAAATCAGCGTTTTATTGGCCACCCCGGCAATCGCCCGGGATTGCAGCGTCGCGGTGCCAATCTCTTCAAACGACAGCATACGGAAGACTTCGCCAAACCCTTCAACTTCTCTGTCGAACAGCGGTTGCAGCGCTTCCGGCGCCTGGTCCCCTTCGGTTAAGCCAGTGCCACCGGTAATGAGCACCACCTGTACATCGTCACTGGCAATCCAGGCAGAAACCTGGGCGCGGATGGCGTAGCGGTTCTCTTTGACAATCGCCTTATCGACAATCTGATGACCCGCTTCTTGCGCCGAGTCACGCAGATAATGGCCGGAGGTGTCATCTTCTTCGCCGCGACGGTTGGAAACAGTAAGAATAGCAATGCGTGTCGGGATAAATTCAGCGCTTACCTGACTCATGAAAAACTCCTTTTAGCGATCAGCCGCCAATGTAAGATAAGTTTTGCGTAATACCGGTATTGTTCTGATGCAGGAAATGGGTCTGCTTTTTCTCCAGCAGCGCGGCTGAAATACGTTCTTCCAGCGCCGGTTGCTGAGCATCGTCTTCCAGCAAATCACGTAGGCTTACGCCACCTTCACCAAATAAACACAGATGAAGCTTGCCGACAGAGGAAACGCGCAGACGATTACAGGTGGCGCAGAAGTCTTTCTCATAAGGCATGATCAGACCAATTTCGCCAACATAATCAGGATGACAGAATACCTGAGCCGGGCCGTCGCTACGCTGTCGGATCTGGTGGATCCAGCCGCGACGCAGCAGCTCATCGCGCAGTACCTGTCCGGAAATATGGTGTTTACGGAAGAGAGAGCTGCCCTCGCCCGTTTCCATCAGTTCAATAAAACGCAGTTGGATTGGTCGAGGTTGGATCCACGCCAGGAAGGTGTCCAGTTGATGATGGTTTACGTCGCGCATCAGCACGGTGTTGACTTTCACTTTTTCAAAACCGGCATCAAAGGCGGCATCAATGCCTGCCATCACCTGCTGAAACTTGTCCTGTCCGGTAATGGCGTGAAACTGACGGGCATCGAGGCTGTCGACGCTGACGTTGAGCGCGGTCAGTCCGGCATCGCGCCAGGCGGCGGCATCGCGCGCCAGACGATAACCATTGGTGGTTACCGCAATCTGGCGGATGGCGTCGTTTTCGCGCACGGCGGCGATGATGTCAGTGAAGTCGCGACGCAGTGAAGGTTCGCCCCCCGTCAGACGCACTTTTTCCGTTCCCAGACTGGCGAACGCACGCGTGACGCGGCGAATTTCATCAACGGTCAAAAAGCCGTTATTGGTGACCCCGCCGGGCTTATAGCCATCCGGCAGGCAGTAGGTGCAACGAAAGTTACACACATCGGTAATCGACAAACGTAAGTAGTAAAACTTACGTGCGAAAGCATCGGTAAGTTGAGAGCCCATGTACACCTTTCCAAATACGGGAGACGTAGTCATTTCTTCCTGCGCCCTGGTGACAAACTTTTTCAAGTCTTGTCACGGCCAAAGCACCGTATCATTTGACCCAGGTGCAGAGGCTAGAGTGTTTATACTCATCATACTTCGAGTTGCAGATGCGTTGGCTTTCGGCAACTCAAATTATTAAAAGTACTTTGTGGTTATGCCGATACTAGCGTGTAAATGACGCTTTTGCCATGTACACCTTCGCTGTATAAATACATACATAACGACATGATCGTGCAATTTCGCTACAGAATAAGCAAAAACTGCAGTTTTGCATTGATATACATCATCTTGCTATCAGGTGGGTGTCGTCAGAAAGGAGTAGATCGCAGAAAAAAATTACGGCAGATGCCGACTGGATAATTGCCGAAAACACGCTATTTACGTTACTGTAGCGCCGATCAATTGATATCAGGAAAATATATGCGCACTCGCACGCTGGCAGATCTGGACCGCGTTGTCGCTCTCGGCGGAGGGCATGGATTAGGACGCGTTCTCTCCTCTCTTTCCCCATTAGGTTCCCGCCTGACGGGTATCGTCACCACCACGGATAACGGCGGGTCGACAGGTCGTATTCGTCGCTCTGAAGGAGGGATAGCCTGGGGAGACATGCGTAACTGTCTGAACCAGTTAATTACCCAACCCAGCGTTGCATCCGCCATGTTTGAGTATCGTTTTGGCGGTAATGGTGAACTTTCCGGACATAACCTCGGAAATCTGATGTTAAAGGCGCTCGATCACCTCAGCGTGCGGCCTCTGGAAGCTATCAATTTAATTCGTAGCCTGCTGAAAGTTGACGCACATTTAATTCCGATGTCGGAGCTGCCGGTGGATCTGATGGCCATTGATGACCAGGGACATGAAGTTTATGGCGAAGTGAATATCGATCAGCTCACCGTCCCGCCTCAGGAACTGATGCTGTCGCCAAAAGTCCCGACTACGCGTGAGGCCGTTGAGGCTATCGCTGAAGCGGATTTGATTTTGATAGGCCCTGGCAGTTTTTACACCAGCCTGATGCCGATTCTGTTACTCGATGAAATGTCACAGGCATTACGTCGCACACCGGCTCCGATGGTCTATATAGGCAATCTTGGGCGCGAATTAAGCCTGCCAGCAGCCAGCCTGACGCTTAGCGATAAGCTGGCCATTATTGAACAGTACGTCGGGAAGAAAGTGATTGATGCGGTGGTTGTGGGGCCGAAAGTGGATGCTTCCGCTGTTACCGACCGCGTGGTGATCCAGGAAGTGCTGGAAGCCAGCGATATTCCCTACCGCCATGACCGCCAGCTATTGCATAGTGCGCTGGAGAAAGCGGTGCAGGCGTTAGGTTGACCATATTTGCCTGATGCGCTGCGCTTATCAGGCCTACAAAACGCTCTGCTCCGCCATCCGGCCTACGTACGCTATCTACCCCGTAGGTCGGATAAGGGTTTACCCCGCATCCGACACCGCCTTACGATGCCGCAATAAACAACTCGCGCAGCTGATGCAACTGGTCACGGATTGTCGCGGCCTCTTCAAACTCGAGATTCTGTGCGTGCTGCATCATCTGCCCTTCCAGCTCGTGAATCTTCTGCTGCAGCGCTTTTGGCGTCATATCCAGTTCGACAACCTCAGACTTCGCGCCTGCGCGTGACTTCCCTTTGCCTTTCGCTTTGGTCTTCGCAATATTCTGACCCAACGCCAGAATATCGACCACTTTCTTGTTCAGGCCCTGCGGCGTAATACCGTGCTCTTCGTTGTAGAGCTGCTGTTTCTCACGACGACGTTCGGTTTCACCAATCGCTTTGGCCATTGAGGCGGTAATTTTATCACCGTAAAGAATCGCCTTACCGTTGATATTACGCGCCGCACGACCGATGGTCTGGATAAGCGAACGTTCAGAACGCAGGAACCCTTCTTTGTCTGCGTCCAGAATCGCCACCAGGGAGACCTCAGGCATGTCCAGGCCTTCACGTAACAGGTTGATACCCACCAGCACGTCAAACTCGCCCAGACGCAGGTCACGAATGATTTCCATACGTTCCACGGTATCGATGTCAGAGTGCAGATAACGCACCCGCTCGCCGTGTTCTTCGAGGTATTCTGTAAGGTCTTCCGCCATCCGTTTGGTGAGCGTGGTGACCAGCACACGTTCGTTAATCGCCGCACGGGTGCGGATCTCAGACAGCAAATCGTCAACCTGCGTCGCCACCGGGCGCACCTCAATGACCGGATCCAGCAGGCCGGTCGGTCTTACCACCTGATCGACCACTTCATCACCGGATTTCTCCAGCTCATAGTTGCCCGGCGTCGCCGAAACGTAGATGGTTTGCGGGGCCAGCGCTTCAAACTCTTCAAATTTAAGCGGACGGTTATCCAGCGCCGACGGCAGACGGAATCCGTATTCGACCAGGGTTTCTTTACGCGCCCGGTCACCGCGATACATGCCGCCAATTTGCGGAATAGTGACGTGGGATTCATCCACAACCAGCAGGCCATCGGCAGGCAGGTAATCAAACAGCGTCGGCGGCGGCTCGCCCGGACCACGCCCGGACAGATAGCGGGAATAGTTTTCAATCCCCGAGCAGTAACCCAGCTCGTTCATCATTTCCAGATCGAACTGGGTACGCTGACTTAAGCGCTGTTCTTCCAGAAGTTTGTTATTTGCCAACAGGACTTTTCGCCGCTCTGCAAGCTCAACCTTAATTTCTTCCATCGCCTGTACAATACGTTCGCGCGGCGTCACGTAGTGCGTTTTAGGGTAGATGGTAAAGCGCGAAATAGTGGATTCGACCTGCCCGGTAAGCGGGTCAAACAGCGACAAACGTTCGACCTCTTCATCAAACAGTTCCACGCGCAACGCGATGTCGTCAGATTCCGCCGGGAATATGTCGATCACTTCACCGCGCACGCGGAAGGTCCCGCGCTGGAATGCCTGATCGTTGCGGGTATATTGCAGCTCCGCCAGACGACGCAGGATCGCGCGCTGGTCGATAATCATCCCCACCGTCAGGTGCAGCATCATTTTCAGGTACAGATCCGGGTCACCCAGACCATAAATCGCGGAAACCGACGCCACGACAACGACATCCCGTCGCTCAAGCAACGCTTTGGTCGCTGACAGTCGCATCTGCTCAATGTGTTCGTTAACCGAGGCATCCTTCTCGATGAAGGTGTCAGAACTTGGCACGTAGGCTTCCGGCTGATAATAGTCGTAGTAGGAGACGAAATATTCCACCGCGTTATCCGGGAAAAACTCTTTCATCTCACCGTACAACTGTGCGGCAAGCGTCTTATTGGGGGCCAGCACCATGGTAGGTCGCTGTAAGTCCGCAATCACGTTCGCGATGGTGAATGTTTTCCCCGACCCCGTCACCCCCAGCAGCGTCTGATGCGCCAGTCCATCCTCCAGACCTTCTTCCAGGCGACGAATCGCCTCAGGCTGATCGCCAGAGGGTTTAAAAGCGGAATTTAGTTTGAACGGTTTACTCATGAGCAGCTACCTGAAGCAATGGGCGGGCAGGTGTGTAATTTTACTCGCAGCCGTATATTTTGCCAGTAAAATATACTGGATGGAAAAACAGTAACGCGCCAGAATATTTCTGTTACCCCAGCAAAATGGCCGTGACTACAGGCTAAAATTTGTCCGCAGGCAAGATAAAACACCAGCAAAAATGTGTTATCCCCAAACCAATGACTTTTTTAACATTTGTCAAGCTACCCGATGAAAGTTTTGTGGCAACACATGACACTTCTGCGACAGCCATTGCATTTATCTAACACACTGTAATTTAATGATTATTATCTCAAGCCGTCTTTCGCATCAATTTAGTCGCAGGCCGCGTCTTCTCTCGCTTACCTTGTGTTTTCTAACTCTAATACACAAGGTTATCCACAGGAATAGTGGATAACTGCCTCCAGCCCGTATGGACTGTAGCCTGGCAAAAACGTCCTGATGGTCTTTTCTGGTGGGATAAAAAAAAATTATCGCTATTTTTTGATATTTATCAGCTAACGAAGCGACCTGGAATGGCCGAGATCTTGCTCGCATTTTCATCATTTTCCTGCCTGCACCATCACAACGCCACCAGGCACTGACAATGTGCACACTGCGGCGCTCATCCACAACAAGCCAGATACCGCAACCCGCTCAATACGCTATTCTGCTGTATTTTCCCCTCATTCCGCTTCTGGCAAGAGATTTGCAGTTTTCTCCCGACCATCAGCCCGCGAGGCGGATATCATCATGAGGGAGAAATCTATGTTGAGTCTTCGTGCAGTGAATCACTATTACGGTAATCAACACTCGCTTTGGGATGTCGATCTCGACCTGTTGCCCGGTAAATGTACCGCTGTGCTGGGTCTTCCAGGGATGGGAAAAACCACGCTGGCCAATTGCATCACAGGCAATTTACCGATTGAGAGCGGAACCATGTTCTGGCATCAGGCTGGCGCACCACCTTGCGATCTGCTTCAGATTCCGGCGGCAAAGCGCATTGCGCTGGGTATTAACTGTGTATCACAGGAACGGCGAATTTTTTCGCAGCTGACGGTAGAGGAAAATCTGCACATTGCGCGCCAGGCGGTTGAGAAAAGCGAAACGATGAACAGCAGCGATATTTACCGCCTGTTTCCACAGCTGTTTGTACTGCGTCAGGCCAAAGGGGTGGCATTGTCGGAGGAAAATCAGCACCAGCTTGCACTCGCCAGTGCGTTAGTCACTCGCCCGCGCCTGCTGATTCTCGATGAGCCGACGCGAGGAAGTGGCCAGGCATATATCCACAAACTGGGGAATCTGATAGTGAGGCTAAGCCAGGAGCTTGGCATCGCCATTATGCTCGCGGAGCAGAGCCTGCCGTTTATTCGTCGGGTCGCTGACTGCTATTGCTTGTTACATCGTGGACGCAACGTGGCTCAAGGGCAAATAACACAATTCAGCGACCCGCTAATCAACGACTGGTGGATGCCAGAGACAAAACGCTAAGATCGATATAACGACCTGTCGCTGCTCGTTCCGGCTCTTCTGCCAGCCAGGGAATTTCCCCCAGTAGCGGAGCCGCAAGCGCACGCTTTAGTGTCGCCATATATTCAGCATGACGCTTACCGGGTGGCTGCACATCATTGGCAACCCATCCGGCGAGCGTCAGCCCGGCCTGCTGCACCGCCTGGGCGGTCAAAATGGCATGATTGATACAGCCGAGCTTAACGCCAACCACCAGAATCACCGGCAGTTGTTCCGCTTTTACCCAGTCAGAAAAACTCAGCGTTGGCGAAAGTGGCGTAAACCATCCGCCTGCGCCTTCCACCAATACCCAGTCAGCCTGTTCTTCAAGCAAGCGTAAACCCGCAGACATCACTGAGGCCTGAATGGGGCGCCCTTCGTCAGCACTGATGATATGCGGTGAGGTAGGTTCGGCGAAGGTATACGGATTGATGGCCGCATAATCCACTGCCACAACGCTGTTGCGCTGTAGAGCCAGCGCATCGCTGTTTCGCAGACCTTCAGCCGTCATTTCACTGCCTGACGCCACCGGCTTATAGCCGACCGTTCGCAACCCCAGCTGTCCCGCCGCCTGAAGCAACGCACAGCTGGCGATAGTTTTACCTACTTCGGTGTCCGTCCCGGTGACAAAATAGGTGTTAGTCACGTTGAATCACTCCCAAAAAAAGATGATAGGTCAGCGGATATTTCCCCTGCTGACAGGGCCAGGCGAGTTGTAGCTGACGCAGTTGCGAACGGGTCAGCACACGCTGTTCGCGTCCGTCGTGCAAATGCGTCGCGCCAATACCCTTCAGCGAGCGCATGGCGCTCAGCGCATCGTCAAACCACAGCGTGACGGCATGAGACTGGTATTCAACGTCCCAGCCGCACAGCGCGTTTTCCAGTTGCTCCACCGGCAAAAAACGGTTGGCGTGCTCCCGATCATCAACTGCTCGCCACGCCTGACGAAGTTCAGGCATCGACCCTTGCGCCAGGGTACTAAACGCCACCGTCCCGCCAGGACGCACCACCCGATATAGCTCGCGTAACGCGCCGCGCAGGTCGTTGCACCACTGCACGGCCAGATTGCTCCAGGCCAGGTCGAAAGTGGCAGCGGCCTGCGGAATGGCTTCGATATCCGCCAGCAGATAGTGATGGGCAACATCGTGACGCTGCGCTTCGGTCAGCATTTGTGCCGACAGATCCAGCGCACAGACCTCGCTCCCCTGCTCCCGCCAGTAGCGACTCATACGCCCAGGCCCACAGCCCGCGTCCAAAACCCGTGAGAACGCCCGGCCATCGAGTCGTGCCAGTAACGCATCGGCGCTCTGACGCTGAAGCTCCGCATGTTGCTCATAGTGCGTGGCCGCGCGACCAAACGCAGCGGCAATCGCCTGCTTATTGACCTGCGCCATGCAGCACCTCCAGTAAGTTGTCGATATCCTGGACTTCATGCGCCTGGGTCAGCGTAATCCGCAGCCTGGCCGTCCCAACCGGCACAGTCGGTGGACGAATCGCCGTCACCCAGCACCCCTGTTGCCGTAACGTCTGTGCCAGTTGCAAGGCTTTATGATTGTCGCCAACGAT
This sequence comes from Citrobacter sp. Cpo147, assembly GCF_030332405.1. NCBI lineage: Bacteria > Pseudomonadati > Pseudomonadota > Gammaproteobacteria > Enterobacterales > Enterobacteriaceae > Citrobacter > Citrobacter sp. Cpo147. Next base: position 931,536 of record NZ_JAOWHX010000030.1, read on the forward strand.
CAGCGGTTGAATAGCGCTGTCTGAATGCGCCAGCGTCAAATCCGTGGTATTCAGCCCTGCGCGAAAACGCTGGATCAGCATCGCCAGCTTTTCTCTGCGCTCATCGCCTTCGCTGCTGCGGATCACCGCCAGCGCGGCGCGCAAGGCCTGAGCCTGGGCTGGCGGCATGCTGGTGCTGTAGATCAGATGACGGGCAAACTGCAGCAGATAATCGGCCACGCTATCAGAACACAGGATCGCCGCACCGCTGACGCCGAACCCTTTGCCAAATGTCACCACCAACAGCTCAGGTTTCACCTGCTGTCGAGAGCACGAACCACGTCCTTCCTCACCGCTTACGCCAATCCCATGCGCATCATCCACCAGCAGCCACGCGCCCTGCCGTTTCGCCACCACGTGGATTTCTGCCAGCGGCGCGCTGTCGCCATCCATGCTGAACACGCCTTCGGTGACCACCAGCTGCTGCCCCGGACAGGGGGCTGTCAGCAGACGATCCAGATGTTGCGAGTCGTTATGGGTAAAGCGACGTAACACGGCAGGGCTAAGACTGGCAGCCTCCAGCAGCGAGGCATGGCTGAGCCTGTCGGCAACAATCTTGTCATCTTTTCCCATCAGTGCGGCAATGACCGCCTGATTGGCGGCAAAACCAGAGATGAACAACAGCGCCCGGGAATAGCCGAGCCACTGCGCCAGCTCTTCTTCCAGCGCCTGATGAGCAACGGAATAACCGCTGACATGGCCCGAGCCGCCGCTGCCGACGCCAAAACGCTCAGCGCCCTGCTGCCACGCGCAGATAATCTGCGGATGGTGGCTTAAGCCGAGGTAGTCGTTGCTGGAGAAATTCAGATACTGGCGACCATCGGCCTGCAGCCAGCGCCCGGCACCCTGCGTCACTGCATAGCGCTGACGCAGGGCATCAGCACGACGACGCGCTGTTAGCGCATCGTCAATTTTTTGCTGCCAGGTCATACGGTTGCCGCGTTGTAGTAATCGTCGGTATCCGGGGTACGCAGCGCCTGCTCCAGACGTTGTTGCTGTTCGTTATCGCCCGCCAGTACCGCAGTTTGCTGCGGGTTAAGACCCAGCTTGCGAAATAACAGCAAATCTTTATCTTCGTTCGGGTTCGGGGTGGTCAGCAGTTTGCAGCCGTAGAAAATCGAGTTGGCCCCGGCCATAAAGCACATCGCCTGGGTTTGTTCGTTCATCTGCTCGCGCCCGGCAGAAAGACGCACGTATGAGGTCGGCATCATGATACGTGCCACGGCGATAGTACGAATAAAATCAAAAGCATCTACGTCGTCGTTATCGGCAAGCGGCGTGCCCTTCACTTTCACCAGCATGTTGATCGGCACGCTTTCCGGCGGCGTCGGCAGATTCGCTAATTGCAGCAGCAGACCCGCGCGGTCGGTCACCGTTTCGCCCAGCCCAACAATCCCGCCGGAGCAAACTTTAATGCCCGCCTCGCGCACTTTATCCAGCGTGTCCAGGCGCTCCTGGTACGAGCGGGTGGTGATGATATTGCCGTAAAATTCCGGCGAGGTGTCGAGGTTGTGGTTGTAGTAGTCCAGACCCGCATTGGCCAGGCGCTGGGCCTGAGATTCGTCCAGCGTGCCCAGCGTCATACAGGCTTCCAGCCCCAGTTCTTTCACGCCCTGCACCATCTGCTCGAGGTACGGCATATCGCGCTCATGCGGGTTTTTCCACGCCGCGCCCATGCAAAACCGCGTTGAGCCGGCCTGCTTCGCCTTGCGTGCCGAGTCCAGTACCTGTTCAACCTCCATCAACCGTTCTGTTTCCAGACCGGTTTTATAGCGGGAGCTCTGCGGGCAGTATTTGCAATCTTCCGGGCAAGCACCGGTCTTAATCGACAGCAGCGTACTAACCTGTACCTGCTGCGGATCGAAATGCTGACGATGAACCTGCTGCGCTTCAAACAGCAGATCCAACAGTGGTTTTTCAAATAATTCGGTGACTTGCGACATTGTCCAGCGAGAAGAATGAGCCATATTGGTATACGTTTCGTTGTTAGTTTGGTGTAGACTCGTAAACCTAAATCTTTTTAATTTGGTTTACAAGTCGATTATGACAACGGACGATCTTGCGTTTGACCAACGCCATATCTGGCACCCATACACCTCCATGACCTCCCCGTTGCCGGTTTATCCGGTGGCGCGTGCCGAAGGTTGCGAACTGATCTTAGCCAGCGGTGAGAAGCTGATTGACGGCATGTCATCCTGGTGGGCGGCAATCCACGGTTACAATCACCCGCAACTGAACGCCGCGATGAAAACACAGATTGATACCATGTCGCATGTGATGTTTGGCGGCATTACCCATGCCCCGGCCATTGCGTTGTGCCGCCAGTTGGTGGCGATGACCCCAGAGGCGCTGGAGTGCGTTTTTCTCGCGGATTCAGGGTCGGTCGCCGTAGAAGTCGCAATGAAAATGGCGCTGCAATACTGGCAGGCTAAAGGTGAATCCCGCCAGCGTTTCCTGACATTTCGTAACGGTTATCACGGTGATACCTTCGGCGCGATGTCGGTCTGCGATCCCGACAACTCAATGCACAGTCTGTGGAAGGGGTACCTGCCGGAGAACCTGTTTGCCCCTGCCCCACAAAGCCGCATGGGCGGCGAGTGGGACGAACTGGATATGGTGCCTTTTGCCCGTCTGATGGCCGCGCATCGCCACGAAATTGCGGCGGTGATCCTAGAGCCAATCGTACAGGGCGCTGGCGGTATGCGCATGTATCATCCCGAATGGTTAAAACGCATCCGTAAGATGTGCGACCGTGAAGGGATCCTGCTGATTGCCGATGAAATCGCCACCGGATTTGGTCGTACAGGCAAGCTGTTTGCCTGCGAACACGCCGACATAACCCCGGACATTTTGTGCCTGGGCAAAGCGTTAACCGGCGGTACGATGACCCTTTCTGCAACCCTGACCACACGTCAGGTCGCAGAAACCATCAGCAATGGTGAAGCCGGATGCTTCATGCACGGCCCAACCTTTATGGGCAATCCGTTGGCCTGCGCCGTCGCCTCCGCCAGCCTGTCGTTAATCGAAACCGGCGAGTGGCGCGCGCAGGTAGCGGCCATTGAAGCGCAACTGCGGGCAGAACTCGCCCCGGCGGCGGACTCCAGTTGGGTCGCGGACGTACGCGTGCTCGGCGCCATTGGCGTAATCGAAACCACGCATCCGGTGAATATGGCAGCGTTACAGAAGTTCTTTGTCGAACAGGGCGTGTGGATAAGACCGTTTGGCAAGCTCATCTACCTGATGCCGCCGTACATCATTCAGCCCGATCAGTTGCGTCGCCTGACGCAGGCCGTGAACGAGGCTGTGCGCAATGCAACATTTTTTAGCGATTAATCAGCGGTAAGCTCTACGGTTTCTGGCTACACTTTTTGGCTAACAAGAGGAGTCAGCATGAAACTAATCAGTAACGATCTGCGCGATGGCGATAAGCTTGGGCATCGCCACGTCTTTAACGGCATGGGGTATGACGGGGATAATATTTCCCCACATCTGGCGTGGGATGACGTACCCGCAGGAACCAAAAGCTTTGTCGTGACCTGCTTTGATCCTGATGCGCCAACCGGCTCCGGCTGGTGGCATTGGGTGGTGGTAAATCTGCCGGCTGATACCCGCGTACTCCCACAAGGATTCGGCTCCAGGCTGGTTGCACAACCGGATGGGGTGATTCAGACCCGTACAGATTTTGGTAAAGCGGGTTATGGCGGCGCTGCGCCGCCGAAGGGGGAAACCCACCGCTATATCTTCACTGTTCACGCACTGAATGTGGAGCGTATTGATGTCGATGAAGGTGCCAGCGGCGCGATGGTTGGATTTAACGTCCATTTCCACTCGCTCGCCAGCGCCTCGATTACCGCGATGTTTAGTTAAGCTGTGTTGTGCCGGATGCCGGCTTCGCCTCATCCGGCCTACAAAGCAGACAGTAGGCCTGATAAGATGCGTCAGCGTCGCCATCAGGCAATTTTCTACAGAAATTCAGGCAACAATTTCAGCAACGTTCCTTGCGCTAACAATTCGGTCGCGCACTCAATATCCGGGGCAAAAAAGCGATCCTGCGTGTAGTGAGCAACCTGCTCGCGCAGCGCCTGTCGCGCCTGCTCCAGCAACGGGCTGGAGGTTAACCCTTCACGCAGGTCAATCCCCTGACACGCCGCCAGCCACTCCACGGCAATCACGCCGCGCGTATTTGCCGCCATCTCCCACAGTCTGCGCCCTGCCGCCGGAGCCATAGACACGTGATCTTCCTGGTTAGCAGATGTCGGCAAGCTGTCCACACTGTGCGGATGCGCCAGCGCTTTGTTCTCGCTCGCCAGCGCGGCGGCAGTTACCTGAGCAATCATAAAGCCGGAGTTAACCCCGCCATTTTTCACCAGGAACGGCGGCAACTGCGACATATGTTTGTCCATCATCAGCGCAATGCGCCGCTCTGATAACGAGCCGATTTCCGCAATCGCCAGCGCCAGATTATCTGCCGCCATCGCCACCGGTTCAGCATGGAAATTCCCACCGGAGATCACATCGCCCTCTTCGGCAAACACCAGCGGGTTGTCGGAAACCGCGTTGGCTTCAACCAGCAGAACATCCATCACCTGGCGCATTTGTGTCAGACATGCCCCCATCACCTGTGGCTGACAGCGCAGAGAATACGGGTCCTGCACCTTTTCACAGTTATGATGCGACTGCGAAAGCGCGCTGGAATCGGTCAACACATGACGGTACAGCATTGCGGCATCAATCTGCCCACGCTGCCCTCGCGCGGCATGAATACGGGCGTCAAACGGACGACGGGAGCCCAGCACGGCTTCTGTGGTCAGCGCCCCGCACACCGTCGCAGACGCAAACAGTTCCTGAGCTTCAATTAACCCGCGCAGTGCAAAGGCGGTGGAAGCCTGAGTGCCGTTGAGCAGCGCCAGTCCCTCTTTCGCCTCCAGCGTGATCGGCTCCAGTCCGGCCTTTTTCAGCGCGTCGGTCGCCGGGAGCCATTCTCCCTGCCAGCGCGCTTTCCCTTCGCCCAGCAGCGTCAGAGACATATGTGCCAGCGGCGCCAGGTCGCCCGATGCGCCCACCGACCCTTTCGCCGGGATCAGTGGATACACCTCGGCATTCACCAGCGCAATCAGCGCTTCAATCACGCTCAAGCGGATGCCGGAAAAACCGCGCGCCAGGCTGTTGATTTTCAGCACCATAATCAGGCGAACCATTGCGTCATCCAGCGCTTCGCCAACGCCTGCCGCATGGGAAAGCACCAGCGAACGCTGTAAATTCTGCAAATCTTCCGTGGCGATACGGGTCTGAGCCAACAGACCAAAGCCGGTATTAATGCCATACGCCGTACGGCCTTCAGCGACAATATTATTGACGCAGGCGACGCTGGCATTGATAGCATCAATCGCCCCGGCATCCAGACTCAGTTTGACCGGCTGCTGCCAGATTTCACGTAGCTGGGTAAAACTCAGATGGCCCGGCGTGAGTGTCATGGTGTTCATATCAGCGTTTCTCCTGCGTCGCGGCAACCATCGGCAAATTCAGCCCTTCTTCAACTGCGCACTCCACCGCAATGTCATACCCGGCATCAGCGTGACGCATCACCCCGGTAGCCGGATCGTTATGTAATACCCGGGCGATGCGCGCCGCGGCTTCATCGGTGCCATCGCAAACAATCACCATCCCGGCATGCTGGGAGAAGCCCATGCCAACCCCGCCGCCGTGATGAAGCGACACCCAGGTCGCGCCGCTGGCGGTGTTAAGCAGCGCGTTCAGCAGCGGCCAGTCGGATACGGCGTCTGAACCGTCGCGCATAGCTTCGGTTTCGCGGTTTGGGCTGGCAACAGAACCGGAGTCCAGATGGTCACGGCCAATAACAATCGGCGCGGATACTTCACCACGACGCACCATTTCATTAAACGCCAGCCCCAGCTTTTGTCGCCACTCCAGGCCGACCCAGCAGATACGCGCTGGTAAGCCCTGGAAGTTAATCCGCTCACGCGCCATATCCAGCCAGTGATGAAGGTGCTTATCATCAGCCACGATCTCTTTCACTTTGGCATCAGTCTTATAAATATCCTGCGGATCGCCCGACAGCGCCACCCAACGGAACGGGCCTATACCGCGACAGAACAGGGGGCGAATATAAGCAGGTACGAAGCCGGGGAAATCAAAGGCGTTTTCCACGCCCATCTCTTTGGCCATCTGGCGAATGTTGTTGCCGTAATCAAACGTCGGCACACCCATTTTGCTAAACGCCAGCATCGCCTCAACGTGCGTTGCCATTGAACGTTTCGCCGCCTGCACCGTGCCCTGGGGATCGGACACCGCTTTTGCCTGATACTCTTCCCAACTCCAGCCGCACGGCAGATAACCATGCAGCGGATCGTGGGCGCTGGTCTGGTCGGTGACCATATCCGGGCGCACACCGCGCTTCACCAGTTCCGGCACAACGTCGGCGGCATTAGCACACAGCGCAATGGAGATCGCTTTACCCCCACGGGTGTATTTGTCGATACGCGCCAGCGCATCGTCAAGCGATGTCGCCTGCTCGTCGACGTAACGGGTACGCAGACGGAAATCAATTCGACTTTGCTGGCATTCAATGTTCAGCGAACACGCACCCGCAAGCGTAGCGGCTAGCGGTTGCGCTCCGCCCATGCCGCCCAGCCCGGCGGTCAGCACCCAGCGTCCGCTGAGGTTACCCTGATAATGCTGACGCCCGGCCTCAACGAAGGTTTCATAAGTCCCCTGCACGATGCCCTGGCTGCCGATGTAGATCCAGCTCCCGGCGGTCATCTGGCCGTACATCGCCAGACCTTTGGCATCCAGTTCGTTGAAGTGTTCCCAGGTAGCCCAATGTGGCACCAGGTTGGAGTTGGCAATCAGCACGCGCGGCGCGTTGTCGTGAGTTTTGAATACGCCTACCGGTTTTCCGGACTGGACCAGCAGAGTTTCATCGGTTTCCAGTTTGGTCAGCGCGTTGACGATGGCGTCATAACATTCCCAGTCCCGCGCGGCGCGGCCAATCCCACCGTATACCACCAGCTCATGCGGATTTTCCGCCACATCGGGATCCAGATTATTCATTAACATGCGCAGCGGCGCTTCGGTCAGCCAGCTTTTGGCCGTTAAGGTGGTGCCGCGCGGGGCACGAATATCCTGCTGACGATATTTGCTATGGGACATGACAGAAAACTCCTCGCGAACGTCGGATAGATAAGAAACATATACTTGTCTATACAAGTCATCGCAAGGGTGATTTTAACAATTAGGATACATTTTTATTATATTGCGTCAGCAATCACGGTTTTCATGTCCTGTATCAGGACATAAACCGCCCTTGCAGCCGATAGCGGGAACCTGGAAACAGCAAGCGGGCATGAGAGACTATGGACGACGCAGACCAGGTCTTACGACGAATCAGCAGGCAGGGATCGTGTTCTTTAATATTCAGCAGCGCGCACTCTTCAGCGCTGGCACGTACCGCTTCAACAATATGCTCACCTTCCGTTAAAGGGGCTATCAGCGACAGGTATGCGTGCGGCGTGGTCTGGCTGTAATCCTGCGCCAGATACTCCGGCACAATTTCGGCATTCACGCAGCGATCTTCAATCTGTACCGGCAGATCGTTCTCGTAGTGCACCATGACAGAGTGAAAAATGGAGGTGCCTTCTTTGACGTTTAACACCAAAGCCTGCTGCGCGTTGGCCTGGGTTTTTTCCAGCGTCAGCACTTCACACCGGTGCTGATGCTGACGGGCGTTGATTTCATCCGCGATGCTGCGGATTTCAAACAGCGCGGACTGGCCTTTTGGCTCGGCGACAAACGTCCCCACGCCCTGTAAACGCACCAGTAAACCTTCATCCGTTAACTCACGCAGCGCCCGGTTGATAGTCATGCGGCTGAAACCATATTGCGCCACCAGCTCTGCCTCAGAAGGAATGCGATCGTGAGGCTGCCAGATACCGCTGGCAATTTTTTCGCTGATCTCCTGTTTGACCTTTTCGTAAAAAGGAGCCGGAGCAGAACGGGATGGGAGCATGCGTGAGCCTTCCTTAAGCTGAAAATGTGAGTGGGTAGAGTTTACAGGCATTACCCGAACCTGATAAGCGCAACGCCATCAGGTATGTCAGTGCCACCAGTGGGCGATTTGCCAGCCTAATCGCGCCGCCACGCGTGCTGCTCTGCCATCATCGTCATAACGTGGATTAAATTCAACCATATCCACCGCCAGAAGTTTACCGCTACGACACAGAGGCTCAATCAGTCTCAGCAGCGTCGCCAACGGTACGCCAAGCGCGGCGGGGGCCGACACGCCGGGCATTTCCCACACAGGCAGCACGTCGAGGTCGATTGTCATATAGATGACATCCAGATTGGCAATGAACTGCGCTAACTGCGCCTGCGCCGTATCACAATGCAGATCCTCCACCACCGTAACACCGAGCCGCTGGGCCTCATCCCAAAGCGCCTGGGTGTTTGCCGCCCGACTGACGCCGATACAGGCATAGTGAAATTCACGCTGCTGTTCATCGCAAAGCTGCGCCAGCTGGCGAAACGGCGTACCGGATGTGGCCTGCCCGGCATGGCGCAAATCGAGATGCGCATCGAAGTTGACTATCCCCACTTTCGCCTGCGGGAACGCATCCAGTACGCCCGCGCCGTGCGCAAAGGCGGTTTCGTGTCCCCCGCCTAAAACAAAGGTACGCATGTTCTCGTGCTGACAGCGCTGTACTGCATTGCGTAACGCCTGCTGCGCGCCCTCAAGATCGGGAGCCTGCGCCACAATATTTCCCAGATCCACCAGTCGATTGTGCCCATCATGACTGGCTAAATTCGCCAACGCCTTGCGTAGCACATCGGGTGCTCCGGCAGCGCCCGTGCGCCCCTGATTACGTTTAACGCCTTCGTCACAGGCAAACCCGAGCAACGCTATCTGCTCGCGGTACATTTCTGGGCTAAACGTCGGGCTCAGGGTGATAGTCTGAAACAGGCGCAGCGCATTCGGCGATTCGGCGCGGTCATCACGTCCCTGCCACAGCGCAGGTGAGGCTGGTTGCCAGTTGGTCATGCTATTTGTCCTTTGAATACGCGTTGGTAGAGCGGATTGCGCCCGGGTTCATACAGGATCTCGACCGGGAGGGTTGCATCCCACACCACAAAATCGGCCACAAACCCGGCCTTCAATTGACCGTGGGTGGCATGACGCCCCAGTGCCCGGGCCGCATGACGGGTTACGCCCGCCCATGCTTCTTCCGGCGTTAGGCCAAACTGAACGCAGGCCATATTCATCGCCCAGTGCAGGCTGATAAACGGACTGGTACCGGGGTTAAAATCTGTCGCTACCGCCATCGGTACCTGATATTGACGCAGCAACGCTACCGGTGGGCGCTGCTCCTCTTTGAGGAAATAGAATGCGCCGGGCAGCAGCACGCCGACCGTACCGCTTTGGCTCATCGCCGCCACGCCCGCTTCATCGAGGTATTCAATATGATCGGCGGATAGCCCGTGGTAGCGGCTTACCAACTGTGCGCCGCCAAGCAATGACAGTTGTTCGACGTGGCCTTTAATCGGGATGCCCAGCGCCTGCGCAGCCTGAAACACCCGCTCACTCTGTGCCAACGAAAAACCAACGCTTTCACAGAACAGATCGACGGTCTCAAACAGCCCTTGTTCCCACAATTGCGGCAAAATGGTCTCACACACCAGCGTAATATAGCCGTCAGGATCATCCCGGTATTCCGCTGGAGTTGCATGCGCAGCCAACAGCGTCGGGCTGATTTCAACGATATTCTCTGCCGCCAGCGCTGCCACCACGCGCAATATTTTCTCTTCTGTCGGCAAATCCAGGCCGTAGCCGGATTTTATTTCCACCAGCGTAACACCTTCTTTGATCAGCTGTTCCATCCGCTGATGGGCTACGTGTAAGAGTTGTTCATCCGTGGCGCTGCGGGTCGCCGATACGGTGGCATTGATCCCCCCACCCTGAGCGCTTATCTGCTGGTAGGAGACACCATTTAGCCGCTGCTCCCACTCACCTGCGCGGTTTCCGCCAAAGACCAGATGCGTATGGCAATCAATCAGGCCAGGCGTAATCAGCCTGCCCTGCATATCAAAAGTATTGTCATGCGTGAGATATAACGATGATTCCGGGACGATATCGCGAATCTTGCCCTGGCGGACGATCAGCGCGTGACCATCCAACAGCCCATATGGGGTACCACGTTCAGGGTCCATAGTCGCCAGACGAACATTGCGCCAGATAACATCATCAGGGAAGAATTGCTGCATTCGACTCACCACTTGTCATAGGTTGTATAGACATTTATTTTTGATTATAGGGATGTTGTCAACCTGAAGAACCATAATTGTTATCTATTTGTGATATAAAGACTCTCCGCGCCAGACATTGCTGCGATAAAAAACAACTTTTTACCTTTTCGCCTTCCCGTTTCGCTCAACTTAGTATAAAAAAGCAGGCTTTAATGGATAACTTTCAAAGCCCGGAGCAACCTGTGAACATATCATCAGTTTCCCGTCTGGCGCTGGCAATGGCTTTTGGCGTGACGCTGACCGCCTGTAGCTCTACGCCGCCCGATCAAATTCCTTCCGATCAAACCGCGCCAGGAACCTCTTCGCGCCCGATTTTGTCGGCTAATGAAGCGAAAAACTTCGTTACTGCGCACTATTTTTCCGCGCTGACGCCAAACACTGCGCCGTGGAGCCCTTCTTCTATTTCTCTGCCTGCACAACCTGACTTCGTCGTTGGCCCGGCAGGGACTCAGGGCGTCACCCATACCAGCATTCAGGCCGCTGTTGATGCAGCAATCATCAAACGTACTAACAAACGTCAGTACATCGCGATTATGCCAGGCGAGTACCAGGGCACGGTATATATCCCGGCAGCAACAGGTAGCCTGACGCTGTACGGCATGGGCGAAAAACCGCTTGATGTGAAAATTGGCCAGGCCATTGACGGTGAAATGAGCACCGCTGACTGGCGTCGTACGGTGAACCCAGCCGGTAAATATATGCCGGGTAAACCTGCGTGGTATATGTTTGATAATTGTCAGAACAAACGCGGCACGAATATTGGCGTGATGTGTTCTGCTGTCGTCTGGTCGCAAAACAACGGGTTGCAATTGCAGAACCTGACCATCGAAAACAACCTGGGTGACAGCGTTGATGCGGGTAACCACCCGGCCGTTGCACTGCGTACTGATGGCGATAAAGTGCAGATCAACAAGGTCAATATCCTGGGCCGCCAGAATACCTTCTTCGTGACCAATAGCGGTGTACAAAACCGTCTGGAAAACGATCGTCAACCGCGTACGCTGGTTACCAACAGCTACATTGAAGGCGATGTGGATATCGTTTCCGGCCGCGGTGCCGTAGTGTTCGATAACACCGATTTCCGCGTAGTGAACTCCCGTACCCAGCAGGAAGCCTATGTGTTCGCACCGGCTACCCTGTCAAACATCTACTACGGTTTCCTGGCGATTAATAGCCGCTTCACGGCAAGTGGCGATGGCGTGGCGCAGTTAGGCCGCTCGCTGGATGTCGATTCCAACACTAACGGTCAGATCGTGATTCGTGACAGCGTGATTAACGAAGGCTTTAACATGGCAAAACCATGGGCTGACAGCGTTATCGCAAAACGCCCGTTTGCCGGTAATACCGGTGCGGAAGATGACAAAGGTGAAATCCAGCGTAACCTGAACGACACCAACTTCAACCGTATGTGGGAATACAACAACCGCGGTATCGGTAGCAAAGTGGTTGCTGAACCTAAGCAGTAAACGTCATTCTCTGATGTAAGCCCGGCAGATTCATGCTCTGCCGGGCAATGTGCCGAATGGCGACGAAAATTGCCCTCTCCGGCATACAATTAGTGTTACACCAAACGCGACTTATTAAAGTTAATCAAACTCCCTGCCTTAATAATTTCACGCTCTTCTGCGGTCAGGCTTTCCATATACACTCTGATTTCACTCACCTCACCATCATCGTGCAGCACATACGCTTCGATTTCTTTACTGCACTCATCTAAGGCGCGGCGAATACCGGGAATATAGATATAGTCCCCCACTTCAAATGAAGGTTGCTCTGCCATCTGGAGCGGTAGCATACCCCAGTTGATAACGTTGGAACGGTAACGCTTGGTGGCATATTCCTGGGCAATATTTGCCAGGCCACCAATCACTCGCTGACAGCTCGCCGCCTGCTCGCGCGCCGAGCCATCGCCAGGTTTGACGGCGTAAATCATGCTACCAATCTCAGTATCCAACGGTTGCACATTTTCCTGACCGGCAATCTGTTGGATGCGTTCGAAAACTGACGCCAGTTCGCTGACGTCGCCCCCCTCCACGCGCCTTTTTTCCAGCTCCGACGTCGCTTTACTTCTTCCCACATACCCGGGATCTCGTCGAGACAGCGTAAATTCCGCCAGTCCTAGTGGATTAGAGCGATACGACGAGGTTTCACCGGACGGGATAAGCTCATCCGTTGTTGTCACATCATCAAGGATCTTCGAGGCCACTTTTAGCAGAATATTTTCCGTTAATGCGCCCAGTTCCGGCCAGTCTTTAATGTTCGGGCCGTAAATGAGCGGCTGCTGCGTAGCCCCTTTCACGAACCCCTGGTATACGCGACTCTTATAAGGTGCAGGATTAAACGCATAGTCTGGCACCGTATCCCAACAGTCCAGATCCGTCGCAGCAGTGAGGAATCCTCCGTTGGCTGCCGTAGCCGCAATTGATCGCGCATCCATCAGCGCAACGGCTGACATTTGACCATTGCCCGGTTTCGAGCCTTCACGGTTAGGGAAGTTGCGCGTGGTATGGCGGATGCTAAGACCATTGTTGATTGGCGTATCGCCCGCGCCAAAGCATGGACCGCAGAATGCGGTTCTGATGACAGCCCCCGCGCCCAGTAAATCTGTAACGACACCTTTCTGCGCTAAATCCATAAACACCGGTTGTGACGAGGGGTAGACAGCAAGCGAGAAAGCATCATTACCGCAGGATTGACCGCGTAATGCCTGCGCCGCAGCAATCACGTTTTCATAGTTGCCGCCCGAGCATCCAGCAATGATCCCCTGCTGTACTTTTAAGCGACCATTTTCTACTTTATCCAACAACGAGAGGCTGGCTTTACCCTGAGCGATACGTGCAGATTCAACTTCAATCTCCCGGAGAATGTCCGTCAGATTCTCATTGAGAGTATCAATCTCATAGACATTACTTGGATGGAATGGCAGCGCAATCATCGGCTTAATCGCACTCAAATCAACATAAATACAACCGTCGTACCAGGCCATCGGCTGCGGACTGAGCTGGCGATAGTCTTGTTCACGTCCATGTAATGCCAGCCAACTACGAGTTTCATCATCCGTTTGCCAGACGGAGCTCAAACAGGTGGTTTCGGTGGTCATCACATCAACGCTGTTGCGAAAATCCGTTGAGAGATGACGAATACCAGGGCCGACAAACTCCATGACCTTATTTTTGACGTAGCCATTTTTAAATACCGCGCCAATGATCGCTAACGCCACATCCTGTGGACCAACACCTGCTGCGGGTTTCCCGGTAAGATAAACGGCAACGACCTCAGGATAATCAATGTCCCAGGTGTCGTTTAGCAGCTGCTTGACCAGCTCACCGCCCCCTTCTCCTACCGCCATCGTACCCAATGCGCCGTAACGTGTATGGCTGTCTGAGCCAAGGATCATTTTGCCGCCGCCCGCCATCATTTCACGCATGTATTGATGGATAACAGCAATATGTGGCGGCACAAAGATTCCGCCGTAACGCTGTGCCGCAGACAGACCAAACATATGATCGTCACCGTTAATAGTTCCCCCTACCGCACATAATGAGTTATGGCAGTTAGTCAGAACATACGGCAGCGGAAAACGTTCCATGCCAGAGGCTTTTGCAGTCTGAATAATACCGACAAAGGTAATATCGTGTGAGGCTAATGAATCAAACTTAATTTTAAGCTTATTCATATCACCGGACGTATTATGCGCGGAGAGAATCGACCACGCTATAGTTCCTTTTTTCGCATCCTCTTTGCAGATATGCCGAGGCAAAGAATCCTCAGCTACAATTTCATTATTATCGGAGAGATAAATTCCTTTTTCATACAGCTTAATCATTTGATACTCCGTAGTCCTGTGCTTACATAAGCGCACAGCCAATAAAAAGTTTTAAACCTGGTTTATGATTTACAGCATGTTCCAGTCAATCAACATGCTCCACCACCACACGCCGAGAGTGATATGGACAATAAAGGTCAGTAAGGTCAACATGCCCCCCACCAGCCACCACGATTTAATATCGTTATAGCCAACGCCAAAAATAACCGGACCCGCGGCACCGCCATAATGGGTGACCATTCCGCCATAGGAGTTAGAGAAGAGTAATGCCAGCGCGGTTAACATCAGTGGTGCGCCGGAGACATTCGCCAGCATGGCAAATACCGGCATCATTGCCACAATATATGCGCTGCCTGAGGCAAAGAAATATCGAACAATAATGCTCAGGAACAAAATAACGAAGAACGCCACGTTGCCGTGATTACCAAAGTCGAGATTGTTTTTGAACAGTTCGGCTAACCAGTCGAAGAATTTCACTTTCGATAATAACGAACTTAAACCGATAATACCGCCGTACCAGATTAATGTATTCCAGCCGCCCTTATTTTTAACCACATCATCCCAGGTGACTACGCCAAATAAAAGCATCGTACCCATGACGACAATCGCCACCGTTGATTCATCAACACCGAGGCTTTTACTGAAGATCCATCCCAATAATGCGAGAACGAAAATGCCCAGCAGCATTTTTTCGCGCCCTTTCATTGGTCCTAAATCCTGAAGGCCAGCTTTAGCGATGGTTTTGTTATCAACCTTTTTAATTTCAGGTGGATACATAAAATAGATAACGAGCGGCGTCGCCAACAGCATGACCAGTCCTGGCAGACCTGCAGCAAGCGCCCATCCGCCCCAACTCAACTGCAAGTGACAGATATCGTTGATCATCTTCAACGCCAGAATGTTTCCCGCCATCGCGGTAAAAAACATATAGCTGGTTGTTTTAGTGACCATATAGACCGACATCATCAGGTAGTGACCGACACGGCGCGGGCTCTTATCCGGTTCAGAACCCAGCGCCACCGCCACACTATTGATGATGGGTAATACGATTCCTCCCGCTCGCGCGGTATTTGACGGTGTTGCCGGAGCTAATACCAGATCAAGGAATACGGTCACATAGCCAAGGCCAAGCGTGGTGTTACCAATTTTGCCGATCAGAATATAAGCAATGCGCTTACCCAGCCCCGTCGTCACAAAAGCAGCACTTAACGTAAACGCGGAGAAAACCAGCCATGTCGTACCGGAAGCATAACCGCTCAGTACGCTGCTGGTCTTCAGTACGCCATGGCCTAAATTTCCGACAACCACCATAGAGGCGGCAACGGCAATCAATAACACCACCGGTTCAGGAAACGGTTTAATCACCAGTCCGACAATGGCCGCAAGATAAATACCAAACAGCACCCACGCTAGTTCACTTAATCCCGCAGGGGCAGGAATCAAACCAATAATACAGGGGATCGCTAATATTAAAATTAGCTTCCATAATGATTTAACGTTCATTTATTAATCCTGAATAATCTGTACAGGCAATACAGTATTTTTCGTTTTTCTGCGATCGCAGAGAAATGAGGCCAATGCTGTCAGGGAAGGAAAACATCACCAGCGAATATTTTTCTGGCGGTACGAATAACCGAAGCTCTGATAGTTTCAGGTTCATCCCCTTTATTGGTTAAATGAATATCAAGAGTGCCTCCAGGATGTTCGATAGTGATATTCCCGTAATGCGCACCCGCCGTTACCTGACGCGAAACAGTACCGTTAATGACACAGCTGCTGGCGATAGCTATCGCCCCAGTAATCGCCAGCGCTTTATGGCAAGAGTGCGGCATAAAATAACGAACATTAATTTCGCCGTCGTGTTGAGGTGCAGAGATGAGAATCGGTTTTGGGAGAACCTTATTGCTGACATCACCCAGCCCCATAGCTTCACCGGCCTGTAAACGAATAGACTCAATGCGCGACAATAATTCGTTGTCTGCATCCAGTTCTTCCGCTGATTCATAGCCCGTTTTCCCAAGGTATTCGGCAGGAATAATTACGACAGGTGTCGCCATATCCATACAGGTCACCGGAACTGAGTTGATATAATCGATGTGTTGGCCCGTCGGAAAAATATGCCCGGTTTTAGAACCTGCGGCATTAAGAAACGTCAACGCAATAGGGGCCGATGTTCCCGGGACGCCGTCAATTCTTGCCGTTCCTTCATACTCAACAACACCATGCGGCGTCTGTATATCAGCTTCGATAAACGTGTTGGTGTTCACATTGCGAATGCGTACGCGGGTGGTCGGCGTAGAAGCAGCAATCAACCCCTTTTCAATAGCAAACGCACCAACGGCGGAAAGCATATTGCCACAGTTGGGTGTGGTATCGACCCGTTGCTCATGTACCAGTACCTGAGCAAATAAATAATCGATATCAGCGTTGGGGTCGTTTGAAAGACTAATAATCGCGACTTTACTGGTTAACGGATTGCCACCGCCAATGCCATCTATTTCCAACGCATTGCCAGAACCCATAATCCCAATCAATATTTCATCACGCAATTTTTCTTCTTCTGGCAGGTCTTGAGCTAATAAAAACGCGCCTCTGGACGTTCCTCCGCGCATCATAACGCAAGGTATTTTTTTCATGACAATGCTCTCTTCAATATTATTTCCACTATGTACATGGTTGCATGTCATGATTAGGGTGACTAATGACTTCATTTTCGTGATTAGTGATTTATTTTTATTAATTAAAAGTGATGAATTGCAGATACACTGAACACTTTCATCTTAGACAGGGTCTTCCCCGATTGAGTCCGGAGTCAAAATGAAACACGAGTTATCGAGCATGAAGGCGTTTGTCACACTGGCAGAGTCCGATTCTTTTAACAATGCCGCCAAGTTACTTAATATTACGCAACCTGCATTAACTCGCAGGATTAAAAAGATGGAAGAGTATTTACACACTCAACTCTTTGAAAGAACAACTCGCAAAGTGACATTAACAAAAGCGGGGAAAATGCTTTTACCTGAAGCCAGAGAATTAATTAGGGCATTAGATGAAACTATTTTTAATATTAGCGATGTGAATGTTCATCATCATGGCATAGTGACACTGTCCTGTATTCCTACCGCGGTTTTCTATTTCTTGCCGTTGGCAATAGGAAAATTTAATGAGCGGTATCCCAATATCAAAGTGCGAATTATTGAACAAGGGACGAATAATTGTATGGAATCCGTACTTTGCAATGAGGCTGATTTTGGAATAAACATGAACAACATCACAAATTCCTCTATCGAGTTCACTCCACTGGTTAATGAACCGTTTGTTCTGGCTTGTCGACGCGATCATCCGCTCGCTAATAAGCAGTTGGTTGAGTGGCAAGAATTGCTGAATTACAAACTGATAGGCGTTCGTTCCTCAAGCGGTAACCGATTATTGATTGAACAACATTTGGCCGATAAACCATGGAAATTGAACTGGTTTTACGAGGTTCGTCATCTGTCCACTTCGCTGGGTCTGGTTGAAGCTGGACTGGGTGTTTCCGCATTACCAGGGTTAGCAATGCCGCAAACGCCGCATCCAACGCTGATAGGGATCCCACTGGTTGAGCCTGTGATTAGACGCACGCTGGGAGTTATTCGGCGTAAAGACGCTATCCTCTCACCTCCCGCTGAACGCTTTTTCTCTCTTCTGCTTAATTTATGGGCAGATGACAAAGACAGTCTTTGGACATCCGTTGCTGAATGTCATGAAAATCTACCGCTCGTTAAATGAACAAAACAATCCGCAATCTTCACAAGATTGCGGATTGTTTGTAACGCTAGCGTTTTAGTACGCGTTAACCACCACCCACATCGGGCCTTGTCCTACCGCGTAACGACCTTTCTCCGTCAGCAACCCTTGTTCGCCAGCAATCTCGTACACCGCGATATGGTGCGATTTTTGTCCGGCTGCAATCAGGTATTTACCTCTGTTATCGATATTAAAACCGCGCGGCTGAGTTTCGGTAGGCTGGAAACCTTCTTTGGTCAGCACGCTGCCATCTTCAGACACGCTAAAGACCGTAATCAGGCTGGCGGTGCGATCACAGGCATACAGATGACGCCCGTCCGGTGTAATGTGAATATCTGCTGCCCAACGGGTATCCGCGAAATCAGCAGGCATCATATCCAGCGTCTGCACGCACTCAATCTTGCCGTACGGATCTTTCAGCTCCCAGACATCAACAGAGCTGTTCAGCTCGTTCACGCAGTAGGCATATTGCTTATTCGGATGGAACGCCATATGACGCGGGCCCGCGCCTTCAACGGTAGTCACTTCAGCCGGTTCCTGCGCAACCAGATGGCCATCATCGCTAACGTCAAACAGGCAGATACGATCCTGTTTCAACGCCGGAACCCACAGGGTACGGTTATCCGGAGAGATGTTGGCTGAGTGGCAACCATCCAGACCTTCTACCACGTCAACCAGTTCCACCGGCAGGCCATCTTCCAGACGCGTGACGCTCACGCTACCCGCGTTATAAGAGCCAACGAACACGAAACGTCCCTGATGATCGGTAGAAATATGCGTCGGGCTCCCCGGCAGCGCAGACTCTGCTGCAAAGGTCAGCGCACCGTCATCAGGCGCAATACGATAAGCCAACACGCGAAACTCCGGGCGCACGCCAACATAGAGGTAACGCTTATCCGGGCTGACGACCATCGGCTGTACCTGACCCGGTACATCAACCACCTGCGTCAGCGTCAGAGAACCATCGTGATTCAGGCTCCAGACGTGGATTTGCTGACTTTCAGGGCTGGCGGTATAAACGGTTTGCTTCATGAATACTCCTTTGCTTTTTGGCAGGTGGCTGCAATTGCCTGACACACGCCTAAGGTAGACGCTTTTAACGGTGAATGCTTAATTAAGGCTCAGCATTTTGTCCGGCTCCCGTCTCGGTGTACCATTCCAGCAGACAAAATTCTCAACCTTAATCTGGAAAAAACTATGACCGCACGCGTGATTGCCCTGGATTTAGACGGTACCCTGTTGACCCCGAAAAAAACCTTGCTGCCATCCTCTCTCGAAGCGCTCTCGCGCGCCAGAGAAGCAGGCTACCAACTTATCATTGTCACAGGTCGTCATCACGTTGCTATTCATCCTTTTTATCAGGCACTGGCGCTGGATACACCTGCAATTTGCTGTAACGGTACCTACTTGTATGATTATCAGGCAAAAAAGGTACTGGAATCCGATCCCCTTCCAGTAGATCAGGCATTACAGCTGATCGAAATGCTGGATGAACATCAGATCCACGGGCTGATGTATGTGGATGAGGCCATGCTGTATGAGCGCCCAACCGGGCATGTGGTGCGTACCGCTAACTGGGCACAAACTCTGCCGCCGGAACAGCGCCCGACCTTCACTCAGGTACCTTCGCTGGCGCAGGCCGCACATGACGTCAACGCCGTCTGGAAATTTGCCCTGACCGACGAAGATATTCCGAAACTGCAGCAGTTTGGCCAGTACGTTGAGCAACAGCTGGGGCTGGAGTGTGAATGGTCCTGGCACGATCAGGTCGACATTGCCCGTAAAGGCAACAGCAAAGGACGACGCCTTACCCAGTGGATTGAAGCACAGGGAGGGTCAATGGAAAACGTGATTGCCTTTGGCGATAACTTTAACGATATCAGCATGCTGGAAGCCGCAGGTACCGGCGTGGCGATGGGCAACGCGGATGACGCGGTCAAAGCCCGCGCCAACATCGTGATTGGTGACAACACCACAGACAGCATCGCTAAATTTATCTACTCCCACCTGCTGTAATCAGGCGGTAATCGATACGCTCTTAATTTGCGCGTACAGCCACAGGCCAGGTTTGATACCCAGTTCATCCCTGGCCCATGGGCTGATCCTTGCCCACAGCGTCTTACCGCCCACCTCAAGCTGAACTTCCACCTGACCGTTATCGTCATAGCATTGCGCGACTTTTGCCCGCAGCACATTACGAATACTGGTCTGCTGGGGTGGTTGGAGCACCAGTGAAACATCAGATGCCTGAATACGAATACGCAGCGCGGTTTGCAGCGGTTGCTCCAGCTTATTGACCCACAGATGCTGATCGCCGAGCGCCAACGCGGTCATCGCATAGTGTGGATGATGCTCCAGCACGCTGACTTTCAGAATACTGCTTTGCTGTTCCTTAGGCAGCCAGGGGTGCATCACGCTGCTACCCCAGACATCTTCCAGCGAACCAAACGCTTTGACCTGCCCGTTCTCCAGCACCATCACTTTGTCTGCCAGGTGCAAAATCTCATCAAGCGAGTGGCTGACATACAGCATCGGAATATTGATTTCACGTGCAAGGCGTTGCAGGTAAGGCAGCAGTTCGCGTTTACGCGGTATATCCAGCGAGGCTAACGGCTCATCAAGCAACAATAACTCAGGCGCGGTCAGCAGCGCCCGACCGATGGCGACACGCTGCTTTTCACCGCCAGAAAGACCGCCTGGCAAACGGTCAAGCAGCGGTTCAATACCCAACAGCGCCACCAGCTTATCAAACTGTCCGGCCATGCTTTTCGCCATTCCGTAACGCAGGTTGCCGCGCACTTTATAGTGCGGGAACAGGCGCGCATCCTGGAAAACATAGCCCACCCGGCGTTTTTCCGGCGTTAAACAGATACCGTTCTCGACGTCGTTTAAGACCCGACCGTTGAGCACGATGCGTCCGGACTGCGGCTGCGTCAGGCCGCTGATGGCGTTAATCAGTGAGGTTTTGCCCGCGCCGGAAACGCCAAAAATAGCGGTGATGCCGCTGGCTGGCAGCGTTTCGTTGAGCGTCAGGCAATGCGTCCCCAGCGTCTGGGAGAAATTGAGTTCCAGCATAATTATCGCCCCGTCCGCTCACGGCTAATACGCGCCAGCCATTCAGAAATCAGCAGCGAAATCAGCGCTAAAACAATAGAAATGATACACAACCTCGCCGCCGCGCTTTCGCCGCCGGGAGTCTGGATCAGGGTATACATCGCCGAAGGAATGGTGCGGGTTTCGCCAGGAATGTTGGAAACAAAAGTAATGGTTGCGCCGAACTCCCCGAGGGAACGCGCGAACGCCAGCACCGTACCGACAATAATGCCGGGCAGCATCAGCGGTAGCGTAATGGTCATGAATACGCGCCAGCGTCCAGCTCCCAGCGTGCGGGCCGCCTGCTCCAGCTTGACGTCAACACCTTCCAGCGCCAGACGAATTGCCCGTACCATCAGAGGAAAAGACATCACCGCCGCAGCCAGTACCGCACCGCGCCAGCTAAAAGCAAAGGTAATGCCAAACCAGTCGTACAGCCATTCACCGATGAGTCCACGCCGCCCCATGGCGACTAACAGCAGATAGCCCACCACGACCGGCGGCAGAACCAGTGGCAAATGCAGAACGCTGTCGAGCAGCGCTTTGCCCGGGAACTTGCATCGCACAAGCAGCCAGGCAAAGAAGATCCCAAACGGCAAACTAAACAACACAGCCAGGGAAGAAACTTTCAGGCTCAGGATGACGGCCTGCCATTCAGGATCGGTCAGTATCATTACTTGGTCGTAAATCCATAACGTTTAAAGATTTCAGCAGCCTGCGGTCCTTTCAGGTAATCATAGAACGCGCTAACCGTTGCGTTTTTGTGTCCATCAACAATCGCGATAGGGTATTCCACTTTTTTGTGCGAATCTTCCGGGAAAGTCGCAACAACTTTTACGCCCTTACTGGCGACAGCATCGGAACCATAGACGATCCCCAGCGGCGCTTCGTTACGCTCTACCAGTGCCAGCGCACCGCGCACGTCTTCAGCAGGAGCCAGTTTCGGGGCCAGGGTATCCCATGCACCCAGTTTTTGCAGCGCTTCTTTGGCATAAATGCCCGCCGGAACATGTTCTGGATCGCCAACAGCCAGGCGTCCACCGTTCAACAGACTGGTCCAGTTGGTTTTGCTGTCAATGGTGAAGTCTTTCTGCGCGCTGGCTTTCGGCGCAACCACCACCAGACTGTTACCCAGCAGCGTTTCACGCGATGCGGTATCAATCGACTTCTTGTCTACCGCGTAGTCCATCCATTTCTGATCGGCAGAAATAAACAGATCGGCCGGAGCGCCTGCTTCAATCTGACGCGCCAGCGTGGAAGAAGAAGCAAAAGAGGAGACAACATCAACGTTCTTCTCTTTTTTATATTGCGTTGCAATGTCCTGCATCGCGTTGGTCAGCGAAGCAGCTGCAAAAACGGTAATCTTTCCTTCATCCGCCAGCGCATGTCCGGCAACGGTAAGAGAAAGTGTTGCCCCTGCAAACAAGCGTAACCATGTACGTGCCATCTGTAACTCCTTTGCGTTTCGTTATGTAGGCGCAAATATAGCGAGTAAATCAGGATTTTCCCAGTGGTTATTGATACCAATTAGAGGTTACACAAAGAAAATATCGGCAGGGAAAGCAAGATCTTGAGAAAACGAGTTGGCAGGCAAAAAATATAAACGCCCGACTGAGCGGGCGTTTGGGGAATCAATGATTCTGTCTGGACTGGTCTTTCTGACCGATACCGGAGAAAATGTTAAACACTTCACCCAGTCCGTAAATCAGACCCAGAATGATGGCCATTACCACAGGTACCATGATTACGGCGAATACCAGACTTTTCAATAACTCTAACATGGTCAACTCCAGATATAGTCCTTAGTTGTATTCTAACCACATAACACAGAAAAGCACTCCCCTTTTGTGCGGTTGGCTTTGCGCGCGCGCGGTTTTCCGTCACAATACCCCTTTTGCCAGGAGCTTGTGATGCAGGCCGAAATCCTTCTTACGCTGAAACTTCAGCAAAAACTGTTTGCCGATCCCCGTCGCATTTCTCTGCTTAAACACATTGCGCTTTCCGGCTCCATCAGTCAGGGCGCAAAGGATGCAGGTATCAGTTATAAAAGCGCCTGGGATGCGATTAACGAAATGAACCAGCTCAGTGAGCAAACGCTGGTTGAGCGCGCCACTGGCGGCAAAGGCGGCGGCGGCGCGGTGTTAACGCGCTATGGCCAACGCTTAATCCAGCTGTATGATTTATTAGCGCAAATCCAACAGAAAGCCTTCGATGTTTTGAGCGATGACGATGCCCTGCCACTCAATAGCCTGCTGGCGGCGATCTCTCGCTTTTCGCTGCAAACCAGCGCCCGTAACCAGTGGTTTGGCACCATTACCGCCCGCGACCACGATCAGGTTCAACAGCATGTCGACGTCCTGCTGGCGGATGGCGAAACGCGCCTGAAAGTGGCAATCACTGCGCAAAGCGGCGAGCGTCTCGGGCTTGAAGAAGGCAAAGAAGTCCTGATTCTGTTGAAAGCGCCGTGGGTGGGAATCACTCAGGACGACGCCATTGCCCAGGCCGCCGATAACCAGTTGCAGGGTACAATTAGCCATATCGAACGCGGAGCTGAGCAGTGTGAAGTGTTGATGACCTTGCCAGACGGCCAGACGCTGTGCGCGACGTTGCCGATAGAGCAGACCCACACATTAACGGAAGGCGCTAACGTCACAGCATATTTTAATGCGGACAAAGTGATTATCGCCACACTGTGCTGAGTTAATTGACATCAGCCTGAAGAACACGTATCCCTGTTATTCATCGCTGCAAATAATGGGATACAAAATGTCATCATTGCAAATTTCGCAAGGCACGTTTCGTCTTAGCGACACAAAAACGCTCCAGTTAGATGCGTTGACGTTAAACGCGGGTGATAGCTGGGCGTTTGTTGGCTCTAACGGCAGTGGGAAATCTGCGCTGGCCCGCGCGCTGGCGGGCGAGTTGCCGCTCCTGAAAGGCGAACGCCGCTGCCAGTTCACACGTATTACCCGACTCTCCTTTGAGCAGCTCCAAAAGCTGGTCAGCGACGAGTGGCAGCGAAACAACACCGATCTTCTTAGCCCCGGTGAAGACGACACCGGGCGCACCACCGCAGAAATCATTCAGGATGAGATTCACGACCCCGCCCGCTGCGCTACGCTGGCGCAGCAGTTTGGCATTTCTGCCCTGCTCAACAGGCGTTTCAAATACCTTTCCACCGGTGAAACCCGCAAAACTCTGCTCTGCCAGGCATTAATGTCCACGCCAGATTTGCTGATCCTTGATGAACCCTTTGACGGGCTGGACGTCGCGTCCCGCCGCCAGTTAGCAGATTTGCTCGCTGAGTTGCACCAGGCCGGTTTAACGCTGGTGCTGGTGCTAAACCGCTTTGATGAAATTCCCGAGTTCGTGCAGTTTGCCGGCGTGCTTGCCGATTGCACGCTGACGGAAACCGGCGCAAAAACAGACCTTCTGCAACAGGCATTAATCGCTCAGCTTGCCCATAGCGAACGGCTGGAAGGCATCCAGTTACCCGAACCGGATGAGCCTTCGGTGCGCCACACGTTGTCAGATAACGAGCCGCGCATTGTGCTTAACGACGGCACCGTCTCGTATAACGATCGCCCTATCCTGCATCATCTGAGTTGGCGGGTAAATCCGGGGGAACACTGGCAAATCATCGGTCCCAACGGTGCGGGGAAATCAACCCTGCTCAGTTTAATTACCGGCGATCATCCCCAGGGATATAGCAACGACCTGACCCTGTTTGGCCGCCGCCGGGGCAGCGGTGAAACTATCTGGGATATCAAAAAACACATTGGCTATGTCAGCAGCAGCCTGCATCTGGATTACCGGGTAAGTACGACAGTTCGCAACGTTATTCTCTCCGGTTATTTCGATTCAATCGGCATTTATCAGGCCGTCTCCGACAGGCAGCACAAGCTGGTACAACAGTGGCTGGATATTCTGGGCATCGATAAACGTACCGCGGATGCGCCATTTCATAGTCTTTCCTGGGGGCAGCAGCGGCTGGCATTGATTGTTCGTGCACTGGTGAAACATCCTACGTTGCTGATCCTTGATGAACCGTTGCAAGGATTAGATCCGCTCAACCGTCAACTGATCCGTCGGTTTGTGGATGTCCTGATCGGTGAAGGTGAAACTCAGCTTTTGTTTGTCTCTCATCACGCCGAAGATGCCCCGGGCTGCATTACCCATCGGCTAGAGTTTGTACCCGAGGGTGATATCTACGCCTATCGACAAACCTCTCTGCGTTAATTTTCATGTCAGGGCGTTTATCACGCCCTTTTTTCTGCTTTTTTTTCAGACAAGTGCTGAAATAACAACCTAACATAATGATTTATAATAAAGTAACTGGCAGCATCGAGTGAAAACACCGGAGTGTAAACGATTCCACTAATTTATTCCGTGTCACACTTTTCGCATCTTTGTTATGCTATGGTTATTGTATACCATAGGCTTAACGGAGCGAATTATGAGAGTATTGGTTACAGGTGGTAGCGGTTACATTGGAAGCCACACTTGCGTGCAGTTGCTGAAAAACGGTCACGAAGTGGTGATCCTGGACAATCTCTGCAACAGCAAGCGCAGCGTACTGCCCGTCATTGAGCGTTTAGGCGGCAAGCATCCGACCTTCGTGGAAGGAGACATCCGTAACGAAGCGCTGATAACCGAAATTCTGCACGATCATGCCATTGATACGGTCATCCATTTTGCCGGTTTAAAAGCCGTTGGAGAATCCGTTGCCAAGCCGCTGGAGTACTATGACAACAACGTCAACGGCACTCTGCGTCTGGTGAATGCAATGCGCGCTGCTAACGTGAAAAACTTCATTTTCAGCTCCTCCGCGACCGTCTATGGCGATCAGCCGCAAATTCCTTACGTTGAAAGCTTCCCCACCGGCACGCCGCAGAGTCCGTACGGCAAAAGCAAGCTGATGGTGGAACAAATCCTGACCGATCTGCAAAAAGCGCAGCCCGACTGGAGCATTGCCCTGCTGCGCTACTTTAACCCGGTTGGTGCTCATCCATCGGGAGATATGGGGGAAGATCCGCAAGGTATTCCAAACAACCTGATGCCTTACATCGCGCAGGTTGCCGTTGGCCGCCGCGAGTCTCTTGCCATATTTGGCAATGACTACCCTACTGAAGATGGCACCGGTGTACGCGACTATATCCACGTGATGGATCTCGCCGACGGCCACGTTGCCGCCATGGAAAAACTGGCGGGCAAACAGGGCGTACATATTTACAACCTCGGTGCAGGCATCGGCAGCAGCGTGCTGGACGTGGTCAACGCCTTCAGCAAAGCCTGTGGTAAACCGGTTAATTACCATTTCGCGCCGCGCCGTGATGGCGATCTTCCTGCCTACTGGGCTGATGCCAGCAAAGCCGATCGCGAGCTCAACTGGCGCGTGACCCGCACACTGGATGAAATGGCACAAGATACCTGGCACTGGCAGTCACGACACCCGCAGGGATATTCGGATTAAGGACCAATCATGACGCAATTCAATCCTGTCGATCATCCACATCGCCGTTTTAACCCGCTCACCGGGCAGTGGATCCTCGTCTCACCGCATCGCGCCAAACGCCCGTGGCAAGGGGCGCAGGAAACTCCGTCTAAGCAGGTACTGCCTGCACATGACCCGGACTGCTTCCTGTGCGCTGGCAATAGGCGAGTTACCGGCGACAAAAACCCGGATTACACCGGGACCTATGTCTTTACCAATGACTTTGCGGCGCTGATGTCCGATACCCCGGACGCACCGGACAGTCACGATCCGTTGATGCGCTGCCAGAGCGCACGCGGTACCAGCCGTGTGATTTGCTTCTCACCCGATCACAGCAAAACGTTGCCGGAACTCAGCGTCCCTGCACTGACAGAAATCGTAAAAACGTGGCAGGAACAGACCGAAGACTTAGGGAAAACCTACCCTTGGGTGCAGGTATTTGAGAATAAAGGCGCAGCGATGGGGTGCTCGAACCCGCACCCACACGGACAAATTTGGGCCAACAGCTTTTTGCCTAACGAAGCCGAACGTGAAGATCGCCTGCAGAAAGCGTACTTCGCCGAACAAGGCGCGCCGATGCTCGTTGATTACGTCCAGCGAGAACTGGCGGATGGCAGCCGTACGGTCGTTGAAACCGAGCACTGGCTGGCGGTAGTACCTTACTGGGCCGCGTGGCCGTTCGAAACGCTGCTGCTGCCGAAAGCGCATGTGCTGCGTATTACCGATTTGACCGACGAACAGCGTGCTGACCTGGCGCTGGCGTTGAAAAAACTGACCAGTCGTTATGACAACCTGTTCCAGTGCTCATTCCCCTATTCCATGGGCTGGCACGGCGCACCGTTCAACGGTGAAGAAAACCATCACTGGCAGTTGCATGCACACTTTTATCCGCCGCTGCTGCGTTCCGCGACCGTGCGTAAATTTATGGTCGGATACGAAATGCTGGCAGAAACCCAGCGCGACCTGACGGCCGAACAAGCAGCTGAACGACTGCGTGCGGTCAGCGACATCCATTTTCGCGAATCCGGAGTTTAAATAATGAGTCTGAAAGAAAAAACACAATCTCTGTTTGCTGAAACATTTGGCTACCCTGCCACCCATACTATTCAGGCACCGGGTCGTGTGAACCTGATCGGTGAACATACCGATTATAACGACGGCTTCGTTCTGCCCTGCGCTATCGACTATCAAACCGTTATCAGCTGTGCGGCACGCGACGATCGAAAAGTCCGTGTGATCGCCGCTGATTACGAGAATCAGGTTGATGAGTTCTCGCTTGATGCGCCGATTATCGCTCATGACAGCCAACAGTGGTCAAACTACGTGCGTGGCGTAGTGAAACATCTGCAAAAGCGCAATAACGCCTTTGGCGGTGCTGATCTGGTGATCAGCGGTAATGTCCCGCAGGGTGCGGGCTTAAGTTCTTCTGCCTCGCTGGAAGTCGCTGTTGGTACGGTATTCCAGCAGCTCTATCATCTGCCGCTCGACGGCGCGCAAATTGCCCTGAATGGTCAGGAAGCTGAAAACCAGTTTGTCGGCTGTAACTGCGGCATTATGGATCAGTTGATCTCGGCACTTGGTAAGAAAGATCATGCGCTACTGATCGACTGCCGAACGCTGGGCACCAAAGCCGTTTCCATGCCTGAGGGCGTCGCGGTGGTGATCATCAACAGTAACTTTAAACGCACATTGGTCGGTAGCGAATACAACACCCGTCGCGAACAGTGTGAAACCGGCGCGCGCTTCTTCCAACAGCCAGCGCTGCGTGATGTCAGCCTTGAAGCGTTTAACGCCGTCGCCCACGAGCTGGATCCGATTGTCGCCAAACGCGTTCGCCACGTGATCACGGAAAATGCGCGTACCGTTGAAGCCGCGCAGGCGCTGGAAAAAGGCGACCTGCTGCGTATGGGCCAATTGATGGAGGAATCTCACGCCTCCATGCGCGATGACTTTGAAATTACCGTGCCGCAAATTGATACGCTGGTAGAGATTGTCAAAGCGACAATTGGCGATAAAGGCGGTGTCCGTATGACCGGTGGCGGCTTCGGCGGCTGCATCGTGGCGCTGATCCCGCAAGATTTGGTTCCTGCCGTACAGCAGGCCGTCGCGGAACAATACGAAGCGAAAACCGGTATCAAAGAAACATTCTACGTCTGCAAACCTTCACAAGGAGCAGGACAATGTTAAACGAAATCCCGGTGCAGGCTCCGGACGGTCAGCCGTTTCGCCTGCTCACCCTGCGCAATGGCGCAGGGATGGTCGTCACGCTCATGGACTGGGGCGCGACACTGCTCTCTGCACGTATTCCGCTTAGCGATGGTAGCGTGCGCGAAGCATTGCTCGGGTGCGCCAGTCCGGAACAATACCCGGAGCAGGCTGCATTTCTGGGGGCTTCGATTGGTCGCTACGCTAACCGTATCGCCAACAGCCGCTATACCTTTGCCGGCGAAACCGTTGAATTAATACCAAGTCAGGGTGAAAACCAGTTGCACGGCGGGCCGGACGGTTTCGACAAACGTCGCTGGCAGATAGTCAATCAGAATGACCGTCAGGTGCTGTTCGCCTTAACATCTGACGATGGCGACCAGGGTTTCCCTGGCCATCTATGCGCCACCGCGCAGTATCGCCTGACTGACGATAATCGTATTTCGATAACCTACCGCGCCACGGTCGATAAGCCCTGTCCGGTGAATCTGACGAATCACGTTTATTTTAACCTCGATGGTGACAAAACAGATGTGCGCCAGCATAAGCTGCAAATTATGGCAGACGAGTACTTGCCGGTTGATGAAATGGGCATCCCGCATGACGGGCTGAAATCCGTCGCTGGTAGCAGTTTCGATTTCCGCACGCCTAAAATCATCAGCAGTGAATTTCTTGCCGATGACGATCAGCGCAAGGTAAAAGGTTACGATCACGCCTTCCTGCTTCAGGCACAGGGCAATGCGCGTACGCCGGTCGCTCGACTGTGGTCCCAGGATGAAAAACTGCAGATGGTGGTATACACCTCCGCCCCGGCATTGCAGTTTTACTCCGGCAACTTCCTCGGCGGTACACCATCTCGCGGACCAGACGCCTACGAAGACTGGCAAGGTCTGGCGCTGGAAAGTGAGTTTCTCCCGGACAGCCCAAATCATCCTGAGTGGCAGCAGCCGGACTGCTTCCTGCGTCCGGGCGAAGAATATGCCAGCGTGACGGAATATCAGTTTATTCCAGTCTGATCCTTTCCCCTCACAGGCCCGATGACGTAACGTAGCGGGCCTGTTATTTGTTTATCACAGTAGAACCGCTCAAATCCCCACCACTCAAAGACAAAATCGCAACCTTGAATTCACAAGAACCTTACACTGTGGCGCTATTTTCGCTATGGTTATGCGTAAGCATTGCCGCTGACGCTTTACGGCAATATAATGAGAATTATTATCATTCAATATGATTTATAGGAGTGAGTGTATGGCTGTAACTAAGCTGGTTCTGGTACGTCACGGTGAAAGTCAGTGGAACAACGAAAACCGTTTTACCGGTTGGTATGACGTTGATCTGTCAGAGAAAGGCGTGGGCGAAGCAAAAGCGGCAGGTAAACTGCTGAAAGAAGAAGGCTACAGCTTCGATTTTGCTTATACCTCTGTGCTGAAACGTGCCATCCACACCCTGTGGAACGTACTGGACGAACTGGATCAGGCCTGGCTGCCGGTTGAAAAATCCTGGAAACTGAACGAACGTCATTATGGCGCGCTGCAGGGTCTGAACAAAGCTGAAACCGCTGAAAAATACGGTGACGAGCAGGTTAAGCAATGGCGTCGCGGCTTTGCGGTAACACCACCGGAGCTGACCAAAGATGACGAGCGTTATCCAGGTCACGATCCGCGTTATGCGAAGTTGACCGACAAAGAGTTACCGGTTACCGAAAGCCTGGCGCTGACCATCGATCGCGTTATCCCCTACTGGAACGAAACCATTCTGCCGCGTATGAAAAGTGGTGAGCGCGTAATTATCGCCGCTCACGGTAACTCTCTGCGTGCGCTGGTTAAATACCTGGATAACATGGGCGAAGATGAGATCCTTGAACTGAACATCCCGACCGGCGTACCTCTGGTATATGAGTTCGACGAAAACTTCAAACCAATCAAACACTACTATCTGGGTAATGCTGACGAGATCGCAGCAAAAGCGGCAGCCGTTGCGAACCAGGGTAAAGCGAAGTAATTTTCATCCCGGGTCAAACGAAAAAAGCGTGGAATGCTCCACGCTTTTTTATTGCCGGATGACGGCGTTGCCTTATCCAGCCTACCGAGCGTAGCCCGGATGAATTTTTTAACCGCGGCGCGCTTTTACAGCATCCGCCAGCTGGCGCAACACCGCATCGGTATCTTCCCAACCAATGCAGGCGTCAGTGATACTTTTACCGTAGGTCAGCGGCTCACCGCTATCCGGGTTCTGATTACCTTCTACCAGATGGCTTTCGATCATCACGCCAATAATTGCTTTTTCGCCCCCAGCAACTTGTCCGCAAACATCTTTCGCGACATCCATCTGCTTTTTGAACTGCTTGCTGGAGTTGGCATGGCTAAAGTCGATCATCACCTGCGCTGAAAGCCCTGCTTTGATCAGACCTTCTTTCACG
Source organism: Citrobacter sp. Cpo147 (assembly GCF_030332405.1). NCBI lineage: Bacteria > Pseudomonadati > Pseudomonadota > Gammaproteobacteria > Enterobacterales > Enterobacteriaceae > Citrobacter > Citrobacter sp. Cpo147. The sequence goes on from NZ_JAOWHX010000030.1 coordinate 962,715, forward strand.
TCGGCAACGTGCTGAGCGCTGTAGTTCGGCTCTTTGCCGCCGCGCAGAATAATATGGCAATCGCCATTACCACTGGTATTCACGATCGCCGAATGGCCCCATTTGGTCACAGACAGGAAGCAGTGCGGCGCTCCCGCGGCGTTAATCGCATCAATCGCTACTTTTATCGTGCCATCAGTACCGTTTTTAAAGCCAACCGGGCAGGACAGACCAGACGCCAATTCGCGGTGCACTTGAGATTCTGTGGTACGTGCCCCAATCGCGCCCCAGCTCATCAGGTCGGCGAGGTATTGCGGCGTAATCATATCGAGGAATTCACCCGCAGCAGGCAATCCGCTGTCATTGATATCCAGCAGCAGTTTACGCGCAATGCGCAGCCCATCGTTGATCTGGAAGCTGTTGTCCATGTGCGGATCGTTGATAAGCCCTTTCCAGCCGACGGTAGTTCGCGGTTTTTCAAAATAGACGCGCATAACGATTTCAAGCTCGCCTTTTAACTCTTCACGCAGTGCCAGCAGGCGAGCGGCATACTCTTTGGCGGCTGCCGGATCATGAATAGAGCAAGGCCCAATCACTACCAGCAGGCGATCGTCACTCCCTTTCAGGATTTTATGAATTGCCTTACGGGCATGAGCTACCGTGTTTGCGGCATTTTCAGTAGCGGGGAATTTTTCCAACAATGCGACTGGCGGTAATAACTCGTTGATCTCTTTAATGCGTAAATCGTCGTTCTGATAATTCATGATTATTCCAGCGTTGCCATACTTATATAAATGAATGCAATCCCTCCAATCTATATCTTCAGTCATAAAGTGTAAACGGGGTTTTACACTTTGGACGGATTAATCCTGGAATTAGCCAAAAAAACGCAATAAAGTAGCGAAAAACGAGATCCAACCTACAATTTATAATTGTAACAACTTTAATTTTCATAAATTTCAAGATTCTATGCTGGGTTTAATTTCTCTGGCAAAACTATTAACCACATATTGATGATGTAACTGGCACATGCACTGTTGGAAGACGTTATCCGACATATCGACCATAACAGGAGCATATTATGCATATGACAAAGCTGGCTTCACTCTTTCTTACCGCTACACTCAGCCTCGCCAGCGGCGCGGCGCTGGCTGCTGAAACCAATACGCAGTCCAATAACGGCCAGGCAAATTCCTCGGCGGATGCCGGTCAGGTCGCCCCAGACGCACGCGAAAACGTGGCACCAAATAATGTCGACAACAGTAACGTGAATTCGGGTGGCACAATGCTGCACCCGAACGGTTCATCAATGAACCATGAAGGGATGACCAAAGACGAGATGCACAAAAACACCATGTGTAAGGACGGTCGCTGCCCTGATGTGAATAAGAAGGTTGAGACCGGAAACGGCATTAACAATGATGCTGAGACAAAAACTGATGGCACTACGCAGTAACGCTGAAAATAAAGCTAATAATGGGAGAGCAATAGCTCTCCTTTTTAATTTTATCATCCCAAAAACGGTATGATGGCATACAGTAAAGATGAGAATAACAAAGGGATGGCATAATGGCGCACTCGCATACTCATACTTCTTCTGAGCAACCCAAGGACAATAATGCCCGCCGCTTGATGTTTGCATTCTGCATTACAGCCGGATTTATGTTGGTTGAAGTGGTGGGTGGATTACTTTCAGGTTCACTGGCCTTGTTGGCCGATGCCGGGCATATGCTCACTGATGCCGCAGCGCTCCTTTTTGCGCTGCTGGCCGTCCGGTTTTCCCAGCGCCCGCCCACAATACGACACACCTTCGGCTGGCTGAGGCTCACGACACTGGCCGCGTTTGTTAATGCCATCGCATTGGTCGTGATCACCATTTTAATCGTCTGGGAAGCCATTGAGCGTTTCCATACGCCCCGCCCCGTGGCTGGCGGCATGATGATGGTTATAGCTGTCGCGGGTTTACTGGCCAACGTGCTGGCTTTTTGGGTTCTACACCGCGGCAGTGAGGAGAAAAACCTGAACGTCCGCGCCGCGGCACTGCATGTGATGGGCGATTTACTCGGCTCGGTCGGGGCGATCATCGCTGCGCTGATTATTATCTGGACGGGCTGGACGCCTGCAGACCCGATTCTCTCGATTCTGGTTTCCGTGCTGGTACTGCGTAGCGCCTGGCGACTGTTAAAGGATAGCGTTAATGAATTACTGGAAGGCGCCCCGCTGACGCTGGATATCGCCGCACTGCAGCGCCATCTCAGCCGGGATATCCCTGAAGTCCGCAATGTACACCATGTCCATGTCTGGATGGTGGGTGAAAAACCGGTAATGACGCTGCATGTGCAGGTGGTTCCGCCGCACGATCACGACGCGCTGCTGGAGCGTATTCAGCACTTCCTTATCCATCACTACCAGATTGAACACGCCACGATCCAGATGGAGTATCAGCCGTGTAATGGGCCGGACTGCCACCTGTATCAGGGGGTATCCGGCCATTCACACCATCACCATTAATGGGACAGCGCGTGGGACCCCCGCTCACGCGCGCTGTTAATCCACATCCTGCTACCGTTCAGGGCGATAACAGTCAGGATCACATACTCCAGCGACATGGCATATACGCCTTGCAGGGCGAAAATCACTACGCTTATTACGTTAATGATCACCCACAGCAGCCAGTTTTCAACGTACTTACGCGTCATCAGGATCATCGCCGCAATCGACAACACCATCATGCAGGAGTCCCAGAATGGGAATGCATCGGGTTGCAACTCAGGCACAACAACCTGTAATCCCAATGCCTGCATAATGTTCACCGCAATGCGGGTCAGGAACGCAAAGACCGGATCGATATAGACCGACATCAGGCCGATCGCCACCACGCAAGCCGCCAGCCAGCCGATCGCTTTTGGTAACGGCAGCCAGCGAATTTTCAGTTCCGCTTCATGCTGGTTGGTTTGCCTGGACCAGGCATACCAGCCGTAGATGTTGGCGGCAAAAAAGAAAACTTGCAGCAACAGGCTTGCATAGAGCTGGATCTGAAAGAAGATAATCGCAAACAGCGTGACGTTTATCAGGCCGAAGAAGTAATTGCTGATTTTCTCAAGGCTCGCCAGGCCAATACACAGCAACCCGGCGATCGTCCCCACAGCTTCGATCCAAGACAGATCGTAACCGCCAGCGCCAATCGGAATATGTACCAGAATGTTCTGCGTGCTAAAAAAGTCCATCTTTTCCCCCAGAGCAAAAATATTAATTAAGCTCGAAGTGTAGCCGCAAATTCCAACATGCGGTTTAACGGCAACAACGCCCCTTCTCGCAGCCCAGCATCAACATGTATCTCATGAGCCGCTCCGCCTTGTTCCAGGCCCTCAGCAATCGCCTTGAGGCCGTTCATCGCCATCCACGGACAATGCGCACAGCTGCGACAGGTTGCCCCCTCACCAGCCGTCGGCGCTTCGAGTAACTCTTTATCCGGAACAGCCTGCTGCATTTTGTAAAAAATGCCCCGGTCAGTCGCCACAATCAGCTGTTGATGCGGTAACGATTTAGCTGCGTTGATTAACTGGCTGGTTGAGCCAACCGCATCGGCCATATCAACGATAGACTGGGGGGACTCCGGGTGCACCAACACCGCAGCATCAGGGTAAAGCCCCTTCATGCGTGTTAAAGCCTGAGTTTTAAATTCGTCGTGGACGATACAGGCCCCCTGCCAACAAAGAACGTCTGCACCGGTCTGTTTTTGTACGTAGTTGCCCAGATGTCTGTCCGGAGCCCAGATGATTTTTTCACCTAAACTATCAAGATGCTCAATAAGTTCTACCGCGATACTGGATGTGACGACCCAGTCCGCACGTGCTTTAACGGCGGCTGAGGTATTGGCGTAAACCACCACGGTACGATCCGGATGCGCATCGCAAAACGCGCTGAACGCATCAATCGGACAGCCCAGATCTAATGAGCATTCCGCCTGTAGGGTCGGCATCAGGATGGTCTTTTCCGGGCTGAGGATTTTGGCGGTTTCCCCCATAAATCTCACGCCTGCAACCAACAGCGTAGAGGCAGAATGCTTTGAGCCGAAACGCGCCATCTCCAGAGAATCAGAAATACAACCACCGGTCTCTTCGGCCAACTGCTGAATTTCGGGATCGGTGTAATAGTGCGCGACCATAACGGCATCACGCTCTTTCAGCAGGCGCTTGATTTTTTCACGATAAAATTGCTTTTCATCCACACTCAGCGGGGCTGGCTTCGGCGGAAACGGATAAATTGCTGCTTCTGGATCAAACATCACGCTCATCTTGCTTTCTCGTTTTACTGGCTTAACGAAATAACCGATTAAAAGCGTGACGCACGCCGTATTCGGTTAGATTTGTTTTATATGCTAAACAAGATAGCGGATTGGCGTAAGAAAGTCACAATAATTGCGTGTGATGAATGCCGGAAGGCGACTGACGTCTTATCCGGCCTACGTGAATAGTGTCGTCTGTAGGACTGATAAGCGAAGCGCATCAGGCAAGCAGGTTCGAACCTTATAAATCGCAGATAGCAAAAAGGCGCCTTTAGGGCGCCTTTTTACACTGGTGGGGCGTGCAGGATGACTCGCTTTGCTCGCCCTCCGGGCCGTCGCCGTAAACGGCTCCGTTGTCTCACTACGTGAGACCCGAACCTGCTGCAGGTTCGAATCGTTAATTCTGCGCATAGCAAAAAGGCGCCTTTAGGGCGCCTTTTTACACTGGTGGGGCGTGCAGGATTCGAACCTGCGACCAATTGATTAAAAGTCAACTGCTCTACCAACTGAGCTAACGCCCCCTTATGGGGTTTACTTCTTTATACTTTCAGGATGGTGGGTCGTGCAGGATTCGAACCTGCGACCAATTGATTAAAAGTCAACTGCTCTACCAACTGAGCTAACGACCCGCTCGGGTATAACCTGAAAATTTTTACTCGGTACCACCAATAAATTGGTGGGGCGTGCAGGATTCGAACCTGCGACCAATTGATTAAAAGTCAACTGCTCTACCAACTGAGCTAACGCCCCGAGTGGTGGGTGATGACGGGATCGAACCGCCGACCCCCTCCTTGTAAGGGAGGTGCTCTCCCAGCTGAGCTAATCACCCGATACTGCGCTGGATACTACTTACTAACTAAGTTAGTGGTGGGTCGTGCAGGATTCGAACCTGCGACCAATTGATTAAAAGTCAACTGCTCTACCAACTGAGCTAACGACCCACTTTTTTTGCCGCTTTCGGGCTGTTTGATATCCCTTGGCAACGGCGGCATATATTACTGATTTCAGATTTTAGCGCAACAAAAATTTCGATGTAAATAACTCAACTGCTTAGGAATCACACGACGCGACCAGAATTAACACGATTTCTGGTCGCATGGTGTTCATTACATCGCGCCAAGGCGTTTTTGCGCTTGTTTCGCGCCATCAGTGCCAGGGTATTTAGTGATAACCTGCTGATAAACGGCTTTAGCTTTCTCTTTATCACCTTTGTCCTGCATGATGACACCGACTTTATACATCGCGTCTGCAGCCTTTGGTGATTTCGGGAAGTTTTTGACTACTGAAGCAAAATAGAACGCTGCATCATCTTTTTTCCCCTTGTTGTAATTCAACTGACCCAGCCAGTAATTCGCATTTGGCAGGTAAGTCGAGTCTGGGTACTTTTTGATGAAGTTCTGAAATGCTTCGATCGCGTCATCCTGGCGGGATTTATCCTGCACCAGAGCAATGGCCGCATTGTAATCGGTATTCGCATCGCCAGTTTGCACCGGAACGCCTGACGCTGCAGCTGCACCCGCATCAGGCGCAGGGGTTGCTGCTGCCCCACTCTGATCGCCGCCCGCTGATTGCGCCGCAGGTGCACTACCGCTGCCAAGATTATTCATCTGCAGCAATATCTGCTTCTGGCGTTCAACAACCTGATTCAGTTGATACTGATTTTCCTGAATTTGACCGCGCAGGGAATCAATATCGGACTGATTATCGGAGAGTTGTTGCTGGAGTTGGGTTAAAAGCTGACTGTGAGCGTTAGAAATACGCTCGAGTTGAGTGACACGGTCTTCGACCGAGCCAGAGCCGACACTACTGATTGGCGCCTGTGCAAAAGCGGCCCAGGGGGCCGCTATGCCAACCAGTAACGACAGACTCAACAGATGATGTCTGAAGTTACTGCTCATGCAATTCTCTTAGTAAACCAGTACGGCGCGACGGTTTTTGGCGTAAGCCGCTTCGTCATGACCCAGTACTGCAGGTTTTTCTTTACCGTAAGAAACGATGGAGATCTGGTCAGCAGAAACGCCTTTACCCTGCAGGTACATCTTAACGGCGTTCGCACGACGCTCACCCAGGGAGATGTTGTACTCAGGAGTACCACGTTCGTCCGCATGACCTTCTACGGTGACTTTGTAAGACGGGTTGCTACGCAGGAAGTTAGCGTGAGCATCCAGCATTGCAGCGAAGTCAGAACGGATATCGTACTTGTCCAGATCGAAGTAAACGATGTTGTTCTGCTGCAGCTGTTGCATCTGAAGACGCGCTTGCTCTTCAGAAGACATGTTGCCGCTGCCGTTTGCATCCATACCAGTGCCGGCACCCAGCATGCCTTCGCTGCCGTCATTGCTGGCGTTCTTGTTAGAAGAACACGCTGCAATAGCCATAACAGGCAGAGCAATCATCAGCCCTTTCAGCACTTTGTTCAGTTGCATTTCAATGATTCCTTTATTAATCAATTATTTATTATCACAGATACGGCGACCAGGCAGGGAATTTAACCTGTCCATCAGTTGCCGGAAGACGCGCTTTGAAACGCCCATCTGTAGAAACCAAATTCAGCACGGATCCCATCCCCTGAGAAGAGCTGTAGATTACCATAGTGCCGTTAGGTGCCAGACTTGGCGTTTCGTCCAGGAACGTTGACGACAGAACTTGTACGCCACCCGCTACCAGATCTTGTTTGGCAATGTGCTGCTGACCGTTGGCCGAGCTTACCATTACCATAAATTTACCGTCGCTGCTCACATCCGCATCCTGGTTTTGCGAACCTTCCCAGGTAATGCGCTGCGGAGCACCGCCGTTGACGTTAACTTTATAAACCTGCGGACGACCGGCCTGGTCAGAAGTAAAGGCCAGGTTTTGGCTGTCCGGGAACCAGGTAGGTTCCGTGTTGTTGCTACGACCATCCGTCACCTGACGGATCTGACCGGAACCAATGTCCATGACATACAGGTTCAGGCTACCGGTTTTAGACAGGGCAAACGCCAGTTTGCTGCCATCCGGAGAAAACGCAGGCGCACCGTTGTGACGTGGGAACGAGGCTACCTGACGAACCGCGCCGTTAGACAGTGTCTGAATAACCAGCGCAGAACGACCGCTTTCGAAGGTAACGTACGCCAGTTTTGAACCGTCCGGTGACCACGCCGGAGACATCAGCGGCTGCGGAGAACGGTGTACCACGAACTGGTTGTAACCATCGTAGTCGGACACACGTAATTCGTACGGGAACTGACCACCGTTGGTCTGAACAACATAAGCGATACGGGTACGGAATGCACCTTTAATGCCGGTCAGTTTTTCAAACACTTCGTCACTTGCAGTATGGCCCGCGTAACGCAGCCACTGCTTGTTCACTTTATAGGTGTTCTGTGCCAGTACGGTACCCGGTGCGCCACCGGTGTCAACCAGCTGATAGGCAACGCTGTAAGAACCATCCGGGTTCGGCGTAACCTGGCCGACGACTACGGCATCAATGCCCAGCGCAGACCAAGCGGCAGGTTGAACTTCCTGCGCGGTACCGGGCTGCTGAGGCAGACGAGAACGGTCTAACGGGTTAAATTTACCGCTGTTACGCAGGTCAGCACCTACGATACCACCGATATCTTCAGGTGCAGCACCCGGTCCTGCCCACTGGAAGGGGACAACACCAATCGGGCGCGCCGAGTCCACCCCCTGGGTGATCTCGATACGTACTTCTGCGTGCAGCACCGCTGCCCACAGCATCAGAAAACCAAATGCTACTCGTAATGCCTGCTTCATCATATCTCCCTTATCTGGACGGAAAGCCCACGATAATTTAGCAGAATGTTAACAAACTCAAATACACAAAACTACCAGAACTCTGTCTCAACCTTAGACCGTTTCCCCTGATTTCTCAGGGGTCGTTATTACAGTTTGAAGTCCAGTTTGGCATCTTTTACTTTTTCATAAACTGCCTGGCTAGGCGGTTTAGGAATTCTGGCGGTTTTCGCAGCCGTCAGCGCAGCCTGACACAATACCGGATCCCCGCCCTCTTCGGTCACATCCAGTAACAGACCATCGGGTGCTAACTTGATATGTAATACGCAAGATTTACCTGCATACAAATCTGCACCATACAGACGGCTCTGGATCGCATTACGAATTTGAGATGCGTAAGCACTGATATCAGCGCCAGATGCACCGCCATTGGCACCACTTGTACCACTATCTTTCGCCGGTTGACCGTTTCCTTTCGCTCCACCGCCCGATTTCGGTGCATTCTTACCGGAGCTCAGGTCGCCCAACAAGTCGTCAACGCCAGAGGCTGCAGCGGCTTTTTCGGCCGCAGCCTTTTTAGCAGCAGCTGCTTTATCTGCCGCAGCTTTCTTATCGGCAGCGGCTTTCTCAGCTGCAGCTTTTTTGTCTGCTGCTGCTTTTTCTGCAGCGGCTTTCTTATCAGCCGCCGCTTTTTCAGCAGCGGCAGCTTTCGCGGCAGCGGCTTTTTCTGCTTTCTCAGCAGCAGCTTTCTCGGCTGCAGCTTGCTTAGCGGCTTCAGCCTGTGCTTTCTTCGCAGCGTCCGCAGCTGCCTTAGCAGCTTGTGCTTCTGCAGCTTTCTTCGCATCAGCGGCGGCTTTAGCGGCTTCAGCCTCAGCTTTTTTCTGTGCGTCCGCAGCGGCTTTCTTCGCGGCATCTGCCGCTTGCTTAGCCTGAGCATCAGCTTTAGCCTTCGCGTCTGCAGCAGCCTTCGCCGCAGCCTCTTCAGCCTGTTTCTGTTGCTCTTGCGCTTTCGCTGCGGCGGCTTCAGCTTGCTTCTGCTGTTCCGCCTGTTCGCGCACTTTTTCCTGCGCGGCTAAACGTTCTTTTTCCAGCTGCTTCAGTCGCTCTTGCTCAGCTGCCTGCTTCTCGCGAAGTTCTTCAGCTTGCTGCTGCGCCTGCTTTTCACGCTGCTCTTCAGCACGTTTCGCACTTGCCTGCTGTTGCTGCTGCCTGTCGTACTGTTGCACAACGGCGCCAGGATCGACCATAACGGCGTCGATGGACGAACCGCCACCGCCGCCGGCTGAAGCATCAATGTGCTCATCGAACGAACTCCAGATCAGCGCTGCAAATAAAATGACATGCAGCACCGCTGAAATAATTATCGCCCTTTTGAGCTTGTCGTTTTGTTCGGTTGCCTTTGACACTCTCGGTTCCCAAAAAACTGTTCGCCTGTTACGTGCTATCTTTCAAGCCAGCAAAACGCAGTCATCAGATTGGCTGCGTCATCAAGCCAACCGATTTTACGCCTGCACTGTGTAACAAGTTCAGCGCTTTAATTATTTCATCATAAGGCACGTCTTTCGCACCACCGATTAAAAAGACCGTTTTCGGATTGGTCTGCAGGCGGCTTTTCGCTTCCGCGATAACCTGCTCCGGCGGCAGTTGATCCATACGATCTTTCTCAACCACCACGCTGTATTGCCCAATACCGGAAACTTCAATAATGACCGGGGGTTCGTCGTTACTGCTGACGGCTTGCGACTCGGTCGCATCCGGCAGGTCGACTTCCACACTCTGCGTAATGATCGGTGCGGTTGCCATAAAGATCAGCAACAGCACCAACAGTACGTCGAGCAGCGGTACAATATTGATTTCGGACTTGAGTTCGCGACGACCTCGTCCACGCGTTCTGGCCATGGCTTACCCCTTGTTGCTCTCGCTAACGGTAAACGCCTGGCGGTGCAGAATCGCGGTGAACTCTTCCATAAAGTTGTCGTAATTCAGTTCCAGTTTGTTCACGCGCTGGTTCAGACGGTTGTAGGCCATAACCGCCGGGATTGCCGCAAACAGACCGATAGCCGTTGCAATCAACGCTTCTGCGATACCCGGTGCGACCATTTGCAGCGTCGCCTGTTTTACCGCGCCCAGCGCGATAAATGCGTGCATGATCCCCCAAACGGTACCGAACAGACCGATATACGGGCTGATGGAGCCAACGGTGCCGAGGAATGGAATATGCGTTTCCAGCGTTTCCAGTTCACGGTTCATCGAGATACGCATCGCACGGGAAGCCCCCTCTACGACCGCTTCCGGCGCGTGGCTATTTGCCCGATGCAAACGCGCAAATTCTTTGAATCCGCTATAGAAAATTTGTTCCGAGCCCGCCAAATTATCACGACGCCCCTGGCTTTCCTGGTACAGGCGCGACAATTCAATGCCGGACCAGAACTTGTCTTCAAATGCTTCGGCTTCACGCGAAGCAGCATTAAGAATACGGGTCCGTTGGATGATGATGGCCCAGGATGCGATTGAGAAACCAATCAAAATCAACATGATAAGTTTAACCAGAAGGCTTGCCTTCAGGAACAAATCAAGGATATTCATGTCAGTCACTGCTTAAACTCCGCGACAATAGACTTGGGAAGCGCACGAGGCTTCATTTTGAGTGGATCAACGCAAACAATCAGAACTTCGGCTTCATTCAGCACGGTGTTCTCTGCGTTGACAATGCGTTGCGTGAAAACCAATGAGGTGCCACGCATTGACGTAATTTCGGTTTGAACTTCGAGCATATCGTCGAGCCGGGCAGGCGCAAAATACTCGAGGGTCATCTTGCGCACCACAAAGGCTACACGTTCGGCCAACAGGACCTGCTGACTGAAGTGATGATGACGAAGCATTTCTGTGCGTGCTCTTTCATAAAAAGCGACGTAACTGGCGTGGTAAACCACCCCACCGGCATCGGTATCTTCATAATAGACACGAACCGGCCATCGAAACATATACTTATTCATTCCTACTGCCTCTTTGTTGGCTTCGCCCACTCGCACCAGTTACTTACCTTTGTAAGCGTCTGGTGATTCGCGTTCTTGCCGCCGCGATGCATCAAGAATGTCGTTGTATATCGCGCTGTCTTCACTGTACATCCCGGTAATGCAACAAAAGGTTAGTGCTTTCAAACTTCGCTACTATACGCGCGGGAATGGTGCTTTGGAATGGGGGAAAGTAAACGGAGAGTAAAAAATTATGGGCTTATGCAAGCCCATAAATATTTAAGGATGTTTCTTATTCAAAAGAAGAAGAAAATCAGACCAACAACGAGGACAATATCCGCGATCAGCGGGCAGAAGATGCCCTGCCAATGTACGGCGCGAGGACGGAAGCCAACGCCGTGAATCATGCCTGCGCAGACCGCCCACATCAGCAGGAAACCATGCCAGATTTCAAGCTCACTGGTTTTGGCCGCGAAACGAGACGGATCCCAGAATATGCAGCCAGCCAACACGATTGCCAGCACAAATGAAAGCGCCCGCAAGGGGCGCTTGTCCATCGCGTTGTATACCATCGCGATAATGTTGGTCATTAGCTATCTTCTTGCCCGGCTTTGCCTGATTCAACGTGCTCAAGCGCCAGCGCTGTGATTATCCCAAATGCACAGGCAAGAAGCGTTCCCAAAATCCATGCGAAATACCACATTTTAAGCTCCTTACTTAGTACAGAGAGTGGGTGTTGCTTTCAATATCTTCTTTAGTGATGCGACCGAACATCTTCCAGTAACACCAGCTGGTGTACAGAAGAATGATCGGTACAAACACCGCCGCGACCCAGGTCATCAGATTCAATGTACGCTGGCTGGAGGTGGCATCCCACATGGTCAAACTTGCGTTCATCATGGTGCTGGATGGCATCACAAACGGGAACATTGCGATACCGGCAGTCAGGATGATGCAGGCTAACGTCAGTGAGGAGAAGACGAACGCCCATGCCCCTTTCTCCATACGAGAAGTCAGGATGGTCAACAGCGGCAGAACCACGCCCAGTGCAGGAACCAACCACAGGATAGGTGCATTGTTAAAGTTCACCATCCATGCGCCAGCCACACGAGCAACTTCTTTGGTCAGCGGGTTAGAGGCGGCATGATGATCCAGTGCAGAGGTCACAACATAACCGTCAATACCGTAAATCACCCACACACCGGCCAGCGCGAAGCAGACCAGAGTCACCAGCGCCGCAACCTGTGAAGTTGCACGAGCACGCAGATGCAGTTCACCTACCGTACGCATCTGCAGATAGGTCGCACCCTGGGTGATGATCATCCCAACGCTCACGACACCCGCCAGCAGACCAAACGGATTCAGCAACTGGAAGAAGTTACCGGTGTAGTACAAACGCATGTAGTCATCTACGTGGAACGGAACCCCTTGCAGCAGGTTACCGAACGCCACGCCAATCACCAGCGGTGGCACGAAGCTACCTATGAAGATGCCCCAGTCCCACATGTTGCGCCAGCGCATATCTTCAATCTTAGAGCGGTAGTCAAAACCGACCGGACGGAAGAACAAGGACGCCAGAACCAGAATCATCGCCACATAGAAACCGGAGAACGCAGCGGCATAGACCATCGGCCAGGCAGCGAACAGTGCGCCACCCGCGGTGATGAGCCAAACCTGGTTACCGTCCCAGTGCGGGGCGATGGAGTTAATCATAATTCGACGCTCGGTATCATTACGACCGAGGAAACGGGTGAGCATGCCCACCCCCATGTCGAAGCCATCAGTGACCGCAAAACCAATCAGCAGAATGCCAACCAGCAGCCACCAGATAAAACGCAATACTTCATAATCGATCATTTGACGACTCCTGTCTTAGCGTGCCGGCTGAGAAGTCACAGTGGACTGCTCGTAGTGATAACGACCGGTTTTCAGGCTACTCGGCCCAAGGCGTGCGAACTTGAACATCAGATACAGTTCAGCCACCAGGAACAGGGTATACAGGCCGCAAATCAATAGCATCGAGAAGATGAGGTCGCCAGCAGTCAGCGAAGAGTTCGCTACGGCTGTTGGTAACACTTCACCAATCGCCCACGGTTGACGACCGTACTCTGCAACAAACCAACCGGATTCAATAGCAATCCACGGCAGAGGAATCGCATACAGCGCGGTGCGCAGCAGCCATTTTTTCTCACCGATACGGTTACGAAGCACGGTCCAGAAGGACACCGCAATGATTGCCAGCATCAGAATGCCGCATGCCACCATGATACGGAAAGCGAAGTACAGCGGCGCAACGCGAGGAATAGAATCTTTCGTTGCCTGCTGAATTTGCGCTTCGGTCGCGTCGGTGACGTTATCCGTATAGCGTTTCAACAGCAGACCATAACCCAGGTCTTTCTTCATGCTGTTGAACTGGTCGCGAACGGCCTGGTCGGTAGTACCAGCACGCAGTTCTTCCAGCAACTGATACGCTTTCATCCCGTTACGGATACGCTCTTCGTGCTGCACCATCAGGTCTTTCAGACCAATGACCGGTGTATCAACAGAGCGGGTGGCAATGATGCCCAGCGCATAAGGAATCTGAATCGCAAAATGGTTTTCCTGCGCATCCTGGTCCGGAATACCGAACAGCGTAAAGGAAGCTGGAGCAGGCTGAGTTTCCCATTCTGCTTCAATCGCAGCGAGTTTGGTTTTCTGCACGTCACCCATTTCGTAACCAGATTCATCACCCAGAACGATAACAGACAGAATAGCAGCCATACCAAAGCTGGCAGCGATAGCAAAAGAACGTTTAGCAAACGCGAAGTCACGACCGCGCAGCATATAGTAGGAGCTGATACCCAGAACGAACATCGCGCCACATACATAACCAGATGCCACAGTGTGAACAAATTTCACCTGTGCTACCGGGTTGAGCACCAGTTCAGAGAAGCTCAGCATCTCCATACGCATGGTTTCGAAGTTGAAATCCGCTGCGATTGGGTTCTGCATCCAGCCGTTCGCAACCAGAATCCACAACGCAGACAGGTTAGAACCCAGAGCCACCAGCCAGGTGACACACATATGCTGGACTTTACCCAAACGGTCCCAGCCGAAGAAGAACAGACCTACAAAGGTGGATTCGAGGAAGAAGGCCATCAAACCTTCGATCGCCAGCGGCGCACCGAAAATATCCCCTACATAGTGGGAGTAGTAAGACCAGTTAGTCCCGAACTGGAACTCCATGGTCAGACCGGTAGCCACACCCAGAGCGAAGTTGATACCAAACAACTTGCCCCAGAACTTGGTCATATCTTTATAAATCTGTTTGCCGGAAAGGACGTAGACCGTTTCCATAATGGCCAACAAGAACGCCATACCGAGCGTCAGTGGCACAAACAGGAAGTGGTACATCGCGGTCAAGGCAAACTGTAAGCGCGACAGTTCGACTATATCTAACATCATGACTCCTTGCTCATCGCATGAAGACTCCGAGAGTGAACCCCGTTAGAAAGGGTCACACGCATGCCCCAATACAAATTTATCTGCTTCCTTCCGCCGCTACCCTTCCCTCTCATTTGAAGAAAGGATAATGATGAAAAGTTACAAACATGTTAATAAAACACTCAAATTGATCCCGCAATTATATTACGCCGTAAAATCCTTACAATAAACAGGTTTTTATCGAGACAAATTTGCATTTTTCGATAGTGATCAATTTATAGCTAATTTACCACTTTCAGACCAATTTGATCTGAAGCAATTTAACCTCTTTTGATGCTGTTTTCCAAGTTTTAAACATTGATTTAAATCAATTTTCAAATTTAATGTTAATAGTGTTTAGCACTCACGCTACTAGTAAACGCTATGTTAACAACATGTTTTTCAATGAGTAATTGCCGTTACTACAAATGATAGGATATTTATTTAAATGTACACGATCTTTTAACCAGCCCGGCTGACTAAATTGATAGCAGATAAAGAATCACTAATGCTGGGTAGCTCACAGTTTTTTGTTTAGCAAGTCATGGATTTGTTATTTCATACAAATTATTCATTTAAATTTTACTTATAATTAACACCGAGATGTAACTATCTCAACTGGAAGCGAAAACGTTCCACAATGACCGATGCATTGCGTTTGTCGTTCTGCGAGAGAATGCTGACGTTTCGCTTAAATCATCACTGAAAGTTATCATTAACACCCCCTCTTCTCTTATGTGGCAAAGATTAAATATGCCACAAACATTTCCTTATCATTTTTATCCTAAATTTAACAAAAATGAATTATGACATATAAGATTAAAAAATAAAAAACCGTTATGTCGTTCACAAGTTAATTAGTAATTGGGATTTTTGAAATTATTTAAAACACGTCATAAATGGCGCGCATAACAAAATAAGATTTCGATCACAAACATGGCAAGTAATTTATTACCCAATTCTCTAATAAATTAAAACCAGTTAAAAAAACACATCGCATCACATTGATTACAAAGGGATTTTACACCAACTAAATATAACAATCATTTTTCTCAGGATATTTTGAAAATAGATCAATTGCTTCCTTTTTCGCTTCCACAGAAACTCCAACCCTATTAAGAGGTTGTCACAATCCATGTTCTAAATATTAGAAAATAATTTCACTTATTGACCATCAGCCCTACAGAGGATTACCCATGAAGAAATCTACACTTGTTATTGGCGTCATCGGTGCTGACTGCCATGCAGTAGGTAATAAAGTTCTGGATCGCGTTTTTACTGCTCATGATTTTCACGTAATCAACCTCGGGGTGATGGTGAGCCAGGATGAATATATTGATGCTGCGATTGAAACAGGCGCCGATGCCATCGTGGTGTCCTCTATCTACGGTCATGGCGACATTGACTGCCTCGGGTTACGTGAGCGCTGCATCGAACGCGGCCTTGGCGACATTCTGCTGTACGTCGGCGGCAACCTGGTCGTCGGTAAACATGACTTCGCCGACGTGGAAGTGAAGTTTAAAGAGATGGGCTTTAACCGGGTCTTCGCCCCCAGCCACGATCTGGAAGATGTTTGCGCGCTTATCACTAATGATATTCACCAACACAATGGCCTCGAACAGCGTTGCCTGGAAGAGGCCATCTGATGCAAACAGTTTCTGTCGATATCGGCTCGACATGGACCAAGGCAGCCCTCTTCGCACATGAAGGCGAGGAATTAACCCTGGTAAACCATGTCCTGACCCCAACCACCACACATCATCTGGCAGACGGTTTTTTTGCCAGCCTGAATCAGGTGCTGAATGTTGCCGATGCTCGCCCGTTACTGAAAAGTGGTGAAGTGCAGTTGAAATACTCCTCCTCAGCGAAAGGTGGGCTCGCCGTTGCAGCAATGGGGCTGGTGCCTTCCATTACGCTGGAGTCGGCAAAAGTTACCGCCCATTCGGCAGGAGCGAAAATCGCGCAATATTATTCGTACAAGCTGAACCGTCATGACATCCAGGAGCTGGAATCATCACCACCAGACATTCTGTTGTTTACCGGCGGGACAGACGGTGGCGAAGAAAGTTACGGCCTGGCGAATGCACACGCGCTGGCAGGCTCAAAGCTTGATTGCGCCATTATCTACGCCGGAAACCGGGACATTCAGGACGAAATACAAACGATTCTGGGACATAAGGATCTGACCACGGTAGACAACATTCTGCCGGACCTCGATCACCCGAATCCGTTTGCCGCGCGCCAGGCGATTTGCGATGTGTTCTTGTCACGCATCGTCAAAGGCAAAGGTCTGGACGTTATCGTCGGCGAAACAGGCGAAGAGCCTATGCCGACGCCATGGACGGTATATGAGTTAGTCAAAGCCATTAGCGATTACGACAGCGCATGGAAGGAATTCATGCTGATTGATATGGGCGGAGCCACCACGGATGTCTATTCGGCCAGCGCGAATACCCTCTCCCCCGATACCGTCCTGCATGGTGTTCCTGAACCGTTCGTCAAACGTACCGTTGAAGGCGACCTTGGCATGCGCGTTTCCGCCGTTGTGGTGGGAGAAAGCACGCAGGATATGGTGAAAGTCATCTTCGCCCAGCAGCCACAGCGCGAGGAAGCGTTTTACCGCTATCTACGCCACTTGGTTGGGCAACCGGATTACCTGCCACTCAGCGAGGAAGAGAAATATTTCGACACCCTGCTGGCAGGTTTATGCGTGGGCTATGCCGCTGAGCGCCACGCGGGCACTAAAAAGCAGGTTTGCACCTGCGTGGGTAATGTGGATTTACAGATGGGTCGCGATCTCACCACCGTACGCAAAGTCGTCGGTTCAGGGGGATGGCTCTCTCGCGCCAGCCAGTTCGATATCCATAACTGGCTCAAATACAGGGAGCTGGACGACCAGGGCAAAAGAATTCTGTTACCGAATCAGTTTGAGTATTACCGCGATTCAAATGGCCTGCTCCCGCTACTGGCAAACGTCGCCAGGCTGTACCCGCAAGCCGCTGCTCGCACCAGCATTCAGTGTTTAACCCTATAAAACTTAAGGCAGCTACGAATGGAACTTCGAAATAAAAAATTGACCCATGACGAATTCATGACCGAAAGGCATCAGGTGTTACAAACCTGGGAAACCGGTAAAGACGTTGAGAACTTCGAAGATGGCGTGAAGTACCAGCAATCAATTCCAGAGAAAAAGCGTTTCTCCCTCGCCCTGCTGAAGGCCGATCAGGAGGGTAAAACTCTGAGCCAGCCGCGCGCAGGTGTGGCATTAATGGATGAGCATATTGCGCTGCTCAAAACATTGCAGGAAGAGTGCGACCTCCTGCCAAGTACTATCGATGCCTATACCCGTCTGAACCGCTATGAAGAAGCCGCTGTCGGGATCCAAAAATCCATCGAAGCAGGTACTTCCAAGCTGAATGGTTTACCGGTCGTCAATCACGGGGTTGCTGCCTGCCGTCGTATGACTGAATCGCTGGATAAACCGATCCAGGTTCGCCACGGTACACCGGATGCGCGTCTGCTGGCAGAAATCGCCATGGCCAGTGGCTTTACCAGCTACGAAGGCGGCGGTATCTCCTACAACATCCCTTACGCCAAACGCGTCACCCTGGAAAAATCTATCCGCGACTGGCAGTACTGCGACCGTCTGATGGGTCTGTACGAAGAGAACGGCATTCGCATTAACCGTGAGCCGTTTGGTCCGCTGACCGGCACGCTGATCCCGCCGTTCATGTCCCACTCAGTCGCGATTATCGAAGGTCTGCTGGCGCTGGAGCAGGGCGTGAAGTCTATTACCGTCGGTTACGGCCAGGTCGGTAGCCTGACACAGGATATCGCTGCTATTCAGGCACTGCGTGAACTGTCCCACGAATACTTCCATAACCATGGCTTCGACGATTACGAGCTGAGCACCGTTTTCCACCAGTGGATGGGCGGATTCCCGGAAGATGAAGCAAAAGCCTTCTCCGTTATCGCCTGGGGCGCAGCGGTTGCCGGTATGTCTGGTGCCACAAAAGTCATTACCAAAAGTCCGCACGAAGCATTCGGTATCCCAACCGCGGCAGCTAACGCCCAGGGTCTGAAAGCGTCACGCCAGATGCTCAACATGGTCAGCGATCAGAAATTCCCGCAGTGCGCTGCCGTGGAGCAGGAAGTTGACCTGATTAAGAGCGAAGTCCGCGCGGTATTGAAGAAAGTCTTCGAACTGGGCAATGGCGACATTGCGCGCGGTACGGTGCTGGCCTTTGAAGCTGGCGTGCTGGATGTGCCTTTCGCTCCTGCCGCCTGTAACGCCGGTAAGATCCTGCCTGTTCGCGATAACACAGGCGCAATCCGTATTCTTGAAGCTGGTGCAGTGCCGCTGCCGAAAGATATTCTCGCCCTGCACCACGACTACGTTGCAGAGCGCGCACATTTCGAAGGTCGCAAGCCTTCTTTCCAGATGGTCATTGATGACATCAACGCCGTATCCCACAGTAAATTAATAGGAAGACCATAATGAAAATTAAACAGGCCCTTTTCACAGCTGGCTACTCCTCATTTTATTTTGACGATCAGCAGGCCATCAAAAACGGCGCCGGTCATGACGGGTTTATCTATACCGGCGATCCGGTAACGCCTGGATTTACGTCTGTTCGTCAGGCGGGTGAATGTGTTTCCGTACAGCTGATTCTGGAAAACGGCGCGGTAGCTGTGGGCGATTGCGCAGCGGTGCAATATTCAGGTGCAGGCGGTCGTGACCCATTGTTCCTGGCTGAAAACTTCATTCCGTTCCTCAACGACCACATCAAGCCGTTACTGGAAGGTCGTGACGTTGATTCGTTCCTGCCGAACGCGCGTTTCTTTGACCAACTGCGTATTGACGGTCATCTGCTGCATACCGCCGTCCGCTATGGTTTGTCTCAGGCGCTGCTCGACGCTGCGGCGCTGGCTACCGGTCGTCTGAAAACTGAAGTGGTTTGCGATGAATGGCAACTGCCGTGCGTCCCGGAAGCCATTCCATTATTTGGTCAGAGCGGTGACGACCGTTATATCGCCGTTGATAAGATGATCCTCAAAGGTGTGGACGTCCTGCCGCATGCGCTGATCAACAACGTGGAAGAGAAGCTGGGCTTTAAAGGCGAAAAACTGCGTGAGTATGTACGTTGGTTATCCGACCGCATCTTAAGCCTGCGCACCAGCGAACGTTATCACCCGACGCTGCACATTGATGTGTACGGCACGATCGGTCTGATCTTCGATATGGATCCAGTGCGTTGCGCCGAATACATCGCCAGCCTGGAAGCCGAAGCCCAGGGTCTGCCGCTGTATATCGAAGGTCCGGTTGATGCCGGTAACAAGCCGGATCAGATCCGCATGTTGACCGCCATCACCAAAGAGCTGACTCGTCTGGGTTCCGGCGTGAAAATCGTTGCGGATGAATGGTGTAACACCTATCAGGATATCGTGGACTTTACCGATGCGGGCAGCTGCCACATGGTACAGATCAAGACTCCGGATCTGGGCGGTATTCACAACATCGTTGATGCGGTGCTGTATTGCAACAAACACGCGATGGAAGCCTATCAGGGCGGTACCTGTAACGAAACTGAGATCAGTGCCCGCACCTGCGTACACGTGGCACTTGCCGCGCGTCCAATGCGCATGCTGGTTAAACCGGGTATGGGTTTCGATGAAGGTCTCAACATCGTGTTTAACGAAATGAACCGCACCATCGCGTTGTTGCAAACTAAGGATTAAGAGATGGCACGCACATTTAAGATCTTATCGCCTACGGCTATCCTGGGTTATGGCTTCCCGGAAGAAAGTTTTCGTAAAGCCATGGAAGAGTCACCGGATCTTATTGCTGTTGACGCAGGTTCCTCCGATCCTGGCCCCCACTACCTGGGGGCAGGTAAACCCTTTACTGACAGGGCCGGTGTGAAACGCGATCTGCGCTATATGATTGTGGCAGGCGTTAAGAACAACATCCCGGTAGTAATCGGCACAGCTGGTGGTTCTGGCGCAGCTCCGCATCTGGAGTGGTGTCGCCAGATAATCCATGAGATCGCGCAGGAAGAAAAACTGTCTTTCTCAATGGCGCTAATTCCGTCTGATGTCGACAAAGAAATCGTTCATCAGGCGCTGGATAACGGCAAAATCACTGCGCTCGATTTTGTGCCGGAACTGACTCACGAGGCCATTGAAGAGAGCACCTACATTGTCGCACAAATGGGCATCGAGCCTTTCCAGCGTGCGCTGAAAGCCGGTGCGCAGGTGGTCCTGGGCGGACGTGCCTACGATCCGGCCTGCTTCGCCGCGCTGCCGATTATGCAGGGCTTTGATGAAGGTCTGGCGCTTCATTGCGGTAAGATCCTTGAGTGTGCAGCCATTGCCGCCACCCCTGGTTCCGGCTCAGATTGTGCGATGGGAATCATTGACGATAACGGCTTTACGCTGAAGGCGTTCAATCCCAAGCGTAAGTTCACCGAGACTTCCGCAGCAGCACACACCCTGTACGAAAAGTCAGATCCGTACTTCCTGCCAGGGCCAGGCGGTGTGCTGAACCTGAAGGCATGCACTTTCACCCAGGTTAACGAGGGCGAAGTGTATGTCAGCGGTTCACGCCATGAAGAAACACCGTATGCGTTGAAACTGGAAGGTGCACGCCAGGTTGGCTTCCGTTGCCTGACCATCGCCGGAACACGCGACCCGATTATGATTGCCGGGATTGACACGATTCTTGAAGAGGTACAGGCAAGCGTTGCACGTAACCTCTCACTGAATGACGACAGTATCCGCATGACGTTCCACCTGTACGGTAAGAACGGTGTGATGGGCAACCATGAGCCGATGAAAACTGCGGGCCATGAACTGGGAATTTTACTGGATGTCGTCGCGCCAACGCAGGATATCGCCAACAGCGTTTGCTCGCTTGTGCGCTCTACCCTGCTGCACTACGGCTATGAAAATCGCATTGCGACTGCGGGCAACCTCGCCTTCCCGTTCTCGCCATCTGATATTCAAAGTGGACCGGTGTATGAGTTCTCGATCTATCACCTGATTGAAGCGAGCGATGCGCTGCGTTTTGATTTCCACATTGAACAGGTGACGCCAGAAGGAGTTCAGGCATGAAACACTCAATTTGTTCACTGGCGCAAGTAATTCGTTCCAAAAACGCCGGACCGTACGAACTAGTTTTAGATATTTTATTTAAAACAAGGGAAGACTATCAGCGGGTAAAAGCCTGCGAGCAATTAACGCCGCAGCTTATTGCCGGTTTATATAATGTTGAGCCTGAGTTTATTCACAATATCGTCTGGTTCGATCCAGCGAATGCCGTAAAAATCGTCATGCCACGGGATATTATTTCCGGCAATGTCGGTGACAATGATGTTTATGGTGCGCAGCAACACGCTCCATTATTAAGTATTGAGTTTGACTTGTAACAAAAAAACACAATAACAACCATTGGAGCACAGAATTCAGCTGTATCACAGTGCTTCGAATTATTCATGCGGTTGGTCACAACAGGCGTGCGTCTGAGCTGCTGTCCAGGTTCAGGCGCACGCCACCCTACACAATTCCAATTACCAGCCTTTATCCGATGGAGTACACATGAAGAAAATTAGTTTAACGAAGATGATCATATTAGGCCTGATACTCGGCATGATTGCCGGGGTGGCCATAAATAATATGGCCGCGGCTGAAACAGCAAAATCTTATGCAGCAGATATTTCCATTTTTACCACTATATTCTTACGTATGGTGAAAATGATTATCGCTCCATTGGTTATTTCAACTCTGGTTGTGGGTATTGCCAAAATGGGCGATGCCAAAACGCTGGGACGTATATTTTCGAAAACCTTCTTCCTGTTTATTTGCGCCTCTCTGGTGTCAATTGCACTGGGTCTGGTTATCGTTAATATCTTCCAGCCAGGCGCAGGTATCAACTTTGTGCCACATGACGTCGGAGCCGTTGCCGCCGTTAAGTCAGAGCCATTCACGCTGAAAGTATTCATCTCACACGCGGTACCGACCAGTATTGTCGATGCGATGGCGCGTAACGAAATTCTGCAGATCGTCGTGTTCTCAATCTTCCTCGGTTGCAGCCTCGCTGCGATTGGTGAAAAAGCCGATCCTATCGTGAAAGTGCTGGATTCACTGGTACACGTCATGCTGAAGCTGACGGGTTACGTCATGCTGTTTGCACCACTGACCGTTTTTGCCGCTATTTCAGGTCTGATTGCCGAACGTGGTCTGGGTGTGATGGTTAGCGCCGGGATCTTCATGGGTGAGTTCTACCTGACATTGGGTATGCTGTGGGCAATCCTGATTGGCCTGTCTACTATGATCGTCGGGCCTTGCATCGCACGGTTAACTAAATCAATCCTCGAACCCGCTCTGCTGGCCTTTACCACTTCAAGCTCTGAAGCCGCCTTCCCGGGTACGCTGGACAAGCTGGAAAAATTCGGTGTTTCTTCAAAAATCGCCAGCTTCGTTCTGCCTATCGGTTATTCCTTTAACCTGGTCGGTTCCATGGCTTATTGCTCATTTGCCACCGTCTTTATTGCCCAGGCGTGCAACATCGAACTGAGCATGGGCGAGCAAATCACCATGCTGTTGATCCTGATGCTGACCTCAAAAGGAATGGCAGGCGTACCGCGCGCATCAATGGTGGTTATCGCTGCAACCCTGAACCAGTTCAACATTCCAGAAGCTGGCCTGATTCTGCTGATGGGTGTCGATCCGTTCCTCGATATGGGTCGTTCCGCCACCAACGTTATGAGTAACGCAATGGGTGCTGCCATCGTGGGCCGTTGGGAAGGCGAACACTACGGCCAGGGTTGCCGTGGAACTGCGCCGGTGAAGACCCCGGAACAAGAACGTCCGGTTACCGAAACGGAAGTCGCTTTGTCCTGACAGTAGAAGAACGACTAATCGTAGGCCGGATAAAACGCGTCAGCGTTGCCATCCGGCAATTATACCGTGTTAACGCCGGATGGCGGCGTGAACGCCTTATCCGGCCTACAGGATAGTTTTCCCAACAACACCAACAGGAATGCATAATGAATAAAACAATTCTCGGCGTGAGTCTCTTTTCTTTCAGCGTCTTGTTTAGCGCAACCACATTCGCGCAAACCACGCCCGACTACGCCAAGCTGATAGAACAGGCTCATCAGAAGTACAAAAGTAACAACGATGGAAAAGTCGCCGACTACATCCCTGCTCTGGCGACCTATAGCCCGAAAAATTTTGCCATCACCATTGCGACGGTGGACGGCAAGATCTACCAGGTTGGCGATGTTAACAAACCTTTCCCAATGGAATCCCTGAGTAAAGTGTTCACCATGGCGCTCGCCATGGAGCAGCACGGTCCTCAGGTAGTGCTGGATAAACTTGGCGCCAATGCCACCGGTATGCCATTCAACTCAGGTTTAGCCGTTGAACTGACCAAAGGCGCGCCTGAAAACCCGCTGGTAAACGCCGGGGCCATGAGCACCGTTAGCCTGATCGAAGCCAAAGACAAAACCGATCGTTGGAACAAAATTCTCGACAACCTGAACGTCTGGGCCGATGCCACTCTCACCGTGAACGAACCGGTTTTCAAATCTGAAATGGAAACCAACCAGCACAATCAGGCGCTGGCCAAGCTGATGGAATCCTATAACAGCTTCTATGGCAACACTGACGAAGCCGTCGAAATTTATACCCGCCAGTGCTCGGTGGATATCACCGTTGAGCAACTGGCCAAAATGGGTGCCGTACTCGCGAACAAAGGCAAATCTCCGTTCAACGGTAAACAGTTGCTGAACGAGAAATATGTTCCGCAGGTGCTGGCAGAAATGGCAATCGCCGGGCTTTACGACGGTAGCGGTAAATGGCTGTACACCGTTGGCATCCCGGCGAAAAGCGGCGTCGGCGGCGGCATGGTTGCCGTTGTCCCTGGCGAATATGCGATTGCGGTCTATTCTCCGCCGCTGGATGCAGCCGGTAACAGCGTTCGAGCCCAGCAAACTATCGAATATGTCGCCGAAGCGACAAAAGCCAATGTCTTTTTAGCCAAATAACTTTACGCCGGATGGCGCTTCGCTTATCCGGCCTACGATTAGCGCATTTATTTACGCCGTCATCCGGCAAAATGAAAAGGTGAGAAGTACTATGTCTAAACCATTTGTCTGGCAGGAACTCTTTGTTCAGAGTAAAGATAGTACCGAGTATGAATTACTGAGTAACCAGCACGTTACGGTAACGGAGTTAGACGGAGAGGAAGTGATCAAGGTTGCACCGGAAGCGTTAACCTTGTTAGCACAGCAGGCGTTTTATGAGGCTTCATTTTTCCTGCGCGCCGGACATTTAAAACAGATTGCCAGCATTTTGCACGACCCACAGGCCAGCAGTAACGATAAGTACGTCGCATTGCAGCTGCTGCGCAATGCAGAGGTTTCAGCTAAAGGCGTACTGCCCAACTGCCAGGATACCGGGACGGCAACCATTGTGGCCAGCAAAGGACAACATGTCTGGACCGGCGGCGATGACGCAGAAGCATTAAGCAAAGGCGTGTATTCCACCTTTACCGAAAACAACCTGCGTTACTCGCAAAATGCCCCGCTGGATATGTATACCGAGGTCAATACCCAGACCAACCTGCCCGCACAAATCGATATTAGCGCCACACCAGGTAACGAATACCGTTTCCTGTTCGTCAATAAAGGTGGCGGCTCAGCTAACAAAGCGGCACTGTACCAGGAAACCAAATCCATTCTACAGCCGGAAAAACTCACTGCGTTCCTGATCGAAAAAATGAAATCACTGGGTACAGCCGCTTGCCCGCCATATCACATCGCTTTTGTGGTTGGGGGCTTATCCGCCGACCAGGCGCTGAAAGTCGCCAAACTGGCTTCAACCAAATATTACGATAATCTACCCACCAGCGGGAACGAGCTGGGCCAGGCGTTCCGTGATACGGCGCTGGAAGCCGAGTTGCTCAATGCCAGCCGCGAGTTTGGCATCGGGGCGCAGTTTGGCGGCAAATACTTTGCCCACGATATCCGCGTAATTCGCTTACCGCGCCACGGCGGCTCCTGCCCAATCGCGATGGCCCTCTCCTGCTCTGCCGACCGCAACATTAAGGCCAAAATTAATAAACACGGTATCTGGCTGGAAAAACTCGAGCATAATCCGGGCAAATTTATCCCCGATTCTCACCGGGTAGAAAACGGCGCTCAGACCGTACAACTGGATCTGAACCGTCCGCTGCGTGACATCCTGCATGACCTTTCCGCTCTGCCCATTGGTACACGCCTGTCGTTAAGCGGCCCGATTGTTGTCGCTCGCGATATCGCCCACGCGAACATCAAAGCGCGACTGGATAACGGCGAACCTATGCCGGAATACATGAAAAAGCATATCGTTTACTACGCTGGTCCCGCCAAAACCCCGGAAAATCAGGCCTGTGGCTCGATGGGGCCCACCACCGGCGGGCGCATGGATGGGTATGTCGATGCTTTCCAGGCACAAGGCGGCAGCCTCATTATGCTCACCAAGGGTAACCGCAGCCAGCAGGTCACTGATGCCTGTCACAAACACGGTGGATTTAGCCTCGGCAGCATTGGCGGTGCCGCCGCCCTACTGGCGCAGCAGTACGTGAAGAGTCTGCAGTGCCTTGAGTATCCCGAACTGGGAATGGAAGCGGTGTGGATGATGGAAGTTAAAAATATGCCTGCCTTCGTATTGGTGGATGACAAAGGTAATAACTTCTTCAGCCAGTTCGAACAGCAGCATCGCTGTGCAACCTGTCCGGCAGGGCATTAAGGAGTTTCCATGGAAGCGCGCGCCAATAACGACAGACACCGCCAGCGTCAGCAGAAACTGAAAGAACAGGTTGATACCCGCGTAGCGGCTGCAACGGAGAAGAAAGGGATCCTGATTGTCTTCACCGGCAACGGAAAAGGAAAATCAACCGCAGCCTTTGGCACGGCAACGCGCGCAGTGGGTCACGGAAAAACCGTTGGCATCGCGCAGTTTATTAAAGGTCAGTGGGATAATGGCGAGTACAACACACTGCACCCCCTCGGCGTCGAGTTCCATATTATGGGCACCGGATTTACCTGGGAAACCCAAAATCGGCAAGCAGATATCGAGGCGGCAACGGTCGTATGGCTGGAAAGTAAGCGCATGCTGGCTGATGCGCATTACGATTTAGTGATACTTGATGAGCTTACTTACATGTTGGCTTACCACTACCTTGATACGCAGGAGGTTATCAACGCCATCGAAAATCGCCCTGCGGAGCAAAGCGTCATCGTTACCGGACGCGGATGCCATACGCTGCTACTGGAACTGGCCGATACGGTCAGTGAAATTCGCCCGGTCAAACACGCGTTTGACCGCGGTATTCAGGCACAGGTTGGGATAGATTGGTAGCCGTTCTTTTGCCGGATAACGATGCTAACGCGTCTTATCCGGCCTACCCATCGTTGTAGGCCTGATAAGGCGCAAGCCACCCTCAGGCAGCCGATACCACGGACTTACTGAGCAACCAGTTACGGAAAATCTGTAAATGCTCGGATTCCGATTTCTCTTCACGCCACGTCATAATAAATCGATTCCCGGTACGCATTGGAACATCGCAAGGAATGACCATATCACCACTGTCCAGATCGTGCTGAATGGCAAAACGCGGGAGCAGCGCAACGCCCAGATTAGAACGGACCGCCGCGATCAGCATCGATAACAAATCAAATCTCGGACCTTTATTCACCAGCGGACTGCTGACTTCTGACAGCGCAAACCACTCCTGCCACCCTTTGATGCGCGTACTTTGGTGCAAGAGCGGAAATTCGTTTAGTAATTCGTTCACCGCCAGTTTTCGTTCCGGTTCGGCCAGCAAACAGCGGCTGCATACCGGCAGAATTTCCTCTTCAAACAGGTACTCAACCCCTGACCATGGCGAATAAAAGTCTTCACGCATAATTGCCGCGTCATACTCTCGATTGAGAAAATCACCAATATTCGCCAGGGAATGAATGTTCACGATAATATCAGGATTAAGTTTGTTAAATTCACGCAGGTTTGGGATCAGCCAGTGCGTGCTGAACGTCGGATTCACCGCCAGCTCAATAACCTGTACCGTTGGCTGCCAGGTCATTATCGTCGTCGTATCTCGTTCAAGTTTATTTAACGTTTCTTTAACGATACTTAAATAGTATTTGCCAGCCGCATTTAAAAAAATGCGTTTTTTGGCATGATTAAATAGCGCGGTATTGAGAAAATCCTCCAGTGCATTTACCTGGCGGAAAACAGCACTTTGTGTTAAAGCCAGCTCTTCAGCTGCCCGGGTATAACTTTCGTGACGCGCAACAACTTCAAAAGTTACCAGCAACTCCGTCTTAGGTATTTTTCCTCTCATAACCTCTTCCATATGCAGCGTGCAAAAATAGTTTAATTTATAAAAAATAATTCAAGATACCCAGATAAGCACCGAGAGTTATATTTTATTTCATCCATTAATGTCATTGATCCAATCCATGATTTGCTCACACTGATGGCGGATAAATATTAACCGATAATACTCAAGGGCAACAATAAACACAATTTAAATAAGGTTAAACCCAAGCAAATAGTGCCAATAAGTTCTTAATAATTTTTCAAGTTATCTTGTTTATTGCAGAAAAAACTTTGCGAGATTAATCAATATTATCAGTGCGATAATTTTGGATAATTTCACGTTATAACTTACGGGCAAACGACTGCTTTTTATCATTCCTTGATGTAGTTTCTGCCTTTTTTTGAATGATGTGATAAAGGACACAATGTGAAAACTTTCGGAAAGGTCTGGCTCGTTGGGGCAGGTCCCGGTGATATTTCATTACTTACCCTCAAAGCAATGATGTGCATTAAACAGGCTGATGTCATTATTTACGATCGGCTGGTCAATCCTAAAATTTTGGAATGGGCATTACCTGATTGTCTGCTTATCAATGTCGGCAAAAACCCAGGCTTCCATTGTGTACCGCAGGATGAAATCAATGCACTGCTTGTCCAGTATGCCCAAACGCACAATAATATTGTGCGTCTGAAAGGCGGCGATCCGTATGTTTTTGGACGTGGGGCTGAAGAAGTTGAGGATCTTGTCGAGACGGGAATCCCGTTTGAAGTGGTGCCGGGTATCAGCTCAACTATTGGTGGCCTGACCTATGCCGGGATTCCGGTAACACACCGCGATTTCGCCTCGGGATTTCACGTGGTAACCGGTCATACGCGGGAGGGCAACCAACAGCAGGACTGGCGTCAGCTGGCCAAACTGAATGGTACGCTGGTTATCGTCATGGGTATCGCCAATCTGGCGTTTATCTGTGAGGAATTATTGATGGGTGGAAAATCGGCAGATACACCTGCAGCGCTAATTATGTCCGCCACCCGGGATAACCAACGCCGACTGACCTGTACGCTCGGTTCACTACTGAGCAAGGCGCAGGAAGCTAACATTCTCCCCCCTGCGCTGATAGTGATTGGTGATGTGGTAACCCTGAGCGATCGGCTCTCTTTTATCCCTGAAGCCATCACGCTGCCAGAAAACCTTTACTGCGACAGTCTGGCATGACGAAAAGACTGGGGCGACGTTTGATGCGCCGCCCGGAAAACGCGGCAAAAGTAACTGGTTTGTGCGTATTGGAGTTTCCGGGCAATGCTGTCTATTGAATGAATGGGATCGTGCAATAACTCCCCCGCTTTTTGCATTTTTTTCTGATTCACCCAGGTTTTAAAGTTAACGCCCTGCCGTTTCTTAAAAAAAC
The DNA here is from genome assembly GCF_030332405.1 of Citrobacter sp. Cpo147. NCBI lineage: Bacteria > Pseudomonadati > Pseudomonadota > Gammaproteobacteria > Enterobacterales > Enterobacteriaceae > Citrobacter > Citrobacter sp. Cpo147. The sequence continues at coordinate 991,928 of NZ_JAOWHX010000030.1, forward strand.
GGCTGAAATAGTTTGCGCTTAAGCAGACATGAGCCGCTACGGATTCCAGAGATAATTCACTATATAAATTCTCATCAATATAACGCAACGCTGCCAGAAGTTTTTTTTCGTGTCGGGAAGGTTCTGTAAAATAATGACGCGTGTAACTGGTCGGCGGAATAACAAACTCATCCAATTGCTGCTGTTCTGTCTCGAAATTATCAACAATAAAACTTAATAAATTAGCTGATGCCACCAGCGCATTATTATCTACTACCGCTACCTGACTCCATTCAGCTTTTATTTTTGGTTCATCCATCCATGAGCATTCATTATCAATAACGATAGTTTTATATTCCTGATATTTTGCCCGCACCTGCCCACAGAGCATAAAACCGTACAGATGCCCCTCACGAATTAATGGCATAGAAAACAGACTTAGCCCTGCGTGACAGCTGAGTATTCTGGGTTTAAGGTGTTTTAATCCTTCAAAAGCACAATACTTGTCGCACTTTTGGCAACTCACACAATAGCGTTCATCCGCCCGCATTAATGTGCAGAACGAATTAAAGTTATGGCAATCCGAGAGAGTTTTTCCGCTAACATCAACCACAACAGTGGCTAATCCAGTCGCACTGGAGAATACTTTTGCTATCGAGAAAAAACGTTGTAGGTAATCATCCTGGATTTTCAACGACACGGTATCCTCCGGCATTAATGAAATTAAAGCCGGTAATATGCAGAATTTCATCAGGAGAAAGAATGATGCTCACCGCAAAAAATAATCTCATTTATGCAGATGATTATGATCAAATTGCAAGATAAATATTGAATGCCATGATGGTTATTACCTACAGAAGAAAAATCGTATAGCTTTAAGCAGGTTATAAAAATAACGCTCAGACAAAAGATGAATTGCAGACATAAAAAAGGCCATCATCAGATGGCCAACCATGTCGAAACGGGACCAGCCCTTGACTATGCAGAGAGTCAGGGCTGTTTTTTTATTTCTTACTTAATAACGGTTTTCAGCGCTTCGCCGATATCGGCCAGGCTACGAACAGTTTTCACGCCTGCAGCTTCCAGCGCAGCGAATTTCTCATCCGCTGTACCTTTACCACCCGCGATGATCGCACCCGCGTGACCCATACGCTTACCTTTCGGCGCAGTCACACCCGCGATGTAACCTACAACCGGCTTGGTTACATGATCTTTGATGTAAGCAGCCGCTTCTTCTTCCGCGCTACCGCCGATCTCACCGATCATGACGATCGCTTCAGTCTGCGGATCTTCCTGGAACAGCTTCAGGATGTCGATGAAGTTAGAGCCTGGGATCGGGTCACCACCGATGCCTACACAGGTAGACTGGCCGAAACCATAGTCGGTAGTCTGCTTAACCGCTTCATAGGTCAGGGTACCTGAACGGGAAACGATACCCACTTTACCCGGCTTGTGAATGTGGCCCGGCATGATACCGATTTTACATTCACCCGGAGTGATAACGCCTGGGCAGTTCGGGCCGATCATGCGTACGCCAGCTTCATCCAGCTTCACTTTCACGGTCAGCATATCCAGCGTTGGGATACCTTCGGTGATGGTGATAATCAGTTTGATGCCTGCATCGATTGCTTCCAGAATGGAGTCTTTGCAGAACGGGGCCGGAACGTAGATAACGGTGGCGGTTGCGCCGGTCGCTTCTACCGCTTCACGTACGGTGTTGAACACTGGCAGACCCAGATGCGTGGTGCCGCCTTTGCCCGGCGTAACGCCACCGACCATTTGCGTACCGTAAGCGATCGCTTGTTCAGAGTGGAATGTCCCCTGGCTACCGGTGAAGCCCTGGCAGATAACCTTGGTATCTTTATTAATTAAAACTGACATTATTTCCCCTCCACTGCGGCAACAACCTGCTGAGCTGCATCCGTCAGACTTTTCGCTGCAATAATATTCAGGCCGCTATCAGCCAGTTTTTTCGCGCCGAGTTCAGCGTTGTTACCTTCCAGACGTACCACGACCGGAACGTTTACGCCTACTTCTGCTACCGCGCCGATGATACCGTCAGCGATCAGGTCGCAACGTACGATACCGCCGAAGATGTTAACCAGTACGGCTTTAACATTGTCATCAGAGAGGATAATTTTGAACGCTTCGGTTACACGCTCTTTGGTCGCACCGCCGCCAACGTCGAGGAAGTTAGCCGGTTCGCCGCCGTGCAGCTTAACGATGTCCATGGTGCCCATTGCCAGGCCCGCACCGTTAACCATACAACCGATGTTGCCGTCCAGCGCAACGTAGTTCAGTTCCCACTGTGCAGCCTGCGCTTCACGCGGATCTTCCTGAGACTGGTCGCGCATTTCGCGCAGGTCAGCCTGGCGGAACAGTGCGTTGCCGTCAGCGCCCAGTTTGCCGTCGAGGCAGATCAGGTCACCCTGCTTGGTCACAACTAGCGGGTTGATTTCGATCAGCGCCAGATCGCGCTCCAGGAAGATAGTCGCCAGACCCATGAAGATCTTGGTGAACTGCTGAACCTGTTTACCTTCCAGACCCAGTTTGAACGCCAGCTCACGACCCTGGTAAGGCATTGGGCCTGCCAGCGGATCGAGCGCCACTTTGTGGATCAGGTGCGGAGTTTCTTCCGCTACTTTTTCGATTTCCACGCCGCCTTCGGTAGAGGCCATGAAGACCACGCGACGGGAGCTACGGTCAACAACTGCGCCGAGGTAAAGTTCTTTACCAATGTCGGTCGCGGCTTCAACCAGAATCTGATTTACCGGTTGGCCATGGGCGTCTGTCTGGTAAGTAACCAGACGTTTACCCAGCCAGTGTTCAGCAAAAGCGCGAATGTCTTCTTTGCTGTTTACCACCTTCACACCGCCCGCTTTACCACGGCCACCAGCGTGAACCTGACATTTCACTACCCACGGGCCAGCACCGATTTTAGATGCAGCTTCTTCGGCTTCACGCGGAGTAGTACAGGCATAACCCACCGGTGCCGGTAAGCCATAGCGGGCAAAAAGTTGTTTTGCCTGATATTCATGTAAGTTCATGTGTTCTGTCCATCCTTCAGGTAATCGTTATCTTTTACCCGTAGGTCTGATAAGCGTCCAGACCTACGGGGCAGGTGATACTCTTATTAACTACACGTCCAGCAGCAGACGCGTTGGATCTTCCAGCAACTCTTTAATGGTTACCAGGAAGCCTACTGACTCACGACCATCGATCAGACGGTGGTCATAAGACAGCGCCAGATACATCATCGGCAGGATTTCAACCTTGCCGTCTACCGCCATCGGACGATCTTTGATGGCATGCATACCCAGGATGGCGCTCTGCGGTGGGTTGATGATCGGCGTAGACATCAGGGAACCGAACACACCACCGTTAGTGATGGTGAAGTTACCACCCGTCAGATCTTCGACCGTCAACTTGCCGTCGCGACCTTTAACTGCCAGTTCTTTAATATTCTTCTCAATGTCAGCCATACCCAGCAGATCCACATCACGCAGGACCGGCGTGACCAGGCCACGCGGCGTGGAGACCGCCATGCTGACATCAAAGTAGTTGTGGTAAACCACGTCATCACCATCAATGGACGCGTTCACTTCCGGATAGCGTTTCAGCGCTTCAACAACCGCTTTCACATAGAAAGACATAAAGCCCAGACGGATACCGTGGCGTTTCTCGAACGCATCACCGTATTGCTTACGCAGGTCCATGATTGGCTTCATGTTGACTTCGTTGAACGTGGTCAGCATGGCGGTGGAATTTTTCGCTTCCAGCAGACGCTCGGCTACGCGTTTGCGCAGACGGGTCATCGGAACACGTTTTTCGCCACGCGCGCCCAGTTGAGCCTGTGGTGCAGGTGCTGCTGCCGGCGCTTTTGCTTCGGCTTTCGCAGCCGGAGCTTTCGCCAGATGTTTTTCAACATCTTCACGGGTGATACGACCGCCGACACCGGTGCCGTTGATAGCGCTGGCTTCGAGGTTATGCTCACCCAGCAGGCGACGGATCGCCGGGCTCAGGGCATCGTTGTTCTGCTCAGCAAGAGACGCCTGCTGGCGCTGTGCCGGAGTAGAATCTTTCTCTTCAGACTTAGCACTGGTTTCTTTACCGGTGCTGTTGCCTTCACGCAGGCGACCGAGGATCTGGCGAGAAGTGACGGTTGTCCCTTCATCTTCCAGAACCGCATCAAGAATACCGTCCGCTGATGCCGGTACTTCCAGTACCACTTTGTCAGTTTCGATTTCTACCAGTACTTCATCACGACGTACTGCATCGCCCGGTTTTTTGTGCCAGGTTGCAACCGTTGCATCCGCTACGGATTCAGGCAGGTCGGGAACAAGAATATCTACGCTACTCATTATTTATCCTTTATTTAATCGACGTTCAGCGCGTCATTTACCAGATCTTGTTGCTGCTTCTGGTGAACGGACATATACCCTACTGCCGGAGAGGCAGAGGCCGGGCGACCTGCATAACGCAGAGCTGACCCAAATGGAATTACTTCACGGAAATGATGCTGGCTGCAGTACCATGCGCCCTGGTTGAGCGGCTCTTCCTGGCACCAGACAAAATCATGTACGTGAGCAAATGGTTTCAGCGCTTCCTGCACCGCTTTATGCGGGAACGGATAGAGCTGTTCGATGCGCACAATGGCGACATCTTTTTGGTCGTTCTTGCGGCGTTGCTCCAGCAGGTCGTAATAAACCTTACCAGAACACATCACGACACGCTTCACGCCTTTAGGATCAAGTTCATCTACTTCGCCAATGGCTGGCAGGAAAGTACCATTTGCCAGTTCGTCCAGCGTAGACACCGCCAGCGGATGACGCAGCAGCGACTTCGGTGACATCACCACCAGCGGACGACGCATACCTCGCAGCGCCTGACGACGCAGCATGTGGTAAACCTGCGCCGGGGTAGACGGGACGCAAACCTGCATGTTTTGCTCAGCGCAAAGTTGCAGATAACGTTCCAGACGCGCGGAGGAGTGCTCCGGACCCTGACCTTCATAGCCGTGCGGCAGCAGCATAACCAGACCGCACATACGGCCCCATTTCTGCTCACCGGAAGAGATGAACTGGTCGATAACGACCTGCGCACCGTTGGCGAAGTCGCCGAACTGTGCTTCCCAGATGGTTAGCGTGCGCGGTTCTGCTGTGGCATAACCGTACTCGAACGCCAGCACGGCTTCTTCAGACAGTACGGAGTCCCATACGCGGAAGGTGCCTTGTCCGTTATGCACATGCTGCAGCGGAGTGTAGGTTGAACCGTTGGCCTGGTTATGAATTACCGCGTGACGGTGGAAGAAGGTTCCGCGACCGGAGTCTTCACCAGACAGACGGACCGGAATGCCTTCGTCAACCAGCGTGGCGTAAGCCAGATTCTCTGCACCACCCCAGTCAAACAGCTTCTCGCCTGCGGCCATGGCCTGACGGTCGCCGTAAATCTTGGCAACACGCGACTGCATTTCAACCGCTTCAGGTACAGTGCTGATGCGTTTTGCCAGCTCCTGCAGACGCTTCATCTCAACTTTGTTCGGGTAGTTTTCATCCCACTCGTGGTTGAGGTACGGCGACCAGGTGAAGGAGTGCATGTTCATTGGACGCCACTCTTTCACTACGCATTCGCCAGCATCCAGCGCGTCACGGTACAGATTGACCATTTCAGTCGCATCTTCCAGCGTGGCGACCTTGTCCGCTTCCAGCTTATCAGCGTAGATTTTGCGCGGGGTCGGATGCTTTTTGATTTTCTGATACATCAGCGGCTGGGTTGCGCTCGGCTCGTCGGCTTCGTTGTGGCCGTGACGGCGGTAGCACACCAGATCGATGAAGACATCGCGTTTAAAGGTATTACGGAAATCCAGCGCCAGGCGGGTCACGAAAGCGACCGCTTCCGGGTCATCCGCGTTCACGTGGAAAATCGGCGCCTGAACCATCTTACCGATGTCGGTACAGTACGGTGTAGAACGCGCATCCAGCGGGTTAGACGTAGTGAAGCCCACCTGGTTGTTGATAACGATGCGAACGGTACCGCCCACTTCGTAACCACGCGCTTTCGACATGTTCAGGGTTTCCTGAACCACGCCCTGCCCGGTAACTGCCGCATCACCGTGAATGGTGATTGGCAGGACTTTATTGCTGCTCGGCTCGTCCAGACGATCCAGACGTGCACGTACGGAACCGATAACTACCGGGCTAACGATTTCCAGGTGCGACGGGTTAAACGCCAGCGCCAGGTGTACCAAGCCGCCTTCGGTTTCGATATCAGACGAGAAGCCCATATGGTACTTCACGTCACCGGTGCCGAGGTGTTCTTTATGTTTGCCCGCAAATTCGTCGAACAGTTCCTGCGGGCGTTTGCCCAGTACGTTAACCAGAACGTTCAGACGACCACGGTGCGCCATGCCCAGTACCACTTCACGGGTACCGCTGTTACCGGCGTGGCGGATCATCTCTTTGAGCATTGGGATTAACGCATCACCGCCTTCCAGCGAGAAGCGTTTTGCACCCGGGAACTTAGCGCCCAGGTAGCGTTCCAGACCTTCCGCTGCGGTCAGTTCGCTGAGGAAGCGTTTCTTCTCTTCGCTACTGAATGCGGCACGGCCAGACTCGATACGCTGCTGAAGCCAGCGTTTTTCTTCGGTGCTGGTGATGTGCATATACTCGGCGCCAATTGGGCCGCAGTAGGTTTGTTTCAGCGCGACAACCAGGTCGCTCAGCTTCATGGTGTCTTTGCCGCCGGCAAAAGAACCTACGTTAAAGCTTTCCTGGAAATCCGCATCGGTCAGATCGTGGAAAGACGGGTCCAGATCGGCCACATTTTCTTGTTGCCACAGTCCCAGCGGATCGAGATTCGCATGCTGATGACCGCGGAAACGATAGGCGTTAATGAGCTGCAGGACTTTAACCTGCTTCACATTGGCATCAGGGTCGGAAATAGAAGAAGAGTAACGTGGGGTAATCAACGCCTGTCGACGGAAATAATCACGTGTTTTTGAGTGGAGTTGATCCGGTTTGACTCCGGTACCAGGTAACTGCTGGAACGTCGAACGCCAGTTAGCATCTACCGAGTCAGGGTCGGTTAAGAAGTCTTCATAGAGCTGTTCTATCCAGCTCTGGTTTGAACCAGAGAGGTAAGAAGAGTCCAACCAGGCTTTCAAAGCGCTGTTCTGCATCGTGATCCCTTAAGCATTTGTATGCTTACTTCGCCGTGGATACTACCACGCACACCGATGTGCGTGCCGGGGTTCACTTGTTGCGGACTGTCGTGTCATCTGCGTCCGCTAAGGAACCTTTAAAAACTGTCTAATAATGTGGCAGTTTTTAGAGGTTTCCTGCACTTAAATTGCCTGATGGCGCTTCGCTAATCAGGCCTACAAGGTACGTAACCCGTAGGCCGGATAAGACGCTACGTCGCCATCCGGCAACCACTACAACTACTTACGCACTACGTTTGAGCAGCATCGACTTAATATGGCCGATGGCGCGCGTCGGGTTCAGTCCTTTCGGACATACGCTGACGCAGTTCATGATGCTATGGCAGCGGAATACGCTGAAAGCGTCACTTAAACCTTCCAGGCGGCTGTCGGTCTCGGTATCGCGGCTATCAATTAAGAAGCGATACGCTGCCAGCAGACCTGCCGGGCCAATAAACTTGTCCGGGTTCCACCAGAATGATGGGCAGGACGTTGAGCAGCATGCACACAAAATACATTCATACAGCCCATCGAGCTTCTCACGCTGCTCTGGCATTTGTAAATGCTCACGAGCTGGCGGATTTTTCCCATTATTCAACAAGTAAGGCTTAATCTTCTCATACTGTGCGTAGAATTGCCCCATGTCTACCACCAAATCGCGCACAACCGGTAAACCCGGCAGCGGGCGAATGACAATTTTTTTGCCCGGCTGATTCAGCGCAGAAATAGGAGTGATACAGGCCAGTCCATTTTTGCCGTTCATGTTCAGACCGTCGGAGCCACAAACCCCTTCACGGCAGGAGCGGCGGAACGACAGTGACGGATCTTTTTCTTTCAGCTGCATCAAGGCATCCAGCAGCATCATGTCGCGCCCTTCTTCCGCCTCCAGGGTGTAATCCTGCATGCGCGGAGCGTCGTCAACATCCGGGTTATAGCGATAAACTGAAAACTCGAGTTTCATTGTCCTGTCTCCGCATTAATAAGTACGAATCTTCGGCGGGAATGCCGGGCGCAGCTTCGGTTCCATATTGACTTGACGTCGCGTCATGGATTCCGATTCTGGCAGGTACAGGGAATGGCACAGCCAGTTTTCATCATCACGTTCCGGGAAGTCGAAGCGGCTATGCGCGCCACGGCTTTCGGTACGGAAGTTTGCAGATACTGCAGTGGCGTACGCGGTCTCCATCAGGTTATCCAACTCCAGACACTCAACGCGCTGGGTGTTGAACTCGCTGGAGGTATCGTCCAGACGGGCATTTTTCAGGCGTTCGCGGATCGCTTTCAGCTCTTCCAGACCTTTCGCCATCGCATCGCCTTCGCGGAATACCGAGAAGTTATGCTGCATACATTCTTGCAGCGCTTTGCGAATCGCCACCGGGTCTTCACCGTTACGGTTACCGTTCCAGCGGTTCAGACGCGCCAGAGAAGCGTCGATTTCGTCTTCGGTCGCATCCAGCAGGTCACCCTGCTCAGCGATAGATTCCTGCAGGTGCAGACCAACCGCACGACCAAATACGACCAGGTCCAGCAGCGAGTTGCCGCCAAGACGGTTGGCGCCGTGAACCGATACGCAGGCGATTTCGCCGACGGCAAACAGCCCAGGGATCACCACATCTTCACCCTGCTCATTCACGGTCAGCGCCTGGCCAGTGACTTTGGTCGGAATACCGCCCATCATATAGTGGCAGGTTGGGATAACCGGAATCGGCTCTTTGACCGGGTCAACGTGAGCAAAGGTACGAGACAGTTCGAGAATGCCCGGCAGACGGGATTCCAGCACTTCTTTACCCAGGTGGTCGAGTTTCAATTTGGCATGCGGACCCCACGGGCCGTCGCAGCCGCGACCTTCACGGATTTCGATCATGATGGAACGCGCCACCACGTCACGACCCGCCAGGTCTTTCGCATTCGGGGCATAACGCTCCATGAAGCGTTCGCCATGTTTGTTCAGCAGGTAGCCACCTTCACCACGGCAGCCTTCTGTTACCAGAACGCCTGCACCGGCGATACCTGTTGGGTGGAACTGCCACATCTCCATATCCTGCACCGGCACGCCAGCGCGGATAGCCATACCAACACCGTCACCGGTATTGATGTGGGCATTAGTAGTGGACTGATAAATACGGCCAGCACCGCCGGTGGCCAGCACGGTCGCACGGGCTTTGAAGTAAACCACTTCACCGGTTTCGATACACAGCGCGGTACAACCGACAACTGCGCCATCGGCGTTTTTCACCAGGTCCAGCGCATACCACTCGGAGAAGATGGTGGTATGGTTTTTCAGGTTCTGCTGATACAGCGTGTGCAATAGTGCATGACCGGTACGGTCGGCCGCTGCCGCTGTACGAGCCGCCTGCTCGCCGCCGAAGTTCTTCGACTGGCCGCCAAACGGACGTTGATAAATTGTGCCATTGTCGAGGCGAGAGAACGGCAGCCCCATGTGGTCCAGCTCCAGAATCGCTTCCGGACCGGTTTTACACATATATTCAATAGCGTCCTGGTCACCAATGTAGTCCGACCCTTTAACGGTGTCGTACATGTGCCATTCCCAGTTATCTTCATGGGTATTACCGAGCGCAACGGTGATGCCACCCTGCGCGGATACGGTATGGGAACGGGTTGGGAACACTTTGGAGAGCAGCGCACAGGTCTGACCGCTCTGGGAAATTTGCAGCGCCGCGCGCATACCTGCGCCGCCGGCACCAATCACAACAGCATCAAATTCTCTGACTGGCAGTTTCATTACACACCCCACACCACAACAAATCCATAAATGACGTAAACCACCAGCGCAACGACGATAGCCAGTTGCAGAATCAGGCGCACAGCCAGAGGTTTAACGTAGTCGGTCAACACCTGCCACATGCCGATCCAGGCATGAATCAAGATGGAGAAAAGTGCCAGCAGGGTGAAGACTTTGGTGAATGCCGATGAGAAGAAACCGGTCCAGACTTCATACGTCAGCTCGCCGCTGGTGGCGAAGAAACCGACCATATAGATGATGTATAACGTCAGAACGATAGCGGTAGCACGGACCAGAATGAAGTCATGTACGCCGTTGCGTCCTAATGCGGAGGCGTTGCTTACCATACGAGGACTCCTGCGAGAAGTGAAAGCACGACAATGATAACGAAACAAATTTTGGCAGAGCGTGTCCCTGCTTCGAGGGTTTCTTCGATATAGCCAAAATCCATCAACAGATGGCGAATGCCCATTACGGCGTGATATGCCAGCGCAATCAGGATCCCCCACAGAATTAACTCTACAAAGAAGTTATTCATAATGGATGACGCGGTGAGGAAACCTTCAGGGGAGGAAAGGCTGGTACCCAATAACCACAACAGAATCCCGACCGCCACGAAGGTGATCACTCCGGATACGCGATGGAGAATGGACGCTATCGCCGTGATTGGGAACCGGATCGTTTGCAGATCCAGATTGACAGGTCTTTGTTTTTTCACATTTCTTATCATGAATAACGCCCACATGCTGTTCTTATTATTCCCTTTAGACTTCGGGTACAGAAGATGAAGACACCTGTAGCCTGAAAGACGACGGGATTTCCTTCCTCCGGTCTGCGTGCGGGTCAGACAGCGTCCTTACTATAACTACGCGTCATATAAAACACTGCTTCCAGATGCTAAAACGACACGTTACAACGCTGGTTGGCTCGGGATTGCAGGGTATTCCGGAGACCTGGCGGCAGTATAGGACGTTCACAAAATCATTACAATTAACCTACATATAGTTTGTCGGGTTTTATCCCGAACAGTGACATAGGTCACGATAACAACATTATTTTAATTTTTAATCATCTGATTTGACAATCATTAAACAAAGTTGTTACAAACGACACCAGAAAAAGCATATAATGCGTAAAAGTTATGGGGTCACTCTTTCACCGGAGATTTAGTTATGTAACAGTGTGGAAGTATTGACCAATACCTTCAGGACAGTTATTAGTGATAGACAGGTTAAATAATTCGGATTGCTAAGTTCTTGATTTGCAGTTTATTCGCCATGAAAAGACCGTTTTACCTGCAAGCGCCCATAGCTCTGTACCCAGGTCATCCCCTCTTTCGCAGAGCGGCGAGCCAAATAACAAACTGGTAACGGTTTATTGATGCACGAAGGCAAATTTAAGTTCCGGCAGTCTTAAGCAATAAGGCGCTAAGGAGACCGTAAATGGCTGATACTAAAGCAAAACTCACTCTAAATGGTGACGCTGCTATTGAACTGGATGTGCTGAAAGGTACGCTCGGTCAAGATGTTATTGATATTCGTAGCCTTGGCTCAAAAGGGATGTTTACTTTTGACCCAGGTTTCACCTCTACCGCATCCTGCGAATCCAAAATTACTTTCATCGACGGTGACGAAGGTGTTTTGCTCCATCGCGGCTTCCCGATTGACCAGTTGGCGACCGAGTCCAACTATCTGGAAGTGTGTTATATCCTGCTGTACGGCGAAAAACCGACGCAGGAAGAGTACGACGAGTTCAAAACCACAGTCACTCGCCATACCATGATCCACGAGCAGATCACCCGTCTGTTCCACGGTTTCCGCCGCGACTCTCACCCGATGGCCGTTATGTGCGGTGTAACCGGAGCGCTGGCAGCGTTCTATCATGACTCGCTGGATGTAAACAACGCGCGTCACCGTGAAATCGCCGCCTTCCGCCTGCTGTCCAAAATGCCAACCATGGCAGCGATGTGCTACAAATATTCCATCGGGCAGCCGTTCGTGTACCCACGTAACGATCTCTCCTACGCCGGTAACTTCCTGAACATGATGTTCTCTACGCCGTGCGAAAAATACGAAGTGAATCCTATCCTGGAACGCGCAATGGACCGTATCTTAATCCTGCACGCTGACCACGAACAGAACGCCTCAACCTCTACCGTACGTACCGCGGGCTCTTCTGGCGCTAACCCGTTTGCCTGCATCGCAGCCGGTATTGCTTCCCTGTGGGGACCGGCTCACGGTGGCGCAAACGAAGCTGCGCTGAAAATGCTGGAAGAAATCAGCTCTGTTAAACACATTCCGGAATTTGTTCGCCGCGCGAAAGACAAGAATGATTCCTTCCGCCTGATGGGCTTTGGTCACCGTGTTTATAAAAACTATGACCCGCGCGCTACCGTCATGCGTGAAACCTGCCACGAAGTGCTGAAAGAACTGGGTACCAAAGATGATCTGCTGGAAGTGGCGATGGAACTTGAGCACATTGCGCTCAATGACCCGTACTTCATCGAGAAGAAACTCTACCCGAACGTAGACTTCTACTCCGGCATCATCCTGAAAGCGATGGGTATTCCGTCCTCCATGTTCACCGTGATCTTCGCCATGGCACGTACCGTTGGCTGGATTGCACACTGGAACGAAATGCACACCGACGGCATGAAAATCGCGCGTCCGCGTCAGCTGTACACCGGCTACGACAAGCGCGATTTTAAGTCTGATATTAAGCGTTAATTGTCTGCCGGATGGCGCTAGCGCTTGTCCGGCTTAAAGTTATAAACGCTCCCAGGCCGGATAAAGCAGTGATGCCTATGTCCGGCCTGTTTTTATTTGATCCACATTATTTTATTCTTATCGTGCTTTCTCTATGATTTACTGAGATTTCTCACATTTTACTCAGGAGCATGGGATGCCTGTTTTGCAGTGGAGCCTGTTGTTTGTGCTATCGCTCCTTCTTTCCCTGCTCTTTCTGTTTATCCATCTTCCAGGCCCCTTGCTGCTCGGTTCGATGATCGTCGGCATCATTTTCAGTATGCGCGGCATCTCGCTGCATCCTCCTCGCTGCACATTTCTTGGCGCACAGGCGATTCTCGGCTGCATGATTGCCCAAAATCTGACCGGTTCAATCTTTACAACCCTTGCAGCCCACTGGCCGATGGTGATTGTTATCCTGCTGGCAACCCTTATCAGCAGCGCGATAATCGGCTGGCTGCTGGTTCGCTACAGTAATCTACCGGGGAATACCGGTGCGTGGGGCTCGTCGCCAGGCGGTGCAGCGGCAATGGTCGCAATGGCCCAGGATTATGGAGCCGACATCCGGCTGGTGGCGTTTATGCAGTATCTGCGCGTACTGTTGGTGGTCGGCGCGGCAGCGCTGGTCACCCGGTTGGTGATGGGCGACCAGGTGCAAACGGTCAGTGAACAAATCATCTGGTTTCCACCGCTAAGCGGCAATCTTTTCAGCACTCTGATGCTGGCCGCCGTTGCCGGTACGGCTGGACGCCTACTGCGTATTCCCTCTGGCGTCATGCTATTGCCAATGCTGGTGGGTGCCTTGCTGAATGCAAGCGGAGTGATGGTGATTGAACTGCCGGAGTGGCTGCTGGCGATAGCCTACATGTCAATTGGCTGGCAAATAGGTCTTGGCTTTGATAAGCAGATCTTTTTAATGGCATTATGACCACTGCCGCAGATCCTGTTGTCCATTTTTTCACTGATGGCGATCTGCGCCGCCATGGCCTGGGGACTGGCGCATTACATGCAGATCGACTTTCTCACTGCCTATCTGGCAACCAGTCCTGGAGGAGTGGATTCTGTTGCGGTAATCGCCGCAGGAAGCCACGCAGATATGGCGCTCATCATGGCGATGCAAACCCTGCGACTGTTCAGCATTTTGTTAACTGGCCCCGCAGTCGCAAGGTTTATTTCGGTGCACGCGCCAAAACAGCCCGCTTAGTGCTGACATCCCGGACACCAGTAAAAGGGGCGCGAAGAGAGCATCGTTTTTTCGATGATTCCACCACAGCGCTCACAGGTTTCGCCGTCCCGATGAAAGACCTTAAAGCGAAACAACGCACCGTGATGTTTATTCTCATCGACCAGGCCACGGGTATTATAAGACAGGCGCGGAATATCAAGCAGCGCATGTGCCAGTTGATCCAGTTGCTCATCACTAAGCTGCGACGCTTTATGCTGCCCGGTCAACCCAACCTGCCAAAGGATCTCTACCCGCAGGTAGTTACCTAATCCCGCCAGAAACGCCTGGTCCAGTAGCAGACCAGAAAACTGGCGATTACGAAAACGCGGAGATAACAGACGCGCTTTAACCTCATCGGGCGTTAAACGTAAATCCAGTACATCCGGCCCTACCCGTTGCAGGAACGGGTGGGTGGCGAGCTGTTCTGGCGTCAGCATTTCGATGTCAGACGCGCTATAGAGCAGAATTGTCTTGTCATGTGTTTGCAGACTGACGCGCAGTACCCGCGAAGTTTGCGGGATTGTGCCGGTATCCACCACTCGCCACACACCATAGAGCTGATTGTGACTGTACAGCGTCAGGCCATTAGAAAAATGGGTCAGTAATGCTTTCCCCCGCGTTTCAAGCTGGGTAACACGTTGCCCAATTAGTTGAGATTGATACGGTTTTAACTGCTCAAAGGCAAACCAGACATCCGTCAGGGGTTTGCCTTTGACTGCCGCCTCCAGGTTATCCGCCGCACGGCGAATCTCCGGGCCTTCAGGCATAATGCTGTCCTTTGTTAATGTGTTGCGCCGCCCGTCACTGCGATATCGCTTTCCACCTGCAAGGCGGTGGCAATCGCAATCTCCAGCGCACGGCGCACCGTTTCTGTCGCCATACTTGGCGCCCCGGGATGCTGTGCAGCCTGTTGCGGCAAATAAGGGATATGAATAAAGCCGCCCTTCACCGCAGGTACGTCGCGTAGTTTATGCAGCAGGCCATACATCACGTGGTTACACACGAAAGTACCCGCAGTCTGGGAAACCGAGGCCGGAATTCCCGCGTTGCGCATGGCGACAACCATCGCTTTAATCGGCAACGTACTAAACCATGCCGCCGGGCCATCGACCACAATCGGCACATCTACCGGCTGTTGTCCCTGGTTATCCGCAATACGCGCATCGTCAACGTTAATCGCCACGCGTTCCACGGTGATATCCGTGCGACCACCCGCCTGCCCCACCGCCAGCACCAGTGATGGCGACAACGCGTCAATCGCGGCATTGAGTACGGCGAGAGACTCGCCAAATACACACGGTAGTTGGCGGGCAATAACGCGGCATCCGCCGATAATAGCATTGTCGAGGCTCGAGACCACTTCCCAGGAAGGGTTAACTGACTCGCCGCCAAAGGGTTCAAATCCCGTGATGAGTACTGTTTTCATCCTTCCTCCTTACAGGAACATCAGGAAATACATCAGGAACACGTTGACCAGTAGCAGCAGTACGCCGGTTGGCACCTGCGCTTTAATCACCGCGTTTTTGTCCGGTAGCTCCAGCAGCGCTGCTGGAACAATATTAAAGTTCGCCGCCATCGGCGTCATCAGCGTCCCGCAATAGCCGGAGAACATACCAATCGCCGCCATTACCGCTGGATTGCCGCCGTGTTGCAGTACGAGGATCGGAATACCAATCCCAGCAGTCACGATTGGGAAAGCAGCAAACGCATTACCCATGACCATGGTCAGCAATGCCATGCCGATGGTGTACACCGCCACCGCGATAAAGCGACTATCCACCGCCAGATATTCCTGCGTCAGATATGAAATGCCGCTACCCACACCGGCCGCTGTAAACAGCAGCCCGAGCGTAGCCAGAATCTGCGGCAGAATGAACGCCCAGCCAATGGAATCCAGCAGACGGCGCGCCTCCTGAATCGGTTGATGCACCCGCTCATGGGTCATTTTTATCGCCATCGCCAGACCAATCAACGAGCCCGCTGTCATTGAAAAGAGCGTCACCAGCGTGGCGTGATTACCCGGCCCAAACAGCGCATCCTGTAAGCCTGGAATATGGTTGAACATCAGTACGCCAATAACCGTTACCACCGGGATCGCCAGCGCCGGGAAAAACAGGCGGTTGCCCAGGCGGCTGGCGCTTTCTTCGCGCTGTTGCTGCGTCCGTTGATGGTAGCTTCCAAGCTTCACACCGCCAAAACCTGCGATCAGGGCCAGCACGACCACCGCAATGCCGACGGCAATATGCACCGCGCGTTTATCGCCAAACAGCGAGTATGTCCAGTCACCAAGCAGAAACAGTACGCCGTATATGCCCCAAAACAGGCCTGTGGTAAAGCGGCGTGGGTTTGCTTTATCCTGCCAGGACATCAGCGCCACAATCAGTAATACCGCACCTGCCAGCCAGTAGAGATAGCTTTGTTGAAAATTCATTTCGCTTCCCCTTTCGCTGCGGCATTCGCTTTCGCCACCTCACGTTGCAAATAGCTATCCAGACGCCACAAACGCGTGCCGTGGATCAGGAAAGCACAAATTGCCGTCGGGATCCCCCACAAGGCGATATGCAGCGGTTCGGTCTGGATCCCACCAGACTCCAACATAAAGTTATGCATGAATATGATCGCGCCGAAGGCAACGAAGATATCTTCACCGAAAAACAGCCCGACGTTATCGGTCGCCGCTGACATTGCGCGCAGTCGATAGCGAACCGCGCCGGGTATCTCGCCGTGATTTTTCTCGGCGGCCCCTTCCGCCATTGGCGCCAGCAGCGGGCGCACCATCTGCGGATGCCCCCCCAGACTGGTCAACCCTAACGCAGCAGTCGCTTCACGAATGAACAGATAGACAATAAGCAGACGGCCACTGGTGGCACTGCGGATTTTAGCAATCCACGCCTGAGCACGCTCTTTGAGTCCGTGGCGTTCCAGCAGGCCAATAACCGCCAGCGGGATCAGCAGGATAAACGGCAGGTTGCGGGTGTTAAGAAAACCTTCACCCAGCTTCTCGAGGATGGTGGCGATCGGCATATGCGCCGCCAGTCCCGTGACGATCCCGGCAATAATAACCACCAATACCGGATTAAAACGTAAAAGAAATCCGACCACGATGACGGCGATCCCCGTCAATGGCCAGAGAGATATCACCTCTCCCATAATTCATTCCCGTATATGTTGTTGTGTAATATATTGTTGTTTTGTATGGTAAATCTTATGCACCAATTTCAATATTGCATGCATTAAAGGCGCTACGCAAGCGACGGGCAAAAGCGAGTGCGTGCTCGCCATCCCCATGAATGCATACCGTCTGGGCGGTCACGCTTGCCCATGTTCCACTTTGGCTTTTTACTCTGCCGGATTGCACCATTTCTAACGTTTGCGCCAGCGCCTGCTCTTCATCCTCAATCAGTGCGCCCGGCTGGCTGCGGGGTACCAGGCTGCCATCGGCCTGATAACCGCGATCGGCAAAAACCTCCTGACGCGTTATCAAGCCATAGTGTTCTCCGGCGCGAATCAGTTCGCTTCCCGCCAGCCCGACCAGAACCAGCGACGGATCGCAGGCATGAACCGCTTTAGCAATCGCATCGGCCAATTGAGGATCTTTCGCCGCCTGGTTATAGAGCATGCCATGCGGTTTGACATGACGCATCACGCCGCCTTCTGCCCGCGTGATGGCAGCCAGCGCGCCAATTTGATACAGCGTCTGTGCATACACCGTTTGTGCAGGCAGTGTCATGGCGCTACGGCCAAAATTTTCCCGATCCGGAAAGCTCGGATGCGCGCCTATCGCCACGCCATTTTTTAACGCTTCGCGCACGCTTGAGAGCATGGTTTGCGCATCACCGGCATGAAACCCACAGGCAATATTGGCTGAAGACACGAGTTGCAGCAGCGCTGCATCGTTCGCACATCCCTCACCGAGGTCCGCGTTGAGATCAATTTTCATTGTTAAGTCGCCATGTTAACTGTTCCAGGTAACGCTGCTGGTCGTACCGCGCCTTCAGCGCTTCCTCCAGCGAACACTGCACAAAGTGAATCGGCTGACCGAGCGGGATCTGCGCCAGATGATGCATATCTGCCTCGATGATACAGGCGATGCGCGGATAGCCACCCGTCGTCTGAGCATCGTTCATCAGCACGATTGGCTGGCCATTATGCGGAACCTGCAACACGCCGGGGAGCAAACCATGCGACAGCAACTCGCGATCGGTCGTGCGCGTCAGCGGCTGCCCCTGAAGACGATACCCCATACGGTTACTTTGTGGGCTAAGCTGCCACGGCGAGCGCCAGAAAGAGGCCTGCGATACCTCATCAAACTCCTGATACTCAGGGCCGGGCAGTGCGCGAATGAGATTACCCCACATCAGTTGTTTTACACCTTGTGGCCCGCTGAATTGCCGGGTCGATACGCCAATCGCCAGTCGATCGCCATCACGCAGCAGACGCCCTTCAAACCCACCAATGCCCACTTTCAGATCGGTACTACGCGAGCCCATCACTTCGGGAACATCAATACCGCCCGCTACCGCCAGATAACTGCGCATGCCATGAAGCGGGCGTTTTAGCGTCAGGCGCTGCCCGGCTTTTACCGGTAACCGCCATCCGCTCCATACGGGAGTTCGATCCAGATGCGCTTCGCATCCGGCACCGGTCAGGGCAAACCAGCCATCGGCTTCAAACTCCACCACCAGTTGCCCCAGCGTGATTTCCAGCGCTGCGGCATTCGCATCATTACCCACCAGCAGGTTAGCCACGTTCAGCGCCGGTTTATCCAGCGCGCCGCAGTGACTAATTCCGGATTGACGAAAACTATGGCGTCCCCCGTCCTGTACTGAGGTGTACATGCCAGCGCGGATGATGTTTAACATATCCCCTCCTTCTGCGGGACAAAACGCACGGTATCGCCAGCCCGTAACAGAATCGGCTCCTCCCGTTTTGGATCAAATAACGAAACGGAGGTACGCCCAATCAATTGCCACCCACCGGGTGTTGCAAGCGGGTAGATCCCCGTTTGAGATCCACCGATACCGACAGAACCTGCCGGAACAAGCAAACGCGGTTCCGCACGTCTGGGGGTATGCAGCTGTTCAGGTAAGCTCCCGAGATAGGGAAATCCCGGCTGAAAACCGATAAACCACACCACATAGTCAACTGACGCATGAAGTTCGACGACCTGCTTGTCGCTTAATCCACTGTGTCGGGCGACCTCTGCCAGATCAGGGCCAAACTCACCACCATAGGTCACAGGTATTTCAATAAAGCGTGAATCCGGCTCCAGTGCTTCACTCTCTTCCCACCAGCGCTGCAGGCGTTCAATCGCATCCAGCGCCAGTGTTTGCGGGTCGCGCAGGGTAACCGTGATATTGTTCATTCCCGGAATAGCTTCAAGCACATTCGGGGCGTCAACTAAACGCTGAGCCAGACGCCAGATGCGTTTCTGAGTCGCCAGCGTGATGGGGGGCTCCAGTTCAAGAACCACCGCCGTTTCACCTAACAGATAACAACGCGCTCGCTGCACTTTCATCCCTCTTTTATTACGCTGGATTAGGAATATCGATAAAGGTTACGTCCAGATCGGTATTTTCATTCAGCCATTCGCTTAATGCGCGAATGCCGCCGCGTTCGGTCGCATGGTGACCGGCAGCATAAAAATGCAGCCCCTGCTCGCGGGCTGAGTGAATGGTTTGCTCAGAGACTTCACCGGTAATAAAGGCGTCGACACCAAATCGGGCTGCGCTATCAATAAAACTTTGCCCCCCCCCGGTACACCAGGCAACGCGCTGAACTTTCTCCGGCCCGGTATCACCGCACCATAACGGTTTACGACCTAAACGCGCTTCAATCCACGATGCCAGCTCCAGCCCCGGAACCGGCATGGAGAGTTCGCCCCATGGCACCAGCGGTTCAATTTCACCCATCACGGTGATTCCTAGCAGCGCGGCCAACTGCGCGTTATTCCCCAATTCCGGGTGTGCATCCAGCGGCAAGTGCCAGCCATACAGGTTGATATCATTTTCTAACAGCGTTTTCAGACGATTGCGCTTCATGCCGCGAATAACCGGAGATTCGCCTTTCCAGAAATAACCGTGGTGAACGATAACCGCATCCGCTTGCTGGCGTACCGCCTCGTCCAGCAATGCCTGGCTTGCAGTCACACCGGTCACGATTTTATGCACCGTCTCTTTGCCCTCAACCTGCAAACCATTCGGCGCATAATCGCTAATGGCGGCGCTGTTTAGTTTGTCGTTGATCAGTTGTTCCAGTTCGGTGTTTTTCATCATCGTCCTCGTAGTCATCATTTCTGCCTGCCCAATCAGCAACACAGCTTAGGTTAAAATAGCGTCCCCGCCTGCGTTCGTCGATAGCCATTTCACTGACACATAAAGAAACAATCACACCCGCTTTGAACGTGATTTGCTTACCACTACGCGATCTAATTCATGTATATTTATGCAATCAGACAGCATATTGCAAAAATAATCAGATCTGTATCAAAGTTACAACTTTAAGGAAACACACTCGCGCAGCACGTTCAGCCAGTCGCGAGGCATTTACTTCGAGAAAATAATGAATAAACAAGCATCTCAACCACGGGCGATATACTACGTTGTCGCGCTACAAATCTGGGAATACTTCAGTTTTTACGGCATGCGTGCGCTGCTGATCCTGTATCTCACTAACCAGCTTAAGTACGACGATAATCACGCATATGAACTGTTCAGCGCCTACTGCTCGCTGGTCTATGTCACCCCTATTCTCGGGGGATACCTGGCCGATAAAGTGCTCGGCAATCGAATGGCGGTGATGATCGGCGCATTTTTAATGGCGGTGGGGCATCTGGTTTTGGGTGCCAGTGAAATGGCCCCGGCGTTCCTCTATTTGTCGCTGGCGATAATTGTCTGCGGTTACGGTCTGTTTAAATCAAATATCAGTTGCCTGCTTGGCGAGTTATATCAACCTGAAGACCCACGTCGCGATGGTGGATTCTCTCTGCTCTACGCCGCCGGTAACATCGGTTCGATCATCGCACCAATTGCCTGCGGATACGTGCAGGAAGAGTACAGTTGGGCGATGGGCTTTGCGCTGGCTGCCATCGGCATGCTGGCAGGGCTGGTGATATTCTTATGTGGTAATCGCCATTTCGCCCACACCACCGGCGTCAACAAGGCCGTTCTGTGTGCTAAAACCTTTATTCTGCCAAACTGGGCCTGGCTGTTAGTTTTGTTGGTTGCCGCACCGCTGCTGATTACCGTGCTGTTCTGGAAAGAGTGGTCCGTTTACGCACTGATTGTTGCCACCATTATTGGTCTGGCAGTTCTGGCGAAGATTTATCGCCAGGCACAGACGCAGAAACAACGCAAAGAGCTGGGGCTTATCGTCACGCTGACCTTCTTCAGCCTGTTGTTTTGGGCCTTTGCTCAACAGGGCGGCAGCTCGATCAGCCTGTATATCGACCGCTTCGTTAACCGCGATATTCTGGGGTATTCCGTCCCTACCGCGATGTTCCAGTCGGTTAACGCTTTTGCCGTTATGCTGTGCGGTATCGTACTGGCGTGGGTAGTCAAAGAAAGCGTGAGTGGCAATCGTACCGTACGTATCTGGGGTAAATTTGCCCTTGGCCTCGGCTTAATGAGCGCTGGGTTCTGTATTCTAACCTTGAGCGCTCGCTGGTCCGCTGCTTACGGCCACTCTTCGATGCCGCTGATGGTACTTGGGTTGGCGGTCATGGGCTTTGCCGAACTGTTTATCGATCCGGTGGCAATGTCACAAATTACGCGTATTGAGATCCCTGGTGTTACCGGCGTATTAACCGGCATTTATATGCTGCTTTCCGGTGCTATCGCCAACTACCTGGCAGGCGTTATCGCCGATCAGACCTCACAAGGCTCGTTTGATGCTGCGGGCGCTATCAACTACTCCATCAATGCCTATATTGATGTCTTTAGTGAAATTACCTGGGGCGCGCTGGCCTGTGTGGTGCTGGTGCTGATGATTTGGCTGTACCAGTCGCTTAAGTTCAGAAACCGTTCACTGGCGGTAGAATCCTGAGTGTAGGGGCCCGATGATGTAATCTGATTCGGGCTTTTTTTCAGGAATTACGCATGGCTGGCAGTCAACTCCTCTTCAGAAAGACCTGTAACCAGAAGCACCATGTTGCGATCTATTCCCTGCTCCAACATAGTTTGCGCTATACGTAATGCGGCTTCTCGTTTGCCTCGCTGCAACCCTTCCTGTAATCCATCTAAGCGTAACCGCTCGGCAATCGTCATCAGCTTCTCCTTATGTTGGGGGATCCGTTGCGCCATCTCTTGTATAAATTCATTAAAGCGAGATTCATCGCCGGATTGCAGGATGTAATTAAACATCGCCTGTAGTTGCGTGTCATTAGCGCACCCTGTAAGTAACAGCGTGGCCAGTTGATCTACCAGCCCCATCAAATCCCGCTGACGGATATGTTTTTGCAGATCTGCTGGAAGGTATTACGCAGAAATCCGCTGCGCGCTTATCCCTTACGCGCCGCCTCATATGCCGCCAGCGTCGCCAGCCTCGCCTGTTTATGATCCACAATCGGGCGAGGATAACTTAGTGTCACCTGCGCTTTTTCAGCCCACGACCACGGTTCATGAATGGCTTTACCCGGCACGTCGCGCAGTTCCGGCACCCACTGGCGGATAAACTCACCGTCACGGTCGAATTTTTCGCCCTGCGTCGTGGGGTTAAAGATACGGAAATACGGTGCGGCGTCGGTTCCGGTTGAGGCTGCCCATTGCCAGCCGCCGTTATTGGCCGCCAGGTCGCCATCGATCAGTTGCGACATAAAATACTGTTCGCCTTTACGCCAGTCGATCAGCAGGTCTTTCACTAAAAAACTGGCGGTAATCATGCGTAAACGATTATGCATCCAGCCCGTTGCGTTAAGCTGACGCATGGCCGCATCCACAATGGGGTAGCCCGTATTCCCTGTTTTCCAGGCCTGCAAATGCGTCGGATTATTCTGCCATTGCACGCGATCGGTCCAGCGAATAAAAGGTTGATACCGACACAGCGACGGATGGTAAGTCATTAGATGACGATAAAATTCACGCCAGATAAGCTCATTCAACCAAACGCTACCTGCCCCATCCTCAAGCGCCTGCGGCTGCTCCACGAGCAGTCGATTCAGGCACTGGCGCGGTGATAGTCCTCCTGTCGCCAGGCTTGCGGATAATCGACTGGTTCCGTCAATCGCCGGAAAGTCACGCAGTTGTTCATATTCTCCGGCGGCCTGCTGGCAAAAATGGCGTAACTGCACGATGGCCAATTTTTCTTCTGCCGGAAATTGCTGCGTATCAAAATCCTGCTGCGGGTAGCTCAGCGAGATGGATGTTAATGGAGAGTCAAGAGCACCGCTTTCTCTCACCTTCGGCGCACTGACACATTCTGGGATCCCGTCTTTTATCCGCTTCAGCCAGGCATTTTTAAACGGCGTAAAGACTTTATACATCTCGTGATTACCGGTCATGACCGCCCCCGGAGGCAGAATCACGCTGTCGTCAAACCCTTCGCACACCACCTGAGGTAATAACTTTTCGACGGCAACATCACGCTGGCGTTCGTTTATTTCATATTGATAGTTATAAAATATTCGACTGACGCCATGCTGTACGCAGACGTTTTTGACGGTTTCCACACTGGTCGCAAAATCAGCAACTTCATGAAACAGAAGCGGGATGCCCTTTTCTGCCAGCGCCGTTTGCAACGCGTTCAGCTGCGCGTTAACCAATGCCGCCTGACGTGGGGCCATATCATGCGCCTTCCACTGTTCAGGCGTGGAAATATAGAGCGCGAGTACATGTGCAGAACGATCCCGACAAGCCGCCGCCAGCGCGAGATTGTCGTGCAGACGCAAATCACGCCGAAACCAGACCAGATGCGTGGTCATAACACTCCCTGATAAAAATTAATCATTGCCCTGTAAACGCCAAATCGCAGGCCAGAGTTCAAAATAACGTTGCCCGGACAACCAGGTGTTCGGGTGCTCAGCCATATAGTGTTTGAGGAGCATTAAGGGTGCAAGTAGCGGCTGCGCCTCGCGTCGATAGTTATCGATTATCGAGGTCAATTCCTGACGTTGACGCAGATCGAGCTGATTACGGAAATAGCCCTGCACGTGCATCAATACATTGGTATGGTTACGCCGGGTAGCAGGATTTAATAACAGATGGGTCAATCGTAGGCGATACTCGGTAAAAAAAGCATCGAGATCTTGCCATTCATGGATTGCGGCAACGAAGGGGCCAAGCTCCCGATACTCTGGCTGGGAATGCGCCAGTAGTACCAGTTTGTAGCGAGTATGATAGTCAATTAATGCGCCCCGCGTTAATTTTCGCTGACGCAGGCGGTGCAATTCATGCAAAGCGTAAACACGTATTAATGTATTTTCGTCGAACTGAGGTGCCTCACTCGCTTCTGTGGTCAGACAGGTGCGGATACCAACAGGAATTCTCGTGCTCATCGCCACTCCTTATCCGTTACTCAGATAAGTGTAGACGTCGGCGTATAAAAAAACCGCCACATTGCTGTTAGCGGTTTTCTTGAACAATAACGACAACTTAATAGAAGTCGCAGGTGGCTTTTTCAGCCTGCTCCATCCACACCGGTTTATCACTGGTTTTGGACCAGACGCGGTGCAGATAGCTGTAAAAACGGGCGCGGTCTTTCCAGAACAACATGACCGGCAGCGCCAGCACGCCCGCCACAACGGCAAAGGTACGGCGCAAGAAAACAATGTGTGCTGGATATTCTTTATAAAAGTCCATAATCCTCTCCCATATATCTGTTCGGTGAATCGCACCGGAAAAATAAACTTGGTTAACTGATGAAAATAATACCGCCTTGTGTGTAATTTTGCTACTCATCCGACCACTTATTTTTATCTATTGATGCTCCGTTTAGCTAAAAACCGTAATTAAGTTACATAAAAGTTAAATTAATACTAATCATTAGTTAAATAATGGTCTTTGCCATTTTTATACTTTTTTTACACCCCTCCCACTGATTTTTGCGAAATCTTTGCAAGCAAAAATCTACGCTCTGGTTATCACATTTATGCCACTGGAGGTGCACCGTGAGTGCAGGCGTGATAACCGGCATTGTGCTGGTCTTTTTATTATTAGGTTATCTGGTGTATGCCCTGATTAATGCGGAGGCGTTCTGATGGCGGCCCAAGGATTTTTACTCATTGCCAGTTTCTTGCTGGTACTGTTTATCATCGCCAGACCGCTGGGTTTTGGCTTGGCTCGGCTGATCAATAATACGTCCCTGCCGGGCCTGTCTGGCGTGGAACATCTGCTCTGGCGCGGTCTGGGCATCTCGCAGCAGGAGATGAACTGGCGGCAGTATCTGTTGGCGATCCTCGCGCTCAATGTGCTGGGGTTGCTGGTCCTGTTTTCAATGCTGATGGCGCAAAACCTGCTGCCGCTAAATCCGCAACAGCTACCTGGGCTTTCGTGGGATTTGGCGCTCAACACGGCGGTAAGTTTTGTCACCAACACCAACTGGCAATCCTATGCTGGCGAAACCACCTTAAGCTACTTCAGCCAGATGGTCGGGCTGACCGTGCAGAACTTCCTGTCAGCGGCAACCGGGATTGCGGTGATTTTTGCCCTGGCCCGTGCCTTTACTCGCCAGAGTATGAACACGCTGGGCAACGCCTGGGTCGATCTGGTTCGCATTACGCTGTGGATCCTGCTCCCCATTGCATTGCTCATTGCGTTGTTCTTCATTCAGCAAGGTGTGCTGCAAAACGTGTTGCCCTATCAGCCCATTACTACCCTTGAAGGGGTGAAACAGGTGCTGCCGATGGGGCCCGTCGCCTCACAGGAAGCGATTAAGATGCTTGGCACTAACGGGGGCGGGTTCTTTAACGCTAACTCATCACATCCGTTTGAAAACCCTACCGCGTTGACCAATCTGGTACAGATGTTGGCCATTTTCTTAATTCCTACCGCGCTGTGTTTTGCCTTTGGTGATGTGGTTGGCGATCGTCGCCAGGGGCGGACCCTGCTGTGGGCCATGTCGCTGATATTTGTGGTCTGCGTAGCCGTGGTGATGTGGGCCGAAGTTCAAGGTAACCCGCACCTGATGGCATTCGGTGCAGACAGTAATATCAACATGGAAGGCAAAGAAAGCCGCTTTGGCGTGCTGGCTACGAGTCTTTTTTCCGTCGTGACGACAGCGGCATCTTGCGGCGCTGTCGATGCGATGCATGACTCCTTCACCGCGCTGGGTGGGATGGTGCCGATGTGGCTAATGCAGATTGGCGAAGTGGTCTTCGGTGGTGTCGGTTCGGGCCTGTACGGCATGCTGCTGTTCGTGTTGTTGGCGGTGTTTATCGCGGGCCTGATGATTGGTCGCACGCCGGAATATCTGGGTAAGAAAATAGACGTGCGTGAAATGAAAATGACCGCACTGGCGATTCTGGTCACCCCTGCGCTGGTGCTGCTCGGTACGGCGATAGCGATGATGAGCGATGCCGGACGCAGCGCCATGCTCAACCCTGGTCCACATGGCTTTAGTGAAGTGTTGTACGCCGTATCGTCTGCCGCGAACAACAACGGTAGCGCCTTCGCCGGATTAAGCGCCAACAGCCCGTTCTGGAACTGTCTGTTGGCCCTGTGCATGTTCTTCGGCCGTTTCGGCGTGATCATTCCCGTGATGGCAATTGCCGGATCGCTGGTCAGTAAAAAGATCCAGCCAGCAAGCCCTGGCACGCTGCCTACTCACGGTGCACTGTTTGTCGGGTTGTTAATCGGTACGGTGTTACTGGTTGGCGCCCTCACCTTTGTTCCTGCCCTGGCACTTGGCCCGGTCGCAGAATACCTGTCATTACACTGAGTGATGCGGAGCACATGACTATGAGTCGCAAGCAACTGGCGCTGTTCGAACCCTCTCTGGTCGCACAGGCGCTGATGGACGCCGTGAAAAAATTAAGCCCACATACCCAGTGGCGCAATCCGGTGATGTTTATCGTCTGGCTGGGCAGTCTGCTGACAACCCTGTTAACGCTGGCAATGGCCACAGGCCATATGCAAGGCAATCCGTGGTTTACCGGCGCGATAAGTCTGTGGCTGTGGATTACCGTTCTGTTCGCCAACTTTGCCGAAGCGCTGGCGGAAGGACGCAGTAAGGCTCAGGCTAACAGTCTGAAAGGAGTTAAAAAAACCGCTTTTGCTCGCAAACTCCGCGAACCGAAATACGGTGCCGCCATGGATCACGTTCCGGCGGAGGATTTGCGCAAAGGAGATATCGTGTTAGTAGAAGCGGGCGATATTATCCCGTGTGACGGCGAGGTCATCGAAGGTGGCGCATCGGTGGATGAAAGCGCCATTACCGGTGAATCCGCGCCGGTCATTCGTGAATCCGGTGGTGATTTCGCCTCCGTCACCGGCGGGACCCGCATCCTCTCCGACTGGCTGGTGATCGAATGTAGCGTAAACCCTGGTGAAACGTTCCTCGACCGGATGATCGCCATGGTTGAAGGCGCGCAGCGGCGTAAAACGCCGAATGAAATCGCCCTGACGATCCTGTTGATAGCCCTGACCATCGTTTTTCTGCTGGCGACCGCCACGCTGTGGCCGTTTTCCGCCTGGGGTGGTAGCGCGGTTAGCGTCACGGTACTGGTTGCCCTGCTGGTCTGTCTGATCCCCACCACCATCGGTGGGTTGCTCTCTGCTATTGGCGTCGCCGGGATGAGCCGCATGTTGGGCGCGAACGTCATCGCCACCAGCGGACGTGCAGTGGAAGCGGCGGGTGACGTGGACGTACTGCTGCTGGACAAAACCGGCACCATTACGCTGGGCAACCGCCAGGCTTCAGATTTTCTGCCCGCCCAGGGGGTGGATGAAAAGACGCTGGCCGACGCCGCGCAGCTTTCATCACTGGCCGATGAAACCCCTGAAGGCCGCAGTATCGTGATTCTGGCAAAACAGCGCTTTAATCTGCGTATTCGCGACGTGCAATCGCTGCACGCCACCTTTGTACCGTTTACCGCCCAAAGCCGAATGAGCGGGATCAACATCGACAACCGCATGATCCGCAAAGGGTCGGTCGATGCTATTCGTCGTCACGTCGAAGCCAACGGCGGCCACTTCCCTGCCGACGTGGAGCAGAAGGTCGAAAACGTCGCACGCCTTGGCGCTACGCCGCTGGTGGTTGCCGAAGGCTCCCACGTGCTGGGCGTGATTGCCCTGAAAGATATCGTAAAAGGCGGAATCAAAGAACGTTTTGCCCAACTACGCAAAATGGGCATCAAAACGGTGATGATCACCGGCGATAACCGCCTGACCGCCGCCGCGATTGCGGCAGAAGCCGGGGTAGATGACTTCTTAGCTGAAGCCACGCCGGAAGCCAAGCTGGCGCTGATTCGTCAGTATCAGGCGGAAGGTCGCCTGGTGGCGATGACCGGCGACGGAACCAATGACGCCCCGGCGCTGGCGCAAGCCGACGTGGCGGTCGCCATGAACTCCGGGACCCAGGCGGCGAAAGAAGCAGGCAACATGGTGGATCTCGACTCTAACCCCACCAAGCTGATTGAAGTGGTGCACATTGGTAAACAGATGCTGATGACGCGTGGTTCGCTGACCACCTTCAGTATCGCCAACGACGTGGCGAAGTATTTCGCCATTATCCCGGCCGCGTTCGCCGCCACCTACCCGCAGCTCAATGCGCTTAACGTGATGGGCTTGCATTCGCCGGACTCGGCGATCCTCAGCGCGGTTATCTTTAATGCGCTGGTTATCGTCTTACTGATCCCGCTGGCGCTTAAAGGCGTGGGCTACAAACCGTTATCCGCATCCGCAATGCTGCGCCGTAATTTGTGGATCTATGGTCTGGGTGGTCTGGTTGTGCCGTTTATCGGTATCAAAGCAATTGATTTACTGCTGACCCTACTGGGTCTGGTGTGAGGTTTCAGATGAGTGGATTACGTCCTGCATTATCAACATTGATTTTCCTGATGCTTATCACCGGCGGAGCTTACCCGTTGTTGACCACCGCGTTGGGGCAGTGGTGGTTTCCCCACCAGGCTAACGGCTCGCTTCTACGCGAAGATCAAGTCGTTCGCGGCTCTGCGCTCATTGGGCAACATTTTACCGCGGCCGGTTATTTTCAGGGACGTCCGTCAGCTACAGCAGAAATGCCCTATAATCCAATGGCTTCAGGCGGCAGTAACCTGGCAGCCAGCAATCCGGAACTGGATAAACAGCTGCAAAGCCGGATAGCCGCACTGCGTGCTGCTAACCCGCAGGCAAATCCTGTCGTTCCGGTAGAGCTGGTAACGGCTTCTGCCAGCGGGTTGGATAACAATCTGACGCCAGCCGCGGTGGCCTGGCAAATCCCCCGCGTGGCGCAGGCTCGCAACCTCAGCGTTGAAGAGGTCACGCGCCTGGTTGCACAATACACGCAAAAGCCGTTGGTCAGTTTTATCGGCCAGCCGGTGGTGAACCTGGTAGAACTTAATTTAGCGCTGGATAAGCACTGAGAAAAAGGACATGCATAACGAACCCTTACGCCCCGACCCCGATCGCCTGCTGGAGCAGACCGCTGCCCCGCACCGCGGAAAACTGAAAATTTTCTTCGGCGCGTGTGCAGGCGTCGGTAAAACCTGGGCCATGCTGGCAGAGGCCCAACGGTTGCGGGCGCAGGGGTTAGATGTGCTGATTGGGGTGGTGGAAACCCACGGACGCAAAGAGACCGCCGCGTTGCTGGACGGTCTCAGCATCCTGCCGCTAAAGAGACAGGCGCGCCATGGTCGTCATATTAGCGAGTTCGATCTCGACGCGGCGCTGGCCCGCCGTCCGGCGCTCATTTTGATGGATGAACTGGCGCACAGTAATGCGCCTGGCTCACGCCACCCTAAGCGTTGGCAAGACATTGAAGAGCTGCTCGAAGCCGGTATTGACGTTTTTACTACCGTCAACGTGCAGCATCTGGAAAGCCTCAATGATGTGGTCAGCGGCGTCACCGGCATTCAGGTTCGCGAAACCGTCCCCGATCCTTTTTTCGATGCCGCCGACGATGTGGTTCTGGTCGATCTTCCCCCCGACGATTTGCGCCAACGCCTGAACGAAGGCAAGGTCTATATCGCCGGTCAGGCGGAAAGAGCCATCGAGCATTTCTTTCGCAAAGGGAACTTGATCGCGCTACGTGAGCTGGCCCTGCGCCGCACGGCCGATCGGGTTGACGATCAGATGCGTGCCTGGCGAGGGCGTCCGGGGGAAGAAAAAGTCTGGCATACCCGTGACGCCATTTTACTGTGCATTGGACACAATACCGGCAGCGAAAAGCTGGTGCGTGCTGCCGCGCGTCTGGCAGCGCGCCTCGGCAGCGTCTGGCATGCAGTGTATGTCGAAACGCCAGCGCTGCACCGGCTGCCCGAAAAACAGCGCCGCGCAATTTTAAGCGCTCTGCGGTTAGCCCAGGAGCTGGGTGCAGAAACCGCCACCCTTTCCGATCCCGCTGAAGACAAGGCTGTAATCCGCTACGCCCGTGAGCATAATCTGGGAAAAATTGTCCTCGGACGTCCGGCTACACGACGCTGGTGGCGCAGTGATTCTTTTGCTGACAGACTGGCCCATCGCGCACCGGATCTCGACCTGATGATCGTTGCGCTCGATGAGCCACCTTCGCGCCCTGTGCTACAAACTGCAGATAACCGCACCTTTAAGGATAAATGGCGGGTACAAATTCAGGGTTGTGTGGTTGCCGTCGCGCTGTGCGCCATCATTACGTTGATTGCCATGCAGTGGTTGATGGCCTTTGACGCCGCCAACCTGGTGATGATCTATTTATTAGGCGTGGTGGTTATCGCCCTCTTTTACGGACGCTGGCCGTCGGTGCTGGCAACTTTTATTAACGTCGCCAGCTTCGATCTCTTCTTTATTGCTCCACGCGGCACGCTGGCCGTTTCCGACGTCCAGTACCTGCTCACCTTCGCCGTGATGCTAACGGTAGGGCTGGTAATCGGTAATCTTACCGCCGGAGTGCGTTATCAGGCGCGGGTAGCCCGTTATCGCGAACAACGTACGCGCCATTTGTATGAGATGTCGAAAGCGCTGGCCGTCGGACGGAGTCAGCAAGATATCGCTGCCACCAGCGAACAGTTTATTGCCTCAACGTTCCAGGCCCGCAGCCAGGTTTTACTGCCCGGTGAGAACGGTAAGCTGGCCCCTCTCACCCATCAACAAGGCATGACACCGTGGGATGATGCCATTGCCCAATGGAGCTTTGATAAAGGGCAACCGGCTGGCGCAGGTACTGACACGTTGCCAGGAGTGCCGTATCAAATTTTACCGTTAAAAAGTGCCGACAAAACGCATGGGCTGCTGGTTGTGGAACCGGGAAATTTACGCCAGCTGATGATCCCCGAACAGCAACGCCTGCTGGAAACTTTCACTTTACTGGTCGCCAGTGCGCTGGAGCGTCTGACGCTAACCGCCAGCGAAGAGCAGGCCCGGTTTGCCAGCGAGCGCGAAAGCATTCGCAACGCGCTGCTCGCCGCCCTTTCCCACGATTTACGTACGCCGCTAACGGTGCTGTTTGGTCAGGCAGAGATCTTAACGTTGGATCTGGCAAGCGAAGGATCGCCGCACGCGCGCCAGGCCAGTGAGATTCGCCAGCACGTCCTTAATACGACCCGACTGGTTAATAACCTGCTGGATATGGCGCGAATTCAGTCCGGCGGCTTTAATCTTAAGAAGGAGTGGTTAACACTGGAAGAGGTGGTCGGCAGCGCCCTGCAGATGCTGGAGCCAGGACTCTCTGCTCCTATTAATTTGTCGCTACCAGCACCGTTGACGCTGATCCACGTCGATGGCCCACTCTTTGAACGGGTGCTGATTAATCTGCTAGAAAATGCCGTTAAATACGCAGGTCCAGCGGCGCAAATCGGTATTGATGCCAGCGTCAATGGCGAGCACCTGCAACTGGACGTCTGGGATAATGGCCCCGGCATTCCATCGGGTATGGAGCAGCGAGTTTTTGACAAGTTTTCCCGGGGAAACAAAGAGTCATCGGTACCGGGCGTTGGGCTGGGGCTGGCAATCTGTCAGGCCATTGTGGACGTGCACGGCGGTACGATTTCCGTCCACAATCGCGCACAGGGAGGAGCATGTTTCCGTGTTACACTGCCCCAGGAAATCCCCCCTGAACTTGAAGATTTTCATGAGGATATGTGACGAACGTACTGATTGTTGAAGATGAACAGGCTATCCGTCGCTTTCTGCGTACCGCGCTGGAAGCCGATGGTCTGCGTGTATATGAAGCAGAAACGCTGCAACGTGGTCTGCTGGAAGCCGCCACGCGAAAACCCGATCTCATCATTCTCGATCTCGGTCTGCCGGACGGTGACGGCATTGATTTTATTCGTGACCTGCGACAATGGAGCGCGATACCGGTAATTGTGCTCTCAGCCCGCAGCGAAGAAAGCGATAAAATCGCCGCTCTGGATGCCGGCGCCGATGACTATCTCAGTAAACCCTTTGGTATTGGCGAGCTACAGGCGCGATTACGTGTGGCATTGCGCCGCCACAACAGCGGCGCGTCTCCCGAGCCAGTGGTGCATTTTTCCAACGTAAAAGTAGATATCGCCGCCCGGCTCGTACATCGTGGTGATGAAGAGATTCATCTGACGCCGATTGAGTTTCGCCTGTTAGCGGTACTGCTGAATAATGCCGGAAAGGTACTAACGCAACGCCAGCTGTTAAATCAGGTTTGGGGACCGAACGCCGTCGAACACAGTCACTATCTGCGAATTTACATGGGACACCTACGCCAGAAGCTGGAACTGGACCCGGCGCGTCCGCGTCATTTTCTGACCGAAACCGGGATTGGTTATCGGTTTATGCCGTGAATCTAAGCCGAATAAAAAAAGCCGGATCAGCACAAAGCTATCCGGCTTTTTAATTCATGCCGGATAGCGACGCTAGCGTCTTATCCGGCCTACGGTTTACGCGTTTTTCAGCACTTCGCTGACGATTTCAACCGCTTCTTTTTCGATCTGCTTGCGGTGTTCTTCACCGAGGAAGCTCTCGCAATAGATTTTATAAGCGTCTTCGGTGCCGGACGGACGAGCGGCAAACCAGCCGTTGTCAGTCATCACTTTCAGACCGCCGATAGAAGCACCGTTGCCCGGTGCCGCCGTCAGACGTGCGGTGATCGGGTCGCCCGCCAGCGTGCTGGCACTCACCATTTCCGGAGACAGTTTAGACAGCGCCGCTTTCTGTGCGGAGGTCGCACTTGCCTGCAGGCGGTTGTAGCTCGGCGCACCAAAGCGGGCAGCCAGTTCGTTGTAGTGCTCCTGCGGATTCTTACCGGTCACTGCGGTAATTTCTGCCGCCAACAGGCACATGATGATGCCGTCTTTGTCGGTCGACCACGGTGTACCGTCGAAACGCAGGAAAGATGCCCCCGCGCTCTCTTCACCACCAAAGCCAAAGCTGCCGTCGAACAGACCGTCAACAAACCATTTAAAGCCAACCGGCACTTCGACCAGTTTACGCCCTAAATCATTCACCACGCGGTCAATCATCGCCGAGGACACCAGCGTCTTACCAACGGCAACATCTTTGCCCCACTGCGGGCGATGCTGGAACAGGTAGTTGATCGCCACCGCCAGATAGTGGTTCGGATTCATCAGCCCTGCCGGGGTGACAATACCGTGACGGTCGTAGTCTGGGTCGTTGGCAAAGGCCAGATCGAACTTGTCGCGCAGCGCCAGCAGGCCTGCCATCGCGCACTCGGAGGAGCAGTCCATGCGGATTGCGCCATCTTTGTCGAGATGCATGAAACGGAAAGTCTGATCAACGTGATCGTTAACGATAGTCAGGTTCAGGTTGTAGTGCTTAGCAATACGCTTCCAGTATTCGATACCGGAACCGCCCAGCGGATCGACACCCAGCGTCAGACCCGCTTTTTGGATCGCCGCCATGTCGACGATGTCAGCCAGTCCTTCAACAAACGGCTGAACCAGATCCTGCTCTGTTACATGGCCAGATGCCAGCGCAGCGTCCAGCGACATGCGCTTCACACCTTGCAAACCGTCAGCCAGCAGCGCGTTGGCTCTGTCTTCCACCACTTTGGTGACGTTGGTATCTGCCGGACCACCGTTTGGCGGGTTATATTTAATGCCGCCATCTTCCGGCGGATTGTGGGACGGCGTGATCACAATGCCGTCAGCCAGCGGGCCGCCTTTTTTGTTGTGGACCAGGATAGCATTCGACACAGCAGGGGTCGGCGTAAAACCGTTACTTTCCTGCACGATGACGTCAACGCCGTTCGCCGCCAGCACTTCCAGTACAGAGATAAAAGCCGGTTCAGACAGCGCGTGGGTATCCTTGCCCACATAGCACGGGCCAGTAATCCCGTTTTTCGCACGTTCTTCAGCAATCGCCTGAGCGATAGCCAGAATATGCGGCTCGTTAAAACTATGACGACCTGCACTGCCGCGATGTCCGGACGTACCGAACTTAACGGCGTGCTCAGCGTTCCCTGCTGTTGGTTTCAGTACATAATACTGTGCCGTCAGTTGGGCGACGTTAATCAAATCACTCTGTTGCGCAGGTTGACCTGCACGGTTGTGGATTGCCATTGCCTGGTCCTTCTAATGCAAGGATTAAATTGTTCCGCAAACCTTTTCAATCAATTCCGCGGGGAATTGCATTGACTGCATGATGTGTTCAACCATGCTGCATTTACGGCCGGTATTGGTGTTGGTGATCACCCAGTACGGCGTGCCTGGCACGTGTTTCGGTTTGGTTTGATTACCATTTTTCAGCAGCGTCTGTTCATCTGCTGCAAAATAAACGCGCGTACGGCCATGCAACGATTCCGTTGCTTCGGCGAACGCGTTTTGATCCAGTGAATAGAGTGTAGACAGCACTAGCATAAAGCGATTTACTGCTTTCTTCTGTTCCGCGTATTCGTCGGACAGCAGCAGTTCACGCATCGCGCGCACTTTATCTTTTACGGGGTTAACCGGCTTAGCTTCCACGACAGGTTGCACAGCGCGGACTTCTTTGACTATCGGAGTGACAGGCTGTGATGCGGCGGAAAATTTCAACATACGCCGTAAAATGTCGGATGCGCTCTCGCCAATATGCTTGGTGTGGCTGGCAATATAGCTATAGAGTTCATCATCAACTTCAATCGTTTTCATCTTAATCCAGTGCAGTGTTTAGCTGAATACAAGTTGTCGGGGTAAACACACGTAGTGTAAAGGCAAATCCCAACAGCGGATAGCGTCAAGCCTGGTGGCCAGCAAAACTCAGAGTAACCGTAGTTGTTGCAGCCATGTGGCAGAATGGTCAACATGATACCCTAACCCGTGAGTGTGAAAAAAAGAACTTTGCCATGAAATTGAATATCCGAGCGCAATCTGCGCAAAACCTGCACAATAATTCTCCCATCGTCCTGGTTCACGGCCTGTTTGGCAGTCTGGATAACCTGGGGATCCTGGCGCGCGATCTGGTGGTCGATCACGATATCATCCAGGTCGATATGCGAAATCATGGCCTCTCCCCTCGTTCCCCTGAGATGAATTATCCGGCCATGGCGCAAGATTTGCTGGATACGCTGGACGCTCAGCAAATAGAAAAGGCGACCTTTATTGGTCACTCGATGGGGGGAAAAGCCGTCATGGCATTAACCGCGCTGGCTCCTGATCGTATCGATCGACTGGTGGCCATTGATATTGCACCGGTCGACTATCAAGTTCGCCGTCACGATGCGATCTTTACCGCTATTAATGCCGTAACCGATGCCCAGGTCACTTCGCGTCAGCAGGCGGCCAGCGTCATGCGTCAGCATCTGCATGAGGAAGGCGTAATCCAGTTTCTGCTGAAATCTTTCGTCGACGGCGAATGGCGTTTTAACGTTCCCGTGCTGTGGGATCAGTATCCTCATATCGTCGGTTGGGAAACCATTCCTGCGTGGGAGCACCCGGCGCTGTTTATCCCTGGCGGCAACTCACCGTATGTTACCGAAGCGTATCGCGAACAGCTGCTGGCGCAATTTCCGCAGGCTCGGGCGCATGTTATTGCTGGAGCCGGTCATTGGGTGCATGCGGAAAAACCGGAGGCGGTGCTGCGCGCCATCCGTCGTTATCTGAACGAACACGCTAACTGATTAAAAACTCAGCGTCTGCGCGCGATTACGCGCGTGGGCGTTGGCGTGTCACCCCTGCTGATGTATTATGGCGCGCTATCCATCCGGGCAGACGCCTGGCTGATTGTTTCCCCGAAGTCACCAAGATCATGGCCAAAGAACAAACGGACCGTACGACATTAGATCTGTTCGCGCAGGAGCGTCGCCCGGGACGACCCAAAACTAATCCGCTCTCGCGTGATGAACAGTTACGTATTAATAAACGTAATCAGCTTAAACGCGATAAAGTTCGCGGGCTTAAGCGTGTCGAACTGAAACTGAACGCTGATGCCGTTGACGCTCTGAACGAGCTGGCTGAGGCGCGCAACATGAGTCGCAGTGAACTCATCGAAGAGATGCTGATGACCCAACTCAGCACATTGCGCGGTCAGGCATAGTCTGAATTTCTGCTCTAAATCATAAATCGTGTAGCACAGAGTGCAGTCCTGCGTGTTTGCTGTTTCCGCATGCCTGACTGTTCTGCTATGATTGCCCTTATCCGTGGGCAATGCGCCACCACCATTTCAATAAGTTTCAAGAGGTTATTTAACTCATGGCAATCACTGGCATCTTTTTCGGCAGCGACACCGGTAATACCGAAAACATCGCAAAAATGATTCAAAAACAGCTTGGTAAAGACGTTGCCGATGTTCATGACATTGCAAAAAGTAGCAAAGAAGACCTCGAAGGTTATGACATTCTGCTGCTCGGCATCCCAACCTGGTACTACGGTGAAGCGCAGTGTGACTGGGATGACTTCTTCCCTACCCTCGAAGACATTGATTTTAACGGCAAACTGGTTGCATTGTTCGGCTGTGGCGACCAGGAAGATTACGCAGAGTATTTCTGCGATGCGTTAGGCACAATTCGCGACATCATCGAACCGCGCGGTGCAACCATCGTTGGTCACTGGCCGACTGCGGGTTATCACTTTGAAGCGTCTAAAGGCCTGGCTGACGACGACCACTTTGTCGGTCTGGCTATCGATGAAGATCGCCAGCCAGAACTGACAGCAGAACGCGTAGAAAAATGGGTTAAGCAGATCTCTGAAGAGCTGCACCTCGACGAAATCATTAATGCCTGATTTCGTGCGGCGTAGATTTCCATCTGCGCCGCATCAATAGATAAAACCAATCAAAATAATTGCTACAAATTTGTAACTTTTTCGTCTGACCCTGTACAATGGCTGGATGCCAATCGGGTGTTGCACAGTGTGTTTGTCGGCGATACCACGTTTTGATTAACAATATATGCCAGAGACTTGCAGTTTTCATTTAGCCATGGCAGTTCTATAATGATACGCATTATCTCAAGTGCAATTTCTGTCACTTCTGTTAATGAAGTGAATCGTTTAGCTACAGGACAGATTCCGCATGACTGACAACAATACCGCATTAAAGAAGGCTGGCCTGAAAGTAACGCTTCCTCGTTTAAAAATTCTGGAAGTTCTTCAGGAACCGGATAACCATCACGTCAGTGCGGAAGACTTATACAAACGCCTGATCGATATGGGTGAAGAAATTGGTCTGGCGACCGTGTATCGCGTGCTGAACCAGTTTGATGATGCCGGTATCGTGACCCGCCATAATTTTGAAGGTGGTAAATCCGTCTTCGAACTGACTCAACAGCATCATCACGATCACCTCATCTGCCTTGACTGCGGCAAAGTGGTCGAGTTCAGCGATGATTCCATCGAAGCGCGCCAGCGTGAGATTGCGGCTAAACATGGCATTCGCTTAACTAACCATAGCCTCTATCTTTACGGTCACTGCGCCGAAGGCGATTGCCGCGAAGATGAGCACGCCCACGACGGCAAATAATGTAATGCTTTCTGAAAAGCCAACCCTCCGGTTGGCTTTTTTTATGGGCGTTACCTGCCCTTTTCCCCTTCCCTCCGCTCCTGTGTTGCTTTAATGTAAAAATCAATTGCCCCTTCCGGAGAGTCGAAATGGAACTTCGCCAGCTACGCTATTTTGTGCGCATTGTAGAAACCGGCAGCATGGGTAGCGCGGCGCTCGATCTCAATATCGGGGTTTCGGCACTCAGCCAGCAAATGTCGCGTCTGGAAAACGAACTCGCTATTCGCCTGCTGCAACGCACCTCACGAGGCGTGACACCCACCAGCGCCGGGCTGGCTTTTTACTCCCAGGCGCAGCTGGCGCTTCGTCACGCAGACGACGCGATCCTAGCCGCACGCGAGTCCCGACTTTCCGGGCACGTCAGCGTCGGCATGGCTCCCAGTACCGCTTCCGTTCTCGGAATGCCGTTTATCAACGCCATGCAGGAAAGCTACAGTGATGTCCGTCTGCATGTGGTGGAAAGCCTCTCTGGCAATCTGGAGCGGATGATTAATACCCGCCAGATTGATCTGGCTGTCGTGTTTCAGAAAGAAAAGATCCTGCGCTGGAGCGCCATACCGATTCTCGAAGAGCGGCTGTTTTTGATTGGGACTCATGCCTTACTGGCTGATATTGCCGATGACAATATTGCTCCAGCCCAGCTGGCAAGTATCCCATTGATAATGCCAAGCCCGGGCCACGGTCTGCGCGGCAGGCTGGAAGCGATTTGTCAGGAACACGCGCTGAACATTGAGATCGCCACGGAAATTGATGGTCTGGCGCTACTCATGCGTGCCGTGCGCAGTGGCATTGGTGCCACTCTCCAGCCCGGCGCGGCAATTTCCCATCTCGATAAAGAGACGCTAAGAGTGATCGGCGTCCACAATCCAATACTTAGCCGCCCCAACTTTCTGGTGAGTCTCTCAGACGATGAACTCACCCCGGCAGGCCTCGCGGCCCGTGTGGTGCTGACGAAAGTGATGCATCAACTGGTGGAAGCAGGAAGCTGGCCTGGCGCCATCCTTTACAATAACTAAAGTACCGTTTAGCACTACGTCATAGCGCCCGCACAAGCTGCGCGTATACATTTCAATTACAAATTTAACAAATGGTTAAATGGTAATGGAGTATACGATGGTTGATGTTCTGGTGATTGGTGGTGGCAATGCCGCGTTATGCGCTGCCTTGTCCGCCCGGGAGCAAGGAGCTTCGGTACTTCTGCTCGAAGCGGCTCCCCGGGAATGGCGCGGGGGAAATTCCCAACACACGCGTAATCTGCGCTGTATGCATGATGCGCCGC
Source organism: Citrobacter sp. Cpo147 (assembly GCF_030332405.1). Lineage (NCBI taxonomy): Bacteria > Pseudomonadati > Pseudomonadota > Gammaproteobacteria > Enterobacterales > Enterobacteriaceae > Citrobacter > Citrobacter sp. Cpo147. Next base: position 1,031,128 of record NZ_JAOWHX010000030.1, read on the forward strand.
AGGATGTGCTGGTAGAAAGCTATCCGGAAGAGGAGTTCTGGCAAGACCTGCAGCGCGTAACTGAAGGAAATACCAACGAAGCCCTGGCACGTCTGGTGATCCGTACCTCTTCCCAATGCCGCGACTGGATGCGCCAGCACGGCGTTAACTTTCAGCCTCCTCTCTCTGGCGCTTTGCACGTGGCGCGAACCAACGCTTTTTTTATGGGGGGCGGTAAAGCTCTCGTGAATGCCTATTATCGCAGCGCAGAAAAGCTGGGCGTGCAAATCCGCTATAACACACCGGTGCAGGCGCTTGAACTGCACAACGGCGAGTTCGTGGCGGCGCTGGCAGGCAAAGAGCGTATCACAGCGAAATCCTGCGTGCTTGCAGCTGGCGGATTCGAATCTAACCGGGAGTGGTTGCGCGAAGCCTGGGGGGAAAATGCCCGCGGCGAGTGGCCTGCGGATAACTTTCTAATTCGCGGCACGCGTTTTAATCAGGGCGTACTGCTCAAATTTATGATGGATGCTGGCGCAGACATTATCGGCGATCCCTCCCAGTCACACTGTGTGGCAATTGATGCCAGAGCGCCATTATATGACGGCGGGATTTGCACCCGCGTGGACTGCGTTTCGCTCGGTATTGTGGTGAACCGGGACGCTGAGCGTTTTTATGATGAAGGTGAAGATTTCTGGCCCAAACGCTACGCCATCTGGGGACGTCTGGTCGCTCAACAGCCAAGACAGATTGGCTACTCCATCATCGACAGTAAAGCTATCGGACACTTCATGCCTCCGGTCTTTCCTGGCACACAGGCCAATACGCTGGCTGAACTGGCCTTTCAGTTAGGACTGGATGCCGAACGCTTTACCCACACCGTGACAGAGTACAACAACGCCTGCCAGCCAGGTCAGTTCGACCATACCGTTCTGGATAACTGCGCCACTAAAGATTTGCTACCCGCGAAAACGCATTGGGCGCGACCGCTGGATCAACCGCCTTACTACGGCTACGCCCTGCGGCCAGGAATCACCTTCACTTATCTTGGGTTAAAAGTGAACGAACGCGCCGCTGTGCATTTTGCAGGGCTTCCAAGCCGTAATCTGTTCGTTGCCGGAGAGATGATGGCGGGCAACGTGCTGGGCAAGGGTTACACCGCAGGCGTGGGGATGTCGATCGGCACGACCTTTGGCCGCATTGCCGGAAAAGAAGCCGCGCTGGCCGCACGTAAGGAGACACATCATGAAGCAGCTTGAGAAACTGATCATCGAAGCACAAATTATCACCGAACCGGAAGCGGAAGTTGAACGCGTGATGCAGGTGTGTAACGCCTGCCGCTATTGCGAAGGCTTTTGCGCCGTGTTCCCGGCCATGACTCAGCGTCTGGAATTCGGTAAAGCGGATATCAATTATCTGGCAAACTTGTGCCATAACTGCGGCGCTTGCCTGCACGCGTGTCAGTATGCCCCGCCTCATGAATTTGCCATCAACGTGCCGAAGGCGATGGCGGAAGTCCGGCTCGAAACCTATCAGCATTACGCGCAGCCCGCCGCTTTTGGCGCGCTATATCGTCGCGCAGGCGTAACCGTGACGCTGGCGCTGGTATTCGATCTGATCCTGTTTTTACTCCTCGCTATAGGTTTGAAAGGTTCACTATTCCATCCTCCGCTGGCCGGGGATTTCTATCAAATTTTCCCGCATAACCTGCTGGCCTGGATGTTTGGTTCGGTCTTTGTTCTGGCGATCGGTTTGCTGATGGCAGGCGTGATCCGCTTCTGGCGCGAGATTTCTCCGGGCATGCCGCGTTCCGCCGAGATTGCTGAAGCCTCACATAATGCGCTGACGCTGAAGTATCTCGATGGAGGCCATGGCAAAGGTTGTAACGAAGCGGATGATGCTTTCACCCTGATGCGCCGCCGTTTCCATCACTTCACCTTCTACGGTTTTCTGCTCTGCTTTGCCGCCACCGTGGTGGCAACAGGCTATCACTACTTTGCCGGCATAGAAGCACCCTACCCGTTCTTCAGCGTTCCGGTCATGCTGGGCACGTTGGGAGGCATTGGCCTGGTTGTCGGCCCGGCTGGCTTGCTATGGCTTAATCTCAGGCGCTCACCGCTACACGGCGACGCCCGGCAAAAACCGATGGATCGCGGTTTTATTTTGCTGCTGCTGCTGACCAGTCTGACCGGTCTGGCGCTGCTGGCAGGAAGAGATACCTCATGGATGGCTATTTTACTGGCCATTCATCTCGGCGTGGTCATGGCGCTTTTTCTGACCATTCCTTACGGAAAATTTGCCCACGGATTTTACCGCTGCGCAGCCTTACTCAAGTGGGCAATTGAGAAACGGCGCGGCAAACAGGCGGGAGTCTCAGGCGACTAACCCGCAAACTCTTACCTCTATAAATATTATGATAAGACAGTGGAGCAAACCCAATGACACAACAACCATCGCGCACCGGAACTTTCGGCGCAATACTGCGGGTAACCAGCGGTAATTTTCTCGAACAGTTCGACTTTTTTCTGTTCGGTTTTTACGCCACCTATATCGCCAGGACTTTCTTTCCTGCGGAGAGTGAATTTGCCGGGCTCATGTTGACCTTTGCGGTTTTCGGTTCGGGTTTTTTAATGCGGCCCGTTGGCGCAATCGTGCTGGGTGCTTATATCGACAGAATTGGTCGCCGCAAAGGACTGATGGTGACGCTGGCGATCATGGGCTGTGGGACCCTGCTGATTGCCCTGGTTCCCGGTTATCAAAGTATTGGCCTGCTGGCTCCTGTGCTGGTATTAGTCGGTCGATTATTGCAGGGCTTCTCTGCGGGCGTAGAGTTGGGCGGCGTTTCGGTTTATCTTTCTGAAATCGCCACGCCTGGCAATAAAGGTTTCTACACCAGCTGGCAGTCCGCCAGCCAACAGGTTGCCATTGTGGTGGCAGCGCTGATTGGCTACGGCCTGAATGCCACGCTGGGGCACGATGAAATCTCTGAATGGGGCTGGCGCATTCCGTTCTTTATTGGTTGTATGATTATTCCGTTGATCTTCGTCCTGCGCCGCTCGCTTCAGGAAACGGACGCATTTTTACAACGTACACACCGTCCCGACACCAGGGAAATTTTCACCACTATCATCAAAAACTGGCGTCTGATCTCAGCGGGTACGCTGCTGGTGGCGATGACCACAACGACGTTTTACTTTATTACCGTCTATACCCCGACCTATGGCAGGGCTGTACTCCATCTGAGCGCTCGCGACAGCCTGGTCGTCACCATGCTGGTCGGTATTTCTAACTTTATCTGGCTGCCGATTGGCGGAGCGATTTCTGACCGAATTGGTCGCCGCCCGGTGTTGATGGGAATTACCGTACTCGCTCTGATCACCACCTGGCCGGTCATGCACTGGCTCACCGCCGCGCCAGATTTTATGCGCATGACGTTGGTCCTGCTTTGGTTCTCGTTCTTTTTTGGTATGTACAATGGGGCAATGGTCGCGGCACTCACCGAGGTGATGCCTGTCTATGTCCGTACGGTGGGTTTTTCACTGGCCTTCAGTCTGGCTACGGCGATTTTTGGCGGTCTGACACCCGTCATATCCACGGCACTGGTTCAGCTAACCGGAGATAAAAGCTCACCGGGATGGTGGCTGATGTGCGCGGCACTTTGCGGACTCGCCGCCACGGCAATGCTGTTTGTCCGGCTGAGTCGGGGTTATCAACCAGTGGAAAATAAGCTCTGAAATGCAAACGGGCGGAAAATTCTCCGCCCGTTGTCTTTTTCATTTTTTGAATTACTGTGCGGCATTCTTGCTGCGAATTTCCTGCCAGACCTTGTCACAATCAGCATTAACGGACTGACCGTTACCCGTGCGCGTGGCCTGGATACACTGCTGATAATCCAGCACACGTACGCTTTCTTCATTGGCAAACTGCTGGTGCTGTTTTTCTTTCTTCAGTACATTCAACACGCTTTGGCAGGCTTCTATTTTTTCCGGCGATCCTTGAGCGGTATTAATACACGCGCTGTAGGCTTCTTTCAGACGGCTGTCCTCTTTCGGCGCAGGAGATTGCGCACACGCCACCAGCCCTGATGCCATAACGGCAATGAGTATCAGTTTTTTCATAGCACTTTCCTCAACGAAGCGGCAGGCCCCTGGCCTGCCGCTGTTGGCATTAGAAGATGGTGAACGGAGCAATAACGATGAACTTCACGTCGCGCTCATCCTGGAACATGTTGCCGTAGCCACCGCCCCAGCTCGGAATGTCTGAATGGTTGTCGTACTGAGTGAAGTGCAGCTTAAACATGGTGCCCTTCGCACGACCATCCTGCAGGGTGTAGACCGCATCCAGGCTGTAAGAAGACTCTTCGATAGTCCGGTTTTTGTCGTAGTACGCATCCGGGTTAAGCTGCCAGGTTGATGGCTTAGCATCCCATGCGTAAACGTAGGACGCGCCTACCGCCCAACCCGGCAGATTCCAGTTTTTCAGGTCATACATTGCGCCGAAGAAGACTGCCTTTTCACCGTTGGCGTTGAAGTCAGAACGGTTATCCCACCAGACATCCAGACGACCGTTTGAAGAGGCATAGGTTGGGGTCATACGCTGCAGGAAGTAACCCTGCTGGCCGTCCGCTTTAACCCAGGTCCCTTCCAGACGAAGGTCAACGACTTCTGCCACTTTGTAGCCAAAGGTCAACGCCTGCAACCAGGCAGTGCCATCATAAATATCGTTCACGGTACGATCATCAACCTTGTCGCGTGCACCGTAGAACTGGTAGCTGGTGGTAAATGGGTTACCGCCTAAATCGAATTTGTAGCTGGCTTTTGCGAAGTACTGATCGACGTAACCTTCAGACTGACCAAATGCCGCTTCCAGCAAGAGGTTATTTTTGAAGTCATATTTCGCGCCAATTGAGTGCAGGTAATCAACGCTGGTCTTTTTATCAGCCTGATAGAATTTATCGACTTCGGTGTGCCACGGTGCTTTATATTCGTTAGCCCACATATAGGAGAAGCTCAGCGCGCCAGCATCACCATAGTCGAAGTTGGCACCGGCTTCAGCACCCTGATAGGTACCTGGCATAAAGCTCCAATGCGGTGCCAGCAGAGTCTGCCCGGTTGGTTGAATGTAACCGGCGCGCGCCCAGGTTGGGCCGTATTTAAATTTGGCTGCTGCTTTATAAAGGCTAATCCCGCTCTTATCTCCGGAGTAATCCTCGTCATAGCCTTTATTTTTGGAAGAGAATGCGATTTCGTTTGGATGGCCGCTTTCGCTACTTTCGTTCATTTCAATAGCGGTAAATGCTGCGATATCAATACCAAACATATCGGCCGCATAACCGGACTGGAAGTCGAGGTTAGCGTTCCAGGTGGAGTGAGAAAGGTTGGTTTTGTATTTGTCATGATCGGTCACATCTTTACGGTCACGCTCACGCTGCCAGTAATAGATGCCGCCGGTTAAGGTTGAGTCATCAATAAATCCTTCGGCGTGTACCTGGGGAGCAACAACAAAACCCGACATTGCTGTGATACCGGCGATAGCCAGCGCCAGCGTACTACGTTTGCCACTAAACGTACGCATATGTTAATCCTCTTTGACGTATAAAATGCTGCCGACAAAAGCGGACAGCGAAAAAACAAAAAATAAAAAAAGTAGCGCTAAGAAAACCTCAGTGACTACAATGAATAGACTATTTTTCGCGACGCGAATTATCAATCTCTTTCTGTAACGAGTATGTAATAGTATGAGCAACCGCACATATTTCATTGCTTTCTGTTACATTTTCATTGGGAGATAAAAAAGCGTTGAAAAATGAAGAAAGCGCTTGTTTTCCATGGAGATGAAATCGGTTTCAGCCCATTTCACATTGAGGTAAGTTATTTAAACGCAAAAACATTCAGCTAAGCCATTATTACAAGCATGTAATTAATTCGCTCCGCAAATGGAGCTCGTTACACGTTTTTTTTGCGAAAAAAAACGCCGCATGAAGCGGCGTTTAGAGAGGATGTGTTGCGGCTTATTCGCCCGCTTTAGCCCACGTATCACGCAGACCAACGGTACGGTTAAACACCAGCTTTTCAGCCGTTGCATAACGGCTGTCCAGGCAGAAGTAACCTTCACGCTCGAACTGGAACGCTTTACCTGCAACCGCTGCCTGCAGCGACGGCTCACCGTAACCCTGCTTAATGACCAGCGATTCAGGGTTAATAACAGACAAGAAGTCTTCCGCCGCACCTGGATTTGGCACGCTAAACAGACGGTCGTACAGACGGATTTCAATCGGTAGCGCATGGGACGCGCTCACCCAGTGAATAACGCCTTTGACTTTACGACCATCGGCCGGGTCTTTGCTCAGGGTGTCGGCATCGTAGGTGCAGAAAATGGTGGTGATATTTCCTTCCGCATCTTTCTCAACACGTTCGGCTTTGATCACATAAGCATTACGCAGGCGTACTTCTTTGCCCATCACCAGACGCTTGTACTGCTTGTTCGCTTCTTCACGGAAGTCTGCGCGATCGATCCAAATTTCACCGCTAAATGGCACTTCACGGCTGCCCATTTCCGGTTTGTTCGGATGGTTAGGCATGGTGACCAATTCGCTTTCGCCCTGCGGATAGTTTTCGATAACCAGTTTAACCGGATCGATAACCGCCATCGCGCGCGGGGCGTTTTCGTTCAGATCTTCGCGGATACAGGATTCCAGAGAAGCGATCTCAATGGTGTTGTCTTGCTTGGTCACGCCAATGCGTTTGCAGAACTCACGGATCGCGGCAGCGGTGTAACCGCGACGACGCAGGCCAGAAATCGTCGGCATACGCGGATCGTCCCAGCCTTCAACGTGCTTGTCGGTCACCAGCAGGTTCAGCTTGCGCTTGGACATCACGGTATATTCCAGATTCAGGCGCGAGAATTCGTACTGACGCGGATGAACCGGAATGGTGATGTTGTCCAGCACCCAGTCGTACAGACGACGGTTATCCTGGAACTCAAGCGTGCACAGGGAATGCGTAATGCCTTCCAGCGCATCGCTGATGCAGTGGGTAAAGTCGTACATCGGGTAGATGCACCAATTGTTGCCGGTCTGGTGGTGTTCGGCGAACTTAATGCGGTACAGCACCGGATCGCGCATCACAATAAACGGCGACGCCATGTCGATTTTCGCACGCAGGCACGCTTTACCTTCTTCAAAACCACCGGCACGCATTTTTTCGAACAGCGCCAGGTTCTCTTCGACGCTACGATCGCGGTACGGGCTGTTTTTGCCTGGCTGAGTCAGCGTGCCGCGGTATTCGCGGATTTCGTCCGCTGACAGTTCGTCAACGTACGCCAGTCCTTTATTAATAAGCTCTACCGCATAGGCGTGAAGCTGATCGAAGTAATCCGAAGAGTAGCGAATATCGCCAGTCCAGTGGAAACCTAACCATTCAACGTCGTTTTTAATCGACTCAACGTACTCGATATCTTCTTTAACCGGGTTCGTATCATCAAAACGCAGGTTGCACTGGCCCTGGTAATCTTGCGCAATGCCAAAGTTCAGACAAATGGATTTCGCGTGGCCAATGTGCAGATAGCCATTTGGCTCCGGCGGAAAACGGGTATGGATAGTGGTGTGCTTACCACTGGCCAGATCTTCATCGATGATCTGACGAATAAAGTTACTCGGGCGGGCTTCAGCCTCACTCATCGTGGATTCCTCAAAGCGTAAACAACGTATAACGGAGTATGATCTTATAAGCGACGTCAGGAGACAACTATTAGTTGCACAAAAAAGGTGTTTCAACAGGATATATGAGGGCATTTGCTGCAAAAAAAAGCGGCGGAGGAATATCCCCCGCCGCTTAAGGCACTTAACTCACTTTACTCAGGAGCAGTTATTTACCTTTAATCTCATATAGTGGTGTTTGACCGGCAACCACATGACCTTCGGCTTTAATAACCAGAGCGCCGAAATCATCGCTGTTGCTGCACACAACCGGGCTTATCATGGAACGTGCGTTAGCGTTCAGGAACTCCAGATCCATTTCCAGAATCGGTTGGCCTGCAGTAACTTCCGCACCTTCTTCGACCAGACGCTTGAAGCCTTTACCTTCCAGCGCTACGGTATCGATGCCCATATGGACCACGATTTCCGCGCCTTTAACCGTTTCCAGGCAGAACGCATGGTTAGTGTTGAAGATTTTCACGATGGTGCCCGCAGCCGGAGCAACCACGATTTTATCCGTTGGTTTCACTGCCACGCCGTCGCCTACAGCTTTACTGGCGAAGGCTTCATCAGGAACCTGTTCCAGCGCAACTACGTCACCAGTAATCGGAGAAACCAGCGCTTCAACGGTGACTGCATTCGCTACAGCCTGCGGTTTTGCTACTGGGGCCGCTGCTGCTGGCGCACTTTCACCAGATGCTGCTGCCACTGGGCCACGCGCGACAACTTTCTTCATTTCGTCGCCGATGGATTCGGCTTTCGCACCCACGATGACCTGGATAGTTTGCTTGTTCAGCTTGACTACTCCAGATGCACCTAAACGCTTACACATCGCATCGTTTACGCGACCGGAGTCGGCAACAGTCAGACGCAGACGAGTGATACAGGCATCAATCGCTTTCAGGTTATCAGTACCGCCAACCGCTGCAATGTAGTTGGTTGCCAGTTGAGCCAAACCTTCTTCAGTGTTGCTGTTGGCTTCTTCAGTAACGATATCGTCTTCTTTATCTTCGCGGCCCGGCGTTTTCAGGTTAAACATACGAATAACCGCGCTGAACAGCACAAAGTAGATAACGAAGAACACCAGCCCCATCACCACCAGCATCCAGACGTTCTGGCTTGCTGCCGGCAGGTTGTACATCAACACGTAGTCGATAGCACCTGCGGAGAAGGAGAAGCCTGCGTGGATCCCCAGCAGTGTTGCAACGAACAGGCTGATACCCGTTAACAGTGCGTGCAGGAGGTACAGCAGTGGAGCCAGGAACATGAACAGGAATTCCAGCGGCTCGGTAACACCGGTCAGGAACGCGGTGATCGCAACGGACAGCAGCATACCGCCAACCATCGGACGACGAGCTTTAGGAGCCGCGAAGTACATCGCCAGCGCCGCACCCGGCAGACCAAACATCATGATTGGGAAGAAGCCAGACATGAACATACCCGCAGTGCCGTCACCCGCGTAGAAGCGGTTGATGTCACCGTGGAATACGGTACCTGCAGCGTTAGTAAATTCGCCAATCTGGAACCATGCGATGGTGTTCAGCACCTGATGCAGACCGGTTGGGATCAGCAGACGGTTGATGAAACCAAAGATACCGGAACCCAGCGCACCAGCGCCCACGATCCACTCACCACCCGCATGGATGGCATTCTGTACCGGCGGCCATACGTAACCGAAGATAGCAGCCAGCACCAGACAGAAGAAACCAGTGGCGATCGGCACAAAGCGTTTGCCGCCAAAGAAGCTCAGGAAGTCAGGCAGTTTGATACCAGACCAGCGGTTATACACGGCACCGCCGACCAGACCGGTGATGATACCAGCCAGCACGCCCATATTGATTGCAGGGTTAATGGTAACCATTGCTTTGGTCAATATGAAATAACCGACCGCACCTGCCAGCGCTGCCGCACCTGCGCTGTCTTTTGACCAGCTGGAAGCAACACCGATCGCAAAAATTAACGCGAGGTTATCAAAGATGGCCCCACCCGCTTGCGCGATGAAGGGTACGTTAAGTAAATCTGGTTGGCCGAATCGCAGCAGCAGTGCCGCGACTGGCAGCACAGCGATGGGGAGCTGTAACGCCCTACCCAGCCGCTGGAAAAAACCTAAAATATTCATTTTATTCCCCCTACGAGACCCCGATTAGGCTTCTTTGAAGCCATATTTTTATTGTGCGACCATTCCTGACAGCAAGATTCTGGAACAACGATATTAACCATTCATCTACATTCAGAGTGTGTGAAAAATTAATTCGTATCGCAAATTAAACGCGTGTTTTTTGTGATTCCAGTCACCAAATATCGTTATTAACCCTCCCTTTCACTGGCTAACTACGAAAACTTATTTTATCATTCAAAAAATCGAAACGGATTGATCCTTACCGATGCAAAACCAGGTTACGCTTATTACTGCACAGAGACTCAATCCGCCAATTGCTTACATTTACTTTTGAGGTGAAGAATGAGACTGATCCCCCTGAATACCGCTGAACAAGTCGGCAAATGGGCTGCTCGCCATATCGTTAACCGTATTAACGCGTTCAAACCAACGGCAGATCGTCCGTTCGTTCTGGGCCTGCCGACTGGCGGTACTCCGCTGACAGCTTATAAAGCATTGGTTGAAATGCACAAAGCGGGCCAGGTGAGCTTCAAGCATGTTGTTACTTTCAACATGGACGAATATGTTGGCCTGCCGAAAGAGCATCCGGAAAGCTACCACAGCTTTATGCACCGCAATTTCTTTGATCACGTTGATATTCCAGCAGAAAACATCAACCTCCTCAATGGTAACGCGCCGGATATTGATGCAGAATGCCGTCAGTATGAAGAAAAAATCCGTTCTTACGGTAAAATCCACCTGTTTATGGGCGGTGTTGGTAACGATGGTCACATCGCGTTCAACGAACCAGCTTCCTCTTTGGCTTCCCGTACCCGCATCAAAACGCTGACTCACGACACACGTGTTGCTAACTCACGCTTCTTTGACGGCGACGTAAGCCAGGTGCCTAAATATGCGCTGACCGTTGGCGTGGGTACCCTGCTGGATGCTGAAGAAGTGATGATCCTGGTTCTGGGCCACCAGAAAGCACAGGCGCTGCAAGCCGCCGTTGAAGGCAACGTTAACCACATGTGGACCATCAGCTGCCTGCAGTTGCATCCAAAAGCCGTTGTGGTCTGCGATGAGCCTTCCACCATGGAACTGAAAGTGAAGACGCTGAAATACTTCAACGAGTTAGAAGCGGAAAATATTAAAGGTCTGTAATTGATGTCTCCGCCCTGTCGATAAGTTGCAGGGCGGCATTTTTTTGAAATCGGGGGTCGGAATGTATGCTTTAACCCAGGGCCGGATCTTTACCGGTCACGAAATTCTTGATGACCATGCGATTGTTGTCGCCAATGGCCTGATCGACAGCGTTTGCCCACTGGCTGAATTACCGTCAGGGATTGAACAGCGCTCACTGAATGGGGCCATTGTTTCCCCCGGTTTTATTGATGTACAGCTGAACGGCTGCGGCGGTGTGCAGTTTAATGATACGGCAGAAGCCGTGACCGTTGAAACGCTGGAAATCATGCAGAAAGCCAATGAAAAATCTGGCTGCACCAACTATCTGCCAACGCTTATCACCACCAGCGATGACCTGATGAAACAGGGTGTTCGCGTGATGCGTGAATACCTGGCGAAACACCCGAATCAGGCATTAGGACTTCATCTTGAAGGACCGTGGCTGAACCTGGTGAAAAAAGGTACCCATAATCCGGGATTTGTCCGTCAGCCGGACGCTGCACTGGTTGATTTCCTGTGCGATAATGCGGATGTGATCACCAAAGTCACACTGGCACCAGAAATGGTCCCGGTAGAAATCATCACCAAACTGGTGAATGCGGGTATCGTGGTTTCTGCGGGTCACTCCAATGCAACGGTAAAAGAAGCAAAAATCGGATTCCGTGCAGGTATTACCTTTGCAACGCACCTGTTCAACGCGATGCCGTACATTACCGGCCGCGAACCCGGTCTGGCGGGCGCTATTTTGGATGAAGCCGATATCTACTGCGGTATCATCGCCGATGGCCTGCACGTTGACTACGTTAACATCCGTAATGCTAAGCGCCTGAAAGGCGACAAGCTGTGCCTGGTCACTGACGCAACCGCGCCAGCAGGTGCAAACATTGAACAGTTCATTTTCGCTGGTAAAACAATATACTACCGCAATGGACTGTGTGTTGATGAGAACGGCACGTTGAGCGGTTCATCATTAACCATGATTGAAGGCGTACGCAATCTGGTCGAGCATGCAAATATCGCCCTCGACGAAGTCTTACGCATGGCAACGCTCTACCCTGCTCGCGCCATCGGCGTCGACAAACAACTCGGCAGCATCGCGCCAGGCAAAGTAGCCAACCTGACTGCGTTCACGCACGACTTTAAAATCATCAAGACCATCGTTAATGGCAACGAGGTCGTTACTGAGTAAGAGAAAGAATGACACCAGGCGGACAAGCTCAAATAGGTAATGTTGATCTCGTAAAACAGCTTAACAGCGCGGCGGTTTATCGCCTGATTGACCAGCATGGGCCAATCTCGCGAATTCAAATTGCCGAGCAAAGCCAGCTTGCCCCCGCCAGCGTAACCAAAATTACGCGTCAGTTGATCGAACGCGGGCTGATCAAAGAAGTCGATCAGCAGGCCTCCACCGGGGGCCGCCGCGCTATCTCTATCGTCACAGAAACCCGCAATTTCCACGCCATCGGCGTACGCCTGGGTCGCCACGACACAACGCTCACGCTCTATGATATGAGCAGTAAAGTGGTTGCTGAAGAGCATTACCCTCTCCCGGAGCGCACCCAGGAAACGCTGGAATATGCGCTGCTCAACACCATTGCCATCTTTATTGAGAACTGCCAGCGGAAAATCCGTGAGCTGATCGCAATTTCTGTCATCTTGCCAGGCCTTGTCGATCCTGAAAGCGGCGTCATCCGCTATATGCCACACATTCAGGTCGAAAACTGGGGACTGGTCGAAGCGCTCGAAAAACGCTTCAAGGTTACCTGCTTTGTCGGTCACGATATCCGCAGTCTGGCGCTGGCTGAGCACTATTTCGGGGCTAGTCAGGATTGCGAAGACTCCATTTTGGTGCGAGTGCACCGCGGAACCGGCGCGGGTATCATCTCCAATGGCCGAATTTTCATCGGTCGCAATGGCAACGTCGGCGAGATTGGTCATATTCAGGTAGAGCCGCTGGGTGAGCGCTGTCACTGCGGTAACTTCGGCTGTCTGGAAACCATTGCCGCCAATGCCTCTATCGAACACCGCGTGCAGAACTTATTGAAACAGGGTTATCCAAGCCGGCTCACGCTGGATGATTGCAGCATCAAAGCTATCTGTAAGGCGGCAAATAAAGGCGATAACCTGGCAGCAGAAGTCATTGAGCACGTTGGTCGCCACCTGGGTAAAACCATCGCCATCGCCATCAACCTGTTTAACCCACAAAAAATCGTCATTGCGGGCGAAATTACCGAGGCTGATAAAGTGCTGCTGCCTGCAATAGAAAGCTGTATCAACACGCAGGCGTTGAAAGCGTTTCGCCACAATTTACCGGTGGTTCGTTCCACGCTGGATCACCGCTCTGCCATTGGCGCCTTTGCGTTGGTGAAGCGCGCGATGCTCAACGGTACACTGCTGCAACGTTTGCTGGAAAACTAATACACGTCATCCTTCGAGCTGCCTCTGCGTTAGCTGCATCTGCTCACCCCGGTCACTTACTTCAGTAAGCTCCAGGGGTTCGCAGACTTGCCGCCTTGATGCAACTCGAATGATGTAGTGTATTTTGTGTATAGTAATGCCTTCTTTTTTTAATGTCGGATTGTCCATGGCCATTAAGAATGTAATTTGTGATATCGACGGCGTGCTGATGCACGACAATGTTGCCGTACCAGGTGCGGCAGAATTTCTGACTGGGATCCTGGAAAAAGGCCTGCCGTTAGTCTTGCTGACTAACTACCCTTCGCAGACCGGGCAAGATCTGGCAAACCGCTTCGCCACCGCGGGTGTGAATGTCCCTGATAGCGTCTTTTATACTTCCGCGATGGCTACCGCTGATTTCCTTCGTCGCCAGGAAGGAAAAAAGGCCTATGTGGTGGGTGAAGGCGCGTTAATTCACGAACTGTACAAAGCTGGATTTACCATTACCGACGTGAACCCCGATTTTGTGATTGTTGGCGAGACACGTTCCTATAACTGGGACATGATGCATAAAGCAGCATATTTTGTCGCCAACGGCGCGCGTTTTATCGCCACTAACCCGGATACCCACGGTCGCGGCTTTTATCCCGCCTGTGGAGCACTCTGTGCCGGTATTGAGAAGATCTCAGGTCGTAAACCGTTTTATGTCGGCAAACCCAGCCCGTGGATTATTCGCGCGGCTCTCAACAAAATGCAGGCGCACTCGGAAGAAACCGTTATCGTTGGTGACAACCTGCGTACCGATATTCTGGCAGGTTTTCAGGCGGGTCTGGAAACTATCCTGGTACTGTCTGGCGTATCCAAGCTTGATGATATTGACAACATGCCGTTCAGACCAAGCTGGATTTACCCGTCCGTTGCTGAAATAGACGTCATTTAATCTCTTTAGCCGGATAACAACATCTGCAAGTTATCCGGCCTGAAAAATACATCCATTCAATAAAATCACCACTTCACTGTTGATTCATCAATAATAGCGTTCATTACATAATCTTTTTTCATCAATCAGCAATGACCATTGCGTTTTTTATTTTCTGACCCGTAATTCTCTTGCGCCCTCTCCAGCTTTGCGGCATTTTCTTTATCAAGCAAACATAAAAAGCATCACGCAACAGGTTAACGGAGAAGGTTATGTGTTCTATTTTTGGCGTATTCGATATTAAAACTGACGCAGTTGAACTGCGTAAAAAAGCCCTGGAACTGTCTCGTCTGATGCGCCACCGCGGCCCGGACTGGTCAGGTATTTACGCCTGTGATAACGCCATTCTGGCGCACGAACGTCTGTCCATCGTCGACGTCAATGCCGGTGCTCAGCCGCTGTACAACATGAAGAAGACACATATCCTGGCGGTTAACGGTGAAATTTATAACCACCAGACACTGCGTGCTGAATACGGCGATCGCTACCAGTTCCAGACCGGTTCCGACTGCGAAGTTATCCTCGCGCTGTATCAGGAAAAAGGACCCGCTTTCCTCGATGACCTGCAAGGGATGTTCGCTTTTGCCCTGTACGACAGCGAGCAGGACGCCTACCTGATCGGTCGTGATCATATCGGGATCATCCCGCTGTATATGGGTTACGACGAGCACGGTAACTTCTACGTTGCGTCTGAAATGAAAGCGCTGGTTCCTGTCTGCCGCACAATCAAAGAATTCCCGGCCGGTAGCTATTTGTGGAGTAAAGACGGTGAAATTCGTCAGTACTACCAGCGCGACTGGTTTGAATACGATGCAGTCAAAGACAACGTTACCGATAAAAACGAGCTGCGCCAGGCGCTGGAAGATGCGGTGAAAAGTCACCTGATGTCAGATGTTCCTTATGGAGTTCTGTTGTCCGGCGGTCTGGATTCATCCGTAATTTCCGCGATAACTAAAAAATACGCGGCACGCCGTGTTGAAGATCAGGAACGTAGCGAAGCCTGGTGGCCACAGCTGCACTCCTTCGCCGTCGGCCTGGAAGGCGCTCCGGATCTGAAAGCTGCGCAAGAGGTGGCGAACCATCTGGGGACCGTGCACCATGAGATCCACTTCACCGTCCAGGAAGGTCTGGATGCGATCCGCGACGTGATTTACCACATCGAAACTTACGATGTCACGACGATTCGCGCCTCGACGCCAATGTACTTAATGTCGCGTAAAATTAAAGCGATGGGCATTAAAATGGTGTTGTCGGGTGAAGGTTCGGACGAAGTGTTTGGCGGCTATCTCTATTTCCACAAAGCGCCAGATGCAAAAGAACTGCACGAAGAAACCGTGCGCAAGCTGCAAGCGCTGCATATGTTCGACTGCGCCCGTGCCAACAAAGCCATGTCGGCCTGGGGTGTAGAAGCTCGCGTGCCCTTCCTGGATAAGAAATTCCTTGATGTGGCGATGCGCATCAACCCGCAGGACAAAATGTGCGGCAACGGCAAAATGGAAAAACACGTTCTGCGCGAATGTTTTGAGTCCTACCTGCCGGCAAGCGTCGCATGGCGTCAGAAAGAACAGTTCTCTGACGGTGTCGGTTACAGCTGGATTGACACTCTGAAAGAGGTGGCTGCAGAACAAGTTTCTGACCAACAACTGGAAACTGCCAGCTTCCGTTTCCCGTACAACACGCCATCGTCAAAAGAAGCGTATTTGTACCGTGAGATTTTCGAAGAGCTGTTCCCGGTAGCAAGCGCTGCCGAATGTGTGCCGGGCGGGCCGTCGGTTGCCTGTTCTTCTGCTAAGGCGATCGAATGGGATGAGGCGTTTAAAACCATGAACGATCCGTCTGGCCGTGCCGTTGGCGTACATCAGTCCGCTTATAAATAAGTTAATCCTTAGATAAGAGCCCTGCGGGGCTCTTTTTTTATGTTTGTTTTCTGTGCAAAAAAACAATTAATAACTAATAATTGCCGAATATTGCGTCATGCTGTTCGCAACCTAACCAAACAGTCACATTCCAGCTATTTTCAATGAAAAAGGGGTTGACGCTTCAAGGCTCAATACGCATAATGCGCCCCGCAACGCCGATAAGGTTACGCGAAAAAAAGATGGCTACGTAGCTCAGCTGGTTAGAGCACATCACTCATAATGATGGGGTCACAGGTTCGAATCCCGTCGTAGCCACCATCTTTTTTGCGGGAGTGGCGAAATTGGTAGACGCACCAGATTTAGGTTCTGGCGCCGCAAGGTGTGCGAGTTCAAGTCTCGCCTCCCGCACCATTCACCCGTAAGCGTTGCACGGATGGGGTATCGCCAAGCGGTAAGGCACCGGTTTTTGATACCGGCATTCCCTGGTTCGAATCCAGGTACCCCAGCCATTTTTTCTTCGATATAGCGGTTCACCGCAACGGTCATTGGGGTATCGCCAAGCGGTAAGGCACCGGTTTTTGATACCGGCATTCCCTGGTTCGAATCCAGGTACCCCAGCCATCGAAGAAAATGTTAGTATTTGGCTACGTAGCTCAGCTGGTTAGAGCACATCACTCATAATGATGGGGTCACAGGTTCGAATCCCGTCGTAGCCACCATATTAAGGACGTATCGACTCGTTCGGTAAATCCAAAAAATTGTTGGGGTATCGCCAAGCGGTAAGGCTCTGGTTTCTGATACCAGCATTCCGAGGTTCGAATCCTCGTACCCCAGCCAATTTCAAAAAGTCGTCCACTCTGTGGGTGCACCCGTTGGGGTATCGCCAAGCGGTAAGGCTCTGGTTTCTGATACCAGCATTCCGAGGTTCGAATCCTCGTACCCCAGCCATATTAAAAAAGCTCGCTTCGGCGAGCTTTTTGCTTTTCTGACGCCGGATGACGGCAAGCTTTACCCGGCCTACATGAGCTGTAGGCCTGATAAACGTAGCGCCATCAGGCATCACTCGAGCTACAACCCTAACGCATACTTCAGTGCCTGACGTTTCAGTACGCCAGCGCGCTCTGCGGCCATGAGCCCGAGATTACGCATGATGCGCAGCGGCTGCAGGTTATTGCTAAATCCAGCATAGAACAGATCCATACCGCTTTGCATGATGAAATTGTCAGTCATACGGCGATTCTGATAGCGCTTGAGCACCGGCTGACTGGCCCAGGATTCACCGTAGCTGCGCGCGTTCACCAGCACATCAATCAACGCATCAACATCACGAAAGCCCAGATTGACGCCCTGCCCCGCCAGCG
Organism: Citrobacter sp. Cpo147; assembly: GCF_030332405.1. Taxonomy (NCBI): domain Bacteria; kingdom Pseudomonadati; phylum Pseudomonadota; class Gammaproteobacteria; order Enterobacterales; family Enterobacteriaceae; genus Citrobacter; species Citrobacter sp. Cpo147. The sequence goes on from NZ_JAOWHX010000030.1 coordinate 1,048,682, forward strand.
GATGAATGGTATGCGCGGCATCACCTACCAGCGCCAGCCCCGGTTGCACATATTGCAGCGCATGACGACGCGTAAGCGGGAACGCCCCCGCAGCCACTGGCATCACCTTACCGAGTCGCGATGGAAAATGTTTAGCAATCTCCGTCTGCAATTGCGGCATATTCAGCGCTTGCAATTGGCGGATGCGAGCCGGTGAGTCGTACCACACCAACGAGGCCCAGTTATCAAACAGCGGTAAAAACGCGCGCGGGCCGTCAGGCGTAAATTGCTGCCAGGTGCTGTCTCCCGGTGAATTTTCGCATTGCACGGTTATCAACATACAGGACTGCGCGTACTGCCAGGCATGGATACCAATCCCGGCCATTTTTCGCACCTGAGAGTTGGCACCATCGGCGCCGATAACCAGCTTCGCGCTGATGGTTTCGCCGCCTGCCAGCTCAAGCTCATGTCGATCGTTATGTTGATGCAAAGAAATCAGGGACGCCGGTACGCGCAGCGTGACTTTAGGGTGAGCTTCCAGAGCCTGCCAGAGCGCATGTTGCAGGACCGTGTTTTCCACCATATAGCCCAACAGAGGCAGCTTAAGCTCGGCGGCATCAAACATCACATGGGCATTTTCCCACTCCCACGTTTCCAGTCGACGATAAGGATGGCTGCGCATCCCCTGCACCGTATCCCAGACGCCCAGCCCTTTTAGCAACGACACCGATGCGGAACTTATGGCAGAAATTCTGACATCAGGCTGTCCGTCAGCCACAAACGGCGTGGGAACGGCATGCTCAATGACCGTTACCGTAAATCCATGCTGCGCCAGTCCAAGCGCCAGCGCGCCGCCGACCATCCCCCCGCCGACAATGGCAATTTCCGTTGGTTGATTTGTCATGGTCAATTATCCAGTTACATGTATTGTGTAAGTTTACAGGATTTTTTACCCCTTGAGGCTGACATCCGTCATACTGGTCACAACCGCGCCAAAGCAGTACACTATGCGCCCTGCATTTCAGCCACAATTTCGCAAGAGCAAGTCGATGACCAAAAAACTCCATATTAAAACCTGGGGCTGTCAGATGAACGAATACGATTCATCGAAGATGGCCGATCTGCTGGATGCCACTCATGGGTATCAACTGACTGACGTGGCGGAAGAAGCGGATGTGCTGCTGCTGAATACCTGCTCAATCCGTGAGAAGGCTCAGGAAAAAGTGTTCCATCAACTGGGCCGCTGGAAACTGTTAAAAGAGAAAAATCCCAAGCTCATCATTGGGGTCGGTGGCTGTGTTGCGTCTCAGGAAGGCGATCATATTCGCCAGCGCGCGCATTACGTCGATATTATTTTTGGGCCGCAAACGCTGCACCGCCTGCCTGAAATGATCAACAAAGTGCGTGGAAGCACGACCCGTAGCCCGGTGGTTGATATCAGTTTCCCGGAGATCGAAAAGTTCGACCGCCTGCCGGAACCGCGTGCTGAAGGTCCAAGCGCGTTTGTGTCCATCATGGAAGGTTGTAATAAATATTGTACTTACTGCGTGGTGCCCTACACCCGCGGTGAGGAAGTCAGCCGTCCGGCGGATGATATTCTGTTTGAAATCGCCCAGCTTGCAGCCCAAGGCGTGCGTGAAGTGAACCTGCTGGGGCAAAACGTGAACGCCTGGCGTGGTGAGAACTACGACGGCACGATCGGATCTTTTGCCGATCTGTTACGTCTGGTCGCAGCGATCGACGGTATTGATCGTATCCGCTTCACCACCAGCCATCCGATCGAATTCACCGATGATATCGTTGAAGTTTATCGCGATACGCCAGAGCTGGTGAGCTTCCTGCATCTGCCGGTACAGAGCGGTTCAGACCGCGTACTGAACCTGATGGGGCGTACCCATACCGCGCTGGAATACAAAGCGATCATCCGCAAACTGCGCGCTGCGCGTCCGGATATCCAGATCAGCTCCGACTTCATCGTTGGCTTCCCGGGTGAGACCACGCAGGATTTCGAGCAGACCATGAAGCTGATTGCTGACGTCAATTTTGACATGAGCTACAGCTTTATTTTCTCTGCGCGTCCTGGCACCCCTGCCGCCGATATGGTTGACGACGTACCGGAAGAAGAGAAGAAACAGCGTCTGTACATTCTACAGGAGCGTATCAACCAGCAAGCTATGGCCTGGAGCCGCCGTATGGTCGGCACGACCCAGCGCATTCTGGTTGAAGGCACATCGCGTAAGAGCATCATGGAACTGTCAGGCCGTACCGAAAATAACCGTGTGGTGAACTTTGAAGGCAACCCGGATATGGTCGGTAAGTTCGTGGACGTAGAAATTACCGATGTCTGGACTAACTCCCTGCGCGGTAAAGTGGTGCGTACCGAGGACGAAATGGGCCTGCGCATCGCAGAATCCCCTGAGTCGGTTATTGCGCGTACGCGCAAAGAAAACGATCTGGGCGTCGGTATTTATCAGCCTTAATCCTGCTGAAAAACGTAAACAAGGCCCGATGGCACTATGCTTATCGGGCCAACACTCCCAGGCTCGCTGCTCCAGCGGGCCTTGTAATCTGCCCTATCATCCCCATATTTGCTGCAATGCTTGCGCCTTTCCCCCATGGCGTGAATAATTTCCTTAGATGCCGGTAAATGTTCAGCGTCCGGCGAGACATGCATAAGAGGAACAGTTTGAACATAGACACTCGCGAAATAACCCTTGAACCCGCAGACAACGCCCGCCTGTTGAGCCTTTGCGGCCCATTTGATGACAACATCAAACAGCTGGAACGTCGCCTCGGCATCGAAATTAACCGCCGTGATAACCACTTTAAACTGACCGGTCGTCCAATTTGCGTCACCGCTGCGGCAGATATTTTACGTAGCCTGTACGTCGATACCGCCCCAATGCGCGGTCAGACGCAGGACATCGAGCCTGAACAAATTCATCTGGCGATCAAAGAAGCGCGTGTGCTTGAGCAAAGCGCAGACAGCGTGCCTGAATTTGGCAAAGCGGTGAACATCAAAACCAAGCGTGGAGTAATTAAGCCGCGCACGCCGAACCAGGCACAGTACATTGCGAATATCCTCGACCACGACATTACATTTGGCGTTGGCCCTGCGGGTACGGGTAAAACGTATCTCGCGGTTGCCGCTGCGGTTGATGCGCTTGAGCGTCAGGAGATCCGTCGCATTCTGCTGACCCGTCCGGCAGTGGAAGCGGGCGAAAAACTGGGATTCCTGCCAGGAGATCTCAGCCAGAAAGTCGATCCGTATTTACGACCGCTGTATGACGCGCTTTTCGAAATGCTTGGCTTTGAAAAGGTTGAAAAGCTGATTGAGCGTAACGTCATTGAAGTTGCGCCCCTAGCCTACATGCGCGGTCGTACGTTGAACGATGCGTTCATCATTCTTGATGAAAGCCAGAACACTACCATCGAACAGATGAAAATGTTCCTGACCCGTATCGGCTTTAACTCTAAAGCGGTCATCACAGGTGATATCACCCAGATTGACCTGCCGCGTAGCACCAAATCTGGTCTGCGTCATGCCATTGAAGTACTGGCTGAAGTCGACGAAATTAGTTTTAATTTCTTCCATAGCGAAGACGTGGTGCGCCACCCGGTGGTCGCCCGTATCGTCACGGCGTATGAAGCCTGGGAAGAAGCAGAACAGAAACGCAAAGCCGAGCAGGCTGCAGAACGCAAGCGCGAAGCTCAGGAGCAGGAACAAAAATGAGTCAGGTTATCCTCGATTTACAGCTGGCATGTGAAGACGAATCCGGTTTACCAACAGAAAGTCAGTTTCAGGGCTGGCTGGATGCGGTGATCCCGCAGTTTCAGGAAGAATCAGAGGTGACCATTCGTCTGGTCGATGACGCGGAAAGCCACGACCTGAACCTGACCTATCGCGGGAAAGACAAATCCACCAACGTGCTCTCTTTCCCGTTTGAGGCTCCGCCGGGCATCGAGATGCCGCTGCTGGGCGATTTGATCATCTGCCGTCAGGTGGTTGAGAAAGAAGCGCAGGAGCAAGGCAAACCGCTTGAGGCCCACTGGGCGCACATGGTGGTGCACGGTAGCCTACATTTACTCGGCTACGACCATATTGAAGACGATGAAGCGGAAGAGATGGAATCCCTCGAAACAGAGATTATGCTTGCTCTGGGCTATGAGGATCCGTACATTGCCGAGAAAGAGTAAGCATTTCGACATCTTGTAGGCCTGATAAGGCCTACCTGGTTTGAAGTACAATGAAGAGATATGCCGTCAACAGCTGAGTAAACGCATGACGCGCTTTGTATTAACTAACATGAGAACCCATACGACGCCATGAGCGACGACAATTCACACAGTAGTGACACCTTAAACAGCAAAAAGGGATTTTTTTCCCTGTTACTGAGCCAACTTTTCCACGGTGAACCGAAAAACCGCGACGAACTGTTGGAGCTGATCCGTGATTCCGGGCAAAACGACCTTATCGATGAAGATACGCGCGATATGCTCGAAGGGGTAATGGATATTGCGGACCAACGTGTTCGCGACATCATGATCCCTCGCTCCCAGATGATTACCCTGAAACGCAACCAAACTCTGGACGAATGCCTCGATGTCATTATCGAGTCTGCCCACTCGCGTTTCCCGGTAATTAGCGAAGACAAGGATCACATTGAAGGGATTCTGATGGCCAAAGATCTGCTGCCGTTTATGCGTAGCGATGCCGAAGCCTTCAGCATGGAGAAAGTGTTACGCCAGGCGGTTGTCGTCCCTGAAAGCAAGCGGGTTGACCGCATGCTGAAAGAGTTCCGCTCCCAGCGTTATCATATGGCTATCGTCATCGACGAGTTTGGCGGTGTCTCAGGTCTGGTGACCATTGAGGACATCCTTGAACTGATTGTCGGTGAAATTGAAGACGAGTACGACGAAGAAGACGATATTGATTTCCGTCAGCTCAGTCGCCACACCTGGACTATTCGTGCGCTGGCGCCGATTGAAGACTTCAACGAAGCTTTCGGCACGCATTTCAGCGATGAAGAAGTGGATACCATTGGCGGGTTGGTCATGCAGGCCTTCGGTCATCTGCCCGCGCGTGGAGAGACCATCGACATTGATGGTTACCAGTTCAAAGTGGCAATGGCCGACAGCCGTCGTATTATTCAGGTTCATGTCAGAATTCCGGACGACTCACCCCAGCCCAAACTGGACGAATAAACCCGAAACTGGATCTAAGACTACATGGCATTTGCCCCTTTAATTGAACGCCAGCGCATTCGCCTGCTGCTGGCGTTATTATTCGGTGCCTGCGGGACACTGGCTTTCTCACCGTATGACATCTGGCCCGCTGCGATTGTTTCGCTGATGGGTCTGCAGGCTCTCACCTTCAACCGCCGTCCGCTCCAGTCTGCCGCTATCGGCTACTTCTGGGGACTGGGACTGTTTGGCTCAGGCATCAACTGGGTTTACGTCAGTATCGCGCAGTTTGGCGGTATGCCGGGCCCCGTTAACGTCTTCCTCGTGGTTCTGCTTGCTGCTTACCTTTCCCTCTACACCGGCCTGTTTGCCGGCTTTTTGGCGCGTCTGTGGCCGAAAACTACCTGGACACGCGTAGCGATTGCCGCGCCGGTAGTCTGGCAAATCACTGAATTTCTACGCGGCTGGGTACTGACCGGTTTTCCGTGGCTGCAGTTCGGCTACAGCCAGATCGACGGTCCGTTAAAAGGGCTGGCGCCGGTAATGGGCGTTGAGGCGATTAACTTCCTGCTGATGATGGTTAGTGGCCTGCTGGCACTTGCGCTGGTAACGCGTAACTGGAAGCCGCTGGCTGCCGCCGCAGTTCTTTTCGCTCTGCCCTTTCCGCTACGTTATATTCAGTGGTACACGCTGGAGCCGGAAAAAACCACCCAGGTCTCGATGGTGCAGGGTGACATCCCGCAGTCGCTCAAATGGGATGAAGGCCAGTTACTCAACACCCTGAAGATTTATCTCGACGCCACCCAGCCTGAGATGGGCAAATCACAGCTCATCATCTGGCCAGAATCCGCTATTCCTGACCTGGAAATTAACCAGCAGCGTTTTCTGAGTATGATGGATGACCTGCTGAAATCGAAAAACAGCACGCTGATTACCGGTATTGTAGATGCGCGTCTGAACAAGCAGAATCGTTACGACACTTACAACACCATCATCACACTGGGTAAAGACAGCCCATACAGCTACGACTCCAGCAACCGCTACAACAAAAACCATCTGGTACCGTTTGGTGAGTTTGTCCCGCTGGAATCTATCCTGCGCCCGCTAGCGCCATTCTTTGACCTGCCAATGTCTTCGTTCAGCCGCGGTCCTTATGTACAGCCACAGTTGCATGCACACGGGTTTAAGCTGACCGCTGCCATCTGCTACGAAATCATTCTTGGCGAACAGGTACGGGATAACTTCCGCCCGGATACGGACTACCTGCTGACTATCTCCAACGATGCATGGTTTGGTAAATCTATTGGCCCGTGGCAGCACTTCCAGATGGCGCGTATGCGTTCCCTGGAGCTGGCGCGACCTCTGCTGCGTAGCACCAACAACGGTATTACGGCGGTGATTGGTCCGCAGGGCGAAGTGCAGGCGATGATCCCGCAGTTTACCCGCCAGGTGCTGACCACCAGCGTGACGCCAACGACGGGCTTAACCCCTTATGCCCGTACCGGAAACTGGCCGCTCTGGCTGCTAACCGCGCTGTTTGGCTTTGGCGCAGTGGTAATGAGTCTGCGCCAACGTCGTAAATAAACCAGTACCCCATCAAATGTAGGCCGGATAAGGCGGTACGCCGCCATCCGGCAGTTGTGCCGCATCGTGCCTGATGGCGCTACGCTTATCAGGCCTACTCCCCCCTTCCTCTCTTCCAATGCCCATTCTGGCACGTCTATTGCTTTGTTCTACAAGGCAAACGCTGTTTTGGCTGAATGTGCAACCTGGTCGCACCAAAGTTGAGCGCCGGTAGCACCTGAAAAGTGCAACAAGATATTTTTGCCCCCAAATGGTGCGGCGCACTTCGCAAAAATAAACAATAACACAGCAAATTCTTTACATTCATCCAAACTAAATGTTAACAAACACATACAAGACTGCACGTTTTAGTAGCAAACAATAACAACATCACAATGGGTATCAATGCGTCCCTGGCGCAGACGATAAAGGAGTTGGATATGCAATTACGTAAGCTCGCCACTGCCATGCTGGTCATGGGAATGTCCGCCGGTCTGGCGCACGCAGAAGACGCAGCACCAGCGGCAGGCAGCACGCTGGATAAGATCGCCAAAAATGGCGTGATCGTTGTCGGCCACCGTGAATCATCAGTACCGTTTTCTTACTACGATAATCAGCAAAAAGTGGTCGGTTATTCACAGGATTACTCCAACGCGATCGTTGACGCCGTGAAGAAAAAGCTGAACAAGCCTGATCTGCAGGTGAAACTGATCCCGATTACTTCTCAAAACCGTATCCCGCTGCTGCAAAACGGCACCTTCGATTTTGAATGTGGATCCACCACCAACAACGTCGAGCGCCAAAAACAAGCGGCTTTCTCTGACACCATTTTCGTTGTCGGCACCCGTCTGCTGGCGAAAAAAGGCGGCGACGTCAAAGATTTCGCCGATCTGAAAGGTAAAGCCGTAGTCGTGACTTCGGGTACCACCTCCGAAGTTCTGCTGCACAAGCTGAATGAAGAACAAAAAATGGATATGCGCATCATCAGCGCGAAAGACCACGGTGACTCTTTCCGTACTCTGGAAAGCGGTCGCGCCGTTGCCTTTATGATGGATGACGCCCTGCTGGCTGGCGAGCGCGCGAAAGCGAAGAAACCAGACAACTGGGAGATCGTCGGCAAGCCACAGTCTCAGGAAGCCTACGGCTGTATGTTGCGCAAAGATGATCCTGAGTTCAAAAAGCTGATGGACGACACTATCGCCAAGGCACAAACCTCAGGCGAAGCTGAGAAATGGTTTGATAAGTGGTTTAAAAATCCAATTCCACCGAAGAACCTGAACATGAATTTCGAACTGTCAGACGAGATGAAAGCTCTGTTCAAAGAACCAAATGATAAAGCGCTTAACTAACTAAAATAAATGGGAGGCTTCCCCTCCCTCTCGATTGTTACTCGGCACGGACAGACTATAAGCCTGATGGTCGTTCCCCATCAGGCCTGAAAACCGCAAAACGCCGAATAACAATCTTCGAGGGTAGCGCTGCTACCCTTTTTTTTCTGGAGTAGATTTATGTCTATAGACTGGAACTGGGGTATTTTTTTACAACAAGCCCCGTTCGGCAACACCACCTATCTCGGCTGGCTCTGGAGTGGTTTCCAGGTCACTGTCGCGTTATCCATCACCGCCTGGATTATCGCTTTCCTCATAGGCTCTTTATTCGGCATCTTACGTACCGTTCCAAATCGTTTCCTTTCTGGGATCGGCACACTGTACGTTGAGCTGTTTCGTAACGTTCCGCTCATCGTCCAGTTTTTTACCTGGTATCTGGTTATTCCGGAACTGCTGCCGGAAAACATTGGGATGTGGTTCAAGGCTGAGTTGGATCCCAACATCCAGTTCTTCCTCTCATCGATGCTTTGTCTGGGGCTGTTTACCGCCGCGCGCGTCTGCGAACAGGTTCGCGCCGCAATTCAGTCTCTGCCTCGTGGGCAGAAAAACGCCGCACTGGCGATGGGGCTAACGTTGCCGCAGGCCTACCGCTATGTTCTGTTGCCAAACGCCTACCGCGTGATTGTTCCGCCAATGACCTCAGAGATGATGAACCTGGTGAAGAACTCCGCTATCGCCTCCACCATCGGCCTGGTCGATATGGCGGCACAGGCGGGCAAACTGCTGGATTACTCCGCCCACGCATGGGAATCGTTTACCGCTATCACTCTGGCTTACGTCCTGATTAACGCCGTCATCATGCTGGTGATGAATCTCGTTGAACGTAAAATCCGCCTGCCTGGCAATTTGGGAGGCAAATAATGTACGAATTTGACTGGAGTTCTATCATCCCTTCCCTGCCGTATCTGCTGGATGGGTTAATCATCACGCTGAAAATCACCGTTACGGCGGTAGTCATTGGTATTGTCTGGGGAACCATCCTTGCAGTAATGCGTCTGTCCAGCTTCGCGCCGATTGCCTGGTTTGCGAAAGGCTACGTCAACGTATTTCGTTCTATTCCGCTGGTCATGGTGCTGCTGTGGTTCTACCTGATTGTGCCCGGCTTCCTGCAAAACGTACTGGGTCTGTCGCCAAAAACCGATATTCGCCTGATCTCAGCAATGGTCGCGTTTTCGATGTTTGAAGCCGCGTACTATTCCGAGATTATCCGTGCCGGTATCCAGAGTATTTCTCGTGGGCAATCCAGCGCCGCGCTGGCTCTGGGGATGACCCACTGGCAGTCGATGAAGCTCATTATTCTGCCGCAGGCATTCCGCGCGATGGTACCGCTGCTGCTAACCCAGGGCATCGTACTCTTCCAGGATACCTCGCTGGTCTATGTATTAAGTCTGGCAGACTTCTTCCGTACCGCCTCTACCATTGGCGAGCGTGACGGCACACAGGTTGAAATGATCCTGTTTGCTGGCGCCGTTTATTTTGTATTCAGTCTGAGCGCATCGTTGTTGGTCAGCTATTTGAAGAAAAGGACAGTTTAATGATTACCCTGAAAAATGTTTCTAAATGGTATGGTCACTTTCAGGTGCTGACCGACTGCTCCACGGAAGTGAAAAAAGGTGAAGTGGTGGTGGTCTGCGGCCCGTCAGGTTCAGGTAAATCAACGCTTATCAAAACGGTGAACGGGCTGGAGCCGGTACAGCAGGGCGTCATCACCGTTGATGGTACCGTGGTGAATGATAAAAAAACTGATCTGGCCAAACTGCGCTCTCGCGTTGGTATGGTGTTCCAGCACTTTGAACTGTTCCCTCACCTGTCGATCATTGAGAACCTGACTCTGGCGCAGGTAAAAGTGCTCAAGCGCGATAAAAAGCCGGCCCGCGACAAAGCGCAAAAGTTACTGGAACGCGTTGGTCTGTCAGCACATGCCGAAAAGTTTCCAGCTCAGCTCTCAGGGGGCCAGCAACAGCGTGTCGCTATCGCCCGGGCGCTGTGCATGGATCCTATCGCCATGCTGTTTGACGAGCCGACGTCGGCGCTTGATCCTGAAATGATCAACGAAGTACTGGACGTTATGGTTGAACTGGCCAATGAAGGGATGACCATGATGGTGGTAACCCACGAAATGGGCTTTGCGCGTAAAGTGGCGAACCGGGTGATCTTCATGGATGAAGGGAAAATTGTTGAAGACTCACCGAAAGAAGAGTTCTTCGCTAATCCGAAATCGGACCGCGCCAAAGACTTCCTCGCGAAAATACTGCACTAATCTTGCTGGCGCGCACCTCCATGTGCGCGCCACCTCACGCTTTATATCTTCGCCTCTCGAAACACATACAGCCCAGCGTTAACCTTGTCACAAAGTCCCACTTACAAGGAGCAACAATGGCACTTCCTATCCTGTTTGATTGCGATCCGGGTCATGACGACGCTATCGCAATTGTTCTCGCCCTCGCCTCACCAGAACTGGATGTGAAAGCGATAACCTCATCAGCCGGTAACCAGACACCAGACAAAACACTGCGTAACGTGTTGCGCATGTTAACGTTGCTCAACCGTACGGATATACCAGTAGCTGGTGGCGCAGTGAAACCACTAATGCGCGATCTGATTATCGCCGATAACGTTCACGGCGAGAGTGGGCTGGATGGCCCGGCGCTGCCGGAACCCGCTTTTGCGCCACAAGACTGTACCGCCATGGAACTGATGGCGAAAACCCTGCGTGAAAGCCCGGAACCGATGACGATTGTCTCCACCGGGCCGCAAACTAACGTCGCATTGCTCCTGAATAGCCATCCTGAGCTGCACGCCAAAATCGCCCGTATCGTGATTATGGGTGGTGCGATGGGCCTCGGAAACTGGACGCCCGCAGCCGAGTTCAACATCTTCGTGGATCCCGAAGCCGCCGAAATCGTATTCCAGTCGGGTATTCCGGTGGTAATGGCAGGGCTTGACGTCACGCATAAAGCGCAAATACATCGGGAAGATACCGAACGATTCCGCGCTATCGGCAATCCTATTTCGACGATCGTGGCTGAACTACTCGACTTCTTCTTTGAGTATCACAAAGATGAAAAATGGGGATTCATCGGCGCACCGCTGCATGATCCATGCACCATTGCCTGGCTGCTGAAACCTGAACTGTTTACCACCGTTGAACGCTGGGTCGGCGTGGAAACTCAGGGTAAATATACCCAGGGAATGACCGTGGTGGATTACTATTTCCTGAGCGGCAGGAAGCCAAACGCCACCGTAATGTTAGACGTTGATCGTCAAGGGTTTGTCGATTTGCTGGCAGAACGGCTGAAGTTTTACGCCTAATACACGCCGGATGGCGCTAACGCTTATCCGGCCTACAAAATCGTGCAATTTGTAGGCCGGATAAGACGCTTTGCGTCGCCATCCGGCAAAAGCGATCACGGCTCAAACGGTCGGCGCTGGAACTGATCGTGTCCGCATTTTGGACACAGCGGCAGCACATCCGGGGTGTAAACCGCTAAATGGAAGTGGCACTTCTCGCAGACCAGATTACCTAATCCGACCACCTCACCGCTGTGATAAACCCCGTGATGACTGAGATCCTGGAACACTTCTCGCCATTCGAGCTGCGTTTTATCGGTAATATCGGCCAGTTCCTGCCAGATACTCTCCTTGATAACCCGCATAAAGACGCTGTCTGTCTCCTCATCGAGACTTTCTTCATAGCTCAGAGCAAACTCTTCCAGGTCACGTCTGACGGCCCGGGTGAGCTCTTCCACCTCGGTTCGCGTTAACTCCCCGGTCTGCATAACTCGTTGACGCGCTTGCTCCACCAACGCATCAATATCGCGTTCGCCATTACGCAGACGTTCGCTCAGTGAAGCCACCAGTTCACGGTAATATTGAGCAACCTTGTTCATCGCTTCGCCTCCTGGGTCGTTAACTGTCTATAATAATAGACGTTATTTACGCTACGCTTTGCAAGACTGTCCACAGAGTGTGTAAATTCGTGCAAGAATTATCCTTGCGGGAATTCAACGCTGAATGCGCGAAAGGCTGTTTTGGCGCGGGCGTTTGGGCTATGCTATGCGGATCTGAAACACCACATCTAGAGCTACGTTTGTAGCTGTATTGAAAACAGGACCACTGGCTGCCATGCAAGAGCAATACCGCCCGGAAGAGATAGAATCCAAAGTACAGCTTCACTGGGATGAGAAGCGCACATTTGAAGTTACCGAAGACGAGAGCAAAGAGAAGTATTACTGCCTGTCTATGCTTCCCTATCCTTCTGGTCGACTACACATGGGCCACGTACGTAACTACACCATCGGTGACGTGATCGCCCGCTACCAGCGCATGCTGGGCAAAAACGTACTGCAGCCAATTGGCTGGGATGCGTTCGGTCTGCCTGCAGAAGGCGCTGCGGTTAAAAACAATACCGCGCCAGCACCATGGACGTACGACAACATCGCATACATGAAAAACCAGCTCAAAATGCTGGGTTTCGGTTACGACTGGAGCCGTGAGCTGGCGACCTGCACCCCAGAATACTACCGTTGGGAACAGAAATTTTTCACCGAGCTGTACAAAAAAGGCCTGGTGTATAAGAAAACGTCTGCGGTCAACTGGTGCCCGAACGACCAGACCGTACTGGCGAACGAACAGGTTATCGACGGCTGCTGCTGGCGTTGCGATACCAAAGTCGAGCGTAAAGAGATCCCACAGTGGTTCATCAAAATCACCGCTTACGCTGACGAACTGCTGCGTGACCTGGATAACCTGGATCACTGGCCTGACACCGTGAAAACGATGCAGCGCAACTGGATTGGCCGTTCTGAAGGCGTGGAAATCACCTTCAATGTGAACGGTTACGACAACACGCTAACCGTTTACACCACCCGCCCGGACACCTTTATGGGTGCGACCTATCTGGCCGTTGCCGCAGGTCACCCGCTGGCGCAGAAAGCTGCTGCAAATAATCCAGAACTGGCCGCCTTCATTGACGAATGCCGCAACACCAAGGTTGCTGAAGCCGAAATGGCAACCATGGAGAAGAAAGGCGTCGACACGGGCTTTAAAGCCGTTCACCCGCTGACTGGCGAAGAAATCCCCGTTTGGGCGGCAAACTTCGTCCTGATGGAATACGGTACGGGCGCAGTCATGGCCGTTCCGGGCCACGATCAGCGCGATTACGAGTTTGCGACAAAATATGGCCTGACCATCAAGCCAGTAATTCTGACCGCTGAAGGAGCAGAGCCGGATCTGTCCGAACAAGCTCTGACCGAAAAAGGCGTGCTGTTTAACTCCGGCGAGTTTGACGGCCTCGGCTTCGAAGCTGCCTTCAACGCCATTGCTGACAAGCTGGTAGCGAAAGGCGTGGGTGAACGTAAAGTGAACTACCGTCTGCGTGACTGGGGTGTTTCCCGTCAGCGTTACTGGGGGGCGCCAATTCCGATGGTGACGCTGGAAGACGGTACCGTACTGCCGACGCCAGAAGATCAGTTGCCGGTTATTCTGCCGGAAGACGTGGTTATGGACGGCATCACCAGCCCAATAAAAGCCGATCCGGAGTGGGCAAAAACCACCGTTAACGGCATGCCTGCGCTGCGCGAAACCGACACCTTCGATACCTTTATGGAATCCTCCTGGTACTACGCGCGCTATACCTGCCCGCAGTACAACGAAGGGATGCTGGATCCAGAAGCCGCAAACTACTGGCTGCCAGTTGATATCTACATTGGTGGTATTGAACACGCCATCATGCACCTGCTCTACTTCCGCTTCTTCCACAAGCTGATGCGCGATGCGGGCATGGTCAACTCTGACGAACCGGCCAAACAGCTGCTGTGCCAGGGTATGGTGCTGGCTGATGCGTTCTATTACGTTGGTGCAAACGGCGAGCGTAACTGGGTTTCTCCGGTTGATGCCATCGTTGAGCGCGACGAAAAAGGTCGTATCGTCAAAGCTCAGGACGCAGAAGGCCATGAACTGGTCTATACCGGCATGAGCAAAATGTCCAAGTCGAAAAATAACGGTATCGACCCGCAGGTCATGGTTGAACGTTACGGCGCTGACACGGTACGTCTGTTCATGATGTTCGCTTCTCCGGCTGATATGACGCTGGAATGGCAGGAATCCGGCGTTGAAGGGGCGAACCGCTTCCTGAAACGTGTATGGAAGCTGGTTTACGAACATACTTCCAAAGGCGATGTTGCTGCCCTGAACGTTGATGCGTTGAGCGAAGACCAAAAAGCGCTGCGTCGCGACGTACATAAAACCATTGCTAAAGTTACCGATGATATCGGTCGTCGTCAGACCTTTAACACTGCAATTGCGGCGATTATGGAGCTGATGAACAAGCTGGCGAAAGCACCGCAGGAAGACGAACAAGACAGAGCCCTGATGCAAGAAGCGTTACTGGCCGTCGTTCGCATGCTGAACCCGTTCACCCCACACGTTTGCTTCACGATGTGGGAAGCACTGAAAGGCGAAGGCGATATCGACAACGCACCGTGGCCGGTGGCAGACGAAACCGCAATGGTTGAAGACTCGAAGCTGGTTGTTGTTCAGGTGAACGGTAAAGTCCGTGGCAAAATTACCGTTCCGGTAAATGCGACAGAAGAACAGGTTCGTGAACGTGCTGGCCAGGAGCATCTGGTGGCAAAATATCTTGATGGCGTTACCGTACGTAAAGTGATTTATGTACCGGGTAAACTCCTCAATCTGGTCGTTGGCTAAGCGCGGGAGGAAGCGTGCGACTTCTGACAACATTGTTGTTATCTCTGGCGGTGCTTGTCACCGCCGGATGTGGATGGCATCTGCGTAATACTACGCAGGTCCCACCCTCAATGAAAACCATGATTCTGGACTCTGGGGATCCAAACGGCCCATTAAGCCGCGCGGTTCGTAATCAGCTGCGTCTGAACGGCGTTACGCTGCTAGAGGACGGCTCAATGCGTAAAGATGTGACGTCCTTACGTCTGGGCGCGGTCAGCATATCGCAAGATACGGCGTCGGTATTCCAGAACGGTCAAACGGCTGAATACCAGATGGTGATGTTCGTGAGTGCATCCGTGCTGATCCCAGGTCATGATATTTATCCAATCAGCGCCAAAGTTTATCGTTCGTTCTTTGACAACCCACAGGCTGCACTGGCGAAAGATAACGAGCAGGACATGATCATCAAAGAGATGTATGACAAAGCGGCTGAACAGTTAATTCGTAAGCTGCCAAGCGTACATCTTGCCGATACTCTGTCATCCAATGCTGATGATGATGCTAAGCCAGCGGCGACAAAAGCCGCAGAGCCTGCGTCGTCTCCGGCGCGTGTTTCCACCACGCTGGGTAACTGATGCTCAAGTTGTACCCTGAACAACTCCGCGCACAGCTCAATGAAGGGCTGCGCGCGGCGTATTTGCTCTTAGGTAACGATCCTCTCTTATTGCAGGAAAGCCAGGACGCTATCCGTCAGGCAGCAGCAACGCAAGGATTCGAAGAACACCACGCTTTCACCCTGGACAATAGCACCGACTGGGGAGAGATTTTTTCACTCTGCCAGGCGATGAGCCTGTTTGCCAGCCGTCAAACCCTACTTTTGCAGTTGCCTGAAAATGGCCCCAATGCCGCCATTAACGAACAGCTCGCTTCACTCGTCACACTGTTACATGACGACCTGCTGCTGATTGTTCGCGGCAACAAACTGACTAAAGCGCAGGAAAACGCCGCATGGTATACCGGACTTGCCAATAATGCGGTGCAGGTAAGCTGCCAGACGCCGGAGCAAGCACAGCTTCCTCGTTGGGTCGCTGCCAGGGCGAAGCTTAACAATCTACAACTGGATGACGCAGCCAATCAGCTGTTGTGCTATTGCTATGAAGGTAATCTGTTAGCGCTGGCGCAAGCGCTGGAACGGCTAGCATTGCTTTGGCCTGATGGCAAACTAACGCTGCCTCGCGTGGAGAAAGCCGTTAACGATGCCGCGCACTTTACCCCGTTCCATTGGGTGGATGCGCTGCTGATGGGCAAAAGCAAACGCGCGCTGCACATTCTGCAACAGTTACGTCTGGAAGGCAGTGAGCCGGTTATTTTGCTACGTACGATACAGCGTGAATTACTGCTGTTGGTCAACTTAAAACGGCAGTCAGCCCATACGCCTTTGCGCACGTTGTTTGATAAACACCGGGTGTGGCAAAATCGCCGGGGTATGATGGGAGACGCGCTAAACCGGCTGAGTCCTGCGCAGTTGCGTCAGGCGGTAACGTTGTTAACGCGTACGGAAATTACGCTTAAACAAGACTATGGTCAGTCAGTGTGGGCGGAACTTGAGGGGCTTTCCCTTTTGCTCTGCCATAAATCGCTGGCCGATGTTTTTATTGATGGTTGATATGAAATCATTGCAGGCTCTGTTCGGTGGCACCTTTGATCCGGTGCATTATGGTCATCTTAAACCGGTTGAAATTCTGGCGAATCTGATTGGCCTTTCCCGGGTCATTATCATGCCCAATAACGTGCCGCCGCATCGTGCGCAACCCGAAGCGTCCGGCGAACAACGTCAACGCATGGTTGAACTGGCCATTGCCGATAAGCCGCTGTTCTCCCTTGATAAACGCGAACTGAAACGCGATACCGCCTCCTACACCGCGCAAACGCTCAAAGAGTGGCGCGAGGAGCAAGGACCGGAAGTACCGTTAGCGTTTATTATTGGCCAGGACTCACTGCTTACCTTTCCGTCCTGGCATGACTACGACACGATTCTGGGTAACACCCACCTCATTGTCTGCCGACGTCCGGGCTATCCGCTCGAAATGGCGCAGGAAAAGCACCAGCAGTGGCTGGAGGATCATCTGACCCATTCGCCAGATGACCTGCACAACTTGCCTTGCGGGAAAATTTATCTGGCTGAAACGCCGTGGTTTAACATCTCCGCCACGCTCATCCGTGAGCGTCTGGAAAAAGGCGAGCCGTGCGACGACCTGATGCCAGCTGCAGTGCTTGACTATATCAATCAGCAAGGGTTGTACCGCTAAGCACCTTGCGTAAAGCCGCCAACAGGCGGTTATTCTCTCCCTGGCTGCGAACGGCTACCCGATAATAGCGCGCATCCAGCCCCGGATAATTAGCACAACTGCGAATCAAGACATGTTGTTCCAGCATTGCGCGTTGCAGATCAAAATCCGCCCGCTCGCAGCGCAATAAGCGATAATTTGCCCTGCCAGGATACACCGTCAGGCCGGGCAGTTCTTTCAACTGCCGATCAAACCTCGCGCCCTCTTGCTCCAGCCACTTCCACGTTGCCTGCTGATATGCGCTGTCGTGTAAAATAATCTCGCCTGCCAGTGCAGCAAATGCGTTAATTGACCACGGCATTTGTCGACGGCGCATCTGTGCAACAGCCTGTTCATTACTGTTGACCAGATACCCCAACCGGAGCCCCGGTATCGCATAGAACTTGGTGAGAGAGCGCAGCACCCAAATATGCGGGTTATCACGAAGCAGCGGAATAAACCCCGGCTCCCCGGCAATAAAATCGATAAACGCTTCATCAAGGATCAGATTGATCCCAAGCAACTCACAACGCGCGGCTATTTCGCGCAGCAGGCGGTTATCTGGCAGCAAGCCAGTGGGATTGTTGGGCGTACAGAGAAACAGGCAGTCCAGCTCTGGGGTTAACGCATCGATGATTGCATCAGTAAGCTGCCAACCATCGTCTTCGCGTAGCGCAAACTCATGGATCGTACAGTCTCCCCATTGCAGCGCCCGACGATATTCAGCAAACCCGGGTGTCACGATCATCGCATGGCGTGGTTTAAGATCTTGCACCAAAGTGAAAATCGACTCAGTCTCGCCGTTTCCGGCAAGTATCCATGAGGCAGGAATCTGATGATGCTCCGCCAGCGCCGCATGCAGTTTAGCGTAATCAACATCCGGGTAATGCTCCGCGCAGTCCAGGTTGTCGACGATCGCGCGTTTTAAACTTGCCGGCATACCCAGCGGATTAATATTCGCGCTAAAATCCAACAATTGCTCAGGCGAGATGCCCAACAGTTCGGCGGCTTCTCGGGTATTGCCACCATGCGCGCTCTTCAATAAAGACATCGTGCCGCTCCACGCAAAAAAAGGTATTTTAGTGAAAAATCTCTGCGCAATCAGGGCAAACATCATGTTTTGTGCGAATAACCTCAAGAGGAAAAAATGAGACTCTGGTTAGTACGTCATGGAGAAACTGAAGCCAATGTCGCTGGTTTATACAGCGGCCACGCCCCCACACCGCTAACGGGACGGGGTATCGCTCAGGCGCAAACACTGGGTACGCTGTTACGCCATGTGCCTGTCGACAACGTTCTGTGCAGCGAGTTGGAACGTGCCCGCCATACAACGCAGTTGATCTTAGGCGATCGCGAGGTTCCTGTGCGCAACATGCCTGAGCTCAATGAGATGTTTTTTGGTGACTGGGAAATGCGCCATCATCGCGATCTGGCGCGAGAAGACGCCGAAAACTACGCCGTGTGGTGTAACGACTGGCAGAATGCGACGCCAACCAATGGTGAAGGTTTTCAGGCGTTTTCCCAGCGCGTGGAACGCTTTATTGCTCAGCTCGCTGATTACAAAACGAGCCAAAACCTGCTGGTGGTGAGTCATCAGGGTGTTCTGAGCATGTTGATCGCCCGTCTGCTGTCCATGCCGGCTGCAGCAATGTGGCATTTTCGCGTCGAACAAGGTTGCTGGAGCGCAATTGATTTTTGCGACGATTTTGCGGTTCTTAAAGTGCTCAACAGCCGGGCAGTATGGCACGACGGGGAGTGAACGCACTGTTTTTTCTGCCGAAGGGCTTCTCTCCCATTGACACCCCATGACAGGCTGTTATTCTCCGCAACCTGACTTTTCCCGCCCTTCAGAGCTTTGCAGAAATTGTTTTACAAAAATGGCGATGCATTCTGCGGCGTGGGGTGGGATGATAGCGCACTTCAAAAGCGCTTTCGGAGACATTTGTCCCGATATCGCCTCTGGTTCAGGTATACTAACAGACGTTTTTAACTCTTTTCACCCAGGGGGAACACTTGCAGGGTAAAGCACTTCAGGATTTTGTAATCGACAAAATTGATGACCTGAAAGGTCAAGACATCATCGCCTTAGACGTTCAGGGCAAATCCAGCATCACTGATTGCATGATTATCTGCACCGGCACGTCCAGCCGCCATGTAATGTCTATCGCAGACCACGTTGTTCAGGAGTCCCGCACAGCTGGCCTGCTGCCGCTCGGCGTAGAAGGCGAGAACGTTGCAGACTGGATCGTCGTTGACCTCGGTGATGTGATTGTCCACGTGATGCAGGAAGAAAGCCGTCGCCTGTATGAACTGGAAAAACTCTGGAGTTAATGCGTGAAGCTGCAACTTGTCGCTGTGGGTACGAAAATGCCTGACTGGGTGCAAACCGGGTTTACGGAGTATCTCCGTCGGTTTCCGAAAGATATGCCCTTTGAGCTGATCGAAATCCCGGCAGGAAAACGCGGCAAGAACGCGGATATTAAACGCATTCTCGACAAAGAGGGTGAGCAGATGCTGGCTGCCGCAGGCAAAAATCGCATCGTCACCCTTGATATCCCTGGTAAACCCTGGGACACGCCGCAACTGGCGACTGAACTGGAACGCTGGAAACTGGACGGTCGTGACGTCAGTCTGTTGATTGGCGGGCCGGAAGGTCTCTCTCCTGCCTGTAAGGCGGCAGCGGAACAAAGCTGGTCACTCTCTGCGTTAACCCTTCCTCACCCTCTTGTTCGGGTTCTGGTTGCGGAGAGTCTGTACAGGGCGTGGAGCATCACCACCAACCATCCTTATCACCGTGAGTGATCATTGATTCTTGAGTAGATTAAGCAGCGGATGAAACTACAGAATTCTTTTCGCGACTATTCGGCTGAGTCCGCGCTGTTTGTGCGCCGGGCGCTGGTCGCTTTTTTGGGGATTTTGCTGCTCACCGGCGTGCTGATCGCCAACCTTTATAATCTGCAAATCGTTCGCTTTACTGATTACCAGACCCGCTCGAACGAAAACCGCATCAAACTGGTGCCTATCGCCCCCAGTCGCGGCATCATTTATGACCGTAACGGAATTCCGCTCGCCCTTAACCGCACCATTTATCAGATAGAAATGATGCCGGAAAAGGTCGACAACGTTCAGGATACCCTCGACGCGCTGCGTAACGTCGTAGACCTGACGGACGACGACATTGCCGCCTTTAAAAAAGAGCGCGCCCGTTCACACCGCTTCACCTCCATTCCGGTAAAAACTAACCTGAGTGAAGTGCAGGTGGCACGGTTCGCCGTTAATCAATATCGCTTTCCCGGCGTCGAAGTTAAAGGCTATAAACGCCGCTATTACCCCTACGGCTCTGCGCTGACCCACGTCATTGGCTACGTATCGAAGATCAACGATAAAGACGTGGACCGCCTGGACAAAGACGGCAAGCTGGCCAACTACGCGGCAACGCACGACATCGGTAAGCTGGGTATTGAACGCTATTATGAAGACGTACTTCACGGCCAGACCGGTTATGAAGAAGTTGAAGTGAACAACCGTGGCCGCGTCATTCGCCAGTTGAAAGAAGTGGCGCCGCAGGCCGGGCACGATATCTACCTCACCCTTGACCTGAAACTCCAGCAGTACATTGAAACGCTGCTGGCGGGCAGTCGTGCCGCGGTGGTAGTCACCGACCCGCGTACCGGTGGCGTTCTCGCACTGGTGTCCATGCCGAGCTACGACCCGAACCTGTTTGTCGATGGTATCTCGAGTAAAGATTACTCCGGGTTGCTCAATGACCCGAATACCCCATTGGTTAACCGCGCGACTCAGGGTGTCTACCCTCCTGCTTCGACGGTTAAACCTTACGTCGCGGTTTCTGCATTAAGTGCGGGCGTCATCACCCGCAATACTGGTCTGTTCGATCCGGGTTGGTGGCAATTACCGGGCTCTGAAAAACGTTACCGCGACTGGAAAAAATGGGGGCACGGCCATCTGAACATCACCCGTTCTCTGGAAGAGTCGGCGGATACGTTTTTCTATCAAATCGCCTATGATATGGGGATAGACCGCCTTTCAGAATGGATGAGCAAGTTTGGCTACGGCCAATATACGGGTATCGATCTTGCCGAAGAGCGCGCCGGAAACATGCCAACCCGCGAGTGGAAGCAAAAACGGTTTAAAAAGCCATGGTACCAGGGTGATACCATTCCGGTCGGCATCGGTCAGGGTTACTGGACGGCAACCCCTATCCAGATGAGTAAAGCGCTGATGATCCTTATCAACGACGGTTTGGTAAAAGTCCCGCATCTGCTGATGAGCACAGCAGAAAACGGCAAGCAAGTGCCGTGGATACAGCCACACGAACCACCTGTTGGTGACATTCATTCCGGTTATTGGGAAATCGCAAAAGACGGCATGTACGGTGTAGCCAACCGTCCTAACGGTACTGCACACAAATATTTCGCTGGCGCACCTTACAAAATTGCGGCGAAATCCGGTACTGCACAGGTCTTTGGCCTGAAAGCCAATGAAACCTATAACGCACATAAGATCGCCGAGCGCTTACGTGACCACAAGTTGATGACGGCCTTCGCACCCTATGATAAGCCCCAGGTTGCTGTCGCCATAATCCTTGAAAACGGTGGCGCGGGCCCGGCTGTGGGTACCATTATGCGCCAGATCCTTGACCACATTATGTTGGGCGACAATAACACCAATCTGCCTGCAGAAAACCCCGCGGTTGCAGCAGCGGAGGACCAATAATCGTGACGGATAATCCGAACAAAAAAACATTCTGGGACAAAATCCACATCGATCCCACGATGTTGCTTATTTTGCTGGCGCTGCTGGTTTACAGCTCGCTGGTCATCTGGAGCGCCAGCGGCCAGGATATTGGCATGATGGAGCGCAAGGTCGGTCAGATCGCGATGGGCCTGGTCATCATGGTGGTGATGGCGCAAATCCCGCCCAGGGTTTATGAGGGCTGGGCACCCTATCTCTACATCTTTTGCATCATTCTGTTGGTGGCGGTAGATGCCTTCGGCGCTATCTCCAAAGGCGCGCAGCGCTGGCTGGATTTGGGGATTGTGCGTTTTCAGCCTTCCGAAATCGCCAAGATTGCCGTGCCGCTGATGGTCGCGCGCTTCATCAACCGTGATGTTTGCCCGCCATCGCTAAAAAATACCGCCATTGCGTTAGTGCTGATATTTATGCCCACCCTGCTGGTGGCCGCCCAGCCAGACCTCGGAACTTCAATTCTGGTCGCCCTTTCCGGTCTGTTTGTTCTGTTCCTTTCTGGTTTGAGCTGGCGTTTAATCGGTGTTGCGGTGGTCCTGGTTGCGGCGTTTATCCCGATACTGTGGTTCTTCCTGATGCATGATTATCAACGTCAGCGTGTCATGATGTTACTCGATCCGGAAACTGATCCGCTGGGTGCGGGTTATCACATCATTCAGTCTAAAATTGCTATTGGCTCCGGCGGTCTACGTGGTAAGGGCTGGCTACACGGTACGCAGTCGCAGCTTGAGTTTTTACCCGAACGTCATACAGATTTTATCTTCGCGGTATTAGCGGAAGAACTGGGTCTGGTAGGGATCTTAATTCTGCTGGCGCTGTACATTTTGCTGATTATGCGCGGATTATGGATCGCTGCCCACGCGCAAACCACCTTTGGTCGCGTTATGGCGGGTGGTTTAATGTTGATATTATTCGTTTATGTCTTCGTAAATATTGGTATGGTGAGCGGTATTCTGCCCGTGGTTGGCGTTCCTCTCCCACTGGTCAGTTACGGAGGCTCGGCACTTATCGTGCTGATGGCTGGGTTCGGGATTGTTATGTCGATCCATACCCATAGAAAAATGTTGTCGAAAAGCGTGTAAGGGGTACGCAATGCGTAAGCAGTGGCTTGGTATCTGCATCGCAGCAGGAATGCTCGCGGCGTGTTCGAGTGATGATGGTCAGCAACAGGGTGCTGTCGCGCCGCAGCCTGCGGTGTGTAATGGTCCGATTGTTGAAATCAGCGGGGCCGATCCGCGCTTTGAACCCCTGAACCCAACGGCGAATCAGGACTATCAGCGTGATGGTAAGAGCTACAAAATCGTCCAGGACCCTTCCCGCTTTAGCCAGGCAGGGCTTGCCGCTATCTATGATGCGGAACCCGGAAGCAACTTAACCGCGTCTGGTGAAGCGTTCGACCCGATGCAGTTAACCGCAGCGCATCCGACGCTGCCAGTCCCAAGCTATGCCAGAATAACTAACCTGGCTAATGGCAGGATGATTGTCGTGCGCATTAACGATCGCGGCCCTTATGGCAACGATCGCGTGATTTCACTTTCACGTGCAGCAGCCGACCGTCTGAATACCTCCAACAATACCAAAGTGCGTATCGACCCGATCATCGTCGCCCAGGATGGTTCCTTGTCCGGGCCGGGAATGGCTTGTACCACGGTAGCGAAACAAACCTATGCCCTGCCCGCGCGTCCTGACTTAAGCGGCGGTGGCAATATGGGCAGCATGCCTGCGCCATCGGATGCGGGTCAGCCGCAAGGCGATATTCGTCCGATCAGCAATTCCACGTTGAAAAGCGATGATACAACCGGTGCGCCAGTGAACAGCAGTGGATTCCTCGGTGCGCCGACCACGCTCGCTGCTGGCGTGCTGGAAGGTAGCGAGCCGACTCCGGCTCCGCAACCGACCACCACCGCACCGGTAACACCAACCGCACCAGCAGCAACACCAGCCGCCATCGCTGCACCTGCGCCAGCGGCAGTAGCCAACGGACGCTACGTGGTTCAGGTTGGCGCAGTCAGCGAGCAGTCGCGTGCGCAGCAGTATCAAAAACGTTTAAGCCAGCAATTTGGCGTCCCAGGTCGGGTGGTACAAAACGGCGCAGTCTGGCGTATCCAGATGGGGCCGTTCGCCAGCAAAGCTGAAGCCTCCACATTGCAGCAGCGTCTTCAAGCCGAGGCGCAATTACAGTCCTTCATCACCGGCGTGTAATAACGTAAATCAGGTATCTGAACTGTCAGTTTCTGTAAATGACATTAACAAAGTCACGCGGAAAGTCAGATGCCTGCCCGTTTTGCATTTGCTATAGTAGGGCACTTTTTTTAATTTCATCACGGACGTCGTAGTTCAGACCATGAAGACCACTTTTTCCGCTCGTTTCGTGCAGCGTATGGCGCTCACCGCGGCTCTCTGCGCAGCTTCTCTCTCTGCTGCCCATGCCGATGACCTGAATATTAAAACCATGATCCCGGGTGTTCCGCAGATCGATGCGGAGTCATATATCCTGATTGATTACAATTCAGGCAAAGTTCTGGCAGAACAGAACGCTGACACTCGCCGCGATCCCGCCAGTCTGACCAAAATGATGACCAGCTACGTCATCGGCCAGGCGATGAAAGCCGGGAAATTCAAAGAAACTGATCTGGTCACCGTCGGCAATGACGCCTGGGCTACAGGTAACCCGGTCTTTAAAGGTTCATCATTGATGTTCCTGAAACCTGGCATGCAGGTTCCTGTTTCTCAGCTTATCCGTGGTATCAACCTGCAATCCGGGAATGACGCGTGCGTGGCAATGGCGGACTTCGCAGCCGGTAGCCAGGATGCTTTCGTCGGTCTGATGAACAGCTATGTGAACGCGCTGGGCCTGAAAAACACCCACTTCCAGACCGTTCATGGTCTCGATGCTGACGGTCAGTACAGCTCGGCTCGCGACATGGCGATGATTGGTCAGGCGCTGATTCGCGACGTGCCTAACGAATACTCTATCTATAAAGAAAAAGAGTTCACCTTTAACGGCATCCGTCAGTTAAACCGTAACGGCCTGCTGTGGGATAACAGCCTGAATGTCGACGGTATCAAAACCGGTCATACCGACAAGGCTGGCTATAACCTCGTTGCATCCGCAACCGAAGGTCAGATGCGTCTGATCTCCGCCGTCATGGGTGGCCGCACCTATAAAGGTCGTGAAACCGAAAGTAAAAAACTGCTTACCTGGGGCTTCCGTTTCTTTGAAACCGTGAACCCACTGAAAGTCGGTAAAGAGTTTGCTTCAGAGCCCGCCTGGTTTGGTAATACCGATCGTGCATCGTTAGGCGTAGATAAAGATGTCTACCTGACTATTCCGCGCGGCCGCATGAAAGATCTGAAAGCAAGCTATGTGCTGAACACCACAGAACTGCACGCACCGCTGCAGAAAAACCAGGTTGTCGGCACCATCAACTTCCAGTTGGATGGCAAAACCATTGAGCAGCGCCCGCTGGTAGTCCTGCAGGAAATCCCTGAAGGCAACTTCTTTGGGAAAATCATTGATTACATTAAATTAATGTTCCATCACTGGTTTGGCTAAAAATCGAACACTTGAAAGTGTGATTTACGTCCCCATATACTAGGTATCCAGATAACTCCCACGCGCTGTGGGAGTTATTATTTATTGATGTAACGCCGGAGCTGACATGAAAACCAAACTTAACGAACTGCTTGAATTCCCTACTCCATTTACTTACAAAGTAATGGGGCAGGCGTTGCCTGAGCTGGTTGATCAGGTGGTTGAAGTGGTACAGCGCCATGCGCCAGGTGATTACTCTCCGACGGTAAAACCGAGCAGCAAAGGCAACTACCACTCGGTCTCAATCACTATTACTGCTACACACATTGAGCAGGTTGAAACGCTGTACGAAGAATTAGGCAATATCGATATCGTACGCATGGTACTGTAAAAACCTGTTGGTTACCCGCTGCATCCCCGCTCGGGTAACCCCTCCCCCCTGTGATATACTTTTCCCCCTCTTTTATATTCTCTACTCTATGTGAGTATCTACGGAGATGCCGTTTTGTATCAGGATAAAATTCTTGTCCGCCAGCTCGGTCTTCAACCTTACGAGCCAGTTTCTCTGGCCATGCACGAATTCACCGATACCCGCGATGAAAACAGTTATGACGAAATCTGGCTGGTAGAGCATTATCCTGTTTTTACCCAGGGTCAGGCAGGTAAAGCAGAGCACGTACTGATGCCGGGAGATATTCCGGTGATCCAGAGCGATCGTGGCGGTCAGGTGACTTATCACGGGCCGGGCCAGCAAGTCATGTATGTGCTGTTGAACCTGAAGCGTCGTAAACTTGGCGTTCGCGAACTGGTTACGCTGCTGGAGCAAACCGTTGTGAATACCCTTGCGGAAATCGGTATTGACGCCCACCCGCGAGCCGATGCGCCTGGCGTATACGTTGGAGAGAAGAAAATCTGCTCTTTGGGGTTACGTATTCGTAAAGGTTGTTCATTTCACGGCTTAGCGCTCAATGTGGATATGGACTTGTCGCCTTTCCTGCGTATCAATCCTTGTGGTTATGCCGGAATGGAAATGGCGAAGGTATCGCAGTGGGATAGCACCGCCACGACCGAGAGCATTCGCCCAAGGCTGCTGGCCAACATTCTGGTGCTGTTGGGTAACCCACCGCACGAGTACATCGCGGACTGAAAATACGCGCATACTTTGCCACGGCATATGTTGTGGCAAATGGCACAAAACAACAACTATTTTACATTTTGCCAGCCTGTCAGGCTGCTTTCTGGCCCGTTTCAATGATATACTGCGTATCACTAATTCAAAAATAGTTGATAAATGCAACATTCCCTTGAATTGAAACGCTTTCCTTCGTAATTCGCAACTGGAACACGCAAGCTATGAGTAAACCCATTGTGATGGAACGCGGTGTTAAATACCGCGATGCCGATAAGATGGCTCTTATCCCGGTAAAAAATGTGGCAACAGAGCGTGAAGCCCTGCTGCGTAAACCGGAATGGATGAAAATAAAACTGCCAGCGGACTCCACTCGCATCCAGGGCATCAAAGCGGCAATGCGCAAAAATGGCCTGCACTCTGTCTGCGAAGAAGCTTCCTGCCCTAACCTGGCTGAATGTTTCAATCACGGAACTGCAACCTTTATGATCCTCGGCGCAATCTGTACCCGCCGTTGCCCATTCTGTGACGTTGCCCATGGCCGTCCGGTTGCTCCTGATGCTAACGAGCCGTTAAAACTTGCTCAGACGATTGCTGACATGGCGCTGCGCTATGTCGTCATTACCTCCGTTGACCGCGACGATCTGCGTGACGGCGGTGCTCAGCACTTTGCTGACTGCATCACCGCTATTCGTGAGAAAAGCCCGTCGATTAAAATCGAAACGCTGGTGCCTGACTTCCGTGGTCGTATGGATCGCGCGCTGGATATTCTCACCGCCACTCCGCCGGATGTGTTTAACCACAACCTCGAAAACGTACCACGTATTTATCGCAATGTACGCCCCGGGGCTGACTACAACTGGTCACTGAAGCTTCTGGAACGTTTCAAGGAAGCGCACCCGGAGATTCCGACTAAATCAGGTCTGATGGTCGGTCTGGGCGAAACCAATGCGGAAATCATTGAGGTCATGCGTGACCTGCGCAGTCATGGTGTCACCATGCTGACGCTGGGGCAGTATTTACAGCCAAGCCGCCATCACCTGCCGGTTCAACGCTATGTGAGCCCGGATGAGTTCGATGAGATGAAAGCCGAAGCTATGGCAATGGGCTTTACCCATGCAGCCTGCGGTCCATTCGTTCGCTCTTCTTACCATGCTGACATGCAGGCCAAAGGGCTGGAAGTGAAGTAATCGTGTAATACTCACTTACATATCAGCAATAAAAAAACCGGCAAATTGCCGGTTTTTTTTTCATGCAGAGTATGCAGTATGAGCATCATGCTCCTGACATTACTCTTTATGAGAAAGCTTCTCAGCCTGAACGCTACCATCAGCATCTTTCTTAGCATCGGCATTATCGTCGTTCATTGCTTTCTTGAAGCCCTTGATTGCCGTTCCCAGGTCTCCACCCAGTGTACGTAACTTCTTGGTACCAAACAGCAGAACAACCAGTGCGGCAACCACCAGCAGTTTGGTAATACTAATCTCACCCATAGATACCTTCTTGACTTAAACCAGGCTGCATAAAGCGCCATATTAACCTGAGAATATTAACGGCCTTTCGACGCGCGCACACAATAGCAATCTGTAACAAGGTGAATCAAGCCTTGTTTAAAAAAACGTCATAATAATTGCGGTGGCGCAAAGCGTCGGTTACTTAACACCGGGAGTTGTGCCCTAACCTGCCTCACCCGCTCGGCGGAAACCTCGGCCATAATTAGCGCGGGCGTTTCTGCCGCAGCAGCAATGGTCACACCAAAGGGGTCGATGACCCTGCTTTGGCCGATATTCTTGTTACCGCACTCTCCCGCCGCAATCAGGTAACACGTCGCATCTAACGCTCTTGCCGCCAAAAGCGTAGCCCAGTGATGCTCTTTAAGCGATCCCCGAACCCAGGCTGCGGGTAAGACAAGAATTTCCGCTCCCTGCAATGCGTGCACCAGCGCCAGCTCAGGAAAGCGCAGATCATAACAGGTCATTAACCCTACTTTTAACCCGTCTACGTCCAGCAGCGGCGCTATGGCGTCCCCTGCATCAACATTACGTGACTCCTGAATCGAAAAGGCATCATAGAGATGTAATTTAGCGTAATGGGCCACGACCTGACCTGCCCGTAGCGCCACCAGCATGTTAAACGCCCGGCCTGGCACAGAAGGAACATGAATCGTCAGGATTGTCGTCATCTCGTTTTGCGCGCTTTCTCGCAGCAAGCGCGTCAAAAATCCGCCCTCCAGCAGTTGAGCTGATTTCACTGACAGGTCTGGGTCCAGATCGTCACGGGCCAGAAGCGCCTCCGGTAATACCAGCAGCGACGCCCCCTCTCCTGCAGCCTGTGACATCAATAAGACGCAGGTTTCTGCATTTTTTTCCCATGAAGGTCCCACGGCAAATTGCCCTGCTGCAACGAACATATTCCCTCCAGAAAACGTTGTTAGGCTCGCCAACCACGATTATTCAGAGTTACACTCATCCTATATACAATCAAATAGCAGGATTATGCAGTGTTACAACTCCTTTTAGCGGTTTTTATCGGTGGTGGTACAGGTAGTGTAGCAAGATGGATGTTGAGCATGAGGTTTAACCCGCTACATCAGGCCATCCCATTCGGCACGCTGGCTGCAAACTTACTTGGCGCATTTATCATTGGTATGGGTCTGGCATGGTTTAATCGCATGACAAACATTGATCCAATGTGGAAGGTACTGATTACCACTGGCTTTTGCGGGGGACTGACAACGTTTTCCACTTTCTCAGCTGAGGTGGTGTTTTTGCTACAGGAAGGACGCTTTGGTTGGGCTATGGTGAATGTACTGGTTAATCTGTTGGGATCATTTGCGATGACCGCCCTGGCATTCTGGCTGGTTTCGGCCTCTCCCGCGCACTGAAGCGAAAAAAAACCCGCAATTAAGCGGGTTTTGAATGCTTGCTGTCGTATGCTTACAGAGCGATTACGTTTGCAGCAGAAGGGCCTTTGGCACCGTTAGTGATTTCGAACTCTACACGCTGACCTTCAGCCAGAGTTTTAAAACCATTGGTCTGGATTGCAGAGAAGTGTACGAACACGTCTTTGCTGCCATCTTCCGGAGTAATGAAACCGAATCCTTTGGACTCATTAAACCACTTAACGTTACCTTTAATCTTAGACATCAAAATTACCTTTACATGAAAAATAGACACAAATGCTGTGTCGGGTATCAGTACAACAATTGTGGTGGACTTTGTCCAGTCGAACTTTATCAAAAAGTGATAAATGTCGCGTTATTTTTCAGTTAAAGTTAATATAACACTGTTTTTAAAAGACTTTTTAATAATCCACCTGACAATACAGGTAGCCCATCAAAACTGGAAACGCATCCATGCAAAGTAGACGTTACCGTTGTTGTACGTTCCCGGAATGTAGGTCATCTGGAACGTTGCCGGACCATACCCTATCGATGCCAGCGGTAACAGCACGGGTACCGGAATGTAGTTCCAGTTATCGCGCGCGGTAAAACCAGCGGTAAAACCGAGACCTGTGTGGAAATTTTCATCTGCCAGCGGTCGCCAGGTTTTTTCCCAGCCATAACCACCAA
The DNA here is from genome assembly GCF_030332405.1 of Citrobacter sp. Cpo147. Classification (NCBI taxonomy): domain Bacteria; kingdom Pseudomonadati; phylum Pseudomonadota; class Gammaproteobacteria; order Enterobacterales; family Enterobacteriaceae; genus Citrobacter; species Citrobacter sp. Cpo147. Next base: position 1,078,812 of record NZ_JAOWHX010000030.1, read on the forward strand.
TGGGTTCCCATTTATTGTAGGAATCCTTAAAGGCCATTATATAAAGCCCGTGCCAGTTACCTTTATCATCCCAACGAGATTGACCAAAGCCCGCCCCCCATGGGCGTTCATTGTAGCGATCCGTTTTTTCTTTATCATAAGCAAAACGAGCATGCCAGGTAATAGCCGGCACGTACAGATCATAATGTTCTGGCTGCTGCCAGGTTTCACTGACATTGTCTTTAAAAGTAGCGAACCAACCTTTATCTTCAGCAGCGCCCTGGGGAATGAAAGCTAACTGAATAAAAAGAAATGAAAAAATGAGAAAATATCGTTTAGCGACAATCACAACTTAATTACCATCCTGGGATTTATTATTAATTGTAGCAAACCCAACCTTAATGTTAGCTTAACAACAATGCGCAGCTAAAAAATCAGAATAATCCTCAGCCTATAATTTTTAAGATAATTATCCATGAGTTTATTGAGCCATCTAATAGGAACTATTTTCTCTTTATTGCCAATAAATTGTTCTTTCCTCCGAAAAAAGTTAAATATCATCACAATAAATTAACAATTAACAATCAATATCGCCACAAAACACATACATCAGCGCTGCGCTTCACAGTTTCTTATTGTGAGATTCTTTTTTTAACCACGATGCTGAAAAAACGGCTTAGCCATCGCTTGAATCCGTATTTTTATTGATTTTAATCAGCAAGAGTTATCGGTTTATTAGGCACATTCTGTCACCACTTTTTACTTTTTTTAGTTTTTTTACTTTCTGGGCAGCAATGCGACAGGGGAAACGATGTTGACATTTATTGAACTCCTTATTGGGGTTGTGGTTATTGTGGGTGTAGCGCGCTACATCATTAAAGGTTATTCCGCGACAGGCGTACTGTTTGTTGGCGGTCTGGTTTTGCTGATTATCAGTGCGCTGATGGGGCATAAAGTTTTGCCGTCCAGCGCGGCATCGACAGGCTATACGGCAACAGACATTGTTGAATATATTAAAATTTTGCTGATGAGCCGTGGTGGCGATCTCGGCATGATGATCATGATGCTGTGTGGTTTTGCCGCTTATATGACCCATATTGGCGCGAACGATATGGTCGTTAAGCTGGCCTCCAAGCCTCTGCAATACATCAACTCTCCTTACCTGCTAATGATTGCCGCCTATTTTGTCGCCTGCCTGATGTCACTGGCGGTTTCGTCAGCAACCGGTCTGGGCGTATTGCTGATGGCAACACTGTTCCCGGTCATGGTTAACGTAGGGATCAGCCGTGGCGCCGCAGCGGCCATTTGCGCCTCCCCTGCTGCAATTATTCTTTCACCAACATCCGGTGATGTGGTGCTGGCGGCAAAAGCTGCGGAAATGCCGCTGATCGATTTCGCCTTTAAAACCACGCTGCCAATTTCCATTGCCGCCATCATTGCTATGGCGATTGCCCACTTTTTCTGGCAGCGTTTTCTGGATAAAAAAGAGAACATTTCTCATGAAATGTTAGATGTAGCTGAAATCACCACGACTGCCCCGTCATTTTACGCCATTCTGCCGTTTACCCCGATTGTTGGCGTCCTGATTTTTGATGGTAAATGGGGCCCGCAGCTGCATATCATTACGATTCTGGTTCTGTGCATGCTCATCGCAGCTATTCTGGAATTCGTACGTGGGTTCAACACCCAAAAGGTTTTCTCTGGTCTGGAAGTCGCTTACCGTGGCATGGCGGATGCCTTTGCTAACGTGGTGATGTTGTTAGTCGCTGCGGGTGTTTTTGCCCAGGGTCTGAGCACAATCGGCTTTATTCAGAGTCTGATTTCTATCGCCACCTCATTTGGTTCGGCGAGCATTATTCTGATGATGGTGCTGGTGATCCTGACTATGCTGGCGGCAATGACTACGGGTTCCGGTAACGCTCCGTTCTATGCCTTCGTTGAGATGATCCCTAAGCTGGCGCATTCCTCCGGCATTAACCCAGCTTACCTTGTTATCCCGATGCTGCAGGCGTCAAACCTTGGACGCACAATCTCCCCGGTCTCCGGCGTGGTGGTTGCTGTTGCAGGTATGGCGAAGATTTCTCCGTTCGAAGTGGTGAAACGTACTTCGGTTCCGGTTCTGGTTGGGCTGTTGGTTGTGATTATCGCAACTGAAGTGATGGTACCAGGCTCTTCTTCAGCCGTCGTTGGCGGCTGATACTCAGTGAAATGTAGGCCGGATAAGGCATTCACGCCGCATCCGGCATTTCGACTGCAACGTTGCCGGATGTCGATGCTAAAGCATCTTATCCGGCCTACGTCAGAAATTAGCATTTAGCCGCCGTGATAGATACGCTGCGGCCTACCCACCTTACCGTGAATAATCTCCGCAATAATCAAATGACGGCTGGCACAGTACTCCAGGTAGCGTCTGGAAGTCGTTCGGCTGATGGTGAGCGCCTGGGCGATCGTTTCTGCTGTATGGTGTACCGTCGGATCGGCGAATAATTTCAACACTGCATTCAGCGTTAACGCATCAATCCCGGTCGGTAAATCCCCTTTCGGCTCGCCCCGCGCGTAGGCATTAAACATCTCATCTATCTGCTTTTGGCTGGCGCTATCATTACCGGCCAACATGCGTCGACGCTGTTGATAACGCGTCAGGGTCTGCCCCAGCCGCTCGTAGGCAATGGGTTTGACCAGGTAATCAAACGCGCCGCTGCGCACAGCTTCGGAGACTGTTTCCATGTCGCTGGCCGCCGTGGTAAACACCACACCGCCCGGATAACGCGCCTGGGTTAGCTCATGCAATAAGGTAATTCCCTTGCCGTCCGGCAAGTAGTTATCGAGCAGAATCAAACCGGGCTTAAAACGCTCAATCATCATCCTCGCCTGCGCAAGATTACCCGCCAGCCAAATCTGGCTGAAGCCGGGTATATGGCGGATATATTCAGCATGCATTTCCGCCAGTAGCGTTTCATCCTCAACGATCAATAGCGTTAATGGTTCCGTCATTGTTTTTTTTCACTTTCGGAAGAAATAAAGAAAATAAGGTGCCGCAGGGGGAGTTATCTTCGAGCGTAATCACCCCGTCACAGCGCCTCACATAACTTGCAATAAGATACAAACCGATGCCATGTTCACCTGGTTCATCGGTACGGGTGCTCACACCCTGTTCAAATATTTTTTCACGCAATGTTTCCGGCACACCGCATCCCTGATCGGCAACTTCGATGATCACGTCATCCCCTTCATCGCTCAAATAAAGCTCTACGACCTTGTTGCCTTGCTGGGTGCGCAAGCTCGCTTCAAATGCATTATCAAGCAGATTGCCAACAATTGCTGCAAACTCTGTGCTATCCAGCCCCTCGGGGAGTTGATGCAGTTGGCTGCCCGGAACAATAGTCATGGTGAGACCCAGTTCCCGCGCGCGCTGCACCTTGCCAAACAACAGACCGGCTACCTGACGATCGGCAAACGCGCCGCGCAGGCTGTCAATCAGTTGCTGTTGCGCCTGGGATTCTCCCTGCACCATAGCCAGAACCTTGTCATACTCTTTCATTTGCAGCAGACCATTGATGGTCGACATCCAGTTCAGGTGCTCATGACGCAGCGTTCTCAGGCTCTCTACATACTGTTTGATCTGCGTTAACTGCGCATTAAGAGTAGCAATTTCATCTTTACTACGAAAACTGATGATTGCCCCAAGCAGTTCGTCACCGGAGCGAATCGCCTCACGGTTGGCGATAACGCTCAGTCCATTAAAGTTGACCATCGCATCCTGTCGTTTTTCCGCAATCTGTTGGGTGAAAAAGTCCGCTGGCTGAACCACCTCACTCACCGGTTTTCCAAGCCACTTTCTCCCAGGTGAAGACAGCCCCAGCATTTTCCTCGCACTGCGATTTATTGCGGTGATATATCCATCAGGATCCACGGCAATCAATCCTTCATATACCGAGCTAAACAACGCTTCCTGCTGACGTACCACCCGCGCAATTTGTTTCGGTTCCATACCCAACATCTGCCGACGAATATGGGCAGCGAAAAACCAGGAGAGCAGCATAAGTACCAGCAACAGCAGGATAAACACGCCGGCCATCGGAAGTAAGAAGTCCGATCGCCAGCTATCGATTTTGCTGATCAGATAACCAATTGAGACTACGCCAATGATTTTGCCATCGTCATCAAAGATGGGCGTTTTAGCGCGCATTGCCATCCCGATGGACCCTTTACCGGTAATAAAGTAGCTCTCCCCTTTTTCCAGCGCGCCGGGTTTGGTGAACTGCATCGGATAGCCAATCTTTTCCGGGTTCGGATGATATAGACGAATGGAGTTGGTATCCCCGATAACCACATAGTCGAAGTCAGTTCCGCTCTGCAGTTTGTCGGCAATCGTCGCCAGCCGCTTGTAATCACGATGCTTAACCGCCGTGATGATACTGTCGTTAGAGGCGATGATTTTGGCCTGATTCATTGCCATATCGCGGACATGCGTTGCCAGATAATCTTCAAAGCTGGCGGTAAAGTATTGTGCCAGGGCGGCAATGATAAAAACAGAAACGACCAGAATAAGCAGAAAGATACGTAAAGGAAACGCCAGACTGCGGAAAAAAGGAAACCGTGTTTTATTTTTCTGTTCTGTCATCACATTTTTCCTCACCGACGTTAACTAAAACTAATTTCTCATTGTAGTTGTAATTAAAATGTTCTATTTACACGTTATGGTATAAAACATGATCGTTGCAGATTCCCCACCTTAAATCAATTAAACAAATTAAAACCACACCTTATTTTAGGGTTAAATTAATTAAAAAACTTAAAACCATAAAACACATTAAAACCTTCTAACTTATTGTGAAATAAATCAAAAATTACCTCCAAAATACCCCTTACGATGTATGCAGCAGGGAAAAAAAGAAATACTCCGTAATAAAAAACCATTCCCTTCAATTGCAAACAAAACGTTATCAGGTTGCTAAACAGAGCAACAAAAACAGAAACCCAGTAACAAATATAGCATCGGGGCTCTATTCACTATGTTCGGTAATAATATATTCACGCAAGTTAAACGCTCAGAAAATAAAAAGATGGCGGCTATCGCGCAATTTCTGAAAGAGAATGATTTGAGCGTAGATACGACCGTCGAAGTATTTATCACCGTCACCCGTGACGACCGTCTGATTGCCTGCGGTGGTATCGCTGGGAATATTATTAAGTGTGTCGCAATCTGTGAATCTGTCCGCGGCGAGGGTTTAGCGCTAACGCTGGCGACCGAGTTAATCAACCTTGCCTATGAACGCCATTGTACGCACCTCTTCATCTATACCAAAACCGAGTACGAATCGCTGTTTAAACAGTGCGGTTTTTCTACGCTCACCAGCGTTCCCGGCATTATGGTATTGATGGAAAACAGCACCACACGTCTGAAACGCTACGCCGAATCACTGGCAAAACAGCGTCATGATGGGAAAAAAATTGGCTGTATCGTCATGAACGCCAACCCCTTCACCAACGGACACCGTTTTCTGATCCAACAGGCAGCCGCGCAATGTGACTGGCTGCATCTGTTTTTGGTGAAAGAAGATACCTCACGTTTTCCGTATGAAGACCGCCTGGATCTGGTGCTTAAAGGAACAAAAGACATTCCACGTTTAACCGTGCATCGCGGTTCGGAGTACATCATTTCCCGCGCCACGTTCCCGTGTTACTTCATCAAAGAGCAGAGCGTTATTAACCACTGCTACACCGAAATAGACCTGAAAATCTTCCGCCAGTATCTGGCTCCGGCTCTCGGCGTCACGCACCGCTTCGTCGGTACTGAGCCGTATTGCACTGTCACCTCCCAGTATAACAACGATATGCGTTACTGGCTGGAGACCCCAACGCTTCCCGCCCCGCCGATTGAACTGGTGGAAATTGAGCGGCTGTGTTTCCAGGAGATGCCGATTTCCGCCTCCTGGGTGCGCAAGCTGCTGGTTAAAAAAGATCTCACGGCTATCGCATCCCTGGTCCCTGACGCCACGCTGCAGTATCTGCAAAGCATGGTTGAACGAGCCTCATCGGGTGCGGCAGTCCGCCAAAATACCCCCGCATTAGCAACAGGTGAAAAATGAAAATAAACCAGGCAGCCGTCGCAGGCACACTCGAGTCCGGTGATGTGATGATTCGCATCGCCCCACTCGATTCGCAGGATATTGACCTGCAGGTTAACAGTAGCGTCGAAAAGCAGTTCGGTGATGCCATACGGGCTACCATTCTGGACGTTCTGTCCCGCTACAACGTACGCGGCGTGCAATTGAATGTTGATGATAAAGGCGCACTGGACTGCATTTTACGTGCGCGACTGGAAGCACTACTGGCCCGCGCTGGCGGTATTCCGGCACTGCCATGGGAGGATTGCCAGTGATTTCCGAATCTTTGCAGCAACGTAAAACCCGTACTCGCCGCAGCATGTTGTTCGTACCGGGCGCCAATGCCGCCATGGTCAGCAACTCGTTCATCTACCCGGCAGATGCACTAATGTTCGACCTGGAAGACTCCGTCGCGTTGCGTGAAAAAGATACCGCTCGCCGCATGGTGTACCACGCGCTGCAACATCCGCTGTATCACGACGTTGAAACCATCGTGCGTGTAAACGCACTCGACTCCGAATGGGGAATCAACGACCTTGAAGCTGTGGTACGCGGCGGTGCTGACATCGTACGTTTACCGAAGACCGATACCGCGCAGGATGTCATCGACATCGAAAGCGAAATTCTACGTATCGAAAATGCCTGTGGCCGTGAGCCAGGCAGCACCGGTCTGTTGGCTGCCATCGAATCGCCGTTAGGCATTACCCGCGCGGTAGAAATTGCCCATGCTTCCGAACGTCTGATCGGTATTGCCCTGGGTGCGGAAGACTATGTACGTAACCTGCGCACTGAGCGCTCACCGGAAGGTACTGAACTGCTGTTTGCCCGCTGCTCTATTTTGCAGGCTGCACGTTCTGCCGGTATTCAGGCGTTCGACACCGTGTATTCCGATGCCAACAACGAAGCGGGTTTCCTGCACGAAGCCGCACACATCAAGCAACTGGGTTTTGACGGCAAATCGCTCATCAACCCGCGCCAGATCGAACTCCTGCATAACCTGTACGCCCCAACGCGCAAAGAGCTGGCTCACGCCCGTCTGGTTGTGGAAGCCGCTGAAGCCGCTGCTCGCGAAGGTCGTGGTGTAGTTTCCCTGAACGGCAAAATGGTCGACAGCCCGGTTATCGAGCGCGCCCTTCTGGTTATCTCCCGTGCAGAACTTTCCGGCATTCGCGAAGAATAAGGCAAAAAAATGACGCAGAAAATCGAACAGTCTCAACGCCAGGATCGCGTGGCGACCTGGAGCCGTCATGCAGAAAGTGAGCTTTCCGCTTACCAGAGCACCGCAAAAGTAGAATTGCAGGCGCAAAAACCGCGCGACAAAAAGCTGTGCGCTAACCTGGAAGACGCTATTCGTCGTTCAGGTTTACAGGATGGTATGACCATCTCTTTCCACCACGCTTTTCGTGGTGGCGATCTGACGATTAACCTGGTGATGGACACCATCGCCAATATGGGCTTTAAAAATCTTACGCTGGCCTCCAGCTCTCTGAGCGACTGCCATGCTCCACTGGTTGAGCACATCCGTCAGGGCGTGGTTAGCCGCATTTATACCTCCGGTCTGCGTGGTCCGCTGGCGGAAGAAATCTCACGTGGCCTGTTGGCCGAACCGGTACAAATTCACTCCCACGGTGGCCGTGTGCACCTGGTGCAAAGTGGCGAGCTCAGCATTGATGTGGCGTTCCTCGGCGTGCCGTCCTGCGACCAGTTTGGCAACGCCAACGGTTATACCGGTAAAGCGTGCTGCGGCTCACTGGGCTATGCCCGCGTAGACGCCGAAAACGCGAAACAGGTTGTCCTGCTGACTGAACAGCTGCTGACCTATCCGCATAACCCGGCCAGCATTACGCAGGATCAGGTAGATCTGATCGTGCAGATCGATCAGGTTGGCGATGCTGACAAAATTGGTGCCGATGCGACCCGCATGACCACCAACCCGCGTGAACTGTTAATCGCCCGTAGCGCGGCTGAGGTAATTGCTAATTCCGGCTACTTCAACGAAGGCTTCTCACTGCAGACAGGAACCGGCGGCGCCTCTCTGGCCGTTACGCGTTTCCTGGAAGACAAAATGCGCAGCCGCGATATCCGTGCCGACTTCGCGCTGGGCGGCATTACCGCTACCATCGTTGACCTGCACGAAAAAGGCCTGATTCGCAAACTGCTGGACGTTCAGAGCTTTGACCGTAACGCCGCGGAATCGCTGGCCCGCAATCCAAACCATATCGAAATCAGTGCCAACCAGTATGCCAACTGGGGGTCAAAAGGCGCATCCGTCGATCGTCTGGACGTTGTGGTGCTCAGCGCGCTGGAAGTTGATACCAGCTTCAACGTGAACGTACTGACCGGTTCTGACGGCGTACTGCGCGGCGCATCCGGTGGTCACTGTGATACTGCGGTTGCCGCTGCGCTGTCTATCATCGTCGCGCCGCTGGTTCGCGGACGCATCCCGACCCTGGTTGATAACGTGCTGACCTGCGTAACCCCAGGCTCCAGCGTTGACATTCTGGTCACCGACCACGGCATCGCCGTCAACCCTGCACGTCCGGAACTGGCAGAACGTCTGAAAGAAGCCGGTATGAAAGTGGTGTCCATTGAATGGCTGCGCGAACGTGCACAGCAGCTCACCGGTCAGCCACGCGCTATCGAATTCACTGACCGCGTGATTGCCGTTGTGCGTTACCGTGATGGTTCAGTGATTGACGTTGTGCATCAGGTGAAGGAATAAACCATGCACCTGCTCCCTGAATACGCCACCCGACACGCGGTTTCCATTCCCGAGCTGCTCGCCAGCCGCGATGAGAGACAGGCAAGGCAACAGGAGTGGCTGACACGCCACTCTGCGCCGCTGGTCTCGTTTACCGTCGTCGCACCGGGACCGATTAAAGACAGCGAATTAACCCGTCGTATCTTTAATCACGGCGTAACCGCCTTGCTCGCGTTAGCGGAACAATCCACCTGGATTGTCAGGGAGCAAACAGCGCTGGTTTCTGCCAGCGGTCCAGAAGGTCTTTTGTCTATTGAGGCTTCAGCCCACGACCTCAAGCTCGCCACAATTGAACTTGAGCATTCACACCCGCTGGGACGGCTATGGGACATCGATGTCCTGACCCCTGAAGGGGAAATTCTGTCCCGGCGTCATTTCGCACTCCCTGCCCGCCGCTGTCTGCTGTGCGAGCAAAGTGCTGCCGACTGTGCGCGGGGTAAAACCCACGCGCTTTCCGACTTACTCACTCAGATGGAGGCACTGCTGCATGATGCCGATTCCCGCAACATCAACCAATAACGCAGTCCTCCCTCTGGATCTGCCTGATGCTTACGCAACGCTTGCGTGGCGCGCCATGTTGACTGAAGTCAACCTGTCGCCCAAACCCGGTCTGGTAGATCGTATTAACAACGGCGCGCATAAAGATATGGCGCTGGAAGATTTTCATCGCAGCGCTGAAGCGATTCAGTCATGGCTACCACGTTTTATTGAATATGGGGCGTTTAGCGCACAGCTGTCGCCTGAAGATGTATTGAAAGGACTGCGCCCGCTGGGCATGGCCTGCGAAGCCGATATGTTCCGCGCCACCGCCGGGGTGAACACCCATAAAGGGAGCATCTTTTCACTGGGACTGCTGTGCGCCGCCATTGGCCGCCTGCACCAGCTCCAACTCACTGTTACCGCTGAAACCATTTGCTCTACGGCAGCAACATTTTGCCGTGGCCTGACCGAGCGCGAACTGCGCCAGAACAATCAACAACTCACGGCTGGCCAACGTCTTTATCAGCAACTGGGATTAACCGGCGCACGGGGCGAAGCCGAAGCGGGATATCCGCTAGTCATCCAGCATGCCCTGCCGCACTACCGCGCACTGCTGACTCAGGGCCGCGACCCTGAACTGGCGTTACTCGACACATTATTGCTGCTGATGTCTATCAACGGCGACACCAACGTGGCTTCACGTGGCGGCGCAGAAGGTCTGCGTTGGCTACAGCAGCAGGCCACCGCCCTGATGCAGCAAGGGGGGATTCGTACCCCTGCCGATCTCGAATATCTACACCAGTTCGACCAACAGTGCATTGAACGCAACCTCAGTCCCGGAGGCTGCGCCGATCTGCTGATCGTCACCTGGTTTTTAGCTCAGATTTCACAAGTTCATCATTATCACAATTAAAGATCCTTTCCGGAGAATCACACACATGTCTTTAGCAAAAGATAAAATATGGAAGTTACTGGCCCCATTGGTCGTCATGGGTGTCATGTTTCTTATCCCCGTCCCTGATGGAATGCCTCCACAGGCCTGGCACTACTTTGCCGTATTCGTGGCAATGATTGTCGGTATGATCCTTGAGCCAATCCCGGCAACAGCGATCAGCTTTATCGCCGTAACGATCTGCGTTATCGGCAGCAACTATCTGCTGTTTGATGCTTCAGAACTGGCCGACCCGGCGTTTAAAGCGGGCAAGCAAGCGCTGAAATGGGGTCTGGCTGGCTTCTCCAGCACCACCGTGTGGTTGGTGTTTGGTGCGTTTATCTTCGCACTGGGTTATGAAGTCACCGGTCTGGGCCGTCGTATCGCGCTGTTCCTGGTGAAATTCATGGGTAAACGTACCCTGACGCTTGGCTATGCGATTGTTATCATCGACATTCTGCTGGCACCGTTTACTCCATCTAACACCGCGCGTACCGGTGGCACCGTATTCCCGGTAATCAAAAACCTGCCGCCGTTGTTTAAATCATTCCCGAACGATCCTTCCGCGCGCCGTATCGGTGGATATTTGATGTGGATGATGGTCATCAGTACCAGCCTGAGCTCCTCGATGTTCGTGACCGGCGCTGCACCTAACGTACTGGGTCTGGAATTCGTCAACAAAATTGCCGGTATTCAAATCAGCTGGTTGCAGTGGTTCCTTAGCTTCCTGCCGGTCGGTATTATTTTGCTGATCGTTGCTCCGTGGCTGTCATACGTTCTGTACAAACCAGAAGTTACTCACAGTGCTGAAGTTGCCGCTTGGGCCGGTGATGAACTGAAAGGCATGGGTAAACTGACCCGTAAAGAGATAACGCTGATCGGTCTGGTATTGCTCAGTCTGGGTCTGTGGGTCTTCGGTGGTAAACTGATTGATGCAACCGCAGTGGGCCTGCTGGCTGTTTCCCTGATGCTGGCGCTGCACGTTGTACCGTGGAAAGACATTACCCGTTATAACAGCGCATGGAACACTCTGGTTAACCTCGCCACGCTGGTCGTTATGGCGAATGGTTTAACCCGTTCAGGCTTCATCGACTGGTTCGCCAACACTATGAGCACGCACCTGGAAGGCTTCTCGCCTAACGCGACCGTGATCGTTCTGGTACTGGTGTTCTACTTTGCTCACTACCTGTTTGCCAGCCTTTCCGCTCACACCGCCACCATGCTGCCGGTTATTCTGGCCGTCGGTAAAGGTATCCCGGGCGTCCCGATGGAACACCTGTGTATCCTGCTGGTACTGTCCATCGGTATCATGGGCTGTCTGACTCCATATGCAACAGGCCCTGGCGTTATCATCTACGGCTGTGGTTATGTGAAGTCAAAAGACTACTGGCGTCTGGGTGCTATCTTCGGCGTTATCTACATCGCTATGCTTCTGCTGGTCGGCTGGCCGATTCTGGCAATGTGGAGCTAATCATCCCGGTTCACGCCTGATGAAAATGATGCCAGTCAGCTAAACCTGACTGGCATTTTTTATGATTAAATAGATGATATTCAGAATTTATATAAGTGTCCGAAATCATCATGACATCAACATGGCGTTATTCTTCGTTGCTGGCAGCACTCCTGCTGCCAGTTTCTGCAACTCAGGCCGATGAACTTCAGGCAAAACAGTACGCTGATTTTGACAGCTACGTGCTGGCTCTCTCCTGGCAAACCGGATTTTGTCAGAGCCAACACGAGCGTAATCGTCAGGAGCCTGACGAATGTCGTTTGCAAAAAGAGAGCGCAGACAAAGCTGATTTCCTGACCGTTCACGGTTTATGGCCCAGCCTGCCTAAATCCATTGCTGCCCGTGGAGTAGACAATCGCCGTTGGATGCGTTTTGGCTGCGCGACTCGCCCTATTCCCAACCTGCCTGAAGCCCGCGCCAGCCGTAAATGCGCGGCCCCCGAAACCGGGCTGTCGCTGGAAAGCGCGGCAAAACTCAGCGCCGTAATGCCCGGAGCTGGAGGAAGATCCTGTCTGGAACGTTACGAGTATGCCAAACATGGCGCGTGTTTCGGTTTTGATCCCGACGCGTACTTCGGCACGATGGTGCGGCTGAATAATGAGGTAAAGAACAGCGAGGTGGGCAAATTCCTGGCGGAAAACTACGGCAAAACCGTCAGCCGTAACGCATTTGACGCCGCCGTTGCCAAAAGCTGGGGCAAAGAAAACGTCAAAGCTGTGAAGCTAAGCTGCCACGGCAATCCAGCGTATCTCACTGAGATCCAGTTATCCCTGAAAGCCGACAACATCAACCAGACGTTATCTGCCCAGTCATTCTTACCGCAACCGCATCCGGGTAACTGCGGTAAACAGTTTATTATCGACAAAGTGGGATACTGAAACTTGCGACCGACGCTGCGAGCTGGCGTCGGTCCGTAAACTTAGCGTTTTGCACGGGCATCCGGGCGAACTAAATCAAAACGGTGTGTTTCACTGATCGAATAATACGCCGTTGGCCCACCTGCACGCAGCACCGGCTTCGCTTTCGCCGTCTGATAGATGCCGTCTTCCAGGAGCGTTTCATCTATGTGAATGCCTACCACTTCCCCCAACACCAGCCAGGTATCAACCGGTGAGCCATCAGCAGTAGTTAGTTGCAGAGTTTGCGATAAACGACACTCAAAATTGACCGGGCTTTGCGCCACGCGCGGCACGTTGACTATCCGGCTATCTGCCTTGCTAAGCCCGGCGGCAAAAAACTCGTCCTCACCGTGCGGCAAGCTGGCTGACGTTTCGTTCATCGCAGTGGCCAGCTCAAGAGTCGTCAGGTTCCAGACAAATTCACCGGTTTCGATAATATTCTGCACGCTGTCTTTCCAGCCGCTGCTGGCGAAACCGATAATCGGCGGGTGATAGTTGAAACAGTTAAAGAAACTGTATGGTGCCAGATTGTGCCGACCGTTGCTGTCACGCGACGCAATCCAGCCAATCGGGCGCGGTCCAATGATGGCATTTAGCGGATCATGCGGTAAGCCGTGTCCCTGTGACGGTTGATAGAAATACATAGCGTTCCCTGTTGAAGTTAACGTCAGCGCAGCACAAATTATGCTTCGCTCATCCCCCTGGAAAAAGAAGATCAGCGTAGAACAATCTGCCAACGATTACGACTGAATAAAGTTGAGCAGGTCACCGTTGATCTGTTGCTTATGGGTGGTGCAAATGCCATGCGAGCCGCCGACATATACCTTCGATTGCGAGTCCGGCAGTATTTCCGCCGCGACCTTTCCGCAGGTTTCAAACGGGACAATCTGATCGTCATCACCGTGGATCACCAGCGTCGGGATGGTCATCTTTTTGAGGTCTTCACGCAGATCTGTTTCCGAAAACGCGTGTATACAGTCGTACAATGCTTTGATGGAACCTTGTAAACCTTGTTCAACAAAGCTTTCGCGAACGGCTTTCGACTCTTTTGCGCCAGGACGATTGTAGCCATAGAATGCAGCGGTCAGCTCATAGAAAAAGGCGGCGCGATCGTTCACAACCCCCTCACGGATGCCATCGAATACCTCTTTCGGCACGCCATTTGGGTTAAAGTCAGTCTTGATCATGATGGGCGTCACTGCGCCAATTAACACCGCTTTTGCCACCCGCTGCGTCCCATGCCGGCCAATATAACGAGCCACTTCCCCACCGCCGGTAGAGTGTCCAACATGTACGGCATCTTTAAGATTGAGATGCGCGGTAAGTTCAGCCAGGTCATCAGCATACTGATCCATATGATGACCATCCCAGGGTTGGGCCGAACGCCCATGTCCACGCCTGTCATGGGCGATCACACGAAATCCTTTCGATCCAAGGAACAGCATCTGATCTTCAAACGCGTCTGCCGTCAGCGGCCAACCGTGACTGAACACAATAGGTTGTCCACTTCCCCAGTCTTTAAAATGCAAATAGCTGCCGTCTTTCAAGGTAAGTTTGTCGTACTGGCTCATGAGATCTCCTGTCGCGGAACACTGAGTTGTTTGACGCGCCCGCAGCGAGCGCTTAAAAAGCATAATGCAAATTGGAGAACGGTCACGTTTTTCGGCTAAAATCACACCATATACGACAATATTGATGATTTACCTGAATGTGAACTAAATCACTTCAAACATGGGGTAAGTCTCAGTATCATCATAAAAGCTAAACCCTTGCCGCCTGACGGTGAGGGTTTTCTTTTGGGATTATTTACCTGCGCACCCGCAGTATCGACGACATGGAGTAATAAATGTCCAGACCAACTATCATCATTAACGACCTCGATGCGGAACGCATTGACCGCCTGTTGGAGCAACCTGCGTTTGCTGGTTTACCGATTGCCGACGCCCTTAACGCCGAGCTGGATCGTGCCCAAATGTGTTCTCCAGAAACCATGCCGCACGACGTCGTGACCATGAACAGCCGCGTGAAATTCCGCAATCTGAGTGATGGCGAAGTCCGTGTGCGTACCCTGGTGTATCCGGCCACTATGACTGACAGCAACACACAGCTTTCGGTAATGGCACCTGTCGGCGCTGCACTTCTGGGGCTGCGCGTTGGAGATACCATTCACTGGGAACTGCCAGGCGGGACCTCAACGCACCTCGAAGTTATCGAGCTTGAGTACCAGCCTGAAGCTGCAGGCGACTACCTGCGCTAACTCTGTCTTATCAAAGCCACTCGCTTTATCTTACAGGGGATGCATCCGCATCCTCTTTCCGGTTAGATCTCCCTGCTCCTCGCTTTCTTTCCTGTTCGCAAAACATAAATCTGTGTCGTGACTGACAGAATCATTTTTAATACTATGCTGTTATGTGTTCATGTAATGACAAGGAGAATGTTTATGTACAACACAATCATAATGCCTGTTGATGTATTCGAAATGGAACTGAGCGACAAGGCTATTCGCCATGCAGAATTTCTGGCTCAGGATAAAGGGGTTATCCATCTGCTGCATGTGCTGCCAGGCTCAGCGAGCTTAAGCCTGCACCGCTTTGCAGCCGATGTCCGTCGTTTTGAAGAACATCTGCAACACGAAGCGGAAACCCGTCTGCAAACGATGGTCGGTCACTTCAGCATCGATCCTTCCCGTATTAAACAACATGTCCGCTTTGGCAGCGTACGTGACGTGGTCAACGAGTTGGGTGAAGAGTTGAATGCGGATGTCGTTGTCATTGGATCGCGTAACCCATCAATCAGCACCCATCTACTCGGCTCAAACGCTTCCAGCGTTGTCCGTCACGCGACTTTGCCAGTGCTGGTTGTTCGTTAACAGCCACTGATTTGATAAAGAAAACCCCTGCCAGGTTAACGCCTGACAGGGGTTTTTATAGTGCAGGTGAGTCTTACTTTTTTTATGCTACTGTCGTGCGAATCAGATAATCAAACGAACTTAACGAGGCCTTCGCACCTTCACCTGTCGCGATGATAATCTGCTTATACGGTACGGTTGTGCAGTCGCCGGCAGCGAAAACGCCTTTCACGCTGGTTTCGCACTTGGCATCGATGATGATTTCACCCATACGGTTACGTTCAACGGCACCTTCCAGCCAGTTGGTGTTCGGCAGCAGACCAATCTGAACAAAGATACCTGCCAGTTCCACATTGTGAACATCGCCGCTCACACGGTCACGATACTCCAGGCCAGTAACTTTGCTGCCATCGCCTTTCACTTCTGTCGTTTGCGCATTCAGAATGATGTCGACGTTTTTCAGACTGCGAAGCTTATTTTGCAGCACCTGGTCGGCCTTCATTTCAGGAGCAAATTCCAGCAGCGTCACATGTTCAACAATACCTGCCAGGTCGATAGCCGCTTCAACGCCGGAGTTACCGCCGCCAATCACCGCAACACGCTTGCCTTTAAACAGCGGACCATCACAGTGCGGGCAGTAGGTTACGCCTTTGGTGCGATACTGATCTTCGCCCGGAACGTTCATGTTGCGCCATTTCGCGCCGGTGGCGATGATAATGCTGCGTGCTTTCAGCACCGCGCCGGAGGCTGTTTCAATCTGATGTAGACCGCCTTCCTGCGCTGCCGGGACCAGTTTGCTTGCGCTCTGGCTGTCGATCACATCAACATCATAATCATCAACGTGTGCTTTCAGCGCGCCTGCCAGTTTCTGACCTTCGGTTTTCGGCACCGAGATGTAGTTTTCAATATCTACAGTATCAAGAACCTGACCGCCAAAACGCTCGCCCATCAGACCGGTGCGAATGCCTTTACGTGCAGAGTACACCGCTGCCGCCGCACCTGCAGGACCAGAGCCGACAATCAACACGTCATAAGCATCGCGCTTATTCAGCTCTTCAGCCGCACGTTTTTCTGCGCCAGTATCCACTTTCGCCACGATCTCAGTCAGCGTCATACGTCCCTGACCGAACTCTTTGCCGTTCATAAATACCGCCGGAACGCCCATCACGTTACGATCGGTGATTTCGTTCTGGAATGTACCGCCGTCAATCGCCGTATGCTTGATACGTGGGTTCAGCACCGCCATCAGGTTCAGCGCCTGCACCACGTCCGGGCAGTTATGGCAGGAAAGCGAATAATAGGTTTCAAATTCAAAATCACCGTCGAGATCGCGGATCTGCTCAAGCAACGTCTGCGCCTCTTTTGAGGGATGGCCGCCAGTCCACAACAGCGCCAGCACCAAAGAAGTAAACTCATGACCCAGCGGAGAACCGGCAAAACGCGGTCCCTGGTGAGAACCGGGATTGGTAATAAGGAACGATGGCTTACGCACCACCAGAGTATTGTCTTCTTTGAAGGTGACTTTTTCTGACAGTTCAGCAATTTCAGTCAGCAGTTCCTTAATTTCTGCCGATTTAGCGCTGTCATCCAGCGTCGCAATCAGCTCAACAGGTTTGGTCAGTTTCTCAAGGTAAGCCCTGAGCTGGGTTTTCATATTTGTGTCGAGCATTCTTCTTCCCTCTCTGAAAACATCATCATGCAAGCCGATTTTGCGGGACTGCATTAATGCAACTTGCGTCATGGTGCTGGAATGAAACAGGCGCAAATTTGCGCCTGTGGAATGCCGGATGCACTACGTTTATCCGGCCTACAAACTATGCGACTTAGATTTTACCAACCAGGTCCAGAGATGGCGCTAAGGTTGCTTCACCTTCTTTCCATTTCGCCGGGCAAACTTCACCTGGGTGGGAAGCGACGTACTGTGCGGCTTTGATTTTACGCAGCAGGTCAGACGCATCACGGCCGATACCTTCAGCAGTAACTTCGATTGCCTGGATGATACCCTGCGGGTCAACAACGAAGGTTGCGCGGTCAGCCAGACCTTCATCTTCACGCATGTTGTCGAAGTTACGGGTCAGGGCGCCAGTCGGGTCGCCGATCATCGCGTATTTGATTTTTGCGATGGTTTCAGAGCTGCTGTGCCATGCTTTGTGGGTGAAGTGGGTGTCGGTAGAAACGGAATACACATCTACGCCCAGTTTCTGCAGTTCTTCGTAATGGTCTGCAACGTCACCCAGCTCGGTCGGGCATACGAAAGTAAAGTCAGCCGGGTAGAAGAAGAAGACGCTCCAGCGACCTTCGGTATCTTTCTCGGTTACTTCGATGAACTCACCGTTTTTGAACGCCTGGTTTTTGAAAGGTTTAATTTTGGTATTAATCAAAGACATCTGTACTTCCTCCGTGTTTTCGTTGAGAGATAAGTTAACGAAAATCTCTTCGCAGGGCTAATGCGTTTCCTTTATCAAATCAATAAGCGTTAACTAACAACCCACTCAAACTCATGTTGTGAACCTAAAGATAAAAGTAAAAAAGGCCCCCTTTGCAGGGAGCCTCATTACCCGAGCTACCCGCAGGTAACGTCAGTGCCAGCAGAGCTGGCTATGTGTTGCGCTCTACATTACCTTAACAAAGGTCGTAACAGCGATGGGGATTACATCACCCAACTAAAGAAAGGGCAATCGACAGACCGTCGATCTTACCTATGGCTGTGATAGGTTTTGCAATTAAGCCCACTTTCCTGCTGATTTTATAAGGAAAATCAATGTTTAAACGCACCTTACTCTTAACTCTTCTCCCCGCTATCGTGCACGCAGAGGAGCTCCCTGCCCCTGTTAAAGCCATTGAGAAACAGGGAATTACCATCCTGAAGCCCTTCGATGCACCGGGTGGAATGAAAGGCTATCTGGGAAAATACCAGGACATGGGGGTCACTATCTATGTCACGCCTGACGGTAAACATGCCATCTCCGGCTACATGTATAATGAAAAAGGCGAAAACCTCAGTAATGCGCTCATAGAAAAAGAGATCTATGCCCCTGCCGGACGTGAGATGTGGCAGCGAATGGAAAAAGCGTCGTGGATTCTGGACGGGAAAAAAGAGGCCCCGGTCATCGTCTACGTGTTTGCCGATCCCTTCTGTCCTTATTGCAAACAGTTCTGGCAGCAGGCGCGCCCATGGGTAGATTCCGGTAAAGTTCAGTTGCGTACATTACTGGTTGGCGTCATAAAACCCGAAAGCCCGGCCACCGCTGCGGCAATTCTGGCAACCAAAGATCCGGCTAAAACCTGGCATGACTATGAAGCCTCCGGTGGGAAAATGAAGCTGGAAATCCCGACTTCGGTCCATCCTGAACAGATGAAGGTACTGAATATCAACCAAAAACTCATGGATGATTTAGGTGCTAATGTGACGCCCGCGATCTACTACATGAGCAAAGACGATACGTTACAACAGGAAGTGGGATTACCCGATAAGGAAAAATTAAATATTATTATGGGGAATAAATAAAGGTTACAGAATGAGTGATTGTTATCGTTCTCATTTCAATCACTCTTTAAAATGTATTTTTATCGTAACCATCAAGCAATCTGTGTTATTTTAGTTTAAGTTAATTATTCATTAAGCCATAAACATAAATTCTAAGAATGATTAGAATTTAAATTATTCAACAATTGAATTATCCTATACATTACCATCACAGGAAGGTATGCATGGCTAACCTCTATGACCTCAAAAAATTCGATCTTAACCTGTTGGTAATTTTTGAATGTATTTATCAACATTTGAGCATCAGTAAAGCTGCGGCAACACTGTATATCACGCCTTCAGCCGTCAGCCAGTCATTACAGCGACTGCGTACGCAATTTAACGACCCTCTGTTTATTCGCTCAGGTAAAGGCATCACGCCTACCGTAACCGGGATCAACCTTCATCATCACCTTGAGCAGAATCTGAATACGCTGGAACAAACCATTAATATTATGCACGGTTCCAGCCTGAAGAAGAAATTTGTCATTTACAGTCCGCAAATTACTATTAACTTAGGGGTAATTGAGTTAATCAATACGCTAAGGCAAAATTCAAATGTCGAAGTTGAACATCACGACATAATAATGACTGCCGATACTGCAGAGAACATCCTCGCATACAGGAAAGCAGATTTAATCATCACTACCGCTCCCGTATATAACAGGTCTATTGTATGTACGCTATTTAAAACTATTGAGTGTGTTTTAACATGTAGCAGTAATCACCCCAGAATGAATGAATCTGCTACCCTTACACAAATATTGGAGGAACAATTTACTTTGTATCTTACAGAGGAAGAGGGTATTAAAGAGTATCAAGCACAAGCCAACGCCTTACTAACTAATCGTAAAACTGGCTTTAGTAGCGACTCTATGACGTCAATTATTAATGTAATTTCCAGTACAGATATTATTGGTATAATCCCAAAACTTAGTTATGAATTCCATGCTGCCAGACTTAATTTAAAAGAAATCAATATAGATTTCAAAATCCCATCAATCAGATTATACTTAATGTACAACCGTGCCTCACTTAGTAATAAAAAATTCGCAGAATATATCAATACAATAACATCTGAAAATCAACAACCCACATCATCAACAGTATGACAAATCCATTTTTGGAATATAAAACGCAAACACATTTACATTACAAATATTTCTTTAGGCGTTGCTTATTTTAAAGATTGGCATACTTTATTGCAGGCATTTATTTTAGTATAAAATAAAACTCGGATATGGATGTGATATGTCTGTTTATAAAATACCGTTAAACCAGAATGTTCTTGAAGCTGCTCAGGAACGCATTACCTGGACGCTTGAGAATCTACCGCGTGTCTGCGTTTCTTTCTCTGGAGGTAAAGATTCGGGGTTGATGTTACATCTGACCGCTGCCATTGCCCGCCAGTTACAGAAAAAAATAAACGTCTTATTTATCGACTGGGAGGCTCAGTTTTCCTGCACTATCGACTATGTCCAGGCGCTACGTGAGAATTATTCCGATATCATCGAAGAATTTTATTGGGTTGCATTGCCGCTGACGACGCAAAATTCACTGTCACAATTTCAGCCTGAATGGCAATGCTGGGAACCAGGCACTCAATGGGTGCGCCAACCGCCCGCAGATGCCATAACCGATCCCGAATATTTCTCTTTCTACCAACCCGGTATGACTTTCGAGCAATTTGTTCGTGAGTTCGCTGACTGGTTTTCGCAGAAACGACCGGCAGCCATGATGGTCGGGATCCGCGCCGACGAGTCATATAATCGCTTCGTCGCCATTGCGAACTCGAAAAAACAGCGTTTTGCCGATGATAAACCCTGGACCACCAGCGCCCCCGGCGGGCATACCTGGTATATTTATCCCATTTATGACTGGAAAACCGCCGACATCTGGACGTGGTTTGCGAAATCAAGACTCCCTTGTAATCCCCTGTACAACCTGATGTATCAGGCGGGGGTTCCCACTCGATACATGCGTATCTGCGAACCGTTTGGGCCAGAACAACGCCAGGGGCTGTGGCTTTACCATGTTATTGAGCCTGAACGCTGGGCAATGATGTGCTCCCGCGTCAGCGGGGTAAAAAGTGGCGGGATATATGCTGGTCAGGACAACCATTTTTACGGTCACCGCAAAATATTAAAACCCGAACATTTAAGCTGGCAGGAATACGCCATGCTGTTATTGAAGAGTATGCCGGAAACGACCGCTGAACATTACCGCAATAAAATCGCCGTCTATTTACAGTGGTATAAGAAAAAAGGCATGGAGAATATCCCACAAACCCAGGAAAGAGATATTGGTTCAGTGGATATTCCGTCGTGGCGGCGTATCTGCAAGGTCCTGCTGAATAACGACTATTGGTGCCGGGCTCTCTCATTTAGTCCAACGAAACCCAAAAACTATCAACGTTACAATGAGCGCATGAAAACAAAACGCCAGGAATGGGGACTCTTATGCAACAACGATTAACTCAGGAACTCCTCGACTTTCTTTCTGGTTTATCAGAACCAGAGAGAATTGAAGCCATAAATGAATTCAGAAAGGCAATACACAGCGTCAGTCCCTTCCGCGAGGAGCCCGTAGATTGCGTACTTTGGGTTAAAAATGATCATATTTCACCCAATGACTATAACCCCAATAACGTTGCGCCACCGGAGAAAAAGCTGCTGCTGAAGTCCCTCGAGGCTGACGGGTTTACGCAGCCCATTGTAGTGGTTCACTCAACGGCTGAAGAATACGAAATTGTCGACGGTTTCCACCGCCACGAGTTAGGTAAAGCCAAAGCCTCACTAAGGCCCAGGCTGAAAGGATATCTGCCGGTTGCCTGTTTAGAACGCGAACGCCATGAGCGAATGGCGGCAACCATTCGCCACAACCGCGCTCGCGGGCGTCATCAAATCCACGCCATGTCCGAGATTGTCCGCGAGCTATCGCAACTGGGATGGAGTGAAGAAAGAATTGGCAAGGATCTTGGTATGGACAGCGACGAGGTGTTACGCCTGAAGCAAATCAACGGCCTGCAAGCGTTGTTTGCCGACCGTCGATTCTCCAAAGCCTGGACCGTGAAATAGCTACAGCGAAACCAGACGCTCGGCTGCCGCTAACAGCGTCGATTCTTGCTTGGCAAAACAGAGGCGAATCAGTTTATGCGGGAAAGGATCGGCGCAGAACACCGACAGCGGGATTGCCGCAACGCCCACTTCAGTGGTCAGCCACTGGCAAAACTCCACGTCGTTAAGCGAGGAAACGGCGCTGTAATCGACCAGTAAAAAGTACGTGCCTTCACACGGCAGAATTTCCAGTCGGCTGTCACGCAACGCGTTCACCAACACGTCGCGTTTTTTCTGATAAAACGCGGGCAGTTCGCGATAGTGTGCCGGATCGTCTCGTAGCATATCCGCCAGTGCGAGCTGAGCCGGCGTGTTAACGGAAAACGTCAGATACTGGTGCACTTTTCGTAGCTCAGCGCTAATGGCGGCTGGCGCAACGCAGTATCCGACCTTCCAGCCGGTCATGTGGTAGGTCTTACCAAACGATGAAACAGCAATAGCGCGTTCCCGCAGCTCTGAATGTGCCAGCACGCTGGCATGCCCCTGTTTGGCGAAACAGATATGCTCATAAACTTCGTCGCTGATGACAAAGATCTCGCGTTCTTTAATCGCCTGCCATAGCGCGTCGAAATCGGCGTGATGCCACACAGTGGCAGAAGGGTTATGCGGCGTGTTCAGGATAACCAATCGGGTACGGTCGCTGAGTAAGGCACCAAACGCCTGCCAGTCGACGCGAAAAGACGGTGGTTGCAGGGCGATACGTTTAACCACACCGCCGGATAATTCAACCGCAGGCGCATAGCTGTCGTAGCTCGGGTCAAAACAAATCACCTCATCACCAGGGCGCACCAGCGCAGTGATCGCGGCATACAATGCTTCTGTGGCTCCCGCCGTGATGGTCACTTCACTATTCGCGTCAGGTTTATAGCCGTACAGGTCTGCCGTTTTATCCGCGATAGCTTCGCGCAGCGGCTGCACGCCCGTCATCGGCGCATACTGGTTTGCGCCATGCGCGACGTGATACGCCAGACGCTCTTGCAAAAAGAGTGGACCGTCAAAATCAGGAAACCCCTGCGAGAGGTTAATGGCCTGATGCTGCTGCGCCAGCGCACTCATTTGCGTGAAGATAGTAGTGCCCAGATTAGGCAGTTTGCTTTGCGGAATCAGCGGGTTATTACTCATTATTGTTATCCCAGCGTGTGATGTTGTGGTTGAAGCCACTATAGCACGATGCTAGTATTTGGCAATCAAGACGTTCAGACGTCTATATAATAATAACCTGCCTGGACAGGACAGCCAAAAGGACAACACAACATGAGTAATACCGAAATTCGCGTCGTCACCGGCCCGGCCAACTATTTTTCCCATCCCGGCAGCCTGTTAAGACTCAACGATTTTTTCTCTGCCGACCAACTTTCACGCGCCGTGTGGGTTTATGGTGAACGCGCCATCGATGCAGCCCGCCCTTACCTGCCAGAGGCTTTTCATCTTGCCGAGGCTAAACGCCTGCTGTTTACGGGACATTGCAGCGAAACCGATGTTGCTCAACTGGCAAAAGAGTCGGGAGAGGATCGCAGTGTGGTGATTGGCGTGGGAGGCGGTACATTGCTCGACACCGCTAAAGCGTTGGCCCGTCGTCTGGATCTGCCGTTTGTCGGTATTCCTACTATCGCGGCGACCTGCGCTGCCTGGACGCCACTCTCCGTCTGGTATAACGATGCGGGCCAGGCTCTACATTTCGAAATTTTCGCTGACGCGAATTTCCTCGTGCTGGTCGAACCCGAGATCGTTCTCAATGCGCCAGAAGAATACTTACTGGCGGGGATCGGCGACACGCTGGCAAAGTGGTATGAAGCCGTCGTGCTCGCACCTCAGCCGGAAACACTGCCATTGACAGTACGTCTGGGTATTCAAGCCGCGCAAACCATCCGCGATGTCCTGCTGGAAAGCAGCGAGCAGGCGCTGGCAGACAAACAACAAGGCACGCTAAGCCGCACGTTTTGCGATGTGGTGGATGCGATTATTGCCGGAGGCGGCATGGTTGGTGGTCTGGGCGAGCGCTACACCCGCGTGGCGGCGGCGCATTCTGTTCACAATGGCCTGACCGTCCTTCCACAAACTGAGAAGTTTTTACACGGCACCAAAGTGGCGTACGGCATCCTGGTGCAGAGCGCGCTGCTGGGACAAGATGATGTGCTGGCGCAGTTAATTACTGCTTATCAGCGATTCAACCTGCCAACCCGATTAGCTCAACTGGAAGTGGACATCAATAACCGCGCCGAAATCGACAAAGTGATTGCGCACACTCTGCGCCCGGTGGAGTCCATTCACGCCCTGCCGGTAACGTTAACGCCGGAGACACTGCGCGCAGCATTCGAAAAGGTAGAGTCGTTTACGGTGTGATTATGGTGCGGGTTGCCTGATGACGGCTTCGCCTTATCAGGCCTACGACGACAAATTACGCCAATACGATGTTGTAGGCCGGATAAGCGTCAGCGCCATCCGGCAAAAAATCAACAGCACTTCGCGCCACCTTTCCCGCCATATCGTGCATCCTGGCGCTCACGGAAAAATTCTTCGTAGGTCATTGGCGTCTGGTCCGGATGCGTGACGCGCATATGTTCAACATAGTTGTCGTAATCCGGCACACCTATCATTAATCGGGCGGTTTGACCTAAATACTTCCCGGCTTTGGCGAGTGTTTCAAACATAGTGTTTCCCTGTCGTACAAACGCCCTCCCCGTTCAGGAGAGGGCTCGTTGGTCAAGAGAATATTAGTGCGCACCTTTCGCCTGCGCCACGATCTCTTCGACATTCTCAGGCATCGGCTCGTACGGTGTCTCTTTCGAAGTTGGTTTGTCCTCTTTCAATGCTGCCAGCGCAGTTTTGATGGAGAACAGACCCAACACCACAACGACGACCATGAAGAAGATGGTGAGACCCGCATCCAGGCGGTTGTTAAACACCAGTTGCGTCAACTGCGACTGGGTGTACTGCGCCGGAATGTTACCGCTGTCGATCATCGCCTGGAACTTGTTGGCGATAGCCAGGAAGCCGATTTTCGCATCCGGGCTAAACGCTTTCTGCCAGCCAGCGGTCAGGGTACAAATCAGCAGCCAGGCCGTTGGCACCAGCGCCACCCATGCGTAGCGCTGGCGTTTCATCTTGAACAGCACCACAGCACAGAGCATCAACGCCATACCGGCCAGCATCTGGTTAGCGATACCAAACAGCGGCCACAGGGTATTGATACCTCCCAGAGGATCCACCACGCCCTGGTGTAAGAAGTAACCCCAGGCCAGCACACACAGCGCTGTAGCCAGCAGGTTTGCAGGCAGCGAATCGGTACGTTTCAGGCTCGGTGATACCACGCCCAGCAAGTCCTGCAGCATAAAGCGCGCGGCGCGTGTACCGGCATCTACCGCCGTCAGAATAAACAACGCTTCAAACAGAATGGCGAAGTGATACCAGAACGCCACATCCATCATGCCGCCCAGCGCGCCGTGCAGAATGTACGCCATCCCGACGGCCAGCGTAGGCGCACCACCTGCGCGAGAGATGATGGATTGCTCACCCACTTCATTGGCGATTTGATGCAGGGTGTCTGGCGTAATGGCAAAGCCCCAACTGCTGACTACCTGTGCCGCAGAAGCCACTACGTCCACCGTCCCCGCAGGAGCCAGCACCGCCATCGGGCTGTTCATCGCAAAGTACACGCCCGGATCGATGATGCACGCGGAAACCAGCGCCATAATGGCGACAAAGGATTCCATCAGCATTCCGCCGTAGCCGATAAAGCAGGCCTGCCCTTCATTCGCCAGCATCTTCGGCGTGGTACCGGAGGAGATCAGCGCATGGAAGCCAGATACCGCACCACAGGCAATGGTAATAAACAGGAACGGGAACAAGTTACCGGTCCAGACCGGGCCAGTACCGTCAACAAACTTGGTCAGCGCAGGCATGGTCAGCGTCGGACGCATGATCAAAATCCCTACCGCCAGACCAACAATGGTGCCGATTTTCAGAAAGGTAGAGAGGTAATCACGCGGGGCCAGCAGCAGCCACACCGGCAGGACGGCGGCAACAAAACCGTAGCCCACCAGCATCCACGTCAGCTGTACGCCGGTAAAGTCAAAGTACGGTGCCCAGGTCGGGCTTTCAGCCACCCAGCCGCCGGAAATAATGGCAAACACCAGGAACACCAGACCGATGACCGACACTTCGCCAATGCGGCCCGGGCGCAGATAGCGCAGATAAATCCCCATGAAGATCGCCAGCGGGATGGTGAACGCCACGGTGTAGGTTCCCCACGGACTGTGGGTCAGCGCTTTCACGACGATCATCGCCAGTACCGCGAGAATAATCACCATGATCATAAAACAGGCCACCAGCGCAATAACGCCCGCCGTTGGGCCCATCTCTTCTTTCACCAGTTCGCCAAGGGAACGACCATCGCGACGGGTAGAAACAAACAGCACCATGAAGTCCTGCACCGCACCCGCCAGTACCACCCCGGCGAGCAGCCAGATCATCCCCGGCAGATAGCCCATTTGCGCCGCCAGCACCGGTCCAACTAACGGACCCGCTCCGGCAATTGCCGCAAAATGGTGACCAAACAGCACTTTTTTATCGGTGGGAACATAATCCAGACCGTCGTTATGGCGCACGGCTGGCGTCATACGCGTCGGGTCAAGCGCCAGTACATTTTTCGCGATGTACAGGCCGTAGAAACGATAAGCGATAAGGTAGACACAGACCGACGCCACGACTATCCACAACGCGTTGATCTGTTCACCACGATTTAATGCGATATAGCCGAGGGCAAATGCTCCCATAACGGAGAGCACTGTCCAGACGAGGTACTTCCCTGATTTGTTCATAGTTGTTATCCGTTGTCCGATCCAGAGAGATGTTACATTTTGTTTCTATAACATCTTTTCTGAATTTAACAACCTGACAACCATGCAAACCCGAACTTTCACTGAGTATTTACATTGTATTGTTAACTTGATCACTTTCAACGCAGCGACAACTGAAACAATTGCGCGCTACGTGCCAACCTCTCTATGTTTTGTTCAGATCCCCCCGGCATGATGCCGATCTTGTCGCTTAATATTCTTTATTATTAATAATAATGGAATTTACTAAAAATATACCTCTGACTTTCTCAGCTAATACAGTTATTAAACTTAGGACTTCAGATTATCCTGACTTTTTATGCAGTTAGTGCTTTATTTTATTTTAATCACAAAGTTCAAAGTAAAGAATATATCCACACCTCCAGTTTTAATGACAAAATCCCCACATAAAAACGAAATTAATTCAGCAGAAATTTATCAGCGCCAGATTGTTCAGGATGGCCATATATGGAAATAAATTATGAATAAATGCTATCGCATCGTCTGGAATGTCGCCAAAAATATGTTTGTAGTGACTTCCGAACTCTCACAGGGCGATCATCGGGTTCGCGCAACCGTTGCGGGCCTGGTGTTATCGGCTATTGGACTAACAGCAAACTGCGTACATGCCAGTGATTACGGCCCGCTTAGCGGTGAAACCATCAACTTAAATGATGGCGATACAGTGACGTCTGTCGATGGCACCACCGGTATCGAAAGCCTGTCCTCAGGTGGGCAAGGCGTACAGATTAATGGTAAAGCCACCATTCACGTTACCGGTGATAGCGGTTCTATTGGCGTGAAGCTTGATAACAGCGCCAGTAATAATTTAGGTAACGGTACACAGATTAACGTTACGGATACAGGAACTGCAAAATCAGCATCAACCGCGGGTCTATATATTAACAACACCAGTCCAGATACAAATATAAACGCAGAGAATATATCAATTAACACCATCAGTAAAAAAGATGCTTACGGAATTAACGTTCATACAAAAAATGCCACTCTGAACTTCGGCAGCAATAGTAACATCATTACCGATTCCCAGAATGGTAATGCGACTGGTGTCTATTTTTATGATGACAATAATACGTTAACCATGGATGGTGGATTAGTTAACGTCATCAGCGGCGCCACAGGTAAAGCTATTGGTATCGACACATACTGGACAAGCGGTACAACGCTCAATTTGGGTGATGACACCCGCATTGAATTAGTAAGCGGAACAGCTGGTGGAAGTGCGCTCTATCTCGGGGAAAACACCTTACTCAACGCGAACGGGCTAAACGTTGATTTCACCGCCTCAGAGGCAGGAACAGGTACCATTATTTATGGTATTCAGACGGGACAAAACAGCCAGATTAACCTGGGCGAGAATAGCGCAATTTCACTCTCATCCTCTGGAGGTACGGTATATGGGCTCCTTTCTGGTGCACAAAGTCATTTTACGGCAGATAGCCTTGATATCACCCTTACCACAACCTCTACCGAGCGCGCAAAAGGGACGGGCGCGGACATCAGCGGCAATGTGGATTTTGGCAATGATTCCACCATTACCGTGCACGGTTTCTCCGAAGGGTACGGGATGGTTGTTGAGGATTATTCGGCAACCACCAAAGATGATGCCATCGGAACAGTGAAGGCCAACAATCTCACCATTGACGTCACAGGCCAGAAGACGGAAGGGCTTCGAATAGAAGGTGGTGTGGTTGATTTAGGATCAGACAGCTCCATCAGCGCAAACGGGACTGCATCAACAATTTACCTGACCGGCCGAGGATACGGTGAATTCAATGCCAATAATCTGACCGTCACGACCGCGCAGTCCACTGCCCTTACACTAATCAGCAGCATGCATGCCACCGTCGCCAATATTGGCGAAGGCAGCACCATTGATGGAAGAAATACTACAAGCCACACGACCAACGGTATTGTGGCCAACACGCCCCACAACGCCCCGACAACCATAAATGTCAACGGTTCCGCAGAGCAGCGTAACACTATCTACGCGGTGAACGGCTACGGAGCTTCAGCCCAGTATAGCGGCGCGACCATCAATCTATCCAATACCGATATCATCATGAGCGGTAGTAATCCCTACGGCCTTTGGGCTATTGGCAGCGGAGATTTCACTCACGCCGGCATAATCAATGCTTAAAATCTGACGATTGATATGAGCGGCGCTAACGGCAGTGGTTACGGTGTGGTAGTGCAACAAGGCGGAATTGTGAATCTGACGGGCGATACCACCATCATCGCCAACGGCGGCGTTGCCATCTGGAATCCGAAAGTCACCTCGGGCGGGTATGTTCTACCTGGCGGGACGGTAAATGGCTCAGGGAAAATGACAATTACCGGCGACATCATTAACAGCGGTTGGGGATATATCAACCTCAGCATGGACGCGGGTTCTTATTTCGCCGGGGCAACCTCGGTTAATGAAAGCTTCAACGATCAGGGTATTGATTCCATCCTCAATCTTAACCTTGCGGACCAGAGCCAGTGGCGGGTAACAGATGACTCCACCCTCACGACACTGACCAACGCCGGAACCCTTGAGCTGGCGGCAGACCACACAGCCGGAACTTACAGCACCTTGCATGCTGACGAGGTCACGCTGAAAGAAAGCAGTATTCTCAGCGTCGATTTAAGCGCCGCGGCGCTGGCCAGTCGGTCCGCTAACCCGCTAATTACCGGCGGACAGGTTAATCCTGGCGGCGATCTACATGTTAGCAATTCGGGTAATACGCTGGATCTCAACGCGCTGACCTCAGACAATCAACTGGCAGACATCGACAAGGTTACGCTAATTGATGCCGACTCCGCAATCGTGAGCGATTTCGCTTCGATCTCAACCGATCCGGATACCCTGCCCGACTATATCGCGATTTCTGGTCAGGTTAACGCCCTTGATAATACCCAATATGAATTGGGCGTGGGGCTCAGTTGGTACGCCGGAGACTCCGCCGCGGCTTCTACGCCTGCACACGGTACGTTCACCCTGGACGCGGGCCAGACATTTACCGTCAATAGGTTACTGGAAGATACCTCATCCAACGCTACCACAGGATGGGACGGTAAAAGTTTGACCAAAAAAGGAGATGGTACGCTCACCCTTACCGCAAAGAATACCTGGAGCGGAACCACAGACATTCAGCAGGGAACGCTGTGGTTAACTGAATCGGGCGTTATCGGCGCTGAAGGCAGCAAGCAGAGCGTCAATGTCAAAGCCGGAGCCACCCTCGGCGGCAACGGGGTAATCAACGGCGCGGTGAACAACATCGGCCTGCTAAGTTTTGGTGATAGCACAACGCCAGACAGCCAGTTTATCGTTAATGGTAACGTAACCAATCAAGGTGTAATCCGCAGCAGTAGCACGACTCCCGGGAATGCATTAATCATCAACGGCGACTACACGGGTAACGGCGGTCAGCTCTCACTTAACGCCAGTTTAGGCGATGATAATTCACCAACCGACCAGCTCATTGTCTCGGGTAATGTTAACGGCAGCACCACGCTCTACATCAATAATGTGGATGGCGTGGGTGCATATACCGATCAAGGTATCGAGATTGTTGACGTCGGTGGGGTGTCATCAGATAACGCGTTTTATCTTGGCAATCAGATTCAAATCGGGCTGTATGAGTATCGTCTGTATGAAGATAACGAAAGCTGGTATTTGCGTTCCAAAGCAGAAACGCCTGACAACCCGGATGATGACGTTACACCAGTCGATCCTGACGACGGCGGCAGCGACGTGACGCCAGTTGATCCTGATGACGGCAGTAGCGACGTTACCCCATCAAATCCACAATATCGCGCCGATATAGGCGCTTATCTGGGCAACCAGTGGCTGGCGCGTAGCCTGCAGATGCAAACGCTGTTCGATCGTGAAGGGAGCCAGTACCGCTCGGCCGAAGGAAGCGTCTGGGCGCGAATGAAAGGCGGAAAAACGGACACATCTGCGGTAAACGGCAATATCGGCATGGACAGCGATTACACCCAGTTTCAGCTTGGCAGCGACATTGCGACCTGGCGCGATGATCAGCAAAGCATCACGTTTGGCCTGATGGTCAGTTACCTTGACGGCAGTACCGACAGCACCGGAAATCGCGGCGCGGATGGCAGTCAGTTTACAGCCACAGGCGATATCGACGGTTACAATCTTGGCGCGTATGCCACCTGGTTCTCTGATGCCCGGCAACATCGCGGCTGGTATGTTGATACGTGGTATCAGTATGGTTTCTACAATAACAGCGTCGAGAATGGCAATGTCGGTTCAACGCATTACGACTCCCTGGCTCACGCGATTTCGCTGGAAAGCGGTTATCGCTACGACATTAATATGAGCAGCGCTAACACAGTAAGCCTCACGCCTCAGGCGCAGGTTATCTGGCAACGCTACCAGGCAGATAGCGTTGAGACAAACGGTACACACATAGATGGGCAAAACGGTGATAGTTGGACCACACGTCTTGGTCTGCGGATTGATAGCCAGCTTTCGTTCGATGATGCTACCGTCCGACCATTCGCTGAGATTAACTGGCTGCACACCTCTGACAATCTGGCCGTATCATTTGATAACGCAACGGTAAAACAGGATCTACCAGCGGATCGCAGCGAACTAAAAGTAGGGATTCAGGCTAATCTCAATAGTCAATGGAGTATCAGCGCCCAGGCCGCAGGTCAGATAGGGAACAATGATTATCAGGACCTCAATGGTAGTCTTAATCTGCGCTATAGCTGGTAAGTGAGTAACGAAGCGCGCCTGAACGGCGCGCTTAACTTTCACCCCATCACCGCAGTGCCTAAGCGGCAGGTGCAACAGCGTCGCCCCTGCTCATCAAAGATAACAATTTCCCAGCTTTGATTTTGACGCCCAAGGTGCAGCGGCTGACAAACGCCGCGCACTTTCCCCTGCGATACCGCCCGATGATGCGTGGCGTTGAGTTCCGTCCCCACCACGCACTGCCCGTCGCGGGTCATCAGATAACCTGCCATCGAACCCAGCGTTTCCGCCAGGGCCGCGGATGCGCCGCCGTGCAGCAGGCCAAATGGCTGATGCGTGCGGCTATCCACCGGCATTTCGGCTTCCAGCACATCATCCCCCAGACGGGTGTAGACCATGCCTAAATGCGCCACCATCGTGTTCTGACTGGTGGCATTGAGTTCATCCAGCGTTAAATGACGCTTCCAGATCATCGTCATGCCCCCAGCGTGGAACCGCCGTCCACCACGATATCCTGTAACGTAATGTGGCTGGCCAGATCGGAGGCGAGGAATAAAATAGTGTTGGTGATCTCTTGCGGCCGGGCGATTTTCCCCAGCGGAATCCCGAGCTTAAACTGCTCGCCAAATCCACGAATACGCTGTTGCTCCGCGTCATCGCTAACCCACAGCGTGCGCTGCATATCGGTGTCGGTCGAGCCTGGCGACACCACATTACAGCGCACACCGCTACCCGCCAATTCAAGTCCGACGGTCAGCGCCAGACTTTTCAACGCGGCCTTTGACGCACCGTAAGCACTCATGCCGATACGCGGCGTGTGCGCCGCATCCGACGCGACGGTCACGATCGCCCCGCCCTGCTGGCGACGAAACTGCGCCATCGTCTGCTGAAACAGATTGAACGCCCCACCAACGTTAACCGCAAACGTCTGCTGCCACTCCTCAACGCTCAACGCATCGGTGGCCCCCATACGCAAAATACCTGCGGCATTGACCAACACATCCAAACGCTCGCGCGCTTTGAGGACGCGCTGGCACACTTCAGCTACCTGTCCGGCATTCGCCACATCCAGCACTTCGGTCGCAAACGGGTAGTTATCCTGAGGAAATTCGCGATCGAATCCTGTCACCTCAGCGCCAGCATTCGCAAACGCCAGCGCCGTGGTGTAGCCAATCCCTTTACCCGCGCCGGTTACCCAGACGGTTTTCCCGGCAAAATCAAATCCAGCCATTACTTCACCTCGCGGGAGAGCAGCGCCCACCATGCGTCAATGGTCGGTTTTTTCGCCAGCATCACGAAATCAATGTCACCATGAACCTTACGCCAGCGCGCCGCCAGCGCCATCATGCGCACGGAATCCAGCCCGTAGTCGATCAGGTTTTCGTCATCCATCGGCTCTTCAGACTCATCCAGCAACGGCAGAATAACGCTGCGCAACGCATCTTTACTGGTCGGGACCGGTGTCGGCAATAATTCCTGGGTCATTACCACACGCCCGGAACGTCCCGCCACGTATTTCAGCGACATCAGGTGTTCGTCACGGCTAAAGTCCGCCAGCGCATCGGCAACCATAAACGGCTTGATGTCACGCATGAAGGCGTCCGTTGCGGTGGTCATACAGCCGATATGCGCATACACCCCGGTAATGATCAGTTGATTACGCCCGGTTTCCTTGAGCATCTGTTCCAGCGGGGAACGATGAAATGCGCTATAACGCCATTTCACCAGAATGGTATCCGCTTCATCCGGCGCCAGCGCCTCAACGATCTTTTGTTGTTCCGGGGAACGCGTCAGGCCCGGTCCCCACATATCATTGAGCAGAGCGCGGTCTTCATCACTCTGTTCTTTCGGCTGAGCGGTGTAATACACCGGAATGTTATGCTCTTTGCAGTACTGGCGCAGCGCGGCGATGTTCGCGACGACCTGCTCCATCATCGGGCAGTTATCGCCCCAAAAGCCGATAAAATAATCCTGCATGTCGTGGATCAGCAGCGCGGCGCGTTCAGGGTCAAATGCCCAGTCGACTTTGTTCACCGGAACATCGAGCGCCGTTGGTAGCGCATAAGCCTGCAGTTTAGGAATTGCCATTTCTATTTCTCCTTCAGGCCAGTGAACGTGATGCCAGCCACTGACGTAATTGTTTTTTATCTACCTTCCCCACTGGAGTCAGCGGTAATGACTCAACGCACTCAACACGATCGGGTAATTTGAATTCCGCTATGCCCTGTTCGCGTAGAAAACGGCGCACCTGCACCGCGCGCAGCGGCTCTTTCACCACCAGCCAGGCACAGCTTTTCTCGCCCATCAGTTCGTCATCCATACTGACCAGCGCGGCATGGATCACCATTGGATGGCGCAGTAGCAGGTTTTCAATCTCTTCAGCGGCGATCTTCTCCCCGCCGCGATTGATCTGATCCTTTTCACGCCCCTGAACGGTGATGTAACCATCCGGATCGATAGCGATCAGATCGCCGGAACAGTAAAAGCCGTTGGCGTCAAAGGCGCTGGCATTATGCTCAGGACTTTTGAAATAACCGCGGAAGGTGTACGGACCACGCGTCATCAGGCGTCCGGTCTCTCCCTGGGCTAAGGGGTTGCCGTCAGCGTCTGCTACCCAGACTTCATCATCGGGACACATCGGGCGACCCTGGGTATTGATGATGCGCTCAGGACTGTCGTCCAGACGGGTGTAGTTCACCAGCCCTTCCGCCATGCCGAAGACCTGCTGCAACTGGCAGCCAATCTCGGCTGGAATACGTGCCGCAAGCGTGGCGGAAAGTCTCGCGCCACCGACCTGAAGCAGTTTCAGCGAAGCCAGTTGCGCATTGCTGCCCCACTCCGCAATCGCCTGCAACCACAGGCTCACCGCAGGTGGCACCAGCGCCGTGACGTTAACCTGATGCTGTTCAATCAGCGGGAAACACAGAGTGGCACTCGGGTCAGCCGCCAGCACTACAGTGCCACCGGCCAGGAATACGCCCAGCGCGCCTGGCGAACTCATGGCGTAGTTATGCGCCGCCGGGATTGCGCATAAATAACGCGTTTCCCCGGTGAAGCGGCAAATCTCATTGCTGCGACGCACGCTGTAGTAGTAATCGTTATGAGTGCGAGGAATCAGCTTTGGCGTCCCGGTCGTCCCCCCAGAAAGCTGGAAGTACGCCACCTCATCAGCAGGCGATGGCGTAGCAGTAAAATCTGTCGCAGGCTGGTTTATCGCCGTTTGCAGATTATGTTCACCTTCATCGTTGCGCAGTTGCACCACGCGCACTGAATTGTGTTCGGCCACAAAAGCGTTAAGAAAATCGTCGCCGCTAAACAGCGTATGCTGGCGATCGGCAATCAGCAGTGCCGGCTCAATCTGTTTGGCATAGGCGTTAAGTTCGTTACGCTGATGGCTGAACAGCGCCAGCACCGGAGCTACGCCCAGCTTGAGCAGCGCAAAGAAGGTGATATACAGCTCAGCCACATTGCCCAGTTGTACTAGCGCGGTTTCGCCGGGTTTGATCCCCTGGCGACGCAAACTGCAGGCAAGATTGTCAGCAGCCTGATTCAGTTGGCGATAGCTCAGATGGCGTTCACCATCAATTACCGCCGTATGCTCGCTGTCGGCGTGACGGGTCAGAATGTCGGTCAGCGGCAAATCCTGCCAGTAACCTTTTTCACGATAGCGGCGGGCAAACTCTTCCGGCCAGCGGGTGAAAGGAATACTCATTATTGCTCCTTAAAACCAGTCCACAAGGCTCTTAGTGCAGTCCAAAAACATTCAACATCGTGGAGAGCTTAGCCCCCGTTTCGCGCCATTCCGCAACCGGGGAAGAGGCTGGAACAATTCCTGCTCCGGCAAAGAAACGTACCTGATTGCGCAGCAGCTTCGCACAGCGGATCGTCACTACCCACTCACCGTTACCTTCGGCATCACACCAGCCAACAATGCCACCGAACAATTCGCGATCGAACGGCTCCAGCTCGGCGATAAGCTTGCGCGCAACCTGATGTGGGAAGCCGCTCAGCGCAGGCGTCGGATGCAGTAGGCACGCCAGCGTCAGGGCGTTTTCCTGCGGGTTAGCTTTACCTTCAAACGGCGTGCCGAGGTGCCAGAGCGTCGGCGTGGTAACCAGCTGCGGAGAAGAAGGCAGTTGCAGTTCACGGCTGCGATCGCGCAATACCGTTTTCATCGCTTGCGTCACCAGTTCGTGCTCGTGGCGGTCCTTCTCAGACGCCAGCAGGCGGATCCCTGCTTCGCGATCCAGCACATCATCAGGCTGACGACGTGCAGAGCCCGCCAGCGGCAGAGAACTGAAACGATCGCCTTCTTTGCGCAGTAACAGTTCCGGGCTGGCACCAATCAATACGCCGCCGTCTTCAATCGGTACATGGAAGTTGTAGCTCGCCGGGTTTTGCGCCACCAGACGCTCCAGCAGCGCACCGCTGTCAATGTTGGCATCGGCGGTGATATCGATCAGGCGTGACAACACCACTTTGTCGACTTCCGGAGTGGACGTCAGCGCAGCCGCCCGGGCGACCATATCTTCAAAAAAGTCCTGTTCCGGGATCGATTTACGTTCAACGACGTTCAGCGACTGATGCGCGGTAAAGTAACGTGATGATTGCTGCTTCGCCGTACGAGAGAAGCTCTGCCATGATTGGGGAATAAACAGCGATGATGGCTGGCGGGTATCAAAGGGAATCGCCCCGACCATGACAGGGTTCGCGATGCCTTGCGATTTGGCATCAGCAAACAGTGCGTTCATTTTTTGTTGGAAAGGGCTGTCTGGCGAATCGCCATCAATTGCCGGTTCCGCATAGCGGGCGAAGCATCCTGACGTCGTAAAACTACGGTACGGCGACATAAAGAAAAAACTGTCGGGAGCGAGCGTCGGCATAGTCTGCGTTTTTTCCTCGGCCAGTGACGTATCCATATCATCCTCCAAAAATGATAAAGGCTCTAATAATGATTATCATTTATATTTTCGGTCGCTAACCTAAAAGTAAAGCGGCGG
This sequence comes from Citrobacter sp. Cpo147, assembly GCF_030332405.1. Lineage (NCBI taxonomy): Bacteria > Pseudomonadati > Pseudomonadota > Gammaproteobacteria > Enterobacterales > Enterobacteriaceae > Citrobacter > Citrobacter sp. Cpo147. The sequence goes on from NZ_JAOWHX010000030.1 coordinate 1,115,542, forward strand.
TATGTCAACTCTTGTGGTAGCACAATGTGCGACTTTGGCTTGCATCCTTGCTCGCTAACAATGAAAATGAGAAGCATTACTTATACTGATAACAGGAAGCCGATTCGTGAGTCTCCCCTCTTTTTGCCGCACCGTGCTCTTACTGGCAGGTTTATCTCTTTCAGGAATTTCTTCAGGTCACGCCGCCGACTGGCCGCGTCAGGTTACTGACAGCCGCGGCACGCATACGCTTGAGCATAAGCCGCAGCGAATTGTATCCACCAGCGTGACCCTCACCGGCTCGCTGCTGGCGATTGATGCCCCGGTCATTGCCAGCGGTGCCACTACTCCGAACAATCGCATCGGCGATGCGCAGGGCTTTTTACGCCAGTGGAGCGAAGTGGCAAAAGAACGCAAACTGAGCCGCCTGTATATCGGCGAACCGAGCGCCGAAGCCGTCGCAGCTCAAATGCCGGATCTGATTCTCGTAAGCGCCACTGGGGGAGATTCTGCCCTCGCGCTATACGATCAGCTGTCCACCATTGCGCCAACGCTCATCATTAATTACGACGATAAAAGCTGGCAGTCGCTGCTGACCCAGTTAGGTGAAATTACCGGTCAGGAGCAACAGGCAGTTGCGCGAATTGCCGAGTTTGATAAGCAACTTCAGGCGGTTAAGCAACATATTACCCTGCCACCACAGCCGGTCAGCGCGCTGGTATATACCGCAGCGGCGCACAGCGCCAACCTGTGGACGCCTGAGTCAGCGCAAGGCAAGCTGATGGAGCAGTTAGGGTTCACGCTGGCAACGCTGCCTGCCAACTTGCACACCAGCCAGAGTCAGGGCAAACGCCACGATATCATCCAGCTTGGCGGTGAGAACCTGGCGGCAGGCCTGAACGGCGAAGCGCTGTTCCTGTTTGCTGGCGACAGCAAAGATGCCGACGCTATTTACGCCAATCCGCTTCTGGCGCATCTGCCAGCCGTGCAGAATAAACGCGTTTACGCCCTGGGTACGGAAACCTTCCGTCTCGACTACTACAGCGCCACGCTGCTGCTGCAACGTCTGTCAGCTCTCTTTTAATGGTCAGCGCCGGATGCGGCTCACGCCTTATCCGGCCTACAACCTTAGAGCACAACACGATCAGACATTCACGGGGACCTGCCGGAATCGGCGTACTTCTCCCAACAACAGCAGCAGTAGCAGACCGACAATCACCAGCCCGAATCCACTCACGCTTGCCGAAGCAACCGGCGTCATCATCGCGCCCAGACCACCTAACAACGCCGCGCCAATCGCATCGCCGGTGACGTTTTGCGCCGTCCACAAACCGTTAATTCGTCCGAGCATCGCTTCCGGCGTCTGCGTTTGTAACAGGGTGTACTGCAACAAAGAGCTGACCGCGCTCAACCAGCCAAACAGCGCCAGACAAACCACACCAAGCTGCCAGACGGGCATCAAACCAAACAAGCCGATAGCCAGAAATGAAGCCACGGTCGATGCCAGCATAATCAATCCCGGGCGAACGCTGTGCGCCAGTTGTCCGCTAGTCAATGCGCCCACGGCTGCCCCTAGCGGAATAGCCGCATACAACAGGCCAATTTGCGCACTCGACATGTGCCAGTTAATCGCCAACGCCGGATACAGCACACGCACGGCGCTCGCCATGGTTAACAGACCACCGAGCAGCGCAATGCCGCCAATCAGCGGGCTGGCAAGCAGAAAGCGGAATGCCGCCAGCAGCGATTTCAGCGGATGCTCGCGCGGCTGCGGCGGAGGCGGCAACGCAGGAAGGCTCAGCAACGGTAGTAAGGTAATGAAGGTTCCCGCCGCCGCCAGTCCGTAGTTCCAGGCCACGCCGCCAGTCGCGAGCAGCACCCCGCCAAGCATCGGTGAAATTACCGATCCCAGACGCACCGTCAGCATGGTAATCGCCCCAGCCTGCATCAAATTCTCGCGCCCAACCAGCGCTGGCGTCGCAGCCAGCAATGCGGTCACGCCCAGAGAGGCAAAGAAACCGTCCCATAAGCCAAGCAGATAAATCGCCAGCAACGACGGTTCGGGCAGCAGCGCATTCAGACACAGGCCAATAAAGCCAATACCACAGGTTCCACGCGCCAGCAGGATCACTTTTTTACGCTCATAGCGGTCGGCCAGCACTCCGCCCACCATCAGGCCAATAAACATTGCGCTACCGGTCAACGTCACCGACAACCCCACCTGCCAGGTCGACTGGGTCATCATCTGGATCTGTACCGGAACCGCCACGCCGAGTAGCCCCAGAGAGACAATGGAAATAAAACGGGCGAGGAAGACAGCGCGAAATGCTGGGTGGGTCTTTAACAGGCTGAGATTGAGCAGCCAGGATTGTCGATTCATTACAGAGCCTTACCAGGTACTTTTTCAATATCCATTCGATGGCTGCACATGCTAACATATACAAATAAGATCGATAACGATAATTACTATCATTATCAGGGAAGTTGATATGTCATGCTCTGTTTCCGCGACACGTGCCTTCGCCGTGCCCGGACTATTGTTATTACTTGTTCTCACCACGGTATTAAGTCTGGTTATTGGCGCCAAGTCGCTACCTGCCTCCGTGGTGCTGGATGCGCTCACCGGCAGTTGTCAAAGTGCTGATTGCACCATCGTGCTGGACGCGCGCCTGCCGCGCACGCTGGCGGGGCTGCTCGCCGGTGGCGCGCTGGGCCTGGCTGGCGCACTTATGCAAACGCTCACGCGTAACCCTCTCGCCGATCCCGGCATTCTGGGTGTCAACTCCGGCGCCAGCTTCGCTATTGTGCTGGGGGCAGCGCTGTTCGGCTTTTCCTCTGCGCAAGAGCAGCTGCTGATGGCCTTTTGCGGTGCGCTGGCTGCGTCGCTGATCGTAGCTTTTACCGGCAGTCAGGGCGGCGGGCAGTTAAGCCCGGTGCGTCTGACGCTGGCGGGCGTTGCGCTGGGCGCGGTGCTGGAAGGATTATCCACCGGCATCGCCCTGCTCAACCCGGACGTTTACGATCAGCTGCGTTTCTGGCAGGCCGGTTCACTGGATATCCGCAGCCTGCAAACGCTGAAGGTTGTGCTGGTACCGGTACTGATTGCCGCGGCTGTCGCACTGTTCCTCAGTCGCGCCCTGAATAGCCTGAGCCTCGGCAGCGACACCGCTACCGCGCTTGGCAGTAAAGTCGCTCGCACGCAGTTTATTGGCCTGCTGGTTATTACCGTACTGTGCGGCAGTGCGACCGCGATTGTCGGTCCTATCGCCTTTATCGGCCTGATGATGCCGCACATGGCACGCTGGCTGGTGGGGGCGGATCACCGCTGGTCACTGCCCGTAACCCTACTGGCAACGCCTTCTCTGTTACTGATTGCCGATATAATCGGTCGCCTGATTGTCCCCGGCGAGCTGCGCGTGTCGGTAGTCAGTGCGTTTATCGGTGCACCGGTGCTTATCTTTCTGGTACGCCGTAAATCGCGCGGAGGTGGCGCATGATGCACCTCTCCCGCCGCCTGATAATCAGCAGCCTGCTGCTGATTGCAGGTTGTCTCGTCATGGGTTTGTGGAGCCTGCGTAGCGGCGTTGTTACGCTGGAAACCCAGCAAATTATTGCCGCCCTGCTCGGCGATGCGCCGCGCAGTATTACGCTGGTGGTGACCGAATGGCGTTTGCCACGCGTGCTCATGGCGCTATTGATTGGCGCAGCGCTCGGCGTGAGCGGCGCAATATTCCAGTCGCTGATGCGCAACCCGCTGGGCAGCCCGGATGTGATGGGTTTCAACACCGGGGCCTGGAGCGGTGTGCTGGTGGCAATGGTGCTGTTCGGACAGCATCTCACCGCTATCGCGCTGGCAGCCATGCTGGGTGGGATCCTGACTTCTCTGGTGGTCTGGGCGCTCGCCTGGCGCAATGGTATCGACACCTTCCGGCTGATTATTATCGGTATCGGCATTCGCGCCATGCTGGTGGCGTTCAACACCTGGCTGCTGCTGAAAGCATCATTAGAAACCGCGCTGACGGCTGGGCTGTGGAACGCCGGATCGCTCAATGGCCTGACCTGGGCCAAAACCTGGCCGTCTGCCCCGCTGATTATCATCATGCTGGTATGCGCCGCGCTGCTGGTACGCCGGATGCGCTTACTGGAAATGGGTGATGACAGCGCCTGTGCGCTTGGCGTCAGCGTTGAGCGTTCACGTCTAATGATGATGCTGGTTGCGGTGGTACTAACCGCTGCCGCCACCGCGCTGGCCGGTCCTATCTCGTTTATTGCTCTTGTCGCGCCGCATATCGCGCGACGTATAAGCGGTACATCGCGCTGGGGATTAACCCTGTCGGCGCTGTGCGGCGCGTTGCTGTTGCTGATGGCGGATTTATGCGCCCAACAGCTGTTTATGCCTTATCAGCTTCCGGTGGGCGTTGTTACCGTAAGCCTCGGCGGTATTTATCTTATCGTCTTGTTAATTCAGGAGTCCCGCAAAAAATGATCGAATCAGTAGCCCGTTTGCGTGGCGACCAGTTAACGCTGGGTTATGGCAAATTTACCGTGGCGGAAAACCTCAATGTGTCGATTCCCAACGGCCATTTCACCGCGATTATCGGGCCAAACGGCTGCGGAAAATCAACATTACTGCGCACGCTGAGTCGTCTGATGACGCCCGCGCACGGCAAGGTCTGGCTCGACGGCGAGCATATTCAGCACTATGCCAGCAAAGAAGTCGCCCGTAGAATAGGTTTGCTGGCGCAAAACGCCACCACGCCGGGGGATATTACGGTACAGGAGCTGGTTGCCCGCGGACGCTACCCGCACCAGCCGCTGTTTACCCGCTGGCGGCAAGAGGATGAAATTGCGGTCTCAAACGCCATGCAGGCGACGGGTATCACCCACCTGGCATCACAAAGTGTGGATACCCTTTCCGGCGGACAACGTCAGCGTGCATGGATTGCAATGGTGCTGGCGCAGGAAACGTCGATTATGCTGCTCGATGAACCCACCACCTGGCTGGATATCAGCCATCAGATCGATCTGCTGGAACTGCTGAGTGAGCTAAATCGGGAAAAAGGCTACACGCTGGCCGCCGTTTTGCACGACCTGAATCAGGCCTGTCGCTATGCAACACATCTGATCGCGCTGCGTGACGGAAAAATTATTGCCGAGGGTGCACCGAAGGAGATCGTCACCGCGCAGCTTATTGAAAAAATCTATGGACTGCGCTGTATGATTATCGACGATCCGGTTGCCGGAACACCGTTGGTGGTGCCGCTTGGACGCAACAAATAACACGCGTTACAGTATGGCGGCCAGCTTGCCGCCATACGACAATTCATCACACCAGTTGCTGATCAATAAACGTCATTTTTTGCTTACGCGACACCATGGCATAGTTCAGCAGAACGCCACCACACGCCACTATTCCCCCCAGTAATGCGGCCAGAATAACGATCATTGATTTAGCCGGACCGTCTTTTTTAACCGGCAGCGAAGGTGAGAGTTGATATTTAAACGGCGTAAATGTTACGTCACCCACATTCATCGCTAACAGTTGCTCAACGTGATACTGGCGATTACGTAATTCACCGTTAATTTCAGCAACATCCGTTACTGATTTTTCTATTTCTAATTTACGTTCGATGCCGTCAGCACCCAGTGAAATAGAGAAATCGGGGTCATCCTTCACGGCCTGGCCATTACTGTAGACCGGCTTTTTAATCCCGGCGGCATTGGCGATCTCCAGCGAGTAGTTCAGTCGCTGGATATTTGCTTCCAGCTGGTTTTTGAGCCTGACGCGATCCATCTCCAGTCTCTCTTTTTCATAACTGGTTTTGATGGACAATTTATTGCGAATATCTTCCAGCGTTTCTTTCACCACAAGGGCAGAAATATACTGGATATATCCCTTCAGCACTGACTGGGCTTCTTCGGCCTGAGGTGCGGTAAAACTCAGTGTCCATGCGGTATACAGCGAAGTTTCGTTCTTCTTACCCAGGTTAGTATCAACCGCTTTCATTTTCTCACTGAGCCTGACAATTGCCTGATGCAACTCCATTTCGTCGATATCAGCACCTTTCAATTGATCCATTACGTAAGGCGAAGAGCGCAGATACTCTTCTAACAATGAAGGCGACTGGAATTTTTTGATAAACAGGTTAAACACATCACCACGGCTAACGCTAATATCCATATCCAGCACGCGCAATTTGGTCAGCGTATTCTCGAGTCCCTGCCATTGAACCGCTTCCGCCGGCGTCACGATGGCCTGACTGGTCCATTTTTGTGGCAGCAGAAAAGAGACCAGAATACCCACACAGGCAAAGGCGAAAACGGTCGCTATAATTTTCGTTCTTGCACGCCATAAGATTTCGATTAGATTCACTAAATCGATTTCATTTGCGTTTGCCGTTGGCTGAGGATACCCAGTAAATTCCGAAACGTTATCTTGCTTTATATTTAATGATGACATGTTGCGTGACCTGAAAACTTTCCTAAAAGAAAAACATTCCTGTGGGAGAAGTCTACCAGCTAGTCAGAATTATCCGAAACATTCTTTGTGCTTGTCGCCCTACCAAAAATTATATTCGGAATTTATTCACCCCTTTCATCACCTTGCACCGCACAAAGAAGAACAATTCCATAACATATTTTTTACATTATGGAATTGTTCGATCACCGCGATAGCAATATTCGTCTTGTTACACAGATTTATTAATCAGTGTATTTATTACAGGTCCTATCACCTCAAATGCGGTGGGGGAAATAATATCAACATGCGCGCAATCCTGGCGGTAAACATCCAGACTGGATATCCACGGCGACCAACTGCGCTCAGGACTCACACCCGGTACTAACGTGCGCTCAGCGACGAAAAGCGTGGCGTGACCTGCAAACGGCACGCTGTGCGCCGTGGTAAGCAGGCGAACCGCATCGGCGTAGTTGCCTTCGATTGCGTTAAATAAAGCCTCTGACGCATTCCCCTGCTGCGCCGCCAGAAACGCTTCGCGTTCACGCTCGATCTCCGCCAGTACCGCTGGATCCAACCCATTAGCCTCTTTTTCTTGCCAGTTTTGCGTTTCCGGCGGCCAGGTATCCAACAGCCCGAGGAATGCAACCGTCTCTCCTCTGGCATGTAAGCGCGCGGCGATCCCCTGTGCCAGCGTGCCGCCCAGCGAATAACCTAATAAATAGTAAGGTCCGTGAGGCTGTTGACTGAGCAACGTTGCCAGATGATGTTCGCATACCGCGTCGAGGTTTTCCGCCGTCTGCATAGGCCCATCCGGTCGTGGCGACTGAATACCTATAATCGACCACTGCGGGCTGAGATATCGCGACAGCACGCTAAACTGCCAGGCAAAACCCGACGCCGGATGGAAACAGAACAGCGTTGGGCCGTGACTTTCACGCAGCGGCAGCAGTGCCTCAAATCCCAGACGCTGTGACTGTTCATCATCAGTGCTCTCCAACAGAGCGCTCAGTTGTTCAACGGTAGAGGCCACCATAATCTGCCCCGGCGTCACCTGACGCTCAAAAACCCGGCTCAACTGTGCTGCCAACTTCATCGCCAGCAGCGAATGTCCGCCAAGCGCAAAGAAGTCTGCCGCCACGTCATTCACCTCGCAATTCAGCAAAGCCGCAAAAGACTGCGCGATGATGGTTTCAGTCCCTGCTCGCAGTGCGCGCCCGGAAACACGCGACGTCAACTGAGGCATCGGCAGCGCTTTACGATCCAGTTTACCGTTCGCGCTAAGCGGCAGCTCCGCCAGTTGCAACAATACTGTCGGCACCATATGCGCAGGCAGTTTTTCACGCAGCTTTTCCCGCAACGCTGACGTATCCAGCGGTAAACCCGATTGTGACACCAGATACCCCACCAGTTGACGCGCATCGCCGCCTGTCGCTGCCGCCTGGTTGAATACGCAGGCATGGGCAACGACATGCTCGACATCAGGCAACTGCTGCATCACCCGGTCAATCTCACCGAGCTCAATGCGCTGTCCACGAATTTTTAGCTGGTCATCGCTGCGCCCGAGGTATTCCACCGCGCCATTTTCCAGCCAGCGCGCCACATCTCCGGTACGATACATACGTTCACCAACGTTAAACGGATCGGCGATAAAGCGGCTTGCGGTCAGATCCGGACGGCCCAGATAACCTTGCGCCAGTTGGATCCCCGTCAGGTATAAGTCACCAGCCACGCCGAAAGGCACCGGGCGCATCATGGCATCCAGGATACGTAAACCGGTATTCCATACCGGATAGCCAATCGGTACGCTGTTGCCAGTTATGGCAGCGAGGTCTTCTCCCCAGGCCGGATACCAGCTCACATCGACCGCAGCTTCCGTTGGTCCGTACAAATTGTGCAGTGGCGCATGAGTTAACTGTTCCCACTCGCGGCATAAATCTGCTGGCAAGGCTTCGCCGCTGCAAAATACCCGTTTCAGCGAGGCACAACTCTCCCGCGCGGTTTCCGGCGTCAGTGAAGCGACAAAAGCAGCCAACATAGAGGGAACAAAGTGCGTGGTCGTCACCCCATATTGGGCAAAGAACTGCTGCATCGCCAGCGGGTCGCGGTGCGCCTCAGGCTCTGCCATTACCAGCTTTGCTCCGGCAATAAATGGCCAGAAAAACTCCCATACCGAGACGTCAAAGCTGCACGGCGTTTTTTGCGCCACCACATCATCGGCGGTCAGCGGATAGTGATTTTGCATCCACAGCAGACGGTTAACGATGGCGGTTTGCCCAACCATCACCCCTTTTGGTCTACCGGTAGAACCGGAAGTAAAAATGATATAGGCCGTATGATTGGGTTGAGATAGCGCCAACGGAGCAACATCTTCTGCTGGCAGCGGCGAGTCATAGCACAGACTTTCCAGCCCAGAGATATCGCTAAAGCGCGCCAGTTGCTCATCGGTTGCGATCAACAGTTTTGGCTTCGCGTCTTCGAGCATCATCCGCAGGCGATCGTCCGGGTATCCGGTATCCAACGGCAGCCAGGCAGCTCCGGCTTCCACAATACCGTGCAGCGCCAGCGTCAGGAACACGGAACGCGGCAATGCCACGGCAACACTGTCACCAGGCTTGACGCCGCGTTCGCGCAGAAAGCTCGCCAGCGCCACGACCTGCTGGCGCATTTCGCGATAGCTAAACTGATAACGGGCATCGGCCAGCGCCGGGGCATCCGGCGTTTTATCGGCCTGCTGTGCCACCAGCGCACTCAGCGTAGTGGACGGGATCTCCACGGTCGTGTCGTTAATTTTCGCCAGCCGCTCATGTTCTGTTGGCAACAGCATCCCGGCGTCACCGCAGCATAGCGCCGGATTGTCGGCAAACTGCTCGATAAGCCCGATTAAACGCGAGGCATGCTGCGCCAGCATTTCTGCATCGTAGCGCTGTTTATTGGCCAGAATTTCAATACTCAGCCCACCGTTTTCATCCGGGAATAACGCCAGCTCAAGATCGTTCACCGGCCCTGTCGCCAGCGTGTGGGTTTGTGCCTGAACGCCGGGAATATTCAGCTGATAGTCGAATATTTTCACGTTCAGCACCGGGCCAAACAGCGGCTCGGCACCGGCTGCACGCCCGCTGTCGCGAACGATTTGTTCGGCATCATAACGTTGATGCCGACGCATTTTCTTCAACTGTCCGGCCAGTCGTTGTGCAAGTGCAGGCAAGCTTTCTGCCGCATCCAGCCTCACACCAAATGGCAGTACGTTTAAAACCGGTCCAGTGGAGGTCAACGCCGCCGACCCCATACGCCGCATAAAGATAAACCCGGCGGCATAATCCATTCGGCTGCATAAACGTCCCAGCCACAATGCCACCAGCGCGAGGGCCAGATCCGCACGCTGAACGTCAGGCATACGTGCCGCAAGCCGACGAAACGCCCCTTCAGGCGCGGTTAACTTCATACGAATAATATCCGCGCTGGCCGATCGTCCCGGCAACGGATTGTTCGACAGCGAGACAGGAGGCGGGAGTTGCTTTCGCTGCTCGCTCCAGAAAGCGCCGTCGCGTTGCCAGGCATCGCTTTGACGGTACTGTTGATACTCTTCCACCACCTCGGCGAACGGCGTAAAAGGCGAGTCAGGCGTAGGCTCGCTGTGTAGCCATGCGCGATAAATTGCGGCTATCTGGCGGGTAATGGCTGGAAAACTGAAGCCATCGACCAGCAAATGATGGTAACGCTGATACCAATACCAACGCTTTTCTCCCACCTGTATAAGCAGGTGAAAAACCAGCGGCTTATTGCCATCAGCACGTATGTCCTGCTGCAGGTCTGCCTGCATCAACGCACGCGCCGCCTCATGTGGATTGGCTTTTTCGCGCAGGTCGATAATTTCAGGTTGCGCAAAGGCGAGCGCAGAATCCACCCATTGCCAGATCTCACCGTTATCTTCGCTAAACCGCATCCGCAGAGTATCGGCCTGCTCCAGGCCAGCCACAACTGCTTTCGCCAGCAACGACGCGTCCAGTTCGCCAGTTAATTCTACGTAGTGCGCCACGCTCCACGCCGAGGGCAATGTGGAGAGTTTTTCCGCCATCCAGATCCCCGGCTGAGCCGCCACTAACGGTAAACGCTGAGTCATGGAGCCTCCTGCACATCGACGTAGTTCGCGGTCGTCAGCGTGGTCCAGTTTGCATCCAGCCATTGCTGGCAGGCTTCCTGGGATTGAGGTTCGCAAGCAATTTGCCAGCCAGCAGGAAGCGAGCACTGCTGCGGCCAAAGGCTAAACTGACGTTGGGGATTTTGCAGAATGTAAAACTGGCCCTGCGGATTATCGAAGGGGTTACTGAATTCCATACTCAACTCCTGTCGTGGAACATCGTCCGGTTAAATCGTGTCGGTAAGCGGTTGCCAGAGCGTCATTAGCCCTTGCATCAGACCGCCGCGCCAGCAAAGCGCATCGTGTCCGCCATCAACCTGACGCCAGAAAATAGACTGTGGTGCAGAAGGTAACTGGGCATATAACGCCTGATTAGCGCGATAAATAATGGGCTCGCGGATCCCCGCTTCCAGGACAATACGCAGCCCCTGAGCGCTGACGGTCCCGGTCTTCAGTTGCTCGACGATCGCCCCGTCCTGATAACCACCACGATGCGGCCACCAGTAAGAGCCCGACTGGCTAAGCACACAGCCAAAGCGCGCGGGCCAGTTCAGCCCGGCATACAGCGATGACAACCCGCCAAAACTTTGCCCAGCCACCACGGTGCGCTGCGGATCGTCACTAAACGCGGTCGTTGTCTTCACCAGTGGTAATAGCTCCTCCTGCACCGCCAACCAAAAATCCGCATTACACGGTAGCTCATGGCTGCGGTGAGCCGTATCAATGGCATCAATCAGAATATAAACGGCAGAAGGAAGGTGTCCGCGATGCGTGAGTGAAGTCAACGCAGGCCAGACCGGCATACTCTGTGCCCAAAACTGCCCATCCAGCAGGATAGCCAACGGACGCGTTTCGGGTTGAGCATCACCGGTGGTAAACACCCATACGCGACGCGTATTGCCGAGCCTGGCGCTATGCCATTGCAGGCAAACTGTGGGTGAATCTGGGTTTTCAGGTCGATCCCATCCTGGCTGTACGGGTGCCTCCGGCATTTCCAGCGCAGACACCGCGTGGCCACGACCGCCCCGCCAGCTCTGCGGATTAAGGGGATCGGCAATGGCCTGCGGCAGCAATTGCCGCCAGCCTTCACGCAGGATGCTTCGGTCAGGCGCAGCGTCCGCCGCCAGCGAGGAGAAGATATCGTTTCGTGCTGTTGGGATAAAACAGTAGCTGCCACGCCAGTTGGCGCTGAGGGAAACACTCCAGCACCAAACATTTGTTCCATCAATGCGTCGCATCGACTGAGGGATGGCATTTTGATGGTGGTCGGTGACGCCGGTGATATAAACCCAAACGCGATGAATGGCTGACTCTTTTTCCGTTCCCCGTGGGTCACGCCACCAGAAGGTTACCCGATAATTTCCGTTGTCTTCACGCTCCCACTCCGGGCCTTTTTTCGACTGCCACCACGCCTCGCTTCCCATCTTTAACGTCGCCACAGCCATAACCCCATGTTTATTGTGAAATTTTATGATCTAGCGTGAAATATATTGATAATATTATTGATAACTATTTGCATTTGCAATAGCGTATTGTCGCGCTGTGGGAAGCGCGTACAGTTTTTCACCACTTATAAACCGACCTGGCGCTGCGTACTTTTTCTGGAATGGATAGTTTACGCAGATGCGGGCGACATCAGGCCAAATGCCGCACCACGGCACATTGGTACTCGTGGCTAAAAGAACAGCAGGACATACAATGAACAACAAGATTCATTCACTGGCCTTATTGGTCAATTTAGGGATTTACGGGGTAGCCCTGCCAGCAATGGCAGAAGATCAAACCGATAGCGTCGCTGTCTCTCATGAAGACACCATCGTCGTTACCGCCGCCCAGCAGAACCTGCAGGCGCCGGGTGTTTCAACCATTACCGCTGATGAAATTCGTAAGAACCCTCCCGCTCGCGATGTGTCGGAAATCATCCGTACCATGCCTGGCGTTAACCTGACCGGCAACTCAACCAGCGGTCAGCGCGGCAACAACCGCCAGATCGATATTCGCGGCATGGGGCCAGAAAACACCCTGATTTTGATTGACGGTAAACCGGTTACCAGCCGTAACTCCGTACGCCAGGGCTGGCGCGGCGAGCGTGATACCCGCGGCGATACCGCCTGGGTTGCTCCGGAAATGATTGAACGTATTGAAGTGCTGCGCGGTCCTGCCGCAGCACGCTATGGCAATGGCGCAGCTGGCGGTGTGGTGAATATCATCACCAAGAAAGGCGGCGATGAGTGGCATGGTTCCTGGAATACCTATTTCAACGCCCCGGAACACAAAGAGGAAGGTTCAACCAAGCGTACCAACTTTAGTCTGAATGGACCGCTGGGCGGAGATTTCAGCTTCCGCCTGAACGGTAACCTCGACAAAACCCAGGCCGATGCCTGGGACATTAACGACGGTCACCAGTCAGCACGTACAGGGTCATATGCCGATACGATGCCTGCGGGTCGTGAAGGGGTAAAAAACAAAGATATCAACGGCCTGCTGCGTTGGGATTTTGCCCCAATGCAATCGCTGGAGTTTGAAGCTGGCTACAGCCGTCAGGGCAACCTGTATGCGGGTGACACTCAAAACACCAACAACGATAACAAAACTAACGGGCTGGTAAAAAAATACTACGGTAAAGAAACCAACCGTATGTACCGCCAGAACTATGCGCTGACGTGGAACGGCGGCTGGGACAACGGCATTACCACCAGCAACTGGGCGCAATACGAACACACCCGTAACTCCCGTTTGGGTGAAGGTCTGGCAGGTGGCCTTGAAGGGTTATTTAACAGTAATCAATTTACCGACACTGACCTGGCGGATGTCACCCTGCACAGCGAAATTAGCATTCCATTCGACCTGTTAGTTAACCAGAACCTGACGCTCGGTACCGAATGGAACCAGCAGCGTATGAAAGACATGAGTTCCAATACCCAGACCTTTATGGGCGGGAACATACCTGGTGCCAGCAGCACCGATCGTAGCCCATATTCACAGGCTGAAATTTTCTCCCTGTTTGCTGAAAATAACATGGAGCTGACCGACAGCACCATGTTGACGCCGGGTCTGCGCTTCGACCACCACAGCGTCGTTGGCGACAACTGGAGCCCGTCCCTGAACCTGTCCCAAGGTCTGGGCGACGACTTTACGCTGAAAATGGGTATCGCACGGGCCTATAAAGCACCTAGCCTGTACCAGACTAACCCGAACTATATTCTGTACAGCAAAGGCCAGGGCTGCTATGCCACCGGATCTGCGACGGGCATTGGTTGCTACATGATGGGCAACGATGACCTGAAGGCCGAAACCAGTATCAACAAAGAGATTGGTCTGGAGTTCAAACGTGACGGTTGGCTGGCCGGCGTCACCTGGTTCCGCAACGATTACCGTAACAAGATCGAAGCGGGGACTGTACCGCTAAGCAGAACGTCAATTACCCAGAAAAACCCGACTACGGGTAAAGAAACAACAACCTACACCGATATCTATCAGTGGGAAAACGTACCTAAAGCGGTGGTGGAAGGCCTGGAAGGGACGTTGAACGTACCGGTTAGCGAAACCGTTACCTGGACCAACAACATCACTTACATGCTGCAAAGTAAGAATAAAGAGACCGGCGAACGCTTGTCGATTATTCCTGAATACACGCTGAACTCAACGCTGAGCTGGCAGGCGCGTGAGGATTTGTCACTGCAATCCACCTTTACCTGGTACGGCAAACAGCAGCCGAAGAAATATGATTACCAGGGTAAGCCAGTGACCGGCAGTTCAGCCCAGGAAGTGAGTCCGTACAGCATCGTCGGCCTGAGCGCGACCTGGGATGTGACGAAAAACGTCAGCCTGACCGGCGGCGTGGATAACGTCTTCGACAAACGTCTGTGGCGTGAAGGTAATGCCCAAACAACCAGTGATATCAAAACTGGCGACTATATGGCGGGCGCTGGCGCGTACACCTATAACGAACCGGGCCGTACGTGGTATATGAGCGTTAACACCCACTTCTGATAGCGTTGTTCCCTCTCCTCGCGACGGGGAGAGGGAAACGATACACAACCATGCGTACAACACACACATCGCTTCCCTTCGCCGACCACGCGCTGCATTTTGTCGAGTTTGATCCCGCCAGCTGCCATGACCACGATCTGCTCTGGCTCCCCCACCACTCTCAGCTTCAATCCTGTGGACGTAAGCGTAAAGCTGAACACTTAGCAGGGCGGATCGCCGCAGTACACGCTTTGCGCGAATTTGGCCTTAAAACGGTACCCGGCATCGGCGGGCAGCGACAACCGCTGTGGCCACAAAAGTTGTTTGGCAGCATCAGCCACAGTGCATCAACTGCGCTGGCGGTAGTATCAAGACAGCCGGTGGGTATTGACATAGAAGCCATTTTTACGCCACAAACGGCAACCGAACTGGCAAGTAGCATTGTCACTCATGCTGAGAAAGAATTGTTGGCAAACAGCGGCTTGTCTATTGAACAGGCGCTCACCCTGGCGTTTTCCGCCAAAGAGAGCGCTTTTAAAGCAACCCGGACATCAAGACAAGCAGACGCCGGGTTTACGCAATATCAAATCGTGGTGTTACAGCATAACCAGATGATCCTCCGCGCGCACCACCAAACGTATCGTGTGCAATGGCGTTTTTCGGACAACGCTGTAATCACACTGGCAACAGTATAGAATTCAAAGCAGTTCGCGGGCCAGAGCCGCGATGGCTGCGGCGTCAAAGCCATGGTGCTGGCGTAACCAGCCTCGATCCGCCGCCGCCGCGTACTCCCCATCCGGGATGCCTAAACGCTTCAAAATTGCCCCCATTCCGGCCTCTGCCAGCACTTCGGCCACCAGGCTTCCCAACCCGCCATTAATATTATGCTCTTCCACGGTAATCACCGCTTTACAGCCTTGTAACGCAGATAACAGGGCTTTGGTATCGCAGGGGCGAATTGAAGGCACACTGACCACCTTCGCCTGAATTCCCGCGTCAGCCAACAGCGCGGCGGCATCAACAATTTCATGAACTGTCGAGCCCGTTGCCACCAGCGCCACATGCTCCCCCTCACGCAGCGTCAACACCGCCCCCGGAACAAAACGGTAACTCTCGTCATGAAGTTCCGGCAGAGCTTTTCCATCAAGACGAATATATACCGGTCCCTGATAGCCAATCGCATAATCGATAATCTGTCGGCACTCTCGTGGCGAAGATGGGGCGAAAATCTGGATATTGCCGAAGCCTCGCATAATGGCAATATCATCGATCGAATGGTGAGTGCTCGCCAGCGGGCCATAGCTGGCACCAGCATTAAGACCGAATAGCTTCACATTGGTATTGTTGTAGCAAACATCGACTTTAATTTGCTCATTGGCACGGGAGATAAGAAATGGCGCAGCGTTACAGGTGACGGCGACCTTACCGCCAAGTGCAAGTCCTGCCGCCGTTCCAACCATGCTTTGTTCGGCAATACCTACGTTGACCAGGCGACCGGGAAACTGCTTTATAAAAGGAGCAATTTTCGCGGTTGATGTCGAGTCTGCTACGACCGGCACCAGGTCAACACCTTGTTCCACTGCATCAATGAACGCCTGAACCATGACGTTCGCGAGGTGTTCTGCATTACTCATCTTTTAATTCCTCCAGAGCCAGTTCGATCTCTTCACCTTTTGGCACCCGATGGTGCCATTCAGGGCGCCCCTGGATAAAAGATATACCCGCGCCTTTCGTGGTATTGGCAATGATGACGTTAGGTTTGCCATCCTGCTTAAGTCCTTCCAGCGTGGCGACAACCGACGCCATATCATTCCCCTGACACTCAGTCACCGTCATACCAAATGCCTGCCATTTTGCGGCAAGCGGATCGGTATTCATGATTTCGCGAGTCGGTCCTGCTAATTGAAGATTGTTCTTGTCATTAATAATGATCAGGTTATCGAGGCCATAATGAGCAGCAGCCAGCGCCGCTTCCCAGTTACTTCCTTCGGCCAGTTCGCCATCGCCTGTGATTAAAAAGATGCGGCGTGAACTGTTACTTTTCTTCGCAGCCAGAGCCAGTCCCACCGCAACAGGTAAACCGTGGCCCAGAGCACCGGTATTCAGCTCAATACCCGGCGTTTTCTGGCGCACCGGGTGTCCGGGAAGATGGGAATTGGCATGTTGATAGGTTTCCAGCCAGTCAACGGGAAAAAAACCCGCCTCCGCCAGAACGCAGTAGTAACAGCCTACCGCGTGACCTTTAGACTGGATGTAGATATCCCGAGCCTCATCAGCGATACGCTCCGGAGCGACATTGAGTATACGAAAATAGAGTGCCGTCAACAGCTCAACTTGAGACAAGTCCGCACCAGTATGCCCACCCGCAGGGCTGTTAGCATTTAATCTAACAATGTGACGGCGAACCGCCCGCGCTTTGCGCTCAAGAGTCTGGATATCATAGTTCCAGGGATTCATTTAGCACCTCTGAATTTATTTTCAATATGGAATATTTATTCCGAATGGGACTAAAAAAACCAGAATTTCCCATACGTCACATCTTCAGGCTTACGCCGTTGTATCATACTCAGGAACATTCTGCCTCCTTACCGCGACCACACTGACGCTGGTAATAATAAGTTGACCTGTAACCACCATGAATATATATTCACAAATGATTCTTTATTCAATTATGCAACCTAATTTTCGTATTTGTCCATAGCTGTTTTGGAGGATTGGTTAAAGTTAGAGCTTTATCACACTTACCTGTCTTCAATTTTCGCGTATGATAAAACGCATTAAGATAATGGCGGTACGTAAATGATTTTCGAGGAAATATATGGCTAAGCAGGACGAACAACGGCTATTGGTTAAAATCGCTACCCTTTACTATCTTGAAGGACGCAAACAGTCCGATATTGCTCAACTTCTCTCGCTTTCTCAGTCGTTTATCTCCCGCGCCATCACCCGCTGTCAGAAAGAAGGGGTGGTGAAAATCAGCGTTGTCCAGCCCTCAAATATCTTCCTGAATCTTGAAAAAGGGATCGAGGAACGTTACGGCATTAAGCAGGCCATTGTGGTTGATACCGAAGAGGATGCCAGCGACCACACCATCAAACGCGCCATTGGTTCTGCCGCAGCCCACTATCTGGAAACCAGGCTGCGCCCCAAAGATCTGGTGGGCGTTTCCTCATGGAGTTCGACTATCCGAGCGATGGTGGATGAAGTCCATACGCAGAACCTGAAGGCCGGCGGCGTAATTCAATTGTTGGGCGGCGTGGGTCCCAACGGCAACGTACAGGCCACAATTCTGACGCAGACGCTGGCACAACATCTGAATTGTGAAGCCTGGCTGCTTCCTTCGCAGAGTATCGAAGGCTCGGTTGAAGAGAAAAACCGTCTCGTTGCCAGCAAAGATGTCGCCGATGTGATTTCACGCTTTGATAATGTAGACATCGCCATTGTTGGCGTCGGGATCCTCGAACCGTCCCAATTGCTGAAAACATCAGGCAACTACTACCACGAAGATATGTTGCAGGTACTGGCAGATCGCGGCGCGGTCGGAGACATTTGCCTGCATTACTACGACAACAAGGGCCAGCCG
The DNA here is from genome assembly GCF_030332405.1 of Citrobacter sp. Cpo147. Lineage (NCBI taxonomy): Bacteria > Pseudomonadati > Pseudomonadota > Gammaproteobacteria > Enterobacterales > Enterobacteriaceae > Citrobacter > Citrobacter sp. Cpo147. Next base: position 1,133,674 of record NZ_JAOWHX010000030.1, read on the forward strand.
GTATTGCAAGATGACGAAGATCCAGTGATTGGCATGGCCCTGGACAAGGTAAAAAAATGCCCGAATGTCGTGGCGCTTGCTGGCGGTACAGACAAAGTCGCGGCAATTAAAGGGGCGTTGAACGGAGGTTATATCGACGTGCTCATTACCGACTATCCTACGGCCCGCATGCTGGTCACCTCCTGATCCTCAATTCGCTGATAGCCTTTGCACGAAAGATAAAAAGCAAAGGCTGTGACTAAAATCCATATATTTCAATAGACTGAATGGTTTCACCTCGCCTTAATTTACTCTTCTTTCTGTTATTGTCCCGTCTGTGTAAGTGTGATTCTCAGCACAATTGATGATTTTTTCTGTAGCCCAACGGAAAGATTGTGGCTAAGGTATTAAATAAATAATCACTATCGAATATATATTCAATAATTGAAAAACGATGTCACAGCCAGGCCTGATGTAGTAATGACGCGACAATGAGGGGGCTTTATCCTCCAAACCGGGACGCAATGTGACTCAGGAGATAATCTATGTGTGCAGCGAAGAAAGAGTTCATCATTGCGCTGGATGAAGGCACAACTAACGCCAAAGCGGTTGCGCTTGATGCACAGGGCAATGTGGTGGCAAAGTTTTCTCAGCCACTGGCGATTCAGACCCCTCGGGATGGCTGGGTTGAACAATCTGGCGAGGTGTTGATTGATGCTTCTATTGGTGTCATTGCCAAAGCTGTGAATCATGTTGGTGCTGAAAACGTAGCAGCACTGGCTATCAGTAATCAGCGTGAAACCGCCATAGGCTGGTATCGCCAGACTGGCAGACCGCTAAATTCCGCAATCACCTGGCAATGTACGCGCAGTGCGGCTTACTGCGAGGAACTGCGGCATGAAAATAAAGAACAACTAATAAAATCAACCACTGGTCTGCCAATCGCACCACTTTTCTCCGCATCAAAAATGCGCTGGCTACTGGAATCCGTGACCGATGGCCCACAGCTGGCTGCGCAGGGACAAATTTGCCTGGGAACGATCGACAGTTGGTTGCTATGGAATTTAACCGCTGGTGAAGCCTTCTGCTGTGACTATTCCAATGCCGCCCGCACACAGTTGCTAAACCTGCACTCTGGAGAGTGGGATGAAGCCATGCTGGCACTCTTCCACATTCCGCGCGCCGCCTTACCGGAAATAAAACCCTCCAGTGGATTATTTGGTCATACTCGTGGACTCAATGGCATCCCAGACGGCATTCCTGTGATGTCGATGGTGGGTGACTCACATGCCGCTCTGTTTGGCCATGCTCTTGGCGAAATGGGATGCGTTAAAGCAACTTACGGTACCGGGTCATCGGTGATGGCGCCGGTCAAATCAGCCCAATGTGATATTGACGCACTGGCTACCACCATCGCCTGGCACGATGGAAACAGCATCATATACGGACTGGAAGGCAATATCCCGCACACGGGTGATGCGGTGGCATGGATGGCAGACAGTACGGGTCTGAGCGAACTTTCGGATGCCGAACTGACCTACGAACTCAACACCCTTCCCGCCTCCGTTGATTCAACCCTCGGCGTTTATTTTGTGCCAGCACTGACCGGGCTTGGCGCACCGTGGTGGGATGATAGTGCCCGTGGAGTCATCTGCGGACTCAGTCGGGGAGTTAAACGAGCACATCTCATTCGTGCCGCACTTGAGTCGATTACCTATCAAATCGCCGATGTTGTAGTTGCCATGCAGCAGCACGATGATTTCAAGTTAACTGCATTAATGGTTGACGGTGGCCCCACCAAAAACGACTGGCTAATGCAATACCAGGCAGACTTGCTTGGTTATCCGGTTATGCGTAGCGATGTGCCAGAACTTTCCGCCATTGGCGCGGCATTACTGGCGCGTAAAGCGCTTTACCCTGGCTCACTGACTGATTTAAAAGCTTTTTTAACCGTACATAGCACATTTCAACCCGACATGGATCGCCATCATCGGTTGCAAAAAAGATGGCAGGAATGGCGCCATGCGGTAAACAGAACATTATGGAAACCGGCCCCGTCCGCCTGATGCCTCACCTGGGAAAACGCGCGACGTTATTTACCACATATACAGGAGGACACCGGACCATAAGAAATTCAAGCTTTACGTTGTTTCACCGTACCCGACAATAACAACACAGAGAGAACATTGTCATGAAATTACGTTTAACGCTGTTAACTGCTGCAACCCTGACTGCTTTGTCTTTTACTGCTCATGCAGCGGAAAAAGGGACAATCATGATTATGGTGAATTCACTGGATAACCCGTATTACGCCTCAGAAGCAAAAGGTGCCAGTGAAAAAGCCAAGGAACTGGGCTACAAAACCACAATTTTGTCGCACAGTGAAGATGTGAAAAAACAGAATGAATTGATTGATACGGCAATCGGCAAAAAAGTCCAGGGTATCGTTCTGGATAATGCAGATTCAACGGCCAGCGTCGCGGCAATTGAAAAAGCGAAAAAAGCTGGAATTCCCGTCATATTAATCAACCGTGAAATTCCCGTTGATGATATTGCACTGGTGCAAATTACCCACAATAACTTCCAGGCGGGTTCCGAAGTTGCAAATATTTTCGTCGAGAAGATGGGCGAAAAAGGTAAATATGCTGAACTGACGTGTAACCTTGCGGATAATAATTGTGTTACGCGCTCCAAATCCTTCCACCAGGTTATTGATCAGTTCCCGGATATGGTTAGTGTCGCCAGACAGGATGCCAAAGGTACGCTTATCGACGGTAAACGTATTATGGACAGCATCCTACAGGCCCACCCGGACGTGAAAGGTATCATCTGCGGTAACGGTCCTGTTGCACTGGGCGCTATTGCTGCATTAAAAGCGGCGAACCGCAGCGACGTGGTAGTGGTCGGTATCGACGGCAGCAACGACGAACGTGATGCGGTGAAAGCAGGCACTCTACAGGCAACCGTCATGCTCCAGGCTCAGGCTATCGCAGCACAAGGGGTTACCGATCTGGATAACTACCTGCAAAAAGGCATAAAACCCGAAAAGCAACGCGTCATGTTCCGCGGAATTCTTATCACTAAAGAAAACGCAGATAAAGTGCAGGATTTCAATATCAAGTCCTGATCCCGGGTTGTTGCGCCTCTCAGGAGGCGCAGAGGAGAACATTATGTCTAAAAAAGCCTGGCTTGCGCTGGCCTTGTTGACCGTGGGCGGATGCCGCATCGTCTCGCAGCAGGAACTTGCGGACCTCAAGTCGCCACCGAATCCACACATGGCCAATATTGATCAAACGTGGCAAAACAAAATTGTTCCGCAAATTGTCGGGCAGGCTCGTCCGGCGGCCGATTTATTAATGGCCTTGCATGCTGAAAAAGATTTTGATAGCGCCTGTAAAAATCTCGGCTACCGTTCTCAGGAAGAGAATCCCTGCATCTTTTACGTACAAGTAGAAGGAAAAATTAGCAATCTTGATACCGCCTCTCGTAGTGGAAAAATGACTATCGCCGATAAAAGCGGCAACAGCATTATTGTGCAGATTGGTCCGACGCTGCGCGGCACACAATTACGCGATGCCTTTAAAGGCACAAGTTATAGTGATTTCAATGACCAGGTATTATTTGGTGAATATGGTCGAGGAATTAACGAACAAGCAATAAAGATGATCCAATCTGCGCAGCTTAAAACCGGAGAATCAGTACACGTTTATGGTGTTTTTTCTGAGTGGGAGATACCAAAATCCATCCCGGTTATTACACCAGCGAAAATTGAATCTGTAGGAGGACAATAACATGCAGCAGCAAGATATCGTCACTCCTCATTCCGTCGAATCTGAAGTTATTGTCGAAACACACGATTTATCGCGTGTTTACCCTGGGGTAGTGGCATTAGATAGCGTCAACTACCGGGTATATCGGAATAAAGTAAACGTGCTGATCGGAGAAAATGGTGCGGGTAAGTCCACCATGATGAAAATGCTTGCTGGTGTCGAAAGTCCCTCTTCCGGACAAATTATTATGGATGGCATACCCGTCACATTAAATTCGACCCATCAGGCCGAAAAACTGGGTATCAGCATTATTTTTCAGGAGTTGAATTTATTCCCAAACATGAATGTCATGGATAATATTTTCATGGCTAACGAGTTCTTTCAAAAAGGGAAAATCAACGAAAAATACCAATACGCACTAGCAAAATCCTTACTGGAAAGACTCGAGCTGGATGTTGATCCGTATACACCTCTGGAGGAACTAGGGATCGGTCATCAGCAACTGGTCGAAATTGCTCGTGCGCTCTCCAAAGATACCCGCGTTTTAATCATGGATGAACCAACCTCCGCACTCAGCCAGTCTGAGGTGAAAGTGTTGTTTAACGTCATTGAGCAACTTAAACGGCGCGGTGTCACCATCATCTATATATCTCACCGTCTGGAAGAGTTGATGGAAATTGGTGATTACATCACGATTTTCCGCGACGGTCGTTTTATCAGCGAACGCCCAGTCAATGATGCCAGTATTCCGTGGATCATTGAACAAATGGTGGGTGACAAGAAAAAACATTTTGATTATCAACCCGCACCAAAAGGTGAAACGGTTCTATCCGTACAGGGTCTCACAGCCCTTCATCCGAGCGGCGGCTATAAGCTTAATGACGTGACGTTTAGCCTCAGTAAAGGCGAAGTCATCGGAATCTATGGTCTGCTGGGCGCTGGACGCACGGAACTGTTCAAAGGTCTGGTGGGACTTATGCCCTGCCAGAGTGGGAGCGTGCAGCTTAACGGCGAATGCATTGATAAAGCCCATTTTCAGTCACGTCTTAAAAAGGGGCTGGCGTTGGTGCCTGAAGACCGTCAGGGCGAAGGCGTTGTTCAGATGATGTCGATTCAGTCCAACATGACGCTGTCTGACTTCAGCCTGCAAGGCTTTCGCCGTGCCTGGAAATGGCTGAACCCGCACAAAGAGCAGTCCAGTGTGAAGGCAATGATCCAGCAACTGGCTATCAAAGTGAGCGATCCCGAACTGCCTATCACCTCATTAAGCGGCGGTAATCAGCAAAAAGTGGTGCTGGGTAAGGCATTGATGACGCAACCGCAGGTGGTTTTCCTTGATGAGCCCACCCGAGGCATTGATGTGGGTGCGAAAACCGACGTGTATCACCTTATTGGCAAAATGGCGCAGCAAGGGCTGGCGGTGATGTTCTCTTCATCAGAGCTGGACGAAGTGATGGCGCTGGCGGACCGCATTCTGGTGATGGCCGATGGCCGAATCACCGCTGATGTCCCCCGTCATGCGGTTACCCGCGAGACATTAATCGCGGCTTCTACACCTCAAGATTAATCAGGCTGGAATCCATCATGAACCAGAAATATATGATTTATATGTACCTCCTGAAGGCCAGAACGTTTATCGCACTGCTGCTGGTTATCGCATTCTTTAGCGTGATGGTACCTAATTTCCTGACCACCTCTAACCTGTTGATCATGACCCAGCACGTCGCCATCACGGGCTTACTGGCAATAGGTATGACGCTGGTGATACTCACTGGCGGTATCGATCTGTCCGTCGGGGCGGTAGCGGGTATTTGCGGCATGGTTGCAGGCGCCTTGCTTACCAACGGTCTGCCCATCTGGGGTGGCAACATCATCTTCTTCAACGTACCAGAGGTCATAATCTGTGTTGCCCTCTTCGGCGTTGTCGTTGGTTTTGTCAACGGTGCCGTCATCACGCGTTTCGGCGTTGCGCCGTTTATCTGTACGCTCGGCATGATGTACGTTGCCAGAGGATCTGCTCTTCTGTTTAACGACGGCAGCACTTACCCAAATCTTAACGGCATGGACGCGCTGGGCAATACCGGTTTTGCCACGCTGGGTTCAGGTACTTTGTTGGGGATTTATCTCCCTATCTGGCTGATGATTGCCTTCCTGCTGCTGGGCTACTGGGTAACCACCAAAACCCCACTTGGCCGCTATATCTACGCGATTGGAGGGAACGAGTCCGCCGCACGTCTGGCGGGTGTCCCTATCGTAAAAGCGAAGATCTTTGTGTACTCCTTTTCCGGCCTGTGTGCCGCTTTTGTTGGGCTGATTGTGGCTTCACAACTGCAAACCGCACATCCGATGACCGGCAATATGTTTGAGATGGATGCCATTGGCGCAACTGTGCTGGGCGGAACTGCGCTCGCGGGAGGACGCGGACGCGTCTCCGGCTCCATTATCGGTGCCTTCGTAATTGTCTTCCTCGCCGATGGCATGGTGATGATGGGCGTCAGCGACTTCTGGCAGATGGTTATCAAAGGTGTGGTTATCGTCACCGCCGTTGTTGTCGATCAGTTCCAGCAAAAACTGCAGAACAAAGTCATTCTTATGCGTCGCCATGAAGAAAAGTTGGCGGCAGCACCTTCAGTAAATACCGTATCCAGTTAAGCAGCAACATTCTGCCGGGCATCTTTTGCCCGGCCTATACAGGGGATAAAAATATGCAACGTGATTTTCATGGTAAGACAATTGTCATCACTGGTGCTTGTCGAGGGATTGGCGCAGGTATCGCCGAACGTTTTGCCCGCGACGGCGCAAACCTGGTGATGGTATCTAATGCAGAGCGCGTCCACGAAACAGCGGAACAGCTTCGTCAGCGCTATCAGGCAGATATTTTATCTTTGCAGGTGGATGTCACCAATGAGGCGCAGGTGCAATCTCTGTACGAGCAGGCCGCAGCGCGCTTCGGCACCATTGATGTCTCGATTCAAAACGCGGGTGTTATCACCATCGACTATTTCGACCGCATGCCGAAAGCCGATTTCGAAAAAGTCCTCGCCGTAAATACCACTGGCGTATGGCTCTGCTGTCGGGAAGCAGCAAAATATATGGTTAAGCAAAACCAGGGCTGTCTGATTAATACCTCTTCCGGTCAGGGACGCCAGGGTTTCATCTATACCCCACACTACGCCGCCAGCAAGATGGGCGTAATTGGTATTACGCAAAGCCTGGCGCATGAGTTGGCACCGTGGAATATCACCGTCAACGCCTTTTGCCCAGGGATAATCGAAAGCGAAATGTGGGATTACAACGATCGTGTCTGGGGCGAAATTCTCAGCACAGATGAAAAACGCTATGGCAAAGGTGAACTGATGGCGGAATGGGTTAAAGGCATCCCCATGAAACGCGCGGGCAAACCTGAGGATGTCGCCGGACTGGTCGCTTTTCTCGCCTCTGACGATGCGCGTTATCTCACCGGACAAACCATCAACATCGATGGCGGCCTGATTATGTCTTAATGCCCACCAGGGTATCTGTTAAGAGAGTCATCACTATGATTACAAAAGATTTTGCTCAACAACTGTTTAATCTTGAGGGGCGCGTCGCTTTCGTTACTGGCGCAGGTAGCGGCATCGGTCAGACTATCGCCTGCGCACTTGCCAGCGCGGGCGCGCACGTGATCTGTTTTGATTTGCGCGAAGACGGCGGGCTGAACGCGACCGTTGATGCTATCACCGCTATTGGCGCCCAGGCTGCGCTCTATACGGGCGATGTCCGCCAGCTTAGCGACCTTCGCGCCGCGGTAGCCCTGGCGAAGGAACGCTTTGGTCGTCTGGATATTGCGGTCAATGCCGCAGGCATTGCCAACGCCAACCCTGCGCTGGAAATGGAAAGCGAGCAGTGGCAGCGCGTTATCGACATTAACCTCACTGGCGTGTGGAATTCCTGTAAAGCCGAAGCCGAGCTGATGCTGGAATCCGGTGGTGGCTCGATTATTAACATCGCATCCATGTCCGGGATTATTGTTAACCGAGGCCTTGAACAAGCCCATTACAATAGCGCTAAGGCGGGGGTGATTCATCTGTCGAAAAGCCTGGCGATGGAGTGGATTGGAAAAGGAATACGCGTGAACTCCATCAGCCCGGGATATACCGCCACGCCGATGAATACTCGACCGGAAATGGTTCATCAGACGCGGGAGTTTGAAAGCCAGACGCCAATTCAGCGCATGGCAAAAGTGGAAGAGATGGCGGGCCCGGCACTCTTTCTGGCCAGCGATGCCGCTTCATTTTGCACCGGTGTAGACCTGGTTGTAGATGGCGGATTTATCTGTTGGTAAACAGCAATACGCCCGCAGCCATTGTTAGCTGCGGGCGTTAATTTATTCGCGGCTACAGGCAGCCAGCGTTTTTCGTTGCCGCCCGTGTTCATCAAAGTTCTCTGCGGCCAACCAGCGCTGTAACACGGCGTCACACTGGGGCCATTCGCTATCAATCATTGATAACCAGTCGCTATCGCGATTACGCCCCTTGCGCACAATCTTCTGGCGAAAGCGACCTTCGAAGATAAACCCAAGGCGTTCCGCTGCCCGTCGAGAAGCGGTGTTCAGAGAATCGCATTTCCACTCCACGCGACGATAGCCCAACGCAAATGCCTGGCGCAGCAGCAGCCAGATGCTTTCGGTGCCAAGAACCGTATTTTTCATACGCGGTGACCAGGTCACATGACCAATTTCGACCGAACCGTGCTCTCGTTCAATCGCCATAAAACACACCAGTCCGACAGCTCGTCCTGAACGCTGTTCAATGACGGCATAGGGAACCAGAGATGCATCAGTAACTTTCCCCTGCACCCAGCAAGCTGCGGCCTCAACGCTTGTGGGGCGAGAGCTTGCAAGCCAGGTCCAGTCGCGATCGTCCAGCGCCTGCGCGTAGGCATCAAACAGATCGGCGGCATGGCTGTCGGCATCCAGGGGAACCAGTCGACAATATTGCCCTATCAGCGTTTCCCGTGGCAGTACGGCAGCGCCATTCCAGTCCGGCACGACATCGCCGACGGTCTGCCCATAAAGATTTATTTCCGGCACGATTCAACCCCAGTAGCGAAGTAAAAAATAGTTATAACACCGGCCATTACACCTTCAAAGCGTCGCAAGGGTGATTTTGACGACGAACAGAAAATCAGCAGTCCTTCTATACTGATTAAAAATCAACGCGGAAGAGAGCCTTATGCCACTACCCGATTTTCATGTTTCCGACCCTTTTACGTTAGGCATTGAACTGGAAATGCAGGTGGTCAATCCGCCAGGTTACGACCTGAGTCAGGACTCCTCCCGGCTGATTGATGCCGTCAAACCGCAGCTCTCCACCGGAGAAGTGAAGCACGATATCACCGAAAGTATGCTGGAGATGGCGACCGGAGTTTGCCGAAATATCGACCATGCTGATGCTGAATTGTCCGCTATGCAGCAGATAATTATGCGAGTTGCTGCAGAGCATCACCTCGCCATTTGTGGCGGTGGCACACATCCATTTCAAAAATGGCAACGTCAGGAAGTCTGCGATGACGAACGCTATCGGCGCAACCTGGAAAATTTTGGCTATCTTATCCAGCAAGCGACGGTATTCGGCCAACATGTGCATATCGGCTGCGCAAACGGCGATGATGCCATTTACCTGCTACACGGCCTGTCGCGATTTGTCCCCCATTTTATTGCGCTCTCGGCCGCCTCACCTTATATGCAGACGTCCGACACGCGGTTTGCCTGCGCGCGCCTGAATATTTTCTCCGGATTTCCCGATAATGGCCCGATGCCATGGGTGAATAACTGGCAGGAATTCGAGGGGCTATTCCGTCGACTGGCTTACACCAGCATGATTGATAGCATTAAAGATTTACACTGGGATATCCGCCCCAGCCCGCACTTTGGCACGGTAGAGGTTCGGGTAATGGATACGCCGCTGACCCTTGATCATGCGGTCAATATGGCGGGACTTATTCAGGCTACCGCCCACTGGTTACTCACCAAACGCCCGTTCAAACACCATGAGCGTGATTACCTGTTGTATAAATTCAATCGTTTTCAGGCCTGTCGCTTTGGTATGGCGGGAATCGTCACCGACGTCAATACCGGCGACGGCTGCCGCCTGTCAGAAGACACATTGCGATTACTGGAGAATATCGCTACCTCTGCGGGTAAAGTGGGCGCAACCAGCGCGATTGAAGCTATACATCTGCAGGTTAAAAATGGTCATGATGAAGCACAAAACATGCGTGACTTTGTCGCCGAAGGCGGGTCACTGAGTGGCCTGGTGAAAAAGCATTGTGAGATTTGGGCGGGGTTGTAAGCGTGGGTATTTGCGTTGCCCGCTGAGATCCCGGACAATAGCTTTTTAACTCAAGTTTAACAATGTCATGAAACACCCGCTTGAATCACTGATGACTGTCGCAGGGATCCTGCTACTGGCTTTTTTGTCTTGCCTGCTGCTGCCCGCCCCCTCGCTTGGCCTGGTGCTGGCGCAAAAACTCGTCGCCATTTTTCATCTGATGGATCTCAATCAGTTTTATACTTTGCTGTTTTGCCTGTGGTTTTTACTGCTAGGCGTGATTGAATATTTGGTGCTGCGCTTCATCTGGCGGCGCTGGTTCTCGCTGGCGGATTAGGCCCGCGAGAACCCCTCTGCTGTTAATGCGTTCGGCTATGATTTTCTTTGCGATAAGCTCCCGGCGGCTGGCTGAACGTACGGGTGAAAATACGCGTAAAGGTCTGCTGCGAATCGAATCCGTATTTCAAACAGATGTCGTACACTTTCTGGTCGGTATCGCGTAGATCGCGCGCCGCCAGCAGCAGCTTGCGCTCGCGGATGTAACGCCCAAGACTTTCGCCTTTGTACTGCATAAAAAGACGCTGCAGGTGCCATTTGGAATATCCCGCATGGCGTGCAATATCATCAATGCGCAATGGCTGATTCAAATTATCATCAATCCATTCAACAATCGTATCAATTACCTGAGCAGAAATCGTCATCATGCTCTCCCCTGTATTCATTGAGTCACCTGTTGCCACCAGGCCGTAAACGGTTGGTCCGGTTCGGACAGTATTACCGGTTCACCCAGCATTGGCGTCAGCAGTCGGTAATCCTGATGACGGCTGGCAAGCGCCAGTCGTTTGTATGGATCATCCCAGGTATGTTTCGCCAGAACGAAACGGCCGGCATGCCCTGGCAACACAGCCTTCGCATGTAGATCTGCCGCAGCCTGCGCCGTCTCTTCCGGCATCATGTGAATAAACTTCCAGTCCTGGTCATACTGACCGTTCTCCATAATCGCCAAATCGACAGAGCCAAACTGCTCGCCGATGGCTTTAAAATGCGGTCCATAGCCGGAATCGCCGCTGTAATAAACGTTCTGCTCCGGCGTTTCGAACATGAAGCTCGCCCATAGCGTTTGGTTGCGTTTGATACCGCGTCCCGAGAAATGACGAGCAGGCAGCACATGAACGATCAGCGAATCCGTCACTCTGACGGACTGATTCCAGTCCCGTTCTTCGATTATCTCGCTGCGCATCCCCCAATAACGCAGATGCGATCCCACGCCAAGCGGCGTAATCACCCGCTTAATTTTCGGCATTAACGCCTTAAGGGTGGCAAGATCCAGATGGTCATAGTGATCGTGCGAGATAATGAGCAGGTCTATCTCCGGCATCGTCTGTGCGGTCCACGGATAATCACCGGCAAAGGCCTTGTTCAGGAACGAGAACGGTGCGGCATAATTGCTGAACACCGGATCAATCAGGATTCGTTGACCTGCCAGCTGTAAATACCACGAAGAATGGCCCAGCCAGACCAGGGTATCCTGCTGCGGCGAAAGCCCGGCGAGATCGGTCGCGACCATAGGTAACGGTTGTGCTGGTCGTGCATTTTCACGCTTAGCGACCAGAAACTCCCACCAGGCCGCCAGCATGCCTTTGTTGCCGGTATAGCCCGGTGTCGGCACCTGGTTATGAAACTGTCCATCACGATAGTGAGGTGACTGTTCAACCTGACTCAGTTGTGCCCCTTGCGGTGCCTGACCAAACCCGGCATTGAGTACAAACGGTAAACTTGCAGCTGCGGCAATAAGCATAATAACAACCACACAAACTGTGAGACGCTTCATATCCTGACCTTAAACGCGCCCCCTTTCCGCTGGTTTGCGCGACTGACTCTTGATTATGAGTGAGTAAGCACTCATTATAGAAATCGAAAGTTCTCCGTCAAGATGATTTTCAATCTTTGACATTCGCCGTTGCGGCGCAGCAGACGCCGTGATTCAATCATGTTTTTTACAGAATTAAGGGTAAAGTGTAGTGGCTCGTCCGAAGAGTGAAGACAAAAAACTGGCATTACTGGAAGCTGCAACCACAGCATTTGCACAATCAGGTGTTGCGGCTTCGACCGCCGTGATAGCCCGTAATGCAGGGGTTGCGGAGGGAACGTTGTTTCGCTATTTCGCGACCAAAGATGATTTGATCAACGAGCTTTACCTCTTTTTGAAGCAAGACCTTTGTCAGTCGATGATGGCAAATCTCGATCGCTCAGTGACCGATGCCAAAACCATGACTCACTACATCTGGAACAGCTACATTAGCTGGGGCCTGAACCACACCTGCGGGCATCGCACGATTCGTCAGTTGGCGGTCAGCGAGAAAATAAGTAAAGAAACCGAACAACAGGCTGACGATATGTTCCCGGAACTGCGCGATCTTTGTCATCGTTCCGTACGACCCGAGTTTATGTCTGACGAATATCGCGCCTTTGGCGACGCATTGTTTCTTTCTCTGGCGGAAACCACCATGGAGTTCGCCGCCCGCGATACTGCCCGCGCAAATGACTATATTTCGATGGGATTTGAAGCCATGTGGCGCGCACTGACCCGCGAGGAACAATAATGGACGGCCAGACCCTACCTGCCTGTGCGAAACGCCTTGCGCTTGAACTGCCTTTTACCGAACACTGCTGGCCGTTTGGCCCGGAATACGATGTCTTCAAGGTTGGCGGTAAAATTTTTATGCTGGTCACGGAGCTTCGCGGACGGCCGCTTATTAACCTGAAATCCGATCCGCAAAAATCACTGTTAAACCAGCAGATCTATCCCAGCATTAAGCCCGGCTATCACATGAATAAAAAGCACTGGATCTCGGTCTATCCTGGTGACGATATTACCGAGTCATTACTGGCAGAGCTGGTGAATGATTCCTGGCACCGCGTCGTCGACGGCTTGCCGAAGCGGGATCAAAAACGCCTGCGTCCAGGTTGATTTATCGCTAACCCCGATAAGTGTTTTTGTATTTTCCTGTCTTATCTTTTTCCTGCTAACCCTGTACCCTGCTGAAACAAAACGCACCCGCAGGGTATGGAAAATCACCAGGAGTAGTTATGGATATTGTTTCTGTCGCCTTAAAACGTTACTCCACTAAGGCATTCGATCCGAATAAAAAACTGACCGCTGAGCAGGCCGAAAAATTAAAAACGCTGCTGCAGTTTAGCCCGTCCAGCACCAACTCTCAGCCATGGCACTTTATTGTCGCCAGCACTGACGAAGGTAAGGCGCGTGTGGCTAAATCCGCAGCCGGCGGCTTTGTATTCAACGAACGTAAAATGCTGGATGCTTCCCACGTCGTGGTGTTCTGCGCCAAAACGGCGATGGACGATGCGTGGCTGGAACGCGTGGTGGATCAAGAAGAAAGCGATGGTCGTTTCGCCACACCTGAAGCGAAAGCCGCAAACCACAAAGGCCGCACTTTCTTTGCCGACATGCATCGCAAAGAACTGAAAGATGACAACCACTGGATGGCAAAACAGGTGTACCTGAACGTCGGTAACTTCCTGCTGGGCGTTGCGGCGATGGGTCTGGATGCTGTGCCGATCGAAGGCTTTGATTCAGCAGTCATGGATGCAGAATTTGGCCTGAAAGAAAAAGGTTTCACCAGCGTAGTGGTGGTTCCTGTGGGTCATCACAGCGTAGAAGATTTCAACGCCGCGCTGCCGAAATCTCGTCTGCCGCTGGAAACGACGCTGACGGAAGTCTAATCCTCCGCATTTGCATAAGCTCCGCACAGCGGTCATCATAGACCGCTGTTTATTAAGGAGACATTATGCAGGAATTGATATCTCAGGTAGAAGAACTCGGCATTGAAATAAATCACACCACCTCGCTGGTGATGATTTTTGGCATTATTTTTATCACCGCCATTATTGTTCACGTTATTTTGCACTGGGTGGTACTACGCGCATTTGAAAAGCGCGCCAACGCCAGCTCCCGCCTGTGGCTACAAATCATCACGCAGAACAAGTTATTTCACCGGCTGGCATTCACCCTGCAGGGTATCATTGTCAATATACAGGCCGCACTCTGGCTACAGAAAGGCAGCGAAGCCGCAGAAATATTAGTAACCTGCGCACAGCTGTGGATCATGATGTACGCCCTGCTGTCACTGTTTTCTCTGCTGGACGTTATTCTCAATCTGTCACAAAAACTCCCTGCTGCGTCGCAACTGCCGCTAAAAGGCATATTCCAGGGCATCAAGCTAATCAGCGCAATCCTCGTCGGAATATTGATGATTTCCCTGCTGATTGGCCAGTCACCGGCAATACTGATAAGCGGTTTGGGTGCAATGGCCGCCGTGTTAATGCTGGTGTTTAAAGACCCTATTCTCGGTCTGGTGGCCGGAATACAGCTCTCCGCCAACGATATGTTAAAGCTTGGCGACTGGCTGGAAATGCCGAAATACGGCGCAGACGGTGCTGTTATCGATATTGGCTTAACCACCGTCAAAGTGCGCAACTGGGATAACACCATCACCACGATCCCAACCTGGTCGCTGGTATCAGACTCTTTTAAAAACTGGAGCGGAATGTCGGCTTCGGGTGGTCGGCGAATTAAACGCAGCATCAGCATTGATGCCACCAGTATCCATTTTCTTGATGAGGATGAGCGTCAGCGGTTGCATAAAGCCCACCTGCTGAAACCGTATTTAACCACACGTCACCAGGAAATCAGCGAGTGGAATCAGCAATTAGATGCGCCTGAATCGGTATTGAATCACCGCAGGATGACGAACATTGGCACCTTTCGCGCTTATCTGAACGAGTATTTGCGTCATCATCCGCGTATTCGCAAAGATATGACATTAATGGTGCGCCAGCTTGCGCCAGACGATCATGGTTTACCGATTGAAATTTATGCCTTTACCAATACGGTGGTCTGGCTGGAATATGAAAGTATTCAGGCTGATATCTTCGACCATATATTTGCCGTAGTCGAAGAGTTTGGCTTGCGCATTCATCAGTCGCCTACCGGAAACGATATTCGTGCGCTGTCTGGCGCGTTTCAGCGATAAAGCTCAGGTACTGGCGCGTGAAATATAGCGCCAGTCCATCATCACCCTTTCCGTCTGCGCGTCAGGATTTTCTATTTTATTCAGCAACAATCCTACCGCTTTGCGGCCTATATCCCGTGAGGGCTGCTCAATGGTCGAAAGCTGTGGAGAAACCATTTCTGCCAGTTCCGTACCGTCGAAACCAACAACGGCGATATCCTGCGGGATCTGTAATCCGGCATCGAAAATAGCGCGCATCGCACCAGCGGCTAGCGTGTCCGATACGGCAAACACCGCGTCGGGTTTCACCTCTGCGGCAAGTAGTGTTTTCATCGCCGCAATTCCTGCACTGGAACTTAATTCACTGGCATATTCCACAGCCTGATATTCAAGCGACAATGCATGCAGCGCCGCTTTATAGCCGCGTTCGCGCAAACGAGCATATTTATAACTCAGGTCATGATTGATTAAGGCAATTCGTCGGTAGCCCTTATCCACCAGGTGAGATATCACCGACTGTGCGGCGTCAACATCGTTAATCCCCACGCAGGAAACCGCGCCTTTGTCAGCATATTCCGCGCACTGAACCCAGGGCGCATCGCCAATCAGCGTAGTCAGTTCCGGTAATTTTGAGAATGCATCCATGGTGATAATGCCATCGACGATTTTCCCCGACAGGAGCTTCAACGCCGATTTTGAGCGGGCTGTATCCGAGCCGGAATTACACAGCAAAATGCGATAGCCATTCTTCTCCGCCTCCTCTTCAATGCCTTTAACAACCTCTGCACAAAAAGGGTTGGCAATGTTGGAAACCATCACCAAAATCATCGAACTACGTGCCGTACGCAGCTGACGCGCCAGCAGGTTGGGCTGATAATTGCTTTCTTTAATAGCCTGTAGCACGCGCTCGCGATTTTTGGCTTTGACGGTATCACTGTGATTCAGCACACGCGATACCGTCGCCACCGACACACCGGCAAGCTGGGCGATTTTTTGAATAGACATAACGACGACACATCCTGCGGTTTACGCTTTGCGTTGAGGCTACCATAAAATCGCCGACTGGCGAACCGGATGCGTGTTTAGCGCTGTACTGATATCCAACGCTGCTGCTGATGGCTTTTTATAATTGCATCAATGATATACATCACATCCGCACCATCAGAAAAAGACGCAAATCGACGCTCTGCCGTCGCGGGCATTTTGCCTGCCAACACAGCCTGATAAAACTGCTGCATCATATTCTTGAACGCATCCGGCCAGCCCTCAATATGCCCGCCCGGAAAGTGCGCACTGGCAGCTACATCAGCATTCATCAATCCAGGGTCGTCCGTCAGGATCTGGTTCGCCTGCTGACGGTGCCCGACCCAAAGCTGTTGCGGCGTTTCCTGATCCCAGTGCAGTGAACAGTGGCTACCGTTAATTTCAAAGCTCAGGTGATTCTTGCGCCCTGCACTCACCTGCGAAACGCTAAAGCAGCCTTTGCTGCCATCATCAAAACGTACTAGCACCGATCCACGATCTTCCGTCGTAACCGCTTTATCCTCAAATTGCACATCAGCCGTTTGCTGGCCAAACGTAGCGTTACTGGCAATGCTGGCTTTACGTACCGGCCAGACGATAGCCAAATCGGCCATCACCTCGACAATACGTTTTCCAGTCACGAATTGCACCGTATCACACCAGTGCGAACCGATATCCGCTACCGCCCGCGAATCCCCACCCTGTGCGGCATCGACCCGCCAGTTGTAGTCAGTCTCCAGCAGCATCCAGTCCTGCAAATAGCTCCCCTGAACGGCAAACAGACGGCCCACGCTGCCGCTTCTGACCATACTGGCCGCCTGCTGCACCATTGCAAACTGGCGATAGACAAAGCTCACGCCGTGCACCACTCCCGCCTGCTGTGCCAGCGTTTCCAGTTCACGAGCCTCATCCGGCGTCATACACAGCGGCTTTTCTGAAAACACGTGCAGGCCCGCGCGTAAAATCTGCCGATTGATGTCGGCATGCAGATGATTCGGCGTACAGTTATGCACTACCCGCAGTCCGGGATGCGCCAGCAGCGCCTCAACGCTGCCGTACGCATGAGGAATATGAAGAGCATCTGCGCGTTCCTGGGCAACCGCCAGCGAGCTATCACAGAGCGCCACCACGTTCACACCGCCGAGTCGACGCAATGCCTCAATATGTGCAGGCCCAATAAATCCGCTGCCAATAATGCCAACCTGTATCATTTGCGTACCTCATCGCCAGCGGCGAAATCATCAAATGCGCGTGCAGAAACCGGAATAATATGGCGGCGTATAAAATCGCTCCCTTCACTCGCCCCGGTTTGCGCGTCTTTCAGGCAACACTCCCATTCCAGCACCGCCCAGCCAGGGAAATCATATTGTGTGAGCTTGCTGAAGATCGTTTTAAAATCAACCTGCCCGTCCCCAAGGGAACGGAAACGCCCGGCGCGATCGAGCCACGGCTGATAACCGCCATAGACACCGCTGCGGCTACTGGCGTGGTACTCAGCGTCCTTGACGTGGAAAGCTTTAATACGCGAGTGGTAGACATCGATAAACCCAAGGTAATCCATCTGCTGCAATAACAGATGGCTCGGGTCATAGAGAATGTTGCAGCGAGGATGATTATCAACCAGTGCCAGAAAACGCTCGAACGTCACGCCATCGTGCAGATCTTCGCCGGGATGGATCTCGAAGCAAACATCCACTCCATGATGATCAAAGCGATCGAGAATCGGTCTCCAGCGACGCGCCAGCTCCAGAAAAGCCTCTTCAAAGCGCTGACGATTATGCGGTGGCCACGGGTAAAAGAAAGGCCATGCGAGCGAACCTGAAAACGTGGCATGTGCCGTCAGCCCCAGTCTTTGTGAAGCCGCAGCGGCCTGGTGTAAGGTTTCGATGGCCCACGCCTGTCTGGCCTGCGGATTAGCGCGTACAGACGGCGGAGCAAATCCGTCAAAAGCGTCATCATAAGCCGGATGGACGGCAACCAGTTGACCTTCAAGATGGGTAGATAATTCGCTAATCACTAACCCATGCCCGGCCAGCATTCCGCGAATATCATCACAATAGGCCTGACTTACAGCAGCTTGTTCGACATCAAACAGCGACTTGTGATTACACGGGATTTGTAATGCCTTATAGCCCAGCTCCGCCGCCCATTTTGCCACGCCCTCCAGGGTGTTAAATGGCGAGCGATCCCCGATAAATTGCGCCAGAAAAATGCCAGGTCCCTTGATGGTTTTCATAACCCCTCCTGAAAATTACGCCTGCTCTTTGTCGTCATACTTGAAAGAGAAAAGGAAAATCACGGCAATCACTGCGGCAGCTACTGCCGGGATCCACCAGAATGTGGTCCACGCCTGAGGCACGGTTTGCCCCGCCACCAGCCGGTTGTAAAGTGCGCCTGAAATTTGCGAGCCAAGCAGCATACCGATCCCATAGGTAAACATGACGATCATGCTTTGCGCCTGACCTTTTACTTTTTCCCCGGCGATACGATCGGTGTAAATAAAGCCGACCACGAAGAAGAAGTCGTAGCACACGCCGTGCAGCAGAATGCCGAGATACAGCAGGAATCGGCCCTCTTCGCTGATGCCGAGGGCAAAGAAGGCATAACGCACGAACCAGGCGCACATCCCGATTAACAGCATGTATTTCACGCCCAAACGTCTGAACAGGAACGGGATCACCAGCATGAAGAATATTTCAGACATCTGACCAAACGACATCGCCGTACTGACGTCGCCGACGCCCGCATCAGCAAGAAACGACGCGGTATACGCGTAATAGGTTCCCAACGGTACAGAGATAAGCGTCGCGCAGAGCGAGAAGACAAAAAAGTGACGGACCTTGAGTAAGGCAAAAGCATCCGCACAAAACAGATCACGAACTTTCACCGGCAGTCCTTTCGCCGGTGCAGGCGTGTTGGGCAGCGTCAGGCTGTAGAGCGCCAGAATCACAGAGATAATCGCCGCCAGCGTAAAGATGTCGGTGGTGTCCGAAATTCCGGTTACACCGATAAAGATCCCCGCGACAATCCAGCCAATGGTGCCAAACACCCGTACCACAGGGAAGGTTTTGTCCTTATCCGACAGGCTATGAAAAGCAATATTGTTGGTAAGCGCCAGCGTTGGCATGTAGCACAACGTGTAGCCAAACAGCAGACCAATCAACAGTGCACCGTTTTGCGCCATCAATGCCTGCGGAACAAACCACAGGATTGCCGCGCCAGCAAGGTGCATCACCGCCATCACCTTTTGCGAGGCAAAAAAGCGGTCTACCAGCATCCCTAAGACGAATGGCGACAGAATAGAGGCAATGGGCCCGGCTGAAAACGCATCGCCAATCAACAGCGACATGTTGTGCTGGCTCATCACCAGCCCCAGCGTGACGGACCAACTTCCCCAGATAAAGAACTGTAAGAACATCATTAGCGACAGCCGGGGCACCAGCAGCCGGTACTGTACGCTCTGTTTTCCACTACTTTCGGTTGTTGACACCATTTTTTGCCCCACCCTTAAAAAGTAATCGATTACAAAATAGATTCAATAGAAAAGTAATCGATTACAAAATAAAGATCCTGTCAGCAGCAACAAAATTGCGAGAACGGTCACGATAAACGTTGAGTGAGGATCCGATCCCATCCTGACGATGGGATCGGTAATAACAAGATCGGTAGAAACTTAGCGGGACTTACGACGCAGCAGTTTGAAGGCAACAAACAGGAACAGGATCCACACTGGCAGCAGGATAGCTGACAGGCGCATCTCATCCATCGTACACATCAGCACCAGAATCATGCCAAGGAAAGCAATACACAGGTAGTTCCCTGCCGGATATAGCAGCGCTTTAAACTGCGTGTCACGTCCCTTACGACGCATCGCCGCGCGGAATCGCAGATGTGCCAGGCAGATCATAATCCAGTTCAGCAGCAGCGTCGCCACCACCAGCGCCATCAGTAGGCTAAAGGCCTTTTGCGGCAGCACATAGTTGATGAGTACCACCAGCGACGTAATCGCACCGGAAAGGATCAGTGAGTTCACCGGTACGCCGCGACGGCTGACGCGGGTTAAGAACTTCGGCGCGTTCCCCTGAACCGAGAGACCAAATAGCATACGGCTGTTAGAGTAGACGCCACTGTTATACACCGACAGCGAAGCCACCAGGATGACAAAGTTCAACGCAGAAGCCACCACGTTGCTGTCAAGATTATGGAAAATCATCACGAACGGGCTGCTATTGGATTTCACTTCCACCCACGGGTACAGCGCCAACAGCACCACCAGAGAACCGATGTAAAACAGCAGAATACGGTACACCACCTGGTTTACCGCTTTCGGAATGCTTTTTTGCGGATCCTGCGCTTCTGCGGCAGTAATTCCGATAAGCTCCAGCCCGCCAAAGGAGAACATAATCACCGCCAGCGACAGAATTAATCCGTTCCAGCCGGTAGCAAAAAAGCCGTTGTAACGCCACAGGTTATCGATGCTTGCATGTTCCCCGCCGTTACCGGAAAACAGCATCCACACACCAAAACCAATCATGCCGATAATAGCCAGCACTTTAATCAGCGCGAACCAGAATTCCGTTTCGCCATACAGGCGTACGTTGACCAAATTGACGGCGTTGATGATCACGAAGAATGCCGCGGCCCAAATCCAGGTCGGGACATCGGGCAGCCAGTACTGCATATAGATCCCGGCCGCTGTCAGTTCCGCCATGCCGACCAGCACAAACATCACCCAGTAGTTCCAGCCGGAGAGAAAACCCGCGAACGGTCCCCAGTATTTATAGGCAAAATGGGCAAAGGATCCGGAAACGGGTTCTTCCACTACCATTTCGCCCAGTTGACGCATAATCAAAAAAGCGATGATCCCGGCAACACCGTAACCCAGTAACACCGCAGGTCCCGCCATCTGAATCGCCGGGCCAATGCCCAAAAACAGGCCGGTACCAATTGCACCGCCCAGTGCAATTAACTGAATATGGCGGTTTTGCAACCCCCGCTGAAGCGTCGGCTCATTCGTTGACGCGGCATCAGACACGCTGGTGTCAGATGCAGTTGACGCGTTTTTCACGCCCTTCCCCTGTGTCGTTTTTATTGAAGGGGCTTCTTTTAACATTTCAACCAGGTTGTCGCAAGGCGCAATAATCGATTGGATGCGCCGGGCTTCCTTGCCCAACGCACCGAGGCTCGGGAGAAAAATCAGAAGTCGTAACTGACGGAAACCTTCAGCGTGCGCGGCTCACCCTGGAACAGATAAGTCCCGGTATCATCAATACCTGACCAATAATTCTCGTTGGTGATGTTATCGACCCCTGCGCGCAAAATCATCTGATTCTGGTTTTGATTGAGTGACATACGGTAACGCACACCTAAATCCAGTGTGGTAAAACTGTCGAGTTTCTTGGTATTTGCCGCGTTGGCATATTGAGCACCAGAATGGTTCAGCCGCGCCGTCGCGGTGAGTCCTTCAACAGGTTTAATATCATATTCAGCACCCAGCACCGCATAGAAGTCCGGTACGCCGATTGCCGTCTTACCGTCGTTGACACCGTTTTGATTTTTACTGAGCGTCGCATCCAGCCACGTTGCACTGGCATTCAGCCGCAGTCCTAACATCGGCTCACCAAAAACATTCAGCTCCACACCACGGTTACGCTGCTCGCCGTTGATTGCGTAATACCGGGTCTGGCTATCCAACTGGGCGACCGGCATTTTGATTTCAAACAGCGCCAGTGAACCGCCTACACGTCCAAAGTCTGTTTTGACCCCAACCTCATTCTGTTTTGCATGGATGATTCCGGTGCTTTGACCGTAGTTCACTGCACTGCTTGGCGCGGTGCTGCCTGGCTGTAACGATTCGGTATGGTTCGCGTATAGGGAGAGTTCCTGCCACGGCTTGTATACAACACCGTACGTCGGCATCCAGCGGCTGTCGTCAAAACTGTTCTTAACGTTTTCAGCGCCAGTTTCTTTGTTGTAATCACGCACCACGACCTTTTGGTGGCGCGCGCCGACGGTAAACAGAAGCTGATCATCAAGCACACCCAACGTATCGCTGAGTAGCCACCCCTGACTACGCGTACGCCCGCTGGTTAGCGGATCGCTATAGTTGCCTCCCGTCGCCGTCACCGCCGGTTTTGGTACATTCTGCGTATCGTAGATATTGACGTCCGGGCGCGCGGC
This sequence comes from Citrobacter sp. Cpo147, assembly GCF_030332405.1. Classification (NCBI taxonomy): domain Bacteria; kingdom Pseudomonadati; phylum Pseudomonadota; class Gammaproteobacteria; order Enterobacterales; family Enterobacteriaceae; genus Citrobacter; species Citrobacter sp. Cpo147. The sequence goes on from NZ_JAOWHX010000030.1 coordinate 1,155,970, forward strand.
ACGTGACCCCATGCGCCAGGCGATTTTGTCTTCTTTAGTGACGGCGGAATAACCTACATTAACCTTATGCGACACAAAACCCGTATCAAAATTCCCGCGCAGTCCTGCCATCCCGCTGAACGCATCAATAATACGATTGGTATCTAAGCGTCCGGCTTTCGCATCACCGGCCTGGTTGTATATTTCCGGAGCGCTGTACAAGCCAATCTCATGCGCGTGCTGCGCACCTAAACCGGCATAAGCGGTCCAGTTCTCGGTCAGATCATATTCCGTGCGCGCCATACCGAACTCATTTTCAATATCGCTATAACCCCATCTCTGGCTATAGTTGTGCGTATTTTTCGGCAGATCGGGGACAAATGGCACATAGTAGACATTGATCCCCATGTTGCCACCGTGAAACGTCTTTTTCTGGTACCCGACGTCTAATGAACTGCGGAAACGGTCGCCACGGTAATCCAGTCCCAGTGATGCCAGCGTGGTACGACGTTTATCGTCGTCAACCGCCCCCACCCCTTCACGATGCAACAGGTTCACACGGGCACCGAACTGGTTATTGTCACCAAAACGGCGTCCGGCATCGAGCGACGTTCCCACCTGTGAGTCACTGGTGTAATCCATACCGAGGCGTGCGATCGGCGTATCGTCTGCATGCTTGGGTTCAAGATTAATCATTCCGCCAACGCCGCTACCGGCAGCGCCATTGAGTAATCCATTCGCGCCTTTAAAGATTTCAACACGATCGATCATCTGCGTATCCACCACCTGACGCGGCAGCACACCAGATAATCCACCAAAGGTCATATCATCGCCGTCAAGTTTCAGACCGCGAATACGGTATGTCTCTGCATAGTTACCGTAGCCTTGTACCGCCTGCACGCTCGCGTCATTGGCGACAACATCGGCAACGGTCTTAGCTTGCTGATCTTCGACCAGTTTTGAGGTGTAGCTTATAACGTTAAATGGTACATCCATGGCATTTTGCTGACCAAGCATCCCCAGCCTGCCGCCATTAGCAACCTGACCGTCGAGAAAAGCGGGCAGTAACGTATCTCCACCGGGTTTAAAATCACTTCTCTCTGCGGCCTGCACCACAATGGTCTCTTCTGCTTCCGTGGGGTCTCAGCAGCATTCACCGTGCCGGAAAGCGCGCCAATAGTTGCGGCCAGCACAGTTTTTCTCATTAAGAGTGCGTATGTTTTAGTGTTGTCCATAGCCATGCCATTAAAAGTCTGACGACGTTGCCGGAGAGCCCCCGGCAACATGTTGTTATTATTTATTCAGATCGATACGCACCACGTTATCTGGCGCAGAGGTGGAGTGGTCTTTATTAAATCTCTGTTTCACGGTAACAAACAGGGTTTGCCCATCCGCCGAGAGCAGCAGGCTGTTAGGGTTAGGCGGTAAGTCCCAGCTTTTCTTCACGCTGTAATCGGTCGCATTCAGGCTGAGTAATTTCCCTGAATCACGCTGGGTAATATAGATTTCGTTGCGTTTTGCGTTGAATTTCACCGCCAGCGAATCACCCACATCCAATTTTTTCAGCAGCTTACCGGTATGGATATCCAGCACCAGGGTGGTCTTCGCTTTCGAGTTGTCGGTGACAAACAGGCGGCCAGTTTGTGCGTCCTCTGCCATATTCAGCAACAGCGCAGGTTGTTCCCCCAGCGGTTGCCAGCGTTTTTCTACGCGCTGATTACGCGGGTTGATAACAAGAATTTCACCGCCGCCGTTAGCTGCATAAATTCGCTGCGTCACCTCGGAATAATGCAGTCCGGTCATCCATTTGCCTGTATTTTTAATGCGGGTTTTTAGCTTCAGGGTTTCAGCGTCAACCACCCAAATCACCGCCGGATCCGCCACGGCACCAATATAGAGCAAACCGTTATGCAGCAGCACCTGGCGCGCACCATACGGGAAACCTTCTGGGTTACGTTCCGGGAACAGTACGCGATTTTTCACTTTGCCGTCAGCGGTATTCAGCGCGCTCAGGCCACCATCCAGTGAGTTGGTGACATACACTGTTTTACCGTCAGGCGAGATAGCCATACCAAAGTTTTTCATATCGGTATGACTCAAGCCGAGCGTTTTAAGCGTTTTTGGATCCAGCTTGTAAACCACGCCGCCCTGCACATCTTTAAATCCTTCGGCGCTGGCAACGTACAACGCATCCCCTGCCGGGCTAAGCGCCATTTCATATAACCCATCCGCCAGCGCGCGTTGTTGCACATCACTGACGGCAGGTTGCGCTGTTTTTTCCGTAACGCTGGCGTTGCTGGCTGGCGTTGTATGCGCCGCACAACCGCTTAACGCCGCAGCAATCAGCAATGCCAGCGCGGATGTTGTTTTTTTCATTGTCGGGATCCTTACCAGAAGTAATACAGGGAGTTAATAATAAAAGAGAATGAGAACTATACGCATTATCTTTACTGAATCAAGAATTATTACCCGAGAGTAAAAAACATGAAACAGAGGTTTGAATATGCAGACAGGTGCGCGCGACTTCCGGTTTTTCATAATTACAGTGAATTATTCTGGACGAAAAGGCATCGCAGGCCACAGAATGCGCTTTACTGTTTTTCTAACATTTTCAAACGGGTGAACCTGTTGTACTTCAGCCACTCGTTTTTTAGCCAGGCCAGGCAATGACTGTCATGAATAAGATCATCAAACGACTGGAAATCGTCAAAAGCGCTATTGAACTGGAAGATGAGGAGATTATTTTCCAGCAGGTGGCGCATCTTAAAAATGAGCCTTTGTCAGTCGTACCTGGCACCATTGTGCAGGCGATCGAAGAACGACGCTTTAGTGATGCCCTGCGTGAAATATCGGCCTGGCTGCAATCTCAACGAGCAGTCTCTACGTGGCAGGATCCAGCCATTGCCGCCAGTAAGCTGGAACTCAAAGCGCTCGAAACACAGCTGCGTGACCTGATCGATAAGCGCAACACGCGCATTCAAATCCTCGATGATTTCAACGATCTGTATCACCTTCGTCTTGGACCGCTGATGAGCCGCATTCTCGAACTGCGTAAACAGCTCGCCGCCAGCGCCCAGCGCAAACAGGAAGCAGAGCGAAAACGCCGGGAAAAAGACTATCAATCCTGTCAGCACTATATTTCCCAGGCTGTTGATCAACTGGCCAGGCTCAAGCAGCACTGGATGAACCAGAATTCAGATTCGCGCGAATCGGTGGAAACACGCCAACGTATTCAGCAGCAAACTGAACTGATTACCGCCCTGCTGGCGGAGATTCGTGAGCTGGAAAACGACTTTTCTCGCCAGGACGACAGCGCAACCCGTCGGGCACAGGAAGAGGCCAGCCATGAATATGATGAATATCAGGAGCAGCAGCAGGATGCACAGCATCGTTTTAGCCGTGACCAGCGGCTTTCCTCTGATGAACGTAATGAGTTAAAACGCCTGTGGCGTCAGGCCAGCCGTCTTTGCCACCCGGACGTGGTAGCCGATGATCTGAAAGAGAAGGCGCATCAGATGATGGTGCAGCTTAACCTGGCGCGCCAAAATGCCGATCTTGCCACCGTCCGGGCGCTACTGACTCAATTGCAAAGCGGCCTCGAACCGATGATGGCGAGTGACCGATTGAACGATTTGCAGCATTTACGCAGCAAAATACAGCAGCTCAGAGAACAAATTAACGCGCTGCTCAAAGAGATTACCGAACTGGAAGCCGAGAACGCCTGGCGGCTTGCCACCTCCGTGACAGATAAAGAAGCCTACTTCTCCGATCAACAACGGGCGCTTACGGAAATCCGCAATACGCTGGAACAGCAGGTGCATCAGGTAGAACAGGAACTGTTGGCGGGCTAAGCCCTATCAGCAATAGCAATCAGAAAAAATAACCTCTTCAAGTGAGCTTTTAAAATTAAGCACAAAAAGACAAAAATAGGATAATTCCCTAAAAAAATCACAACACTAAGAATTATCAACCTGAATACTCGAGTTTCAGGTCGATAACTGCAAATTTAGCGATACTTCTCTCTTCCCCTCGACGCCCCTTCTCTTTGTCCTGGTCTTGATTAAGAATTCTCCTACTCACCAGTCATCCCATTAAGAAAAACGGGTATCCATCTGAAATATAATGTTTTTCATGTAAATCCCCACCCCAATGGATAGGAATACCCTGCCTTTATAGAAATCACTCAATCATTATTCACGCGATTCATAAGCGAAATCTATCAATCATTTACGCAGAGCTGAAATAAACGATTTATCTTAAATTTTAACAAAGTGTAATATCTACTTTAAGAATAGTTAATGATTCTAATAAATACAGAAAATATCTGTTTTATCTGGAATTAATAAGGATACGTTCACAGCACAGAACGTTATACGAGATTTAATTAACATTTCACGCGTCGCAAGAAACTCTTTTTTAACCTACAAAAAGAGGCGGCTGCTTGCACCAAAATTTCAAGGAGATCGTTATGTCAAAGGCTATTTTTTTGGGTGACTCAATTTACCCTTGGCTAGGCATGCGAGAAATCCTACGTGGCTCATCATTATATATTGATATCCCGTATTACTCCTCCCAGACGCTCTCTGCTGTCAAAATGCTTCCTTATGAAACGGATTGCATCATCATTAATCCTGACAAATCAGATTTTTTAAAATATGCCAGGATTATCCGCAACATGGCTTTACGACCTGTCACCAAAATTATTGTTTTGGCAGATGAAGCTACTTTTACTCTTTTTCAAACCGTTTGTGGGAAGAACATGCTGTTTCTTGATCAAGATACCAGTCTTGATCGGCTACACCATACCGTTACACGTATCACAAAGAACAATAACCAACACAATATCAAAGCATTACAAAATAAGATCACAGCAAACGAATTCAACGTAATGATGATGCTTGCCCGAGGATGGTCACTGACACAAATCGCCGGGGCATCACAAAAAAGTGAAAAAACCATCGGGGCGTACAAAAGCAATATTGCCAGAAAACTCGGCAAAAATAACACCCGGCTCAAGTACACCATTTCCCACTATAGCCAGCCGTAACTGACTTATTTAAGGACAATTATCACGGTTATTATTTAAAAAGGTTTTCTTTCGACTCGCTTTTTAATTCCGCATCGCACGGAAGGAAACCCTATTCCCAAAAATCTATTACCGGGTAGCACATCCGCGTGCCAACCATAGCCAACAACTCAATGTATTAACACATGCATAACAGGAATGTAGACGAGGGTTATATATGAACAAAGTTTACAGCATTATTTGGAACGCGGCGCTCGGTATCTGGGTAGTCGTTTCTGAATTAACCAAAGGAAAGAAAAAAAGCAGCTCGCGTAAAACGGTTGCAGTATTGGCAGCAACGGCATTACTCAGCACCTCTCCGCTTGTTATGGCGGATAATACTGGCGATCATGATATTTCCGTTGATTATAACAATATTGTTATTCAACCGGGCACGAAGGACAACATCCACAATGATGGCTTCCTCTACCAGAACACCACTAACGGTGCAGTGTTAAACGTCACTGGCGCATTGCCGCAAATTGAACAAGGCCAAACCGGACTGGTCGAATCAGCGACTATTGAGCAGTTGCTAGATCAAAAGAAGATTACGCTCACAGCGAACATTGGGGGCGTTAGCACCCCGATTACCGAAGTTGAAGATCTGAAAAAGTATTACTTCAACCAGCCAACAACGACACCTACGCAAGATAAAGAAATTCCCATTATCGATCCTGCATTAGAAACCCCGGCGGCTATGCAGGTCTACAACACCGATGAACTGGTTCGTTATCTGACCGAAACTCCGTTAGATGGCATAACGTTAAATACCTATGACTCAACCCTTTCTAAAATCTACAACAACTTTGGCATTGCGCAGGCCAGCAACGGTTCGACGGCCAATCTGAACATTGGTAACGATCAGAAAAATGCCCGCGATGCAGAAAACACCATCAAACTCCTTGCCAAAAATAGCGCCTTGCTTGAAGCCAGCGGTACAGGCAGCAAGGTTAACTGGATTTCCGATAACTACATCTCTTTTGGCGCCGCCCCCGTCGTCCCGAACGAAACCTTTAACGGTTCTCAGACAATGGACCAGTTCGGCAAAGTATTGACTATCGATACCTACGGATTCGATAGCAACGGTGATGCAGTGAAAACCGGCACTCAGGAGTTTGATATCACCAATACTCAGGAACTGGGCGATCTTAACGACTGGCTGCTGGGCGAAAGTGATGCAACGGTTTTAAATTCGCAGGGGCAAAAGGTCAGTCAACTTCAGCTGATGCTGGATGCCAATCGCGGCACGATGTCGCTCAAAGACGTTGAAGATTGGTATGCGGATCTGATTAGCAGCGTTTTGCAATCCGATACCGTAACCGGCTCGGTTGATTGGCAATACCAGGTCTGGAAGGATGGTAAAAGCCATACCAATAACGCCACGATCGGTAATACCGAGCTGCACGCCGTTTACGCGCATGGCGCGGGTGCGACCGGCACTGTGACCAAAGATTCTGTGCTGGCGGTAGATGGCAGCATTAATGGCGTGATGAAAGGCGCAGATGGCGCTGTCATTACGAACCAGGGTTCCCTCAACGCACTGCGTACTTCCACAGGCCACAGTCTGGCGATTGGTATGCTGGCGGAAAACGCTACGGCAACCAACACCGGCACCATCAACTCCGGTTTGTTCATCGATAAAGATGGACGACAGTCTGTAAATAGCTACGGCGCTATCGGTATGCAGGGCAAAGGGACCAGTACTGTCACCAACGATGGCATCATAAACCAGGCTGTCACAACAGGTAACTATGGTACCGCCTCTGCGGCCAACCCCTGGGATACCAATACCACGGTAACAACGCCAATTACGCTGGCCATTGGGATGCTGTTGTCAGGAGACTCAACCGGGGTTAACAACAAAACGATCAATGTGGTGGACGGTAACGCCAACGGCGCCTCCTTCGGGAAAGGTACCGCTTATGGCGTTGAAGTGGCTGAAAATGCCAATTTCACTAACAGTACTGACGCCACGATTTATCTCGGTCGTGATGGTTCTAACACCGCACAGGATGTCGAATTGACTGGCGGCGCTAACCTCAGCGCAGGTATCCATGTGCGCGGCGCAGGGACTGTGACTAACGAAGGGAAAATTACCCTCGGAACCGGCGTACGTAACGCAGCCGGCTTACTGGTCGCTGGTGCGAGCGGGAATGTTATCAACTCCGGCGAAATCTCAGTTAATGGTGCGACATCCGGACTGTCAAACTACGGGATGTCGGTGCATAACAGCGGCGCAAATGCTGGTCAAACTATTCGTAATGACGGCCAGATTAATGTTAACGGCAAAAGTAATATTGGCATTCATGTTCGTGCAGACAGCTCGGATGCCAAAGTCACCACCAGCCAGGCCGGTCAAATTACAGTGAACGGTGAAGGTAGTACCAACGAGCGTAACTACGCTATTTGGGTTGAAGGCTCCGCTGGAAAGCAGGCGATTGCGGATATCTCTTCCGGTATTACGCTGAAGGGCACCGGGGACATCGGGGTGCACGTTCGTGGCAGTGCGACGGCGAATATCAATAACGACAGTAGCCCTGTATTTAACAGCACCGACCAGATAGGCTACTTTTTATACGGCTCCAATGCTGTCGCTAACATTGGCAAGACGGAGATGAATGATAATGGTCAGGTTAATACCACTATCTTCCGTGTTGCTGAGGGTGCCAAATTTGCCGGTAACAGTAAGGACCCCGTGAGCGGAGCTTACTCCGATCTAAAACTATCACTCAGCGGTAACAACTCTGTTGGTGTACTGGGTACAGGGAAAGGTACTGACGTTGTCACCGGTGAAGCGACATTCAACATTGGGGGGATGGGCGCAACTGCCATTGTGATTGAAGGCGGTGCAAGCGGTAATATTAGCGATAAAACCATCATCAATTTGACCGGTGTAGGAACCACTGCCGGGATTGTTGACGGCAAGGGGCATAATTTAAACGGCTCCGAACAGGGTAAAACGGTGGAGACAACCCTCACCTCTGATGCCAGCATTACCTCTGAAACCAGCGGCAACAAGGTTATCGCCTATGTGGCGAGGAATCTGGGTAACCTGATCCTCAACACCAAATCGGTTATCGATCTGGACAGCGTAAACAGCATCGGCGTTGATGTGCAAGAAGGCGGGAGCTTAACTAACAACTCTTCCAGAGCCCTGCATGTCAGCAACGGTATTGGCGTACTGGCTTCAGGTGCCAGCGCCCAGATAAAAAGACTGGGCCAGGTAGCCGTTGATGATGGAACCGCAGGGGTTCTGCTGACCAATGATGCAAGCCTGAGTATTACCGGTACTACCGGCGATGCCATCACGACCAATGGTACGGCCGATGGTATTCGTCTCGATACGGGAGCCGGTAAGCTGTCTGCAAAAGGTGTGACTATCAGCGCGAAAGGGACTGGTGCTGGCATTCAAAACGATGCCAACAACACCGATATCACGCTCAACGACGTGACCATCAATGCCAACGATGGCCCAGGGATCCGCACCAGCGTGGCGCTGAATATGAAAGATGGGCTGAACAATATCCTCAACGTCAACGGGAAAGGTACCGGCTTTGCTTTTGAGCAACGCGATGGCGGTTCGGTGACGGGCGATCTGACCATCGGCAAAGGCTATACCATTGAGGTACTAAACAGCGAAGGCAGCGGTATCCGCGCAAATACCAGCGGTCGTATCACCACCAATGCCGACATCAACGTGCATAGCAGCGCAGGCGGTTCGGCGATCATCGCGAAGAACGTCAGCGCGGTCACCAACACCGGCAAGATTATCTCTGCCAGCACCACCTCGCCGGTGATTGACGCCAGCGGCGACCGCAGTAAAACCGTTACCAACAGGGGAACCCTGCAGGCTACCAACGACACGGCCGTAGCCATTCAGTCCGGTAAAGGCAATGACACCATTGATATTAGCGGCGGTGTGACCAGCGGCGTAATCAATACCGGCGAAGGCCGGGACACCTTTATCTGGAGTAGCGGCACCTATGCTGGCGAAGTGAATTTCGCCGGTACTGGCGGTAACAATAAAGCTAACATCGGCAATGTGACGCTGGATAAAACACGCCATATCACTACTGAAGCAGGTAGCGGCAACGCCCTCACCTTCACAGATACGAAAGGTGCGAAGATTGGTACGCTGGTGAGCGACAATCTGACCACTGGTACCAACATCGGCACCGGTTGGGATTCGCTGACCATCAGCGGCTCAAACGCAGATGTCCGGGTCGTAGAAAACCTGACGCTGGCAAGCAAAACCATTGCCGTAAACAATGGCGCAACCCTGAGCACCGGCGACCACGTCGAGCCGACCAGTACTGCCGCAAGCATTGGCGATTACAATGTTACGACCCAGGGCACAGGTAGCCGGGTTATCTTCGATACCCAGGGTGATGCTTCAGCGGCGCAAATTTATCGCGGTATCATCAGCGGTGACGGGAAGTTCGAACGTGCGGCGGGCGGTACCACGATCTTCACCGCTAACAATACCTACACCGGCTCTACCACTATCGCTCAAACCGGTACGCTGCAGTTGGGCGACGGCGGAAATACAGGCGAAGTCAGCGCCGTGTCAGACATTATCGACAACGGTATATTGGCGATTAATCGCGCCAACACCGTGCTGCTCAACGGCGTGATCTCCGGTATCGGCGCGCTACAGCAAATCGGCGGCGGCATTACCCGTCTGAACGGTAACAACATCTACACCGGCGACACCACCGTTACCAACGGCACGCTGCTGGTGAATGGCGATCAAAGTGCGGCGCGCGGTGCCACCACCGTTAGCGGCACGTCCACACTTGGCGGTAATGGCACTATCGGCGGCAACGTGCTGATGAACGATGCCACGACCCTCAGCGCCGGTGACAGTGGTGCGGGTACGTTATCCATTAACGGTAATCTGCAGCTTGGTAGCAAAACGACTTCCGCTTTCGAACTGGGTCAGGCCTATACGCCAGGCGGCGCGCTAAACGATCTGATTAACGTCGCAGGCGATCTGCAACTGGACGGGACTCTGGATGTCACCACTTCACAGGGCGGTAACTTCGGACCGGGTGTGTACCGTATCTATAACTACGGCGGCATGCTGGATAACCAGACGCTGGAATTAGGCGCAATACCGGACAGCCAGGATAAGAGCAATATTTTTGTCCAGACCTCCATCGACAAACAGGTCAACCTGGTGAACGCCAACGGCGTTACCCTGCAGTTCTGGGACGGCGCAACCGTCAATCAGAGCCACGGCGCGTCGGGTATTGAAGGCGACAGCAAAATTGACGGTGGCGATGGCAAATGGATGGCAATCGGCAGCCAGGGTGATAACAACTGGACCACCGCAACCGGTGAAGGTAACGCCCCTTGGGCACAGAAGTCCTTCGCCGTCTTCACCACCAAAGGCGGTACAGTTACCGTGGACAACGCCGCGGGAGAAGTTAACTTCTCCGGGGCACAGTTTGATGCCGATGGCTATGTCGTTAAAGGCGATGCGCTTAACGCGTATGCCACCACTGAAAACGCGACCCACGCAGGCCAGACGCCGGGAACAGGCGAACTGCTGCTGCGCGTTGGCGCCGGTGGCGCGGGGCAAAACTATACCGCGACCATTGAGTCTGTTATCCGCGAAGCCAGTACTGCTGACAAGCTGACGCTGGTGAAAACCGACCTTGGCCGTCTGATCCTCAGCGGCGATAACGAGTATCGCGGCGGCACGCGTATTGATGGCGGCACGTTGCAGATCTCCTCCGACAGCAATCTCGGCCAGAGCGGAACTGACCTGGCAATCAATAACGGTTCAACGCTGCAACTGGGCGCGGACCTGACCAGCAATCGCACCATCGAGCTGGGAGCGAATGAGAACGCAGCGGTGCTCGATCTCAATTCGCACCACTTCACGCCAACCGGTGAGATTACTGGCGACGGTAAACTGAAAGTCACCAGCAGCTCTAGCGATGCGGGCAGCACCTTGTCGCTCGACCGCGCAAACAGCTACAAAGGCGACACAGAAATTGCCGGTACCGGAAACGCCAACAATGTGACGGTCAACGTCAGCAAAACCGGAGCCTTTGGCAGTAACGAAAGCAGCACCGTGAACGTCAATAAGGGCGCGACGCTCAATGTCAGCGGGACAGATACCAGCCTGAAATCCCTGACTATGAACATCGCCGACAGCCTGTTAACGCTGGCAGATAACGTCACCGCAGCGAGCGCAATGCTGAACCTGACGGGTACGGCGAAAGCGGTGTTAACCAACAACTCCACCGCGGGCAACGCGACGGTTAACGTGTCAAAAGACAGTACTCTGGCGCTGGAAGAAGACGCCAGCGGCGGCAATGCCACCGTGAACAACAGCGGACTGATGACCTTCGCTGACCAGGCGATGGCAGAAAATACCGTCGTTAAAAACCTGGCGGGCGGTAAGGTCGATATCAGCGCAGTCGACAGCGCAACATCGATCGGCTCGTTGTCCGGCGCAGGTAATGTCGAACTGGGCAATAAAGAGCTGTCGCTGGGTAATCTGCATCTTGATGACACCATCAGCGGCATTATCAGCGGCAACGACGGTAGTCTGGTGAAAATCGGTGACGGTACGTTAACGCTGACCGGCGACAATACTTACACCGGCACCACGGACGTCAATGAGGGCGTGCTGCTGGTCAACGGTAATCAGTCTGCGGCTACCGGCCAGGTGACAGTGAAATCCGGGGCAACGCTCGGCGGTAACGGGATTATTGGCGGCGCGGTTGATGTGCTGGACGACGCGCATATTACTGCGGGTGCAGCTATCAACAGCGTGGGTAAACTGACTACCGGTTCGCTGACGCTCAGTGATAACGCACAGCTGGATTATCAGTTTGGTCAGGCTTACACCCCGGGCGGTGCTTTCAACGACTTGATTGACGTAAATGGCGATCTGACGCTCGACGGTAAGCTCAACATTGAAACCTCACCGGGCGGCAGCTTTGATGTCGGCGTCTATCGCGTCATCAACTACACCGGCACATTGACCAACAATGTGATGGATATTGCTAACGCGCCGGAAGCGGCTGACAGCCTGTACGTGCAGACATCGGTGAAAAATCAGGTCAACCTGGTCAACCACGCCGGACTGACGCTGCGCTTCTGGGACGGCACCGGTGGTGAGAATGGCGAGCTGAAAAACAACGGCGTCATCAACGGCGGCGACGGTATCTGGCAATCCAGCCAGGGTAACGACAACTGGACTACCGATGAATCGACGCCGGAAGGCGCGCTGAACGCACCGTTTACCGATGCCGCGTTTGCCGTCTTCCAGGGTGAAGCAGGCAACGTGACCGTCGATAACAGCAAAGGCGACGTCATCATCAGCGGCGCGCAGTTCGCCACCGATGGTTATCGCGTGGGCGGCGAAGCCATTACCACCGATACGGCCAACACCCTGATTCGCGTTGGCGATGGCACAGTAGACGGCGCCAACTACACCGCGACTATCGACAGCGTTATCCGTGGTACCGGTGGCCTGAATAAAGGCGATCTCGGTACCCTCATCCTCACGGGCGACAACACCTACAGCGGCGGAACGACCATCACCTCCGGGACGCTGCAGGTAGCGGGCGATACCAACCTGGGTGCGGCAGATACGGGAATTACCTTTAATGGCGGTACGCTGAAGTATGGCGAAGCGTTTGATACTGCCCGTCAGGTGACGCTGGAATCCGGAGGCGGGACATTCGACACCAACGGGCATGACGTTTCTCTGCTGACTGAAGTCGAGGGTAACGGTCAACTGACCAAAACCGGTAAAGGCTCCCTCACCCTGACGCTGGATAACACCTACACCGGTGGCACCACCATCGAACAAGGTGTTTTACAGCTGGGTAACGGCGGTGATATCGGCAGCATTCAGGGGGATGTCGTTGATAACGGCGTACTCAACGTCAATCGTGGCGATACCCTGGCGCTGACCGGCAATATCAGTGGTAAAGGCCAGTTGCATCAGACCGGTAGCGGCATTACCGAGCTGCAAGGTGAAAACAGCTACAGCGGCGCGACGTTGATCGCCAACGGCGTGTTGCAAGCGGGTAATGCCAACACCCTGAGTAGCGCATCGCACCACTATGTGGTCGCAGACACCACGTTGAACACTCAGGGTTACAACCAAACGGTAGCAGGCCTGAGCAACGGTGGCGATGTCTCGCTCATCGGTCAGCAGACTGGCACAACCTTAACCGTCAAAGGGGATTACACCGGCGAAAAAGGGACTATCAACATGGCGGCTATCCAGAATGGTAGCGGCGCAGGCATTGCCGACCGTCTGATTATCGATGGCGGTAAAGCCAGCGGTAGCACGCTGCTGGATGTCGATGGTTCTGGTCTCGGCGCGCCGACCATTGGGGATGGTATCGAAGTGGTGACAGCGCTCAATGGCGCAACCACCACCGCACAAACGTCGCGGGATGCCTTCCATCTTGCCGCCGATCGTATGGCTGCAGGTGCGTTTGAGTACCAACTGCATGCGGGTAATGCTCAGGGCCAGGGTGAGAACTGGTATCTGAGAAGTGAATACCGTCCAGAAACCATGCTGTACTCTGGCCTCGCCAGCGTCGTACGTCAGGGTGATATTAGCCTGTTGGGTAACATGCACCAACGTATGGGTGACGAGGTTAAACCGGGCATTGATGAAGACAATCGCGCGTGGGCAAGAATGATTGGCTACTCCGGCAAAACCAAACTGGATGACGCGGCCGGTACGCAAACCAGCTCCCATACCATGGGCATTCAGGTCGGCATTGATATGTATGCTAACGAAAGCTGGAAAGCCGGGATGTATACCAGCATCCTTGATATCGACAGCAACGTAAAAGGCACGAAGACAGGCAGCGATGGCAAAGGCGGTAACATCGACGACAACGCATTTTACGTCGGCGGCTATGCTACCTGGTTCTCGGGTGACGGTATGTATGTTGATAACGTCCTGCAGTACGGTAACCATAAATCCCGCCTGGAAGCGACCGGTAACAACGGCTCGTATACGGTCAGAGGCAACACGCTGACGGCGTCGACAGAGGTAGGTAAATCGTTCCGTTTAGGTGCCAGCGCATGGAGTCTGGAACCTCAGGCTCAGTTGATCTACCAGTACAGCGACTTTGATAACAGCACGCTGGATGGTGTGACCCCAACGAAAGTGAAAATGGATACTGCGGATTCCTTTACCGCGCGTCTGGGCGTGCGTCTGGTCGCTGACTATGACACCAACCATGGCAAATTCCAGCCGTACGGCAGGGTAAACATCTGGCAGGGTCTGGGCTCAAAAGACAAAACACACTTTAGCAATGCGGTAGCCACCACCACGCTGGAATCTTCACAGCAGTACTCCAGCACTGAAGTTGCAGCCGGCCTGTCATGGTCCATCGACAGAAACCTGCAGGTCTACGGTGAGCTGGGTACGCAATTCAGCAACGGCGGCAGTAAATCGCAGGTAGAAGCGCCGGTCAATGCCTCTATCGGCTTTAAGAAATCGTTCTAAGCTGACATAAACTCACCAGCCCCCTGTTCTGCAGGGGGCTTTTTTTTGCCGTTCAGGGCCGCCTGATGCGCTACGCTTATCAGGCCTGCAGACTTAACAGCAACGCGGAACAACCAAGGGGGTTGGGAAACGTGAAAAGGAGGGATTAACGATTATATTGTGCTAAGAGTGAAGGGATCTCTTCTGCCAGCACCGGGGGAGAAATGAAAAAGCCTTGAATTTTGTCACAACCAATCTGCATCAACCGCTCCAGTTGGGACTGGGTTTCCACCCCTTCGGCAAGAACTTCAATGCCAAAATTATGCGCCAGGGAAATAATACCCTCAACAATCTTTGTTGATCGGGTGTCGGGCTCAATACCGGTGACAAATTCCTTATCAATTTTTAAGGTATCAAAAGGATATTTCAACAGGTAATTAAGATTAGCATGACCGGTTCCAAAATCATCAAGCGCAAGCTTGACCCCTATCGCCTTTAATTCCGTCATATTTTTAGCCGCAATCTGGCTGTCACACAGCGGTGACGTTTCCGTGACCTCTATTTGGCATCGATGGACCGGCAATCCGGAAGTGGCAAGATTTTGTCTGACGCGTTGGGGTAACAGAGGATCGCAGAATTCAAGCGCGGAAATATTGACGGATAATACAATGGGGTCAGGCCAGGAAGTTGCAACATCCCACGGAGAGTGAGTAACCATATCTTCAATGGAAATAATATTGCCGCTATCTTCCAGTAAGGTAATAAAAACATCGGGAGAGATCATACCCATCTGAGGACTATTCCAACGCATTAATGCTTCAAATCCGCTTATACGCTGGGCATGCAAATTGAAAATAGGCTGATAAACCATATAAAGTTGACTGGTATTCAAAGCCTTTTCAAGCGCAGTTAGCACCTCATTGGAATTAAACATTCCCCTCTCCCTCTACAAATCATAAAATTAAAAACCAGTCAAAATCACTCCCAAATTGTATCTACTATTAGGTGTATTACATCAGAAAAGAATGGTCAGGTTAGGGTAAAAAAGACATACGATGGGTAAATCTGACAATTAACTTATTTAAATCAGAGGTATTGGTCAGGCCAAGCTTGGCGACGACTCTCATCTTATGTGCCTGAATCGTTTTATAGTTCAGGCTAACTAACTCAGAAATTTCTTTGGCTGTATAACCACTTACCAGTAAGTTCAGGATCTGCTGTTCTCTTTCGGTTAATCTCTTTTGCGAACGATACAGTCGGGGGTTCCATTTCCCGACTGATAATGTTGCCAATTGACCAAAATCACGCAGTGAAGATTTTTCAGTCAAAACTATTGTTTTTTCGACATATAATAACTCTACGCATAATTTCGCCACCAAACTATCAGCAACAATCACCACGACGTTATTATAAAATTTGAATCGGTTTTTATTCAAAAACTGAACAATGTCTGAACACGCTTGTTCATTATCAATGATATTAAAAACCATGGTTTGATGCTGGCATAATGATGACTGATGCAACATATCCTCAAACTGGAATGTTTGTATCGGTACATGTTTGCTGGTCAGGTAGGCAAACATACCATTGCCCACAAAATTATCACTGCCACACATCAACATCCTGTTCACCGTTCCTTATAAGCTTCTAATCTTGTTACTCATTAAAAATTTAATAATGATTTTCTCGACTTCAGTCTCTTCACGACGATTTTTAAAGTCGAACTCACATGAAATCTGATGACAGGAATACAACTGATTATCCTCATCAAATTCATTGATCGGGACGACATCGATCACTTTTAAGTCCAGTTGTAAACTTCCAAAGGTATCGAAATCCAGAGATGCACTTTTAATCACCGCATCTTTATAAAGAAAACGGGCGTTTACATCTTTAACGATTAACGCACAACCACCCTGCGAGATATTTTTAATCTTGAGAGAGTAGTTTTCTCCATTTTTGTAACGACCAAAACAGAAAAAGTCATAACCCTTCAGGAATGAAAAACGCTGATTTTGTCTCTGCTGGGCAAAGAAAATCATATCCGGGATGAAGTAGGATAATCCTGCTTCCGCACCTGCTGACGAGGTTTGTTCGAACCTGGCACTAAATTTTACAATCCCGCTTTCACTGTGCAGGATAAAGTATTGGACCTTTTCAGGAACAATGTCTCCGTGTCCGGAGATGACAAACCGTTCGAAATCAATCTTCTCTAACTGCGTGATAACGCTACTGTCTCCACACAGGATTTCCAGTTTCGTTTTCTTATGAAGCTCTTCACGAAGGATAGCGATGATTTCAAACTTGTCTTCCTTTGCTAAGCCAAAGCTCATTCTAAAACCCTTATTTCCATATTTAAGATATGTCCCGCCTTTGGTTACTCACAAAACGCGAGATCAGCATCCACCCCTGGTGCTTAATTACCATAGTGGATTCCATGTCAAACAGTTGGTTAAAAATTAAGTTTTTAACTATCTTTAGTCAGTTATTGATACGTAAAAACATTTAATCAGGATTAATTCTAGCTCAAGCCAGGCCTAAAACCACGCGAACTTGCGTACTGGCTATAACAAAAGCGAATAACAAAATTTTTAAAATGAGGTTTTGAGATAACAAATAGCAAGAATTGTACAGAAAAAAAATAAAGCAATCATGATGGAGGGGCTACGCAACATGCGGGTTGGCGTGCTATCGCGGGGGATAAGAGAAGATGTTTACTGCACTCTATCATTAACTAAAATATAGCCCTGACTCGTTATGCTTCTAAATTGAATAATTGCAATTTATATATGCTTAATAAATTTACCTTAAGGCAGAAAAAAAGCCAGCATCCTGCTGGCCCGGTAAGTACCGAATCGAACTATAGTGGCTTACTATCTTACAGAGGGCACAACGTTAAAAATTCAATACTGCTGCTTAATTATTGATCGGGATGAATCTGCGATGATCATCACTGCTCCCGCCAACATTAACGTGTCTTTCAACACCAACCGTCCGGCGCCTGACAAGTACGGAAATCCGTGGTGTAAATCACCCAGTGGCATTACCCATGCCTCTGGAGTGGTTATTAAAAATGATAAGGTAACAATTGGTGTGGCAAATGCCAGAACGCCGCCAATTAATCCCAACCAACGGCTAACAGGATTAGCCAGCACCAGCAAAGCGATAAGAACTTCGACTACGCCCAGGCCATTTGAGAACGTATACGTGTTATTCGCCGTCTGCCATTCACGAGCCTGCGGTTTGAATTCACCTTCGTGGGTTAAATGTTGTTTGTATTCTTCTGGATGCTCATAAAAAAATGACATTACCGGACTATTGGCGACAAACGGCGTAATGCTGTCGGCTTCGTAAGGTACAAATTTTAATAAACCAATCCAGATAAAAACAATCGCGATACTCAGGCGAATCAAGGTTAATCCAACCCTATCGCCTTTGCCCAATATACGAAGATACTTTTCCATCCCGGCTCTCCTCACTTGTACAAAATTGCCGTTGCGTGAGTGCTGCTATCAATGCGCATTGAGGTAATTTTCCAGGAAGTCGCATTCTTTTCCTGCGCCAGTTTCGCAATGGCATCTTCCACCACGGAAGGAGAGCCAGACACGGCTGATACGCTAATGTGGGCAACCTCTGTTTGCGCTAACGCGGAAAATGTCACCGGAGCAGTCAGTAACGCAGTCATTAGTAACGTAGTTTTAAGCATGTTCATTTCTATTTCCATTAACGAGTTATTTCAGTGGGAATATAATAAGACATGCCACCTTATTTTATTTCATCCGTAACGCCAGAATAACTGTCAATTAGTATCAGGAATATAAAAAACAAATAAAAAAAGCCCCACACGGGTGGGGCAAATATGCAGACTACGCTATTATTATTTTATGAGAGAAAAGAGATCGTTTAATGATTCGCTCATACTTGGATGGGTAAATATTTGGTCACGCAATGTGGTATAAGGTAACCCTGCATCCATAACCGTCTTGATGATATTAATCATTTCATGAGAATCCACACACAACAGCGATACGCCTAATATTTGTTTCGTTTCACTATCCACCACCGCTTTAAGAACACCACGCGTATCATTCATCACCCGCGCTCGCGGGATAGCCGCTACCGGCAACGTCACGACTTGAACCGCCGCACCGCTGGCGCGAGCCTGTTCTTCAGTCATTCCGACGCGGGAAAGCGGCGGCGTCATAAAGACGGAATACGGTACATTTTGGCGATCGCCCGTGTTACGTAACCCCTCGCCTAGCAGGTTGTCACGCACAATACGGAAGTCATCCAGCGAGATATAGGTAAATTGTAATCCACCAGTGACATCGCCCATTGCCCAAATGTTATCTGCCGATGTACGCAAATATTTATTCACAACAATGGCACCACGATCGTTTACATCCACACCCGCTTTCTGCAATTGCAGGTTTTCTGTCGCCGGTTTGCGACCTGATGCTACCAACAGCGCATCCACCGTCTGGGCCCCCTCCGGCATGTGCAGCTGTACTGCACCATCATGAGAGGAGACCGACTGCACGTTGGCATTGAGGATCAGCTCGACGCCTTTGTCGCGTAAAATGTTGGTGATAGCGTCAGCAATATCCCGGTCTTCACGAGGCAAAAACTGCGGAGCTGCTTCATAAATAGTGACTTTGCTACCAAAGTTGGCAAACATTGATGCGAATTCAACGCCGATATACCCACCGCCCAAAATGCCCAGACGCTCTGGACGTTGCGTCAAATTCAACAGCCCGGTGCTGTCAAATACTCCAGGTGTCGTGGTTAAACCCTCAACGTTTGGAATCGTTGACTGGGCGCCAGTATTAATAAAGATTTTCTCGCCGCTCAGCTCAATCTCGCCTGTTGACTGCACGACTCGCACAGTATGGTTATCAACGAATTCAGCACGACCTTCAATCACATCCACGTTTTCCAGATCGGCAAGATTATGGAAATTTTTATCGCGCAGAAAACTGACAACAGAGGCCTTGCGTTGCATTGCTTCGGTAAAGTCATGCTGAAGTTCAGCATCATGTACCAGGGTTTTGGTTGGGATACAGCCGATGTTGATGCATGTCCCGCCATACATGGTGTTTGACTGTTCAATAATCGCTACCCGCCAACCCGTTTTGGCCAGTGTTGCCGCTAGCGTTTTACCCGCTTTGCCAAATCCAATAATAATCGCCTGATACTGATTCATGCTGTCTCTCCGCCAAGTCACTGTTCGTTTGATGAACTGAAATATAGCTCTAACTCTGCCTGAACAATGTATCCACAACTCGCCGATAACTGTCAGATCGTCTAAAGTAGCCTTAAAGATGACTAACATTTCGAGAATGAATCATTACACTAACACTTTGAAGGTATTAATATAATAATGAAATAAAGAGATAATAGCGTTTCAATAAACGACAACAAAAAAATGTTCAGGAGTCTCCATGGATGCCCTTAGCCGATTACTGATGCTTAACGACCCACAAGGCTCAATTGACCAAAACTGCCTACTGAGCAGGGACTGGCAACTGCCGCACGCAGCAGGTGAATTGTCCATTATCCGCTGGCATACGGTCACACAAGGTGCAGCCCAACTGGACATGCCCGATGGGACATCTTTTACTCTGCGGCCCGGTACTATCGTGATCCTGCCGCAAAACTCCGCACATCGGCTCTGCCAGTCTGGCGATGAACAAACACACATTGTTTGTGGCAGCCTTCGATTGCACGCTTCCTCACGCTATTTTTTAACTGCGTTACCGGAAGTATTGGTTCTGGCACCTGATGAAAATAGCCCTGTCAGCCATTGGGTCAAGGCCATGATTGCTTTGATGCAACAGGAATCCATGAGTACTCTGCCAGGTTCCAGTGTAGTCTGCAGTCAACAATGCGCCACACTGTTCGCCTTAGCCGTTCGCGAATGGTTAACCAAGGCAACCCCCGTTCAAAACGTGTTGAATCTACTGCTTCATCCCAAACTAGGGGCTGTCGTCTTCATGATGCTGGAGTCCCCGGCGTTTGCCTGGACCGTCGAAGAACTGGCGAAACGTGCGCATATGTCGCGGGCCAGCTTCGCGCAGCTATTTCGTGAAGTCTCAAACTCCACGCCGCTCGCAGTATTAACCACTTTACGCCTGCAATTCGCTGCCCAGATGCTGTCACGTGGGTCGCAGCCATTGGTTGTGGTGGCCGAGTCGGTGGGCTACGCCAGCGAATCGTCATTCCATAAAGTCTTTTTACGAGAATTTGGCTGTACGCCGGGTGAGTACCGCAAACGCGTGAAGGCACTGGAGGTATAACGCAGCGCCTGCTTCGGCGACCAAACCGACGCAGGCGAGCGTTTCAAAGCATTACTTTTGGCTACGGTGTCTGTGCAGCCACATCAGCTTATACGCAGCCGGAATAATGAATAGCGACAGCAATGGCGCGGTGATCATGCCGCCAATCATCGGCGCGGCGATGCGGCTCATGACTTCTGAGCCTGCTCCCGTCCCCCACAAGATAGGTAACAGACCCGCGATAATCACCGCCACGGTCATCGCTTTTGGCCGCACGCGCAGCACGGCACCGTGATATAACGCTTCATCCAGCTTATCGGCCGTAAAGGTTTGCGGATTTTCCAGCGCGGGTTCGGCTTCAATAGCGTGGCGCAAGTACATCAGCATCACCACGCCAAACTCCGCAGCAACACCTGCCAGGGCGATAAATCCGGTCCCTGTTGCGACCGACATATGGAAACCCATCCAGTAAAGGAACCAGATGCCGCCCACTAGCGCAAAAGGCACACTGGTGATAATCAGCAGCGCTTCGCCAAAGCGACGGAAGGCCAGATAAAGCAAGACGAAGATAATCATCAGCGTCATTGGCACCATCAACTTGAGCTTATGGCTGGCGCGCTCAAGCAGCTCGAATTGCCCCGAAAACGCCACGCTGGTCCCCGGCTTTAACTGGACCTTTTCAGCAATAGCCTTTTTCAGATCGTTCACCACTGAGACCATGTCACGATCTCGGGCGTCGATGTAAATCCAACTGGTTGGTCGCGCATCTTCGGTTTTCAGCATCGAAGGCCCCGAAACCACCGTCACATCGGCGACATCCGCCAGCGTAATTTGCTGTTTCATGGGCGTCAGAATCGGCAGATTACGCAATGCTTCCGGGCTATCACGATAGCTCTGCGCATAGCGCAGGTTGATAGGATAGCGTGCAATCCCTTCCACCGTTTCGCCCACCATTGCCCCTCCTACCGCTGAAGTGACAAACAGCTGCACTGCACCTACGGTCATGCCGTACCGGGCCGCTTTTTCACGATTGATATCTACGTTGAGATAGCGTCCGCCCACCAGACGCTCGGCCAGCGCCGAAGAGACACCCGGCACGGTTCTGGCCACCTCTTCAATTTGCTCCGCCGTGGCGTCGATATCTGCCAGAACATTACCCGACACCTTAATGCCAATTGGGCTTTTGATCCCCGTAGAGAGCATGTCGATACGGTTACGAATCGGCGGAACCCACAGATTCGCCAACCCCGGCAAGCGTACGGTTTTGTCCAGCTCGGCGATGATTTTGTCCATCGTCATCCCCGGACGCCACTGGTCCTGCGGCTTCAGTTGGATCGTCGTTTCAACCATTTCCAGCGGCGCGGAGTCTGTTGCGGTTTCTGCCTTACCGGTTTTACCAAACACGCGTGCCACTTCAGGAACGGTCATGATCAGCTTGTCGGTTTTTTGCAGCATGTCCGCTGCCTGCGCCGCTGAGATCCCCGGCAATGTCGAAGGCATATACAGCAGATCACCTTCGTTAATCTGCGGCAGGAATTCACCACCGACTTTATTCAGCGGGTAGACAACCGTCAGTATTGAAAGCACCGCCACCAGAATGGTGGTCTTGGGCCAGTGCAACACCTTCAGCAACAACGGATGGTAAATACGGATCAGAAAACGGTTAAGCGGGTTGCTGCTTTCGGCCGGTATTTTTCCACGGATCCAGAATCCCATCAGGATCGGAATAACCACAATCGCCAGAAATGCCGCGCCTGCCATGGCATACGTTTTGGTGAACGCCAGCGGGCCAAACAGTCGCCCTTCTTGCCCCTCAAGCGTGAAAATGGGGATAAACGACAACGTGATGATCAACAGGCTGATGAACAATGCCGGGCCGACTTCTACCGAGGCGTCAGTAATAACCTTCCAGCGCGTTGCGTTATCGAGCTTTTCATTCGGATGATGATGCCCCCACTCTTCCAGCCGCTTATGGGCGTTTTCAATCATCACGATTGCGGCATCAACCATCGCCCCGACGGCAATGGCAATTCCCCCTAGCGACATGATGTTGGCGTTCAACCCCTGGAAATGCATCACGATAAACGCGATACACAGCCCCAGCGGCAGGGAAATAATCGCCACCAGCGCCGAACGCAGATGCCACAGGAACAACGCACACACCAGCGCCACGACGATAAACTCTTCCAGCAGCTTGTAGCTGAGGTTATCAATCGCGCGATCGATGAGCTGACTGCGATCGTATGTTGTAACTACCTCTACGCCTTCCGGCAGGCTGCTTTTCAGCGTATCAAGCTTGGCTTTAACGGCAGAGATCACCTCACGTGCATTTTTACCGGAACGCAGGATAACCACCCCGCCCGCGACTTCGCCTTCGCCATTCAGTTCGGCGATCCCACGGCGCATTTCCGGCCCAATCTGTACGCGCGCCACATCGCGCAGGTAAACAGGTACACCGTCGGCCCCTGTTTTCAGGACGATGTTATTAAAATCATCGAGCGTTTGCAGATATCCACTGGCGCGGACCATATATTCCGCTTCAGCCATCTCAACAGATGAGCCGCCCGCTTCCTGATTCGACGTATCCAGCGCCGATTTCACGTCCGCCAGGCTGATGCCATATTGCGTCAGCTTCATCGGATCGATAACGACCTGATACTGTTTAACCACGCCGCCTACCGAAGCTACTTCCGCCACGTTAGGAATCGTTTTTAACTCATACTTTAAAAACCAGTCCTGAAGAGAGCGTAATTCCGCCAGATCATGTTTCCCACTGCGATCCACCAGCGCGTACTCAAATATCCAGCCGACGCCCGTGGCGTCCGGTCCCATTTCCGCGCTAACGCCAGCCGGTAATTTTCCCTGAACCTGGTTGAGATACTCCAGTACGCGCGAGCGCGCCCAGTAAGGATCGGTACCATCTTCGAAAATGACGTACACGTAGGAATCACCAAACTGCGAGAAACCGCGCACGGTTTTCGCGCCGGGTACCGACAGCATGGTGGTGGTCAGCGGGTAGGTCACCTGATTTTCAACAATTTGCGGCGCCTGCCCCGGATAGCTGGTTTTGACGATCACCTGAACATCAGAGAGATCGGGCAGCGCATCAACCGGCGTATTGATGATGGTCCAGGTTCCCCAGACGCTAAGAAACAGCGCCCCCATCATCACCAGAAAACGGTTTGCCACCGAACGACGGATAATCCATTCAATCATTTATCATGTCCTCAGTGTGAATGGGTCGCCTGGGCTGGCATGGCGGCTGCGTCTTGCGCCTTACTGTTCTGGGCGCGCATACGGTCCAGTGCGCCAGAGATATTCGCTTCAGAATCAATCAGGAACAGGCCACTGGACACCACTTTTTCGCCTTCGGTCAGGCCGGAGCGGATAGCCGTCAGCCCCTGGGATTCATGGAATACCGCAACCTGTTTCGGCACAAATCGGCCTTCGTTATCAACGGTGATGACCCGCTGCTCGGTACCCGTATCAATCAGTGCTTTAGACGGGATCAGCAGCATTGGCTCGCTTTGTGTTTTCAGTTGCAGGTAAGCATTCATCCCGGGCTTGAGCGCCTCGTCGGGGTTATCGACCTGTAAACGGAGCTGGAGCGTACGCGTGGTAGCATCAACGCTTGGTAAGATACTCCACTTGCTGATGGTGAAAGGCTTATCCGGCCAGGCGGGCACGGTGATGGTAAATTGCGAGGCATCTTTAATCAGCCAAGCGATAGATTCCGGGACCGACGCGCTAACCCATACCGGGTCCATACCCTGAATTTTCGCGACCACATTGTCTTTAGAAATGTTCATACCGGTACGCAAATCGAATGCGGTGATCACCCCATCGATAGGGGCTTTCAGGGTAAAGCGGGTCTGAATTTTACGCGTCGATTTTAAGCGCTGAATATCCGCTTCAGGCATTCCAGCCAGACGTAATCTCTCCAGAATCCCTTCCACCTGCGTCGCGCTACCTCCCGTTTCCCGCAGCAATAAATGTTCACTCTGCGCCTCAACCCAATCAGGAATAGTCAGGTCGATCAGCGGCGAACCCTTCTTAATTTTGTCCCCTACGGTCAGCGGGTAAACCTTCTCGATAAAGCCCGCAGAGCGTGCCTGGACAATAACAAACTGGTATTCGTTATAACTAACGTTGGCCGGGAAAGTTTGCGCGTAGTGCAGTGGTCCACGACGCACTGGCTCTGTTTTCAGCCCCAGGTTCTGGGTCTGTGTAGGATCGATGCGCACGCCTGGTGATGACGCGTTCGCGGTCTCTTCATCGGCATATTTCGGGATCAGATCCATATCCATAAACGGCGATTTACCCGGTTTATCGAAGCGCGTGTTCGGATACATGGGGTCATACCAGAACAACACTTTTCTGGCTTCTTTTTGCTGAACTGGCCCGGCTACAGACGATATTTTTGCCGATGAATAATAAGTATAAACACCGACAGAAATAATCCCGCCGGCAATCATGCTACCGAGAATAAGCGCGGTATTTTTAATATTTAAAGACGCCATAGTGATTTCCATTGCGCGATAGTCTCGCCCGCGTTCGCAAAAACCCGGGCAAGAATAAAAGAGACCAGCGAGAACGTTATTTACTGATGTGAATATCGCGTAACACAGAGAGATTTTCCTGCTGAACAAACGTAAACGCGACCTTATCGCCAGGCTTAATATCATCAGCCTTCGTATCAGCAACCAGCGTAAAGCGCATCGTCATGGCCGGCCAGTTCACCGCTGGAATAGGGTCATGTTTGATCGTGATTTTTTTACTCTCCATATCAACAGCTTCAATCACCCCGGTAGCACTAATGAGTTGTTCCTGTTGAGCCGCTGGCTGCATATTCATCATCTCGCCATGCTGATTTTCATTGGCCTGGGCGTTAAACATAACCATAGAGAAAAGGCTAAACAGCACGGCTTTGGCGGTAGTATTCATACATCATGCTCCTGAAAAGTTAATATTAAGGATTACTCCACCCAACCGCCGCCTAAGGCAGCAAACAGCTTAATTTCATTAACCTGTTGGGCGTAATTAAGATCGAGCAGCGATTGCTGCGTAGCGAATAAAGAACGTTCTGCATCTAATACTTCGATATAGCTAACTGCACCATTCTGATAAAGCGCTCTGGCGCGCTGTAGTGTGATTTGCAATGAATCCAGGTAACGCTGCTGCCCGTTAATTTGATCGGCAATGCTTTGGCGCAACACCAGTGCATCCGCCACTTCTTTAAACGCGTTCTGAATTTTTTGTTCGTAATTCACTACTGACTGTTGCTGGCGAATTTCTGCCAGGTCGAGATTGGACTGATTACGTCCGGCGTTGAAGATTGGAAGCTCTATTTTGGGGACAAAATTCCACATGCCGCTGGAGGCATTAAATAAATTGGAAAGATCGCTACTGCTACTGGACACGGAACTGGTCAACGTTATCGACGGAAAAAATGCCGCCCGCGCAGCACCGATATTGGCATTTTCCGCCAATAATCCGTGCTCAGCTTCCATAATATCCGGGCGCTGCAACAGTATTTGCGATGAAAGCGATGGCGGCAGCGTTACCGGTTTAAGATCCCCACGGCTGCGCGCCTGGTCATCGGGTAATTTCCCGTATGTACCCAGCAACAGTTGCAGCGCGTTATTGGCCTGTGCCAACTCACCTTTACGCTTGGCAATTTCGCTACGCGTACTTTCAATCACACCGCGCGCTTGTTCCAACGCCAGTACGTTGGTGCTACCGGTTATCAGTTGCTTCTCTACAAAAGCGTAAGAGTGCTGATAGTTTTGCAGCGTTTCTTCGGCAACTTGCAACTGCGCGTAAGCCAGGCGCTGGTTGAAATAACTTTGTGACACGTTGGAAATTAATAAGATATGCACCGCCCGACGCGCCTCTTCGCTGGCGAAGAAGTTCTGCCGTTCGGCTTCACTCATATTTTTAAGCCGCCCAAAGAAATCCAGGTCGAAACTGAGATTGAGTCCAGCTTCGAATTCACGATCGGTGCTGCTATCACCTTTTAATTTACCGCTGTAGGTACCGCTGGAGCCTGCCGTGATTTGCGGATAACGGTCAGCGTCCGTGACGCCATACTGCGCTCGCGCTTCCTGAACCTTCAGCGTCGCCATGCGTAAATCGCGGTTATTGATCAGCGCCTCACCAATCAACGCCTTCACCTGGTCGTCAACAAAAAAGGTTCGCCACCCCGTGTCCTGGTATTCACCAGGAACCGACACCAGGGAATTCTGGCTTAAAGAAAATTGCTGTGGTACCGGCAAAGCCGGGCGCTGATAGTCCGGCGCCAATGAACAACCAGCGAGCACGAATATAGCGCTGAGAGTAAGAAGCTTAAATTTGCTCATAGTTCTTCTCGTCCTGACCGGACTGATGTCCCTAAAATAAGTAGGAATTTATAGTCTTGTACTTTAACGAAGTGACTCTGTTTAACCGGTGACAGGAAAATGACAAAACTGTCATTTTCCTAATAACAGATTGCTATCCGATCCCGCTTCCCTAGAATTGAAAGTCCGCACAACCAGTGCGAGAAGGAGAATGCGATGAAGGTTTTGATAGTCGAAGATGAGAAAAAAACCGGTGAATACCTGACAAAAGGCCTGACGGAAGCGGGTTTTGTCGTGGATTTAGCGGATAACGGCCTGAACGGGTATCACCTGGCGATGACCGGCGATTACGACCTGCTCATACTCGACATCATGCTGCCGGATGTAAACGGCTGGAATATCGTGCGGATGCTGCGTTCCGCCAACAAAGGAATGCCCATTCTTCTCCTCACCGCACTGGGTACCATTGAGCATCGGGTTAAAGGTCTGGAATTGGGTGCTGATGATTACCTGGTTAAACCGTTTGCCTTCGCCGAACTGCTGGCACGGGTCAGAACGCTGCTGCGCCGGGGCGCTGCGGTGATTGTCGAAAGCCAATTTCAGGTCGCGGATTTAATGGTCGATCTGGTCAGCAGGAAAGTCACCCGCAGCGGTACGCGCATCACCCTGACCAGCAAAGAGTTTACGCTGCTTGAGTTTTTCCTGCGCCATCAGGGGGAAGTTTTACCCCGCTCACTGATCGCCTCCCAGGTCTGGGATATGAATTTTGACAGCGATACTAATGCTATCGACGTCGCTGTTAAGCGTCTGCGCGCCAAAATTGATAACGATTTTGAGCCGAAACTGATTCAGACCGTGCGCGGTGTGGGATATATGCTTGAGGTTCCTGATGACCAGTAAACGATGGCGGCGCCCTTTTTCACTGGCGACACGACTGACCTTTTTTATCAGCCTGGCGACAATTGCTTCATTTTTCGCCTTTGCATGGATAATGATCCACTCCGTGAAAGTCCACTTCGCCGAGCAGGACATCAACGATTTACAAGAGATTAGCGCCACGCTGGAGAGGATTATTAACCAACCCAACGAGCCAGAATCACGCCGCCTGGAAACGCTAAAAAATGTGGTGGCGGGTTATTCGAACGTCATTATTTCTCTGGAAGATAGCAACCAGAAGGCCATTTTCCATTCGCCCAATGCGCCGGATCTTCGGCAGTTTATCGCCAGTGCAAGGCCCGATAAAAATGCTCATGCCAGCGATGTTTTTATTATCTCAGGCCCCACACTGCAAACCTCCAAACATATCCACGGACAGAAAACATCGTCTAACTGGCGAATGATTCGCCTGCCGGTAGGACAACTTGCTGATGGAAAACCAGCGTATACGCTGTATCTGGCATTATCGATCGACTTTCATCTGCACTATATTAACGATCTGAAAAACAAGCTGATTATGACAGCATCGCTGATTAGCATGATGATTGTTTTTATCGTGTTGTTCGCCGTATACAAAGGTCATGAACCGATTCGTAACGTCAGTCGTCGCATCCAAAATATCACCTCGAAAGATCTCGATGTACGCCTCGATCCGCAAGCTGTTCCTATTGAACTGGAACAACTGGTGAGTTCGTTTAATCATATGATCGAACGCATCGAAGACGTATTTAAACGCCAGTCGAACTTCTCAGCGGATATTGCCCATGAGATCCGCACGCCAATAACTAACCTCGTCACCCAAACGGAGATTGCGCTCAGCCAGACCCGCAGCCAAAAAGAGCTGGAAGATGTGCTGTATTCCAATCTCGAAGAGTTTGGCCGTATGTCGAAGATGGTGAGTGATATGCTGTTTCTGGCGCAGGCGGATAACAATCAGCTGATCCCAGAAAAAAAAGCGCTCAATCTGGCTGATGAGGTCGGTAAAGTGTTCGACTTTTTCGAAGCCTGGGCTGAAGAGCGTGAGGTTGGTTTACGGTTTGAAGGACGCGCATGCTGGGTTTCAGGCGACCCATTAATGTTACGCCGGGCAATGAGTAATCTGCTGTCAAATGCCATGCGCTATACGCCAAAAGGCGAGTCGGTAACCGTGCGGGTGAAAGAGGCGGATGGCCAGGTGCAGATAGTCGTTGAGAATCCCGGAAACCCCATTCCCCCGCAACATCTTCCGCGACTCTTTGACCGCTTTTATCGAGTGGACCCTTCACGACAACGTAAGGGTGAAGGCAGCGGCATTGGTCTGGCGATTGTGAAATCGATTGTGACTGCCCATCAAGGAAAAGTCTCGGTGACTTCCGACCCTCATGCCACTCGCTTTATTCTGACGCTGCCCAAGCACGCGATGTAATTTATGGTGATGACGCTTATACCCGTCATCACCTGTTGTCTGACACAACCGTCATAATCCTGTCACGCCACTGACAGCCCCTATTAATTATACTTTCTTCCGTAAACCCAAACAGGAGAAATATGATGAATAAGATGTCCTCTTTTTTAGCTATCGCGTTTTTTATTTCAGCTGGCGTTAATGCGGCAGAAACACCCAAAATGCATCAGCAGGCCGCAATGGCTCATGAAATGATGAATAACAGCGACGCTCCTGCACATCAACAAATGGCGCAAGCACACGCCGCGCAGGCAAATAATTCATCGTCAACATCAACCAATGCGCAATCATTTTCACAAATGAATGAACATGAAAAAGCGATGGTTGTTCACCAATCGGTAAACAACGGCCATTCATTTGCTCATGAGGTACAGGCCGAGCAGCACCGCGCGCAGATCTCCACTCAGGGGTAAAGACGAACTATATTGACAACGACATCCATAAATACGCGAAGTTTGAATATTGTGGACTACTCTCCCCACGCGGGCCTGTTTATATACAAGCCCGCGTCCCACTTCATCGTTAATGTCAATATTAATAATTCATTAAATCCTTCTTCTAAAAGTAAATACATCTTAGCTCTCTACCCGGATTGTATAAAATAAGTAA
The DNA here is from genome assembly GCF_030332405.1 of Citrobacter sp. Cpo147. Taxonomy (NCBI): domain Bacteria; kingdom Pseudomonadati; phylum Pseudomonadota; class Gammaproteobacteria; order Enterobacterales; family Enterobacteriaceae; genus Citrobacter; species Citrobacter sp. Cpo147. Next base: position 1,186,094 of record NZ_JAOWHX010000030.1, read on the forward strand.
ATAAACAGCTTATTATGTTGCGTATTACAGCATTGATCACCCCACCCTAATTATAAATTAGGATTCCCCCTGGTATGCTTCATTAATATTTAATGGGAGACTGCCGTCGTCGTAAACATGACAATCCAAAAGTTCGCATTCCTATAAATAAATTTAATGATGATAGTGAGTAAAAAAATGAATAAACGTCTGTTAACCCTCCTGGTCCTTGGTCTGACAACTGCCACAACAGCATGTGCAATTACCCCGGCAATGCAGAAAAAGTATGAACGTTCAGGTTGTACGCAGATGAGTGAACTCAATGGCTGCGATGTGAATAAATCCTATCAGTGGAACCGCGATCATGGCTTTATTGAGAACAGCAACGGCCAGCAGAATCGTCATCATCATGGTGAAAAACAGCAAAATACCGCAGACCGGGATAACCACGATAATGCCGGTATTGATGGCAAATTCAGCGGAAATTACGTAGCCAAATTTGCCAATGGTCAACGCAGCGTTGATATTCACGTCGAAGATTCCGGCGTTTACGTCAATGGTAATGAAGTGCGTGACGTAAATACCTATAAGGATACGATGACCTTCCGTGTCGGCTATGCCACTTACACGATTAAAACAAATGGTCACGGTAGCTGGAATGACAGCGATGCAGGAAACGCTGGCAAAATTGTGCGTGAATAACAGATACCGCTAAAGAGCGCTGCGATCACAGCGCTCTCAAAAGCGATGCATTACAGTATGCCGTTTTAATACGGGAGTCAGGCATGGCTTTAACCCTCACGGTGCTGCTTGAAAACCGACGCGCTGCTGGCGCTGGAAAATCATTACTGGCCAAGCCTGGATTAAGTCTGTTAGTTCAGGATGAAACAACCACAATATTGTTTGATACCGGGCCGGATGGCAGCTTCATGCATAACGCTACGCAAATGGGCGTAGACCTGACCCAATTAACCGCCGTAGTACTTTCGCACGGTCATTATGATCACTGCGGCGGCGTGCCGTGGCTTGCGGATAACAGCCGTATCATTTGCCATCCTCAACTGGCCTGCGAGCGTTACGCATCGATAACGGTTGCGGGAACACCACGAAAAATTAAAAAACTCTCGCGTGATAACAACTACTCTCGATTCATCATGGAATACACCCGCGAGCCGCTGGCTATCAGCGATCGCTTTTTGTGGTCCGGAGAAATTAGCGTCCGCACACCACAGTCCTATGGCGTGATTAGCGAGAAAACACTCCAGCCAGATTACATCAGTGACGAAGGTGTATTGATCTATAAATCTGCACGCGGGTTAGTCATCATTACTGGTTGCGGGCATCGGGGAATAGAGAACATCGTACGCCATTGCCAGAAAATCACCGGGGTTAACAAAATTTATGCCCTCGTCGGTGGGTTTCATTTACGTGCAGCCTCCCCCGCTAAGCTATGGCGGACCCGACAATTTATTCAGCAACAACACCCCGAAAAACTGCTCGGCTGTCATTGTACCGGTTCGTGGGGGCGATTGTGGCTACCGCGAACTGACGCCCCGGCAACGGGAGATGTGATAGTGCTGGCTGAGTAACAACAGTAAAACGTTGCCCAAACAGCATAAAAAAACGGGAGCCTTACGGCCCCCGTTTATCAGTCATCATTACATGGTGACAATTGCTGGTTCATCAAAGACGGTGAGTTTTGGCGCTTCACCGGTGTATTTTTCTGCGTATACCAGGCTGGTATTCCCGGCACAACCATTCGCCAGTCTTGAAGTCGGGATATCCGCCGTCAGCACGTTCGCGCCGCCATTTTTACAGATACCGTTTTCAATATCCGGCCATGCGCCTTCATGAATACAGATGATGCCCGGTTTGATGCCGTCGCTGACATGCGCCCCAACCAGAACCTGTCCGCGAGCATTCCATACGCGGACCAGATCGCCCTCGGCAATCCCTCTGGCTTTTGCGTCATCCGGATGAATCGTCACCGGTTCACGATTGGCAATCGCGTATTCTTTACGCAGCGACGCGTAGTTCAGCTGGCTATGCAGACGATGTGCCGGGTGCGCCGTCAGTAGCTGCAGCTGATCTTTATCCGCAGTTCCTTTCCATTCATCCGGTTCAATCCAGGACGCATGCGGCGGACAGTCTTTATACTGATAGCCTTCAATCGTTTTCGAGTAGATTTCTATCTTGCCGCTCGGCGTTCCGAGTGCGTTCATCACCGGATCGCTGCGGAAATCCGCGTAGCGCACATATTTGTTATTCTTTTCATTCTCACGCATTTCGATCAGTTTATTCTGCTGCCAGAACGCGTTGAACTGAGGCATGGCGACACGCTGGGCGCGGGCGGCTTTTTGCGCGACGTCATAGAACTGCTTCAGCCACGCCATTTCGTCTTTGCCTTCGGTGTAGACAGCTTTCCCCCCCGGCTTGAGCATCTCAGCCAGATCGGCAAAGACGTCAAAATCACTACGCGCTTCAAACTGCGGCGCGATGACCTGCTTCATCGGCACCAGGTGTTGGTTACTGTAATCACCGGTCATGGTCAGATCGTTACGCTCAAACGAGGTGGTGATTGGCAGAACAATATCGGCGTGTTTGGCCGCAGCGGTCCAGTAGCATTCAGAGATGACAACCAGTTCAGGCTTCTGCCAGGCTTTGATTAAGCGGTTGGTATCCTGATGATGGGTAAAGTTAGCGCCGCCCGCCCACCAGATCATTTTGATATCCGGGAAGGTTTGCTCTTTACCGTTATGTTGATATTTGCCGCCTGGGTTTTCCAGCGCCTCGACAATTCGCGCTACCGGCAGGCTGGTCACCGCATCGGAAACCGCCCAGTCATTACCTGCCGATGACCCACCCTCAATTTTGGCGGAGATCGCCGGTAAAACCCCACCGATGCGCGTTGGGTTACCGCCATTGGAATAGTGATAAGAGAACCCGAAGCCGCCGCCTTCGGTACCAATTTGCCCCAGCATTGCCGCCAGAGTCACCAGCATCCAGTGTTTTTGCTCACCGTATTGCTGGCGCTGAATCCCCCAACCTGCCATGAGCATGGTTTTGTTGCTGGAGAAAATTACCGCCAGCTTTTCCAGTTGCTCAGCAGGCACGCCACACACGCCAGATGCCCACTCGGCGGTTTTCTCTACTTTATCGCTCTTGCCGAGCAGGTACTCTTCAAACTGCGGATATCCGGTGGTGTATTTTTCCAGGAAGGCTTTGTCGTGAAGGTTTTTCTTCACCAGCGTATGGGCGATCCCTAACATCATTGCCACATCGGTCCCCATATGTGGCGCAATCCAGGTCGCGTTATCACCAAAGAACTCAATGGTTTCAGAACGCATCGGATCGATGGCGATGACGCTTTTCCCTGATTTCTTCAGCAGATTAAAGTATTCAATCCCTTGTTCATCCGTGCTGCTCCAGGCAATCTTAAGGGTGTTGAGCGGATTCATCCCCCACAGCACCACGACCTGACTGTGCTCAAGCACCATCGGCCAGGTGGTTTGCTGCTCATAAACCTCAACCGATCCCACAACGTATGGCATGATCACCTGCGCGGCACCGGTTGAATAATCTCCGGTATGCCCGGCGTAGCCACCGGCCATGCTCATATAGCGTTGCAGTAAGGTTTGCGCCTTATGCAGAACGCCGCTGGATCGCCAGCCATAAGAACCGGCAAATATCGAAGCGGGACCATAGCTGCTGCGGATCCGGCTGTGCTGTTCATGAATGAGCTTCAGCGCTTGCTCCCAGCTAACCCGCACGAAAGGATCGTTACCGCGTTTGCCATCCGCTTTACCCGGGTTTTCCAGATAGCTTTTGCGCACCATCGGATACTTAACGCGGATATTGGTATGAACCTGATCTGGCGCGGTTTGCTGTAATGAGTTCGGCACCGTTTTCGGCAACGCACCTTTTGAGGAAACCACTTTTCCGTCTTTTACTTCCACGTATACCGCACCCCAACGTGCTGCCGTCAGGATTGCCCCGCCATTCTGGCCTTCGGCCCAGGCTGGCATTGGGATCACCGAAGAAATCGCCATTGTCCCGGTTGCCACGCCAGCCGTCTTAATAAAGTCACGTCTTGTGAGTTTCATGATTTCTCCTGATTGATCGCTTATTTATTCATGTCTTTAGCGTTGTACTGGAAGTAACGGCTCAGGATATCCAGTTCGGTTTCACTGATATTGGTGCGAGCCCCCATCCCTTTGGCTACTGAAGGCCAGGCGTTGAGCGCGAAATGATTCGCCGGAATTGGCGCATGACAGCCTGCGCAGTACACATTGTCGAGTTTGCGCGCGTAATCCCACATAGGTTCACGGCTGGCGAGAGCGGAACCACTCCATTCCCCTTGCAACACGACATCTCGCCACGCATTGCCGTAATCATCCTTTTTCCAGTCGGAGAGGATCTTCAGCGACTGTTGACCTTTTTCACTCAGGCTGGCAAGAATCAAACGCTGCCCTGCTGCGTAGTAAATAACCTGTTCACTTCCTTGCATCTGGCTACCGCGAATCTCGACCAATCGCGCGTTGTCCGTTGTTTTCAGGACCTGCATTTTGGTTGCCGGGTAAACGGTTCCCAGATCGCCCAACGCGGTGTTGCTCACAGCATAAAGTTCAGTTACTGAAGCTGGGGTGGAGGCTGACTGCGCTTCAAGCCCTTTAAGCGCGCTGTCATCCATTTTTATTTCAGGTGGGAAATGGGCGACGCCTTTATGGCAATCAATACAGGTTTGCTTTTCCGCGATGCCCATTTTGTGCATCTTCTGAGCATCCGCGCTTTGTGCGGCAAGATCCATGGCGTCCATACTGTGGCAGCTACGGCAGGTCGCAGAATCATTAGCCTTGAGCTGTGCCCAAACGGTTTGCGCCATCTCCAGACGGTGTTCTTCAAATTTTTCCGGAGTATCGATTTTTTTGGTTATGAACTGATGATAAACATCTTTTGAGGCCCGCAGCTTAGCCACCAGAAAATCCAGACCGCCCTCCGGGATATGACAGTCCGCGCACTCTGCGCGAATGCCTTTCTGATTCTGGAAGTGAACCGAGCCTGTATATTCTTCGTAGGGCGCCTGCATCGTATGGCAAGACAAACAGAATTCTGTACTCGAGGTTTTATGTAATGTCCATTGCCCCGCCAAAACAATAACTGCACCAAGAACAATGCACAGCAGCATCGTCCATAGGATAGCTTTATTTATTTTTCTCATCTTTTATTTCCATCAGACGAATACCCTTTTAGAGGTAGACAATAAATATCCTAAAGCAGCTATTTATTGATATTCATCAAGCAAAGAGAGAAATAAGAATCAGCCAACGGGTAAGTTTGAAGGGGCTCGCATAATTAGTGAGAATGAAATGTAAATATCAAATTTCGTTTAAAATTAGAGTTTTATTCTACATGCAAGGTTTGATTATCCATTAACCACACAAACTTCAGAATAAAAATTTTATAAACAGTAAAAGTCGCTGAAATTAATCACATGCCAATACTCGTTATATAATTAAATATACAATGAAAGCATGTAAAAAAGAACCCTTTTCTATTTTGCGATTACACGTATTAATGAAGATACCTATCTTACTGTTTCGCTCACATATACATTACGGCCAGTCATACGACACACACATTTCATTGACGCGCACTGATGCACACATCCTTGATCTGGTCACTTATTATACAGAAACAAATTTCGCTACACTCTGGGATAGAGGTAAAACAAACAGGAGGTAGTGAATATGTATCGCTCAATTCTGGTGCCCATTGATATCTCTGAAGCCGATCTTACTCGTCATGTTGTGCCGCAGGTCCAGGCGCATGCCAAAACCGCGAAGGTCCACTTTTTAGCCGTTATTCCTACCGTTCCGTTCTATGCCTCTCTGGGGCTGGCCTACTCTACCGAATTTCCGGACAGAAGTGGTCTGCAGGCCAAGGCCAGCGAAAAACTCGAAGAGATTATTAAGCAGTTCAATATTCCTGCCGGCAGGACTCAGACCCACGTAGTTTACGGCCCACCGAAGGATCAGATCCTCAAGCTGGCGGAGGCGGTGGACGCCGAGCTTATTGTGATTGCCTCACATAAGCCCGGTTTTAGCACGTATTTGCTGGGGTCAACGGCGGCAGCCGTAGTCCGCCACGCGAAATGCCCGGTGCTGGTTGTGCGGTGATAGGGTTAAAACGGGAGCGAATGTGCTCCCGTTTTTCTGTGGCTCAGGCCATCACTCAGTTCTGATGATCCAGCCTGACAAATGCCAGCAGCAGCTGGCTCAACGCACCGTAGAAACCAAAGTCATCATATCTGCGGCATTTAGTGGTGAACTCCGGTAACCAGCGTAACAGCCCCGCCAGCGTTTCTCTGCGCAACGCATCAATACGCTGACGGCTAACCCCTGGCTCACCAAGAGAAAAATGCAGATGGCTCAGCAGTTCGATAAAAATCGCCAGATGATCGGCTGATTCGCTAAACGTATCGCTTACCTGCATGCCCGCATCAGATAACAGTTGTTTAATGATCCCGTAGTTTGGCCCTTCTTCAAGATGAGCCGACGCATAGGGTAACGCGGCGTGTTTATCCGACATCAGGAACAGGCCGCAAAAATCAGCCGCCAGTTCCAGGGTAGCGTCTTCACGTACCTTGAGTGCGGCAATTTTCGCTTCCAGCAAAAGAACATCCGCCTCAAGCAACGGTTCACCTTTGAGCACGGTAAACCACTCAGCCATTTCGCTGGACTGCAATTGCGCTAATCCCTCACCGTCGCGCTCCCGGGAAAACATTTGCGCCAACCATGCATAAACACAGGCCATCTGTTCAGTAGTCAGGGAGGTGTGTTTCATCATGACGTCACCTTCTCCACCGGGACATATTCACACTGCGCCACCATTTTTATCGGGCCGCTGAACGCCGTCACGTTATCCACCTTACCGGCATATTTCTCAATCTCCACCAGCGTAGTATGCGCACTGGTCGCCTGCGCCAGCTGAGACGTGCCGATATCCAGGGTTAACACGTTCGGATTGCCATATTTACACAGCGCTCCGATTTCTCCACCGTTATCAGGATCGTACCAGGCACCTTCATGGATGCGCGCCACGCCCGGCGAGTAGAGATCGGAGACAACCGCGCCGGCCAGCACTTGTCCACGCGCGTTAAATACACGAACTATATCGCCGTTGCGGATCCCCCTGGCGCTGGCATCCTGCGGATTAATAAACACCGGCTCTTTGCCACCTACCGCGTAATGCTTACGCAGCGCTTCGGACTCGCAGAGCTGTGAATGCAAACGGAAATCCGGGTGGACGGATTGCAGATGCAGCGGCCAACGTTGCGATCCAGGCCCACCGTGTGAACGTTCGATTTTCTCAAACCACATTGGATGCCCCTGGCAATCGTCATATTGCATATCGGCAATAGTTTTCGAATAGATCTCGATCAAACCGCTCGGCGTCCCCAGAGGTTCAAGGTCAGGATCTTCGCGGAAGGCCTGATGGCGGACAAACATCTGCGGATGTTCGAATTCAACGTACTCTTGCTGATTCCAGAAAACGTCGAAAGCCGGAAGATGAACACCGCGTCCCTTCCCTTGCTGGCTTCCTTCCTGCCAGATGCGCTTCAACCAGCCCATCTCATCCAGCCCTTCTGTGAACGCTTCTTCACGGTTAAAGCGGCGGCAAAGATCGCGGAAAATATCGAAATCATTACGCGCTTCAAACTGCGGCTGCACCAGCTGCTTCATAGCGATAATGCCGCGGTTGGAGTGGTTGCCATACTGGTCAAGATCGTTACGTTCAAACTGGGTCGTCGCCGGCAATACGATATCGGCGAATCGACAGGTCGACGTCCACTGATTGTCGATGGCGATAACGGTTTCCAGCTTACGCCAGCCCTCAATAATACGGTTGATCTGCTGGTGACGATGGAACGGGTTGGTCCCGGCAAAAACGCACATCTTCAACGGTGGCAGTTTGACGGTTTTACCGTTCCAGTTAATGCTCTTGCCCGGCTCCAGAATCGCATCGATAAAACGCGCGATCGGGATGGTACTGCTGTAGCCCTTATAATCGGTGCTGTCATGTACCGGTGGAACGGTGGTGGAACCAGAAAATCCGCTCAGGATAACGCCTTTACGCCCTGGGGTGCCCGCGCCGTTGTAGTGCCAGCCAAAGCCAAATCCCCCCCCGGGTAAGCCAATTTGCCCGAGCATTGAGGCCAGCACCACGATCATCCACGCCCACTGTTCCCCGTGCTGCATACGCTGCACGCACCAGCCGGCAATAATTTGCGTTCTGCCGCCCGCCATCTGCCGTGCCAGTTCACGGATTGTCTCAGCATCAATCCCGCAGATTTTTTCCGCCCACTGGGCATCTTTAGGCTGTCCGTCACTTTCTCCCAGCAGATAAGGCAGAAATTGCTCAAACCCAACGCAGTAGTTCTCGAGGAAATGCTTATCGTAGAGCTTCTCGGTATACAGCGTGTGTGCCAGCGCCAGCTGTAGCGGTACATCAGCCTGCGGATTCACGGCGATGTGCTTAACCTTGTCACGGCCCAGGTAGTCATGAGTCGAGGTGACGACCGGGTCAACGCTGATGACCGAAATCTCGCCCCGTGCCACTTTTTCCTTCAGTTGCTCGTAGTATTCGTAGACATCATGATCCGGACACCACCAGTTCGCCTGCTGGTTTTTGATGAGATCAGAACCCCACAGCACAATGGTTTTGCTGTTTTCGAGTACCAGTGGCCAGGAGGTCTGCTGCTCATAGACCTCCATTGATCCCACCACACGCGGCAGAATGACCTGAGCAGCACCGGTGGAATAGTCGCCCCCCGTACTCACGCTGTTGCCATGCAGCGCAATGGCACGCGCCAGCATCCCGGAAGCATTGTGGAACATCCCGGTCGATTGCCAGCCGCTGGCCGTTAGCAGCGCGCTCGGACCATAAGTCTTCTGAATGCGCTCCAGCTCCTGATAGAAGAAATCCAGCGCTTCATCCCACGAAACGCGCACAAAGCGGTTATCTCCACGTTGCGAGGTATCGCTCTGATGGCGTTTACGCAACCAGTCCACGCGGACCATCGGGTAGCGAATACGCGCTCCACCGTGTACGTGATCCGGGAGTCCGGCGATCATTTTTGACGGGTATTTATCGCGCTCGAACGGCCTGGCTTCAATGAAACGACCGTCAACCACGGTGGCACGAATGGCACCCCAGTGAGAACCGGTCAGAATCCCCTCTTTGACGCCTGCCCCCTGCACCTCTGCGGCATTAGCGCTACGCGGCGTGAGCAGCGAAGGCCCTAACATACCTGCTACGGTCAAGCCGCCCAGTTGCAGCAAAAAACGTCGGCGCGATGCCTGAAAGAGATCGTTATTTTTCATTGCTTTCTCCCTTATCGCCATGCGGCTTATCCGTAGTGTCAGAGGCATTCATTTGCAGATATTTCAGCAAGGTACGTTCTTCACGTTTATCCAGACTGGTAAATCCAATCATGCCGTTCAACGTGCCAATCCAACCGTTAGCATCAAAGTGTTCTTTCTCTGGTGCGCCGTGGCATTGGTTACAGGTTCCGTTATAGAGTGAGTCGGCATAAGCCCAGATCGGTTTGATGTCGTTGACCATATCGCCCTTCTGCATCCAGGCAGTGGCCTGCAATTTACTCCATGGCGTATTCGTTTCCGCAACGGTGGTTTGCTCCAGCGTCTTCACGTGCTGCTGGATGTCGCCACGAATGGAAGCCACAAAAATGCGCTTGCCCGGCAGTTGCGCCAACACGCGCTGACGCCCATTACTCTCGGTCCAGCCGACAATTTCAATTTGCAGCCAGTCACCATCACGCTTTAACACTTTCACTTCAGAAGCGGGCAGCAGTGAGCCTGCAGGTTCTTTATCACCTTTGGCGGCATAAATAGGTTTGATGTCCAGAGAGTAGAGCGTCTCGCCATCGTCGTTCGCCCTGGCGCGTAACTCATCAAACTGCTTGCGGAAACCGCTGCTCATATCGGGAAGCTGGTGTGCAATACCTTTATGGCAGTCGATACAGGATTGGTTGTCCTTGGCCGCAATCTTCATCTGGCGCGCAGCTTCAGGATGTTGTTTAGCGTGGTCCATCGCATCATAGTCATGACAAGAACGACAGGTCGCGGAGTTGTTCTCCTTCATTCGCGCCCATTCGCGCTCCGCCAGCTCAGCGCGTTTGGCTTCGAATTTCTCTGGAGTATCAATAGAATGGGCAACAAAGGTTTGGTAAATATCGTTGCTGGCCTCCAGCTTACGTTTCACCATGCCTGGAATATCGGATGGAATGTGGCAGTCATGACATTCTGCGCGTACCCCGGAGGCATTCTGAAAATGTGCAGACTGTTTATATTCTTCGTAAACCGGCTGCATACTGTGGCAGCTCACGCAAAACTCGGTAGAACTGGTTAATTTAATACCAACGTGCGGCAAGACGATCAGCGCAATACCGACCACAATCCCGATAACGACCAGCGCCAACACTGACCAACGTGCGCTCGGTCTGAGCAGCACCCTCCATAGTTTCCGCATAATAGCCCCTGTAATCTTATGGTTTAGTTACAAAGGATCTTATTTCTCAAATGTGAACAGCAACACTGGTCAGGATGAATGGCTTACGGCACAATGTGAACAAATATGAACAGAAAGAGAACGCCATCAGGATGCCGCATCACATTGTCATTGTTGAAGATGAACCCGTCACCCAGGCACGGTTACAGGCTTATTTTGAACAGGAAGGTTATCATGTCTCTGTCACCGCCAGCGGAGCTGGTCTGCGTGAAATCATGTCACAACATCCTGTCGATCTCATTCTGTTGGATATCAACCTCCCGGACGAAAATGGCTTAATGCTGACCCGCGCCCTGCGCGAACGCTCAACGGTGGGGATAATTCTGGTGACAGGTCGTAGCGATCAAATTGACCGGATCGTTGGCCTGGAAATGGGCGCTGATGATTATGTCACCAAGCCGCTGGAGCTACGTGAACTGGTGGTTCGGGTTAAAAATTTGCTCTGGCGTATCGATCTTGCCCGCCAGGCACAGCCGGAGACCAAAGATAACTGCTATCAGTTTGCCGGATACTGTCTGAATGTCTCCCGGCATACCCTGGAGCTGGGCGATGAGACGATCAAACTCACCCGCGCCGAGTATGAAATGCTGGTCGCCTTTGTCACCAATCCGGGGGAAATTCTCAGCCGCGAACGTTTACTGCGTATGCTTTCGGCACGACGGGTAGACAATCCAGACTTACGCACCGTGGATGTATTGATCCGCCGTTTGCGCCACAAGCTACGGGCTGATTTACTGGTGACACAGCACGGCGAAGGTTATTTTTTAGCGGCCGACGTGTACTGATACAGATAAATCGGACGGAACCCGCCAGGAGACAGCGAGCGTTGAACATGCTGGCTGTCGGCATTTTTCGGGGTGAGCACCAGGATCGGCGGACTGATATTTTCCGGTACCGGTTGCCCTTGTAGCACCCTGATCGCCTGTTGAATCGCCAGTTCACCTTGCCAGACCATCTGATCGCTAGCAGCCATAATGATTCTTTCGCGTTTAAGTCCGCGATATACCTGATGCGACAGGTAAAAAGAGACCACGGTTAGCGGCGTCCCCGGATTCCGCTTCTCTCCCATCGCTGCTTCCGCAGCAATTGCCGTACCGGCAACCACATCGACCTCCGGGTGACGCTCAAGCATCTCCTGCAACAGGTTGCGCTGAACTTCAATATCATTATCCCCCAACGCCACATCCACGATGTTCACCTGACTACCGGCAATCGCCTGACGGAATCCTGCCACCATTTCGCGGCTGCCTCCGGCGTCATCAGGTCCTGGCAATAGCAGAACCTTTAACGGTTTGCCACCGCTCCACTTGACCAGATAGCGACCCGGCTGATACCCCATCTGGAACCACGGAACGCCGACCCGTGCTTTCACCGTCGGATCGTGTATCGCATTCACTACCTCAATGACCGGCAACGCGCCTACCTGCGCGGAAAGATCCGGGAAGGTCGTCGTGCTACTACCCAGCAATATGGCATCTGCTCCCCATTGCTGGCACTGGGCGATTTGTGTTTTTTGCGTGGAGAACTGACGATACCCTCCCGCCTCTAACACCTTCAGACTTACTCCGTATTTTCTCGCCGCCTCAAGCATGCCGTAATTCACTGAAAGCCAATAGGAGTCTTTCAGGCTGGGATACAGCGCGCACAGTTTCCAGACTTTGTTTGCAGTAACGTCCGATTGCAGTTCCGGGACTGCCTGCTGCATATCCTGCCAGCGCAGCAATGCGGCTCCAGCCGCATGACTCAAACCGGGAAAAATCGTGATTAACAGGAAAACCAATACGCGCATGATAGCCTCAACATTGATAAGGCTTTATCCTAGTTGCTTTCCTCTTTTGGACTCAACCTTTTTAAACTGTGGCGACCAGACAGTGAATTTATCTCTGACTAAACGACTGTGGATAGGCTTTGCGCTGATGGCGGCACTGGCTCTCATCAGTACGCTGACAGGCTGGTATAACCTGCGTTTTGTCAGCAAGGTTGAGCAGGCCAATACCCAGGCGCTAATTCCAACCATGGATATGGCGCGCCAGCTCAGCGAAGCCAGCGCCTGGGAACTGTTTTCCGCACAAAATCTGACCACCGCAGACAATGAAAATATGTGGCTGGCTCAGGGGAGAATGTTAACCGCCCAGAGCCTGAAAATAACCACATTACTCAAAACCCTTCGTGAACAGGGCTTTGATACTTCTGCTATTGAACAGCAGGAGAAAGAAATCGCCCGATCGTTAAGCCACCAGGGGGAGATGGTTGGCGAACGCCTGAAATTACGCGCTCAACAGCAACAACTCAGCCAGCAAATTATTGAGGCCACCGCTGACGTTGCCGAAATGGCACGCGGACAGGCCAGTAATGCCGCCACGTCGGCAGGTGCGACACAGGCCAGCATTTACGATTTGATTGAGAGCCATCAGGGGCAGGCCGCTGAACACGCGCTGGACAGGCTCATCGATATCGATCTGGAATATTATAACCAGATGAATGAACTGCGCCTGAGTGCGCTACGCGTGCAGCAAATGGTCATGAACCTGGGGAATAACCAGGCGCAGAATAACCTGGCTGCGCTGGAAAACCAGCTGAATGCCGCCGTCAGAGTACTTCAGCGCCGACAAATACGTATTGAAGATCCCGTGGTGCGCACTCAGGTGGCCAACACCGTCAATACGATTAGCCGTTATGTTGAGCTGCTGTCCCTGTATCGCCAGGATAATGACATCACGACCCAATTGCAGATCTTATCGCAGAATAATATCGAGCAATTTACCCGTTTCAGTAGCGAAGTCAGCCAGTTGGTGGAAACCATCGGCCAGCGTAATCAAAGTGGACTGGCGCATCTCAAACAGACCAGCCAGCGTGGGCAACACTTGCTGCTGCTGTTAGGTGGCGTGTCATTATGTTTGCTGATTCTTATACTTTGGCGTGTGGTTTATCGCTCAGTCACTCGACCACTGGCACAGCAAACCCAGGCGTTACAGCGTCTGCTGGAGGGGGATATTGACTCCCCATTCCCGGAAACCGCAGGCGTTCGTGAACTGGATACTATCGGGCGGTTGATGGATGCCTTTCGCGGCAGCGTTCACGCCCTCAATAGCCATCGCGAACATCTGGCCGCACAGGTTAAAGCTCGCACCGCCGAGCTGCGTTCTATGGTATCTGAACACCGACAGGCCCGTGCAGAAGCTGAAAAAGCTAACCAGGCAAAATCGGCGTTTCTTGCCGCCATGAGCCATGAAATACGCACCCCGCTGTATGGTATCCTCGGCACTGCGCAGTTGCTCTCAGACAATCCCGTCCTGGCACAACATCGGGAAAATCTACGCGCAATCACCGACTCGGGCGAGTCTTTGCTGACCATCCTCAACGATATCCTGGACTATTCCGCCATCGAAGCCGGTGGAAAAAATGTGGCAATAGGCGATGAGCCTTTTGAACCCAAACCCTTGCTGGAAAGTACGATTCAACTCATGAACAGCCGCGTTGCTGGTCGCCCGGTCGTGCTGGTTGCGGATTTTGCCGATGACGTTCCCGCTTCCCTGCGTGGCGATCCGCGCCGCATCCGGCAAATCATTACTAATTTATTAAACAACGCACTACGCTTTACCGATCGGGGACACATCATCCTGCATAGCCGATGTGAGGGCAAAAACTGGTACATCGAGGTTGAAGATACGGGATGTGGAATTGACCCTGCCCGCCAGCACGATATTTTTCAGCCGTTTGTTCAGGTAAGCAGTAAACGAGGTGGAACCGGACTCGGACTAACCATCAGCGCCAGTCTCGCCCAGGCAATGCAGGGAGAGCTGAGCGTCACCAGCACGCCCGGCATCGGGAGCTGTTTCCAACTGCGTCTGCCATTGCGGGCAACCACGATGCCCATCATGAAACCCGCACAACGTTCCATATCGTTACAGGGCTTACGCTTATTGCTTATCGAGGATAATCCTCTTACACAACGTATCAGTACTGAAATGCTCATCCTCAATGGCGCACAGGTTACTGCTGCCAGCAGTGCCGCTGAGGCGCTAAAAATATTGCAGGAAGATACACGCTACGATGCTGCTCTGGTTGATTTCGATCTTCCTGATATCGACGGGATCACGCTGGCACAGCAGTTAGCCCACGACTATCCGGCACTTAGCCTGATCGGCTTTAGCGCGCACGTCATCGACGAAACGCTAAGCCAAAGAACCAGCACCCTGTTCCTTGGCATTATTCAAAAACCAGTCCCCCGGGATGAACTCAGTCGACTTATTACGCATTATCTGCATGGTAGTGCGACTCCCCCGCTTGCATCAGAAAATGACAACAAACGGTTAGATTTTCAGCAGTTGGCTGGAGATATCCAGGTTATGGGATGGCAAAAGGTGCACGAATGGTTAGCGCTCTTTAAGCAACACACTCTTCCTGTATTAGATGAGATTGACGCTGCCCGCGCAGCACATGACGACGAGCGGATAAAACGTCTGACGCATCAGCTAAAAAGCAGCTGCGCCAGCATGGGAATGCGCTCAGCCAGCACGATGTGTGCAGCACTTGAACAGCAGCCGTTGGGTGATTTTTCACTCAGAGAGGAGATCCAACAAAGTCTTTATGAGGTAGAACGTTGGCTGGAAAAAGAAAAATTGTCCCGCGCGTAACGGTACGTTGAAGCTGAGCATAGGGACTGATTTTGAATGGTACGCCCTGTAGGATTCGAACCTACGACCTACGGCTTAGAAGGCCGTTGCTCTATCCAACTGAGCTAAGGGCGCATTGCGAAGTGATTACTTCATGCAGATGAAACGCGTGAATTATACGGTCAGCGCCTGCTGAGTCAATGCCTTTTGTTTCAGTTGCTGGCGAAGTGAACGAATGTTGATTTTTTCTGCTTGTTCAAGGGTATCCAGGAAATCGCCTGGTAACAACTCAGCCCACGAAACGCCAGATTTAGGGATACATGTATTTAGAATATTTATGATTTTGCTTAACATTCCCTTACCCCTCCAGCGGTTCAGGAACTCTTTAATGTTAAGTATCGCCATCAAGGAAGAAAACAGTCACTTCGAACATGGACTAAAAATTATCATCTCCCATTTGGCAAATCAGTGGCATCAGGAGATTTGCTTTTTGCCCGTCGAGGATATCGATCGCGCTGACATCGCGTTTATTTCCCTGGATGAAGATTGGCTCAGCGCCGATTGCTATCAGATTCCGGTCCATACCCGCCGCCAACACCGGGTTGTCATCTGCAACAGAAACGATAAAGATAAGCTGATGTTCCGGCCCTGCCTGTACATGTTGCCACTGATCTATCGGGAAGATGACGTTGAGGAAATGACTAAAAAATTAGTCCTCATCCTGCAAAAACGTGCGCTGCGCAACAACGTGCCCGCAACTATCTGCCATTACTGCACCACTCGCAACTTTTCTATCGAAGAACGTCAGTTCTTAATGTTTCTCGCCAGCGGCTATACCTTAGCCGAAACGGCTCACCTGCTCTCGGTAAGCGAAATTCAGGCCAAAGCCACTCGTCGCAGCATTATGAAAAAGCTGCATGTGAAAAACGATCAGCAATTCTTAAGATACATCCGGGCGCATCTGAACTTTCTACAAAATTAGGTGGCATCTCTCTGCCTGATTTTTTATTGAGAAAAATCTCATCACCAATTAAGTATCGACACCTACTGTACCTGGCTTCAGGCTGCCAGAATAATCCTGGCTTACTATTTCCGGGGTAACAGAAAGACACACCCGGTAATATTTTATCTAATCCCATAGAGAGGTTGAACTGGATAAAACGACTTTTTGGGCATTGAGTAAGACATCAGAAAACTTCCGGCAGATTATTCTGATGGGATACGCAATTGCCAGTCTGATGATTGCTGAAGCATTGAAACCCAACAGCACAAGGAAACTCGCCTTTACGCTGGAGAAAATTTGGGTCAGGGATGTTTATAGTCGGCAATTTATCCAGACCTGCCGCAACAGAAATGGAATGGAAAAGGATGCACAGCGCAAAACGCCGGGATCGACATCGCCGTATACGAAACACTAACTGTACCTGGCAATATCCTCACTACACATCACAGGTATTTGACCAACTTGAGTATCTGACGCAAAAACTCGAATACACATTACCGAGTGACACTATATCTCAGGCGATTATTACGACAGATTACTATCTGGCCTATGCGCTGGGTCGACATTTATTTTCAGGAGCACGTACCGCGATCTTCCAGACCATTGAATCGGCCAAAGTCAGCCTGCGAGAGTCGGTAATTAGTCAGTTAGTGGTTGATATGGAAGGTTTAACAATCTCTTATTTTGATGTTCTGGAGTATCTGCGCCAGCTAATTAAACCGCGGAATAACATCCAAATCTTCATATTGCTTTCCCGCCACGATGAAGACCTAATCCCTTTTATTTCTCTGTCCGGTCCATTTTATATCTTGTCACGTAGCCTGCGCCTCCCGGAGATGCGCCGCGCTTTCTTGTCGCCAGTCCTTAACTATATTCACTCCAGGCACATAAACCAGCTCGATTGGGAGATGGTGGAATTACTTTTACAAGGTAACTCCTTAAAAGAGATTGCTTTGTTACAAGCTCGCCCCTACCACCGTATCATCTATCGCCTGAACCAGCTGATTGCGCGTCTGGGCTTAGCAAACCGGCAGCATTTTTTGCACCTGATACATCGCCTCAGCGTTACCTCTGCTCATTTAATTTAACACCCTAACCCTATGTGCTATAAGATTTTTTAGGAAATTACTTATTTTTATATGAGATAAAAGATCTAAATTTCACAACTATTTAATATTTACAACTATTCCTGGTATTATGCTAACTTCCACCACCCCAGTAAACCATACTGATTCTGTACATATCCGCACAAATATCGTCATTCCCACCTTAACAAATCCTAAACAATTAGTTTATTGTATTGTTTTTACCATTTAAAAATTTTTTTCAGTCTGCCATAATTCAAACAGCAGTAAAATAATGCCAATAGTCATTAACACATCTGGATCTTTTAGAACATCCTAACTGACATTAACAACCTGAATGTTGTAAGCCTTTTCCGAAAGAACAGAGCAGGTATAATCCCCATAGTTTTCTGATTAATTGTTAGTTTTCCCAGTGTGAAATGGATTTTCCACAAATTCATTGTTCTGTAGAAGAGCAACCGAATAAACAAGGATGAAATAATATTTATTCGACTCTCCCTCAGAACAACCCTTGGCTATTTGACAATATTATAACGCCTGATGTTTTATAAAATTATCAAGATACGCATACAGTTTGAGGCATACAACAATGAAACCAGCATCCGTTATCATTATGGACGAACACCCTATTGTCAGAATGTCGATAGAAGTACTACTTGAAAAAAACAGTAATATCCAGGTTGTGTTGAAGACCGATGACAGCCGTACGGCAATAGAGCACCTGCGCACTTACCCTGTCGATCTTGTCATTCTGGATATTGAACTACCTGGTTCAGATGGATTTACATTACTCAAGAGAATAAAGTCTCTGCAGGAGAATACTCGGGTGCTGTTTCTCTCCTCCAAATCGGAGTCCTTTTATGCCGGGCGTGCTATCCGGGCCGGTGCAAATGGTTTTGTCAGTAAACGAAAGGATTTGAATGATATCTACAATGCGGTAAAAATGATTTTATCGGGATATTCTTTTTTCCCTTCAGACACCCTAAACTTCATTAACAATATAAATATGAAAAAAGGTGTATTGAATGACATGCCTCTCTCTAATCGCGAAGTTACGGTTTTGCGTTATCTGGCAAATGGCCTCTCTAATAAGGAAATTGCTGAGCAGCTGTTACTCAGCAATAAAACGATTAGTGCTCACAAAGCTAACATCTACGCCAAACTCGGCTTACATACTATAGTTGAGCTGATCGATTACGCAAAAATGCATGAATTAATGTAATAGCACTCCCGGCGAGACTTCGTTCGGGAGCATTTTATCCGCGCATTGATTAGTTATAGTTAATCATAAATGTGGCATCGGCCCTGGCGAGGCCTGGCTGAACCCCGTCTGCTAACGCGATATAGTTGGCGAAAAAGGTCAGCGTGGCATTGCCGTTCTCATCAATCCCCACGGTTTGGCTGGCCTGCTCGAGCGGTAATCGCGTACGGTCGCTGTCATGCAGTTCGATCGCCACCTTTTGCGCCATCACTGCGTCATCAAGCGCCAACAACGTCGTACCGGGGGCCGGAGTACCAGAAAACGTTATTGACGCGGATCCCGGCGGGCAGCCTTCCAGCTTCAGCGTAAACGCGACTGGTTGGGTAGTATCCCCGCTGGTCTGTAACTGCTTTGTTGGCCAGGTGCCCAATTCAACCGACTTATTGCTGTCACTGGCAATCACCGCACAGGTAAAGTCCACCACGTTTCCGCGCAGTTCAATATTGATTTCGCCCAGCGATGAGGCCGCATGGCACAACGAGCTGAATATCAGTATGGGCAGCATCACCAAAAGCGCCCATGAAGTTGGCGTTTGCTTGTTAGTCATAATCTACTCGCAGATAGCCACGGGCAGTAAAAGGCCCTTCGGTAGGTTTATTCCCTGTCACGCTGACCGGCCATGTCCGAATACTCACGTTTGCCACGGCGTTATCATCCAGTTGAAATGGGATCGTGCTGGACAGATTATTGGGCGTCAGCGGTCTACCGGTTTTGTCGGCGACAATGAACCCTAAGTCAGGATTGTCCGATACCATCATTTGCCCGGAGGCTTTCTCGGCCTCTACCCGCATGGTTAAGTAGGCTTGTGCAGCGACGTTGGTGCATTTTATCGCCACCGTTTTGGTCTGCGGATTAATGCCTTCGGGACGGTTTCCTGCCCCCGCCTTGCTGAACAACGATGCGCCAATATCGCCAAAATCAAACTCGACAATCTGCCCTGCGTTCACCTCACAGTTTTGTGGAACCTCCACCTTACCGCTGTAGCTGATGGTATAAACCGGCGTGCTTAGCGCATCTCCAGTACTGGTCGTGACATAGACTCTGAACATGGTCTGGCGCGGGATCGGCACCATGTTAATAAACGAGCGAATCACTTTGAGTTTAAACACCAGCTTTGAATCCATTACGCCAAAAGGCTGCTGCTTAGGTACGTTGGGATGAGTTCCCATACGGATATAATTACGCGGGGGATAAAACAACCCAGCAGAGCTATCGGTGATGCTCATAGCCCCCAGCAGGTAGTCATTGAGTTTCAGGTACTGAAAACCATTTTCTGTACTTTGCACAGGGAGTTCCGTAACGTAGCTTCGATAGGTGTAATTCACCGTCGTCCCGGCCGGACAGGTAGCATTAACGCCAATCCAGCCCGATTTTTCCGGTAACGTCACCACCTGTCCCGGCCGGTTATTGCTGCTGTTAAAGACGTTCGACAGATCGTAAAAAACATCCGTTGGTGTGCCATTCGAGTTTTGGCAGACTGTCGCCCATGACGAATGGGCCATCAGCAGTAAAGCGCATCCCAGTAACAAACCCGTTTGTCGTTTCATCGTATTATTCCTGTCGTGCTGTTGGAGATTCGCACGTCACGTTCGTGAGCGTCACCGCCTGTTTCAGACTCTCCTCAGGCAAGGCATAGTGCGCCACGCAGCGAGCGTTAGCGCTTTCCCCCCATTGGATCAGTAATTCACCTTTTAGCGGCAAGCCGCTCAGGTAGATTTGCCCGTCTTCGCCCACCATACTGGTCACGCCGCTGGTGTTTTCACGCACAACGGAGCCAAATGGCACAGGTTTACCTGCATATTTCGCGGTTATCAGCGCCCGCACACCGATACGTGTATCAAACGCCGCTCGCACTAATGCCCCTTGCGTTGGCACGACGCTGCTAACGTTATTTTCCACATCGGTATTGTTGTTCATTGAATTGGTATCTAATGCGACGCGGTTATAGCGATAAACGGTGGCATACGGCATCACCGCGTATCCACGCCAGTCGGTTTGCACGCCGGTCTGGTTTTCTACTCGTACGCCCTGCGCGCCAGGCGCTTTAACCAGCACGTTGGTGTCCCCCAGCGGCTGACTGAGCGTAATACCGTCCGCATGCCCCACCACGCCGCCGGAGAGCTGCCAGTTGTAGTCATGCTGATCGCGATCGTAGTTGTATCCCACGCCCAGCGTGCCATAGGCCGCCTGCCAGTTGGCGCTGGCGTTTCCGCTGTAGCCGTTGGTGCTGCTGTGCCCCTGATTCACGCTGTAGCTCAGGTTGCGCCCATCCAGTAACGTCCCGCCGATCCCGCTCTGCCAGCTGTTTTGTCCGTTGCTGTTGCGGTTGGCATTAAAGGTGGCGTAGGTGCGATCGAGCGCGTTATCACGCGAGTAGCGCCGTCCGCTTAGCAGGCTGAACGGCACTGACATATTGAATGCCAGAATACGGTCGGTGTCGGAGATGCCTACCGATTCATTCCACGACCAGGAGAGTGAATAGCTAATCCCCTGCCAGCCGCTGGCATAGCCCACCTGATACCAGGTATTGGTGTCTGAGGTATTCCAGTACGTTTGCTGACTCCCCGAAACATACAGCGAGCCGTAGTCTCCCAGGTTCTGCGAAATGTTAATCTGAAAGCGGCCCTTTTTGCTGTAACTCAGATTGTGATAGCTCTTCACATCGGGCACGTCGTGGCGATTACCTTCGCTGTCGTATTCATACTCATAGCCTTCCATGCTGCGATACGCGACGTCATCAAGGGTATAGAAGCCGCGCGTTGAGTAGCGATATCCCAACAGCTGGAAGTTTGTGCCAAAGTTGTTCAGCGATTTTGCATACAGAAAACGCAAAGACTGCCCCTGATGCGTACTGTCATCCGCCAGCTGACTGCGCGCATGGGTTAAATCCACAGAAACCGCCCCCCAGTCCCCCAGGTTTCGGCCAGTGCCTAAAACTACCGCGGTGTAACGTGAGGCCAGCTGCGTACCGCCATAAGCGGTGTAGCCTTCTGGTAACCCGGCAATTAATGTTCCCTGGAAAAAGAACGGTGAAGATTGCTGGCTATTGCCGCTGCGAAAATCCCCGGCAACCACGTCGTATTTGAAACGCCCTTCTCGTTGTAACAAGGGAACCGTGGAGTACGGCACCGTATAGTGCTGCTGGCTGCCGTCCTTTTCGTCCACTGTCACCTCAAGGTCACCGCTGGATGACGTCGGGTTGAGATCGGTTATCGAAAAAGCGCCCGGTGAAACATAGCTTTGATAAATCACATAGCCATTCTGACGAATGGTCAGTTTCGCTGCGGTACGCGCAATGCCGCGAACGGTAGGCGCGTAGCCCTGTAAGCTGTCGGGATACATACTGTCTGAGGAATAGAGCCGCGCCCCGCGAAACCCGACGCTGTCAAAAACGTCGTTGCCGGTGTTGCTGTCGCCCATCACCAGTTCACCCTTCAGCGGGATAATCGCGCGCTGAAGCCATGTACCGATATTTTTCCAGCTTTGTGAGTGGTATCCGTCACCTTTGGAATAGCTCCATGCGCCGTTATTTCTCAAGCGCCAGGGGCCATAGTTCAGGCCACTGAGCATACTTAAGAAGTAGCTGTCAGTGTCACTGCCGCGGCTGCCGGTAAAGCTGTAGTTGACCAGCGCAGCCGGGATCCCTTCATCCCACTCTTCCGGCGGAATATAGCCACGCGCGCTGTTTAACATTGACGCCTGAGGCAGGCTGACGTTTAAGCGCAGGGTAGAAAAATCAAATGCAATCTCGCTGCCTGGAATCGCCTCAGGTAGATTGATACAGGTATCGTTCGCATCCTTACTGAGTGCCGGAAATGCGGTGATATTGACACCAAGGCGCTTCACCCAGTCGAGTCCAAAACATGGCATCAGCCCACCGGACTTCTCCCCGGCTTTTCCCGCGCTGGTCGTAAAACGTATATCCTGAGTGGCAACAAACTCATCGTTGCGCCAGATATCCACACGATAAACACCTTCAGGCTGATGATTGCCTTTTTCAAAACGTGATAAATCCGCCACGGTTGCCGTATCCGCAGATAAAAAGGCCGGATTAAAATAGCTTTCCCCATGGCTTAAAGAGGGAAAGAGCGCCGCCATCGTGGACAACGCCACCCCCGCCAGCGGTGGCGTAACCCCCGGTAACAGGCCAGGAAAATACGTTGTCTTATTCATCGTTATCTCAACGCACGCTAACCGTTTGGGCCGGGGTCACGGCGCCATAATCATTGACCGTCTGGAACGTGACGTTGCCCTGAACGCCCGTTGGTAGCAGGACCTGCACATCACTTTTCGGCGCGACCATCACGTTATCAACCTTCGTTTTCCCCACGTTGAGATTGACCAAGGTGACGTAATACGCTGAAGGATTGTTGATTTTCAGGTGGTTGCCGGTACGGGAGAATTTCAGCATCCCGGGCGCATCTTCCGGAATTTGCTGCAGATTATTCGGACGTACAAAAAGCTTGATGCGGGACAGAATCGCCAGTTGCAGAACGTTTTTACCCTCGAGGCTGTTTTTATTGACTGACGGAATGGCTTTCACGTTCATCCAGAACAGCGACTCACGATCTTTAGGCAGCGGAACACCTGCATAGATGATACGCAGCGTGTTTTCGCTTTTGGGCTCGCTGACAAACAACGGAGGCGTAACTACGAACGATTTTTCTTTAACGCCTGCGCTATTCTCGATCCATGAATTGACCAGGTAACGTTCTTTGGTATCACTATTGCTAATAGACAGGGACGTTTGTTTGGCATCGGCTGGATAAATAACGCGAGTAGCGCCTAATGCAATACCGCCTGCAGCCTGAACACTGGCAGCAGAAAATAAGGCCAGTAAAAGGATAAAACCTGATTTTAGATAATTAAACATAGCTACAAATACCTTTGATGCGATTATCGTTGGAAAATAAATCAGGGATAAACCAACGTAAACCACACGTCTGAACGAAGCGCTCCCGGCGTTATATTTTCCGAGACAGCCCGATAGCGGGCAGTGAAATGAAACGTCATCTCTTGCGTTATAATCGGCGCATAATGAAGCGGCAGCGCATTCGGAATAATTTGCCGTTGGCGCTCATCAAATAACGCCAGACCGATCCCTGAAGCCGCAGACGCATCGCCACTGGCAAGAAAAACCTGCGGATCTTCCGCTGGCGTCACACCTGCAAACGCAATCCCAACATGGTCATAAACATCGGAGCTGCATGACGTTAAGCGCAGTGAAAACGGCACGCTGGTAGAGGCAAAGCTTCCCGTCCCGGAGAAAGCATTGGTGCGATACTGCCCCATTTGCACCCGCAAATTTTGGCTGTCGGTAGCGACCGTACAGGCACCATTGACGAGCTGCCCTCGTAAGTGAAGGCGGCCACTTTCCAGTATTACCGTATGTGCAAACACAGGCAGTACGCACAGCATTCCCGCCAGCGCCACGCCTTTCCCTATCATCTGCCGCATCCTTCATCATCCCCGGAAATTGCCTCATCCAGTGAGGCGAACGTCATCCTTGCGCAAATCAGAACGGCTTATTCGTACTTCATGATGAACGTCGCGTCGGCATTTGCCTGACCCGGCGTAGCGCTGGTGGCTGTGGCTTTGTAACGCGCAGAGAAACGCAGGGTGTTGGTCCCTTCTACCAGCGCCTGAGCGGTAGAGAAGGTGGCTCCATCCGGCTTCAGCGCGGTGGACGTATTGTCCAGAATTTCAATCCCGACACCGCTGGCAGTGGTACCGTTGTCTGCAGAAGTGACGGCCAGCAGGTTGTTGTTGGTGATGTCGGATTGACCAGAGAAAGCCACGGCTGCGGTTGCGGCAACTTTCGGATCACAGTCGTTCAGCACGATTGAGAACGGAATTTGCGCCGTTGTATCGCCAACTGCGGTAAAACTGGCGGTACGATACTGGCCTAAGGTGACAACCTGATCGGATGACTGAGTACTGACTGCACAGGCTGCATTGACCAGTTCACCTTCAAAATGCACAGTACCGCCGCTAACGCTTACCGGATCGGCTGCAACCGCTGCACCTGCAACTAACATCAGGCTGGCAATAACAGAAGAGGTCATTAATTTACGTTTCATGGATTTCCCTTGAATTACACACATCCGGCTCCGGCGTCCTGCGGGATCCGTTTGAATCATTATCGACATTAAATGTCAGGCTAATTATCTCTGCATCCTGTAAAGATATATATCGCAAGAGAATTAGCTAACCTTTTACCCCAACTCTCCTGAGTATTTGATTCACTAATTAATCTTCGCGAATATGACTATTCGTCACAGGGTTAAATTAAACATTTCAATTAATGAAAAATACCTGCAAATCCTTTTATTGACCCTGGCCAATTCTTATTGGGACCTAAGAAAAATCTGGGTGAATATTACTTAAATCCTTCCATAAAGGTACGTAACAGACTGGTTTATGGCGCATTACCCCTGAAAACACCAGGGTGATGAATTGTTTCATTCACGTTAATTTTAATTCGCATGCTCATTAATTATCCGGGGGACTTCAGCCTCTGAACTGACCCCGTACGCGGACCGCGGTGATCCCTATCGCACGTAAAAACGCAAACGAAAACTGACAGCACGCCCCGCTTCTGACAAAATAGTGGCATCCCCTTCGGTTTAACGTAACAGACGGAATTCTCTCTCTGATGGCAGCAAAGATTATTGACGGTAAAACGATTGCGCAGCAGGTGCGCTCTGAGGTTGCTCAAAAAGTTCAGGCGCGTTTAGCGGCTGGATTACGCGCCCCAGGCCTGGCTGTTGTGCTGGTAGGTAGCAACCCGGCTTCGCAGATTTATGTTGCGAGTAAACGCAAAGCCTGTGACGAAGTGGGGTTTGTCTCCCGCTCCTATGACCTGCCTGAAACCACCAGCGAGGCGGAGCTTCTTGAGCTGATCGATACGCTCAATGCAGATACCACCATCGACGGTATCCTGGTACAGCTGCCGTTGCCGGCGGGTATCGACAACGTGAAAGTGCTGGAACGTATTGCACCAGATAAAGACGTTGACGGTTTCCACCCGTATAACGTCGGTCGTCTGTGCCAGCGCGCGCCGCGCCTGCGCCCATGTACTCCGCGCGGTATTGTTACCCTGCTTGAGCGTTACAACATCGATACCTACGGTCTGAATGCCGTGGTCATTGGCGCCTCGAATATTGTCGGTCGCCCAATGAGTATGGAGCTACTGCTGGCTGGCTGCACCACCACCGTCACCCACCGATTCACCAAAGATCTGCGCCGCCACGTAGAAAATGCTGACCTGCTGATTGTTGCCGTCGGTAAACCGGGCTTTATTCCTGGTGAGTGGATCAAAGAAGGTGCGATTGTGATTGATGTCGGCATCAACCGTCTGGAGAATGGTAAGGTTGTTGGCGATGTGGTCTTTGACGATGCGGCCGCACGAGCGTCATATATCACGCCGGTCCCCGGCGGCGTAGGCCCAATGACGGTCGCCACACTTATCGAAAACACGCTGCAGGCGTGTGTTGAATATCATGATGTAAAGGACGTTTAAGATGGCCACATTTTCACTGGGTAAACACCCACACGTTGAACTCTGCGATTTGCTGAAGCTGGAAGGCTGGAGCGAAAGCGGCGCCCAGGCAAAAATTGCTATTGGCGAAGGGTTAGTGAAGGTCGATGGCGTTGTTGAAACGCGTAAACGCTGCAAAATCGTTGCCGGACAGACAGTCAGCTTTGAAGGCCACAGCATTAACGTCGTGGCGTGACCCTAAGTGCCGGATGAGGTTAACACCGTATCCGGCCACTTCCCCCTCTCGTTTTCAGATAATGACTTCATCCCCGCTTCACAGTGAACTGTTAGCATGTTGTTTTTCAACACGAAGCGATCATCATGCCCACTATCGTTACTCACGCGGCCGTTCCGCTCTGTTTAGGCTTAGGTCTCGGACTTAAAGTCATCCCCCCACGATTACTGTTTGCTGGCGTCGTTCTGGCCATGCTGCCAGATGCCGACGTGTTGTCATTTAAGTTCGGCGTCGCCTACGGCAATGTGTTTGGCCACCGGGGATTTACCCACTCACTGCTGTTCGCCTTCGTGGTACCGCTGCTCTGCGTCATGATTGGCCGACGATGGTTTAAGGCGGGATTGATTCGCTGCTGGCTATTCCTGACAGTTTCACTGCTGTCCCACAGTCTGCTGGATTCTGTCACCACCGGCGGCAAAGGCGTCGGCTGGCTGTGGCCGTGGTCGGATGAACGCTTCTTCGCGCCATGGCAGGTGATTAAAGTCGCCCCGTTTGCGTTATCACGCTACGCCACGCCGTACGGGCACCAGGTGATCATGTCGGAGTTGATGTGGGTATGGCTGCCGGGAATCGTAATGATGGGTGTGCTGTGGTGGTATCGGAAACATTAATCTGCCGGATGCGACGCGATGCGTCTTATCCGGCCTACACGGCCCGGTAAGCGTAAGCGCCACCGGGCATTACAGAGTTACTTACGACGCCAGGTGGTACCCTGCGGGCCGTCTTCCAGCACGATGCCCATCTCGTTGAGACGGTCACGCGCGGCGTCAGCTGCCGCCCAGTCTTTCGCCTTACGTGCATCCAGACGCTGTTGGATTAACGCTTCAATTTCAGCAACTTCACCATCATCCGCCTGAGCACCGCTTTGCAGGAATGCCTCTGGATCCTGTTCCAGCAGGCCCAGTACGCTGGAAAGCTTACGCAGATGCGCAGCCATGCCGTTAGCCGCCGCCATATCTTCACCCTTCAGACGGTTAACCTCACGCGCCATATCAAACAGCACGGAGTAGGCTTCCGGGGTGTTGAAGTCATCGTCCATCGCTTCAATAAAGCGCGCTTCAAAGGCTTCGCCACCGGCTGGCGCAACGGATTTGTCGGTGCCACGCAGCGCGGTATACAGACGCTCCAGCGCAGAACGCGCCTGCTTGAGGTTCTCTTCGCTGTAGTTTAACTGACTACGGTAATGACCGGACATCAGGAAGTAACGGATGGTTTCGGCATCGTAGTATTTCAGCACATCGCGAACGGTAAAGAAGTTGCCCAGCGATTTGGACATTTTCTCGCGGTCAACCATCACCATCCCTGAGTGCATCCAGTAATTAACGTACTCACCGTCATGTGCACAGGTGGACTGAGCGATTTCGTTTTCATGGTGCGGGAACATCAGGTCCGAACCGCCGCCGTGAATATCGAAATGGTTGCCCAACTGTTTGCAGTTCATCGCCGAACATTCGATGTGCCAGCCCGGACGGCCCGCTCCCCACGGAGACGGCCAGCTCGGCTCGCCTTCTTTGGACATTTTCCACAGCACGAAGTCCATCGGGTTGCGCTTCACATCAACCACGTCAACGCGTGCGCCTGCCTGCAGCTGATCCAGATCCTGGCGCGACAGCTGGCCGTAGTTCGGGTCAGTCGGCACGTCGAACATCACGTCGCCGTTATCAGCAACGTAAGCGTGACCTTTGGCAATCAGCTGTTCAGTGATTTCGATAATTTCAGCAATATGGTGCGTAGCACGCGGCTCCAGATCCGGGCGCAGAATATTCAGCGCATCGAAATCGCTGTGCATTTCCGCGATCATTCTGTCGACCAACGCCACAAAGCTTTCGCCGTTTTCATTCGCGCGCTTGATGATTTTGTCATCGATATCGGTAATGTTGCGCACATACTTCAGCTTATAGCCGAGGAAGCGCAGATAACGCGCAACGACGTCGAAAGAAACGAAGGTACGTCCGTGGCCAATATGACAGAGATCGTAAACGGTAATACCACACACGTACATGCCGACTTCCCCGGCATGAATAGGTTTGAATTCCTCTTTTTGGCGCGTCAGTGTATTAAAGATTTTTAACATCGAAGATTCCGTGTAGACGTGTGTGGATAGTAAAGTCTGTATAATACCCATAATTTAGACCGGAAGCAGCACACTTTGCGAGGTGATCGCAGCTTGCGGTTATGCTATAACACACCCCTAACTCTGACCCTTGACGGGGTCGAAGCACCAATCTATCGGAACAGGATGCAAAAATGGTTACTTTCCACACTAATCACGGCGATATCGTAATCAAAACGTTTGATGATAAAGCGCCTGAAACAGTTAAAAACTTCCTGGACTACTGCCGCGAAGGTTTTTACAACAACACCATTTTCCACCGTGTTATTAACGGTTTCATGATCCAGGGCGGCGGTTTCGAGCCAGGCATGAAGCAAAAAGCCACGAAAGAAGCGATCAAAAACGAAGCGAACAACGGTCTGAAAAACACCCGTGGTACGCTGGCGATGGCGCGTACTCAGGCTCCGCACTCCGCAACCGCACAGTTCTTCATCAACGTTGCAGACAACGACTTCCTGAACTTCTCCGGCGAAAGCATGCAGGGTTGGGGTTACTGCGTGTTCGCTGAAGTTGTTGAAGGCATGGACGTGGTTGATAAAATCAAAGGCGTTTCCACTGGTCGCAGCGGTATGCATCAGGATGTGCCAAAAGAAGACGTTATCATCGAAAACGTGACCGTCAGCGAGTAATCGTGGCGACACTGTTTATTGCAGATCTTCACCTCTGCACAGAAGAACCGGCGATTACCGCCGGTTTTCTGCGTTTTTTAGCCGGTGATGCGCGAAAGGCCGATGCGCTATACATTCTTGGCGACCTGTTTGAAGCCTGGATTGGCGACGACGATCCTAATCCGCTGCATCGTGAAATGGCCGCGGCGATAAAATCACTGACTGATTCCGGCGTTCCCTGCTTTTTTATTCACGGCAACCGTGATTTTCTGCTCGGTAAACGTTTTGCCCGTGCGAGCGGCATGACCTTGCTTCCCGAAGAAAAAGTGCTCGACCTGTATGGCCGCAAGGTGCTGATCATGCATGGCGACACCTTATGCACCGACGACGCAGGCTATCAGGCATTTCGCGCCAAAGTGCATCAACCCTGGTTACAGAAGCTGTTCCTCGCTCTGCCGCTGTTCGTTCGCCAGCGAATCGCTGCGAAAATGCGTGCCAACAGCAAAGCAGCCAACGACACCAAATCGCTGGAAATCATGGATGTGAATCAGCAGGCCGTGATTAGCGAGATGGAAAAACATCAGGTTCAGTGGTTAATTCACGGCCATACCCACCGCCCTGCCGTCCACGAGCTTACGGCCAATGAGCAACCCGCTTTCCGCGTGGTTTTAGGCGCATGGCACACCGAAGGTTCGATGATCAAAGTCACCCCTGACGACGTTGAACTGATCGCATTTCCGTTTTAATTCTGCAGATACCCAGTTCCTCTTTACACAAAACTATTCGAGTTGCATCGAGGCGGCAAATCTGTGAGTCCCCTGAAGCTTACAAAAGTAAGTGACTGGGGTGAGCAGATGTAGCCAACAAAGAGGCCGCTTGAAGAGTGAAGTGCAAAGTGCGCAATCGTTTTCCTTGGCGGTGAATTATGCTATTCTCTGTGGCCTCAAAAGTCGAGTGTAGTGCACCACAGGAGTTTTCAGACGCATGTCTTCCCGCAATAATCCGGCGCGTGTCGCCATCGTGATGGGGTCCAAAAGCGACTGGGCTACCATGCAGTTCGCCGCCGAAATCTTCGAAATCCTGGACGTTCCGCATCATGTTGAAGTCGTCTCCGCCCACCGCACCCCAGACAAACTGTTTAGCTTCGCCGAAAGCGCTGAAGAGAACGGTTATCAGGTGATTATTGCCGGGGCCGGTGGCGCAGCGCATTTGCCTGGCATGATTGCGGCGAAAACGCTGGTGCCTGTCCTCGGTGTTCCGGTGCAAAGCGCAGCGCTGAGCGGCGTAGATAGCCTCTACTCTATCGTTCAAATGCCGCGCGGTATTCCGGTCGGCACGCTGGCGATCGGCAAAGCGGGTGCGGCAAATGCGGCCCTGCTGGCAGCACAAATTCTGGCAACACACGACAAAGCCTTACACCAGCGTCTGAACGACTGGCGCAAAGCGCAAACCGATGAGGTGCTGGAGAACCCGGACCCGCGAGGTGTCGCATGAAGCAGGTCTGCGTACTTGGCAACGGACAGCTAGGGCGCATGCTGCGCCAGGCCGGTGAGCCACTGGGCATAGCCGTCTGGCCCGTCGGGCTGGACGCTGAACCGGCTGCGGTCCCTTTTCAGCAAAGCGTGATCACCGCTGAGATTGAGCGCTGGCCGGAAACGGCACTCACCCGCGAACTGGCACGCCACCCGGCGTTTGTTAACCGCGACGTCTTCCCGATTATTGCCGACCGTCTGACGCAAAAGCAGCTTTTTGACAAACTCGGTCTGGCGACCGCGCCGTGGCAACTGCTGGCAGATAAAAGCGAATGGTCTGCTGTATTCGACAAACTTGGCGAGCTGGCGATCGTGAAACGTCGCGTCGGCGGCTACGACGGACGTGGACAGTGGCGCTTGCGCGCAAATGAAACCGAGCAACTGCCGGACGACTGCTACGGCGAGTGCATCGTCGAGCGGGGAATCAACTTCTCCGGTGAAGTCTCACTGGTTGGCGCTCGTGCGCACGACGGCAGCACCGTTTTCTATCCGCTGACCCATAACCTGCATCAGGATGGCATTCTGCGCACCAGCGTGGTGTTCCCGCAGGCTAACGCCAGACAGCAGGAACAGGCTGAAGCAATGCTCTCTGCCATCATGCAGGAGCTGGGCTATGTCGGCGTGATGGCGATGGAGTGTTTCATCACCCCGGAAGGTCTGCTGATTAACGAACTGGCTCCGCGCGTGCACAACAGTGGCCACTGGACGCAAAACGGCGCCAGCATCAGCCAGTTTGAATTGCATCTACGTGCCATTACCAACCTGCCATTACCGACGCCGGTGGTGAACCACCCTTCGGTGATGGTAAACCTGATTGGTAGCGACCTGAACTACGACTGGCTGAAGCTGCCGCTGGTGCATCTGCACTGGTATGACAAAGAGGTGCGTGAAGGGCGTAAGGTGGGTCATCTGAACCTGAGCGACAGCGATACCGCGCGCCTTAGCGCAACGCTGGAAGCGCTTATCCCCCTGCTGCCGCCGGAATATGCCAGCGGTATTATCTGGGCGCAGTCAAAACTGAAATAAGAAGACATGGGGCGTGCATACACACGCCCCTTTTTTTACAGACGGATACAGGTTCCGGCTTTGCCTGCCAGCGTATCTTCAATGCGTGACAGCGCGCCAATCCATGCTGGTTTTCCCCGTCGTTTCACGTATCCGCTTACGGCTGTGACCTTAGGCCCCATCGAACCATCAGCTTTAGCAAACGGCGCCAGTTCATCAGGAGAGGCCTGACGGATCGCGCGTTGCTCCGGCGTCCCCCAGTTTTCATAGACCGCATCGGCATCGGTCAGAATGACCAGACCATCGGCATCGATCTGTTCAGCCAGCAGCGCCGCCGACAGGTCCTTATCAATGACCGCTTCAGACCCTAATCCTTCGCCAGTCACGGGCACGCCACCGCCCCCGCTACAAATCACCACATGCCCTTCTTTGAGTAAGAGCTTAATAGCATCGCTTTCTATGATCTGGCGAGGTTCTGGCGAAGCGACAACGCGCCGCAGGTATTTGCCGTCACGCTTCATATGCCAGCCGTAAGTCGCTTCCAGTTGCGTTTGTTCTTCGGGCGAATACACCGGGCCGATAAATTTTTCCGGTGCCATAAATGCAGGATCGTCCTCGGATACCACAATCCGCGTTAACACCGTGGTCACCGGCGGCATTTCCGGTTCTGCGGTCAGGCTCTGCGCCAACATATAACCGATCATGCCCTGCGTCTCGGCCACCAGCACATCTAATGGATAAGGCTCGACCTCCTTCCAGGCAAGGTTCTGTAACGACAGCAGGCCAACCTGCGGTCCGTTACCATGTACGATTGCCAGGCGATACGAACGCGCCAGACGCGCCAGGGCGGGTACGGCGCTGGCAATATTACGATATTGATTTTCTGCCGTTAGCGCCTCGCCGCGCTGCAATAATGCGTTGCCACCAAGAGCAACAACCAGCGTTTTCATTCCCTATCCTTCTATGATTTGTTGTCCAAGCCAGAACCCCAACAAGGTGTCTGCGCCGGAGGTATGCCCAAGCGCAAGCAGCGAATTTATCGCCGCATCCAGCCTTTCCTGGCGATGCAGAGCATGGGTGAAGTGGAGTAAAGGTGAAGCGAAGTACCCTAGCGCCGCGTAGCGCAAGTAGCTCACGCTAACCACGGTCGTCGCTTGTTCAAGGTTGCCGGAATAATCAAAGAAACGGTGACCGGAGTCCTTATTCAGCGCACCAAAATACCAGGCGGCCAACAGCATGCCAGTCAACGTGTCATCATGGCTGGGCGTTAAACCTGGTCCCTTGCCCAACCACTGCCGCCAGTCTGTCGACAAACCGGCAAGTGCCGAGAAGAAGCAGTGGCGGAACTGACGCAGCTCGGGGCACAAAGGCAGGCTTGTGGCCAGCATTAACGGTCCGAATAATCCCGTTTCCTCGCCGCGCTCCATCCAGCCAGGAGCAAGGCGCGCGGCATGAGGGCGATAGGTTATTTGCAATGAACAGCAGCGCTGAGGTTGACGTAAAAGATACTGTCCCAACACAATCCCCTCGGGGACAGCCAGAGGGGTTTCACTACCACTTAACGATGTACGCAGCGCATCAAAGTCATGTGCGCGGATCACCCATCCTCCTGGGCTAAAGCCGCTTCCCTGGCGGTGCAGCGTTAACAGTGCGCCCCCTTCGGCTACAAGGTTAATCGAGCGTCGCCAGACACCAGACAATTGCCATGACTGGCGAAAATCCGCAGACTGCTGGCTGCCCATCAGAGGATGGATGATCATCATGCGCACCTCAGTTAGCTAATGCCCATGCTTTCAGCCAGCGCTTCCAGTGCCAGCTCAAAGCAAGCGAGCGGCGCACGGACTGTACCTGCACCGATCTGGCCAATACCGGCCTCTTTATGGGCAATACCAGTATTGATCAGCGGTGTGATCCCCGTTTCGACCACGCGACGGATATCGAGTCCCAGACAGGCCCCCTGGAAATCCCAGCCGGGGATCTGTAGCTGCATATTGCGCTCCAGATAGATTTCCGCCATCTCTTCGGAGACGGATTTTGCGGCTTCCATTCCTCCGGCACCGACAAAACGCGTTACGCCAGGCGCGGCAATCATCGCCGCACCGCCAATACCAAAGGTTTCAGTGATGGCGCTATCACCCATATCCGGGTTAGCCTGTTCCTGCGAAAAACCGGTAAAGAACAGTCCCTGCGGCGTGTTAACAGGTGCGGTAAACCAGCGATCGCCAAGTCCGCTCACGCGAATACCGAACATGTCGCCATTACGGGTCATTGCCGTCACAATACTGCCAGAACGCACCTGCGCCCCGGCGTCCATTGCCGCTTTGCAGTAAGCCATCGCCAGGTTGAGGAAGAACTGGTCGGTTACACTCAGGAAATCCATCACCTCAGCAATCTGCTGCTTATCATGTTCCAGACGGGCAATTTGTGGTGCCAGCGTACGCATCAACAGAGCTGAAGAGGCAATATTGCGCTGATGGAACTCATCGCCCATCGTAATGCCCTGTGCCATCATGGCGGTCAGGTCAATACCCTGCTCCAGTGTGCCCAGCGCTGCGCTTAAGACCGGCATCAGAACATCACGCATCCAACGTAAACGCTGCTGGACATCCTCACCGTACGCGCCAAAGCGCATCACTTTGCCGATGCCTTCGTTGAGATTGCAGTAAGCCCTGTTCCCTTCGGTGATATTTTCCACCACCAGCATCGGCATGCTGGCAGAGGTAATTCCACCCATTGGCCCCACGGCATTAACATGATGGCAAGGTACAAAGTTGACTTTCCCCTGCTCCAGTAATGCCAGCGCACTTATCTCATCATCAGCCCACCCTTCAAACAGGCATGCACCAATGCAGGCCCCTTTCATCGGGCCGGTCATCTCTTGCCAACGCATTGGCGGTCCTGCATGAAGCAGTGTTTTCCCCTCATTGAGTTCGCTGATTAACGAGGACGCGGGTTGCACATCCAGCCAGTGTGGACGCGCACGACGAATTTGTTCGATTACTGCAGCATTGGCTTGCGCCACTGATGTAAACATTGGAACCCCTTATTGCAAACGTTCTAATAAACGAGCCAGTTTTTTATTACCGCCAGCGACAGGCGCCCACTGGTAATGCACCACAGGTTTTTCTGCCGCCTGTAAATCCAGTGCAAAACTGCGTAACCCGGCATTAATGACCGCCACTTTTTCCAGTAGCGCAGGTGCGGATTGATGAGATAACGGTTGAACTGGTCGAATCAGTTCAGCGGCAAGTAGTGTTGCCTCAGGCAGTGAATTCACCACGGCGATACCGGCATCTTCCAGCGTGGCAATTTGCAGTGAACGGCACTGCGGATCGCGCTCGGTGCCGGTGACCGTCGCAATGGCAAACAGCGGTTGATCGCTATCTCGAGCAGCACACGCTTTCTGCCAGGCCTGAGCCAGTGATGCAGCCGGGTCGGCTGTCGCACCGTAGCCAATCACAACATCCACCAGCAGCACCCTAACCTGCGGCTGCGAACCCAGATCCGTAATAAGCTGATTACGTAATGCGGGATCGATCATCGGATGCGGACGCCCGACAGTGTAAAAATCATCACCCAGATCGATAATCTGATGCCCGGCGGCATCCAGCATCATCCCGTGGTGGTGTTCTGCATCCGCCGGGACATTCAGGTGACCGGCCAGCAGCCCCGCCGCTTCAGCAGCCAGCGTACCTCCGGTATACAGCACCCTGATTACGCCATCTCCTGTAGCGAAAAGCGCACTGCGTCGCGCAGTCACTCGCGCCAGTAAACAGGCAAGACGGGCTGCATCATCCAGCGTCGCTGCAAACCAGACGTTCTCGTCTCTGGCAACCGCAGAGACATAACCTAAAAACAGGGCGACAACAGGTTTGCCCGTGGCTTTCATCGCCGTAACCATACGCTGGCGAACAGCCTCCGCTGGTGGTTTAGAGACAAATGCCAACACCTGGCTTTTATCATCTGCACCGAGCATTTCCAGTGCGGTAAGTGCGCTAATTCCGCCCACCTCGGCACTTAGGTCTCGTCCCCCCAGACCAATGGCGTGAGTAATACCTTCACCAGCCAGTGCTATCTGTGAACAGAGCTCCTGAATCCCTGTACCGGATGCACCTATCACACCGATGTTGCCTTCCGGCATCACGTTGGCAAAAGCCAGCGGCGTACCGGCGATCATGGCGGTTCCGCAGTCCGGTCCCATCACCAGCAGACCTTTATCTTGTGCGCGACGCTTCAGTTTAATTTCATCTTCCAGCGTGACGTTGTCGGAGAACATCATGACGTTCAGGTTGCGATCCAGTGCCTGGTTCGCCAGTTCCGCCGCATATTCGCCAGCAACAGAAATTAATGTCATATTCGCTTCAGGCAGTTTCTGACACGCGCTTTCCCAGCGTCTGACCTGCAGGAGCGCTTGACTCCCCCCGGTGGCCTGCGCCAACTGCTGCAACGACTCATCCAGTTGCTGCAAAATAGCCTGCGTAATACTTTCATCAGCCGTTTCAGTACGAATAGCCACGCAAATATCATTCGGCGTTGCCTGATTAAAATCGTCATGCCAAAACCCGGTCGTTTCCAGCAACGATTTATTCGCCGGCGTACCCATCATGACCGATACATCGTCTACATTTTCGGACTCACTCAGCTTGCGTGAAATAATCATTAAACTGACAGAGTCCTGAAAACACCCTTTTTTAATAAAGGCGTAAATCATAACAACCCCTTAATAATTGCACCCATGGCAATTGCACGAGTAGTGTTAATGTGGAACTCAAGGTATATATCCGGCATCACAAATAGAGTGACTGATATCACATACAATTTATTAGCAAAAGAATTTTAATAACCACCAGAGGATTACATGTTATTTTCTAACGGCATTATTTATTTAAAAAGAAATGGCAAATCAGCGCTGATTATCAAATAAATTCTAACTATATTTTTTTGTGTGTCTGGATCACATAATCTGTTTATATTCCCGGTATGTTAACGACAGTCATGCTTCACACCGTCGTTAAAAAGGAAGACAGATGAAAATCAGTCGGGAAACACTCCACCAGCTTATCGAGAATAAGCTTTGCAAGGCCGGACTAAAACGTGAGCACGCAGCAACGGTTGCCGAGGTATTGGTTTATGCCGATGCCAGAGGCATTCACTCTCATGGTGCCGTACGCGTTGAATACTATGCCGAGCGCATTTCAAAAGGCGGCACCAACCGCGAACCCACATTTCGTTTTGAAGATACCGGTCCCTGTACAGCGATTTTGCACGCCGATAATGCCGCCGGGCAAGTCGCAGCAAAGATGGGCATGGAGCATGCAATTGAAATTGCTAAAAAAAATGGTGTCGCCGTTGTCGGAATTAGCCGAATGGGACACAGCGGAGCCATTTCTTACTTTGTGCAGCAAGCTGCCCGGGCAGGCCTGATTGGCCTCTCCATTTGCCAGTCCGACCCGATGGTTGTACCTTTCGGCGGCGCTGATATTTACTACGGAACCAACCCATTAGCCTTCGCGGCACCTGGAGAAGGTGACGATGTCATAACCTTTGATATGGCCACAACGGTGCAAGCCTGGGGTAAAGTTCTCGATGCCCGCTCGCGTAACGAACCGATTCCCGATACCTGGGCTGTCGATAAAAATGGTGCACCTACCACCGACCCTTTTGCAGTCAATGCGTTATTACCCGCAGCTGGGCCAAAAGGCTATGGTCTGATGATGATGATCGATGTGCTATCTGGCATTCTGCTGGGATTACCATTTGGTCGTCAGGTCAGTTCCATGTATGAAGATTTGCATGCGGGGCGTAATTTAGGCCAACTGCATATAGTGATTAATCCCGATTTTTTCTCCTCCAGCCAATTATTCCGTCAGCATCTCAGCCAAACCATGCAAGAGTTAAATGCCGTTACGCCTGCACCTGGTTTTAAACAAGTTTATTACCCTGGACAAGATCAAGATATTAATCAACGTAATGTCGCGGTCCATGGCGTCGACATTGTTGACGATATTTATCAATACCTGATTTCCGATGCTTTCTATATCAAGTCATACGAAACAAAGAATCCCTTTGCACAATAATTATTGAAACAGGAATTTCATATGATCAACCATTTTCGTCACGCAATAGAAGAAACCCTTCCCTGGCTCTCTTCCTTTGGCGCAGATCCTACTGGTGGGATGACGCGCTTGCTGTATTCGCCAGAATGGCTTGAAACACAACAGCAATTCAAAAAGCGTATGGATGCCAGTGGCCTGGAAACGCGCTTCGATGAAGTGGGCAATTTGTACGGTCGCCTGCGCGGAAGCGCATCACCGGAACAGGTAATTTTGAGCGGATCGCATATTGATACCGTCGTCAACGGCGGCAATCTTGACGGCCAGTTTGGCGCACTGGCGGCGTGGCTAGCGATTGACTGGCTTAAGACCACCTACGGCGCGCCGCTGAAAACGGTCGAAGTAGTTTCTATGGCAGAAGAAGAAGGCAGTCGATTCCCATATGTATTCTGGGGCAGTAAGAACATCTTTGGGCTGGCAAATCCCGATGACGTTCGCAACATCCAGGATGCCAAAGGCACACGTTTTGTTGATGCGATGAACGCCTGCGGCTTTACCCTTCCTGCTAAGCCGCTTCACGCTCGCAGTGACATCAACGCCTTTGTTGAATTACACATCGAGCAAGGGTGCGTGCTTGAAAGCAATGGTCAGTCCATCGGTGTCGTCAGCGCGATTGTCGGGCAGCGCCGCTATACGGTAACGCTGAACGGCGAATCCAACCATGCGGGGACAACGCCGCTGAGCTACCGTCGCGACACCGTTTACGCCTTCAGCCGTATCTGTAGCCAGTCGATTGAGAAAGCCAAAAAACATGGCGATCCTCTGGTACTAACCTTTGGCAAAGTTGAGCCGCAGCCAAACACCGTCAACGTGGTGCCAGGAAAAACGACTTTCACGATCGATTGCCGTCATACCGACGCCGAAGTGCTGCGTGATTTTACTCAGCAACTGGAAAATGACATGCGCGCCATCTGTGATGAAATGGACATTGGCATTGATATCGATTTGTGGATGGACGAAACGCCGGTCCCGATGGACACAAAACTGGTCGCCACCCTCACCGAACTGTGTGAAAAGGAACAGCTGAACTACAGGGTGATGCACAGTGGTGCGGGCCACGATGCGCAGATTTTCGCTCCCCGTGTGCCGACCTGCATGATTTTCATGCCCAGCATTAACGGTATCAGCCACAACCCCGCTGAACGCACAAATATTAACGACCTTGCCGAAGGGGTCAAAACTCTGGCATTAATGCTTCATCAACTTGCCTGGCAGAAATAAGGAGTCAACAATGGGATATCTGAATAACGTCACGGGTTACCGCGATGATTTACTGGCTAACCGCGCAATTGTAAAACACGGTAACTTCGCCCTCTTAACCCCCGATGGACTGGTTAAAAATATCATTCCGGGTTTTGAAAACTGTGACGTCACCATCCTGTCAACGCCAAAACTGGGCGCATCGTTTGTTGATTATCTGGTGACGCTGCACCAGAACGGTGGCAACCAGAGTGGTTTCGGCGGTGAAGGCATTGAAACGTTCGTTTATGTTATTTCCGGAAAAATTGAGGCAAAAGCAGAGGGTAAAACGTTCGCTTTAACTCAGGGTGGATACCTTTATTGCCCGCCTGGCGAGCTGCTCACCTTTAGCAATGCCCAGACAGAAGACAGCCAGCTGTTTTTATACAAACGTCGTTATACGCCAGTAGCAGGTCATTCGCCGTGGCTGGTTTCCGGTAACGCCAACCAGTTAGAACGTATTCATTATGAAGGCATGGATGACGTGATCCTGCTGGATTTCCTTCCTAAAGAATTGGGCTTCGATATGAATATGCACATTCTGTCGTTCGAGCCGGGCGCCAGCCACGGTTATATAGAAACGCACGTACAGGAAC
Source organism: Citrobacter sp. Cpo147 (assembly GCF_030332405.1). NCBI lineage: Bacteria > Pseudomonadati > Pseudomonadota > Gammaproteobacteria > Enterobacterales > Enterobacteriaceae > Citrobacter > Citrobacter sp. Cpo147. The sequence goes on from NZ_JAOWHX010000030.1 coordinate 1,225,609, forward strand.
ACGGTGCCTATATTCTCTCAGGCCAGGGGGTTTATAACCTCGATAATCAGTGGATACCTGTGAAAAAAGGCGACTACATCTTTATGGGCGCTTATTCCCTGCAGGCCGGATACGGCGTGGGTCGTGGTGAAGCATTCAGCTATATCTATTCCAAAGATTGCAACCGGGATGTTGAGATCTAACGGCGTACAGCCCGCCTGATAATTTTTTATTTAGCTATGTTGGGTTTTGCCACGGTTAATACCGTGGCTTTTTTTATGCTTAACGCTGATTCACAACCTGGCCCAGTTTCATCGCGCATGCAATATTACGCGCGCAGTGATAGAGATTGGTTTCGCCGCTCGCCAGTACTTCTGCTAACGGTGCGAGGCGCGGCAAAATACTGAATACCGCATCAATACCGTGCTCGTGAACCACCTCCACGCCTTCCCCCAGCACCCCTGCAATGCCAATTACGGGAACATGATGCTGCATGGCCACCGACGCTACACCAATGGGCGCTTTACCGCCGACCGTTTGTGAATCAATACGCCCTTCGCCGGTGATAACCAGCGCCGCGTCTTTGATGGATTGCTCCAGCTGTACTGCCTGCAACACAATCTCAATACCTGGCTTCATGCTGGCCTGCAGGAAGATAACCGCTGCAATCCCCATTCCTCCGGCCGCCCCACCGCCCGCAACCTGAGCAACATTCTCACCGGTCAGTGTTTGCAGCACACGGGCATAGTTGAGTAACCCTTCTTCCAGTATCTCAACCATCTCAGGCGTTGCCCCTTTCTGCGGGCCGAATACCCTTGCGGCGCCGCGCGGGCCAACCAACGGGTTATCCACGTCACAGGCAACGTCAATGCGACATGCTTTCAGTCGCGGATCGCACTGTTGCAGGTCGATGCTCGCCAGACGAGACAAGCTACCGCCTCCTGCATTTAATGACACACCCTGCGCATCAAGAAAACGCACGCCAAGCGCCTGAACCATCCCCATACCGCCATCAACCGTGGCACTCCCGCCAATACCAAGAATAATATGACGAATACCTGCATCCAGCGCATGCCGAATCAGCTCACCGGTACCGTAACTTGAGGCCAGGAGAGGATTACGCGCCTGCAGTTCGACCAACATCAGCCCACTCGCCGCCGCCATTTCAATAATTGCGGTCTTTCCGTCACCGGTCAGGCCATAAAACCCCATGACCTTTTCCCCCATCGGCCCGCAGACTTCCACAGAGATAACTTTTCCCCCTGTTGCCGCCACCATTGCATCCACGGTTCCCTCTCCACCGTCAGCAACCGGCAAACAAATATATTCTGCATCAGGGAATATGGCTGAAAATCCGGCTTTAATTGCCTGGCAGCATTGGTCGGCGCTTAAGCTCTCTTTAAATGAATCTGGCGCAATTACAATTTTCATCATCAATCCTTTTCATCATGTTATTTAATGCGTTCCCATGGAATGAGATTTTCCATAAGCACTGCCAGTAAAATCCCCACCAGCAAGCCATTGCTCAGTAATGGCCGAATAGTCAGCGGAAGATCTTGTAAATAAACCGGAGGCAGCCCCATCAAAAAAATGCCGACAAACAGCGGGAGCGCCAGTCGATAAATATTTCGCGCGGTAAATGTGATTTGCTGGCTAAATACCAGACCGGAATAAAGCAACGGAAGATAAGAAACCAGCATCACAGCGCTGCTGATCGCCAGCGGAATCGCGCAAAATAAGCGGGTTAGCGGCGTCACTATCGCCACGAATAAACATAATACGCTGCCGCAAATAAATGATTTTCGCGAGCTGTCGCCAGTCTGTGTTAACAGGCCGATAGAAGAGACAAAAGGTGAAAATGGAATCACGGCAAAAGGTACTGTCACCAGCGTTATAAAGCCGGAAATGATAAAACTGCGACGATAACGCGAGCTGCTGGAGCCTTGCTGCGCATAAAAAACATCGGTGCCACGCACCGCTCCATAGGTATTACTGATATTCACCAGACCGGTGATAACCGCAGTCAGAATAATGCCCGGTAACAGTCTGCCATGGCTGCCTAACGGGAACCACTGCCAGATTAATTCGCTGGACGGCAGGGATGTCGATGGAAAGCACAATCGCCAAAGCCCCCACCCTACGACTGCGCCCACCAACAGGGCATAGCGTGAGATCCGCTGCGGTAAAAAGATGATCATCGCAAGGATGAAGCACATCACGGCAACTGCCAGGCTAAAGGGAGCCAGTTGAATTTTGACGCTGGTATCAGCAATGCCAAAGGGTAAACCCAGCATGCCCTTAAAAAAGATGGTGGTCAGCTGCGCGCCAAGCAGCAGCATAAAAAAAACCATAACCGTTGGGGTAAAAAGCCGTGCTAATCGATGCCCTAAGCCACTAAAGCCGATAATCATCGTCAGAACAGCGGAAATCACAATCCCAACGGACAGACTGGTGGCGATATCATTGAGCGGTGTTCCTCGTGACGCCTCAGCCAGAGTAATCGTCAGAATGGTTCCCCACCATAAACCGGTTGGCCCTTCCATAATGGCACGGCGATGGCCACAAATTACCTGAGCAAGACAGGCCAGCGACGTCGTTAAAAAAGCGTACTGCGTAAGCATTAGCAGATGGTTCGCGGGGAGATGAAAAGCAGAAACCAGCGTTGGTGGGACCACGACCGTATTACAAAAAATAAAGAAAAACCACTGAAAGCCGGATAACAAACTTTCACGGTTAATAACAGGAAGCATATTCATACCTTAAAATAGAGAATGCCCGCCAGCATGACGGGCATTAATTCACATCACATTATTGTTGATGTTTAAGGATAAATTGACCTTTTGGCGATACCGGGAAACCCTGCTCGATGTCATAAATAACATCACCACGCAGAATGGTTTTCGTAATGCGCGCGCCAATTGTACGGCCAACATACGGGCTGACTTTATGGCGATATTCCAGATCTTCATTTTTCAGAATGTATTTGCTGTCCGGCTGAATAAAGACGAAGTCAGCATCTTTACCGGGTGCGATACGCCCTTTCTGCTTCAGACCAAAAATATCTGCAGCATTGGTTGCTATCAATTTTGCAAACAGCGGCAGTGACATACCGCGTTTTTGCACTGCTTCATCAAACATAACGTCCATGCAGCTTTGCAGTCCGGCAATACCGCCCCACGCCTGCATGATATTTCCGGCCTTCATTTCTGGAGGACATGGAGAGTGGTCGGATACCAGGCAGTCAATCTCACCGTTAAACAATTTTTCCCACATACCCTGCTGGTTCTGCTGATCGCGGATCGGCGGAGAGCATTTTGCCAGGGTACCAATCTCTTCAAACTGATCGGTATCCAGCACGAAATAATGTGGACAAGATTCGCAGGTCACATCCTGACCTCCCTGACGAGCGCGGGTCACTTCTTCCACACCTTCTGGGCTGCTGATATGGCAGACGTGCAAGCGACAACCGGCGACTTTTGCCAGATACAATACGCGACGAATAGCTTCCACCTCGGTAAATACCGGACGTGAGGCCACATAATCATGCGCCGTCACACGGCCTTCGCGTTTAGCTTCCTCGCCAAGCTCATCGCAGATGAGCGCGTTTTCGCAATGCACCAGTACCGTTTGGCCCATTTCTGCCAACTTCTGCGCGCCTTTGTAGAACTGCCAGTCGTTAACATCACGGAAATCATTATCGATACCGCGGTCACCGCAGGTGGCAACAAAGCATTTGAAGCCGACAACACCGACCTCATCCAGCTCGTGCAGGCGATCGAGGTTATAAGAGACCAGACCGCCAAGCTGTGCAGCATCGATAGTCAACTTGCCTTTAGCCGCATCAAATTTCAGTTCGATGGTTTCACGATCCACCGTCGCTGGCAGCTGGTTGAGAGGCATTTCGATCATCGTGGTGATACCGCCTTTTGCCGCGGCGCGCGTTCCGGTCTCATAGCCTTCCCAATGCGTACGGCCCGGCTCAGAGATATGGGTATGCGCATCAACCATGCCAGGTGAAACCACCAGACCCGTCGCATCCATGACCTGTTTTGCCTCACCCAGGTTCTCGCCAATGGCGGCGATTTTTCCTGCCTGGACGGCAATATCAACAATACGAGCTTCATTTTCTAAAATAACAGTACCGTTCTTAATAATTAAATCAAAAGACATAACGAACTCCTTGTATGGATACAGATAGTTTTTATAAATAACGCACTTTTAATAAAATGCGCGTACTGATTTCATCACATCTGACCTGTAACTTTTTGTACGCCGGCTGACTGCACACCCGTTCTTTTTTTCAGTAAGGCATATGCCACGAAAGCGACAATAACCCCAACAAACCACGACACTCGCGATAAAGGCTCAAGGAATGGAATAAACTTGCCACCCAGTGAAAGAATTACGGCAACTAACGTTACGGAGAATGCAGTCAGGTTAAACCCATTATCATAATATTGGTAATCACCGCTCGCGGTATATAATTCATCAAGATTGATTTGGCCACGCATAACCACAAAGTAGTGAGCTAACATAACTCCAATAACAGGGCCAAGCATCCCACCAATGATATCCAGAAACAGATAAATACTGTTCTGATTTTCCATTAACTTCCACGGGCAAATCAGCAAACTAATAATACTTGCGATCAATACACCGTTTTTATACGTTAATTTAGTCGGTGCAATAGCGGCAATCTGATAACCGGCCGGGATAATATTACCCGTAGCGTTTGTTGAGATAGTTGTCATCAGAATAACCAGTACCGCAAAGAACGAGGCAAACAGACTGTCCCAACGCTGAACGATATCCAGCACATTCCACGTATCCATTCCGTAATGAATACTGGCACCGGCGATAATGCACACGCTGGCAATGGCAAATAGCACGTATGCGACAATAAGCCCCAGCGTCTGACCCAATGCCTGTTCACGGAATGAGTGGGCATTTTGCGTGAAGTCGGATGCGCTCACCGCCGGTGCGGCCCATACCGCGACAACCGCGTTGATAACAACCAGGAACAGGAATCCGCTGTTACCCGCTTTTTGCACACCGCCAGGAATGTAGTCCAAAATCGGTCCAATTCCTACCAGGGATATTGCCCAAATAGCCATCCCACCGAATACGATATAAATACAGGGGTTGAGGATAGCAGTAAATTTATTTAATACCTTACCACCGCCAAAACCAATACCGACGTTGATGAGCCAAAAAATAAGAAATGTAATTAATCCCGGCAGAGATAGCCCTAATAACGTAAAGTCACCGCCCAGCGTTAAAAAACCTGGCCATATCTTGCCAATGAGAATAAGAAATGCCAGCGATCCGGCATAACATTGCAGACCGAACCACATAATTGCTGCAATCCCCCCTCTCAATAGTCCCGGAAAGAGTGCTCCACGTACGCCATACGAGCCACGCAGAATCATTGCAAAAGGTACACCGTATTTACTTCCAGCGGCACCATTCATTACCATGACTAACGCAATAAACAATGCACTGATAATAATAGCCAGCATGATGCTAAATGTGGAAAGTCCAAGTATAAAGAACCCTCCGACCATAACGTAATTAGGTACGTTATGCACAGAACCCATCCATAATGTAAAATAATTGAATGTTTTCCAGTTTCGTTGTTCGGCCGTTTTTGGTAATAAGTCGTCACTATAACCACGTTGTTGGTATAGATCTCTTTGATGTTCCATAAATCCCTCTTGTCACGTATCGGATAACGTTGTAATGGGTTTAGCTATGCGGAACAAAAACAATAAAGAAAATAATGCAAATAATTTTTATAATATTTTATGCAGCAGTAATAATATGTGTTGCTTTCTTTTTATATAACGTAACACCAGCAAAAATCAGCGTTCCGGTTACCACCAGACAAGCTGAGATGACAAAGCTTATTTCTTTTGACCCAGTTAAATCAGAAATAAATCCGGTTAATGTTGGCGCAATAACCGCTGAACTCATGCCAAAGAAGTTAAACAGGCTGAATGCTCTGCCCAGCGTTTTTGACGACGCCTGTTCAGAGACAAAGGAGATCAGAATCGGATCCACCGCCATTTTGCCGAGTAAACCGTACAGAGTCAGGCTGACCATCAGCATCGTGGTATTTGGTGATAACACTGTAAATACCAGCATGGCTGCGGCCATAATTTCCAGACCAAGAATGACTTTGACTTTGCTGTTGCGAAACTTATCGGACAGATGGCTAAAGAACAATGCGCCAGGGACACCCACTACGGCAACCAGCGCCGAAGCCACTCCAATTGCACCGCCGTCAAATCCCCTCTCAGTCTGCAGATAAGACGGAAGCCAGGTCACAATCAGGTAATAACCATAACAGGTACAGAAGTAGAGGAAGTAGACGCTGCACAACAGACCCGAAAACAACGGCGGATTCTTCTCTTTTGTCGTCGTAGCCGTCTGTGCTTTCTGGTCTGACGCAGGCGTTTCGCTTTTTGCCTTGCCACGGATTACCAATGTAAATACACACAGCATCACAACCAGCACAGCGGCAACAAGGAACAGAACGTTTTGCCAGGCCATACTCATGTTTTTTACCAGCACGCTGGAACCAATCAAACCAATCCCCATCCCAATTGCTGAACCGCTATTAATAATAGCGTTTGCCAGTGCTCGACGAGCCTGCGGGACATTTGCCGAAGAGAGTGAATACGCTGAACTAAAGAAAGAGGCACAGCCCGCTCCCGCCATTAGCGAACCAGCATAGATCATCACCAGTCCCGTGGCTTTTGCAATACTGAGCGTACCAATAATAAAAAGCGTAAACCCACACATCAGCATAATTTTCTGGCCAAGTTTATCGACCAAAATTCCGCAGGGAATTTGCATACTGCAATAGGCGAAGAAATAAAAACTGGCAATGGCGCCAATTTCAGCATTGCTGACATTCCCCAACGATGCCTGAATCTCAGGATAAATAGGAGTCAATACGGTGCGATAAATCCATATCGCCACCCAACCCAGACTCATTACAACGACGATCTTCTTCCAGTATTCAATACCGGATTTGTTCTTTTCACTCATGACATGCACCTTTCCAAAGTGTGTCTGATTAAAATGTATCGCTGCAAAGAGTGCAGCGATACCTACGATCATGACAATTTATGATTTGCCATTAATTCCAGTGCCTGAATCATTGCCGAGTGATCCAACTGGCTACCGCCATTCGCGGCACAGGTATTAAATAATTCCTGACAAGTTGCCGTATTAGGCAAATTCAATGAGAGCGCCTTTGCACTTTGTAATGCAAGATTGAGATCTTTTTGATGCAATGCAATTTTGAAACCGGGATCAAAGGTGCGTTTGATCATGCGTTCACCATGAACTTCCAGAATACGAGAAGAGGCAAACCCGCCCATAAGGGCCTGGCGCACGCGAACCGGATCTGCCCCCGCTTTTGAGGCAAATACCAGCGCTTCAGAAACAGCTTCAATATTTAAGGCAACGATAATTTGGTTAGCCACTTTGCAGGTTTGGCCATCACCATTACCACCTACCAGAGTGATATTCTTACCCAGAATATCAAACAGCGGTTTGACCCGTTCAAATACCTCTGGCTCACCGCCAACCATAATAGACAAGGTACCTTCGCGAGCGCCAATTTCCCCACCAGAGACTGGCGCATCCAGATAGTCACCGCCCAGCTCATTAACCTGCTTAGCAAAACGTTTGGTTTCGATAGGAGAAATAGAACTCATATCGACAATTGTTTTTCCCTGCAATGAGGTTTTAGCGCAGCCGTGCTCGCCAAAAAGCACTTCTTCAACCTGCGGCGTATCCGGAACCATTATGAAGATAATATCTGCAAAATCAGTTACCTGACGTGCGGTTTCAACATTTACTGCGCCTAATGACAGCAGTTCTTCCGCTACCGGACCAATGGTCGTCACATGCAGCTGATGTCCGGCGCGAGCCAGATTAATCGCCATTGGCGATCCCATAATACCCAGGCCAATAAATCCCAGTTTCATTTTTAACCTCTTATATATCTGCCGGTTTTCCCGAATTCAGGCAACACAAACCCCTTCCAACAAAGTGGAAAAAATAGCGATGCCTGAAATCCTTACAAATTATCGATATTGATTAATCCACGTTAATCCCGCTTCGGTGGTGGTTAACGGTTTATATTCACAACCAACCCAGCCGTCATAACCTGATTTATCGATAAACTTAAAAATAAAGTCATAATTAATTTCCCCGGTCCCTGGTTCTCCGCGACGAGGATTATCTGCAATTTGCAAATGACCTATTTTATTTGCCCATGTGGTCATGGTTTGGGTTAACTCTCCCTCCATGCGCTGCATGTGATAAATGTCATACTGAATCTTGATATTATTGCAGCCGACGCTGTCAATTAGCGCCAGAGCCTGATGAGTTCCGGTGAGATGAAAACCCGGTATATCAAAATGGTTGATCGGCTCAATCAGCAATAAAATATCTTCTTTTGCTAACATATTTGCCGCATAGCGCAGGTTTTCCACCAGCGTCTGTTGGATCTGTTCGGCAGAAAACCCCGTAGGCGTTTTACCCACCAGGCAATTGATCTTCTTATTGCCAAGCCCCTTTGCATAACGAATAGCCGCTGCCACACCGTCACGAAACTCTTCTTCGCGGCCCGGAATACAGGCGATACCACGTTCACCCGCAGCCCAGTCTCCGGCAGGAAGATTATGCAGTGTATGTTCCAGTTGGTTGTTTTGCAGCTTTTCTTTTAATACATCAATGTCGTAATCGTAGGGAAACATAAACTCTACGCCACGAAAGCCCGATTGTGCCGCTTTATCAAAGCGCTCAAGGAAACTGTATTCCAGAAACAGCATGGAAAGATTGGCTGAGAAACGTAACATTTGTCACTCCCTCTATTCGTATTTCATAAAACAGGTTTCGGTTGGCGCATCGGTAGCACCGTCTGCAATCTCTTCAAACTCGGTAACATTATCCAGTTCGCTACCCATAGAGATATTCGTCACACGTTCAAGGATCACTTCGACAACAACCGGAACGCGATACTGCGCCATCAGAGCTTTGGCTTGTTCAAACGCCGGAGCAAGCTCTTCAGGTTTAAATACGCGAATGGCTTTACAGCCTAACCCCTCAGCCACTTTGACGTGATCGACACCGTAGCCGTTTACTTCGCTGGAGTTGATGTTTTCGAACGCCAGTTGCACGCAGTAATCCATATCAAACGCGCGCTGCGACTGGCGAATCAACCCCAGGTAGGCGTTGTTGACCAGCACATGGATGTAAGGAATGTTGAATTGCGCACCCACTGCCAGTTCTTCAATCAGGAATTGGAAGTCAAAATCCCCTGAAATCCCGACGACATTGCGCGAAGGATCAGCCACACAAACCCCTAATGCCGCCGGTAGCGTCCAGCCAAGAGGGCCAGCCTGACCGCAGTTGATCCAGTGACGGTCTTTAAATACATGCAGCATTTGCGCAGCGGCAATTTGCGATAACCCGATGGTGGTGACGTAGCAAACATCACGACCAAAGGCTTTATTCATCTCTTCATACACACGCTGCGGTTTAACCGGAACATTGTCGAAGTGGGTTTTACGCAGTAGCGTCCGCTTACGCTGCTGGCATTCATCAACCCAGCTATTCCGGCAAGGCAAACGTCCGGCTTTCTGCATCTCCTGAGCAACGTCAATCAGCAAAGTCAGCGCGGCTTTGGCGTCGGAAACGATACCTAAATCCGGGCAAAGAACGCGGCCAATTTGCGTCGGCTCAATATCGATATGAATGATTTTGCGCCCTTCAGTATATTTCGTGACGGAGCCGGTGTGTCGGTTAGCAAAGCGGTTACCAATACCGAACACCATATCGGAAGCCAGCAACGTGGCGTTTCCGTAACGATGCGCCGTTTGTAATCCCACCATTCCGGCCATTAACTCATGATCGTCCGGGATACATCCCCAGCCCATCAGCGTAGGAATTACCGGTACGTGGGTTAGTTCAGCAAAGCGTTGCAGCAGTTCGCAAGCATCCGCATTAATCACCCCACCTCCAGCTACGATGACCGGACGCTCAGACTGAATCAGCATTTCCAGCGCTTTCTCAATCTGTTTGCGGCTGGCAGCAGGTTTGTACACCGGTAGAGGCTCATACATTTCTGGATCGAATTCGATTTCTTCAACCTGAATATCAAAAGGTAAATCGATCAACACCGGGCCAGGACGACCAGAGCGCATAACATGGAATGCCTGCTGTAAAACCCGAGGAAGCAGCGCCGCTTCACGCACCGTTACCGCCATTTTGCTAACCGGTTTGGCAATAGACTCAATATCAACAGCCTGAAAATCTTCCTTATGCAGGCGGGCGCGAGGCGCCTGGCCTGTGATGCATAAAATAGGAATAGAATCGGCAGAAGCGGAATACAGCGCGGTGATCATGTCAGTACCTGCCGGGCCGGAAGTGCCAAGGCAGACACCAATGTTTCCTGCCGTTGCACGCGTATAGCCTTCCGCCATATGGGAAGCACCTTCAACGTGACGAGCCAGAATATGACGGATACCTCCGTGCTTACGCATCGCGGAGTAGAACGGGTTAATTGCCGCTCCAGGAACCCCAAATGCGGTGGTGATGCCTTCTTTTTCCAGCACATACATTGCCGCGTCAACGGCTCTCATTTTTGCCATTTTCTTTCTACCTCTATTTATTGGAAAAATTTTCCAACTTTGAAAAGATCCAAAAAAGTCCCGCTCCTCTGAGCGGGCTGCGACTTACGCTACGGGTGCTTTTAAACCAAGCGCCGTACTGATATCTCGTGCAGTATCCCGTACCAGCTCCCCCTGACTGATAAAACGATCTTCCGTCAGTCTGGATGCGGGCCCCGAAATAGAGATGGCAGCGACGACACTGCCTGCATCGTCATAGATAGCAGAAGCGATGCAATTCAATCCAATAACATGCTCTTCGTGATCGACGATATAGCCATTCTCACGCGCCAATTCCAGATTGCGCAGCAGAGTCGGAAAGTCTACCAACGTGGTCGGCGTAAATTGCTGCAAACCCGTTTTCACGACGATGTCCATTAGCTCTTCTTCCATCAACGGATAAAGCAGTGCTTTTCCCGCACCAGAAGCATGTAGCGGCATACGACTGCCCAAAGGTGCGCACATTCTGACCATCGATTTGCACTCCTTCTGACCAATCAACACCGCTTCGGTGCCATTGCGAATCGCGACATTAACCGTTTCGCCCGACAGCAGCATTAATCGGTGCATAAACGGTCCGGCTACTGACAGAACATCGCGATTATGAATATACGCGGAGCCTACGTTGAATACGCCTAACCCGATGTGCCACCAGCCTAATTGGCTGTCCTGATAAACAAAATCAGCAGCCTGTAAAACCTTTAACAGGCGAAAAGTCGTGGAGAGCGGTAAATCCAGACTGCCGGAAATATCGCTCACTGACGAACTGCCTCCACTTCTTTCGAGATACTGCAAAATTGCAATGCCTCTCTCAAGCGCCTGAGCGCCCTTTTGCGCGACCGGCTCCGCCTGTCCTGGCCTGCCACGCCGTCTTACTTCCGTCACCACTGCATTTACTCCGGCCCAAAATATGAGCATAAACAATGAACAATATGCTCATATTAAGCAAGAAGGCCGATAGCGTCACGCAAAACAGAGTTCATGTGCCGGGATACTTTCAACATCGCAATTATCGCTACCACCGCGATCAACAGTCAGAAAATTAGTCACGGTTTGCCAGGCAAACAACGGGTGATGCCAGACGTTTCGGTGGTAATTCACACCCTGTTGACCATTGGTGATAAAAGCTTTTAAGGTGGAAAGATCGGGTTTGTCCTCGCCGAGCGCGACAATCACCACAAACGCTTCGCCATTCATAGGCATAAATGCCTGGGTGCCTAGCGGGTGGCGCTCCAGTTCATGCACAACAATCGGCATAGCCGCCGGTTGCGCGCGGTTAATACTGATGAGCGTACGATCCTGTTCAAGGACTTCCACATTAGCCAGGTCGTGATAACGCTCAACGAGCCCATCATTGATATGAAAAAAATCACGTTTATCAGTTTCTATGACATCGCCATAGGCGCTGAACGTGTGCTGGTTTAACGGTAATACCTCAAGTTTCATCATCATTTCCTTGTAACTGAATTCCGCTGAACCGCAGTCAGAACACGTGGCGGTTTCAATACCATGCAATCTAAAACCTTCGTGATTTAACATCAACACAAAAATTGGAAAATTTTTCCAAAACTAGATTTAGACCACAATTTAAACAAGGCCATTATGCAAAAATACTTATAAATCAGAGAACAAGAAATCAGGCTTGTAGAAGATCATTAAGGGAGTAGCTGACGATGTTTGACCCGGAAACACTGCGTACCTTTATCGGCGTCGCCGAAACGGGAAGTTTCTCCAGGGCGGCGGATCGCTTGTGTAAAACCACGGCCACCATCAGCTACCGCATTAAACTTCTGGAAGAAAATACCGGCGTCGCGTTGTTCTTTCGTACTACCCGAAGCGTGACGTTAACCGCCGCCGGTTCTCATCTCCTTTCTCAGGCAAAAGACTGGCTCGCCTGGCTGGACAGCATGCCCAGCGAGTTGCAACAGGTGAACGACGGCGTAGAGCGCCAGGTGAATATTGTGGTCAACAACCTGCTGTACAGCCCTGAAGCCGTCGCTCGCCTGTTATCCTGGCTTAACGCACGCTACCCCTTTACTCAGTTTCACTTTTCCCGGCAGATTTATATGGGCGTGTGGGATTCTCTGCTATACGAAGGATTTTCACTGGCTATCGGCGTCACCGGCACTGAACCAATGGCAAACACCTTTACCCTCGATCCTTTGGGTTCTGTTCAGTGGCGATTTGTCATGTCGGCAGATCATCCGCTGGCAAACGTCAGCGGTCCATTAACGGAAGCGCAACTGCGCCGTTTTCCGGCAATTAACATTGAGGATAGCGCGCGGACCCTGACCAAACGGGTCGCATGGCGTCTTCCAGGTCAAAAAGAGATAATCGTCCCCGACATGGAAACCAAGCTTGCGGCGCATCTTGCAGGGGTGGGTATCGGCTTCGTTCCGCAGCCGCTCTGCCAGCCGCTGCTGGATAGCGGGCAACTGGTTAGTAGCATCATCCCGACCATGCGTCCCCCCTCTCCCTTAAGCCTCGCATGGCATAAGTTTGGCGCAGGTAAAGCAGTTGACGATATTGTGACGCTGTTTACCCAGCGAAAACCGGAAATTGCCGGATTTTTGGCAATTTTCAACAATGCACGCGATTGAAAATCAAGTCATCCTCTCATTTGGCGCGTAAAATAGTACGCAGGATGATTTGAGGTTTCGTTTTTTACTATGCAAGACACACAAACAACACAAGACTACCGCGCAATTTTGCTCGCCGGTACGCCTTTAATCGATGTACGCGCCCCCGTGGAATTTCAGCAGGGCGCAATGCCGGGCGCAATCAACCTTCCCTTAATGAACGATGACGAACGTGCCGCCGTTGGGACCTGTTATAAACGTCAGGGACCCGAAGCCGCCCTCGCGCTCGGCCATCAACTGGTCTCGGGTGAAACCCGCCAACAGCGTATGCATGCCTGGCTGGATGCCTGTCGTCAAAATCCTGCGGGCTATTTATGCTGCGCGCGTGGCGGTCAGCGTTCGCATATTGTGCAGCAGTGGCTGCACGAGTCCGGCATTGACTATCCGCTGATTAAAGGCGGTTACAAAGCCCTGCGCCAGGCAGTGATACAGCTGACTGAAGAATTAGTGCAAAAGCCGATCGTCTTAATTGGCGGCTGTACCGGGAACGGCAAAACCCAACTGGTGCAACAGCAGCCAAACGGTGTGGATCTCGAAGGTCTGGCGCACCATCGCGGCTCCTCGTTTGGTCGCACCGTTGAACCTCAATTGAGTCAGGCGAGTTTTGAAAACCTGCTGGCGGTTGAAATGCTCAAAACCGATAGCCGTCAGGATTTACGTCTGTGGGTACTGGAAGATGAAGGCCGCATGATCGGGGCTAATCATCTGCCCGAATGCCTGCGCGAGCGCATGACCCAGGCATCAATTGCGGTGGTGAACGATCCTTTTGAGCGTCGTCTGGAGCGACTGCGCGAAGAGTATTTCGTGAAGATGCACCACGATTTTACCCGCGCTTATGGCGAGAGCCAGGGCTGGCAGGAGTACAGCGAGTACCTGCACCACGGCCTGTTTGCTATCCGCCGCCGTCTGGGTTTACAACGTTTTGCCGAGCTGACCACCCTGCTCGACGAGGCCCTGCGCGAACAGCAGGTAACGGGCAGCACCGACGCCCATATGGGCTGGCTGGTACCGTTGCTCAACGAGTATTACGACCCGATGTATCGTTATCAGCTGGAAAAGAAAGCCGCGAAAATCGTCTTTCGCGGCACATGGCAGGACGTTGCCGACTGGCTTAACGCACAGTGATCAGTGTCTGTCGCGCTTATCTGCGCGTTTTGCCAGCCAGTCACCCAGCACCTGAACGACCTGCACCAGAATAATCAGCGCCACCACGGTGACGATCATGACCTGGGTTTCGTAGCGGTAATAACCAAAGCGAATCGCCAGGTCACCGACTCCACCGCCGCCAACGATCCCGGCCATCGCGGAGTAACCGATCAGACTCACCAGCGTTATCGTCAACCCACGCAGCAGACCCGCGCTCGCTTCAGGTAACAGAACGGTGCAGATGATGCGCATCGGGCTGGCACCAAACGCTTCCGCCGCTTCAATAATCCCTTTATCGACTTCACGTAGCGCGCTATCAACCAGACGGGCATAGAAAGCGATTGCCGCTACTGAGAGCGGGACCGACGCCGCAATCGGGCCAATGGTATTCCCGAGCAAAAACTGGGTTAGCGGCAACAGCAGAACCAGCAGGATCACAAACGGCACCGAACGAATGATATTCACCAGCACGGAGCTGAGCAGATACACAAAACGGTTTTGCCAGAATAAATGCCGATCGGTGACGAAAATAAGAAAACCGAGCGGCAGTCCGCCAATAATTGCCAGCACCGTAGAGATGCTCAGCATCTGGAAAGTTTCATTAAACGCCAGCGTCAAATCCGGCAATAAATCATCCACGAATCACCTCCACCTGTGCAGTACGTTGACGAATATGTTCCACGGCGACATCCACCGCAGAAGGGTTATGCGGCGCGGTCAGTTGCACCACCAGAATCCCCAGCGCACGTTCACCGATATACTCAATTTTGCCGTGCAGAATGTTCACCGCCACGCCAAATTTAACCGCCACTTCTGACAACACCGGCTGTTCCGCCGAATCGCCGATGAACAGAATTTTTAGCAACTGGCCAGGCAGATGCTGGCGCAGACGCTCGGGCAGCGTCAAATTGAGGGTATGTGACACCAGCTGCTGTGTGAACGCATGCTGCGGGTGAGCAAAAACGTCAAACACCTCACCGGACTCCACCACCTTGCCGCCGGACATCACCGCCACGCGATCGCAAATCGATTTGATCACGTTCATCTCGTGAGTGATCAGCACGATCGTGATCCCCAACTGTTGGTTGATCTGCTTAAGCAGCGCCAGAATCGTGGCCGAGGTTTCGAGGTCCAGCGCCGAGGTAGGTTCATCACACAACAGCACATCCGGGTGATTGGCAATCGCGCGGGCAATACCCACACGCTGCTTTTGCCCACCGCTTAGCTGAACCGGAAAGCGGTTCGCCTTGTCTGACAGCCCCACCAGCGCCAGGATTTCGCTCACGCGCGGGCCAATTTTACTGCGCTCCCATCCGGCAGCCTTCAGGCTAAAGGCGACGTTTTGCGCCACGGTACGGGTATGCATCAGGTTAAAATGTTGAAAAATCATCCCGATACGCTGACGGGCTTTACGTAGATGCCCCCCTTCAAGCGCAGAAATTTCTACGCCGTTCACCTTCACGCTTCCCTGGCTCGGACGCGTTAAGGCGTTCAGGGTACGCAGCAGCGTACTTTTCCCCGCGCCGCTGGTCCCGACAATGCCAAATATCTCACCTGCGCCGATGCGCAAGCTGACGTCATCAACCGCCCGGGTTGATGGTCCACGGCCTGCGCTAAAATCCACGCAAACTTTCTCTATCTCAATCATAGCCACCTCAGAAATGCGAAAAGGGCAGTCGTCGCTGCCCCTGTTAACCCTTGTGCGCAGCGATTATTGGGCTGCCGACATCCATTCCGGTTTCTGGAAGGCGCTGTAGATATTTTGCGGATCGTCGATCACCGCGCGATACGCCGGAGATTTCACCGCCTCAACAATATCTTTGGCGAACGGTTTATCCGCATCTTCAGTGCGTACCGCGATGATATTTTTTAGATTTTCATCCAGGTGTTCCTGCTTGATGGCGCTGGCGAGATCCATTTTTGCCGCCACGGCAAAGTTACCGTTGACCAGCGCACCGGTCACACCGTCCAGCGTACGCGGCAGCTGTGCCGCTTCCAGCGGTTTAAACACCAGCCCTTTCGGATTGCTGGCGATATCGCGCTCGGAGGCTTTAGTTGGATCAATATTGTCTTTGATGGTGATAAGGCCAATAGACTGCAGGAAACGCAGACCGCGAGCCAGGTTAGTGGGATCGTTGGAGAGCGTGATCACATCTCCTTTTTTCAACTCATCCAGGCTTTTGATTTTATGTGAGTAAAACCCCATCCCTGCCGTCGGGACCACAATCAGCTTGCTCAGCTTCAGGCCTTTATCTGCGGTGAATTTGTCAAAATAGAGCGAATGCTGGAACAGGTTAGCATCAATGCTGCCGTTGGAGAGCGCCATGTTTGGCTGCACGTAATCGCTGAATTCGCGCACCACTACCTTATAGCCTTTCTCTTTCAGCGTGGGGGCAATGGCCTGTTTCACCATATCACCGTATGGCCCAGGCGCGACGCCAAACACGATTGTGTGCGGGTCACTGTTCGCATGAGCAAACTGTAATCCACAGGCCAGTAACAGCGCCCCGGTCGCGACGCGTAAACTCTGACGCAATCCCATATTCTCTCCATTTTAACGTTGTGGTGTCATGTCTCACGCCGTTCTTGCGGCGTTGTTCTTGTTGGCCTGTTAACAGGCTGATTGTTAACATGACACAGATCACAACCTGCTGTCCTTGAAATTATTTCATGATGTTGCAGAGTATGTTTTTAAATGAAAGAAGGTATGAAAAAGCCGGATGTCGGCACAAGTGCCTTATCCGGCCTACAACAGCTTTCTTAGGCCCGATAAGCGCAAGCGCATCGGGCGGCAGGCGTCGATTAGAAGTCGTAACGCAGACGAACCAGGTTCATGTCACCCAGATTGTCGGTGCTGGAGGTAAAGACGTGTTCGTAGTCAACACGGAAACCGTAATCCAGCTGGAAGCTGATCCCCACGCCGTTGTCGGTACGCAGGTAGTTACGGCCATTCACGTACTCAATACGGTCGCCCATAAAGTAAGGCTGAACGGATTTCAGCGCATACTGACCAACCGGGAAGGTGTATCCCGCGAAGTATTCCAGACCCCAGGCATCACCGGCAAAGTAGTCGTTAACAGAGACTTTTTTGGTGGTCATGAAGTTTTGATACCAACCGCCGCCCAGCGAGAAGGTCCAGTTGTCCGGTTTCCAGCTCAGCGCAGTACCGACGATGTTTTGATCGTAGGTTTTGCTGGTGTTGCCACGCATTTCCGCGCGAGTGTAGTTCCACGCCGTACCCCAGGTCAGGTCATCGGTAATGTGATAATCCACACCCAGCGAGCCGCCGCCTTTACGCTTGTAGCGCAGACCGTTGTTCGGGTTGTAATCATCACTGAACAGATAAGAGGCGTAGAGATCCACATCACCAACGGTATTCTTATACTTCAGAGATTTGCGCGTACGATAGGAACCATCATAGTCGCCATTAATACCGTTACCTGGCGCCTGACCGATCATGTCATAGTCCCAGATATCCGTTTTCGCACCGACTACATCATAGTAAATGCTGTTCTGTTGACCGAAGGTCAGCGTACCCCAGGTTGCACTCTTCAGACCGGTGTACAACATACGACGCGTGGTATCGTTGGCACCGTCAGCGTAGTGGTTATCCCAGTTGAACATCGCCGGGAAGTTAACGCCCAGCTCGTAGTAGCTCACCCAACTGATATCATCAAACAGATAGTAGTCAGCGGCGAAGCGGAAACGTGTACCGCCATCGAAGCCATTACGTTTGTAGCCATTCTTACCATCGTCACCGGCCATATTCTGGAACTGCGGACGAATACTGCCGCCGACGGTGAAGTTAAGACGGCTCAGCGGGTTGCCCGCCTGCGGATCTTGTTTCAGGACCGTGATTTCCGCCTGTGAAGCGAAAGTCGTTAATGCCACTGCTGCGCCGATCGATACCGCCAGCGCTGTTTTTTTTATAGTCATTATTTATACCTTGATAGATAGCCTGCCAATTATTCAGCACACAAATATTAACGTTTATTAATACTCTCGTGTTGTTGGGTTTTTATTGTTCTGTGCTGTTAAATATCAAGGAGTTATCATTTTGTGCTACATAGAAAAAAAGACGCACCGATTTAAAAACCGGTGCGTAATCATCACGAATATGAATTAACTACTGAACTGACGGAATAGCGCTTTACCTTTTAGCAGACGTGAACCGAGCCATCCGCCGCATAAAGAGAGCAGCAATGCTCCACTAAATGGTAATACTACCCACAGTCGCCAGTCTGGTTCCCACGGGAAATCAAACACTCTGGTTTGCAGCACCGCAAGCGCCGTTTCTGCGCCGATGGCTGCCACCAGTCCGGCAACCATCCCGAGCATGGCGAACTCGCACCACAGCGTGGTACGCAGCAGCTTCTTACCCGCGCCCAGCGTGCGCCAGACCACCAACTCCTGATGACGCTGACGCATCCCGACCTGGACCTGCGCCAATAGCAGCAGCATGCCACAGGCGGTGACCAGTACCACCATCACCTCCAGTGCGCGGCTCACCTGATCCAGCACCTGGCTCACCTGTTTGAGGATGGCGCCAATATCCAGCAGGCTGATGGTCGGGAATTCGCGGTTAAGCTGCGTTAGCATGCCGTTGCCGTTCTCCCAGCGAAAGCTGGTTAACCAGCTTTGCGGCTGAGCATCCAGCGCGCCGGAGGGGAAGATAAAGAAGAAGTTGGGCCGCAGGCTTTCCCAGTCCACTTTGCGCAGACTGCTGACCGTGGCGCTGAAATCCTGGGTGTCACCCATAAAGGTCACTCGATCGCCGAGTTTGACGTTCAGCCGTTTCGCTAACCCCTCTTCCATCGACACTTCGCCCGCTTTTGGCGGCCAGCTTCCGGCGGTTATCGGGTTATGATCCGGTCGGGTATCCTGCCAGGTAAGATTAAGCTCGCGGTTCAGCGCCTCATCCTGATTGCCTTCGGTCGGCTTCTCATTGATCGCCGTCAGACGCGCCCGCACAATCGGATAGAACGATTCCGGGATCACCTGATGCTCGGACAGGAAAGCCTTCAGCGGAACCACCTGCTCGGTGGCAATGTTGATCAGAAAATAGTTCGGACTTTCCGGCGGCATTTGCTGCTGCCAGCGGTCGAGCAGATCGCCGCGCAGCACCAGTAACAACGCCAGCAGCATAAAGGAAAGCGAAAATGCCGATAGCTGGCTGAGCGTTGACCACGGCTGGCGTAACAGTCGACTGACCGCCAAACGCAGCGGCAGTGAGGAGAGCGTCAGACCACGCAGAACGTTGAGCAGCATCCAGCCGAGCACCCCGCACAACAGCGCCAGTACCACCGCACCAGCCAGTACCGCCCACAGCAGCGGACTTCCGCCCATCAGTCCAGCAAGCAGTGCAATCACGACTATCACGACCACCGGCAAATAAAACTTCAGCGGCCAGACGTTTGCCACCACGTCACGGCGTAGCACCCGCAGTGGCTGCGTCGCCAGCAGTAGACGGTACGGGCGTAACCCCACCAAGAGCGAAATCACCGTCATGGTGCCTAGTGCCCATAGCCACGGCCAGGGGCTGGCAGGCGGTAGTTCTCCGGGCAGAACCGGCTTGAGCAGCAGCACCAGCACGCGCTCAAATAACAGCCCGAATAGTCCGCCGGTCACGCCAGACAGCGCCAGCACCATCAACCATTGACCAACAATCAGCCTGCGCAACTGCGCTCTGCCCGCGCCGAGGGTTTTCAGAATAGCCACCAGATCGTAACGGCTGCGGCAATAATGGCTCATCGCCACGGCAACCGCGGCGACTGCCAGCAACAGCGTTAACAGCGCCGAAAGCAGCAAGAACTGTTGCGAACGCTCAAGTGATTTCCCCAGCGCCCCTTCATCCTGCTCCAGCCCATACCAGCGCTGTTCAGGCTTTAACTGTGGCAGCAGCCACTTTTCATAGGCTTCCAGTTGCGACGGCGTCCCGCCAAATTTATAGCGCCAGGTCACGCGACTTCCCGGCTGGACCGCCGCCGTTTTTTCGACATCCGCCATGTTCATCATCAGACGCGGTGCTATCTGGAACGGATTAAAACCAGAGTCAGGCTCCTGCACCACCTCCCCGGCAATACGCAGCGTGGCATCGCCAACGTCGATGGAATCACCGACTTTTAAGTTGAGTAGCGCCATCAGACGTGGGGCCAGCAGCACCGAGCCCGGCTGCGGTTTCAGTCCCGGCGGGTTAGTTTGCAGCGTGCCGTACATCGGATACACATCATCCACCGCTTTAACGTTCGCCAGTTGCGGCGTATCGCGGGCAAAAGTCATGGTAGCAAAGGTCAGCTGTTCTCCCACCTTCAGACCACGCTGTCGCGCCTCGTCAATCCACGCTTTCGGCACGGTACGCGAACTTTGTAGCGACCGATCGCCCGCCATAAACTCACGGCTTTGCTGGCTCAGCCCTTTTTCCATACGATCGCTGATATTGCCCAGCGCCAGCACACAAGCTACCGCCAGGCTCAGCGCCAGCCAGACAATCAGTAATGAAGGCGAGCGCCATTCGCGCCAGAACCAGCGTGCAATCATGCCTCCTCCTGCAACTGTCCGTTCACCAGGCGTAAACGCCGATCGCAACGCGCCGCCAGCTGCGGGTCATGGGTCACCAGAATCAGGGTGGTACCGTGTTCCCGGTTCAGAGAAAACAGCAGGTCGGCGATTTTGTCTCCGGTCTGGCGGTCCAGATTGCCCGTTGGTTCATCGGCAAACAGCACGTCAGGGCGACCGTTAAAGGCCCGCGCCAACGCCACGCGCTGCTGCTCCCCGCCGGAAAGCTGGGCCGGAAGATGATCAAGACGTTTTCCCAACCCCAGTTGCTCCAGCAGCGTTTTTGCCCCGTCACGACTTTTTCCGCTGTTTTCGCCGCGCAATAGCGCTGGCAGTTCGACGTTTTCCAGCGCGTTGAGGGTCGGAATTAACATGAATGACTGGAAGACAAAACCCACGTGCCGCGCCCGCAGCTGCGCCCGGGCTTCTTCGTCCATGGTGTGCAGCGCCTGCCCCACCAGGCTGACTTCACCGCTGGTGCCATCGTCCAGCCCGGCGAGAATCGCCAGCAGCGTGGATTTCCCCGATCCCGACTCGCCAATCAACGCAATGGTCTCGGCGCGTTTGACAACCAGTTCAACTCCGGTAAGGATGGATAGCTCATGATCACCCTGACCGACGGATTTCTTAAGATGATGAACTTCAACAATGTTTTCCGCTGGCATTGGCCTTTCCTGTTCCTGGTCCTGTTAACTTTCCGCGCCGCCGCTGCGGACACGTTATTAATTCTGGGTGACAGCCTGAGCGCCGGATACCGTATGTCCGCCAGCGCCGCGTGGCCTGCGCTACTTAATGATAAATGGCAAACCAAAACGCCGGTGGTGAACGCCAGCATTAGCGGCGACACTTCGCAGCAAGGTCTGGCCCGTCTGCCTGCATTGCTCAAGCAGCACCAGCCGCGCTGGGTGCTGGTCGAACTTGGCGGCAACGACGGCCTGCGCGGCTTTGCGCCTGCGCAAACCGAACAAACCCTGCGAACAATTTTGCAGGACGTGAAAGCGGCAAATGCCGAACCACTGCTGATGCAAATTCGTCTGCCGGCAAACTACGGTCGCCGTTATAATGAAACCTTTAGCGCGATTTATCCAAAGCTCGCCAAAGAGTTTGATGTTCCTCTGCTGCCATTTTTCATGGAAGAGGTTTATCTGAAACCCCAGTGGATGCAGGATGATGGTATTCATCCTAACCGTGATGCCCAGCCGTTTATCGCCGACTGGATGGCGCAACATCTCACACCTTTTCTATCCTAAATAATTCGAGTTGTATGAAGGCGGCAAGTGAGAGAGTTCCCAGGAGCATAGATAACTATGTGACTGGGGGGAGCGAGCGTAGCCAACGCACAGACAACTTGAAGTATGACGGATATAGTAAATCACGACTCATAAAACAACGGAGATCCTGACAGGTAAAGTTATGCAAAAATCGGTCTTAATAACAGGATGTTCCAGCGGAATCGGCCTGGAAAGTGCGCTTGAGCTAAAGCGCCAGGGTTTTCAAATTCTGGCAGGCTGTCGCAAACCTGACGATGTCGCGCGTATGAACAGCATGGGATTCACTGGCGTGTTGCTGGATCTGGATTCACCCGAAAGCGTGGATCGTGCCGCCGATGAAGTGATCGCCCTGACCGATAATCGTTTATATGGGATCTTTAACAACGCCGGATACGGTGTCTATGGTCCACTGCCCACCATCAGCCGTGAACAGATGGAACAGCAGTTTTCCGCCAACTTTTTTGGCGCACATCAGCTTACTATGCGCCTGTTACCTGCCATGTTACCCCACGGCGAAGGGCGCATTGTGATGACCTCATCGGTGATGGGATTGATCTCAACGCCGGGACGCGGCGCCTATGCCGCCAGCAAATATGCACTGGAAGCCTGGTCCGACGCACTGCGTATGGAACTGCGCCATAGCGGGATTAAGGTCAGCCTGATTGAACCCGGCCCCATCCATACCCGCTTTACCGAAAACGTCAACCAGACCCAGAGCGATGCTCCCGTTGAAAATCCCGGCATTGCCGCGCGTTTTACGCTTGGACCAGAAGCGGTTGTCGCCAAAGTGCGTCATGCGTTTGAGAGCGATAAACCAAAGCTACGTTATCCGGTTACGCTGGTGACCTGGGCAGTGATGCTGCTTAAACGCCTGTTACCAGGCCGCATAATGGACAAAATTTTACAGGGTTGAGTTGAAGCTCGCGCGTCAGCCCCCATGTAACAAGAAATCGACAAAAGAGAGTAACTCCATGTCCACACAGAATATTGTTAACATTAACGAATCGAACCTACAGCAGACCCTCGAACAGTCGATGACCACGCCGGTCCTGTTCTATTTTTGGTCTGAGCGCAGCCAGCATTGTCTGCAATTAACGCCGGTACTGGAGAGCCTTGCCGCCCAGTATAACGGTCAGTTTATTCTCGCTAAGCTGGACTGCGATGCCGAGCAGATGATCGCCTCCCAGTTTGGTCTGCGCGCGATCCCTACGGTTTATCTGTTCCAGAACGGCCAGCCGGTAGATGGATTCCAGGGCCCGCAGCCGGAAGAGGTTATTCGCGCGCTGCTGGAGAAAGTGCTGCCGAGCGAAGAAGAGCTGAAAGCACGCCAGGCTATCGAATTCATCGAAGCCGGTAATCACGCGGATGCACTGCCGTTGCTGAAAGAAGCCTGGCAGATCTCCAACCAGAGCAGCGAAATTGGTCTGCTGCTGGCGGAAACACAAATCGCCCTGAACCGTTCTGATGAAGCCGAAGCGGTACTGAAAACCATTCCGTTGCAGGATCAGGACACCCGCTATCAGGGGCTGATCGCGCAGATTGAACTGCTGAAACAGGCAGCTGATACGCCGGAAATCCAACAGTTGCAGCAGCAGGTCGCCAACAATCCGCAGGATGCGGCACTGGCAACGCAGTTGGCTATTCAGTTACACCAGGTCGGACGTAACGAAGAATCACTGGAATTACTGTTCAGCCACCTGAAGAAAGATCTTACGGCTGCCGATGGTCAGGCACGTAAGACCTTCCAGGAGATCCTTGCCGCACTGGGTACGGGCGATGCGCTGGCCTCGAAGTACCGCCGCCAGCTGTACGCGCTGCTGTACTAATCCATTTGATTTAGCCCGATAGCGCCTGCGCGCTTATCGGGCCTGTAAATTCGACAAATACCGATCCCTCCGGCATCACATCACGTCTTCTTCAAATGCGTTACCACTAATTGGTGGCGCGAATTATAGAATTTTCGATAGGTTAAGTAGCAGGCGATAATGGTTGACAGGCTGGCGGTTGATAGCAGCATAAACGTCACCATAATCTGATACTTAATCGCTTTTACCGGGTCAATACCTGCAAAGATCAATCCTGACATCATTCCCGGTAAACTCACCAGCCCCACGGTCTTCGCTGAATCAATCGTCGGGATAAGCGAGGCGCGAATGCTGTCGCGAATAAGCGGTGCAGAAGCCACCTTCGGCGTTGCGCCGAGGCTGAGTTTTTCCTGAATTTGCTGCTGCTCGCTGTTAAACCGCTGCCCCAAATTGTTGTAACACAGCCCCACGGCCACCATCGCATTACCTGCAATCATGCCGGAGATCGGGATGACCTGCATCGGCGTGAACTCGATAGAGCCTGAAAGAACCAGCACCGAAAGCGTTAGCCCCGCTCCCACCGTAATAGCAATAAACGACGAGAGAAAAGCTTTATCAATATATTTACTGCGTTTTTGCGCGTTATAGGCCGCGTTAAAGCAGATAAACAGCACCATCAATAAGGTCAGAATGCTATGGTTGACGCCGAAAATATATTTCAGCACGTAGCCCACGATAATAAGCTGAACCACTGCCCGGCAAACGCTCCAGAGAATATCTTTTTCCAGCGCCAGCTTTTCTTTATTGCTGATCAGTATCGCGACCACCACCAGCATCATCGCTAACGCCAGGGATTCATTGGTAATATTATGCTCGTTCATTGCTTACTTCCTGCATTTCACCGGCGTGCGGTTGAAGGGTTATGACGTTATCCGCATGTTCAATTTCATCTTTGTCATGCGTCACCCACAGCACAGCAATATTCTTATCGCGAACATAGTGGTGAATTAATTCGTTCACATTACGCTTGTTGGCTTCATCCAGCGCGCTGGTGATTTCATCAAGCAGCAGAATTTTCGGCAGAAACTGCAAATTACGAATTAACGAGACGCGCTGCTTTTCGCCGCCGGATAGCTCATTGATATTTTTTTTGAGGATCGTCTCGGGTAACTCAAAGCGGGCCAGATCGGCCAGAAACACATCTGGATCCGGACTTTTGTTGCGGATTTGCCAGGGGAAAATGAGATTGTCGTAAACGGTGTCACCAAACAAAGCGGGCGTTTGCGCGCAATAAGAGACCTGCTGGCGATAAGCTTCAGGCTTAAGCGTTGATATCTCCTTACCCTCAAAAAGGATTTCACCAGAACTCGGGCTAATTAACGACGCGACTATCTTGAGTAACGTACTTTTACCACAGCCGGACTGGCCGGTAATCAGCTTAAATTCTCCGGCGCGGAGATCAAAACAGATGTTATTAAGAACCTGCGTCGCCCCTGCCTGCCACGCGACATTTTTTAACTGAAGCAGAATGCTGCTTTCTTCCATTACCAATCCCTTTTTACATCTTTCGTGCAGACAGTGTATACCCAAAATAATTCGAGTTGCATGACGGCGGCAAGTGAGTGAACCTCCGGGAGCATAGTTAACTATGTGACTGGGGTGAGCGACAAATCTGCCGGGAGCAAATTTGAGCGCTGCTTACAGCGACCCCGCAGGGGCGAGGCCCAGGGATGGGCCGAGTAACGCAGCTAACGCACATGCAACTTGAAGTATGACGGGTATATCCCTGTAATTTATTATAGGGGAGCTCACCTTGATAAATCGGGTATAATTTGACTAATGAGGCAGTAAAGGACAGCACAACAGGAGGTTTCATCAATGCTGATTTTTATTCCTATTCTTATTTTTGTCGCGCTGGTGATCGTCGGCGCAGGCGTCAAAATCGTCCCGCAGGGATATCAGTGGACGGTAGAGCGTTTTGGCCGTTACACCAAAACCCTGCAACCGGGTTTAAGCCTTGTTGTACCGTTCATGGACCGCATTGGTCGTAAGATCAATATGATGGAACAGGTGCTTGATATCCCCTCTCAGGAAGTCATCTCCAAAGATAACGCCAACGTCTCGATTGATGCTGTGTGCTTTATTCAGGTGATCGATGCGCCGAAAGCCGCGTATGAAGTCAGCAACCTGGAACTGGCGATCATCAACCTGACCATGACCAACATTCGTACTGTTCTCGGCTCGATGGAGCTCGATGAAATGCTCTCCCAGCGCGACAATATCAACACGCGCCTGCTGCATATCGTTGATGAGGCCACCAATCCCTGGGGAATAAAAATCACCCGTATTGAGATCCGCGACGTGCGTCCTCCTGCAGAACTTATCGACGCCATGAACGCGCAAATGAAAGCCGAACGTACCAAGCGCGCCTACATTCTTGAAGCCGAAGGGATCCGTCAGGCAGAAATCGTTAAGGCCGAAGGTGAGAAGCAGTCGAAAATCCTCATTGCGGAAGGTGAACGTCAGTCCGCATTTTTACAGGCTGAAGCGCGTGAACGTTCCGCAGAAGCAGAAGCCCGCGCCACGCAGATGGTGTCTGAGGCCATTGCCGCCGGGGATATTCAGGCCGTGAACTACTTCGTGGCGCAGAAATACACCGAAGCGCTGCAGCATATCGGTTCGTCGAATAACAGCAAAGTGGTGATGATGCCGCTGGATGCCAGTAGCCTGATGGGCTCCATTGCCGGGATCGCCGAACTGGTTAAGGACAGCGCCAGCGAGCGGAAAAAATCATGATAGCGATGATTCTGGTGCACCCGCACATCTTCTGGCTCAGCCTCGGCGGTTTGCTACTCGCCGCCGAGATGCTGGGCGGCAACGGCTATCTGCTGTGGAGCGGCGTGGCTGCGGTGATTACCGGTCTTGTCGTCTGGCTCGTTCCGCTAGACTGGGCGTGGCAGGGGGCAATGTTCGCTGTCCTCACTCTGCTGGCGGCCTGGCTGTGGTGGAAGTGGCTGGCAAGGCGCGTTCAGGAGCAAAAGCCAGCCGACAGCCATCTTAACCAGCGCGGACAACAGCTGGTTGGCCGTCGATTTATTCTGGAAACCACCCTGGTCAATGGTCGCGGACATATGCGCGTCGGCGACAGCTCCTGGCCCGTTAGCGCCCGTGACGATTTGAGCGCCGGAACGCAGGTTGAAGTCATTGCCGTTGAGGGAATCACCCTGATTATAAAAGCGGTATCACACTAAAGAGACAGGAAATAAGACTATGGTCAGGAAGACACCCCTTGCCTTTGCCCTTTGCATATTGCTGACCGCCGCCCCGCAGGCATTCGCTTCGTTCGATATGGAAGACTGCAAATGGAGCGACGACAGCTGTCTACTAAAGGGAACGCCGACCTTTAACCCTGAAAACGACAGCCGTGACAACCTGCTGCGGCTGCTGAGCCAGGAAAAATCATTTGCTCTGCCGGTGCAATCAATGCCCGCAGACATCACCCGCTCCCGTGATTTCTATTTTGCCTATCACCCGCAGTGGGATGAGGCTGCCCCGCAGCCAGCCGCTGCTCCGGCATCCGCCGCAGACAGCCCTCTCTCCCAACAGATGGCCGAGCTGAACATTAGCGCCGACGAAATAAACATCAACGACGCTGAGCTTGAGAACCGCCATGTTTCGAATAACACCGAGAGCGTCAGCGCGTTTTTTGCCGCGCTGTTGGCCGATTCCACGTTAACGGCGGAACAGCGTCAGGCCTTAGCCCAGGCGCGTACAGGACTGCTTTCCGGAGCAACCCGCGAGCAAATTGAGTCTTCTCTTGCTACCTTCCCGGCAGATTCTCCTGCTCTGCCCTATAAAAGCTATCTGGCAGCAGCCGCCAGTTTCTATGCCGGTGATTATGCCAGTGCCGAACGGGATTTCGCTCAGCTTGCCAAAAGCGATCGTCCGTGGCTGGCAGAGACCGCGCAATACATGCTGATGCGCACGGCGTTGAACAAGAGCAGTCAGAACAGCGTGGGCGAGTACGGCGATTTTGATATTGCGAAAATTAACCGCGAGGATGCCACTCAGGCTCAAGAGTTGGCGCAGGCCTATCTGCAGCGTTTTCCCCAAGGACTCTACGCTGACTCTTCACGAGGCATGTTGCGTCGTATCAACTGGTATTTACAGTCATGGCCGCAGCTGGCCGGGTTGTATGAACAGACTTTGCAGCAGTCGGCAGACGCACGGCAACTGCGCGAAAATGTCATCGAATACGATAATGTCTATGGCATGGCGTTCTACGACCAGTCCGTCGTTGAAGCCTTCCCCAACGCGCCGCGAGTCAGCTATATCGAACTGCTACGCGCGCTGCGCCTGGATAACAATAACAAACCCACGCTGACGCAGGCACAGCTCGACGCCAGCAAACCGGTGTTTGAACAGAGCCAAAAACTGCCGCTATGGCGCGATCTGCAACTCAATCTGTGGCTGGCAACGGGCAACTACGCGGCAATTATTCAGGCAGTTACGCCAGCGCAGAAACTTGCCGCTCACGATACCCTCGCCTTCAGCGAACAGGTGCTGTACGGCGAAGCGTTGATGGGCCAGAAGAAATGGGCCGAGGCGCGCGATTTCTGGCAGCAGTTGTTAAAACTCAGCCAGGATAACGAACAGCAGCAATATGTGCAGGCTAAGCTTGCCGCCACGCTGGTGTATAGCGGCGACGTGGCAGCAATCTTCGCACCGAATAGCACTGTGACCAACCTGCGCTTTCGCGCGCAGGTGCTGAAAACACAGGCCACGCCAGAACTGCTACGCCAGCAGGCCGTCCACGGTCCTAATAACGAAGAGCGTACCATTGCGCTGCATACGCTGCTGGTGCGAGATCTTACAGAGAATCGTTTTGGCGATTGGCTTACTGACAGAAAACTGGCCAGCGCGATTACGCCTCCGGTCATTGGCGAAGCGTTTGCTGACGTTAACCTGAGCATATTCGACTGGAATGGCGACACGGCGCAGGCGGGCTATACGTGCCGCAGCCTCAATGAAACGGTAACGGTATTGAGCAAAAAAGCGGATGATGCTCACGCGCTGAACTGCCTTGGCGAATTCTTCCGCACCACGCAAACACATGTTGATCTGTGGAAAAACAGCGCTGGCAACGACGTGCTTGAATCAGCTATCTCGCGCAAGAAACCTTTCGGCCAGTTCGACAGGCAAAGCTACTATCAGCAGGTAATCACCTCACCCACCGCGGAAGTCGAAGATAAGAGCTTCGCGCTGTATCGCGCCATCATGTGCTATGCGCCATCAGGCGCTAACGAATGCGGCGGTGAAGACGTGGATAAAATGCAGCGTAAGGGCTGGTTCACCCAACTGAAAACGCAGTATCCGGGAAGCCCGTGGGCGCAAAAACTCAAATATTACTGGTAACCGCGCTGCTGATAGGTCAGGCACAGGCGGCGAATATCGTCGCCGCCCGTGAACATTCGGCCTTCTGGCTGTGGTCTGGGGTGAAGGCCAGTGACGAGCTGAAAGACGCGCAAACGGTTTATCTGCACCAGGGCGAGGTACTGGTTCGTTCCGGTAACGTGGTGTTCCAGCGCCTCGGACTGCCAGTCAGTCGTCTGTCTTTTCCCTCAATCTGGCTGACCGTACGCTTTACAACCCTCGACGTACCGGAAGAGATCCCGGCGCGTATAATACGGTTGATGCAGCGCTGGCAGACCGCCGGGAATCACGTCATCGGCCTGCAGGTTGATTTTGACGCAGCGACCCATCAACTGACCGACTACGCCCGCTTTCTGCAGCAACTGCGCCAACAGCTCCCGGCCGAGTTTGCGCTAGGCGTAACCGGACTACTGGATTGGGCAAAAACGGGCGACGTCGCTACGCTGAACGCGTTGGCGGTCGATGAACTGGTGGTGCAAAGCTATCAGGGGCGTCACACGGTGACGAATTATCAGGCGTATTTGCCCGCGCTCAGCCGCCTGCGCATTCCATTTAAGCTGGGACTGGTGCAAAACGGTAACCGTGATCCACAGGCTGAAGCGCAGCTTGAGAAATCCCCGTGGTACCGCGGCACGGTGGTGTTTATGCTTAATCCCTCTCGCCGTTAAGCCTTCGCTTTGTGATGGCAGCAGCCGGAGAGATTATCCATAATCGGACATTCAGCGCTGTCATCACCCGGGCAACTGTCCGCCAGCGCCAGTAAATGCAAGCGCATGGCCTGCAGCTCACTGATATGCCGCTCAATATCCGCCACCTTTTCCAGGGTGCGCTTTTTCACATCCGCGCTGTGACGCGCCGGATCGTTAAACAGGTTTACCAGCTCGCCGCACTCTTCCAGGTTAAAACCAACCTGGCGCGCCTGGCGCAGCAGAGTCAGTTCATTCAGATGCTGTTGGTTGTAAGTGCGATAGCCATTGTCACTACGCAGCGGCGGCGTCACCAGTCCTTTCTCTTCATAAAAGCGAATGGCTTTGCTGGTTAAACCGGTTTTTTTCGCAACATCACTAATATTCACATTTCCCCCGCGGTGCTTGTTGGTGCTGAGCCACATTATAGCCCAGATTGCCGTAATCGTTTACCCGAGAACCCGGCACATTTCCCACCAACACCGCAATGCACAAGTCCTTTTAATTCACATTGTTATATCCGGTTCAGATCACATTTCTGCATTTATTGACCGCACAAAATTGACTCAAATCAAAAGGTGTATTGGTTCTGCACCTTTCGTCTTGAACAAAAGGAAACAATTTTATATATAAACGCGAATGATAATTATGATCATTTACATTCAATAAAGGTTCTCTTATGTTGCCACGGATTAACCAAAGGCCATTTATTCTTTCAGCCCTGACATTATGCATGTCCGGCGCTGCTTCTGCAGCTACCTCTACAACACACGCTTCAACGCCCGACGATGATACGGTGATCGTCACGGCTAACCGCTCTGAAAGTAGTCTCTGGGATAGCCCGGCAACTATTCAGGTTATCGATCACCAGACGCTGCAAAACTCCACCAGCGTTTCTATTGCTGATGATTTACAAGATATTCCCGGCGTCGAAGTCACCGATAACGCCCTCGCTGGCCGGAAACAAATTCGTATCCGTGGCGAAGCCTCTTCGCGGGTGCTGATTTTGATCGACGGCCAGGTCGTCAGCTACCAGCGCGCCGGACAAAACTACGGGGCCGGTTTGCTGATTGACGAATCCGCACTGGAACGAATTGAAGTGGTCAAAGGCCCCTACTCTGTCCTCTATGGTTCTCAGGCGATTGGCGGCGTCGTGAATTTTATTACGAAAAAAGGCGGCGATAAGCCTCTCGGCGGCAGCATTAAGGCCGTTTATAACTCCGCAACGGCAGGATGGGAAGAATCAGCGGCAGCCTGGGGCAGCATCGGAAACTTTGACTACCGCATCAATGGCAGCTACTCCGACCAGGGGGACCGCGATACGCCTGACGGAAGATTGCCTGACACCAACTTCCGTAATAACGGCCAGGGCGTGTGGCTGGGCTACAACTTCGATCGCCATAAAATCGGACTCTCGCTCGATCGTTACAAACTGTCTACTCAAACCTGGTTTGACGATCCAGAGGGCCAGTTCGACGACTTTAGCGTCAAAATACCTAAGCTGGAACGCGAGAAAATCGGTCTTTTCTACGACTATGCGGCTGACGGGGATTACCTGAAGAAAATCCATGTTGACGCATACAGCCAGACAATAGAGCGCAAATTTGAAAACCGGGTCAAAACGACTCAGGTAATTCCCAGCCCGGCGATTAAAGCGCTGACGATAAACAATCAAACCAATACCAACGACAAACAGTATACCCAGGGGGTAACGCTGCAGGGCAATTTCTCCCTTCCCGCGAACAACGAGCTGGTGATTGGCACTCAATATCAGCATGACAAAATCAAACAGGACACGGACGGCAGTACACGCCAGACCGCGGCTACCGACTTCTTCGATACGCAAACCCGCACCCTGTCATACAACGAAGCGGAGCAAAGCAATACCTCATTATTCGCGCAAAACGACTGGCGCTTTGCCGATGACTGGACCTGGACCATAGGCGCACGCCAGTACTGGCTGTCTTCGAAACTCAATCGCAACGATACGCAAACCCTGCAAAGCAGCGGCAGTACCTGGCAATCCACCGGAGGAAATTCAGTACACGATGATGAACTAGTGACCTCAACCAGCCTGCGCTATTCCGGTTTTAAAGATCTTGAACTCCGGGCAGCGTATGCCCAAGGCTATGTTTTCCCCACGCTGACTCAGCTGTTTATGCAGACGTCCGCAGGCGGAAGCGTGACCTACGGCAACCCAAACCTGAAGGCGGAACACTCGAATAACTATGAGCTGGGCGCACGGTATAAAGGGAATATGTGGCTGATTGACGGCGCCATTTATTACTCCGAAGCCAAAGACTATATCGCCAGCCTGGCCTGTTCAGGCCAACCCGTTTGCAGCGGTAATACCACCTCTTCACGGGGTGGCTATTACTACTACGAAAACATCGATCGGGCCAAAACCTGGGGCATGGAACTCACCGCAGAATACAACGGCTGGGCGGTTTCACCTTACCTGAGCGGTAATCTCATTCGCCGTCAGTACGAAGGCAATACCCTAAAAACCTGGGATACCGGCGAGCCCACGCTGACCGGGCGCGTCGGCCTGAAACATACCTGGTTGATGAATGTCGCTAACGTGACGTCTGATGCCTTTATCCGCGCGGCGTCCAGCGCTAAAGATAATACCGGCACCACGGAAATCAACTACCCTGGCTGGGCCACACTTAACCTCGCATTCAACACCGAGTTCGGTCCGCAGGACCAGTATCAGGTCAACCTCGCGCTCAACAACCTAACCGATAAGCGTTACAGAACCGCACATGAATCTATTCCAGATGCTGGTTTCAATGCCGCCGTTGGCTTTGCGTGGAATTTCTGACGATGAAAAAACTCATGATTGGCTTACTGAGCCTCGCCTGCGTTTTCAGTGCCCAGTCCGCCGACCGCCTGGTGGTGGCGGGCGGCTCGCTTAGCGAACTGGTATACGCCATGGGCGTCGGCAACCGGGTGGTCGGCGTTGATGAAACCACCTCATATCCGCCCGAAACTGCCGCACTCCCGCATATCGGCTACTGGAAGCAGTTAAGCAGCGAGGGCATTTTGTCGCTCCATCCGGACAGCTTTATCACCTGGCAGGATGCAGGACCCCAAATCGTGTTGGATCAGTTGCGGGCGCAAAAGGTTAACGTCGTGACGTTGCCGCGCGTACCGGCCACCGTAGAACAGATGTACGCCAACATTCGAGAACTGGCTACAACACTGCACATTCCTGACCAAGGTGAGGCGTTAGTCAATCGCCTGCAGCAACGTCTGGAGCGTATTAAGCACAGCGTGGCGGCGAAAAACGCGCCGGTCAAAGCAATGTTCATTCTCTCTGCTGGCGGCAGCGCACCTCAGATCGCCGGAAAAGGCAGCGTTGCCGATGCCATTATGACCCTCGCAGGCGCACAAAATGTCGCCACCCATGCGCAGTATAAAAGCTACAGCGCGGAGTCACTGATCGCCGCCAACCCGGAGGTGATCGTGGTGACGTCGCAAATGGTCGATGGCGGTCTGGCTCGCCTGAGCGCGATTGCCGGTATTACCCACACTGCGGCCTGGAAAAATCAGCGCATTGTGGCAGTAGACCAGGCGCTGATTCTGGGGATGGGACCTCGCGTC
The DNA here is from genome assembly GCF_030332405.1 of Citrobacter sp. Cpo147. Taxonomy (NCBI): domain Bacteria; kingdom Pseudomonadati; phylum Pseudomonadota; class Gammaproteobacteria; order Enterobacterales; family Enterobacteriaceae; genus Citrobacter; species Citrobacter sp. Cpo147. The sequence goes on from NZ_JAOWHX010000030.1 coordinate 1,259,417, forward strand.
ACCGATGCGGTTGAAGCCCTGCACCAGCAATTCTGGCCTCACTAACTGGATTTATTAAGAAGAATGAAAACTGAACACTCGCTGGATCTCACCGCGCATTTTGCGCTCGAGGGAAGTCAGCCATTTAAGGATCGCCGCGCCACGATGCCCTGGCGTGGGGCGATCCCGGTTGCCAAAGAGCTTTTGTCACAAACCTGGCAGGAGGTCATCAGCCAGCCAACCCCGCCACGTAAACGGCTGGTGTACTTGCATATCCCTTTTTGTGCAACACATTGTACTTTCTGCGGTTTTTATCAAAACCGGTTTGAAGAAGACAACTGCGCCCGCTACACCAACGCGCTGTTGCGCGAAATAGAGATGGAAGCTGATAGCGCATTACACCAGTCAGCCCCCATTCACGCCGTCTATTTTGGCGGCGGTACGCCTTCTGCGTTGTCTGCACAGGACCTGGCCAGAATCATCACCGCGCTGCGTGACAAGCTACCGCTGGCGCCGGACTGCGAAATCACCATTGAGGGGCGAGTGCTCAATTTTGACGATGCGCGAATCGATGCCTGCCTTGACGCTGGCGCCAATCGATTTTCGATCGGTATTCAGTCTTTTAACAGCCGGATCCGCAAGAAAATGGCGCGTACTTCGGACGGCCCGACCGCAACGGCCTTTATGCAGGGACTGGTAAAACGGGATCGTGCCGCCGTGGTGTGCGATCTGCTATTTGGTCTGCCAGGACAAGACGCAAAACTGTGGGGCGAGGATCTGGCGATTGCCCGCGACATTGGCCTCGACGGCGTAGATCTTTATGCGCTGAATCTGATCCCTAATACACCGCTTGGCAAAGCAGTTGAAACCGGGCGCACAACCGTTCCCTCTCCCGCCGAACGCCGCGATCTCTATCTTCAGGGCTGCGATTTCATGGACAGCGCGGGCTGGCGCTGCATCAGCAACAGCCACTGGGCGCGTACCACACGGGAACGCAATCTGTACAACCTGCTGATTAAACAGGGTGCAGACTGTCTGGCATTCGGCTCTGGCGCAGGAGGGTCAGTCAATGGCTATTCCTGGATGGTCGAGCGCAACCTGAATACATGGCATGAATCTATCGCCGCCGGAAAAAAACCGCTAATGATGATAATGCGCACAGCCGAGCGTGGTTTCCAGTGGCGACACACTCTCCAGGCCGGTATTGAGACGGCCCGCGTCCCGTTGGATGAACTGACGCCTCATGCACAAAAACTGGCCCCGCTACTGACCCAATGGCATCACGCAGGACTGACGCGAGATGCCAGCACCTGTGTACGCCTGACCAATGAAGGGCGTTTTTGGGCGAGCAATATTTTGCAGTCTCTTGATGAACTGATTCAGGCACTTAACGCGCCGCGCATTGCGGTAGAGCAACCATAAAAGGAGTGAATAATGAGCCATGTCTCTTTACAGGATTTTTTGAAAACTGAGCCGGACGGTACGCTGGAAGCTATCGCAGCCCAGTACAACACTACATTGCTGGAGGTGGTGAAAAACCTCCCTTCCCCAACGCTGGTTTCCGGCAGTCAATTTGATACCGTCTGGGAAACCGTCTGCGAATGGGGCAAAGTCACCACCCTGGTCCATACTGCTGATGTCATTCTGGAATTCACCGGTGAATTACCTTCCGGATTCCACCGCCACGGTTACTTCAACCTGCGCGGCAAAAAAGGCATGACCGGTCATATCAAGGCAGAAAACTGCACGCATATTGCCCTGATTGAACGCAAATTTATGAGAATGGACACTGCGTCCATTCTCTTCTTCAACCAGGCGGGTAGCGCTATGTTCAAAATTTTCCTCGGTCGCGATGAGCATCGACAGCTACTGGCCGAACAGGTCAGCGCCTTTCACGCGTTGTCTTCATCTTTAAAGGAACATGCCTGATGGCTCCATGGCTTATTTTTGGTGCAGGTGGAAGCGGCGTCGGCGCGAAAACGCTGGAGCTAGCACTGGCGGAGCATCGTCCGGTGATTGCTGTCGTTCGCAATCCCCAGGTTGCTGCCGGGCTGCAGGAAAAAGGTGTGCAGGTCTTTATTGGCGACGCCTGCGACAGCCAGGTCACCGCCTGCGCCTGTCGCGCAGCGGGTCAGCATGCCACGGTGATCTCCTCCATGGGCGGTGCCCAGGATTATCTGGCGCACAGAACCGTCATTGATGAAGCAGAAAAAGCTGAGATCAAACGCATGATTCTGGTTACCTCTCTGGGCTGTGGCGACAGTTGGCCCTTTTTGTCCCCACGCGCCAGGACCGCATTTGGCCAGGCCGTACGGGAAAAATCGTTGGCTGAAAGCTGGCTACAAACCAGTCAACTGGACTACGCCATTCTCCGCCCCGGCGGTTTGCTGAACGGTGAAGCCACAGGCCTGGCGCAACGAATACAGGCCGAGGAGTGTCATGGCTTTGTGATGCGCGCAGATGTTGCCAGGCACATTCACGAACTGGCCACGGCACCGGCACTCAAAAACCAGATTTACAGTTTGGTTGAGCCGGGACTGAAACCCGCGTAAACCCCTCGCGGCGCGGAAACTTCGCGCCGCAAAGACGTTATGGAGCGTTGCGTGCTTAAGGACTCGCTTTCTTCCGTCAGCATTCTGACGGGCCTTTCTCTCTTGCTGGTCGCTCTGATGCTGTTCGGTGCCAGCCAGGGGGCGTTGAACATTAGCTTCAGCGCCCTGTTCAACGACGAATACCGAGATATCTGGTTGAACATTCGCCTGCCCCGCGTGCTGCTGGCCGTTTTGGTCGGTGCTGCGCTGGCTACGGCAGGGGTCATTATGCAGGGACTTTTTCGCAATCCGATGGCCGATCCCGGCCTGCTTGGCGTCAGCAGCGGCTCCGCGCTGATGGTTGGCATCGCGATAGTTATCCCATTTTCATTCCCCGTGGTGCTGGTGCTGTATGAGCAGATGATTTTTGCCGTCGCGGGCAGCATGGTGGTCTGCACGATTATTTTCCTGATAAGCCAGCGTCATAACCACGGTGGAATGATGCAACTGCTGTTAGCAGGTATCGCCATCAATGCTCTGTGCGGTTCGGCTATTGGCGTGCTGAGCTATGTGGGCGACGAACAGCAGCTACGCCAACTTACGCTGTGGATGATGGGGAATCTCGGCCAGGCCCAGTGGCCAACGCTGCTGGTTGCCAGCACGTTTGTTCTTCCAGCCATTGCTGTCACCGTCTGTCTGGCGGGAACGCTTAATTTGCTGCAGTTGGGTGATGAAGAGGCGCATTACCTCGGCGTAAACGTCAAACGTAAGCGCCAGCAATTACTGTTGCTCAGCTCGCTCCTGGTTGGCGCTTCCGTTTCCGTCAGCGGCGTGATTGGCTTTATTGGCCTTGTGATCCCGCATCTGATCAGAATGACTACCGGCGCCGATCATCGCTGGTTGATTCCTTGCTCTACGTTGGCCGGTGCCTGTTTACTTCTGATTGCCGACACGCTGGCCCGCACACTTGTTCAACCTGCCGAAATGCCCGTTGGCCTGTTAACCAGCCTGATCGGTGGACCGTATTTCCTGTGGTTAATACTGCGTAGCCGGAGGATGTCATGATCGTCGTTGAAAATCTGGTCTACCAAATTCAGGGCAGACGACTGACCGATGACGTTTCCCTGACGCTACCTGATGGAGAAATCATCGCGATTCTTGGCCCGAATGGGGCCGGAAAATCGACGCTGCTTCGCCAGCTTACGGGCTATCTGCAGCCCCACAGCGGGCGTTGTAGCTTGTTTGGCAAGCCGCTGAACGAGTGGTCAATCACCGAGCTGGCAAAAACCCGTGCCGTGATGCGCCAGAACAGTCATATGGCCTTCCCGTTTAGCGTGCAGGAGGTCATCCGCATGGGCAGGCATCCGTATCGTACGCGCAATACGGGCGATGAAACGGAGCACATCATGACGTTGTGTGACTGCCAGGCGCTGGCCGCGCGCGATTACCGGCACCTGTCGGGAGGAGAACAACAGCGGGTACAGCTGGCGCGTCTGCTGGTTCAACTTTGGGAGCCCGAACCCAGGCCAAAATGGTTGTTTCTCGATGAACCCACCTCAGCCCTGGATATTCACCACCAACAGCATCTTTTTCGTCTGCTGCGTCGTCTGGTAGGTGAACGACAGTTCAGCGTCTGCTGCGTCCTGCACGATCTCAACCTTGCGGCGCGCTATGCTGACCGCGTTGTATTGATGGAACGCGGCAGGATAGTTGATAACGGTCGTCCGCAGGATGTTCTGCAGCAATCGTCACTAAATGCACTGTACGGCGCCGATCTCACGGTGATGAATGAACCGGAGCATCGAACGCCGCTTATTGTTCTCAATCAATAATTGACCGGGAGCGTCCTGTTCTGACGTTCCCGTTTTTCTTCCTTTTCGCCCTTTTTGCACCTTTTCAAAAAACTCCCTTGACCTTCCCCTAGATGGAAGGTTTAACCTTTATCACAGTCAGTTAATCCTGCAATAAAGGAGTTGGTTATGTCTCAAACAATCGATCTAACCCTGGACGGCTTGTCCTGTGGTCACTGTGTAAAACGCGTTAAAGAGAGTCTGGAGCAACGCCCGGACGTTGAGCAAGCGGATGTCACTGTGACTGAAGCGCACATCACCGGGAGCGCCAGTGCTGAAGCGCTGATTGAAACCATCAAACAAGCCGGTTACGGCGCGGAGTTAAGCCACCCAAAGGCTAAACCGCTGACGGAGTCATCAATCCCGTCGGAAGCACTGGCAGCGGTCCCTTCCGAGCTTCCGGCAGCTACGGCTGATGATGACAGCCAACAGTTGCTGTTAAACGGCATGAGCTGCGCCAGCTGTGTTATCCGCGTACAAGATGCTCTGCAAAGCGTACCGGGTGTCACGCAGGCACGGGTAAACCTGGCGGAACGTACTGCGCTGGTAATGGGCAGTGCGTCCGCCGACCAGTTAGTGAAAGCGGTGGAAAAAGCGGGCTACGGCGCAGAAGCCATTGAAGATGATGTTAAGCGCCGCGAGCGTCAGCAAGAAACCGCCGTGGCAACCATGAAACGTTTTCGCTGGCAGGCGGCCGTCGCGCTGCTGTTGGGTATCCCTGTCATGGTATGGGGAATGATTGGCGAAAACATGATGGTCACTGCCGACAACCGTAGCCTATGGCTGACGATTGGTCTGGCAACGCTTGCCGTGATGGTTTTCGCGGGCGGTCATTTTTACCGCAACGCGTGGAAAAGCCTGATGAACGGCACCGCGACCATGGATACGCTGGTGGCGCTGGGTACGGGGGTGGCATGGCTTTATTCCATGAGTGTCAACCTCTGGCCGCAATGGTTCCCGATGGAAGCACGACATCTCTATTATGAAGCCAGTGCGATGATTATCGGTCTGATTAACCTCGGGCACATGTTGGAAGCGCGGGCTCGTCAGCGCTCGTCCAAAGCACTGGAAAAATTACTCGATCTGACACCGCCGACCGCGCGTGTTGTTACCGACGAAGGTGAAAAGAACGTGCCGCTGGCAGACGTTCAGGCGGGAATGTTACTGCGCCTGACCACCGGTGACCGCGTTCCGGTAGATGGCGAAATCACTCAGGGCGAAGCCTGGCTGGATGAAGCCATGCTGACCGGAGAGCCTATTCCGCAACAAAAAGGCGAAGGTGATAGCGTCCACGCCGGTACGGTCGTACAAGACGGCAGCGTGCTGTTTCGCGCCAGCGCCGTTGGCAGCCACACCACGCTGTCACGTATTATTCGTATGGTGCGCCAGGCGCAAAGCAGTAAACCGGAGATTGGCAAACTGGCTGACCGTATCTCCTCAGTGTTCGTTCCGGTCGTCGTAGTCATTGCGCTGGTAAGTGCAGCAATCTGGTATTTCTTCGGGCCGGCACCACAAATTGTTTATACGCTGGTGATTGCCACTACCGTACTGATTATTGCCTGCCCTTGTGCGCTGGGCCTGGCAACACCAATGTCGATTATTTCCGGTGTGGGTCGTGCCGCTGAGTTTGGGGTTCTGGTACGTGATGCCGATGCGCTGCAGCGCGCCAGTACGCTTGATACCGTCGTATTTGATAAAACCGGGACATTGACTGAAGGTAAACCGCAGGTTGTCGCCATCAAAACGTTTGGCAACACCGATGAAGCACTGGCAATTCGTCTGGCAGCAGCCCTTGAACAGGGGTCCAGCCACCCGCTGGCCAGAGCGATACTGGACAAAGCCGGTGATGTTACGCTGCCACAGGTCAATGGTTTCCGTACGCTGCGCGGTTTAGGCGTCAGTGGTGAAACGGAAGGTCATACGCTGCTGCTGGGCAACCAGGCGCTGCTTAATGAACAGCAGGTAGATACCACTGAAATGGAAGCTGAAATCACTGCTCAGGCATCCCAGGGTTCAACCCCGGTCCTGTTGGCGATTGATGGTAAAGCGGCGGCGCTGTTAGCGGTGCGTGATCCACTGCGTAGCGACAGCGTGGCAGCACTTCAGCGTCTGCACCGCAACGGGTATCGTCTGGTGATGCTTACCGGTGACAACCCGACCACGGCTAACGCTATTGCCAAAGAAGCCGGTATTGATGAGGTGATTGCCGGTGTTCTGCCGGACGGTAAAGCCGAGGCGATTAAACGTCTGCAAAGCCAGGGGCGTCAGGTTGCCATGGTGGGTGACGGTATCAACGATGCACCTGCGCTGGCTCAGGCCGATGTAGGGATTGCTATGGGTGGCGGCAGCGATGTGGCGATTGAAACCGCCGCGATTACGCTGATGCGTCATAGCTTGATGGGCGTTGCGGATGCACTGTCTATCTCCCGGGCAACGTTGCGTAATATGAAGCAGAACCTGGTCGGCGCGTTTATTTATAACAGCATCGGTATTCCCGTTGCCGCGGGGATCCTGTGGCCGTTCACCGGAACACTGCTGAATCCGGTCGTTGCCGGGGCGGCGATGGCGCTCTCCTCCATTACTGTGGTGAGCAACGCTAACCGACTGCTGCGCTTCAAACCGAAAGAGTAACCCTCTGCCGCATGGCGCACACGCTTATCCGGCCTACAAAGTGCAGGTAACATTGTGGGCCGGATAAGACGATTTCGCGTCGCCATCCGGCGATTCTCGCATTGCACCTTCCTGGACCACGCGCTAGCATGAAAGTCTACTTAGGGAGGTCGTATGGATCTGTTATACCGGGTAAAAACATTTTTCACCGCGCTACGCGGCAACCACTATACCTGGCCTGCCATCGACATTTCATTGCCCGGCAACCGCCATTTTCATCTGATTGGCAGTATTCACATGGGCAGTCGCGATATGGCACCTCTGCCTGCCAAATTACTCAAAAAACTCAACCATGCCGATGCGCTGATTGTCGAAGCGGATGTTTCCTGTAACGACGCGCCGTTTGCTAACCTTCCTACATTTGCCGCACTCGAAGAACGAATCAGCCCGGAGCAGTTAGAAAACCTGCGTAAAGTCACCAACGAACTGGGCATTTCCCCATCGCTGTTATCTACTCAGCCGTTGTGGCAAATCGCCATGGTATTACAGGCGACACAGGCACAGCAGTTGGGTCTACGGGCAGAATACGGGATTGATTACCAATTGCTGAAAGCGGCAAAACAAGCGCATAAACCCGTTATCGAGCTGGAAGGCGCATCCAGTCAAATCGAGCTGTTATGTCAGTTGCCTGATAACGGACTGGCCCTGTTGGACGATACTCTGACGCACTGGCATACCAATGCCAGATTGTTGCAACAAATGATGGGCTGGTGGCTTAAAACACCGCCACGCAATAGCGAACTGACGCTTCCCAATACCTTTAGCCAGTCGTTGTATGACGTATTGATGCATCAACGTAACACAGCCTGGCGCGATCGGCTCAGAGCGATGCCTGCTGGTCATTACGTCGTGGCCGTTGGCGCGTTGCATCTGTACGGAGAAGGAAATTTGCCGGAGATGTTACGGTAAAAAAATGGCCAATATTTCTATTGGCCCGTCAAAGAGGAATTTCATCATTATTATGATCCCAATGCTTAAAGCATCGGTGTAGTTCGATTGTCGCTCAAAGTCATCATCCTGCCAATACTATTGCGCAAGATGGTACTATTTTTTAGACAGACATCAGGCGTATGCTTGAGTCGTATTTTGTCTGGTCCAGGATAATTGCTATGACACCCGCCGTTAAATTACTCGAAAAAAACAAAATTTCTTTCCAGATCCATACCTACGATCACGATCCGTCCGAGACGAACTTTGGTGATGAAGTGGTGCGCAAGTTAGGTTTGAATGCGGACCAGGTCTACAAAACGCTGCTGGTTGCCGTGAATGGCGATATGAAGCATCTGGCAGTTGCGGTCACGCCTGTAGCCGGTCAACTGGATCTCAAAAAGGTCGCTAAGGCGCTGGGGGCTAAAAAGGTTGATATGGCCGATCCAATGGTTGCGCAACGAACCACCGGTTATCTGGTGGGGGGGATCAGCCCATTAGGACAGAAAAAGAGATTGCCAACGCTCATTGATGCCCCTGCCCAGACGTTTGACACCATTTATGTTTCCGGCGGCAAACGCGGGCTGGATATCGAACTGGCAGCAGGCGATCTGGCGAAAATTCTGGATGCGAAATTCGCCGACATCGCACGCCGTGATTAAGCGATTTTAGAATGATTGCCTGATGGCGCGCAGCTTTAAGGCCTACAAATCACACTGACTTGTAGGCCGAATAAGGTGCAAGCACCGCCATCCGGCGCTCCGCCCTGTTACTGCCAGGTAACTTCACCCTTCGGCTCATACATACTGGCATCCAGCGGTGAGTTCTTCTGCACGTACTCTTTCAGCACTTCAGCATCAATAAACCCGGTATTCACATAGCCTGGTTTGTTATCAATTCGCGGATAGCCATCGCCGCCGGTCGCATTGAAGCTCAGGGTCGCCATGCGATAGGTTTTGGCTGAGTCAACGGGTTCGCCTTTGATTTTCAAATCGTTAAGCTTGCCATCTTTCGCCACAAAGCTGACATTAGCAAACTGCGGATAGGCCCCGGAGTCCGGCTTCATTTGTGCTACAGCGGTCAGATAGTCAATCACTTCTTTCCCACTCATGTCTGCATACACCACGATGTTTCCGAACGGCTGTACTTTCAGCACGCTCTTATAAGAGATATCGCCACCTTCGATGGAATCACGGATGCCGCCGCCGCTCATTACGCCAAAATCAGCGCTGGTTCGCGCCATTTGCGCAGCCAGCAGTAAATGTCCCATGTTGGTCTGCACGAAACGGACTTTGCTTCGGTCGCCTTCGAGGCGCGCATTGACGCTACCGATTTTCACGTCGAGCTGCGCTTTACCTTTATTCTGGAACGGCGTCAGCAGCGAAAGCATTTGCTGATTTTCAGCTATTTCCGGGGTGTAGAGTACGCGCTCACTTTTACCGTTGTCCCAGGTCACTTTTTTCTTCAGGTTGACGGGGATGAGCTGGTAGTTAACCATTTTCATTTCGCCGTTACGGAACTCAAAGTCAGCCCGGCCCACATATTTCCCCCACTCGTGCGCCTGCACAATCCAGATCCCATTTTGCTTGTCTGGCGCACACGGCGTACCCGGTACGTAATCAACCTGCTTCTTGTTCTCTGAAGCCATACACACCGGATCCTGCGAGTGACCACCGACAATCATCGCCAACGATCCCGCCGGCAGGCTACGCGCCATTTCGACATCGCCAGGGGCGTTCGAGCCGTGGTTGCCGTTGTCATAATGTCCCATATGGGTGGTTGCGATAATGATGTCTGGCTTTTCACCCATATTCAGTTCCTGAATAACCAGTTTGGCTTCATCAGCAGGTTTACGGAACTCAATATCGGTAAAGAACTCGGGGTTGCCTATTTTCGCCGTATCGTCAGTAGTCAAACCGAGTACGGCAATTTTTAAATCCTGGCGCTTAAAGATAGCCCACGGCTTAAACAAACGCTCGCCGGTGCTTTTCTGATAGATATTGGCCGAGAGAAACGGGAATTTGGACCATTTTTCCTGCTGGCGCAGTACGGTCATGGGATTATCAAACTCGTGGTTTCCGACCGCCATCGCATCATAGCCAATCAGGTTCATCCCGCGAAAATCAGGTTCCGCATCCTGCAGATCGGACTCCGGTACGCCGGTATTAATATCGCCACCGGAAAGCAGCAGTACGCTTCCCCCTTCCTCTGCCACCTCTTTACGAATACCGTCCACCAGCGTTTTTTGTGCCGCCAGTCCGTATTCTCCGTATTCGCTGCGCCAGAAGTGACCGTGATGATCGTTGGTATGCAAAATGGTAATTTTATAGGTTTTATCTTTTTCGTACGCTTGTGCAGGCTGACCTGCCAGCGTAAATGCGGCTAATAACGCCAGCGCCACGCCCCGTTTTAAAAACTTCATATTTCTCTCCCTGAGCCAAAATCAACGACTGAAATTACAATGATATGAAATAATAGTCGAAAATGTTTTCAGAAATGAGACTTCCTTCAAACACCTTCCGCAGGTATGTTAGTCAGGTAATAATAACAAAATAGATTACCCTCATAATCGCAACCCAAACAGAAGTGACTTTCTATGGCAATAAGTGAACCAACCCAGCCTGTGGCTGGCGCGTCAGCGTCGGTTGCTAAAGCACGCACCTCATTTGGCATTTTAGGAGCGATCAGCCTCTCCCATTTGCTAAACGATATGATTCAGTCGCTGATTCTGGCGATTTATCCGCTATTGCAGTCAGAGTTCTCGCTAACGTTCATGCAGATCGGGATGATCACCCTAACCTTCCAGCTTGCTTCTTCGCTGCTGCAACCGGTGGTGGGTTACTGGACGGACAAATACCCGATGCCGTGGTCGCTGCCCATTGGGATGTGCTTCACGCTGAGCGGACTTGTTTTGCTAGCCATGGCCGGCAGCTTCCATATGGTGCTGCTCGCCGCGGCGCTGGTTGGCACCGGCTCTTCGGTATTTCATCCGGAATCGTCCCGCGTGGCACGCATGGCCTCCGGCGGTCGTCACGGCCTGGCACAGTCAATTTTCCAGGTTGGCGGCAACTTCGGTAGCTCTTTGGGACCCTTGCTGGCAGCTGTCATCATCGCGCCATATGGTAAGGGTAATGTGGCCTGGTTTGTTCTGGCTGCGTTATTAGCGATTGTCGTCCTGGCACAAATCAGCCGTTGGTACGCTGCGCAGCATCGGATGAGTAAAGGAAAACCGAAAGTCGCCATCGTAAATCCGTTACCGCGCAATAAAGTGGTGCTGGCGGTAAGCATCCTGCTGGTGCTGATTTTCTCCAAATACTTCTATATGGCGAGCATCAGCAGCTATTACACCTTTTATCTGATGCAAAAATTCGGATTATCGGTACAAAACGCCCAGTTTCACCTGTTTGCCTTCCTGTTTGCCGTCGCGGCCGGGACGGTGATTGGCGGACCATTGGGCGATAAAATTGGCAGAAAATATGTTATTTGGGGGTCTATCCTCGGCGTTGCGCCATTTACCCTCGTTTTACCCTACGCAACGCTGGAATGGACCGGGATTTTAACCGTGATCATTGGTTTTATCCTCGCATCGGCGTTTTCTGCTATTTTGGTCTACGCACAGGAACTGCTTCCTGGGCGTATCGGCATGGTTTCTGGGCTATTTTTCGGTTTTGCCTTTGGCATGGGCGGCTTGGGAGCCGCGGTGTTAGGGCTGATAGCCGACCATACCAGCATCGATTTGGTCTACAAAATATGTGCTTTCCTGCCACTTCTGGGGATACTGACCATATTCTTACCTGATAACCGACACAAAGCCTGATTTTCTGACGGCCAAAAGTAAATTTTGGCCGTCATTACTTGCAGTAGCCATCAGCCTTTACCTCTCACATATCACCGTACTTTTCCGATCCGTGCTTTTTTGCGCGTAAAATCCCGTTTTCTTCAAAATTCAATAATTATTCATAAACATAAACATTAAAATTGTCATAAACTATTACTCGTAGTTTGGGTTTTTAGGATCATCACAGCAACCAAAGGAGACGGAATGCATCACGCCACCCCGCTTATCACCACCATTGTCGGCGGCCTTGTGCTCGCTTTTATATTAGGCATGATTGCCAATAAACTGCGTATTTCTCCTCTGGTGGGATATCTGTTAGCGGGCGTTCTGGCCGGTCCATTTACACCTGGTTTTGTTGCTGATACTAAGCTCGCGCCTGAGCTGGCTGAGCTTGGCGTTATTCTGCTGATGTTCGGCGTGGGGCTACACTTTTCGTTGAAGGATTTGATGGCGGTAAAGTCTATCGCCATTCCCGGCGCGATTGCCCAGATAGCGGTGGCAACGCTGCTGGGTATGGCGCTTTCAGCCGTATTAGGCTGGTCGCTGATGGTGGGGATCGTGTTTGGTCTGTGTCTTTCAACCGCCAGTACCGTGGTGCTACTGCGCGCGCTTGAAGAACGACAGCTCATTGACAGCCAGCGAGGGCAAATTGCCATTGGCTGGCTGATTGTCGAAGATCTGATGATGGTGCTGACGCTGGTTCTCCTGCCAGCCGTCGCCGGGATGCTGGAAAAAGAAGATGTCGGCTTCGCTTCGCTGGCCGTCGATATGGGCATTACCATCGGTAAGGTGGTGGCGTTTATCGCGATTATGATGCTGGTGGGTCGTCGCCTGGTACCGTGGATTATGGCCCGCAGCGCCGCAACCGGTTCACGCGAACTGTTTACCCTCTCAGTCCTCGCCCTCGCCTTAGGTATCGCCTTTGGCGCAGTAGAGCTGTTCGATGTCTCCTTTGCGCTGGGCGCGTTCTTCGCTGGTATGGTGCTGAATGAATCTGAACTAAGCCACCGTGCGGCGCATGATACCCTGCCGCTGCGCGATGCGTTCGCCGTGCTGTTCTTCGTCTCCGTCGGGATGCTGTTCGATCCGTTAGTTCTGATCCAGCAGCCGTTGGCGGTACTGGGCACGCTGGCGATTATCATCTTTGGTAAATCCCTTGCCGCCTATTTCCTGGTGCGCCTGTTTGGTCACTCCCAACGCACGGCGCTCACTATTGCCACCAGCCTGGCGCAGATTGGTGAATTTGCCTTTATCCTGGCGGGTCTGGGAATGGCGTTAAACCTGCTGCCGCAGGCCGGACAGAATCTGGTACTGGCGGGGGCAATCCTGTCCATCATGCTCAACCCGGTGCTGTTCGCGGTGTTAGAAAAATATCTCGCCAAAACAGAAACGCTGGAAGAGCAGACGCTGGAAGAGGCTATCGAAGAAGAGAAGCAAATTCCGGTGGATATCTGCAATCATGCCCTGCTGGTTGGCTTTGGTCGCGTCGGCAGCCTGCTGGGTGAGAAATTGATGGCTGCAGGGATCCCGCTGGTGGTGATCGAAACCTCACGTACCCGGGTGGATGAACTGCGCGAGCGTGGGATCCGCGCGGTACTGGGAAATGCCGCCAACGAAGAGATTATGAATCTGGCGCATCTGGATTGCGCGCGCTGGCTGCTGCTGACCATTCCCAATGGTTATGAAGCGGGTGAAATTGTCGCTTCTGCACGTGAGAAATGCCCGTCGATTGAGATTATCGCCCGCGCGCATTATGACGATGAGGTGGAATATATTACCGAACGCGGCGCCAACCAGGTCGTCATGGGTGAGCGCGAAATCGCCCGTACCATGCTGGAGCTGATTGAAACGCCGCCTGCAGGTGAAGTTGCTACGGCCAGTTAGTGTCCGTGCCGGATAGCGTTATCGCTTATCCGGCCTATGCAAGATTTAACGGTCCCAGTACGACTCTTCCAGACTGTCTTCACGTTCCGGCAAACCGCGCGTCAGGCGCGGTGAATGCTGGTTCAGCACCTGATAACTCACGCGATTAGCATATTTACACACCTGGGCTAACGACGAATAGGTCAGCCAGGTGAACTTGTGCTTGCTGGAGTTAGGCACGTTGCTGCGGTGATAGCTGTTGGCGGTAATATCATGCAGCAATGCCGCCAGCGCGCCATCACCTGCGCCGTTGGTGTTCATTATCTTTTCAGGTCCGCCCATATACGGTGCGATGTGCGAATACACACGCAGCGGATTGGTACAGTCTTTATGGCGCATGGCGCGGCTGAATTCGTACTGGTTAAATTCGGCAATAGCACCGGGCAGCAGCGGATGCTGGGTTTTACGTTTGACTTCTTCTTCCGTAAAGCCCGCCATATACAGACCCGCCGGACCCGCCGTGCACAGCACCAGATCCACCCAATCCAGCGCCTTGTCAGATGCCAGCAGCGGATCGTTCTCGCCAGTCAGCGCTTCAGCCTCTTCTTCATTCATCGCCAGAATAGAGACATGCTCTTTCAGGAATGCCTGCCACCACTGCGGGTTATCGGCAATGACGAATTTGGTGCCCAGGGTCAGAACCACCGGCACATTGTGTTTTTTGGCATATTCAATCGCCTTCATGGTCGCTTCCGGCATCGGCTCACCCGGCTCGCAGCGCACCAGATAAGACGTCAGCACCAGCGCGGATGCTCCGGCAATCACCGATTCAGGGATGCTATCCGCCCGTAGCTTATTCATATGCCCAGGGCTGATTGCGAAGGTACGCTCACCTGACTCGCCAATCAGCGTAAAGCAGCGGCCAATCGGTCCGTTAACGCCTTGCAGGTAGTTCAGGTCGGTACGGCTGGAGGTATTGCATAAATAGCGGTACGCATAGCTGCCAATCTCGATATTGCTGCACATCACGCCCAGCAGCACCGAGCGGTCATCCGCCAGCACGGAGTAGTTGTGCATCGTGTTACCGATAGTACCGCCCGCAAACTGATGGGTGATCAAATTTTCACGCACCAGTTCCTGGTAGAGCGCTTCGGCGACATCATCGGCAATCACCAGAGAATGCCCGGCACTTAATCCATAACGTTTTACAAAGTCATCATCCACTTTGGCTTCAATATCCACCAGCGTCTGGTCGATGCCCACCACCCAGGCTGCGCTGGTTTCATTTTCTGGCTGAATTTGTTGCAGCAACGGATCGCGCGCGCTGACGGGAAAATAGTGTTTGGATTTGCGTTTACCGGGAAATTTCATGGTCGATTTTACGGGTGGTTAACTGAGCGATGCATGGTAGCACATTCCCTGCCACGCATGCGATGCGGCGCTAAGTTTCAATATCAGACGGTGAGATCGCAGTTTAAACGGGATTAATTTCTACAATAACTCACCTTCACAAGGAGCGTTTTATGAAGCCGGAAAACAAGATCCCCGTACTCGACAGAATTTCGGATGAAATGAAAAGCGTGGTGAATTTTC
The DNA here is from genome assembly GCF_030332405.1 of Citrobacter sp. Cpo147. Taxonomy (NCBI): domain Bacteria; kingdom Pseudomonadati; phylum Pseudomonadota; class Gammaproteobacteria; order Enterobacterales; family Enterobacteriaceae; genus Citrobacter; species Citrobacter sp. Cpo147. The sequence continues at coordinate 1,274,668 of NZ_JAOWHX010000030.1, forward strand.
ATCGCGACGATCTGCCGCCGTGGCCCGCTGCAGATGACTTCGTGGCCCAGCGCCAGCACTACATTCATGAACGGCAGCTGTGGAATGCCGATGCCCCAGAGATGAATACCCGCGAATGCGTTATTTCTACCGCATGCGGCCCCGTGGCCACACGTATTTACTCACCGCAGCCCCATAGCCTGGCAACGTTGTATTATCTGCACGGCGGCGGTTTTATTCTCGGTAATCTGGATACCCACGACCGTATTATGCGCTTGCTGGCGCGCTATACGCAGTGCACGGTAATTGGTATCGACTATTCGCTTGCGCCAGAAGCCCGTTTCCCGCAAGCCATCGAAGAGATTGCCGCCGTCTGCCAGTATTTTCATCAGCACGCTGGCGACTATTCTCTTAATGTGAATCATATCGGTTTTGCGGGCGATTCCGCCGGAGCCATGCTGGCGCTTGCCAGCGCGCTGTGGCTACGGGATAAACGCATTGTCTGCGGCAAGGTGGCTGGGGTGCTGTTGTGGTATGGGCTTTACGGCCTGCAGGATTCACTGAGCCGACGGCTGATGGGCGGAGCGTGGGATGGGTTAACCCGCGAGGACTTGCAGATGTACGAAAACGCGTACCTGCGTAGCGCTGACGATCGCGAGTCACCGTATTATTGCCTGTTTAATAACGATCTGACGCGTGACGTGCCGCCGTGTTTTGTCGCCGGCGCTGAGTTTGATCCGCTGATTGACGATAGCCGCTTACTATTCCAGACGTTGCAGGCGCATCAGCAGCCCTGCCAGTACAAAATGTACCCCGGCACGCTACACGCCTTCCTGCACTATTCGCGAATGATGAAAACCGCCGACGATGCGTTGCGGGAAGGCGCTCGTTACTTCAGAGCCCAGCTTTAACGGTAAGCGTCGGTCAGTTTAACCATCATTTCGATATGTTCCGGTGCGGCATTAAGCGCCGGAATATACTCATATTGCTTACCGCCAGCCTCAAGGAAAATTTCCCGGTTTTGTACCGCTATCTCTTCCAGCGTTTCGAGGCAATCTGCCGAGAAGCCCGGACACATAACCTGGATATGTTGTGTCCCTTTCTCCGCCAGCATTTTTAACGTTTCGTCGGTATATGGCGTCAGCCATGGTTCGCGACCAAAGCGAGACTGGAAGGTCATCATTACTTTTTCTGGCGGCAGGCCAAGCGCTGAAACCAACTCTCGGGTGGTATCACGACAGCGCTGCGGGTAGTCATCTCCTTCATCGGCGTACCGCTGCGGAATGCCGTGGTAGGAGAGCAGCAGCAAATCAGGTTCACCGTGTTGAGCAAATGAATCCCGGGCACTCTTCGCCAGCGCATCGATGTAGCTGCTGTCATCGGCGTAATCACGAATAAATGAAACGCCAGGAATACCGCGTTTACGCGCTAAGATACGCGCCAGTTCGTCCCAGACGGCCGCCACCGTCGAACAGGAATATTGCGGGTACAGCGGTAACACCACCATGTGTTCAACCCCGCTTGCCAACAGTTCATCGACCGCGCTTTCAAGCGACGGCGAACCGTAGCTCATTCCCAGCGCGACAGGGGTATTTGGTAGGCGTTCTGCCAGCGCCCGCTGTTGTGCCTTGCTATAAACCATCAGCGGGGAACCGTCTTCCATCCAGATTGACTGGTACAGCTTGGCTACGCGTGGCGCACGCAACGGTAAAATCACCCCACGCAGCAGCGGCCACCACAGTGCAGGTGACGTATCAACTACGCGTGGATCGCTTAAAAACTGGCGCAGGTAGCGCTTAACGGCTTCGGGGGTTGGGGCATCGGGAGTGCCGAGGTTTGCCAGCAGGATACCGGTTTTCGTCTGACGCATTACCGCCTCTTATCGATTCAAATTGTTGATAATTGTAGCGGAAAAGCGATAAAGAAGAACTAATTGCTGTGAGAGGTAAGACGAGAATTTGCCTGATGGCGCTACGCTTATCAGGCCTACGCGATAATGGCAGGCCTGATAAGAGGTTTATTACGCGAAAAATTAGCCGAGGATTTTTTCCAGCGCTGCGCGCACGTCAGCAACGGCCTGAGTGCCATCAACTTTCGCGTATTTGGTGTTACCCGCCTGCGCTTCTTTAGAGTAGTAGCCGATCAGCGGAGCTGTCATCTGATGGTATTCCACCAGGCGCTTACGTACAGTTTCTTCCTGATCGTCTTTACGGGTGGTCAGCTCTTCGCCGGTAACATCGTCTTTACCTTCAACCTTAGGCGGGTTGAATTTGATGTGGTAAACGCGGCCAGAAGCAGCGTGTACGCGACGACCTACAATACGGTCAACGATCAGTTCGTCAGGAACATCGAACTCCAGAACGTAGTCCACGTTGATGCCCGCTTCTTTCATGGCGTCTGCCTGCGGAATAGTACGCGGGAAGCCATCCAGCAGGAAACCATTACGGCAGTCTTCCTGAGCAATACGCTCTTTTACCAGCGCGATCACCAGCTCATCAGTCACCAGCTTACCGGCGTCCATGATGTCTTTCGCTTGTTTGCCCAGCTCGGAGCCAGATTTCACGGCGGCACGCAGCATATCACCGGTGGAGATTTGCGGAATACCATACTTCTCCATGATGAACTGAGCCTGAGTTCCTTTACCCGCGCCCGGAGCGCCAAGCAGAATGATACGCATTACGAAAATCCCCTTAAAGGTTGTCGATATTTTTTAAAAAGCGCTAAACGATACCACCATCACGCAATTGGCTCAAGAAAGACGCCCGACGCTGAAACGGTTAACGGTGGGAAAATTAAAAATAAGGCGAGAAAATGCCGGATGGCGGTGGAAACACCGTATCCGGCATTACATTACGGGTATCAGGACACCAGCAACTGGTTCATACGACGGATGAACTGGTTAGGGTCTTCCAGCGTGCCGCGTTCAGCAAACAGCGCCTGATCCAGCAGCAGTTCGACCCACTCTTTAAACTGCGCTTCATCCTGGGTATCCGCCGTGCGTTTTACCAGCACGTGGTCCGGGTTGAGTTCAAAGATATATTTCACTTCCGGTACGGCCTGGCCCGCAGCGGCAAACAGTTTCGCCATCTGGGTGCTCATTTCATCCGCATCGGTGGTGACGATGGCTGGCGTGTCGGTCAGACGGTGAGTCAGACGCACTTCTTTCACGCGGTCGCCCAGCAGGGTTTTCACGCGCTCAACGAACGGTGTCAGCGCTTTTTCCGCTTCTTTTGCCGATTCATCAACTTCATCCGCCAGCTTGTCGATGGACTCGTCAGCTTTAGCAACAGACTGGAATGCCTTACCGTCGAACTCGGTCAGGTAGTTCATCATCCACTCATCGATGCGGTCAGAAAGCAGCAGGACTTCAATGTCTTTCTTACGCAGCAGTTCCAGGTGCGGGCTGCTCTTCGCTGCCGCATAGCTGTCTGCGGTGATGTAGTAGATTTTCTCCTGCCCTTCTTTCATACGCGACACGTAGTCTTCCAGCGACACGGTCTGTGCGGAGGAGTCAGTGTGCGTAGACGCGAAGCGCATCAGCTTAGCGATCGTTTCCTGGTTGGCGTGATCTTCCGCCGGGCCTTCTTTCAGTACCAGGCCGAACTGTTTCCAGAAGGTTTGGTATTTTTCCGCGTCGTCTTTCGCCAGTTTTTCCAGCATCTGCAGTACGCGTTTGGTCAGCGCGCTGCGCAGGTTACGGGTGACTGTGCTGTCCTGCAGGATCTCACGGGAAACGTTCAGCGGCAGATCGTTGGAATCTATCAGACCGCGCACAAAGCGCAGGTAGTTCGGCATGAACTGCTCGGCGTCGTCCATAATAAACACACGCTGGACGTACAGTTTCAGGCCATGCTTGTGATCGCGGTTCCACATATCCCACGGAGCCTGGGACGGGATGTACAGCAGGCTGGTGTACTCCTGCTTACCTTCCACACGGTTGTGGCTCCAGGTCAGCGGGTCAGTGAAGTCGTGGGCGATGTGCTTGTAGAATTCGTTGTACTCGTCGTCTTTGATTTCCGACTTGTTACGGGTCCACAGCGCCTGCGCCTTGTTGATCTTTTCCCAGGAAACCACGGTCTCGCCGTCTTTCTCTTCGGATTTTTCGATCTCTACCGGCAACGCGATATGGTCGGAATATTTGCTGATGATGGAACGTACGCGCCAGTCATCAAGGAACTCATCTTCGCCTTCACGCAGATGCAGGGTGATTTCGGTGCCGCGATCGTCTTTGGTGATGTCGGCAACGGTGTACTCACCTTCGCCCGCAGATTCCCAGAACACGCCGTTTTCCGGCTTATCGCCCGCAGCACGGGTACGCACGGTGACTTTGTCCGCCACGATGAACGCAGAGTAGAAGCCCACCCCGAACTGGCCGATCAACTGGCTGTCTTTCGCCTGATCGGAACCCATGGATTCGAGGAAAGATTTAGTACCGGATTTCGCAATGGTCCCCAGATGATCGATAACGTCATCACGGTTCATCCCCACGCCGTTATCGGCAATGGTCAACGTACGCTTATCTTTATCGAAGGAAACACGTACACGCAGCTCACCGTCGCCTTCATACAGGTCCGGGTTAGACAGGGCGCGGAAACGCAGCTTGTCTGCCGCATCCGAGGCGTTAGAGATAAGCTCACGCAGGAAGATTTCTTTATTGGAATACAGAGAATGGATCATCAGGTGCAGAAGCTGTTTTACTTCTGACTGAAAACCACGAGTTTCTTGTCCTTTCATGTAGATCTACCTCAACAAAGCCATTTTCAATGGTAAAAACACGTTGAGGGTGAAATGGGGACAAGCGGGAAGGATTTCAAGCGGAAGCCGCCGTCGCGGCCTCCGTTTGTTCAGAATTTAATCTTGTGTCGTCCTGCCAGAGAGTGCGACAGCGTAGTGCCATCGACCATTTCCAGCTCGCCGCCTACCGGAACGCCATGGGCGATACGGCTGGCTTCAACGCCATATTGCATGCAAAGCTCAGCAATATAGTTGGCGGTCGCCTCTCCTTCGACCGTGGGATTGGTCGCCAGGATCAGTTCGTTGATTTGCTCAGACTCCAGTCGCTGTTCGAGACGATCCAGCCCGATATCATCAGGGCCAATACCGTCCAGCGGCGACAGGTGTCCCATCAGCACGAAGTAACGTCCGGAAAACTGCCCGGTTTGCTCAATGGCGTAGATGTCCGCCGGACTCTCCACCACACAAATCTGACCATTTTCCTGGCGACGCGGGTTCGAGCAAATGTTGCAGACGTCTTGTTCTGTGAAGGTGCGGCAATCGGCACAGTGGCCGATTTCCGACATTGCCTTCGTTAACGCCTGTGCCAGACGCATCCCGCCGCTGCGATCGCGCTGAAGTAGCGTGAACGCCATGCGCTGCGCCGACTTCGGGCCAACGCCGGGCAGACAGCGCAGTGCTTCCATAAGCTGAGTTAACAGCGGGCTGGTTTGCATCAGAACGGCATCTTAAAGCCAGGCGGCAGCTGCATTCCGGAGGAAACAGAGGCCATCTTCTCTTTCTGCGTCTCTTCAATGCGACGCGCCGCGTCGTTGAATGCCGCAGCAACCAGATCTTCCAGCATCTCTTTGTCGTCTTCCAGCAGGCTTGGATCGATCTCCACGCGACGGCAGTTGTGCGCGCCGTTAATGGTCACTTTTACCAGACCCGCGCCAGATTCGCCGGTCACTTCCAGCTTGGCGACTTCTTCCTGCATCTGCTGCATTTTTTCTTGCATCTGCTGGGCCTGTTTCATCAGGTTACCCAGACCGCCTTTACCAAACATAGGCTTCTCTCTCAATCACGTTAAGGGATGACGACCGTCAAACCATTAGGCTGACGATCAAATGGGGCGAATACTCTCTTCGTCCAGCTCCGCATCGAAAAAACGACGCAGCGTCTGGATGTTATTATCCGCAATAATCGACTCACGCGCCTGCGCGAGCTTCTCTTCATAAATGGCCTGACGCCACTCCAGCGGCGTACGCACCGCTGGATTATCATCTTCAACGATGGTCAATTCAACCGTTGACCCCGTTAAGGAACTCAGAGCTTCGGCCAGTTTTTGCTGCGCACCGCTGGAATTTAGGTGTCGCTGCGTGGAACGCAGATGCAGGCAAACTACGTTGCCATTCTCTTCTTTCCAGGCATTAAGCGCCACCTGCTCCACCAGTTTAGGCAGCGAGAGCTGACTCACCTGGGCGGCCCACGGGTCGCGTTCAATGGCTTCAGCCGCAAGCTTTGCCGCCAGTTCCGGCGTTTTTTCATGCTCAAGCGCTTTTTTCAGCGCTTTCGGCGTGGCAACGACTTCTTTAACTTCTGCAACAGGATTGGTCGCTTTCCAGCGATACGCTTCTTTCTTCGCCGGTGCTTTTTCCAGCGCAGAGACCGCCGGACGCGCCTGAACACGTTCCGACACCGAAGCCAGTCTTTCCAGCGCAGCATTATTCACCGGCCGCGCGCGGGAAGCGGCTGCCGGTTCACTCTTTTTTGCTTTGGTTGCTCCCTGAGCGCGTTGCAACTGGCTACGCGCCGCCAACACCTGACTGGTGGCATCGGAGAGCGGCACATTCTGTTGCTGTTGTGCAGGCGCAGGCTGCTGCTGCACCTGCGTCGGGGTCATCACCGCAGTGGGTGCGACCGGGGCAAACGACTGTCGTGGAACTTCAGGTTCAGGGAGCGGCATGCGCGGATGAAAAGCCAGCGCACGCAGCAGCGTCATTTCGACGCCCATTCGCCTGTCCGGCGCATATGGCAGTTCCTTGCGCCCGATTAACAAAGTTTGGTAGTAAAGCTGCACATCGGTTGGTGGAACAATTCGCGCCAGTTCACGCATTCGCTGTTCAATGGCGGCCATATCGCTGCCGAGCGCGGCAGGCGAAAGCTGAACCATGGCAATACGATGCAGCAAAGCCGACATCTCAACCAGCAGCGCTTCCCATTCGATACCGCGCGCAGCGGCGTCGTTTACCAGCGCCATCACGCGTTCGCCGTCCGCAGCCACAACCGCTTCAACGAGCGAGAGCGCCTGGTCGTCGTCCAGCGTGCCGAGCATAGTGCTGACCGCCTCGGTCGAGACCTGGCCATCGCCGCTGGCGATCGCCTGATCGGTCAGGCTCAGCGCATCACGCAAGCTACCGTCCGCGGCGCGAGCCAGCAGTTGCAGTGCACGTGGTTCATGGGCGATATGCTCTTCTTTGAGGATATGCTCAAGCTGATGGCGAATCTGTTCGACATCCAACGCTTTAAGATGGAATTGCAGACAGCGCGACAGGATAGTCACCGGCAGCTTCTGCGGATCGGTAGTCGCCAGCAGGAACTTAACGTGCGCGGGCGGCTCTTCGAGCGTTTTCAGCAAGGCGTTAAAACTGTGGCGCGACAGCATGTGCACTTCATCGATCAAGTAGACCTTAAAGCGACCACGCGCAGGCGCATACTGGACGTTATCCAGCAGGTCACGGGTGTCTTCGACTTTGGTGCGCGAGGCGGCGTCGATTTCAATCAGATCGACAAAACGCCCCTGCTCGATTTCCCGGCAATTATCGCACACGCCACACGGCGTGGCGGTGATGCCGGTTTCACAGTTTAATCCCTTCGCCAGCAAACGGGCGATAGAGGTTTTCCCGACGCCACGGGTGCCGGAAAACAAATAAGCATGATGAATACGCCCTAACGACAAGCCGTTCGCCAGTGCCGTCAGCACATGTTCCTGGCCGACGACGTCAGCAAAGGTTTGTGGGCGCCATTTTCGGGCTAAGACCTGATAACTCATTGGCAGGCTCTGAAAGGCTGGAGGGTGGATTCACAGGGGGATAATGCTAACACAACCTCGCAGCGACGGCGAGGTTGACACGTTATATTCGGGCGTTATCGTTGCAGTCAGTTTGGTTTCGGGCAGCGCACAGAAACCGGAGCGTACACGCAGTACGTGAGGATTTCGAGCACTGACCGGGGCCAAAATGGCAAAAAAGATAGCCCTAAATTAGTGGCCCGGGAATGGAACCAGGCTATAACAGGTAAGCCCCTGTTTTTCCAGACGCTGTTCGCCGCCCAGATCAAACAGGTTAATGATAAAAGCAGCATCGGTAACTTCACCACCCAGACGGCGGATCAGCTTCACAGTCGCTTCAATCGTGCCGCCAGTTGCCAGCAGGTCGTCCACAACCAGCACTTTATCGCCAGGTTTGATGGCATCAACGTGGATTTCCAGCTGATCGGTGCCGTATTCCAGCTCATAGGTCTCAGCAATAACTTCACGCGGAAGCTTACGGGGTTTGCGTACCGGAACAAAGCCGACGCCCAGACCCAACGCTACCGGCGCGCCAAACAGGAAGCCACGCGCTTCGGTGCCAACCACTTTAGTGATACCCGCATTTTTGTAGCGTTCAACCAGCAATTCAATGCTGAGGGCGTAGGCTTTCGGGTCTTCCAGTAAACTGGTGACATCACGAAAGAGAATGCCCGGTTTTGGGTAGTCGTGGATGCTTTTGATGCTATTTTTGAGAAACTCAAGCTGCTGTGCTGTCGCGGTCATAAGTTTGTGCCTGATTAATACAGTATTACTTCACGGCGCACTAAACACGTCATCCTCGACGTATCTTGAATGATTTTGTGTCTATATAAGAGCCAAGGTTACACTTGCTTAACCTTTGACCACCTGCGCCTGTGCTCGAAAACGGTCGAATTTACTGGCTGTGAGAGACAATTGCAACAGCGATTATTGCGCTTTACTGCTTTTGTTGTTTTTCATCAATCACCGGAATCCGCCACATAAAAATCAGTAAACAGGCAAGAATAACCAGCAGCAGGCCGCGCACCCACATCATATTGACCAGCCACAGTGAAATACCAAACGTCACCAGGATCAACAAAACAGCGCGCGGTTTTGCTCCCGGCGGCATCGCACGGTGTTTTTGCCAGTGGCGCAAATACCCGCCGAACCACGAACGGTAAAGCAACCAGTCGTGAAAACGCGGCGATGAGCGGGCAAAACACCAGGCTGCCAGCAGTATAAACGGCGTCGTCGGCAACAGAGGCAATACAACGCCCAGCGTACCTAGCACTACCGCTATCCAGCCAATGATGATTAGAATAATGCGTTGCATAATATGAGTACTTAACACAGAGAATCGCTACTTTAGCATAACGGTTCTCATTTTCATCGGAGTGTTGTTGTGAAAACCGCCATGCTGTTACAGACGCTCGAAAACCAGCTTAACCGCCTGCGACAGCGTTGTGCTCCGCTGGCGCATCACACAACGCTTAGCGCCCGCTTTGACAGGCATCTGTTTCACACGCGCAGCACGTTGCTGCAGGCTTGTCTGGATGAGGCTGACGATAATCTTACTGCCCTGCGTCGTGCCGTTGAGCAGCAGCAACTCCCGCAAATCACCTGGCTTGCGGAACACCTTGCTTCACAGTTAGAGGCGATTTCACGTGAAACCGCCAGTTGGTCCCTTCGAGAGTGGGACAGCGCTTCTCCAGGTCTGGCGCGCTGGCAGCGCAAGCGGGTCCAACATCAGGAATTTGAACGCCGTCTGGTTGAAATGACGCGTGAACGCAAAGAGCGTCTGGCTCAGGCTACCGGCTTTGAAGAACAGCAAAAACTGCATCGTGAAGTAGAAGCATTCGAGGCGCGACTGGCGCGTTGTCGCCATGCTCTGGCAAGAATAGAAAACGTGCTGGCGCGTTTAACCCGTTAATCCCCGGAGAATTTATGTCATTAGAGAACGCCCCGGACGAGGTCAAACTGGCCGTCGATTTGATTGTTTTACTTGAGGAAAATCAGCTACCAGCACGAACAGTGCTACGCGCGCTGGAGATCGTCATGCGTGATTATGAAAACAAACTTAAAACTGCGGAAGGCACCTCGCAAACTGATTAATTGCCCTCTGGTCTGCCATTGGCTTCGGTGTCAGAGTCGTCGCAACATCACGACGATAACGGACAGATCATGGAACGACTCCCCACCACACCCCACGACGCGGTCTTTCGGCAAATGCTGACGCAAAAGGAGGTTGCCCGAGATTTTTTGCAGATCCATTTGCCTGAAGCATTTCTCAATATATGCGATATGGATACATTAACGCTGGAATCAGGCAGCTTTATTGAGGACGATTTACATACCAGCTATTCAGATATCCTCTATTCCCTGCAAACAACACATGGACCCAGCTACGTTTACGCACTGATTGAACATCAGAGTAAGCCCGATAAATTCATGGCCTTTCGCCTGATGTGCTACGCAATTGCCGCCATGCAACACCATCTTAACGCCGGGCATAAGACATTACCTCTGGTCGTTCCTATCCTGTTTTACCATGGTATGGAAAGTCCGTGGCCTTATACCCTTAACTGGCATCACCTGTTTAGCGAACCAAAGCTTGCGAAAGCGCTTTACGGCAATGAATTTACACTGGTAGACCTGACCGTAATGCCAGATAATCAGATCTTGCAGCATCAACGGGTAGCGATGCTGGAACTCCTGCAAAAACATATTCGTCGACGGGATCTGAGTGAGCTATTGGATCAACTGGTCACACTCTTAACACAAGAGCATCTGACAGAATATCAAATCGACGTTTTGATTAATTACATGCTTAAAGCAGGAAATACCACGGAACCCGGCGTACTTGTCCGCCATCTGGCGCAGAGTGCGCCACAGTACAAGGAACAGCTGATGACGATTGCCGAATGGTTGGAAGAAAAAGGCAGAGTGGAAGGCATACAACAAGGGCTGGAAAAAGGGTTAGAAGAAGGTCGGCAGGTTGAAGCGCGTAATATCGCACAAAAAATGCTCGCCCGCGGCCTGGAACTGGAGCTGATTACGCACCTTACAGGCCTGACGCAGGAAGAACTGGTCGCGCTGGCGCACTAAATGCAATCAGGGCGGCAAATATGCCGCCCTGATTGCAACTTAACCTACCGAAGGCGTCGGATCATCACCTTTAATGATGTCACGCTTAACCTCGGTCACGGTATCACCTTTCGCGTTATGCAGGTGCACTTCGAGCTGGTTAAAGGCGATATCAATGTCGTTTTCACGGCACAAACGATCGACCGCACGGTTCAGTTCATCAACCGTGTGGCTACGATCGCGCAGTTCACGCACGTATAAACGCAGTTCATGATCCAACGTGCTGGCGCCGAAGGCGGTAAAGAACACTGCAGGCTCTGGATCGTGCATCACTTTCGGGTGTTCCATCGCCGCCTGCAGCAGCACTTTCTTCACTTTATCCAGATCCGAACCGTAGGCCACGCCGATGCGGATCACCAGACGCGTGGTGGTATCGGAAAGCGACCAGTTGATCAAACGCTCCGTCACAAATGCTTTGTTCGGGATGATCACCTCTTTGCGATCGAAGTCGGTAATAGTGGTGGCACGGATACGGATCTTGCTGACCGTTCCTGAGAACGTACCGATAGTCACGGTATCGCCGATGCGGACCGGGCGTTCAAACAGAATAATCAGACCCGAAACAAAGTTACCGAAGATTTCCTGCAAGCCAAAACCAAGACCAACCGACAGGGCTGCTGCCAGCCACTGTAGCTTATCCCATGAAACACCGAGCGATCCGAAGACCGTCATCGCGCCGATGGCGATGATCGCGTAGTTAAGGATCGTGGTGATCGCATACGAAGCACCCTGACGCATCTTCAGTCGCGACAGCACCAGCACTTCCAGCAGGCCGGGTAAGTTACGGATCAGCGCCCACGCGACCATTGAGGCAATAACCGCAAACAGCAGACTGCCCATGGTGACGTCTTTCACCACCGCAGCTCCCGCTTCGGTGCCGTTGTAATGCCAGAGCGTAATGCTATCGAGATAACTGAACACGGTGATTAGATCGGACCAAATTGCCCAGAACAGAATACCAAACAGGGCAACCATCACCAGCATTGTTATACGCAGCGTTTGCTGGTTAACCTGCTCAAGCGCAATGGTCGGTTCTTCCTGCGGCTCGGCTCCTTCCGCCCCTTCTTTCACCAGGTTCTGACGACGCGCTAAGGCACGGCGCCAGGCGATACGACGTGCCGCCACACTCAATCCACGCAGTACCGTCTGATACAGCAGGTTCCAAAGGATAACCAGATAGACCGTTTCAATCCAACGGCCGGCCAGGCGCAACGTGGTGTAGAAATACCCTGTCGCCGTCAGCACCATTAATGCAATCGGGATAATTGAGAGGACGGTAATAGTGACCAGACGCAGGCCATGTGACTCTTTGTCACGCCAGCTTTCGCGGCACATTGGCCATACCAGGAAGGCGATCAGCAGCAGGTTGAGGAAAATAACTACCTGACCCAGCACATCGTCCATCAAATTAAGCGGCGACAGTTCAGCAATGACCGACCAGAAGTTAAGCGGCAACAGCGCCAGGCTAATACGCACGATCTGGCGGCGCCAGTGGCTGGTCTGCTGCGCTGGCATGCCAAAATGACGTATCGCCACGCCATCTTTTTCCAGCACCTTCCAGCACAGACCAAACACCAGCCAGAAGACTGTCATCTTCTTACTGAACGCCCACAGCAGGTCGCTGATATTCAACTGCATGGTAAGCAGAATCAGGCCCACGGCGAGGATAATCAGGCACGCCGGCAACGCTCTGATCAGATCGATCAGTATCGCTTTTGGCGTATTGAGCTGACTGTCATTACGCAGATTCCCTACTGCGGCGGCTAATTTCGCCTGATACTCTTTCAGCCATTTCAAACGCCAGCGGATTAACCCGGCAATAAGCAGCAGCGGCAGGCCCGCCAGGAACGCAATAAAGACCGCTGGCCAGGCTTTTTCCCAGTTCACTGTGATTTTCATCGACTTAAACTGGTCTTTGAGCGTTTGCGGGAAGGCTTTGATCCAGTCCCAGTCCATCGGACGGTTACTATTAACCCAGAAGATTTGCTGCGTGAGGATCCCTTTCAGGTTCTTCGACACGCTCATTAGCTGCTGTTGATTGATTTGCAGGTTAATCGCCATCATCAACTGGTTGCCCAGCTGCTTGTTCAGCTGATCCAACAGTTCACGGCGCATATCCACAACCTGCAGCAGGGCATCATGGACTTCACCATTCACTTCGTTGCTGTGCCCTTCTTCCAGTTTGGCGACAAACGCATCGTTCTGGAATAGCGCATCGCGCTGCTGGTTAATCTCAAACTGTTCCAGACGCAAATCAGCGATCCGGTTAGTCATATCGGCAAGTTCATCCGCCGACGGCAGTGTTTGTTGTTGCTGATACAGAATACGCGACAGCAGCAGACTGCCTTTCAGGACAGCGATCTGTTCTTTAATATTGCGTTCGGATTGCAGCGCGCGGTCAAGCCAGTTTTTGACTTTGATATTCTGCTGCATTAGGTTGTTGCCGTTTTCGGTCGCGGCAATCAGGCGCTGACTTAGCTGATGGTTAACATCCAGTTCCTGCTTCACTAACGGATTTGACTGAATACGCTCGGCTTCATCCGGCGTTACCGCTTCCTGAGCCGTCTTTTCGGTTAACGTCAGTCGTTTGCTGTTCACCGCTTCTTGCAGAAGCTGGAGCTGATGTTCAAGCCTGTTACTGTTAGCTGTTACGTAGTCACGTTGTTTTTGCAAGGTATCCTGCAAAACAGTATTGCCTTCCAGGCTCTTACGCTGTTGGTCGATCTGCGCATTCAGCAGCGCCTGCTGCGCCTGCAGCAACACCTGCTGGCTCGGGCGTAACGCCGCCTCTCCCACATTGGTGCCATCGAGTCGATTGCGGATTTGCTGCATTTGCTGCGACGCGGTGTACATCGCATTCTGCACACGCTCTGGCTGCGTCTGGAGCGACACCAGTTGGCTGTTGTAAGCGGCAAGATCGTTTTGCGCACTTTGCAGGTCATCCAAAACCTGTGCCACGCGCGACTCAAGCTGTCGTAAGGAGAGTGTACTCAGCGTTTTTCGCGTTTCATCGTCGTTATCAACATCACTGAGCGAATTTAACGCATCCGTCGCCTGACGCATTTTCTCCGGTGCCTGGGCAACTTTCTGGCGAAGCTGTACGGTCTCATCTTTCACGCGATCGATTTTATCCAACGTGGCGATGGTATCGATGAGATCCTGTTGGACCAGCTTATCCTGCGCGGAGAGATCTTTTTGTTTACTCAGCGCGTCCAGTTGGCTCTGAATATCCGCTTTCGTCGGCAGTTCACCACTCTGTTGCGCCCGCGCAAAAGCAGACGACTGGCAAGATAGCAAGAGAATGAAGAAAAGAATGGTAATAGCAATAAGATGCTGTGAACGTTTATAGAGCTGCAACATAGTCATGAGAATGAACGTTTCTGAACCGGAAAAGTGACCGAAAATAGTCAAGCGGCAAGAATATCACGGCTGTGACCGGCAGAATAGCAGCAGGCAAAACGACCAGGAGAATTCCTGGTACAGGCCCAAAACGTTTAGTGGATTTCCGCCACGCCAAGCCGCAGAGTTGGGCACATAAGGCACATCTCCAGCAGCACAGCCACGTATTCCCGAGCTTCTTTTTTCAGATCAAACGATTCGGGGGCAAATAACCAGTTTTCTATGATTCCGGTAATGTAGCTACGCAACAGGACCGCCACGCGACGGGTGTTCAGGTTTTCCGGCAGCATATTGGCATCCATACAGTGCCGCAATGTTTGTTCGATACGATCGTAATTTTCAATACAAAGATGGCGTTGAGCTAACTGAACAGAGGCCATTTCCCCGACAAATTCGCATTTGTGGAATATAATTTCCAGCAACAAACGTCGGCGTTCTTCTGTCACGGTAGCTTCAAGAACGTAAATTAAAATTTCTCTTAATACTGATAGTGGATCGTCGGGGAATTTTGCCTGATACTCAGTCTCTAACTCATCAATGTTAGGTTTTGCTAGCTCCCAGATTTCACTGAATAAATCCGACTTGTTTTTGAAATGCCAATAAATCGCGCCGCGCGTGACACCAGCGGCTTTTGCGATCTCCGCAAGCGAGGTGGATGATACCCCTTGTTGCGAAAACAAATGCAGAGCAACATCGAGAATATGCTGTCGTGTTTCCTGTGCTTGTTGTTTGGTTTTTCGTGCCATATGTCAGTGAATTTACAGGCGTTAGATTTACATACATTTGTGAATGTATGTACCATAGCACGACGATAATATAAACGCAGCAATGGGTTTATGGGCTTTAAGCCATTGATCAATTTGAAATCGGACACTCGAGGTTTACATATGAACAAAAACAGAGGGTTAACGCCTCTGGCAGTCGTTCTGATGCTCTCAGGCAGCTTAGCGCTAACAGGATGTGACGACAAACAGGCCCAACAAGGGGGCCAGCAGATGCCAGAGGTTGGAGTTGTTACACTCAAAACTGAACCTCTACAGATAACAACCGAGCTTCCGGGTCGCACCAGTGCGTTTCGCATCGCAGAAGTTCGCCCTCAGGTTAGCGGTATTATCCTGAAGCGTAATTTCACCGAAGGTGGTGACATCGAAGCGGGTGTATCTCTCTATCAGATTGATCCTGCGACTTACCAGGCCGCTTACGAAAGCGCAAAAGGCGATCTGGCCAAAGCACAAGCCGCAGCAAATATCGCTCAACTGACGGTTAAACGTTATCAGAAACTGCTGGGTACTAAGTACATCAGTCAACAGGATTACGATAGCGCGCTGGCAGACGCACAGCAGGCAAACGCCGCCGTTGTTGCCGCGAAAGCCGCGGTAGAAACAGCACGCATCAATCTGGCCTATACCAAAGTGACGTCGCCGATCAGCGGCCGCATTGGTAAATCATCCGTTACGGAAGGGGCTCTGGTGCAAAACGGTCAAGCGACCGCACTGGCGACCGTTCAGCAGCTGGACCCGATCTACGTGGACGTAACGCAGTCAAGCAACGACTTCCTGCGCCTGAAACAAGAGCTGGCCAACGGCACGCTGAAGCAAGAGAACGGCAAAGCGAAAGTCGAACTGGTAACCAATGACGGCATTAAATTCCCGCAGTCCGGCACGCTGGAGTTTTCTGATGTGACGGTTGATCAAACCACCGGATCGATTACGTTACGCGCCATCTTCCCTAACCCGGATCACACCTTACTGCCGGGTATGTTCGTCCGTGCACGTCTGGAAGAAGGGATTAACCCAACTGCATTACTGGTTCCGCAGCAAGGCGTTACCCGTACACCGCGTGGCGATGCCAGTGCATTGGTTATCGGTGCAGACAACAAAGTTGAAACTCGCCAAATTGTCGCCGCACAAGCGATTGGCGACAAATGGTTAGTCACTGATGGACTTAAGCCGGGCGACCGCGTGATTGTTACTGGGCTGCAGAAAGTACGTCCTGGCGCGCAGGTAAAAGCGCAGGAAATCACCGCTGATAACAACCAGCAAGGCCAAAGCGGTAGCCAGCCTGAACAGTCCAAGTCTTAACTTAAACAGGAGCCGTTAAGACATGCCTAATTTCTTTATCGATCGCCCAATATTTGCGTGGGTGATCGCCATTATCATCATGTTGGCAGGGGGGCTCGCGATCCTCAAATTGCCGGTAGCGCAATATCCGACTATTGCACCGCCAGCAGTGACGATCTCCGCGACCTACCCTGGCGCTGATGCCAAAACAGTACAGGATACTGTTACGCAGGTTATCGAACAGAACATGAACGGTATCGATAACCTGATGTACATGTCCTCTAACAGTGACTCCACGGGTACCGTGCAGATCACCCTAACCTTCCAGTCTGGTACTGATGCGGATATCGCGCAGGTTCAGGTGCAGAACAAACTGCAGCTGGCCATGCCGTTGCTGCCGCAGGAAGTACAGCAGCAAGGGGTTAGCGTTGAGAAGTCATCCAGTAGCTTCCTGATGGTTGTCGGTGTTATCAACACCAACGGCACCATGACGCAGGAGGATATTTCCGACTACGTTGGCGCCAACATGAAGGACGCTATTAGCCGTACTTCTGGCGTGGGTGATGTTCAGCTGTTTGGTTCTCAGTACGCGATGCGTATCTGGATGGATCCGAACAAACTGAACAACTTCCAGCTGACGCCGGTTGATGTAATCAGCGCCATCAAGGCGCAGAACGCCCAAGTTGCAGCCGGTCAGTTAGGTGGTACGCCACCGGTTAAAGGCCAGCAGCTTAACGCGTCAATCATCGCGCAAACCCGTCTGACCTCCGCTGATGAGTTCAGCAAAATTCTGCTGAAAGTGAATCAGGATGGTTCCCAGGTTCGTCTGCGTGACGTGGCGAAAGTGGAACTGGGCGGTGAGAACTACGACATCATTGCGAAGTTCAACGGTAAACCGGCATCCGGTCTGGGTATCAAGCTGGCGACAGGTGCTAACGCCCTGGATACAGCAAACGCTATCCGCGAAGAACTGAAGAAGATGGAGCCGTTCTTCCCGTCAGGTCTGAAGATCGTTTACCCATATGACACCACGCCGTTCGTGAAAATCTCTATTCACGAAGTAGTAAAAACGCTGGCGGAAGCAATCATCCTCGTGTTCCTGGTAATGTATCTGTTCCTGCAGAACTTCCGCGCGACGCTGATTCCGACTATCGCCGTGCCGGTGGTGCTCTTGGGTACGTTTGCCGTCCTTGCGATTTTCGGCTTCTCGATAAACACCCTGACGATGTTCGGGATGGTACTCGCCATCGGCCTGCTGGTGGATGACGCCATCGTTGTGGTCGAGAACGTTGAACGTGTAATGGCTGAGGAAGGACTACCGCCGAAGGAAGCAACGCGTAAATCGATGGGCCAGATTCAGGGCGCACTGGTCGGTATCGCGATGGTACTGTCAGCGGTATTTATCCCAATGGCGTTCTTCGGTGGTTCTACCGGTGCAATTTACCGTCAGTTCTCCATCACCATTGTTTCTGCGATGGCGTTGTCTGTACTGGTGGCATTGATTCTGACCCCTGCCCTGTGTGCGACCATGCTCAAACCGATTGCTAAAGGCGATCACGGAGAAGGCAAAAAAGGCTTCTTCGGCTGGTTTAACCGCATGTTCGATAAGAGCACGCATCATTACACCGATAGCGTGGGCGGTATTCTGCGCAGCACCGGTCGTTATCTGGCGCTGTATCTGATCATCGTCGTGGGCATGGCCTATCTGTTCGTTCGTCTGCCAAGTTCGTTCCTGCCAGATGAAGACCAGGGGGTATTCCTTTCTATGGCTCAGCTGCCAGCGGGTGCAACGCAAGAGCGTACCCAGAAGGTGCTGGACGAAATGACGGATTACTACCTGACCAAGGAAAAAGCGAACGTTGAATCGGTGTTTGCCGTTAACGGTTTCGGTTTTGCAGGTCGTGGTCAGAACACCGGTATCGCGTTCGTTTCTCTGAAAGACTGGAGTGAACGTCCAGGCGAAGAGAACAAGGTTGAGGCGATTACTCAACGTGCGATGGGCGCATTCTCGCAGATTAAAGACGCTATGGTCTTTGCCTTTAACCTGCCAGCGATTGTGGAGTTAGGGACCGCGACCGGTTTCGACTTCCAGTTGATTGACCAGGCAGGTTTAGGTCATGAGAAGCTGACTCAGGCGCGTAACCAGCTGTTTGGTGAAGTCGCGAAGCATCCTGATCTGTTGGTCGGCGTACGTCCTAACGGTCTGGAAGATACGCCGCAGTTCAAGATCGATATCGATCAGGAAAAAGCGCAGGCTCTGGGCGTTTCCATTAGTGATATTAATACAACGCTGGGTGCAGCATGGGGCGGAAGCTACGTGAATGACTTCATCGACCGTGGTCGTGTGAAGAAAGTTTACGTCATGTCTGAAGCGAAATACCGTATGTTGCCGGAAGATATTGGAAACTGGTATGTCCGCGGCAGCGATGGACAGATGGTACCGTTCTCCGCCTTCTCTACCTCACGTTGGGAATACGGTTCACCGCGTCTGGAACGCTATAACGGTTTGCCTTCCATGGAAATCTTAGGCCAGGCCGCTCCGGGTAAAAGTACCGGTGAAGCCATGGCAATGATGGAGCAACTGGCCAGCAAAC
This sequence comes from Citrobacter sp. Cpo147, assembly GCF_030332405.1. Taxonomy (NCBI): domain Bacteria; kingdom Pseudomonadati; phylum Pseudomonadota; class Gammaproteobacteria; order Enterobacterales; family Enterobacteriaceae; genus Citrobacter; species Citrobacter sp. Cpo147. The sequence goes on from NZ_JAOWHX010000030.1 coordinate 1,293,609, forward strand.
TGCCTTCCGGTATCGGTTATGACTGGACCGGTATGTCCTACCAGGAACGACTGTCCGGCAACCAGGCCCCTGCCCTGTATGCCATTTCACTGATCGTCGTGTTCTTGTGTCTGGCAGCGTTGTATGAGAGCTGGTCAATTCCGTTCTCCGTAATGCTGGTGGTACCGCTGGGTGTTATCGGTGCATTGCTGGCAGCAACGTTCCGCGGCCTGACCAACGACGTTTACTTCCAGGTAGGCCTGCTCACAACCATTGGGTTATCGGCGAAGAACGCGATACTTATCGTCGAATTCGCCAAAGACTTGATGGATAAAGAGGGTAAAGGTCTGATAGAGGCGACGCTGGACGCAGTACGCATGCGTTTACGTCCAATCCTGATGACGTCACTGGCCTTTATTCTGGGCGTAATGCCGCTGGTCATCAGCTCCGGCGCAGGTTCCGGTGCACAGAACGCCGTTGGTACTGGCGTAATGGGCGGGATGGTGACGGCTACCGTGTTGGCTATCTTCTTTGTTCCGGTGTTCTTTGTGGTGGTACGCCGCCGCTTTAGCCGCAAAAATGAAGATATTGAGCATAGCCACTCAGTAGAGCATCATTGATACATCTCTAAAGATAAGGCCGCGCAAGCGGCCTTTTTTCTGAAAAAATCATAAAAATCACTTATTGCCATTCCGTTTATTTTCTATCGGATAAATAAGCGATATAATCCTTGCAGCCTTAAAGGCTATTCTTAAAAAAACAGCGAGAGTTCTTATTTACTTTAATAAATATTAAGATTATTCCTATCCACTGGTTCACATTGTCGGTTGTTGCCTTTCGTTGCTAAACCTAAACAAGATAACCCGATGATTGCCCGAAGAATAAAGAAATTGTCCCATTTCGAATAGCGGCATTTATCTGTTAAAATGTAAAAATGACGTAGCATCATAATTTTACATAATTGTAATTTTTCGTGATATGACGATGAAATCTTTTTTAGAGTAGATTATAGTTAAATCATCAGGAGTCGCGGGCAAGTTCCAGGTAGTTGTTGTATCCATCCCGAAAGGTGTTCGGTTAGTTTAAACCACTAAGAAGGGGATGCGTTATGGATGAATACTCACCCAAAAGACATGATATCGCGCAGCTTAAATTTCTCTGCGAAACTCTGTATCATGACTGTCTTGCAAACCTTGAACAAAGTAACCATGGCTGGGTTAATGACCCTACCTCTGCAACCAGCTTGCAGCTCAATGAACTGATAGAGCATATTGCAACCTTCGCACTTAATTATAAAATTAAGTACAATGAGGACAATAAGCTGATCGCGCAGATAGATGAATACCTGGATGACACTTTTATGTTGTTCAGCAGTTATGGTATTAATACGCAGGATCTGCAGAAATGGCGGAAGTCAGGTAATCGACTGTTTCGCTGTTTTGTCAATGCCACCAGGGCTAATCCTGTTAGTTTGTCTTGTTAAAAATTATTACAATCATAGGTAAGAGTTATGTCCGATAAACCATTAACTAAAACAGATTATTTGATGCGCCTGCGACGTTGCCAGACAATTGATACGCTAGAGCGCGTTATTGAAAAAAATAAATATGAATTGTCCGACAACGAACTGGCTGTATTTTACTCAGCAGCAGATCATCGCCTTGCTGAATTGACCATGAATAAGCTTTACGACAAGATTCCAACTTCTGTTTGGAAATTCATTCGCTAATTGCACTCAAGGTTAAGTCAGGTATAGCGGTACCGTTGTCTGGCTGACCATTTTCGTATTTACAATGGTTATTTAATTCAAATCGCGTGACTATGATCACAGCAAAGAAGCGGGAACGTTCCCCTTTTCTGCATTACGTTTTACTGTGCTGAAATAACCTTCAGTACACAGGGAATTCGTAATGCGTAATGAAAAGCAAAAAATGATCGCCGGCGAATACTATCGCCCGGCTGATGAAACGCTGCGCAGTGACCGACTACGCGCTCGTCAGTTGATCCATCGCTACAATCTCACCGCTCCCGATGAAAAAAATGAGCGCCAGGCAATCCTGCATGATCTGTTAGGTCAGAGTGAGGGGGCCTATATTGAACCCTCTTTCCGTTGTGATTACGGTTATAACATCTATCTTGGTAAAGACTTTTACGCTAATTTCGACTGCGTTATGCTCGACGTCTGTCCAATTCATATTGGCGACAACTGCATGCTGGCACCTGGCGTTCATATCTATACCGCGACCCATCCGCTGGATGCTACCGAGCGTAACAGCGGCCTGGAATTCGGAAAGCCCGTGACTATCGGCAATAATGTCTGGATAGGTGGCCGTGCAGTGATCAATCCCGGCGTCACGCTGGGCGATAACGTGGTTGTGGCATCAGGCGCAGTGGTCACTAAAAGCGTTCCGGCAAACACCGTGGTTGGGGGCAATCCCGCAAGAATCATCAAAACGCTGTAATCTAAAATGTAACTGTTATGCTAAATTGCGGTTAATCTGTTACTTTCTTCAAAGGGTATCCCCTTTTAAAATAGGGCGATCCCTCCTGAATTTTGCAGATATCACGAAGGCAAGAGATGACAGAAATACAGCGCCTGCTTACTGAAACAATCGACGACTTAAATATTCGCGAGAAGCGCGACAACAAACCGCGCTTTAGCATCAGCTTTATTCGCAAACACCCAGGGCTGTTTATCGGCATGTATGTTGCGTGGTTTGCCACGCTGGCGGTGATGCTACAGTCAGAAACGTTAGTCGATTCAGTATGGCTGCTGGTGGTACTGTTCGTTGTACTCAACGGCTTTTTCTTTTTCGACGTTGCGCCACGATACCGCTTTGAAGATATCGACGTTCTGGATTTTAGAGTTTGCTATAACGGAGAATGGTACAACACGCGCTTTGTCCCCTCCTCACTCATTGATACCATCCTGCACTCACCGTCCGTGGACAGCGAACATAAAGCGCAGCTGCAAAAGATGATATCGCGCAAAGGCGAACTCTCGTTTTACGATGTCTTTACGCTTACCCGCGCCCAGAACAGCCAGTAACGGCATCTCAGCACAGATAAAAAAAGTGCGTTCCTGCGAAGGTAACGCACTTTAATCCCTGAAATGCTGGCAAAGAAACTAACGTCTTTTTTTACGCCCCTGTACTGCTTTAAAGCGCGGATTCGTTTTGCAGATAACATACAAACGCCCTTTGCGTTTTACTATCTGGCAGTCAGGATGGCGCTGTTTTGCGCTGCGAAGTGAATTGAGTACCTGCATTTTAACCCCGCTTAACGCCAATAAAATGACCAAAACGTTTTTGGAAACGTGCTGCACTGCCTTCATTATCAAAGGTTTTTTGTTTCCCGGTATAGTACGGATGCGATTTGGAAGAGATATCAAGGGTCACGTACGGGTACATTTTCCCCTCAAACTCAATCTCACGCTCAGTCTTGATGGTCGAACCGACCTTAAAGAATTCATTGGCACTGGTATCGTGAAACACCACGGTACGGTAAAAAGGATGAATATCCGATTTCATGGCAACCTCAATTTGTTACGTTATAACATATCTAACAAAATACACCACTCTTGTACTAACCACAACCTGATTTACGCTATAGGGAGTCAAACGGGATGATAAGTGGCCGTAAATATATGATGCCAATCGAATAGCTTTTTGGGGTTTCGGATATACTTTCCCTACGCTGTGTAAATAAGGATATCACTGTGACAACACGACATCTGATAAGCCTGGTGACTGGGGTACTGTTCCTTTCCATCCTCGCGCCTGTAGGTTTAAGCCTGTGGCTGGCACATCGTCAGGTCGAAACGAAATTTATCGATGAGCTCGACATGTTCTCAACGCGGGTCGCATTACGTACGGAACGCGTAGGCGAGCAGGCGAAAAAAGCATTGCGCCATATTGAAGCATTTCAGGGGGTGCCTTGTAGTGAAGAGCATCTGCTGGAAATGCGTCGTTTGTCATATAGCTATCGCTATATTCAGGAAGTGCTGTACCTCAAAGATAACGTTCCGCAATGCTCATCTCTGGAAAAAAGAAGCCAGGCTGACGCATTTCCACCCGCAATGAAAGTCACGCCTGATGGATATCGCGCATGGCTTACCACGCAAAATGATTTGGGCATCAAGCGTTTTATGGCAGCATTAGGGAGCGAACATTATGTTGTGATGGTCGATCCGGGTTCTTTCATTGACGTCATCCCGTTTGGCTCATGGCCGATTGAAGTGACTATCATTGGCACCGTGCGCAACGTCGTGGTTGCCAGTAGCGCCGATTTGCCATCGGACGTTTTACAGCATGTACAGCAAGAACGATCGATTACTCATTTTAAAAAAGATGGCAGCATTTATAACGCCCGCCCCTTTCCTGAGTTGGGTATCACGATCGTAACCTGGGCATCTACCCTGCCGTTACAAAAAACCTGGCACCGGCAGGCACTGATCTGGCTCCCGGCAGGCATTCTTATCGGCTTGCTCACCGCCGCCTTTGTTTTGCGTATTTTGCGCCGCTTACAGTCGCCCCATCACCAGTTGCAGGACGCTATCCAGCATCGGGACATCAAAGTCCACTACCAACCAATTATCTCGCTCAAAACGGGGAAAGTGGTTGGGGCAGAGGCGCTGGCTCGCTGGCAGCAGGCCGACGGAAGCTATCTGTCGCCGGAAGTCTTCGTCGCGCTGGCGCATGAAACCGGGCTGACAGAGTCCCTCACCCGGTTGATTATTGAAAGCGTATTTGAAGATTTAGGCAAATGGCTGCGTCAGCATCCGGAGCAGCATATATCCATCAACCTAGAGTCAGCCGATCTGTCCTCCGAAACGCTTCCTGCCCTGTTAAGCCAGAAGGTGAACCGCTGGCAGCTTAAGCCTGCGCAAATCGCGCTGGAGCTAACTGAACGCGAATTTGCCGACCCAAAAAACAGCGCGCCGTTTATTGCCAAATACCGTCAGGCGGGTCATTCAATCTATATTGATGACTTTGGTACCGGCTATTCCAGCCTGAGCTATTTGCAGGATCTGGATGTAGACATCCTGAAGATAGACAAATCGTTCGTTGATGCATTGGAGTACAACAACGTCACGCCGCATATCATCGAGATAGCGAAAACGCTGAAACTTGAGATGGTGGCGGAAGGTATCGAAACCGAGAATCAGGAAACCTGGCTACGCAAGCACGGCGTGCAGTACGGTCAGGGTTGGCTTTACAGCAAAGCGCTGCCGAAAGCGGAATTTATTCTGTGGGCAGAAAAACGGCTTTAACATGGCTGTTGATGTTGAGATGGCTGGCGGCACGCCGCACAGCCAGTCACATCACTCTTCCATAATGGGCGCAAATCCACCGTAGATCATTCGCTTGCCATCAAATGGCATAGATTCACCGAATTCCTTCATACGGGGATCGGACATCATCTTCTGATTCGCCTCATCGCGGACCTCTTTGGATGGATATTCAATCCAGCTGAATACCACTTCTTCATGATCCTGCGCTTTCACAGCCATGCGAAAATCGGTCAATTTGCCGTCGGGGACATCATCTGCCCAGCACTCCACCACGCGCAATGCACCGAACTCCTTGAAAAGCGGAGCTGCTTTTGCCGCCATCGCAATGTACGCCTCCTTGTTTTCAGCGGGTACGGCAACCACAAAGCCATCAACATACTTCATGAGAAAAACCTCCGAAGTGTACTGCGCGGCAAGCCGATTCCGGCCGCGTCAGTCGAGGTTAAGTTTAGTCGCCACCAGGCGATCGCGCCCCAGGCGCATTCCTGATACGCGTACGCGACTGCGGCTGATGCCGAAACCACGGCAGGCAAAGCTGAATCAACGGTCCGATAGCCAAGGCATACAGCACCGTACCAACTCCCACGGTTCCACCCAGCAGCCAACCGATAAGCAGCACCGACACTTCGATTGCGGTTCGAATTCGTCGTACTGGCCAGCCGGTACGCGCGTGGATACCGGTCATCAGACCATCACGCGGACCGGCGCCAAAACCGGCGCCAATGTACAGGCTGGTTGCTAACGCATTCAATATTACCGCTGACACCAGCAGCCCGCTGCGCGCCAGCAGAGATTCAAATCCAGGAATCACCAGCAGCGCGGCATCTGCCGCCAGCCCGATCATAATCACGTTACTCAACGTGCCAAAGCCAGGACGCTGGCGCAGCGGTATCCACACCAGCAGCACCAACACGCCCACGGCAATAATCACCACGCCGATATTCATTGACAATAAATTGGCTACACCAAGGTGAAACACGTTCCAAGGATCGGCTCCTAAATCAGCACGGACAAACATCGCCGTCGATACACCGTACAGCACCAGCCCGATATATAACTGAAGTAAACGACGCAGCATGCATTTCCCTCCCACTCTCGGATAACTTTCATCTTCACCGCAATTGGCACTATGATTAATGTCCAGTTTTCAAAAAGTGGACTGCTATGTCATCTCGCCGTTATGGAAGTCAGTCTTTGCAACGCCTGCTCGGACACTGGCTGGAAAGCCCCTCGCGAACGCCCATCTGGCGACAGCTGGCAGAAGCGTTACGTCTGCTTATTCTCGATGGTCGACTGGCGCTGGATAGCCGTTTACCAGGTGAACGCGAGCTCGCCGTCGTTCTGCAAGTAAGTCGAACTACCGTCGCCAGCGCTATGGCGCAACTGCGTGAAGAGGGATATCTGGAAAGCCGTCATGGTAGCGGCTCACGGGTGATCCTGCCGGAACATATTCGCCATGTGCCAACCCGGACCAGTACCGGCACAGCACTTGATTTGTCCACGGCGGCGCTAAGTGCCGGACCCGAAATTCATCAGGCTTACCAACAGGCGCTGTTCGCCATGCCACAGCATCTGTTGAGTTCCGGGTATCTGCCACAGGGACTGTCGGTATTGCGTGAATCCATCGCTCAGCATTATTGCGATCGCGGGCTCCCGACGCAGCCCGATGAAATCATGGTCGTGAATGGTGCTGTCAGCGGCATGGCGCTGATCCTACGTTTGCTCACCGGCCCCGGCGATCGCGTAGTGGTAGATCACCCTACTTATCCGCTGGCGATTGCCGCGATTCAAGGCGCATCCTGTCGCCCCGTCGGCGTGTCGCTACCCGAGCACGGTTGGGATACCGCGGGTCTGGTCGCCACCCTCGCGCAAACCGCACCGAGAATGGCCTACCTGATGCCGGACTTTCACAACCCGACCGGGCGTTGCATGGACGCTGCAACTCGCCAGGTCGTGGCGGATATTGCCGAACGAACCCGCACTACCCTGGTGGTCGATGAGACGATGGTGAACCTGTGGTATGACGCCCCGCCGCCGCCGCCACTTGCCGCATTCAATCGCGACGCGCCGATCATTCTATTGGGTTCGGCCGGGAAAAGCTTTTGGGGGGGATTACGTCTGGGCTGGATCCGGGCGTCGGCACGAACCATTGCGGCGCTGGTACAAACCCGCGACACCTTCGATTTAGGCTCCCCGGTGCTTGAACAACTCGCCACCAGTTGGCTGCTGGATAACGCCCCTAACTTTCTTCCTGACAGAAGACGCCTGCTCACATCGCGGCGAGATCTGTGCTCGGACCTGATGAACTCACATTTCCCGGAATGGCAGTTTACCCAGCCACAGGGAGGACTCTCTTTCTGGGTTGAACTGCCCGATACGCTGGCGACGCTCTTTGCCACTCGCGCCGAAAGTGCAGGCATTCAGCTGGGTACCGGTACGCGGTTTGGCCTTGATGGCGCATTCGATCGCTTTTTGCGTATGCCCTTCACGTTACCGGATGACACAGCGCGTGCTGCTTTCAGAGTGTTGCAACCCATTTGGGATAACCTGCGATTGCAGGCCAGCAGCGGAAAAATGCGTAAAATAATCTAAGCGACGAGTCAAAAGACCCGCCATTGAATACCGTGATGGACAAGGAAGTCCCAGCAATATTACTGTTGAGGAGGAACCGGGAATCCCTTCAGGGAAATTACGAAATTCTCACCGTCTTTCTTAATTTTTGCCCCGGCATCACACCAGTCGGAGGCAATACGGAAGAACTCATCGCTGCCGACATTCCAGCTCAGACGAACATGTTTCACATAACCGGAACGCAGCATTTCACAAGCTTCGCCGTAATTACAGGCGGTTGAGAGCGGTTGTTGTTTCATTTTTTCTTCTTCAGTAGTCTGCGCAACGCTTTGATTTCTTTAGGAGTCAGTGCTTCAACTACGGACTCTTCCGTATGCTGGCTATCGATATCCTCAGCGGAGATTCCTGCCTCTTCAACGGCGGTAAACGCAATCAGCAGCAGTTTTTCCGTCGCAACACTTAAATTTTCGTTATGCACTTCAGCGTAATGGCGAAGCTTTTCTTTTAGCGCCTCATCAATTTTAACATTCAATACAGCGGTCGACATCGTAGAAAATCCTTGTGGTCAGCCAAAACACACCGAATGTAAGACCCTGTCGTTACAGCGCGATGGCGGCGGCAAAAGCATCAAATAACATCCCCGAAACACATTGACAGCATTTGATGACAATAAAATGACAATACGATGACAAAGAAAAGAAGATAAGCAGAAGGGAAATTGCCGGACGGCAGAATTGGGTGGGGGCCCTGCCAGCTACATCCCGGCACACACGTCATCTGCCTTGGCTGCTTCCTTCCGGACCTGACCTGGTAAACAGAGTAGTGTTGCGGGAGAACCAACAGAGCCCCCATTGAGAGCGTTGTTAACCAACGCGCAGGCGCATTATCACTGCTGCACCCTGTAATTGCAACCCATCCAGCATCGGATGCTGTTTTCTTGTGCAATGCAGCTTCACTCCTTCGCCATTCAGCATTATGCTGGAGGATTAGCGCAGGAATAAATGATGGATATACAAGACTCTTTCCCCCAACGCGTCTGGCAAATCGTCGCGTCAATCCCCGAAGGTTTCGTCACCACGTATGGCGATGTTGCCAGGCTTGCCGGTTCGCCGCGTGCTGCGCGCCAGGTAGGCGGCGTGCTTAAGCGTCTCCCCGAAGGCAGCACTCTGCCCTGGCATCGGGTGGTCAATCGCCATGGTACCATTTCGCTGACCGGCCCCGACCTGCAACGGCAGCGTCAGGCGTTACTGGCAGAGGGAATTGTGGTTTCTGGAAGCGGACAGATCGATTTACAGCGTTATCGCTGGGTGTACTAACCCTCTCCAGGCGGAGAGGGTTACGACTACCTTAGTACTGCGTGGGGGCAGGAACGGCAGAAGACGGATTCACCTGGGTTGGTGACGTTGACGGCACCGTGGTGGCAGCCCCACCGCTCGCCTGAACCGGTACTGCCGTTTGCTGTACAGGGACCAGCGTCAGGTCAGCTTTTGTACCACCCTGATTAATGACCGTCTGAACGGTATCAGTAATAAAGACCAGTTTGTCATTAACCGTAATTGCCGCACTCAGCAGAATACGAGCGTTAGGCTGAATATCTGCTGGATTAAACGGTAATACGAAGCTGAATGGCGCCTGCTTGCCTTCAGTACGGACCGCTTTTTGCGACAGCACTTTTGACGGTGCATCGGCCAGCGACGCATCTGACAGCGTGACGGTCAGCACCGCATCGGGTGGCAAGGCCACTTTCTGGCGGATCCATACCGTACCAGAAACATTTGGCTGTTGAATTTTAGACTGTGTGTCAGCAATTGACGTATTAGGGCTTGGCGCAGGTGTCTGAATATCTGCACTTTTATCAGCACAGGCCGCCAGAGCGACCGCAACCGCTAAACCACTTACCATGTGCACGAGTTTCATTAAATTCTCCTTATCATCTATGCACCAGCGAGAACTTTCCTCGCCAGAAGAGTGGTTAACAAAAACATAACGTGACTAAGTGTGGCACAAGACAGCTGTTTTTGCCTGTAATAGGCCTTTAATTCAGACAATTGCACCCATCGGACCACTTTCAAAATTGCGTTATACTCTGCCTACCTCGCTGCGAGAACGATATAACCTGGAGAGCACGTATGAGTCTGGCGCTGAAAAATTTGCTGACATTGTTAAATCTGGAAAAAATTGAAGAAGGACTCTTTCGGGGCCAAAGTGAAGACTTAGGGTTGCGTCAGGTTTTTGGGGGACAGGTTGTCGGTCAGGCGCTGTATGCCGCCAAAGAAACCGTACCGGAAGAGCGTCTGGTCCACTCTTTTCACAGCTATTTTTTACGCCCCGGCGATAGCCAAAAGCCCATCATCTATGATGTTGAAGTCTTGCGTGATGGTAACAGCTTCAGCGCGCGCCGCGTTGCCGCAATTCAGAATGGTAAACCCATTTTTTACATGACCGCCTCTTTCCAGGCACCGGAAGACGGATTTGAACATCAGAAAACCATGCCGGATGCGCCGGGTCCCGATGAGCTGAAATCAGAAACGGAAATTGCCCGTTCAGTGGCGCATTTACTGCCGCCGCTGTTGAAAGAAAAATTTATCAACGATCGTCCGTTGGAAGTGCGCCCGGTTGAATTTCATAACCCCTTAAAAGGTCACGTCGCACCTCCGGCGCGCCAGGTATGGATCCGCGCAAACGGCGAGCTGCAGGACGATCTACGCGTCCATCAATATCTGCTGGGTTATGCCTCAGACCTGAACTTCCTGCCTGTTGCGCTGCAGCCGTACGGGATTGGTTTTCTGGAGAAAGGGATTCAGATCGCCACCATTGACCATTCAATGTGGTTCCACCGTCCGTTCAATATTAATGAGTGGCTGTTGTATAACGTCGAGAGCACTTCGGCCTCCGGTGCCCGGGGTTTTGTACGCGGGGAGTTTTATACCCAGGACGGCGTACTGGTCGCCTCTACCGTGCAGGAAGGGGTAATGCGTAATCGCAATTGAGAATTACCGGATGGTGGCGCAAAAGCGTTGCCATCCGGCAGATTGAAACATCAAGCGTTGTAGGCGTTTTCGCCGTGACTGTTCACATCCAGACCTTCGCGTTCCTGCTCTTCCGGTACGCGCAGACCCACCGTCATATCTGCCAGCTTATAGCCAATGAAGGCCACCACGCCGGACCAGACGATGGTGATCGCCACGCTTTCCAGTTGCACCAGCAGCTGATGCCCCATGGTCACGCCCTCGGCAAAGCCCACGCCGCCCAAAGAGCTGGCAGCGAAAACGCCGGTCAGGATGCAGCCAACAATACCGCACACGCCATGCACGCCAAACACATCACACGGATCGTCCACGCGCAGAAAACGCTTCAGCATGGTCACACCCCACAGGCCAGCCAGCCCTGCAACGACACCGATAATCAGCGCTCCTCCGACACCAATGTAGCCACATGCAGGTGTTACGCCCACCAGACCTGCAATAGCACCAGAACAAGCGCCCAGCAGAGACGGTTTGCCACGCAGCGTCCATTCACCGAAGATCCATCCGAGGATGGCGGCAGCGGTGGCGACCACGGTATTAACGAAGGCCAGTGCGGCAATTTCATTCGCCGTTCCCGCTGAACCGGCATTAAAGCCAAACCAACCAATGTAGAGAATAGCGGTACCGGTGAAGACCATCGGCAGGTTATGCGGTTTAAAGGCTTCTTTGCCAAAACCGACGCGTTTGCCAATCAGATACGCACCAACCAGACCAGCAATCGCTGCGTTGATGTGCACGACCGTCCCGCCGGCAAAATCCAGTGCGCCGTGAGAAGCCAGTAAGCCGCCGCCCCAGACCATATGGGCAATGGGGATGTACGACAACGTTAACCACACCACCACAAAAATCAGCACTGCAGAGAAACGAATACGCTCAGCAAGAGCCCCGACAATCAGCCCAACGGTGATGCAGGCAAAAGATCCCTGAAAAGCAACGTGAATGTATTGGTAGAAGCTCCCCGTGACCGCCGTCAGCTCGATGTTCTTCAGCAATACCCAGTTGAAGTTGCCGAAGAAATTATTCCCTTCGCCAAAGGCCAGTGAGTAGCCATAAACCACCCATAGAATACAAACCAGAGCGAATGTCACCGTCACCTGAGTCAGCATCGACAGCACGTTCTTACCGCGAATCAAACCGCCGTAGAACAACGCAATGCCAGGGATAGTCATAAACAGCACCAGCGCGGTACAGATCATCATAAAAGCGTTATCTGCTTTATCCGCAACCGCCGGTGCCGCCATCGCCAGTCCCGGCAGTAGCGCCAGTGAAGCAATACCTGTTTTCATCGTTGCTATCTTCATTTTTTGGTTTCCTATCACTGTGTGCCAGAAGTTACAGTGCGGCTTCGTCGGCTTCGCCGGTACGAATACGAATCACACGTTGCAGCTCGGCGACGAAGATTTTGCCGTCGCCAATTTTTCCGGTGTATGCCGCCTTACTGATGACATCAATCACGCCATCCAGTTGGTCGTCGGCAATCGCCACATCAATCTTCACCTTTGGCAGAAAATTGACGCTATATTCAGCCCCACGGTACAGCTCAGCATGACCTTTCTGTCGGCCAAACCCCTTCACTTCGGTGACGGTCAGCCCCTGAATACCAATAGACGACAGTGCTTCACGGACGTCTTCCAGTTTGAACGGTTTGATTACCACGGTAACCAGCTTCATAGATCCCCTCCAGTCAGAATTCAGTAGTGGCTGCAGATACACGAGAGGAATATTGCAAGGGGTGTGCCAGGAATGAAAAACGCGGAATGATTCAGGTTCGCCGGGTGCTGCCGGGAGAGAAACAGAAAAAACGCACTATAACGGTGCATAGTGCGTTACATTTTTGCACCAGATTGTTGATTGCCGGATGGCGGCGTAAACGCCTTACCCGGCCTACGATACCGCGTGGCCGGATAAGCACTGCGCCGTCAGGCGATAACAGAATCCTCTTGCGTGCTGGCGGCTAACTCTTCGCCCGCCAGCTGCAGCTGATACATCTGCCAGTAACGACCTTGCGCCGCCAGTAATTGCTGATGCGTACCACGCTCAACCGCCTGACCGCGATGCAGCACCAGAATGGTATCCGCATCGACAATCGTCGATAACCGATGCGCAATCACCACCAGCGTAGTGTGTTCACGGACCGCCGCCAGCGCGTGCTGAATGGCCTGTTCAGTACCGGAATCAATACTGGCTGTGGCTTCATCGAGGATCAGCACCTGCGGCGTTTCAACCAATACCCGCGCCAGCGCCAGCAGCTGTTTCTGCCCAACGGAGAGATTATTGCCCTGCTCGCCCAGCCGGGTATGAATCCCCTCGCTCAAACCCCGAGCCAGTTCTGCCAGTTGCACAGTCTCCAGCGCCTGCCAGACCCGCTCTTCTGAGATATCGCGACCCAGCGTGACGTTTGCCAGGAAGGTATCCGCCATCACCACCGGATCCTGCTGCACCATCGCGATGCCCTGACGTAACGCACCGTGGCTCAGAGAAGACAACGGACGTCCGTCAAGGCGGATTTCCCCCTGCGTCAGCGGGTAATATCCCATCAGCAGGCTGGCCAGCGTGCTTTTGCCGCTGCCTGTGTGTCCGACCAAAGCCACAAAGCTGCGCGAAGGCACGGACAGACTGATGTTTTGCAGCACCAGATTGTCGTCGCGATAGGCAAATGAAACGTTATCCACCTCAATGTCTCCGCTTTTGAGCGGGCGATCGTCTTCACCATAGCGCTGACGAGGCCCGTCCATCAGTTCGAACACTCGCTCACCAGCGACAACCGCCTGCTGCAGCATTGATTGCTGGGTGGTCAGCTCGATCAGCGGTTCGTTCAAACGGCCGAGGTAGCTGATGAACGCGTACAGCACGCCAACCTCAATGGAGGTGCCAGAGGTAAAACTGAACAGCATCAGCAAGCCGCAGAGGATCAGCGCCGAGAAAAGGCTCAGCAGCGGACGCAGCAAAAAACCATCCAGTCGCAGGGTTTGCATGCGCGCCATATAGTGCGAGCGGCTGGCCTCGCCCATTCTCTCGCCAAACCTTGCCTGCTGGCGGAACTGCTGGATAACGCTCATGCCGTTGATGACTTCGTTAAAGCCATCGTTAATATCCGCCAGATAAGCGCGCACCCGACGCACAATCGGGGTGCTGTAGCGTTGGTAAATAACCATCACCACCAGCACGGCCGGGAAAATGGCCATCGCCACCAGCGCCATACGCCACTCGAGGCTGAACATCGCGACCAGCATGGCGCCAATTAAGGCCGCGCTGCGCAGAACCGTTGCGACCACCGTCACGTACAGGTCACGAATCACTTCGGTGTCATTGGTCACGCGGGAGATAAGCTGCCCGACGGGCTGAGTATCAAAGGCGCTGAGCGGCTGGCGCAGCGCAGCGTCCATTACGTCGGTACGTAACTGTTGTACTACGCCAACCGCCGCCTGGTTAAACAGTAACGACTGCGCGTAATGCAGCCCTGCCGCCAGCAGTTGCAGACCGACATAGGCGGCAACCAGCCCGGCAACCATCGCCAGCGGCAGATTGTTCTTCGCCACCATGTTATCGATAAAATAGCTAATCAGCAGTGGGCCGCTGACTTCCGCCGCAGCCGCCACCCACAACATGACGACCGCAATCGCCAGCTGTTTTCGCCATGGTGAACCGTATGCCAGTAACCTTTTCAGAGTTGGCCATAATTGCCCAAAACTACGCATTAGCCACCTCCTCGTTTATCTCTGGCGCATCAGACAGTGCCGCTTCCAGTTGCTGATAGCGGTACATATCACGATACCAGCCAGGCTGCTGCACTAAAGAATCATGCTCACCGCGCTGGGCAATATGCCCATGCTGCATCACGATAATCTCGCTGGCTTCCGTCAGGGCCGATAAACGGTGAGCGCTAATAATTACGGTTCGGCCTTCGCCCCACTGGCGCAGGTTATGCAGGATCTGATGTTCGGTACGACCATCTACCGCCGACAACGCATCATCCAGAATCAGGATTTCAGCGTTCAGCAGTAACGCTCGAGCGATAGAAATACGCTGTTTTTGCCCGCCAGACAGCATCACCCCGCGTTCGCCCACTTCGGTGTCGTAGCCCTGCGGAAGACGTAAAATATCCTCATGAACGCTGGCAAGGCGCGCCACATGCTCGATCTCTTCCTGCGTGGCCTGCGGACGTCCTAAGGCGATGTTATTACCGACGGTATCGGAAAACAGGAATGGCGTCTGGCTGACAACCGCCAGTCGGCTGCGCCAGCTATCCAGCTGTAAGCGCGTTAATGGGATATCATGAAAGCGCACATCGCCCTGGGTGATATCAAAATGACGCTGGATCAGCGACAGCACCGTACTTTTTCCCGAGCCGGTCGGACCACAGATGCCCAGCATCTGTCCAGGTTTGAGCTGGAAATTCACATTTTCCAGCGCCGGGTGGGTGGTTTGCGGGTAACAAAATTCGCGAATCGCCACCGCCAGCTCGCCGCGTCCTTCCGGCACCGGTTCAGTACCGTCATCCACTACCGGCGCTTCTGCCAGCATGGCGCGAATTCGGCTATACGCGGCGCTGCCGCGTTCGACGATGTTAAACATCCAGGCCAGCGCCAGCATCGGCCAAATCATCAGACCGAGATACATCATAAAGCTGGTGAGCTGCCCGAGCGTCAGCGAGCCGTGTACCACCATCCAGCTTCCCCCGGCAATCGCCAGCAGGTTAGCCATACCAATGGCGATATAAATCGTGGGATCAAAGCGGGCGTCAATGCGCGCCACGCGCAGGTTTTTCTTACCGGTATCTTCAGCATCAGCGGCAAATAATGCCGACTGTCGATCCTCCAGACCAAAGGCCTTGATCATACGAATACTGGTCAGGCTTTCCTGAGTACGATCGTTGAGACTGGAAAACGCCGCCTGCGCCAGCTTAAAACGGTTATGGAGTCGATCGCCGTAACGTTTGATCATCAACGCCATCACCGGCATCGGCAGCAGCGCAATCAACGTCAGTTGCCAGCTTATCTGCGTTGACATCACGATCAGCACCGCACACCCCATGACCAGCGAATCCACCAGCGTCAGCACCCCTTCTCCGGCGGCAAATACGACGCGATCGACATCGTTGGTTGCCCGCGCCATCAGATCGCCCGTACGGTGCCGCAGATAAAATTCTGGATGCTGGCGACTCAACTGACGGTAATAATCTTCCCGCAGCTCAACCGCCAGTTGGTAGGATGCGCCAAACAGCAGCACGCGCCAGACATAGCGCAGCAAATAAACCACCACGGCAATCAGGGCAATTGTCCCCACCCACATCAGCAGCCGCTCGGTGGTGAAACGTTGAGTCGTCACGCCATCCACAATGATCCCGACCACTTTCGGCGGAATAAGCTGAAGGATAGCGATGATGATAAGCAAGGCCACTGCCCCGAGGTAGCGACGCCACTCCCGGCGGAAGTACCAGCTTAATTGAGCAAATAATCGCACGCGTTATGTCCTGACAAGATTTCCGGCAATAAGCGCCGGGAGAATTATTCAATAGGTAGAGCAGTTGTGTATTTAATCTGTTCCATGGCAAAGCTGGAGGTGACGTCAGACAGGCCCGGTACGCTATTCACCAGGCGCTTATAGAATTCATCATAGCTTTTCATATCAGCAACCTGCACTCGCATCAGGTAGTCATACTCCCCTGCCATACGCCAGAACCCCAGAACCTCGGGCATTCCGGTCACTTCAGTGACAAAGCGGCAATACCATTCGCTGCTGTGATGCTGAGTTTTGATCAGCACAAACGCGGTGAGTCCCAGCCCCAGTTTTTCTGGATCCAACAGGGCGACTCTGCCCAGCAGGATACCGTCATCCTCAAGTCGTTTGAGACGTTTCCAGCAGGGGGTGGTAGTCAGATTAACGGCATCTGCTAATGCCTGCAAAGAAAGGGTGCAGTCCTGTTGCAGCAAGCCGAGTAGCTTGCGGTCAATTTTGTCTAACATATCCACTCCACAGAGAAGAATTTTCTCCTTACATTCTATTTTAAAGGCTAAATGGCAACAATTTTTTCCGTGCTTTTCGCTATTCTGGGCACAAAATGACAAATGGATATCTATTAATGATGAATAGCTCCTGGGTTAAAAACGCCATCAATGAAATCAACGCGGATTATCAGCGTTCTGCGGATACGCATCTCATTCGCCTGTCGCTACCGGCGTTCCCGGGCATTCAGCTCTATTTAAAAGATGAGAGCACGCATCCGACCGGGAGTCTGAAGCATCGTCTGGCGCGCTCACTGTTTCTGTACGGATTGTGCAATGGCTGGATCAAAGAAGGCACCACCATCATTGAATCATCGTCCGGTTCAACGGCGGTCTCTGAGGCTTATTTCGCTCGACTGTTAGGGTTGCCATTTATTGCCGTCATGCCTTCCTGTACGGCAAAACGTAAGGTTGAACAGATTGAATTTTACGGCGGTCGCTGTCATTTCGTGGAAAGCGCCTGCGAAATCTATGCGGCCTCTGAGCAACTAGCGCGTGAGCTGAACGGTCATTACATGGACCAGTTCACTTACGCTGAGCGCGCCACCGACTGGCGCGGCAATAATAATATCGCCGACAGCATCTTTCGTCAGATGCAGTGCGAGCCCAACCCCGTTCCCCGCCATATTGTGATGAGCGCCGGAACCGGTGGCACCTCAGCAACCATTGGCCGCTATATCCGCTGTCAGGGCTACGACACTCAACTGATGGTAGTGGACCCGGAAAACTCGGTCTTTCTGCCCTTCTGGCAGGATCGCGATGCCACGTTACGCAGTCCGGTAGGAAGTAAAATTGAAGGCATTGGCCGCCCGCGTGTCGAACCGTCTTTCATTCCTGACGTGGTCGATGAAATGCTGCGCGTGCCGGATGCCGCAAGCGTGGCCACCGCACACTGGCTGGAAACGCAGTTGGGCCGTAAAGTCGGCGCCTCTACGGGTACCAATATGTGGGGAACGCTGCAACTTGCCGCCCGTATGCGCGATGCCGGAGAAAGCGGCTCACTGGTGACGCTGTTGTGTGACAGCGGCGAACGCTATCTGGAAACCTACTACAACCCACAGTGGGTCGACGCGCACATCGGTGATTTAACGCCGTGGAAAGCGGAGCTCGCCCGACTACTGAACACCCATTAATGGGATAAAAAAAAGCCAGACGCGAAGTCTGGCTTGCTGGAAGGGATCTCTCATTCGGGGGAATAAGGTAGATGTGGATTGTCCAGCCAATGCGTCAAAAAGTGTGACACTGCCTGATTACGGCAATGCCCAATCACCGATAAATGAGGCAGTTCAGCAATCAGTTGCGGCATCGCGTTACCCATAATCAGGCCGCGCCCAACGCTGCCTAACATTTCGCGATCGTTCATAGCGTCGCCAAACGCCATACACTCGGCCATTGAATAACCTAAATGGTCGCTCAACACCGCCAATGCCGATCCTTTATTACAGCCCAGCGGCAGCACCTCAAGGCAATCAAACGCGGAAAAACAGAGATTCGCCTGTTCACCCAGCGCTTCATTCAGTTGAATGCGCAATTGGATCAGAGAGTCATGATCGCCGCAGAAACAGACTTTCGTGACCTGATGCGCCGGAATACGTTTCACATCGACGATCTGGTAGCTAAATCCGCTATACACATGCGCCTGCAGCAGCGAGGGGATCTCTTGTCCGGTGAACCAACCATTGTCATTAAAGACATGCATGCTGGCCGTAGTATCCCACTTCTGATGTAACACAATATCCGCGACATTCGGATCCAGATCCTGACGGTGTAACACATTTCCCTCAAGAGAATGAATGCGCGTGCCATTCCCCGTAATCAAAAAGGCATCCAGTGAGATAGAGCCTAAAATATGGCGCATCTCAAGCACATGGCGGCCGGTAGCAAATGTCAGAGTAATATCGCGTTCACGCAGGCGCGACAGCGTTGAAAGCGTTTCGTCACCTAAATGGTGATTCGGCATCAAAAGGGTGCCATCCATATCAAATGCAGCCAGACGAGCCATTTCTTTCTCCACACTGTGACGCGGTTAACTTGTGATCCAGTATCACCTGAGATATACGGAAGTAATAGTGAATAGATAAAATGAATTGTTCCGGGTTTCTCTACGCATAAACCGTTAACGGACATCCTGAAGGAAAAAGTATCAATGCGTCTGCTTAATCGCCTGAACCAGTACCAACGCCTGTGGCTGCCCTCGAACGGCGAACCGCAGTCGGTGACCGTCGGGGAACTGGCCGAACGCTGTTTTTGTAGCGAACGCCATGTGCGTACCCTGCTAAAGCAAGCGCAGGATGCGGGCTGGCTGGAGTGGCATGCCCAGTCGGGGCGCGGGAAACGCGGGCAACTGCGGTTTTTAGTGACGCCAGATTCACTGCGCAACACCATGATGGAACAGGCGCTGCAAAAGGGAGAGCAGCTTAGCGTACTGGAACTGGCTCAGTTGGCTCCGGGCGAATTAAGAACACTGCTACAACCGTTTATGGGCGGTCAGTGGCAAAACGACACGCCAACCCTACGTATCCCCTATTACCGCCCGCTCGACCCCTTGCACCCCGGTTTTCTCCCTGGTCGCGCGGAGCAACACCTCGCCGGACAAGTTTTCTCTGGCCTGACCCGGTTTGACAGCACTACGCAACGTCCTTGTGGAGACTTAGCCCACCACTGGAATATTTCCGCTGACGGCCTGCACTGGGATTTCTATATTCGTTCCACCCTGCATTGGCATAACGGTGATACGGTAAGCAGCTCACAGCTACATCAGCAGTTGCTGAAGCTGTTAGAACTCCCCGCGCTGAATAAGCTGTTTATCAGCGTAAAGCGCATTGAGGTGACGCATCCCCAGTGTCTGACCTTTATTCTGCATCGTCCCGACTTCTGGCTGGCGCACCGTCTGGCAAGCTACAGCAGTCACCTGGCGCATCCTGAGCACCCGTTTGTGGGTACCGGCCCGTTCCGGTTGACGCTGTTTACTCCTGAGCTGGTGCGTATCGAGAGCCATGATCACTACCATCTGAGTCATCCGCTGCTAAAAGCCATTGAATACTGGATAACCCCACAGCTCTTCTCCCAGGATCTGGGCACCAGCTGTCGCCATCCGGTGCAAATTGCGATTGGTAAACCCGAAGAGTTGCCTATGCTAAGCCAGGTAAGCAGCGGGATCAGTCTTGGTTTTTGCTATCTCACGCTCAGAAAAAGCGCGCACCTGAATACGCAGCAGGCCCGTAGACTGATCAATATCATCCACCGTTCTTCCCTGCTACAAACGCTTGAAGTGGATGAAAATCTGATCACGCCAAGCAATGCACTGCTCCCCGGATGGACTATCCCACAATGGGATGAACTCGATGAGGTGGCATTACCGGAAAAGCTGACGCTGGCTTATCACCTGCCGGTAGAACTTCACGCTATGGCTGAACAGCTTCGCCAGGCGCTGGCGCTGCTCGGCTGTGAATTAACGCTTATTTTTCATAATGCTAAAAACTGGGATGGCGATCATCCCTTAGCCCAGGCCGACCTGATGATGGGCGACAGGCTGATTGGTGAGGCACCTGAATATACTCTCGAACAGTGGTTGCGCTGCGATCAGCTCTGGTCACATGTATTGAATGCGCCAGCATACACACATTTGCAAACGACCCTGGATGCCCTTCAAATCCAGGCCGATGAGGACGATCGCCACGCTGCTTTACAACAAGTTTTCGCCACGCTAATGCATGACGCTACCCTGACCCCACTGTTCAATTATCACTATCGCATCAGCGCGCCACCGGGCGTGAACGGCGTACGCCTGAATCCTCGTGGCTGGTTCGAGTTTACCGAAGCCTGGCTGCCACCTCCTTCAGCGTGAAGAAGCTGGTCGACGGCACGTCCAGGCGCTACCATAAGGGCTTCGTTATTTTGTCAGGAAAAGCCATGAAACGTGCCGTTGTTGTATTCAGTGGAGGTCAGGACTCCACGACTTGTCTGGCGCAAGCGCTGCATCAGTATGATGAAGTGCACTGCGTGACCTTTGATTATGGTCAGCGCCATCGCGCTGAGATTGATGTCGCACGTGACCTGGCCTTAAAACTTGGCGCGCGGGCGCACAAAGTACTTGATGTCACATTGCTCAGTGAACTGGCTGTCAGCAGCCTGACCCGCGATAACATTCCGGTACCCGATTACGAACCGGATGCGAACGGCATTCCCAATACCTTTGTGCCAGGACGCAATATTCTGTTCTTAACGCTGGCAGCAATTTACGCGTACCAGGTGCAGGCAGAGGCGGTCATTACCGGCGTTTGTGAGACCGATTTCTCCGGCTATCCGGACTGTCGCGATGAGTTCGTTAAAGCCCTGAACCATGCTGTAAGCCTGGGGATGGCGAAAGATATTCGCTTTGAAACCCCACTGATGTGGATCGATAAAGCCGAAACCTGGGCACTGGCCGATTATTGGGGCAAGCTGGACCTGGTACGCGAAGAAACGCTGACCTGCTATAACGGCATCAAAGGTGACGGTTGCGGTCACTGTGCGGCGTGTAATCTGCGTGCCAACGGCCTGAACCATTATCTGGCGGATAAACCGGCAGTGATGGCGGCAATGAAGCAGAAAACCGGGTTAAAGTGATTGTATTGCCGGATTGCGCTTTGCTTATCCGGCCTACAGGCAGTCGCAGCAACTCATGTAGGCCGGATAAGACGCTTGAGCGTCACCTTCCGGCAGTCGCAGCCACTACTGCACCATCTGCTCCAGTTTTTCGCGCAACTCCCCTTCCAGCGGCAACGCTTTTTGCGTTTTCAAATCAATACAGACGAACGTAATCAGCGCGTCTGCCACCACCTGCCCTTCCGGCTCCAGGGTAATGGTCTGGTTTAACACGCCACTTTTGCCATTTAACTGTTGAACCTGACTGGTGATGGTCAGCAGATCGCTCAGCACCGCAGGTCGCCGGTAGTTGATATTAATATTCACGACCACAAAAGCGATGTTGTGTGCGGTCATCCACTGAAAGCTGTCGCTGTTTTCCAGACCATCCCAGCGGGCCTCTTCCAGAAACTCCAGATAGCGGGCATTGTTAACGTGCTGATAGACATCAAGATGAAAACCACGGACTTTGATTTGTGTTTGCATAGCGCAGGAGCCTTACGTTGTTTTTATAGGAACAGACTTTTGAGTAAAGAGGTCATAACTGGTATGACCTCTACAGTCTGGCAAACTTTCAGCGCTCTGCAAGTTATTAAAGTGTTAAAACTGCCAGGTTACGCTCAACCAGTGAACTGCCCATGCCCGGCACCTGTTTTAAATCATCCACCGTTTTAAACGGCCCGTACTCCTCACGATAGCTCACAATCGCCTGCGCTTTCTTTAGACCCACGCCATTCATAACTCGCGCTAAATCCTCCGCAGAAGCGCTGTTGATGCTTACCCTGGTGCCCTCATCGTCGCTTGCTTTAGCGGGCAGTGTGGCTTTGCTTTGTGCCGCCCCTGGGTTTTCCGCTTTGGTTTGAGTCGCCTGGCTTTTGGCGACAGGCTCAGCCGCCAATGCGGTTTGGGCCATACCAGCGCAGGTCAATGAAAGAGTGATAAGCAGAGCTTTGATTCCATGTTTCATACTGTTTTCTCCTTGTTTGTTAACAGTGGAATCACGATAGCGAGGTGCAGAACGGCAGACAAACGGCAAATATCAGAAATGGAAAAGGCCGCGAAAGCGGCCTTTGGTAGATACAACTTTTTGCAATTTTTTGCGAACTGCCTCGGTTATTGCTGCTGTTCCAGCGCATCACCGATTTTAATTTTTGCGGCTTTACGCAGGTTGCTCATCAGCGCTTCGAAGACAATCTGCGCGTTGTTCTGAGTGATCCCCTGAACCATCGCTTTCTTCTGCGCTTCAGGCATAGAACCAGCTTTCACCTCGTCCAACGCCAACAGAACAACGTTACCCTGCATGTCGTTCGCGACGCCGTAGCTCGGTTTGTCTTTCGCCGGCAGGCTCAGACCAAAGGCAGCCTGGCTCAGCGGATCCTGACCCGTACGGCTCAGCGTTTTCGCCTCACCAAAGCTCAGACCCGCCGCTTTCATCGCTTCATCGCCTTTACCGGCTTTCAGATCCGCCAGCAGTTTATCGGCATCAAGCTTCGCCTGCTGCTCTGCTTTATTGTGCTTAACGAGCGCAGTTACCTGCTCTTTCACTTCAGCCAGTGGCTTCACGGCTTCGGCTTTGTGCTCTGCAATACGCAACACGAACGCACGATCGCCGTCCACGGTGATGATATCGGAGTTACTGCCAGGCGTACCGTTCTCACCAACCAGACCACCATTGAAAATGATGTCAGCGACTGGTTTGAAATTCAGTTCTTCCGGCAGGCTGTCACGGCTAAACCAGCCCGTTTCAACCGCTTTCATACCCGCAGCCTGCTCTGCACCCGCCAGAGATTCGTTATCGTTGCTGGCCGCGTCGCTGACTTTCTGCTGCAGCGCATAGTAGGCATCCAGCGCTTTTTCCTGCTTCACTTTTGCCGCAATCTCGTCACGGGCTTCGCTCAGCGGTTTAACTTGCGCAGGCTGTACGTCGTCAAGACGCGCAACGAGGAAACCAACGGAAGACTTAATTACGCCAGACAGTTGGCCTTTTTCTTTCAGACCAGCATTTTTCAGCTCATCCGGGGTAGTGGAATCTTCCAGCCATCCCATATCACCGCCTTTACGAGCAGAGATGATATCGGCAGATTTTTCTTTCGCCAGCGCATCGAAGTCACCGCCTTTGTTCAGCTCATCCAGTACCGCTTTGGCTTCATCTTCCGTTTTGGTCTGAATGATGCTGTAGCGGTTACGCTGCGGCTGAGTGAACTGATCCTGATGCTGGTCATAGTAAGACTGAATATCAGCATCGCTGGCCGTCTCCTGCATAGCAGCAGCGTCCAGCTTGATGTAGCTCACGCGGAACTGTTCCGGCGTCATAAAGTTGTTTTTATTCTGCTCGTAGTAGCTGGCAACTTCCTGCTCGGTAACAGACTGCTTCGCGGCCAGTGCGTTAACGTCAATCGTCGCCTCGCGCACGATACGCTGCTGTGCGACCAGCGCCGCCAGTTCATCCGTTTCGCCTTTCAGCATGAAGTCCGTACCGGCAACACCGTTAATCAGCTGCTGTGTCGTGAGCTGATTACGTAATGCCTGTGCGTACTGGTCTGCAGTCATTCCCATTTGATTGACAATCGCGTTGTAGCGGTTGTTATCAAACTTGCCGTCCACCTGGAACGCAGGCGTGGCGAAAATGGCCTGTTTAACCTGATCGTCGCTGATGTTGAGCTTAAGCTCGCGGGAATACTGATCCAGCAGCGCTTCGTCAACAAGACGATTCAGCACCTGCTGACGCAGCGTTTTCATATAACCTTCGTTCGCGGCCAGCTCGGAGTATTGATCGCCCAGCTGTTGCTGCATGCGGTTACGTTCGCTGTTGAACGCATTCTCGAACTGCCCGCGGCTGATCTCCTGGCCATTCACTTTGGCGGCGAAGTTATTGCCCCCGCCAATCAGGTAACCACTCACGCCGGTCAAAATGAACGACACGATAATGATACCGAAAATAATCTTGAGCACGAGACTGTTAGCAGCCGTGCGTAAGCTGTCCATCATGGTGTAACCACACTCCGCTGTAGATGACTATACGCGTTATCCTCTCTGCTGCCCCCGCGTTGATGACAACAACGGCAACAAGGATTTTGAGTATATATGCTTCACGCAGCATAGCGTTTCCTGAACGCTGCGCACAAAGGTCTATTGTGACAAGAAACAGGGGCAATTGTCAGCCCACAACGCGTAGAAAGTACCGGAATTACAAATAAAAAAGGCACATCAGTCGATGCGCCCTTGTACTTCGTCACATCCCCAAAGGGGAAATCACTTAGTTTACCGCGTCTTTCAGTGCTTTACCTGCACGGAAGCCCGGTACTTTAGCCGCGGCGATGGTGATCTCTTTACCTGTTTGCGGGTTGCGACCAGTACGGGCAGCACGCTCTTTAACGGCAAAAGTACCAAAACCTACCAGCGCTACGTCATCACCTTCTTTCAGAGATTCGGTAACAGAAGCAATAATTGCATCTAACGCACGTCCAGCCGCAGCTTTAGAGATATCAGCCCCTGCAGCAATTTTGTCGATCAGTTGAGATTTATTCACTCTTCTCTTCCTCTTTATAATTTATATCGCACCTGAATCCTTCAAAGTGCGACCGCGCAGCAGTTATATCAGGCCTGCCATGCCCTTACAACACCCGTTAATGATGGCAAGCCTAATCCGTTATCTAAATTAGCTATACAAAAAAAGGCTGGCAAGCCCGAAATGGCCTGCCAGCCCTGTTTTTATTAATGCTCTTTGCGCGAGGTCACTATTTTGCCGTCACAACCTGCATTCCAGAGGGTTCATTTTGCAACGCAAGAGTCAGAACTTCCTCAATACGTTTCACCGGGTGAATATTAAGATCGGCAATTACGTTGTCCGGAATCTCTTCCAGGTCACGTTTGTTCTCATCGGGAATTAAGACCGTCTTAATGCCGCCACGGTGTGCCGCCAGCAGTTTTTCTTTCAAACCACCGATAGGCAGAACCTGACCACGCAGGGTGATCTCACCCGTCATCGCTACGTCGGCGCGAACTGGGTTACCGGTAAGACAAGACACCAGCGCAGTACACATAGCAATACCCGCACTTGGACCGTCTTTCGGCGTCGCCCCTTCAGGTACGTGAACGTGGATGTCGCGTTTTTCGTAAAAGTCCGGGTTAATACCCAGTTTTTCCGCACGCGCGCGCACCACGGTCAGCGCAGCCTGAATCGACTCCTGCATGACTTCACCCAGAGAACCGGTGTAGGTCAACTTACCTTTACCCGGTACGCAGGCGGTTTCGATAGTCAGCAGATCGCCGCCAACTTCCGTCCACGCCAGACCCGTCACCTGACCAACGCGGTTTTCGTTATCCGCGCGGCCATAGTCAAAGCGCTGTACACCCAGATAGTCGTGCAGATTGTCGCCATTGATCTCAATATGTTTCAGCGATTTATCCAGCAGCAGCTGTTTCACCGCTTTACGGCACAGTTTAGAGATTTCACGTTCCAGACTACGCACGCCTGCTTCACGAGTGTAGTAACGAATAATGCCCACAATGGCGCTATCGTCGACCGTCAGCTCACCTTTTTTCAGCGCATTACGCTCAATCTGTTTCGGCAACAGGTGACGTTTGGCAATGTTCAGCTTTTCGTCTTCGGTATAACCGGACAGACGGATCACTTCCATACGATCCAGCAACGGTGCCGGAATATTCATGGAGTTAGAGGTCGCAACAAACATCACATCGCTGAGATCGTAGTCCACTTCCAGGTAGTGATCGCTGAACGCCACGTTCTGCTCTGGATCCAGCACTTCGAGCAGTGCGGAAGCCGGATCGCCACGCATGTCGGAAGACATTTTGTCGATCTCATCAAGCAGGAACAGCGGGTTTTTAACGCCCACTTTGGCCATTTTCTGGATCAGTTTACCCGGCATAGAACCGATATAGGTCCGGCGGTGACCGCGAATTTCGGCTTCATCACGCACGCCGCCCAGCGCCATACGGATGTATTTACGCCCAGTTGCCTTAGCGATGGACTGCCCCAGAGAGGTTTTACCTACCCCCGGCGGTCCAACCAGACACAGGATCGGCCCCTTGATTTTATTTACACGGCTTTGAACCGCGAGATACTCAAGAATACGGTCTTTGACACGCTCCAGACCATAATGGTCGGTATCGAGGATTTCCTGCGCCTGACGTAGGTCTTTTTTGACCTTGCTACGCGCATTCCACGGCACCTGTACCATCCAGTCGATGTAGCCACGCACCACGGTCGCTTCCGCCGACATAGGAGACATCATTTTCAGCTTCTGCAGTTCTGCTTCCGCTTTCTCTTTTGCCTCTTTCGGCATTTTCGCCGCGTCGATTTTACGCTTCAACGCTTCGTTTTCGTCCGGTGCATCGTCCATCTCACCGAGTTCTTTCTGAATAGCTTTCATCTGCTCGTTCAGATAGTACTCGCGCTGAGATTTTTCCATCTGCTTTTTCACGCGGTTGCGAATGCGTTTCTCAACCTGCAGCAGATCGATTTCAGACTCCATCATCGCCATCAGATATTCCAGACGTTCGTTAACGTCGGACATCTCCAGCACGGACTGCTTGTCAGCCAGCTTCAGCGGCATGTGTGCAGCGATGGTATCCGCCAGACGTGCAGGATCGTCAATGCTGTTCAGCGACGTCAGCACTTCTGGTGGAATTTTCTTGTTCAGCTTGATATAGCCTTCGAACTGGCTAATAGCGGTACGCACCAGCACTTCCTGTTCGCGCTCATCAATAGCAGGCGAGTCAAGGTACTCTGCTTTCGCAGAGAAATGCTCGCCGTTGTCAGACAGCGCAGAAATACGCGCACGCTGTAACCCCTCGACCAGCACTTTTACGGTGCCGTCAGGCAGTTTCAGCATCTGCAAAATAGAGGCCACGGTCCCGACGGTGAAAAGATCGTTTACACCCGGCTCATCCGTTGACGCTTCTTTCTGTGCGACCAGCATGATTTTTTTATCATGGTCCATAGCCGCTTCCAGACAACGGATAGATTTTTCCCGCCCTACAAATAAGGGTATGACCATGTGCGGATAAACCACCACATCGCGCAACGGCAATACGGGGATTTCAATGCGTTCAGAACGCTCAGGATTCATAGAGCTCTCTCTTAGTTTAGTTTCCGCCAGGTAATCAGGTGGTACGACTGTGCTTCACACCACCTTTAACATGTATGTCAGTATATGGGGATGTTTCCCACACATTCAACGCCATGTTTACGGAAAAATAAAAGGGGAGATAAAATCCCCCCTTTTTAATTAAATGTCTGTATGAATTGATGAATTATTCGCCAGATGCCTGCTGCGCTTCCGGCTTACCGTAAATCAGCAATGGCTTGCTCTGACCGCCAATCACCGACTCATCGATCACCACTTTTTCGACGTCTTCCATAGAAGGCAGATCGTACATGGTGTCGAGCAGCGCGGCTTCGACGATAGAACGCAGACCACGAGCACCGGTTTTACGCGCCATCGCTTTCTTAGCGATCGCATCCAGCGCTTCCTCACGGAATTCCAGATCGACACCTTCAAGATTGAACAGCGCCTGGTACTGCTTGGTCAGGGCGTTTTTCGGCTCTTTGAGGATCTGGATCAACGCTTCTTCGCTCAGCTCGCTCAGCGTTGCCACAACCGGCAGACGACCGATGAACTCAGGGATCAGACCAAATTTGATCAGATCTTCCGGTTCGACCTGCGACAGCAGTTCACCTTCGCTGGCTTTATCAGACTGCGCTTTTACCGTTGCGCCAAAACCAATGCCGGAGCCGGTTTCAACACGGTTAGCAATCACTTTATCCAGACCGGCAAAGGCACCACCGCAGATAAACAGGATCTTGGAGGTATCAACCTGCAGGAATTCCTGCTGAGGATGTTTACGACCACCCTGCGGCGGCACGGCAGCAACCGTACCTTCGATCAGTTTCAACAGCGCCTGCTGTACGCCTTCGCCGGAAACGTCACGGGTAATGGACGGGTTATCAGACTTACGAGAAATCTTGTCGATTTCATCGATATAGACGATCCCACGCTGTGCTTTCTGCACGTCGTAATCGCATTTCTGCAACAGCTTCTGAATAATATTTTCAACATCTTCACCCACATAACCGGCTTCGGTCAGCGTGGTGGCATCAGCCATAGTGAACGGAACGTCCAGCAGGCGCGCCAGCGTTTCAGCCAGCAGCGTTTTACCGGAACCCGTCGGGCCAATCAGCAGGATGTTACTTTTGCCCAACTCAACACCATTGCTGGTGTCGCCGTTGCGCAGACGTTTGTAATGGTTGTATACCGCGACCGCCAGCACTTTCTTCGCCTGCTCCTGACCGATAACGTAATCGTCCAGGTGGTTGCGAATTTCATGTGGCGTCGGCAGCGCACTGCGTTCACGGTGCGGTGCTACTTCCTTAATCTCTTCGCGAATGATGTCGTTGCATAAATCAACACATTCGTCGCAGATATACACGGATGGACCGGCAATCAGCTTACGCACTTCATGCTGGCTTTTGCCGCAAAAAGAGCAGTACAACAATTTGCCCGAGCCATCTTTGCGTTTATCTGTCATGGGTCAAAACCTCTTCTTTGTTCTTTGTGCCGCACACGACGACGCAAATGCCATTCTCAGGCGCAAGACGCTAGTCAGCGTTGTGCCGCTCCAGGTAATTATAGCGGCACACCTGCGCACTGGGCATTAATTACGATGGGTCAAAATCGAGTCGACCAGACCGTACTCTACCGCTTCAGAAGCGGAGAGGAAGCGATCGCGCTCGGTATCACGTTCAATCTGCTCAAGAGATTGACCCGTATGATGCGCCATAAGTTCGTTCATGCGCCCTTTTACCTTCAGGATTTCACGGGCATGAATTTCAATATCCGTTGCCTGGCCCTGGTAACCGCCCAGAGGCTGGTGGATCATGACGCGAGAGTTAGGCAGGCAAAAACGTTTGCCTTTCGCCCCGGCGGTCAGCAGGAACGCACCCATTGAGGCCGCCTGGCCCATACAAATAGTGCTGACGTCCGGCTTAATAAACTGCATGGTGTCATAGATAGACATCCCGGCAGTGATCACTCCACCAGGGGAGTTGATGTACAGGTAGATATCTTTTTCTGGGTTTTCTGCTTCCAGGAACAGCATCTGCGCCACGATCAGGTTAGCCATATGGTCTTCGACCTGGCCGGTCAGAAAAATGACGCGTTCCTTAAGTAGACGAGAATAGATATCAAAAGAGCGCTCACCACGTGAGGTCTGTTCAATGACCATCGGCACCAGCGCCATATGGGGTGCAAAGTTATCTCGTTCGCCGCTGTATGACATTTCCGTCTCCTGGATAAAATTTGAAAAAACCTGCTGTGCTGATTGTAACCTTATGGACGGATTATCAGCTAGTCCCTCAGTAATGGGTACGACATCGCCATAATTCAAGCATAACAATCTTTTGTTGTAACGCTAACACTGAAACGCTGTTTTCGCACTCTTCCCATGCAAAATGCGTGACAAAAAAAAACCCGCCACCAAAAGGTGACGGGCTTGCGTACGAAATTCGAGCTAAAAAAGCGACGAATTACGCCTGCTGGTTCATCAGTTCGTTGAAGGAAGTGGCTTTTTCAGTCACTTTCGCTTTCGCCAGAACGGCTTCAACAGCCTGCTCTTCCAGAGCGACGTTACGCATGTTGTCCATCAGCTCTTTGTTTTTGCTGTAGAACTCAACAACTTCTTTCGGATCTTCGTAAGCAGAAGCCATCTCTTCGATCAGGCCTTTAACGCGATCTTCGTCAGCTTTCAGTTCGTTGGTACGAATCACTTCGCCCAGCAGCAGACCAACAACTACGCGACGCTTAGCCTGTTCTTCGAACAATTCACGCGGCAGTTCCAGAGCTTGTTTCTCGTTGCCACCGAAACGCTGTGCAGCCTGACGACGCAGAACGTCGATTTCGCTGTCGATCAGTGCAGCCGGAACGTCGATGTCGTTAGCTTTTACCAGACCTTCGATCGCCTGAGACTTAACGCGGTTACGCACAGCGCCTTTCAGCTCGCGTTCCATGTTTTTACGGACTTCAGCGCGCAGACCTGCTACGGAACCATCTTCAACGCCGAAACGTTTGATGAATTCTTCAGTCAGTTCCGGCAGTTCGCGTTCTTCAACTTTCTTCAGGTTGATAACGAACTTCGCAGCTTTACCTTTCAGGTTTTCAGCGTGGTACTCTTCTGGGAAGGTCACGTCGATAGTGAACTCTTCGCCAGCTTTGTGGCCTTTAACGCCTTCTTCAAAGCCCGGGATCATACGACCCTGGCCCATCGCCAGTACGAAGTCAGACGCTTTGCCGCCTTCGAACTCTTCGCCGTCTACAGAACCGGTGAAGTCGATGGTTACACGGTCTTCTGCATCAGCAGCGCCGTCTTTGTCTTTCCAGGTAGCCTGCTGCTTGCGCAGGGTGTCCAGCATTACGTCAACGTCAGCGTCGGTAACTTCAACAACCGGTTTTTCAACTTCGATTGCTTCCAGGCCAGTCAGCTCAACTTCCGGGTAAACTTCGAACTCTACCGCGTAAGTAAAATCTTCACCCAGTTTGTATTCGCCCGGAACGTAGTTCGGTGCGCCAGCCGGATTGATTTTTTCTTTGATGATCGCGTCAACGAAGTTGCGGCTCATCAGGTCACCCAGAACGTCCTGGCGAACAGACGCGCCATAACGCTGAGCAACAACATTCATCGGTACTTTTCCTTTGCGGAAACCGTCAATACGCACTTTCTTCGCTACGTTGACCAGCTCGCTTTTCACAGCGGTCTCGATGCTGTCAGCAGCGATAGTAATCGTTACACGGCGGCCAAGGCCTTGAGTGGTTTCAACTGAAACTTGCATCTTGTTACCTCAAAAAATCACAGTGCTCGGTCAACTCTTCTCCGCAAGCACAGGTTGTTGGCTTCGCGGAACTGGGATGTTCTCATAAGCAATCACATTCCCTGTCGTCAGAATCATCCCGAAGACATTCCGAAAAATAAGACGCGCATTATAGCGGCATCACTTTTATGAGTCGAGAACGGTTATCGCGCGTTGCTGCGGCTTTTTTCACAATTCCCGGCTAATTTTTGTCTGAATACTGTACGACTGCCCCAGAATTCAGACAAAACAAAACGGCCCGCAGGCCGCTTTCACATAATCTGTAGCAACATACTGGAAAAGCGTCGGTTGTTGCAAATCCGTTTTTACGCGATGCTTCCCGCGCCACGACACGGAGGCGATGCAAAAATCGTATCCTGCAACGCTTCCCACTCCTTAATAGTGTAGGTATGCAGGGCAAGCGCATGAACGGTTGTGGAAAGTTCCGCCGTTAATGTGCTGTAAATCATCCGATGACGATTAAGAAAACGTTCACCTGTAAAGCGATCGCTAACCAGTACAACCTTAAAGTGGCTTTCAGAACCAGCCGGGACATTGTGACAATAGCTTTCATCCACAACTTCGAGGAACACGGGTTCGAACGCTGCCCTTAATTTTTCTTCTATTTGCTCACGAATCATCATGAAATTTTTCCTCCGACAACGCTGAGATGTCACCCATCCCTTTAAATACTAGCCGCTTTTACCGTTTTCATTACACCTTAGCAACAAAAAATTAGCGCTTGTCTGATTTTCTCATTCAAACGGATGAAGTTCACTGATTCCTCACTCCAATTTATTGCAAAAAGTCCGTTTATAGTCTCTACAAAGTCATAAAACGGACAACACAATGAATTTACATGCGTTACCCACTTCCCCTCATCGTTGGCGATGTTATGATGGCGGGAATTTTCTCTAACCATACAATTTAGATTCGCTGAGAGCCCTGGCATGTTTAAAAAAATCCTCGTCCCGTTTGTCGCACTGTTTATGTTAGCTGGATGCGCAACGCCGCCGACCACTATTGAAGTCTCCCCGAAAATTACCCTGCCGCAGCAGGACCCGAGCCTGATGGGTGTGACCGTTAGCATCAATGGTGCCGACCAGCGCCAGGATCAAGCGCTGGCAAAAGTCACCCGTGACAACCAACTGGTTACCCTGACCGCATCCCGCGATCTGCGTTTCCTGCTGCAAGAAGTGCTGGAAAAACAGATGACCGCACGTGGTTATATGATTGGACCAAACGGTGCAGTCAACCTGCAAATCATTGTTAACCAGCTGTATGCTGACGTGTCTCAGGGTAGCGTGCGCTATAACATCGCTACCAAAGCAGACATCGCCATCATCGCGACCGCCGCCAACGGCAACAAGATGACCAAAAACTACCGTGCAAGCTATTCTGTTGAAGGTGCTCTGCAGGCCTCTAACAAAAATATCGCTAATGCCGTTAACAGCGTACTGACCGATACCATCGCTGATATGTCTCAGGACACCAGCGTTCACGATTTCATCAAGCAGAACGCTCGTTAATTTCTGCCCATATGGCCCGGCGTTCGTCGGGCCTATAGAAGCCCATGTCCAGTCATTACTTACGTATTTTTCAGCAGCCACGCTCAGCTATCCTGCTCATTCTGGGGTTCGCCTCCGGTTTACCGCTCGCACTCACCTCCGGTACGCTTCAGGCATGGATGACGGTCGAGAATATCGATCTTAAAACCATCGGTTTCTTTTCCCTGGTCGGTCAGGCCTACGTATTTAAGTTTCTCTGGTCCCCGTTGATGGACCGTTACACGCCACCGTTTTTAGGTCGACGTCGCGGCTGGCTGCTGGCGACCCAGGTGCTGTTGTTAATTTCTATCGCCGCGATGGGCTTTCTGGAGCCTGGCACACAGTTACGCTGGATGGCCGCACTCGCAGTAGTGATCGCTTTTTGCTCGGCATCGCAGGATATCGTCTTTGATGCCTGGAAAACCGACGTATTGCCCGCAGAAGACCGCGGCACCGGCGCGGCGATCAGCGTGCTGGGCTATCGATTAGGGATGCTGGTTTCAGGCGGACTGGCCCTGTGGATGGCCGATCGCTGGCTGGGCTGGCAAGGGATGTACTGGCTGATGGCTGCGCTGTTGATTCCTTGTATCATCGCCACCCTGTTAGCACCCGAACCGACTGACACCATTCCGGTGCCTAAAACGCTGGAACAGGCGGTTGCGGCTCCGCTGCGCGACTTCTTTGGTCGTAACAACGCCTGGCTGATCTTACTGCTTATTGTGCTGTATAAGCTCGGGGATGCCTTTGCCATGAGCCTGACCACCACCTTTTTAATCCGCGGCGTTGGGTTTGATGCCGGTGAAGTTGGCGTGGTGAATAAAACACTGGGGCTACTGGCCACCATTGTTGGCGCGCTGTACGGCGGGATCCTGATGCAGCGCCTTTCGCTGTTCCGCGCATTGCTTATTTTCGGCATCCTGCAAGGGGCGTCGAATGCGGGCTACTGGCTACTGTCCATCACGGACAAACACATGTTTAGCATGGCGGCGGCCGTCTTCTTTGAAAACCTGTGCGGTGGAATGGGCACGGCAGCATTTGTCGCCTTATTAATGACGCTGTGCAATAAGTCCTTCTCAGCGACCCAGTTCGCCCTCCTCTCCGCGCTTTCTGCCGTTGGCCGCGTTTACGTTGGCCCGGTAGCGGGTTGGTTTGTCGAAGCACACGGCTGGCCGACGTTTTATCTGTTCTCGGTGTTTGCCGCGATTCCTGGTCTGATACTGCTGCTGGTATGCCGCCAGACTCTGGAACATAGCTGGCAAAATGAAAGCTTTATTCCACGCACGGAATTTCGTGGGGCGTACAGTCTGGCATTAATGACGCTGGTTGCGGGCTGCTGCCTGCTGCTGGTTTGGCTGCTGCTGTTAACCATGAACGCGCTGGATTACACCAACTTCTCCTTCCTGCCAGAACTGCTTGAAGTCTCGGTGGTGGTCGCAGTCTGCGGGGTCGTTTTTGGTGGATTGCTGGATTATCTGGCACTGCGAAAAACACGTCTGGCGTAAAAAAACCGCATTAATATCGCCGTTGTAATCACCCTACGTAATTATAACGGCGAAATAAGCAACAACTGCTAAAAATAATATTTGTTATTTTGTGCGCCAAAGAATTTGGAAATTATTGACGCCTTTTATATATACTATTTTCCTTACTCGATTCAGCCACGAAAGATTTATTTTTTGTTCCTCAATTGTCCCTTTATTGATAATCAATTGTTAAACAATTGTTTTATTTTCGTATTGGTTATACCAATTGCCCTCAGTACGCCCCCCACCCGCCCGCTTTCGTTATAACGTGATGTTGCAACAGGTTCTTAAAGCCAAAGCGACATA
The DNA here is from genome assembly GCF_030332405.1 of Citrobacter sp. Cpo147. Taxonomy (NCBI): domain Bacteria; kingdom Pseudomonadati; phylum Pseudomonadota; class Gammaproteobacteria; order Enterobacterales; family Enterobacteriaceae; genus Citrobacter; species Citrobacter sp. Cpo147. The sequence goes on from NZ_JAOWHX010000030.1 coordinate 1,328,350, forward strand.
TATTGCAACATATGTGACATGCACGGCAGAACCCAGTAACACAGATCTAGAGATGTTTACAGTAATGTAACCTTCCCGTAAAATGCCCTCACACTTTAAACGCCACCCGGTCCCGTGGAATTGAGGTCGTTAAATGAGACTCAGGAAATACAATAAAAGTTTGGGATGGTTGTCATTAATTGCAGGCACTGCATTACTCAGTGGCTGTAATTCTGCGCTGCTTGACCCTAAAGGACAGATTGGACTGGAACAACGGTCATTGATACTGACGGCATTTGGCCTGATGTTGATTGTCGTTATTCCCGCCATCTTGATGGCTGTTGGTTTTGCCTGGAAGTATCGTGCAAGCAATAAAGATGCGAAGTACAGCCCGAACTGGTCACACTCCAATAAAGTGGAAGCTGTGGTCTGGACGGTGCCGATCTTAATCATCATTTTCCTTGCCGTCCTGACCTGGAAAACCACTCACGCTCTTGAGCCAAGCAAACCGCTGGCGCATGACGAGAAGCCCATTACCATCGAAGTGGTTTCCATGGACTGGAAATGGTTCTTCATCTATCCGGAACAGGGTATCGCTACCGTGAATGAAATCGCCTTCCCGGCGAATACTCCGGTTGAATTCAAAGTGACTTCCAACTCCGTGATGAACTCCTTCTTTATCCCGCGTCTGGGTAGCCAGATTTATGCCATGGCCGGTATGCAGACTCGACTGCATCTGATCGCCAACGAAGTCGGTACTTATGATGGTATCTCCGCAAGTTATAGCGGACCAGGCTTCTCCGGTATGAAGTTCAAGGCTATCGCAACAAAGGACCGCGCCGAATTCGACCAATGGGTTGCTAAAGCTAAACAGTCCACGAACACCATGAGCGACATGGCAGCGTTCGAGAAAGTGGCTGCGCCAAGCGAATACAACCAGGTGGAATACTTCTCCAACGTGAAACCGGATTTGTTTAAAGACGTTATTAACAAATTTATGGCTCACGGTAAGAGCATGGACATGACCCAACCCGAAGGTGAGCACAGCGCACACGAAGGCATGGAAGGCATGGACATGAGCCACGCGGAATCCGCTCACTAAGGGGCCGAGGAAGAATACGATGTTCGGAAAATTGACGCTGGATGCAGTTCCGTTCCATGAACCTATTGTCATGGTTACGATTGCTGCCATTATCATCGGTGGTGCGGCCTTACTGGGCCTTATCACTTACTTCGGTAAGTGGACCTACCTGTGGAAAGAGTGGCTGACTTCTGTTGACCACAAACGCCTTGGCATCATGTATGTCATCGTCGCAATCGTCATGTTGATTCGTGGCTTTGCCGACGCCATCATGATGCGTAGTCAGCAAGCGCTGGCTTCTGCAGGTGAAGCGGGCTTCCTGCCTCCTCACCACTACGACCAGATCTTCACGGCTCACGGCGTGATTATGATCTTCTTCGTGGCAATGCCATTTGTTATCGGTCTGATGAACCTGGTGGTTCCGCTGCAGATCGGCGCACGTGACGTTGCATTCCCGTTCCTGAACAACCTGAGCTTCTGGTTCACCGTTGTCGGCGTAATCCTGGTTAACCTTTCTCTGGGCGTGGGTGAATTCGCGCAGACCGGTTGGCTGGCGTATCCGCCACTTTCGGGAATAGAGTACAGTCCAAGCGTCGGGGTCGACTATTGGATATGGGCAGTCCAGTTGTCCGGTATTGGTACAACCCTGACCGGTATCAACTTCTTTGTGACCATCATTAAGATGCGTGCGCCAGGAATGACCATGTTCAAGATGCCGGTGTTTAGCTGGGCATCTCTGTGCGCGAACATCCTGATCATCGCTTCTTTCCCAATCCTGACGGTTACCGTCGCGTTGCTGACCCTGGATCGCTATCTGGGCACCCATTTCTTTACCAACGATATGGGCGGCAACATGATGATGTACATCAACCTGATTTGGGCCTGGGGCCATCCGGAAGTGTACATTCTGGTTCTGCCAGTCTTCGGTGTGTTCTCCGAAATCGCGGCAACCTTCTCACGTAAACGTCTGTTTGGTTACACCTCTCTGGTGTGGGCAACCGTGTGTATCACCGTTCTGTCGTTCGTTGTTTGGCTACACCACTTCTTCACCATGGGTGCGGGCGCTAACGTAAACGCCTTCTTCGGTATCACCACCATGATTATCGCCATCCCGACTGGGGTGAAGATCTTCAACTGGCTGTTCACTATGTATCAGGGCCGTATCGTATTCCACTCAGCAATGCTGTGGACGATTGGCTTTATCGTCACCTTCTCAGTCGGCGGCATGACCGGTGTACTGCTGGCGGTGCCGGGTGCGGACTTCGTTCTGCACAACAGTCTGTTCCTGATTGCGCACTTCCATAACGTTATCATCGGCGGCGTTGTATTTGGATGCTTCGCTGGTATGACCTACTGGTGGCCAAAAGCGTTTGGCTTCACGCTGAACGAAACCTGGGGTAAACGCGCATTCTGGTTCTGGATCATCGGCTTCTTCGTAGCATTTATGCCACTGTACGTGCTGGGCTTCATGGGTATGACCCGTCGCCTCAGCCAGCAGATTGATCCACAGTTCCATCCGATGCTGGTCGTTGCCGCCTGCGGCGCCGCGCTGATTGCACTGGGTATCCTGTGCCAGCTGATTCAGATCTTCGTTTCTATTCGCGACCGCGAGCAGAACCGTGACCTGACCGGTGACCCATGGGGAGGTCGTACGCTGGAGTGGGCAACCTCTTCCCCGCCTCCGTTCTATAACTTTGCCGTTGTGCCGCACGTTCACGAGCGTGATGCCTTCTGGGAAATGAAAGAAAAAGGTGAAGCGTACAAGCAGCCTGCGCACTATGAAGAAATTCATATGCCGAAGAACAGCGGTGCCGGTATCGTCATTACCGCCTTCGCAACACTGTTTGGTTTCGCCATGATCTGGCATATCTGGTGGCTGGCGATTGCAAGCTTCGCAGGCATGATCATCAGCTGGATTGTGAAAAGCTTTGATGAAGACGTGGATTACTACGTGCCGGTCCCGGAAGTCGAAAAACTGGAAAACCAGCATTTCGATGAGATTACTAAGGCAGGGCTGAAAAATGGCAACTGATACTTTAACGCACGCGACTGCCCACGCGCACGAACACGGGCACCACGATGCAGGCCAGACCAAGATCTTCGGATTCTGGGTCTACCTGATGAGCGACTGCATTCTGTTCTCTATTCTGTTTGCAACCTATGCCGTTCTGGTGAACGGCACCGCAGGTGGCCCGACAGGTAAGGACATTTTTGAACTGCCGTTCGTTCTGGTTGAAACATTCCTGCTGTTATTCAGCTCCATTACTTACGGCATGGCAGCGATTGCCATGTACAAGAACAACAAGAGCCAGGTTATCTCCTGGCTGGCGTTGACCTTCTTGTTCGGTGCCGGATTCATCGGGATGGAACTCTATGAATTCCATCACCTGATTGTTAACGGTATGGGCCCGGATCGCAGCGGCTTCCTGTCTGCGTTCTTCGCGCTGGTCGGTACGCACGGTCTGCACGTCACCTCCGGTCTTATCTGGATGGCGGTGCTGATGGTGCAAGTTGCTCGTCGCGGTCTGACCAGTACTAACCGTACCCGCATCATGTGCCTGAGCCTGTTCTGGCACTTCCTGGATGTGGTGTGGATCTGTGTGTTCACTGTTGTTTATCTGATGGGGGCGATGTAATGAGTCATTCTAACGAGAGCGGCGGCGCATCCCATGGCAGCGTAAAAACCTACATGACAGGTTTTATTCTGTCGATCATCCTGACGGTCATTCCGTTTTGGATGGTGATGACAGGTTCTGCCTCACCGGCCGTCATTCTGGGAACTATTCTGGCAATGGCAGTGGTACAGATTCTGGTGCACCTGGTGTGCTTCCTGCACATGAATAGCAAATCTGATGAAGGTTGGAACATGACGGCCTTTGTCTTTACTGTGCTAATCATCGCCATCCTGGTTGTGGGCTCCATCTGGATTATGTGGAACCTTAACTACAACATGATGATGCACTAAGAGCGGCGATTATGATGTTTAAGCAATACCTGCAAGTAACGAAACCAGGCATCATCTTTGGCAACCTGATCTCGGTGATTGGGGGATTCCTGCTGGCCTCGAAAGGCAGCATTGATTATCCCCTGTTTATCTACACGCTGGTTGGGGTGTCACTGGTTGTGGCGTCGGGTTGTGTATTTAACAACTACATCGACAGGGATATCGACAGGAAGATGGAGAGGACCAAAAACCGCGTGCTGGTTAAAGGTCTGATTTCCCCTGCGGTCTCGCTGGTATACGCCACCCTGCTGGGTATTGCTGGCTTTATGCTGCTGTGGTTTGGCGCGAACCCTCTGGCCTGCTGGCTGGGGGTAATGGGCTTCGTGGTCTATGTGGGCGTTTATAGCCTGTACATGAAGCGCCATTCCGTTTATGGCACGCTGATTGGCTCACTCTCCGGCGCTGCGCCGCCGGTGATTGGCTACTGTGCCGTAACCGGTGAGTTCGATAGCGGTGCATTGATTCTGCTGGCTATTTTCAGCCTGTGGCAGATGCCGCACTCTTACGCGATTGCGATTTTCCGCTTCAAGGATTATCAGGCTGCCAACATCCCTGTACTGCCGGTGGTGAAAGGTATTTCGGTCGCGAAGAACCATATCACGCTGTACATCGTGGCGTTTGCTATCGCCACGCTGATGCTAACCCTGGGCGGCTATGCAGGTTATAAATACCTGATTGTTGCCGCGGCGGTGAGCGTCTGGTGGTTGGGCATGGCGCTGCGTGGTTATAAAGTGGAAGATGACAGAGTCTGGGCGCGCAAGCTGTTCGGTTTCTCCATCATCGCCATTACCGCGCTCAGCGTGATGATGTCGGTCGACTTTATGGTGCCAAACTCGCAGAACCTGCTGACTTACGTCTGGTAAGTTAATCGTCACACCTTCTATGCCGGATGGCGGCTGACGCCTTATCCGGCCTACAAAAAAGCACATAGCTTGTAGGCCGGATAAGTTACGTTCAGATCGCTATCCGGCATTTTCGTCTCCAGCCGACGCCCCTCACAACCCCAACATTTGTTAATAAAGCGCATATTTACCCAGCCTGCTTAGCGCTTTACACTAGGCGCGAAATTAATACAGAGGTGGGAATGAACGATTACAAAATGACGCCCGGTGAGTTGCGCGCCACCTGGGGTTTAGGGACCGTATTCTCGTTGCGCATGCTTGGCATGTTTATGGTCCTGCCGGTTCTGACCACGTACGGTATGGCGCTACAGGGTGCCAGCGAAGCGCTGATAGGCCTTGCCATCGGCATATATGGTCTGGCGCAAGCCGTTTTCCAAATCCCCTTTGGCCTGCTCTCTGACCGCATTGGTCGTAAGCCACTTATCGTCGGCGGGCTGGCGGTATTCGTTCTCGGCAGCATAATTGCTGCTCTCTCCGATTCAATCTGGGGCATTATTCTTGGTCGGGCTTTACAAGGCTCTGGCGCGATTGCTGCTGCCGTAATGGCGCTGCTTTCCGACTTAACCCGTGAGCAAAACCGTACCAAAGCGATGGCGTTTATCGGCGTCAGCTTTGGTATCACCTTCGCCATTGCGATGGTGCTGGGACCAATCGTTACCCATGCGCTGGGGCTACACGCGCTGTTCTGGATGATTGCAGCCCTTGCTACCACGGGTATCGTGCTGACCATTTGGGTCGTTCCCAATAGCACTACCCACGTGCTGAACCGCGAGTCGGGCATGGTAAAAGGCAGCTTCAGCAAAGTGCTGGCGGAGCCAAAACTGCTGAAGCTCAACTTTGGCATCATGTGTCTGCACATATTGCTGATGTCCACCTTCGTCGCTTTACCAGGCCAACTGGCGAAAGCAGGCTTCCCTGCAGCAGAGCACTGGAAAATTTATCTGGTGACGATGCTGCTGTCCTTTGTTTCCGTGGTGCCGTTCATCATTTACGCCGAAGTGAAGCGCAAGATGAAACGCGTGTTCCTCGCCTGCGTGTTACTGATTCTTATTGCAGAGATTGTATTGTGGAGCGCTAACGTGCGTTTCTGGGGGTTGATTGCGGGCGTGCAGATATTCTTCCTCGCGTTCAACCTGATGGAAGCCCTCCTCCCCTCGCTTATCAGTAAAGAGTCTCCGGCTGGCTATAAAGGCACGGCGATGGGCGTTTACTCCACCAGCCAGTTTCTTGGCGTGGCGATTGGCGGTTCGCTCGGCGGTTGGGTGGTTGAAATGTTTGATGGTCAGGCCGTATTCCTGGCCGGTGCGCTTCTGGCGGCAGTGTGGTTATTGGTGGCGAGTACAATGAAAGAGCCGCCGTACGTCAGCAGCCTGCGGGTGGAAATCCCGCCTGAAATTGCTGCGGATGACACCCTGAAGCAGCGCCTGCTGGCAAAAGAAGGAATAAGCGAAGTGTTAATTGTGGCGAAAGAACATTCGGCCTACGTGAAAATCGACAGCAAAGTGACGAATCGATTTGAGGTTGAGCAGGCCATCAGCCAGGCGTGAAGATGAGATTTGTCAGATGGCGGCTTACGCCATCTGACATAACGACTTAATCGCGGAAGTTCTTAAACTGGAACGGTTGACCGAGGTCGCCGCCGCGAACCAGTGCCATGACGGATTGCAGGTCGTCACGCGCCTTGCCGGTTACACGGATTTCTTCGCCCTGAATCTGCGCCTGCACCTTCAGTTTGCTGTCTTTGATCAGCTTAACGATTTTCTTTTGCACTGCGCTTTCAATGCCTTGTTTCAGCTTAGCTTCAACAAACCAGGTTTTACCACTGTGCACGAAGGTTTCAGGTACGTCCAGCGACGTGCCTTCAATACCGCGTTTGAGCAGCTTGGCACGCAGAATATCCAGCAACTGATTGACCTGAAAATCAGACTCGCTCAGCACCTTAATCGTCTTATTTGACTCATTCAGCTCAAAAGTCGCTTCAACGCCACGAAAATCAAAGCGTGACTCCACTTCGCGGCTGGCGTTATCTACCGCGTTACGGGCTTCCTGAAGATCAACTTCAGAGACAATATCGAAAGATGGCATCTTTTCCTCTCCCTTCATTTTTGATGCGAAGCATAATACCTGCAAAGTTACCCAACAGACAGCGCTATACTAGGCTGTATCCTTTAATTGTACGTGGTACTGATACCTGCGAACAATAATGGGGTACGGCCGATATGGATTAACACCTGGTGCTGTTGCAGGTGAGGAGGAAGAATGAAAATTACCGTACTGGGATGTGGAGCGCTAGGACAGCTTTGGCTTACCGCGCTATGCAAACATGGACATGAGGTGCAAGGGTGGCTACGCGTACCGCAACCCTATTGCAGCGTAAACCTGATCGACACGGATGGGTCAGTTTTTAATGAATCCCTGACGGCAAACGACCCCGACTTTTTGGCAAAAAGCGACCTGCTGCTGGTCACCCTGAAAGCCTGGCAGGTTTCTGATGCGGTAAAAAGCCTGGCCGCAATTCTGCCTGAAACTACTCCCATTCTGCTGATTCACAACGGCATGGGGACAATTGAAGAGCTGCATAACATTAAGCAACCTCTGCTGATAGGCACCACCACCCACGCGGCACGCCGTGACGGCAACGTCATCATTCATGTCGCTCAGGGAACAACACGCATTGGTCCGGCACGTGAACAAGACGGTGATTTCAGTTATCTGGCTGAAGTCCTGCAAGAGGTGCTACCGGACGTCGCCTGGCACGACACTATTCGCGCCGAGCTGTGGCGAAAGCTGGCCGTCAACTGCGTCATTAACCCGCTGACCGCATTATGGAATTGCCCAAACGGCGAGTTACGCCATCATCCTGAAAAAATAGCACTCATCTGCGAGGAAGTGGCCGCGGTCATTGAACGCGAAGGCCACCACACATCTGTGGACGATTTACGCTATTATGTCGAGCAAGTGATTGACAGTACGGCGGAAAATATCTCATCAATGCTGCAAGACATTCGTGCCCTGCGCCATACTGAGATCGACTACATTACCGGTTATTTGTTAAAACGCGCCCGCGCGCACGGCATCGCCGTCCCGGAAAACGCCCAACTGTTTGAAATGGTAAAGAGAAAGGAAAGTGAGTATGAACGCTCAAGCACTGGTATGTCTCGCCCCTGGTAGTGAAGAGACCGAAGCGGTCACCACTATCGATCTGCTGGTGCGCGGCGGAATTAAGGTCACAACTGCCAGCGTCGCCAGCGATGGCGACCTGACGATCGTGTGCTCACGCGGAGTGAAGCTGCTGGCGGATGCGCCATTAGTCGAAGTTGCTGACGGCGATTTCGACATTATCGTGCTACCGGGCGGTATTAAAGGCGCCGAGTGTTTCCGCGACAGCCCGCTGCTTATCGAAACCGTGAAACAGTTTCATCGTTCCGGGCGCATTGTCGCGGCAATTTGCGCCGCGGCCGCCACCGTACTCGTCCCACACGATATTTTCCCCATCGGTAACATGACCGGTTTTCCGGCGCTGAAAGACCAAATTCCCGCTGACCAGTGGCAGGACAAGCGCGTCGTATGGGATCCGCGCGTCAATCTGTTAACCAGCCAGGGACCGGGGACTTCCATTGATTTCGGTTTGAAAATCATTGATCTTCTGGTGAGTCGCGAAAAAGCTCACGAGGTGGCGTCACAGCTGGTGATGGCCGCGGGAATCTATAACTACTACGAGTAAATCTTCGAGCCACTCCCTTATAAGGAATCATAATGAAAGGATATCTGAGTGGAGTGGCTTTACTGCTCCTTTCCGGTTATGCCACAGCGACGCAACTCGAAATAAAGAGTATTGAATATCGCTATCCCGGAAGCACTGAAATGCAGTATCGCTTGCCATGGTTTTCCTCGACGGATAACCCCAAAGTTGCAAAACGCATTAACGATTATATTTTCGCAAGCTTTATCAATCAGCTACCGGGTAATACTCCACAGGCCACAGTAAATCAGTTTGCGAAATCAGCCATGAATCCCACCGCAAACCTTGACTACACGGTTGAGTATCGCGACGCAAAAATCCTGACGCTCAACATGTTTGTCGAAGGTTGCGGGGCGTATTGCGAGTCGTACAATGTGCCGATCAGCTTCGATTTAGCCAGCGGTGCGGCAATTACCCTTAACGATCTCTTTTCCCGGGCTACAATCGCCGAATTAAACATCCGTATCAGAAAAGATATCCGCGGCCAAATCGATACCTTTGTTACGGCGCATAATTCGCAAACACCAGAACAAATAAAAGAAGAGAAAGGTGAAGATTTTAACTATGCCGAATTCTACGCATCGTGCGCAACCTACACCGACGGTTTGTACTACATCGACAAATTCTCCCTGCAAAAAGACCATCTGGCTTTCCTGAACGGACGCTGTAGCAACCACGCCAGCCGTGCGCTCGACGAGTTGGGTGATTTCACAACGAAAATCCCAACCGCGGAACTGCAAAATCGACTCACACCGTACGGCCAATATCTGACTACCGTAAAGAGTACAACACCAGTTTCGCCAGCGCCCGGCATTGACGGCAAAGTCATGTACGGCACACTGGGAAAAAGCATGCGTATTGTGTTGAAGGTGGACTGCAAATACGGTGATTTTTTTGAAGGGGCTTACTTTTACCAAAAATTTGGCGCACCGATTGAATTGACCGGCAAATGCGACACAGCCGACAATCAACATTATGAACTGAAGACATCTGCGGCTGAACAAACGCAAGAGAAGATAACGCTAGAGTTAAAAGACGGTGTCTATCAGGGGCTCTGGGAGTCGAACGGGAAGACGCTTCCCGTGCGGTTTGAATAATATCGTTATATTGCCGGATGGCGGCGTAACCGCCTTATCCGGCCTACAACACGGTGTTTACTCAATTACGGGCGATACACCTTCACGTTCTCAAAGCCCTGCTCGCGCAGATAAAGCGCCTGCAGGCGACTCATCACCCCGCGTTCACACCACAGCAGCCAGGTTTTACTCTGGTCCAGATCGCCGAATTTAGTGCTCAGCTTGTAGAATGGCAGAGAAACGACGTCCACACCTTCAACCTTCAGCGGTTTATCATCCTGTTCATCCACAGAACGGATATCAAGGATTACGTCATTCGGGCCGAAACCGCTCACGGTTTCCACTTCTACCACGGTCTGCTGCGTCTGCTGGGCGATATCGCGAATATCGATATTGTTCGCTTCTTCAACCACTTTATCGAGGATAGAGAAATCGAAGTTTTCTTCTTCGGCCTCAATCTTCGCTTTGATCGCTTTCACCGTCGGGCTTTTTGAAATCACACCGCAGTATTCCGGCATGGTACGGGCAAAGTCCTCGGTACCAATTTCACGCGCCAGATTGATGATGTGCTCTTTATCATGGGAGATAAGCGGGCGCAGGATCAGTGTGTCAGAAACGTTATCGATCAGACGCAGGTTGGTCAGCGTCTGGCTGGACACCTGGCCCAGTGCTTCACCGGTTACCAGCGCCTGTACGCCGTAGCGCTCAGCGACTTTCGACGCTGCGCGAACCATCATACGTTTGAGAACCACGCCCATCTGGCCGTCATCAACTTTCTCCAGGATCTCACCGACCACCGGTTCAAAGTTGATAGCAACAAAACGCACGCGATGCGAACTACCGAAGCGATTCCACAGGTAATGCGCCACCTGGCGAACGCCGATTTCATGCGCTGCGCCGCCAAGGTTAAAGAAGCAATAGTGAACACGGCAGCCGCGACGCATCAGCATGTAGCTGGATACACCAGAGTCGAAACCGCCGGAAATCAGCGACAGTACGTCTTCCTGCGTCCCAATCGGGAAACCACCAATACCTTCATAGCGGCCTTTAACCAGCAGCAGACGGTCGTTTTCGATTTCAAGATTAACGGTCACATCCGGCTTCGTCAGCTTCACGCGTGCAGATTCAATATGTTGGTTCAGTCCACCGCCAACATAACGTTCCACCTCAATGGAGCTAAACTCATGCTTCCCGCGACGCTTCACGCGAACACAGAAGGTTTTACCTTCCAGTTGATCGCGATACTGAACCAGTGCTTTCTCGAAAATATCGTGCATATCGGTAAACGGCACGTCTTCTACTTCGAGAATGTGGTGGATACCCGGAATACGGGTCAGCGCGTCGCGAATATCCAGGCGCTGGCTTTCATCTTTAGCGCGAACCTCAACGTGATCCCAGTGACGAACAACGGCAAGGTCTTCATCATAGTGCTTTAAAACGTTACGAATGTTCCCTGTCAGAATTTTTATAAAGCGCAAACGCACAGATTGGCTTTTGATGGTGATTTCTGGGAACAATTTAATGATAAACTTCATGGCGGCAATGGTTCTTAGGCAAGTCTGAATGACTTGTAATGGAAAAAAATACAGCAGCCCATACCCGCGACTGCATCCAGGCGCGCAAGTATATCACCATCACGCGGCTACTGTGCACATTGCGCGTTATTTGCTTATCAGTGCGAGTCCGTTACCATAGTCTTGTGCTGCCAATACAGAGAGTCAGACATTCATTATGCCGAAGAAAAATGAAGCGCCCGCCAGTTTTGAAACCGCGCTGAGCGAGCTGGAACAAATTGTTACCCGTCTGGAAGGCGGCGACCTGCCGTTAGAAGAAGCGTTGAACGAATTCGAACGTGGCGTACAGTTGGCGCGTCAGGGACAGGTCAAATTGCAACAGGCTGAACAGCGCGTACAAATCCTGCTGTCAGATACTGAAGACGCCGCCCTTACGCCTTTTACACCGGATAATGAGTAAATGGATTTTACGCAGCAGCTACAGGCTTGCGTTGAGCAGGCCAACCAGGCACTGAGCCGTTTTATCGCGCCACTGCCCTTTCAGAACACTCCCGTGGTAGAAACCATGCAATATGGCGCATTATTAGGCGGTAAACGCCTGCGCCCGTTCCTGGTGTATGCGACCGGTCAGATGTTTGGTGTCAGCCTGAGTACGCTTGATGCTCCCGCTGCCGCCGTCGAATGCATTCATGCCTATTCGCTGATGCACGATGATTTGCCCGCGATGGATGACGATGACCTGCGACGCGGTCTGCCGACTTGCCACGTAAAATTTGGCGAGGCAAATGCGATCCTGGCCGGAGATGCGCTACAAACGCTGGCATTCTCCATTATCAGCGACGCCCCAATGCCGGAAGTCACTGACCGTGACCGCATCGCGATGATCTCTGAACTGGCTCAGGCCAGCGGCATCGCCGGTATGTGCGGCGGTCAGGCGCTGGATCTGGAAGCTGAAGGTCATCAGGTTGAGCTGGATGCACTGGAGCGGATTCACCGCCATAAAACCGGAGCATTGATTCGCGCCGCCGTGCGTTTGGGGGCGTTAAGTGCTGGCGATAAAGGGCGAGAATGCCTGCCAATACTCGACAAATACGCAGAAAGCATCGGTCTGGCTTTCCAGGTTCAGGATGACATCCTGGATGTGGTAGGCGATACTGCAACATTGGGTAAACGTCAGGGTGCTGACCAGCAGCTTGGCAAAAGTACCTATCCTGCACTTCTGGGTCTTGAGCAAGCCCAGAATAAAGCCCGGGATTTAATCGAGGATGCCCGCCAGTCGCTAAGTCTGCTGGCCGCACAGTCACTCGATACCTCGGCACTGGAAGCGCTAGCGGACTACATAATCCAGCGTGATAAATAAACCAACATATCCCATGAGCTTGCGATGAGTTTTGATATAGCCAAATACCCGACCCTGGCGCTGGTCGACTCCACCCAGGAGTTACGTCTGCTGCCAAAAGAGAGCCTGCCAAAGCTTTGCGACGAACTGCGCCGCTATTTGCTCGACAGCGTAAGCCGTTCCAGCGGGCACTTCGCCTCTGGTCTGGGCACGGTGGAACTCACCGTCGCGCTGCACTATGTCTACAACACCCCGTTTGACCAGTTAATCTGGGATGTGGGACATCAGGCTTATCCGCACAAAATTCTGACCGGTCGCCGCGATAAAATCGGCACCATTCGTCAGAAAGGCGGCCTGCATCCGTTCCCATGGCGCGGTGAAAGCGAGTATGACGTACTGAGCGTTGGGCACTCTTCTACCTCCATCAGCGCAGGTATCGGTATTGCCGTTGCCGCCGAGAAAGAAGGTAAAGAGCGCCGTACCGTGTGTGTGATTGGTGATGGTGCCATCACCGCTGGGATGGCGTTTGAAGCGATGAACCACGCGGGCGATATTAGGCCCGACATGCTGGTTATCCTCAACGACAACGAAATGTCGATTTCAGAGAACGTCGGCGCGCTGAACAATCATCTGGCACAGCTGCTCTCTGGCAAACTCTACTCATCGCTGCGCGAAGGCGGGAAGAAAGTCTTCTCCGGCGTGCCGCCGATTAAAGAACTGCTCAAACGTACTGAAGAACACATTAAAGGTATGGTTGTGCCGGGGACTCTGTTTGAAGAACTGGGCTTTAACTATATCGGTCCGGTGGACGGTCACGACGTGCTGGGGCTTATTACTACGCTCAAAAACATGCGCGATCTGAAAGGCCCGCAGTTCCTGCACATCATGACCAAAAAGGGTCGTGGCTACGAGCCTGCGGAAAAAGATCCGATAACCTTCCACGCGGTACCCAAATTCGATCCGTCCAGCGGATGCCTGCCGAAAAGCAGCGGCGGCCTGCCGAGCTATTCAAAAATCTTCGGTGACTGGCTGTGCGAGACCGCGGCGAAAGACAATAAGCTGATGGCAATCACCCCGGCAATGCGCGAAGGTTCCGGAATGGTGGAGTTTTCACGTAAGTTCCCGGACCGCTACTTCGATGTAGCGATTGCCGAGCAGCACGCGGTGACGTTTGCTGCCGGTCTGGCGATTGGCGGCTACAAGCCGGTGGTAGCCATTTACTCGACCTTCCTGCAACGCGCCTACGATCAGGTGCTGCACGATGTAGCCATCCAGAAACTGCCGGTCCTGTTCGCCGTTGACCGGGCAGGGATTGTTGGCGCAGATGGACAAACCCACCAGGGGGCGTTCGATCTCTCCTTCCTGCGCTGCATCCCGGAAATGGTCATCATGACCCCGAGTGATGAAAACGAATGCCGCCAGATGCTGTTCACCGGCTATCACTACAACGATGGTCCAACGGTCGTGCGCTACCCACGCGGTAACGCGGTAGGCGTTGAGCTGACCCCGCTGGAACAACTGCCAATTGGTAAAGGCATCGTGAAACGTCACGGGGAAAAAGTGGCGATTCTCAACTTCGGCACCCTGATGCCGGAAGCCGCTCAGGTCGCAGAGTCGCTGAACGCCACGCTGGTCGATATGCGCTTTGTAAAACCACTGGATGAAACGTTGATCCTTGAAATGGCTGCCCAACACGAGGTGCTGGTTACCATTGAAGAGAACGCCATTATGGGTGGTGCTGGCAGCGGCGTAAACGAAGTGCTGATGGCCCATCGTAAGCCCGTCCCGGTGCTGAACATTGGCCTACCAGACTTCTTCATCCCGCAGGGAACTCAGGATGAAGCTCGTGCCGATCTGGGTCTGAATGCCGCCGGAATTGAGGCCAAAATCAAGGCCTGGCTGGCATAATCCCCTCCCCGCTCCTGCTATGCTTAATTCATCACGAGCTAAGCAGGAGTGGATTGATGAAATACAACATCTTAGGAAAAACCGACCTACGGGTCTCCCGCCTTTGCCTGGGTTGCATGACGTTTGGCGAACCCAATCGCGGCAATCACGCCTGGACGCTACCTGAAGAAAGCAGCCGCCCGATAATCAAACACGCCCTTGAGGGCGGCATTAACTTTTTCGATACCGCCAACAGCTACTCCGCTGGCAGTAGCGAAGAGATTGTCGGTCGCGCGCTGCGTGATTTCGCCCGCCGCGAAGATGTCGTGGTCGCTACCAAGGTTTTTCATCAGGTTGATGATTTAGCGGAAGGATTATCCCGCGCACAAATTCTGCGCTCGATTGATGACAGTCTCCGACGCCTGGGTATGGACTATGTGGACATCCTGCAAATTCACCGCTGGGATTACAACACGCCGATCGAAGAAACGCTGGAGGCCCTCAACGACGTCGTAAAAGCCGGTAAAGCTCGCTATATTGGCGCCTCATCCATGCACGCTTCGCAGTTTGCCCAGGCACTGGCCTTACAAAAGCAACACGGCTGGGCGCAGTTCGTCAGCATGCAGGATCACTACAATTTGATCTACCGTGAAGAAGAACGCGAAATGCTGCCGCTTTGCTATCAGGAGGGTGTGGCAGTGATCCCATGGAGTCCGCTGGCGCGTGGTCGCCTGACGCGTCCCTGGGGAGAAACAACAGCACGCCTGGTTTCCGATGAAGTCGGTAAAAATTTGTACAACGAGAGCGATGAAAACGACGCGCAAATCGCCGCACGACTGACCGGTGTCAGTGAGGAGTTGGGTGTAACGCGGGCACAGGTTGCGCTGGCCTGGCTGCTGAGCAAACCCGGCGTGGCAGCGCCAATTATTGGCTCTTCGCGTGAGGAACAGCTGGATGAGTTGCTCAACGCGGTAGATTTAACGTTGAAGCCGGAGCAAATTGCCGAGCTGGAAACGCCGTACAAACAGCATCCGGTGGTGGGATTTAAATAAGCGCGGTTGAAGATTGTAGGCCGGATAAGCATAGCGCATCCGGCACTGATCGCCCGATGTCTCGGCGTTTATCGGGCCTACAATAGCCCCTGAAAAGGGTTAAATGATACCTACCGGCCAGTGATGACCGATAAAATACAAAATTCCGGCAGAGAGTATTCCAGCCACAATATCGTCGATCATGATTCCCGTCCCGCCATGCACGTTGCGATCGAACCAACGAATCGGCCACGGCTTCCACATATCCAGAATACGGAAAATCACAAATCCGGCGGCAACCCACTGCCAGTCGTTTGTCGGCAGCGCCATCAGGGTAATCCACATCCCGACAAACTCGTCCCAGACTATGCTACCGTGATCGTGCACGCCCATATCTTTCGCCGTTTGATGGCACAGATAAACGCCGATACAGATAGATAACATCACCACCAGCGAATACAGCTGCCACGGCAGAAAGGTCATTAAATACCAAAAAGGGATCGCCGCCAGCGATCCCATCGTGCCAGGAACAATTGGGCTCAGCCCGCTGCCAAAACCGGTGGCTAACAGGTGCCACGGATTGCGCATACTCAGGCGGCTTTTGGCGACATCTTTTTTAAGGCGCGGCAAAATGGTCATATCCTTTCCAGTCAAACGTGACGGGTTTTCCATCGCGCGTAAAGTGAATGCCTTCCACGTCCGCGCTCATCTGCCCAATGCAGGTAAACGCTGCGCCGAGATTTCCCAGCGCCACGTCCAGCGCACCACGATTAATTTCCGGTACGGTAAAGCATAACTCATAATCTTCACCGCCCGAGAGCGCCCAGCGCAGGGCCTGTTCCGGCTCAACGTGCTGTGACAATGCCGTGGAGTATGGCAGCACATCAACGTTAACCCGTGCGCCACAGCCGCTGGCATTAACGATGTGCCCCAAATCGGAAATCAAACCGTCGGAAATATCGATAGCCGCACTGGCCAGATCGCGCAGGGCTTGTCCCTGCAAAATACGCGGCGTGGGACGCAGATGGCGTTTCAGCAGATAGTCCGCGTCTGTTGCATCTGCAACCTGCAATCGGTTCTGCAAAATCGCCAGCCCGGCCGCACTGTCACCCGGCGTGCCGGTAACATAAATCCAGTCACCCGGTTTCGCGCCAGAGCGTTTTAAGGCCCGCCCAACGGGGACGTAGCCATGGATACCCAGCGTCATCGACAGCGGCCCACGCGTGGTGTCACCGCCAATCAGCTGCATATCATAGTAATTGAGGAGTTCAAACAGGCCATCGCTGAAGGCTTCCAGCCAGGCTTCATCGACGTCAGGTAACGTGAGCGCCAGCGTCAGCCACGCAGGATCCGCCCCCATCGCCGCCAGATCGCTCAAATTCACCGCCAGCGCTTTCCACGCGAGATCGGTCGGATCAATGTCGGGGAGGAAGTGGTTACCTGCCACCAGCGTATCGGTACTGATCGCCAGCGTTTGTTTTTCAGGGATGTTCAGAAGTGCGCAGTCGTCACCAATACCGGTTTCGACATCAAGACGAGAAGTTCTTACGCGGTCAAAATAACGGGCAATCAGGGAAAACTCGCCACATGCCATACGTTATGCCTCAGCAGAAAAAAAAGAAAAAGCCGGGGATAGCGGAAACAGGTTCCACCATCCAGCCGGCCTCGGGATTACTTTTTGTTGGGGCGAATCACAGGTGCTGCTTTATCCAGTACGCCGTTCACGAATTTGTGGCTATCTTCGGCGCCGAAGGTTTTTGCCAGTTCAATCGCTTCGTTGATGGCCACTTTGTACGGCACATCACTACGTTTAGACAATTCAAACAGCGCAATACGCAGTACAGCTTTTTCTACCTGACCCAGCTCTTCCAACAGACGAGACAGATAAGGCTTCATTAATCCATCCAGGTACGCGCTGTTAGTCGCCACCCCGGACAGCAGTTCACGGAAATACAGAACGTCGACATCTTTAACGTCCTGTTCCGCCAGGAACTGGTATTCAACATCAGCGATGTCGTTCTGGGACAACTGCCAGGAGTAGAGCGCCTGGACGGCACACTCACGGGCGCGGCGACGAGCAGCAGGTTTCACGGATTTCCCCTTACAAAAATCAGGCCTTGATGGCTTTCAATACATTAATCATTTCAAGCGCAGTCAGTGCAGCTTCTGCGCCTTTGTTACCGGCTTTAGTGCCAGCACGTTCGATGGCTTGTTCAATACTTTCGGTGGTCAGAACACCGAAGGCTACCGGAATGCCACTGTCCTGAGCGACATGCGCCAGGCCATTGCTTGCACCGCCAGCCACATATTCGAAGTGCGCGGTACCGCCACGGATCACCGTACCGAGCGCAATCACTGCGTCGTATTTACCGGTTTTTGCCAGTGCGTCGGCCGCCAGTGGCAGCTCATATGCACCTGGAACCCAAACAACGGTAATGTTTTCATCTTTAACCTGGCCAATACGTTTCAGGGCGTCGATAGCACCTTCCAGCAGGCTGTCATTGATAAAGTTGTTGAAACGCGCAATGGTGATGGCGACGCGAGCGTCCGGGGTAGCAACGTTAGCTTCAATAATGTTCATATTCTTCCTTCGGGTTCGATTTATGGCCCCGTAAGGGGGGCGGATTTTATCATAATATTCTGTGCGCTGCTTCCTCTAAATCAGAAAGCCTCACGCAGTCGTTAAATGCAGGCAAACGTCCGGGCCCACCTGGCGTATCTCATTGAATTTGAAATGGGGTGCGTCAGCCAGTTTCTCAAGGCCTGGAAGCACACATAATCCTCTCGCATCGCTGCCTAACAGTTTAGGCGCAACATAAACGATTAGCTCATCGACCAAACCGGCCTGTAATAATGCCCCTGCGAGCGTTGGGCCTGCTTCAACCCAAATGCTGTTAATTTGCTGTTTGCCCAGTTGCATCATTAGCACCACCAGATCCAGATGCCCGTTATGTTCCGGCACCTTCAGGCTGCGCACCGTCTCCGGCCAGCTACGAGGGTCGTCTTCAGTCCGGACAATCCAGGTTTCTCCTGGCTGTTGCACAATTTGGTGCTCCGGTGTGACCTGATTCTGGCTATCAAGAACAATGCGGATTGGCTGGCGCAGCTCTTCCTGCGGGTAACTCGCCTGAGTTGACTCCCCTAGCTCCGACCAACGCACGGTAAGCTGAGGGTCGTCTGCCAGCACCGTAGAACTGCTGGTTAAAATGGCATGGCTTTGCGCGCGCAAGCGTTGCACATCGCGGCGCGCCTGTGGCGAGGTAATCCACTGGCTTTCACCGCTGGCCATCGCCGTACGGCCATCAAGCGACGCGCCAAGCTTAAGCTGAAGATACGGGAATCCCGTACGCATGCGCTTGAGGAAGCCTTTATTCAGTTGCTCAACTTCGCTCATCATCAGCCCGTGGCTGACGTCGATGCCCGCCTGCTGTAAACGGTAGAGCCCACGTCCTGCGACCTGCGGATTGGGATCCTGCATCGCCGCAACCACACGCGACACCCCCGCCGCAATCAGCGCATCGCAACACGGCGGCGTGCGACCATGATGACTGCAGGGTTCGAGCGTCACGTAGGCAATTGCCCCCTGCGCTTTTTCTCCGGCCATCCGCAGAGCATGAACTTCGGCATGCGGTTCGCCCGCACGGTGATGATATCCTTCACCGACGATCTCCCCATCTTTCACAATCACGCAGCCCACGTTGGGGTTAGGGTGAGTGGTAAAACGTCCGCGCGCAGCAAGCTTCAGCGCGCGCGCCATGTACAATTCATCCTGCATGGCTTAGTCCTGTAGGCGAGCAATCTCTTCGCCAAATTCTTTGATATCTTCGAAACTCCGGTAGACAGAGGCAAAGCGGATGTAGGCGACTTTATCGAGCTTTTTCAACTGCTCCATCACCAGGTTGCCAATCATCTTACTCGGCACCTCACGCTCGCCCGTCGCACGCAGCTGTGATTTGATATGGTTTAACGCCATTTCGACGTCATCTGCGCTGACAGGCCGTTTCTCAAGCGCTCTGAGCATGCCGCTGCGCAGCTTTTCTTCATTAAAGGGTTCACGCACATCGTTGCTTTTCACAACGCGCGGCATGACAAGTTCAGCCACTTCAAAAGTGGTGAAACGTTCGTTACAAACCAGACACTGCCGACGGCGGCGTACCGAGGAGCCCTCGCCTACAAGACGAGAGTCAATTACCTTAGTGTCTACGGCGAAACAGAATGGGCAATGCATACGGCGTCCTGTACCTCAGTGGTTAACAGAATCTATTTTACCCTGAACTGCCGTGACAACAAAGGCGCTGCGCTTTTGAGACAAAGGATCGATGCCTTCGTGCTCAGTCCACACTACCATTATGCTATCGCGACAATGAAGGAAGTAATCACAATGACAAGACGTTACCTAAGAATTCTCCTGGTGGGAAGTCTCTTTAGTCTTAGTGCCTGCGCACAGCAAAGCGAAGTACGCCAGATGCATCAAAGCGTTAGCACGTTGAATAAAGAGATGACGCAGCTTAATCAGGAAACAGTAAAAATTACGCAACAAAATATGTTGAATGCAAAATCAACCAGCGGCGTCTATCTGCTACCGGGTTCCAAAACCCCGGCACGACTGGACAGCCAAATTGGCACCTTACGCATGTCACTGGTGAACATTGCACCGAACGCCGATGGTACGCGCCTGACGCTACGGATTCAGGGTGAATCCAACACGCCTTTACCCGCTTTTAGCGCCACCGTTGAGTACGGGCAAATTCAGGGCACCACGGACAATTATCAGGAAGTGAACGTTCACAACCAGTTGGTCAACGCTCCGGCGAGTATTCTTGCTCCCAGCGACGTAGACATTCCGTTGCAGATAAATGGCCTCACTCCAGATCAGTTAGGATTTGTTCGCATCCACGACGTCCAGCCTGTTAGCCAATAAACTTTTTTGCGGAACGTTTTGTGCGTTCCGCAACATCATCCCAGTCCATTTTGTTACTCCTCTGACATCACCGATATTTCTGGTAAAACTTGGCAACATTCATGGGAGCCAGTACAATTCGCCGCCTAAAGTACGCAAACGTGAACGCAATCGATTACGTAAATGATAGAACTGTGAAACAAGACATATTTTTGTGAACAATGATTTTTATAATAGGCTCCGAAGAATTACGAAATATTTAGAAACGCAAATTGCGCATTTTTCACTCCCGAAAGGGATTTCAAACAGTGGCATACATATGAAAAAAACATTACTTGCAGCCGGTGCAGTGCTGGCGCTCTCCTCGTCTTTTACTGCCAACGCAGCAGAAAATGACAAACCGCAATATCTGTCCGACTGGTGGCACCAGAGCGTTAACGTGGTGGGTAGCTATCACACCCGTTTCTCCCCGAAACTGAACAACGACGTGTATCTGGAATACGAAGCGTTTGCTAAAAAAGACTGGTTTGACTTCTATGGCTACATCGATATTCCGAAAACCTTCGACTGGGGTAACGGCAACGATAAAGGTATCTGGTCTGACGGTTCCCCGCTGTTTATGGAAATCGAACCGCGTTTCTCCATCGACAAACTGACCGGTGCTGACCTGAGCTTTGGTCCGTTCAAAGAATGGTATTTCGCCAACAACTACATCTACGATATGGGTGATAACAAAGCCAGCCGCCAGAGCACCTGGTATATGGGTCTGGGTACCGATATCGATACCGGTCTGCCGATGGGTCTGTCTTTGAACGTGTATGCTAAATACCAGTGGCAGAACTATGGCGCATCCAACGAAAACGAGTGGGATGGCTACCGTTTCAAAGTGAAATACTTTGTGCCGATCACCCAGGTTTGGGGCGGCCAGTTGACCTACATCGGCTTCACCAACTTCGACTGGGGCTCAGATTTGGGTGATGATCCGAACCGCACCAGCAACTCTATCGCGTCCAGCCACGTCCTGGCGCTGAACTACGATCACTGGCACTACTCCGTCGTAGCGCGTTACTTCCATAACGGCGGCCAGTGGAAAGGTGGAGATACCCTGAACTGGGGCGAAGGCGACTTCAGCGCGAAATCTACCGGTTGGGGTGGTTACCTGGTCGTAGGTTACAACTTCTAATCCAGACAATGTTTCGCAGACAAGCCAGCTTAACCGCTGGCTTTTTTATGGCTGGTCTTCACAGCGTACTTTACGCAAAAAGTCACTTAGCGAGCGATCTGCCGATTCGCGAAAATGCCTGTCGAGTGGCGTAATCTTCAGACATCGATCAACGCGAAAGCAACGATAATCGTCACGCTTCTCGCACCAGCCAACCAGCAGCCAGTGCTCGCCCCAGAAAAATAATCCCAGCGGCTGAACGTCGCGCCAGGAGAGGTTCCCGGACTCATCGCGATAATGCAGCGCCAGCACCTGCTGTGCTGAAACCGCGCGATGTATGAGATCGAAGGCACTACGTGAATGCGGCTGATTACCAAAATCTGGCGCGAAAATCCGCGTTTGCTCGGCTCTGCGCCGACTCTCTGGCGGCAATATCGCCAACACTTTTTCCTGCGCGGATTCCAACGCCTGTGAGAGTGAATCCCCACCCCATGTTTTCAGCAACCGAATCGCTACCATCAATGCTTCTGATTCGTGATGCGTTAACATCAAGGGCGGTAGATCAAACCCGGCCATTAAGCGGTATCCGCTGCCCACTTCGCCTTCAATAGGCACGCCGGATAAAGAGAGATCGCGGATATCGCGATAAATCGTCCGTTCAGAAACCTCAAGACGCTCTGCCAGCAGCGCCGCCGTTGTCACTCGCCTGCCACGCAGGATTTGCACAATCTGAAACAAGCGGTCGGCGCGTCTGCTCATTTTAATCCTCAGTGCTGAAAATATTACGCGGGTTGATGTAAACCAACACGATTGCCTTCGCTGTCAGTAAATAGCGCAATCGTACCAATGTCCTGCCCCAGTTCGAGTGGGCCAAACACACACTGACCGCCAGCAGTGGCGACGCGTTCAAGCGTTGCAGCCAAATCGTCCGTATGCAGATAAATAATAGCGCCCTGCGCTGAAGGCGTAATACCATCAAATTTAGCCAGCGCCCCGCCGGGAGCGGGATCCTGATGCGGAAATACGGCGAGCTCAGCGCAGTCCATATTCTCCCTGCGCAAAGAAACCTGCATCACTGGCTCATAAAAAGCGATGGCGCGATCCATTTGTGCCACGGGGATTTCAAACCAATTAATTACGTTGCTCATACTTCCTCCTGCCTGTGTGGGTAATCTCAGGAGGACTATAAGACAGGGCTACTGACAGCATACTGTCAGTAGTGTGGCGACAGGAAAAGATAATTACCTGTCGCTAATTCACAGGCAAAAAAAATCCCGACCTTGCGATCGGGATTCCAGTATCTTCACTCCTGGATGGGTTAAGGCAGAATCGACGGTTGATCCGCCCCTTCTTTCTCGACCTTCTGCTGCAGCATGTGCTCACGCTTCATACCCAGCTTCAGCGCCAGCGCCGAAGCCACGTAGATAGAAGACGCAGTACCGATGGAAACACCGATCAGCATCGTCAGTGAGAATCCTTCCAGTACCGGACCACCGAACAGGAACAGCATCAGAATAACCATCAACGTTGTACCGGACGTAATCAACGTACGGTGCAGCGTTTGAGTCAGTGACACGTTAAAGATTTCGTAAGGCGTACCGCGACGAATTTTGCGGAAGTTTTCACGAATACGGTCAGATACAACGATACTGTCGTTCAGCGAGTAACCGATTACCGACATCAGTGATGCGACGATAGTCAGGTCAATCTCGATATGGAACAACGACAGGATCCCAAGTGTGATAATCACGTCGTGCGCCAGCGCGATAACTACCCCTGCCGCCAGTCGCCACTCAAAACGGAAACCGACGTACACCAGGATGGAGATCAACGCCGCCATCAGCGCCATCGCACCGGTTTGCGCCAGGTCTGCACCCACGCTCGGACCCACGAATTCAATTCGCTTCACCGCGGCGTTTTGGTTGGTGGATTCGTTAATCACACTCAACACTTTACTACCCAGCACCTGACCGCCGTCTGCACCTTCAGTTGGCGGCATACGTACCATAATGTCGTGGCTGCTGCCGAAGTTCTGCAGAAGCGGATCAACGAAGCCCGCTTTCTCCAGCGCATCGCGCATCACGTCCATATCGGCCGGTTTTTCCAGCGTGATTTCAATAACCGTACCACCGGTGAAATCGAGACCCCAGTTAAACCCGCGTACGCCCATCACCACGATGGCCGCAATCAGCAGGAAACCTGAAATGCCGAAAGCCCAGTAGTCCCAGCGCATAAAGTCCCAGACTTTACGGCCGTGGTTCAATTGTTCAACAGTATATTCCTGTGCCACTTCGCACTCCTCAGATTGACAGCTTTTTGACGCGCTTGCCGCCATACAGCAGGTTTACGATGGCACGTGTACCGACAATCGCGGTAAACATCGACGTCGCCACACCAATACCGGTAGTAATCGCGAACCCTTTAATTGCCCCGGTGCCCACTGCGTACAGGATGATGACCTTGATCAGCGTCGTAATGTTCGCATCAAAGATGGAGCTAAATGCGCCCGCATAACCTTCATTGATGGCCTGCTGCACCGAACGCCCGTTACTCAACTCTTCTTTGATACGTTCGTTGATCAGTACGTTCGCATCGACCGCGACAGCAAGGGTTAAGACGATCCCCGCAATCCCCGGCATACTCAGCGTAGCACCCGGCAGCAACGACATAATACCGACAATCAGCACCAGGTTAGCAATCAGCGCACTGGTCGCAATCAGACCGAACTTCTTATAGAAGAAGATCATGAACAGGATAGACACCACCAGACCGGCCAGACATGCTTCCAGACCCTGTTTAATGTTCTGCATACCCAGGGTTGGGCCGATGGTACGTTCTTCAACAATCTGAATTGGCGCAATCAACGCACCGGCACGTAACAGCAGGGAAAGCTGGCGTGCTTCGTTCGGGTTGTTGATACCGGTGATACGGAAGCTGTTACCCAGACGAGACTGGATATTGGCGATGTTAATCACCTCTTCCTGTTTCACCAGTACTGCACGACCGTTAGCATCTTTCTTACCGCTGTCTTTGTACTCCACAAACAGGGTCGCCATCGGCTTACCGATGTTGTCCTTAGTGAAGTTGGACATGATGTTACCACCTGCGCTATCCAGCGAGATGTTAACCTGCGGCTGATTGTATTCGTCCTGGCTGGAAGTAGAGTCGGTGATATGGTCACCGGTCAGAATCACGCGTTTGTACAGCACAACCGGCTGGCCTTCACGAGACTGTTTCACTTCCGAATCACCCGGAACACGACCCGATGCCGCAGCGGACTGGTCAACGTTGGTGTTTACCAGACGGAACTCCAGCGTCGCGGTTGCGCCCAGAATTTCTTTCGCACGCGCGGTATCCTGAATACCCGGCAGTTCGACCACAATGCGGTCAGCCCCCTGGCGTTGTACCACCGGCTCAGCAACACCCAGTTGGTTAACACGATTACGCAGAATGTTGATGTTCTGCTGTACCGCGTATTCACGGGCTTCGCTCAGGCGCGCATCGGTCATTACCGCACGCAGAGCATTGCTGCCCTGGCTGGAAATAACCAGATCCTGGTGACGTTTGCTCAGGTAAGAGATAGCTTCATCACGGGCGCTGCTATCACGGAAAGTGATGCTCAGACCGTAGTTATCTTCTTTGCGAACAGTAGTATAAGGAATGCCTTTTTCACGCAGATCGCTGCGCAGGCTATCGATATTTTGTTCCTGCAACTTACTCAGCGCGGTGTCCATATCCACTTCCATCAGGAAGTGAACGCCGCCACGCAGGTCAAGACCGAGTTTCATCGGTTCTGCGTGAATGGCAGCCAGCCAGCGTGGGGTTGCCGGAGCAAGGTTAAGCGCCACGACGTACTGATCGCCCAGTACGCCCATTAATACTTCACGTGCGCGCAGTTGGGTATCAGTGGAGTCGAAGCGCGCGAGAATAGCACCCTCTTCCAGAGCCACAGACTTAGGTGTGATTTTATCTTCTTGTAACGTTTTCTGGACCTGGATCAGCGTTTGCTCACTGGCGGCGGCACCGCGCACGCCAGTGATTTGAACAGCCGGATCCTCACCATACAGGTTGGGAAGCGCATAGAGCAGACCGACGACAATAACGACGATCAGCATGACATACTTCCACAAAGGATAACGGTTTAACACGGCAGTTCCCTTTGGGAAAACAATAAATTACAGCGCCTTCATGGTGCCTTTCGGCAGAACGGCAGCTACGAAATCACGTTTGATAACCACTTCAGTGGTGTCGTTCAGCGCGATAGCGATGTAGCCAGATTCTGCTACTTTAGTCACGCGACCCACAAGACCACCGTTAGTCAGTACTTCATCGCCTTTCGCAATGGAGTTCATCAGGTTCTTGTGTTCTTTGGTACGCTTTTGCTGTGGGCGCAGGATCATAAAATAGAAAATCAGACCAAACACCACCAGCATCAGAATCAGAGACATCGGGCTGCCCTGCGCCGGAGCACCTGTTGCCGCTACCGCATCAGAAATAAAAAAGCTCATTCAAATTCCCTCATTATTAAAATTAATCAACGTTCACAGGTGGAACTGGTCTACCCTGACGTTGGTAAAAATCGGTCACGAAGCTCTCTAATTTACCCTCTTCAATAGCCTTGCGTAAACCCGCCATCAAACGCTGGTAGTAGCGAAGGTTATGAATCGTGTTGAGTCGCGCGCCCAATATTTCGTTGCAACGGTCGAGATGATGCAAGTAAGCGCGCGAATAATTGCGACAGGTGTAACAATCACACTCAGCATCGAGCGGACTGGTGTCGCTTTTATGTTTCGCGTTACGAATTTTTACCACGCCGTCAGTCACAAACAAATGACCATTACGGGCATTTCGCGTTGGCATCACGCAGTCAAACATATCGATACCGCGACGCACGCCTTCAACCAGATCTTCTGGTTTGCCGACGCCCATCAGGTAACGCGGTTTATCTGCCGGAATCTGCGGGCAAACATGTTCCAGAATGCGGTGCATATCTTCCTTCGGCTCACCGACAGCCAAACCGCCGACAGCGTAGCCATCAAAGCCGATATCTACCAGACCTTTGACGGAGATATCACGTAAATCTTCGTAAACACTGCCCTGAATGATGCCAAAAAGCGCATTTTTGTTGCCGAGACTATCAAAACGGTCACGGCTGCGCTTCGCCCAACGCAAAGACATCTCCATTGAGCGTTTAGCATAGTCCCAGTCGGCCGGATACGGTGTACATTCATCGAAGATCATCACGATATCGGAACCGAGATCGTATTGAATCTCCATCGACTTCTCTGGATCGAGGAAAATCGGATCGCCGTTGATCGGGTTACGGAAATGCACGCCCTGCTCGGTTATCTTACGGATATCGCCCAGGCTGAACACCTGGAAGCCGCCGGAGTCGGTGAGGATCGGCCCTTTCCACTGCATGAAATCGTGCAGATCGCCGTGCAGTTTCATGATTTCCTGACCCGGGCGCAGCCACAGGTGGAAAGTGTTGCCGAGGATAATCTGTGCGCCGGTCGCTTCAACTTCTTCCGGCGTCATGCCTTTTACTGTGCCGTAAGTACCGACCGGCATAAAAGCAGGCGTTTCTACTACGCCACGATCAAAAACCAGGCGGCCACGGCGAGCGCGACCGTCTGTGGTATCCAGTTCAAATTTCATCTTCACTCCTGCGTCAGAAAAACAGTCCGACGTTTTAAACACTCATGCCGGAGACTTACTCCCCGACACGCTCAGAAATAGCCTGCGGATTGTACGTGATAAACATGGCATCCCCGTAACTAAAAAAGCGATATTCCGCTTTTACCGCTTCATGATAGGCGTGCATGGTATTTTTATAACCAGCAAATGCGGAAACCAGCATAATCAGCGTTGATTCCGGCAGGTGGAAGTTGGTGACCAGAGCATCAATCACCTGATATTTATAGCCTGGATAAATAAAGATTTGTGTATCGCCGAAGAACGGCTCGATGAGATCGTTTTTGGCCGCCTGCGCCGCACTTTCCAGCGAACGCACGGAGGTGGTACCTACCGCAATCACGCGATTACCGCGCGCTTTCGCCGCCAGCACCGCGTCCACCACATCCTGCGGCACTTCCGCATATTCGGAATGCATAATGTGGTCTTCGATGGTGTCTACGCGTACCGGCTGGAAAGTACCCGCTCCAACGTGCAAGGTGACGAACGCCATTTCAATGCCTTTATCGCGCAGTTTAGCCAGCAGCGGATCGTCAAAATGCAGACCCGCGGTCGGTGCAGCGACGGCACCCGGTTTTTCGCTGTACACGGTCTGGTACAGCTCGCGGTCGGCGTCTTCATCCGGACGGTCGATATACGGAGGCAACGGCATATGGCCGATGGCGTTGAGGATATCCAGCACGCTGCGTTCGTCGTTAAACTCAACTTCAAACAGCGCGTCATGGCGGGCGACCATCGTCGCCTTAATACTTTCGTCGTCGCCCAGCAGCAGCTCGGCACCCGGTTTCGGCGCTTTCGAGGCACGAATATGCGCCAGAATACGTTTGTCATCCAGCATACGCTCGACCAGCACTTCAATCTTGCCGCCGCTGGCTTTACGACCAAACAGACGCGCAGGAATGACGCGGGTATTGTTAAAGACCAGCAAGTCTCCAGGGTTGAGCTTATCGAGCAAATCGGTGAAAGTACCGTGCGTCAGCGCGCCCGTCGGCCCGTCCAAAGACAGCAAGCGGCAGCTACTGCGCTCAGCTTGCGGATAGTGGGCAATCAGGGATTCGGGTAGTTCAAAGGTGAAATCGGTAACGCGCATGACACTGACTCAGACTAAAATAAGAGGCGGGTAGTCTAGTGCCGGGGCGTTCTCCCTGCAACCTTTACCCCTCTGGATAAACGTTTAACTATGAATTTTCTTGCACATTTGCATCTCGCTCACCTTGCCGATAGCTCGCTTTCCGGCAATCTGCTGGCCGATTTTGTCCGGGGTAATCCGGAAACACACTACTCGCCTGATGTGGTAGCAGGCATCTTCATGCATCGTCGTATCGACGTGATGACCGATAACTTACCGCAGGTGCGTGAAGCCAAAGAGTGGTTTCGTAGCGAAACGCGCCGCGTCGCGCCGATTACGCTGGACGTTATGTGGGATCATTTTCTGTCGCGTCATTGGTCGGAAATCTCCCCTGACTTCCCGCTGACGGACTTTGTGCGCTATGCCCGTACCCAGGTAACCACTATTTTGCCGGAATCGCCGCCGCGCTTTATCAATCTGAACAACTATATATGGTCAGAGAAATGGCTTGAGCGCTACCGGGACATGGATTTTATCCAGAACGTCCTGAACGGCATGGCCAGCCGCCGTCCACGGCTCGATGCCCTACGCGACTCATGGTATGACCTCGATACGCATTACGATGCGTTAGAAGAACGATTCTGGCAGTTTTATCCGCAAATGATGGAACAGGCGCGGTGTAAAACCCTTTGATCGCAGCCCGCATTCCCCGCCGGATAAGCAGTAGCCGCCGTCCGGCAAAAGATTGATAGACAAAACCTGTCTCATTGATTGCCAGCGCCTCTTTGTCTTATTCCCGAACACTCTCTATACTGGCCCGCGTTGCGTTCCAAAAACCCCTTAACTTTGCAGGAGAATTATATGGTACTGGTAACTCGTCAGGCTCCGGATTTCACAGCAGCTGCGGTACTGGGTAGCGGTGAGATCGTTGAAAACTTCAACTTCAAACAGCATACCAACGGTAAAACCACCGTTCTGTTCTTCTGGCCGATGGACTTCACCTTCGTTTGCCCGTCTGAACTGATCGCATTCGACAAACGTTACGAAGAATTCCAGAAGCGCGGCGTTGAAGTTGTTGGCGTTTCCTTCGACTCTGAATTTGTCCACAACGCATGGCGTAACACCCCTGTCGACAAAGGCGGCATCGGTGCAGTGAAATACGCAATGGTTGCTGACATCAAACGCGAAATCCAGAAAGCCTACGGCATTGAGCACCCGGAAGCGGGCGTTGCGCTGCGCGGTTCTTTCCTGATCGACGCTAACGGCGTTGTTCGCCACCAGGTGGTTAACGATCTGCCGCTGGGTCGTAACATCGACGAAATGCTGCGCATGGTTGACGCGCTGCAGTTCCACGAAGAGCACGGCGACGTTTGCCCGGCACAGTGGGAAAAAGGTAAAGAAGGTATGAACGCGTCTCCGGACGGCGTGGCAAAATACCTGACCGAGAACGTTTCCAGCCTGTAATTGGCATGAATCGACGAAAGGCCCGCAAATGCGGGCTTTTTTATTGTTCGCAGATCAGATAAGCGATTGCGTCACTTTCCGTTAGTATCGCCAGTGACGATACGCTTATCCAAACCACAATTAAAACGCGAAGCAGGAGCAGCCAAGCGTGCCCCAGAAAGCCCGGTCATCTGACACCGGAATCCCCGATTTCCGCGCAATATCATGCTGGTGCCCGTGTACACCGCAGCTACCGCAGCACTGGTGCATCTGCACCAGTGCGCCAATTTTCGCCGCAGCAGGTGGCGCTGAGCGAAAGTGCCCCGGCACCTTCACTACCGGCGACCAGTCCGGCACAACCGGAATAGCAGGTGGTGCCAGCGGGGTGAAATGCCCGGCGGCGTAAACCACTTTGCCATCAACAATGGTCATTACCGACTCAATACCTTTAATCTCTTCTTCCGGCACGCTGAAGTAATCTTTGGACAGCACCACCAGGTCGGCCAGTTGATCTTTCTCGATGCGCCCTTTCTTACCCTGTTCGCTGGAGAACCAGGCGCTACCGGCCGTCCACAGTTCCAGTGCCACATCGCGTGGCAGGCGATTGTTATCATCGTACATCGCCATACCACCAACGGTACGGCCCGAAACCAGCCAGTAGAGCGCGGTCCACGGGTTGTAGCTGGCCACGCGTGTGGCGTCAGTCCCCAGTCCGACCGGAACGTCAGCCGCCAGCATTTTCGCCACCGGCGGTGTATGTTTGACCGCATCTTTACCGTAGCGATCGACAAAATATTCGCCCTGGAACGCCATACGGTGCTGAACCGCTATCCCGCCCCCCAGCGCTTTTACACGCTCGATATTCCGTTCGGTAATTGTTTCGGCGTGATCGAAGAACCAGTGCAGACCATTGAACGGGATATCACGATTTACCTTCTCAAACACGTCCAGCATTCGGCTGATGGATTCATCGTAGGTAGCATGCAAGCGGAACGGCCAGCGGTGCTCAACCAGGTGTCGCACCACGCGCTCCAGCTCATCTTCCATACCTTCCGGCAGATCCGGGCGTGGCTGGAGGAAGTCTTCAAAATCCGCGGCCGAGAAAACCAGCATTTCCCCTGCCCCATTGGCACGATAGAAGTCGGTTCCCTGCCCTGGCTTGAGCATATCAGTCCAGCGTTCAAAGTCTTCCAGTTCCTGCTTCGGACGCTGGGTAAACAGGTTGTAGGCAATACGCACCGTCATCTGTTTGTTGGCGTGTAACTGCTCAATGATCTCGTAATCTTCCGGGTAGTTCTGGAACCCGCCGCCCGCATCGATGGCGCTGGTCAGTCCCAGACGGTTCAGCTCGCGCATAAACTGACGGGTCGAGTTAACCTGCATTTCCAGCGGCAGTTTTGGTCCCTTTGCCAGCGTCGAGTAAAGGATCATTGCGTTCGGTTTAGCGATCAGCATTCCGGTCGGGTTGCCGTTGCTATCACGCACAATCTCACCGCCCGCCGGATCCGGCGTCGCTTTGGTATAGCCAACCGCTTTCAGCGCGGCGCGGTTGAGCAAAGCCCGGTCGTAGAGATGCAGAACAAAAACCGGAGTATCAGGAGCGGCTTCATTCAGTTCTTCGAGGGTTGGCATGCGACGTTCGGCAAACTGGAATTCACTCCAGCCGCCCACCACGCGTACCCATTGTGGCGACGGCGTTCTGTCAGCCTGGTCTTTGAGCATGCGTAGCGCGTCCGCCAGTGACGGCACGCCCTCCCAACGCAATTCCAGGTTGTAATTCAGTCCACCACGAATAAGGTGCAGGTGCGAATCGTTCAGGCCAGGGATCACCGTATGCCCTTGCAGATCGACAACCTGCGTCCCTTCAGCGGTAAAGCTCATTACCCGTTCGTGGCTACCGGTCGCCAGAATCTTTCCGTTGGCGATCGCCACCGCCTCGACCTGAGGACTTTGTCTGTCGAGAGTATGAATTTTTCCGTGAGTCAGAATCAGTGTGGCAGTTTGAGACATAACAATCTCCTGAGATACCGGTCAGGCTTTTTTCAGCCATCCGGCAAACAGACGGGTTACGATGGGCATCCAGAACCAGACCACCAGCGCAACCACAAAGGCATCATTGATGAGATGCAGGAGTAACGAGCCCTTCATTGCAGGCAGCACAATGCCGGTCAACCACGGCACCAGATTGGTGCTTGGAAATATCACCAGCAGGGTTATCAGAAACTGTTTCCAGCGTTTGGGCTGTCGTACATGGGGCGCGGGCGGCGTAAACCAGAATGCTGCTTCGGTGCGAATTTCGGTTTTGTCACCTTCAGCCAGCAGTGGAGCAATCTCTTCGACCAACACGCGGCGCGTATCGGACTGGGTCCAGCTATACAGATGCTCAAGCGTGTCGAAGCGGATAATGATGTTCCACAGGTTGTTGCCATCTGCCGGGCGAATCACGTTCGCCCCGAGATGACCGGGAAATTCAGCCGCTACAGGCATGATTTTCCCCAGCCACTGCTCATACCGCTGCGCCTGCTCAGGTAGCAGAGTGTGAGTAATTACCAACGTCACATGTTTGTTCTGCGCCATGAAGGGTTCCTTGTTGACAGGAAACAGGCCGCTTAGGCCAGGAAAGTAATACACAAAATCATTCATGGTGCATCGAGGCGGCAAGGTTGTGGATCCCCGGGAGCTTACATAAGTAAGTGACCGGGGGACGCAAGCGAAGCCAACAAAGATGCAACATGAAGGATGACGTGTATTTAAGCTTTACGTTCCGGCGCGCCATGCACCATGGTATAGGCATAATCCACGCCCATACCGTAGGCACCGCTGTGCTCGCGTACCAGATCCATTACGGCGTCGTAGGTTTCTTTGCGGGACCAGTCGCGCTGGTACTCGAGAAGAACCTGTTGCCAGGTTACGGGTACGGCACCTGCCTGTACCATGCGATCGATAGAACGCTCATGAGCATCTACGGACGTGCCGCCGGAGGTATCCGTTACCACATAAACTTCATAGCCTGCCTCCAGTGCCATCAGCGCTGGAAAAGTCAGGCATACTTCGGTCCACAGCGCGGAGATAATCAGTTTTTTACGCCCGGTCGCTTCCACCGCTTTCACAAACGCCGTATCTTCCCAGGAGTTCATTGAGGTGCGTTCAATGGGTTTGACATCAGGATGAACCGCTAACAATTCCGGCCAGATATATCCGCTAAAACTTTTAGTTTCTACAGAAGTATAAATCACCGGAACATTGAATATTTTCCCGGTTTTCGCTAATGCCACGGTATTATTTTTTAAAGTCTGGCGATCAATATTCGCCACACCGAATGACATTTGCGGCTGATGATCAATAAAAATAAGCGTAGAGTTTTGAGGGTCAATCAGTTCCCGAATAGACATAGCATACCTTCTTAATCAATAAGTTAAAAGGCAACGGTCTGTATCTGCCGTCAGCAGCAGGATCCTGAATCAGAAAGCTTGTTGAGTATAGCGGGAAATTTCTAACGAGTTATTAAAGAAAACTTACCATCCTGTGAAACTATTAATTTTGTGTTGCGATATATCCTAAACAACATCAAAAAAATGCGCATGACTCATCTAATTTATTCACTGGCATTGTTTTTCTTCATTCGGTACAACAGAAGGGTTTAATTTTCAGGATATTTTCTGCTTATGCGCATTAATCTGGATGTTTTGCTTATTCTCGACGCTCTCGACAAACAGGGTTCATTTGCCGCAGCGGCCGAGTCGCTGTTTAAAACCCCTGCCGCACTCAGCTATATGATTCAGAAGCTGGAAAGCGATTTGAATATCGAGCTGCTTGACCGTTCCGGGCACCGGGCAAAATTTACCGATACCGGACAGATGATGCTGGAAAAAGGGCGTTTGCTGCTGAATGCGGCAAAAGATCTCGAAAAACAGGCGGTACAGCTGAGTTCAGGCTGGGAAAAAGAGCTGGCAATTGCGCTGGACGACTCCTTCCCTTTCGCTGCGCTGTTGCCCATTATCGATGAATTTCATGCGCTGAATAAGCAAACTCGCCTCAGTTTTACCCACCATACGCTGGCGGGCTCCTGGGAGGAACTGACCCATAATGGAGCCGATATAATTCTGGGGGCAATTAATGAACCGCCAACGTCTGCAGCCTGGTCCTATAAAATGCTCGGCACGTTGGACAATGTGTTTGTCGTTGCGCCTGAGCATCCGCTGGCCGCAGCAGCAGACGGCCTGACCAACGAACAGTTATGCCTGCATCGCGCGATTGTTATCAGCGACAGCGCCCGCTTCTGCCATCCGTTACAAACCAATCTGATGGAGGAACAGGCGCAAATCCGCGTCGATGACTTCCACAGTAAGGTGATGCTACTGCGGGCCGGTATGGGCTGCGGATTTCTCCCCCGCCATATTGCCAGCCCGTGGCTTACCACGGGCGAGCTGGTGGAAAAAACGGTTATCTCATTTCGCCAAAAAGACGTGGCTTATATGGCATGGCGCAATAACCGCGATGGGCTGGCACAGCGCTGGTGGCGGGAAACGCTGCTGGCAAGCCCGGAGATTGCGCGCTTATATCAATGACCTATCCATACCGAGGCGGAAATCGCCGGCAGCGTCAGGATATCGTCGGTAAGCATACCGTTGCCCTCTTTATGCTGCCATTGACTCACGCTCAGTAATGGCGAGGCTGGCAGGACCACTTCACAAGCGTGGCCACGGTTAATCGCCACCAGTACGCGCTGTCGGTTTAGCACGCGAACAAACACCACCACGTTATCCTCGGCGTAAATCACCTGGCAACCACCGTGGCGAAGCGCCTGATTCTGGTGGCGTAATTTTGCCAGCCGCTGATACAACGCCAGCAGAGTAGCGTCCTGTTTTTCAGGCTGCCACGGGAACGGTTTGCGACAAAAAGGATCGTTGTTCCCGTCCAGCCCCACTTCGTCACCGTAATAAATACAGGGCACGCCAGGCCAGGTAAACAGCCATACCACCGCTAGCGGTAACCGTGCGACGTCTTTACCGAGCAGAGATTTAAAGCGGGCGGTATCGTGGCTGTCGAGCTGATTAAACATCCGCAGCTGTTGCTGATGCGACAACCCCGCGCGGTAGTTATCCATCCACGCCATACAGGTCTGGGCATCAATGGATTGCGGGTCGTATGAGATATCGGTATTGGCGAGGAATCCCCAGAGGGGGAAAGTAAAGCCGCGATAGTTCATGGCGGCATCTTCTGCATCAGCCTGCAACCACTGACGCGCATCGCCAAAATGCTCACCCACCACATACGCCTCTGGCTGGGTTTCTTTTGCCGCCTGCG
This sequence comes from Citrobacter sp. Cpo147, assembly GCF_030332405.1. NCBI lineage: Bacteria > Pseudomonadati > Pseudomonadota > Gammaproteobacteria > Enterobacterales > Enterobacteriaceae > Citrobacter > Citrobacter sp. Cpo147. The sequence continues at coordinate 1,363,480 of NZ_JAOWHX010000030.1, forward strand.
TAATTCCGGCCACATGTTGTAGGTTGTTACGTGCGCCTCCGGCCTCTCCCAGCATGTGCACCACATCAAGACGCCAGCCGTCCATACTCCACGGCGCTTTCAGCCAGTGGCGGACGATACTGTCTTCACCGCGATAAATTTCATTCACCAGGCTTTCCGAAGAAAAGTCCAGCTTGGGCAGGCTGGAATATCCCAGCCAGTCGAGCGCAACGCCGTCGGCTGAGAAATGATACCAGTCGCGCCAGGGGGATTCTGGATTATGGCACGCCCCGTCCGTCCCCCGATTATGTCGGTCAAACCAGGCGTGCGAATCGCCGCTATGGTTAAAGACGCCGTCGAGAATCAGACGCATGCCCTGCTGTTGGGTGTTGTGCCGCAGACGCAGTAGCGCCCTGTCGCCGCCAAATTGCGGATCAACATGACGGTAATCTTCGGTATCGTATTTATGCACGCTCGGGGCGGTAAATACAGGATTCAGGTACAGCGCCGTGACCCCTAACGTTTTCAGGTACGGTAGCTTTTCGCTGATGCCGTCCAAATCACCGCCATAGAACGTGGAGCCACCGGCCTGAGCCGTAAGCGGTTCATCCCATTCGCGCCGTAAGATGTCGTGTCCGGCGGCGTGGTGGTAATAGACGTTATCCTGGCCCGCTTCACGCGACTGGCTGCGGGCAAAACGGTCCGGGAAAATTTGATAGAAAATCTGATCGGCAACCCACTGCGGACCGTTATCCGGCACATCAACCGCAAACTGCTCCAGACGCGCAGGCGGAAAACGGCTGAATCCCTGTGGGGTGAACCACAGCTGACGATCGAGCCAAAGTAATTTAAAGCTATAGCGTCGACGAGGCTGCCCGCTGGAGAGATCGAGCGCCGCTCGCCACGCGGTCACGCCCGGCTGCGGCTGGCTGCGCTGCTTGTGCATAGCCAGCGAAATCTCTTCGTTATCATTTTCTGCGCGTAGCGTCACCCGCAGGGGTGGATTTTCCCCCGCCAACCATAATGTAATCGTCAGTTGATCTTTGTTTTGCTTAACAAATGGGGCAACCGGAAGGTGCCAGGCGTTCAACATCACGTATCCCCTTTGATGATAATGACGTCACCTTGCCATAGCGAAGTGCAGGATCACTCATCATCTTAACGTTTATTGGGGGAGGAGTTCGGGGGAGGAGAAAATTGCCGGGTAACGCAAAGCTACCCGGCAAAAATATTACTGTGCTTCAGCCAGTTGGCGCTCGCGACGGCGCTTGAATCCCCAGCCGACCAGCAGCAGAACAATCCACGCAAAGCCGACGTACAGCGAAATGCGGGTATCCGGATGATAGCCGATGAGCGCGATGATAAAGACCAGGAAAATTAGGCCAACAACAGTCGTCGTTACCCCACCCGGTACTTTAAATTTCAGCGCTTTGACCTCTTCCGGCGGCAGACGACGACGGAAAGCAATCTGCGACAACAGGATCATAATCCACACCCATACCGTGGCGAAAGTCGCCAAAGAGGCGATCACCAGGAAGACGTTTTCCGGCATGATGTAGTTAAGATACACCGCAAACAGCAGCGCGATAGTCATCACCATTACCGTCACCCACGGCACGCCACGACGCGACGTCTTGGCGAACATTTTCGGGGCACTGCCCTGCTCCGCCATGCCGTGCAGCATACGCCCCACACCGAAGACGTCAGAGTTAATAGCCGACAGCGACGCAGTCAGAACCACAAAGTTGAGGATCCCGGCAGCAAAGGTAATACCCATATGCTGGAACGTCATAACGAACGGGCTACCGTCGGTACCCACCTGGTTCCACGGGTAGATAGACATAATGACGAACAGCGTCCCCACATAAAACACCAGGATACGCATTGGTACGGAATTGATGGCGCGCGGAATAGATTTTTCCGGATCTTTGGCTTCGCCTGCGGTAATCCCGATAATCTCAATCCCGCCATAGGCAAACATCACCATTTGCAGCGACATCACCATGCCGAGCCAGCCGTTGCTGAAGAAGCCACCGTTGCTCCATAAGTTATGGATACCGGTTGGTTGTCCGCCGTTGCCAATCCCCCAAATGATGATACCGAAACCGGCAACAATCATGATGATAATGGTGGCGACTTTGAAGAACGAGAACCAGAACTCCAGCTCACCAAACACCTTCACGCTCATCAGGTTGATGGCGCAGATAATCAGCACCACGCTGAGTACCCAAATCCAGTGCGGTACCGCCGGGAACCAGACGCCCATGTATATGCCGAAGGCTGTCACGTCGGCAATGGCGACAATCAGGATTTCAAAACAGTAGGTCCAGCCGGTAATGTAGCCTGCCAGCGGTCCGAGGTTTTCCTGCGCATAGCGCGAGAAGGAGCTGGCTGCCGGGTTATGAACAGACATTTCGCCCAGCGCACGCATAATAATGTACGCTGCGACACCGCCGATAATATAGGCCAGCAACACGCTTGGCCCCGCCATTTTGATGGCGTCGGCCGAGCCGTAAAACAGCCCGGTACCAATTGCTGAACCTAATGCCATAAAGCGGATGTGCCGGGTGCTCAGCCCACGCTTTAGCTTGTTATTACTTTCCATCGATTCCTAACCTGTTAACACAATAAAAAAACCACGGGGCCATGTTAATAGCCCCGTGGTTAAAACTTATTGTCAGTGATATTAGTGTGCGCTGGAGGTCACTTGTCGACCCGCGGCGCGATCCCAGATAACTGCCAGGACCACCATCACGACTGTTGGCATCAACCACGCCAGCCCCTGCTCCGCCAGCGGTAAACGCTGGGTCCAGGCCGGTAACACGTCGCCAATTGCAGAAGCTTTAATGCCATCAAGGATACCAAAAATCAGGCTGATAAACATCGCAGGTGCAATGACGCGGGAAGAATTATGCCACCATGAGCGGGTAAAGCTTAATACAACCAGTGCGATACATGGCGGATAGATAGCCGTCAGCACCGGAATAGAGATCTGAATCAGATGGCTCAGACCCAGGTTAGAAACCACCATCGAGAAGCCGCCGAGGATAAATACCAGCGTACGATAAGACAGTGGAACGTACTGGGCAAAGAACTCTGCGCAGGCGCAGGTCAGGCCAACCGCGGTGACCAGACAGGCGATGAAAATCAGCGCCGCCAGCAGGAAGCTTCCTGCACCGCCAAAGGTGTGCTGAACATACGCATGCAGAATCGCCGCGCCGTTAGCAGACTGATCGACCAGAATCGCGCTATCTGAACCCAGACGGAACAGCGCGAGATACAGCAGCGTTAAGCCCACACCCGCCATTAAACCCGCCCAAACGGTGTAACGGGTCAGCAGACGCGCTTCAGTAACACCACGCGAGCGAGCGGCGTTAACGATAACAATACCAAACACCATCGCGCCCAGCGTATCCATGGTCAGATACCCGTTCACGAAGCCATTAGAAAACGCCGCAGTTTGATAGGCTTCCATCGCATTACTGATCGGGCCTGCAGGCCAGACGATTGCAGCGACAGACAGGACCACCAGCGCCAGGATTTTCAGCGGTGCCAGGAAATTACCCACCGTATCCAGCAGTTTGCCTGGATAAAGCGAAACCAGAATGACAATCGCGAAATAGATAACACTATAGATAAACAGCGGCAGCGCAGAGTCACCAGTCAGCGGTGCAATCCCGACTTCGAAAGAGACCGTCGCGGTACGCGGGGTAGCAAATAACGGCCCAACGGCCAGATAGCAAACGGTCGCCAGCAGCAGACCGGCAACTTTACCGATAGGCGTGCTCAGTCGGTCCACACCACCGCCGACTTTCGCCAGCGCGACAACGGTAAGTACCGGCAGGCCAACGGCGGTAATCAAAAAGCCAAAAGCCGCAGTCCAGACGTGTTCACCTGCCTGCAAACCAACCATTGGGGGGAAGATGATGTTACCTGCACCAACGAACAGTGCAAATGTCATAAATCCCAAAGCGATAATATCGCGCGATTTTAACTGATGGGTCATAAAGTCTTACTGCCTGTGGATGTGGTGTTGAAAATAGTAAATTTTTGCCTTTCCCTGGGGGACAATACAGCGGCATTTTTGCTCAATTCCAGCGGGAAACACTCCCGACCTGGCGCGGCGAAGAATAGTTTTTCGATTTACCGCGTAAATGCAGTCGGTATGACAGCACCTGGAGCGCAATTTAAACGCTTATAACGTTTTAAAGCAAGGTGGGATCCAAAAACCAGAACAATATAGCGATATGAAAAATAGGGTTAGCACAAAAAACCATTTCATGGAAAAAGGTATGGGTAATAATTCGAACAAAAAACAATCAAACGTCGTAAAATTCAGGAGGCATCTATTGACCACATAAAAAAAACCAGCTTGCGCTGGCTTTTGGAAAGATTATCTTACGAATACGTCTTAGCCGTTACTTTTGGCAATGAAACGTTCCGGGATCATGAAACTAAATCGCGTCCCTTTGCCTGGTTCGCTTTCGATGTTCAAACGGCTGTCGTGATGATGCAGCGCATGTTTCACGATAGCCAGACCCAGCCCGCTACCGCCCGTTTGTCGCGATCTCGCCTTATCCACACGATAAAAACGCTCGGTCAAACGTGGTATATGCTCGGGGGCAATGCCCGGACCGTTGTCTTCCACGCAAAACTCCGCCCCCGACGCCACATGCTGCCAGCGTACGGTAATGTGCGTTCCCGCTGGTGTGTGGTTAACCGCGTTGTACACGAGATTCGAGATAGCGCTACGCAACTGCTCCTCGTTGCCTCGCACGTTCAGGCTGTTATCGACATCAAAGGTAAACGTATGTTTATGCTGGCTCAGGGTTTGCGCTTCGTGCTCGATCACGCGCAGCATCATGGGCACATCGACTTTCTCATTCAGCTGCAACGTCGGCGCAGCTTCAATTTTTGACAGCGTCAGCAGCTGTTTCACCAGACCTTCCATACGGTACGTTTGTTCACGCATGGTATGCAGCGCTTTTTCGCGCGTTGTCCCTTCCAGCGGATGCTCCTGCATCATTTCCAGGTAGCCTTGCAGCACCGTCAGCGGTGTGCGCAGCTCATGGCTGGCGTTGGCGAAAAAGTTACGCCGTGAACCTTCCAGTTGGTGCATCTGGGTAACGTCGCGCGCCACCATCAACAATTGCTTATCGGTATAGGGCATCACGCGAATTTCCAGATGCCGTCCGGTATTGAGCACCAGATTGATTGGCCGGCTAAAATCGCGCGTTTTCAGATATTGTGTGAATTCCGGGTAGCGCAGCAGGTTAAGAATATTTTGCCCGCTATCGTCCGGCCAACGCAGTCCCAGAACCTGCTGAGCCAGTCCGTTACACCAGAAGATACCGCCTTCTTCGGTGGTCAACACCACCGCGTCGGGTAGGGATTCCGCCCCGCTGCGAAAACGTTTAATCAGGTTACCCAGTTCTCGACGGCGCTTTTTGTTGCGAAGCTGCATTTGATGCAGCCCATATAACAACGGCTCCCAACTGCCTCGCCCCGGTGGCGGCGTCATACTTCTGTCGACCCATAACCACCAGGATAAACGTAATAAATTCCAGAAATGCCAGATAAGCAGGCCCGTTACCGACGCCAGTAAAAACCAGGGCAGGTAACCGAAAAAAGCGCTAAGGATAAATGCCGGTATGCAGCACAGGATCAGCTCCAGTACCAACCTTTTCCATGACAATCGTTCTAGCAAACGTCTTACTCCATAAACGGCCTAATCCATCAGGCCCTGATTCTTGTCAGTCAAAAGCGGGTCGAAAAACGATATCCCGTCCCGCGAACTGTCTGCACCATACGATCGTGTCCGCTGTGCTCCAGCGCTTTACGTAATCGACGGATATGCACATCAACTGTCCGGTCTTCCACGTAGACATTGGTTCCCCAGACATGATTGAGGAGTTGTTCACGACTGTATACGCGTTCGGGGTGAGTCATAAAGAAGTGCAACAGTTTGAATTCGGTCGGCCCCATATCCAGCGGTTCTTCGCCGGTCATCACGCGATGCGAAGTGGGATCAAGACACAGCCCCTGCATCTCAATCACCTCTTCCACCGCCATGGGGGAAATTCGACGCAGCACAGCTTTAATACGCGCCACCAGCTCCTTGGGAGAAAACGGCTTGGTAATATAGTCATCCGCACCGGTTTCCAGACCCCGGACGCGATCTTCCTCTTCTCCCCTCGCCGTCAGCATCATCACGGGGATGTCCCGTGTCATGGCTTCGCGCTTGAGATGCTTAATAAACTGTAGACCCGAGCCGCCGGGAAGCATCCAGTCAAGCAGGACGAGATCCGGCCAGGGTTCATTGAGTTGGTTCACAGCACTGTCATAGTCTTCGGCTTCTACGGGTTGAAAACCGTTTTGCTCGAGCACGAAGCAGACCATTTCACGAATTGGAGCTTCATCTTCTACGACCAGAATACGTCTCGCCATGATTTGCCCTGTTTATAATTAAATCGTTTGCCATCAATACGGTGCCATTATGCGTCAGTTTTATGACAGATTTATGAAAAGATAGCCCAGGTTTAACGCAGCCCGACGAATTATGACAGCCCGGAGACAAGATATTACCGTCCTTGAAAGGTTATAATCCCCGCCACTGTTTTATCGTCATGGAACTCTTATGCGCATCCTTCACACGTCTGACTGGCATCTGGGCCAAAATTTCTACAGCAAGAGCCGCGCCGCTGAACATCAGGCCTTTCTCGACTGGCTGCTGGAAACGGCACAATCCCAGCAGGTGGATGCCATTATTGTGGCTGGCGATATTTTCGATACCGGCTCACCGCCAAGCTACGCCCGTGAGCTGTATAACCGTTTTGTCGTCAATCTGCAGCAAACTGGCTGTCATCTGGTGGTGCTGGCAGGCAACCACGATTCCGTCGCCACGCTCAATGAATCCCGCGATATTCTGGCGTTTCTCAACACCACGGTCGTTGCCAGCGCCGGCCATGCGCCGCAGGTACTGCCGCAACGTGATGGCACGCCGGGAGCGATCCTGTGTCCGGTTCCTTTCTTACGACCACGTGACATCATTACCAGCCAGGCCGGGCTAACCGGACAAGAAAAACAGCAGCATCTGCTGGGGGCGATCACCGACTATTACCAGCAGCAGTATCAGGACGCCTGCACGCTGCGTGGCGATCGAAACCTGCCCATCATTGCGACCGGGCATTTGACCACCGTTGGCGCCAGTAAAAGTGACGCCGTACGTGACATTTATATCGGTACGCTGGACGCCTTTCCGGCGCAAAACTATCCACCCGCGGACTACATCGCACTGGGGCATATTCACCGGGCGCAGGTTATCGGCGGGACGGACCATATTCGCTACTGCGGTTCACCGATTGCCCTCAGTTTTGACGAGTGCGGCAAAAACAAATGTGTACATCTGGTGAGCTTTGAAGCGGGGAAACTCAGCGCCGTTGAAAATCTCACCGTACCGGTCACCCAGCCGCTTGCGGTACTGAAAGGCGATTTAGCTGCCATTACCACCCAGCTTGAACAGTGGCGTAACGTACCACAAGAGCCGCCGATATGGCTGGATATTGAAATCACCACCGACGACTATCTGCATGACATGCAACGTAAGATCCAGGCCTTAACCGAAGATTTACCGGTCGAGGTGTTATTGGTGCGCCGCAGTCGGGAACAACGTGAACGTATTATGGCCAGTGAACGACGCGAAACGTTAAGCGAGCTAAGCGTAACGGAAGTTTTTGACCGCCGCCTGGCGCTGGAAGAGCTCGAAGAGCCTCAGCGCGAGCGGTTGAATCAGCTGTTTAGCGCAACCTTACACACGCTTGCAGGGGAGAGTGAAGCATGAAAATTCTCAGCCTGCGCCTGAAGAACCTCAACTCCCTGAAGGGAGAATGGAAAGTCGATTTCACGGCAGAACCTTTTGCCAGCAACGGGTTGTTCGCCATCACCGGGCCAACGGGCGCGGGGAAAACTACCCTGCTGGACGCGATTTGCCTCGCCCTGTACCACGAAACGCCACGCCTGAATACCGTGTCACAGTCGCAAAATGACCTGATGACCCGCGACACCGCGGAGTGTCTGGCCGAGGTCGAGTTTGAGGTGCGCGGCGAAGCCTACCGCGCATTCTGGAGTCAGAACCGGGCACGCAACCAGCCTGAGGGCAACCTGCAGGTCCCGCGCGTAGAGCTGGCCCGCTGCGCCGACGGTAAAATCCTCGCCGATAAAGTCAAAGACAAGCTGGAGATGACAGCCGAGCTTACCGGGCTGGATTACGGGCGTTTTACCCGTTCGATGCTGCTGTCTCAGGGGCAGTTTGCCGCCTTTCTTAATGCCAAACCGAAAGAGCGCGCCGAGCTGCTGGAAGAGTTAACCGGTACTGAGATCTACGGCCAAATCTCCGCCATGGTGTTTGAAAAGCACAAGTCAGCGCGTACAGAACTGGAAAAACTGCAGGCCCAGGCCAGCGGCGTTGCGCTGTTAGCACCAGAGCAGGTGCAGTCCCTGACAGAAAGTTTGCAGGTACTTACTGACGAAGAAAAACAATACCTTACCAGCCAACAAATCCAGCAACAGCACCTCAACTGGCTTATTCGGCAAAATGAACTTCAAACGGACATAAACCGCCACCAGCAGGCATTACAGGCAGCACTTCAGGTGCAAGAAGACGCGCAGCCGCAGCTGGCAGCGCTGAGCCTGGCGCAGCCAGCCAGAGCATTACGCCCACACTGGGAGCGAATCCAGGAACAAACGGCTACTATCGAGCGCACGCGCCAGAAGATTCAGGAAGTGAATACTCGCTTACAAAGCAGCTTAGCGCTGCGCGGGCGCATCCGTCAGCAGGCGCACACGCAATCGACCGCGATACTCGCCGAACAACAGACGTTAACCGACTGGCTGAACGAACATGACCGCTTCCGCTTATGGAGTAGCGAACTGGCAGGATGGAAAGCGCTTCTGGCGCAACAGTCCGACGCCAGCGCCCAGCTACGCCAGTGGCAGCAGTTGCGGGAGAACGACACCCGTAAGCTCAATGCACTAACGCTTCCCGCGCTGACCCTTTCGCCGCAGGAGGTAACGGATGCGTTGGCACAACATGTGCAGCTTCGTCCGCTACGCCAGCGGCTGAGCAATCTGCACGGGCAAATCGCCCCGAAGCAAAAGCAACTGGCACAGTTACGCGCCACGCTTGTACAGCGTCAGCAAGAGCTAACTCAGCGCAACGCGGTGCTTGCCGAAAAACGTCAGCGCTATAAAGATAAAAATCAGCAACTTACCGATGTAAAAGTCATTTGCGAACAGGAAGCCCGCATCAAAGATCTGGAAAGCCAACGGGCATTATTGCAATCCGGCATGCCTTGCCCGCTATGCGGCTCCACCGCACATCCGGCGATTGAACGCTATCAAACGCTCGAACTGAGCGTGAATCAGACGCGGCGTGAAGCGCTGGAAAAAGAGGTCAAAACACTGGCCGATGAAGGTTCCACGTTACGCGGCCAGCTTGAGGCGATCACGCAGCAACTTCAGCGGGATGAACGCGAAGCACAGACGCTTTCTCAGGAGGAGCAAGCACTTACTCAAGAGTGGCTGACCGTCACCGCCAGCCTCAACGTCACGCTACAACCGCAGGATGACATTGCCCCGTGGCTGGCCGCTCAGGAAGAGCACGAACAACAGCTTCACCAGTTGAGCCTGCGTCATACCCTGCAGGCGCAAATCGCAGCCCATACCGAGCAGATTACCCAGCTCCAGCAGCATATTGACCAGCGCCAGGCGATGCTAACCGTCGAGCTGGCCCGTCATGGTCTGGCCCTTCCGCCAGAGGATAACGTTGCCTCATGGCTAAGCGAACGGGCGAACGAAGCGCAAATGTGGCAACAGCGCCAGAATGAACTGACCGAGTTACAGGCCCGGATTGCCCAGCTTGCGCCGCTGCTGGAAACGCTGCCAGAAACCGAGGCGCTTTCTGAAGACATTGAGGATTTGTCGCTGGAAAACTGGCGGCAGGTGCACGACGATTGCCTCTCTTTACAGGGACAGTGGCAAACCTTGCAACAGCAGGAGGCGCAGGACGTTCAGCGCGCCGCAGACATTCAGGCACAATTTAATGCCGCATTGCAGGCCAGTATCTTTGACAATCGTGACGCCTTTATTGCCGCCCTGCTGGATGAAGAGACTTTCAACCGTCTTGAGCAGTTGAAGCAATCGCTGGAAAGCCAGCAACAACAGGCACAAACGCTGCTTAATCAGGCCCAGCAGGCGCTGGCGACTCATCAACAGCAGCAACCAACCGGGGTAGATCTCTCGCTTACCGCACAACATCTACACGACGCGCTGGCGCAGCTCACCCAGCTGCTACGCGATAACACGACTCGTCAGGGCGAAATTCGCCAGCAGCTTAAGCAAGATGCTGAAAACCGCCAGCAGCAGCAGGCGCTGATGCAGGAGATTGAAAAAGTCGCACAGCAGGTCGAAGACTGGGGGTATTTGAATGCGCTGATCGGCTCGAAAGAGGGAGATAAGTTCCGCAAATTTGCCCAGGGGCTGACGCTGGATAACCTCGTCTGGCTTGCCAACAACCAGTTAACCCGTCTGCACGGTCGCTATTTGTTGCAGCGCAAGGCCAGCGAAGCGTTAGAGCTGGAAGTGGTTGATACCTGGCAGGCCGATGCGGTGCGTGACACGCGTACGCTTTCCGGCGGCGAGAGCTTCCTGGTGAGTCTGGCGCTGGCGCTGGCATTATCCGATCTGGTCAGCCACAAAACACGAATTGACTCCCTGTTCCTCGACGAAGGCTTCGGCACGCTGGACAGTGAAACGCTGGATACCGCTCTGGACGCGCTGGATGCGCTCAACGCTACCGGTAAAACCATTGGCGTCATCAGCCACGTCGAAGCAATGAAAGAACGCATTCCGGTGCAGATCAAGGTGAAAAAAATCAACGGTCTGGGCTACAGCAAACTCGACAAGATGTTTGCGGTGGAGTAATCGACCAGCGGATGTGGTGTCACAGGCCGGATACGCGCTAGCGCCATCCGGCACTCTATGTAGCACAATATTGCATACTCAGGGACGGATATGAAATGGCATTCCACTTCGCTTATCCGCAAGCTATCGCTATTGGCGGCGAACGTTCGCCGCTATGACGCACATCCTGCGTCTTTCTTGTTGGCAGGTGGCATGAAAAAAGTCATTTTCTCTTTAGCGCTGGGAACATTTGGGCTGGGCATGGCCGAGTTTGGCATTATGGGCGTTCTCACCGAGCTGGCGCAGGACGTGGGAATTTCTATTCCTGCCGCTGGCCATATGATCTCGTTTTACGCCTTTGGCGTGGTGCTGGGCGCCCCCATTATTGCGCTCTTTTCCAGCCGTTTTTCACTCAAGCATATTCTGCTGTTTCTGGTCACACTGTGTGTGATTGGCAACGCCATCTTCACCCTCTCCTCCTCCTATTTTATGCTGGCGGTAGGCAGGCTGGTCTCCGGCTTCCCGCATGGTGCGTTTTTTGGCGTTGGCGCAATAATCCTGTCGAAGCTCGCCCGTCCGGGAAAAGTCACCGCCGCCGTCGCGGGTATGATTTCGGGGATGACCGTAGCCAATCTGGTTGGCATTCCTTTCGGCACCTGGCTGAGTCAGGAATTTAGCTGGCGCTATACGTTCCTGCTGATTGCCGTCTTTAATATCGCCGTGATGGTCTCGGTCGCTTTTTGGGTACCCAACATCAGCGATGAAGCAAAAGGAAAACTGCGCGAACAATTTCACTTTTTGAAAAGCCCCGCCCCGTGGCTCATTTTCTCCGCCACCATGTTCGGTAACGCCGGGGTTTTCGCCTGGTTCAGCTACGTCAAACCGTACATGATGTATATCTCCGGCTTCTCCGAATCGCTGATGACCTTCATCATGATGCTGGTAGGATTAGGAATGGTGTTGGGAAATCTGCTGAGCGGTCGGCTGTCTGGTCGCTATACGCCGCTGCGCATTGCGGTGATAACCGACTTCGTGATTGTGCTGGCTCTGCTGTTGCTCTTTGCCTTTGGCGGGATCAAAGTCGCGTCGCTGACCTTCGCCTTTATTTGCTGCGCGGGCCTGTTTGCCCTGTCGGCGCCGCTGCAAATTTTACTGCTGCAAAATGCTAAAGGAGGGGAGCTGCTGGGTGCGGCTGGCGGGCAAATTGCCTTTAACCTCGGCAGCGCGATTGGCGCTTATTGCGGTGGCATGATGCTGACGCTGGGCTTTGCCTACAACTACGTGACACTGCCGGCGGCACTACTGTCGTTTTCTGCGATGTCGTCACTGTTGCTGTACGGTCGCCTGAAGCGCGCAGTCCCCCAGATGACACACGCTGCCGGATAGCATCTGCGCTACCCGGCTACGCGAACATTACTCCTGCGGCCACAGCCAGGCCGCACCGCGTACACCGCTGGAATCCCCGTGTAGCGCCTTGCGTAGAGGCGTTTCGCACTCGCCGCCAAAGACAAACTGCTTAATCAACGTCGGAACGTTTTGATACAGTCGGTCGACATTGCTCATTCCACCACCCAGCACAATGACGTCCGGATCGAGAATATTCACCACATGAGCCAGTGATTTCGCCAGACGAAGCTCATAGCGGCTCAACGCTTGCTCCGCAAGAGCATCCTGCGCATTAACAAGGCTGATAATTTCATTACCTTTGAGCTTCTTACCGCTCAGACGCTGGTAGTCGGTGGCAAAACCGGTCCCGGAAATGAAGGTTTCAATGCAGCCTTGCTTGCCACAATAACAGGAGACTTCCTGTCGAAAACGCAGCTCATCTTCGTCCATCCACGGCAGCGGATTATGCCCCCACTCCCCTGCGGTACCGTTGCCGCCGGTGTGCGCCCGACCATTCAGTGCCACGCCTGCGCCACATCCAGTGCCGATAATCACCGCAAACACGGTTTGCGCCCCCGCCGCCGCACCATCCACCGCTTCTGAAACCGCCAGACAGTTGGCATCATTTGCCAACCGCACTTCGCGATTCAGACGCGAACTCAGGTCTTTGTCAAAAGGTTGTCCGTTAAGCCAGGTCGAGTTGGCATTCTTTACCACCCCGGTGTAGGGCGAGATTGAACCTGGAATGCCCATTCCCACGGTTCCCGTCTGCCCGGTGGCGTTTTCCGCCATCTCCACCAGCGTGGCGATGGTTTCTATCGTTTGCCGATAATCATCACGCGGCGTGGGCAGGCGATGGCGAAAAAGCTGCTCGCCCGCATCGCCAAGCGCAATAACTTCCGTTTTCGTACCGCCCAAATCGATACCTATACGCACTGTTTGCTCCTCTTCCCGATTAACAATGCAAGCATAGCGACAATTCGCTATCATGCCCGCTGGATTTAACGACAAGGCCGTGGAAATTATCATGCTGTGGTTCAAAAATTTAATGGTTTACCGTCTTAGCCGCGATGTTTCTTTGCGAGCCGAAGAGATGGAAAAACAGCTGGCATCAATGACGTTCACCCCTTGCGGTAGCCAGGATATGGCAAAAATGGGCTGGGTTCCGCCGATGGGATCGCACAGCGATGCATTAACGCATACCGCCAATGGCCAAATTATTATCTGCGCCCGCAAAGAAGAAAAAATTCTGCCGTCGCCGGTTATCAAACAGGCGCTGGAAGCCAAAATATTCAAACTGGAAGCTGAGCAAGGTCGCAAACTTAAGAAGACCGAAAAAGACTCGCTGAAAGATGAAGTTCTGCACTCATTGCTGCCGCGCGCCTTTAGCCGCTTCAGCCAGACAATGATGTGGATCGATACCGTCAACGATCTGATCATGGTTGATTGTGCGAGCGCGAAAAAAGCCGAAGATACGCTGGCGCTGCTGCGTAAGAGTCTCGGTTCGCTGCCGGTCGTTCCGTTGACGATGGAAAACCCTATTGAGCTGACGCTGACCGAATGGGTTCGCTCCGGCACCACGGCGCAGGGCTTCCAACTGCTGGATGAAGCTGAACTGAAAGCGATCCTTGAAGACGGCGGTGTGATCCGCGCGAAAAAGCAGGATCTGGTCTGCGACGAAATCGCCGTGCATATCGAAGCGGGCAAACTGGTCACCAAGCTGGCCCTCGACTGGCAGCAGCGCATTCAGTTCGTTATGTGTGACGACGGCTCCATTAAGCGCCTGAAGTTCAGCGACGAGCTGCGCGATCAGAATGAAGATATCGACCGCGAAGATTATGCTCAGCGTTTTGATGCCGATTTCATCCTGATGACAGGTGAACTGGCGGCGCTGATTAAAAGTCTGGTGGAAGGATTAGGCGGCGAAGCGCAACGTTAAGCCGTGTTTAGCGAATGGCGACTCAATATCGCCATTCGTCATTTTTACGCTTACAGGTAACGGCAAAGATAGGATGTTGGCTCTGCTACCTGCAGATGAAACTCGCTGTTGCCCGGTACGTTAAACACGTCTCCTGCGGCATACACTTTCCACTCGGTTTCCCCTGGCAGCAGCACGTTCAGTGCGCCACTAACTACCGTCATCTCTTCAGGCGCCGCAGTACCAAAGGTATATTCACCTTCAGCCATCACACCTACACTGGCGCGGCCAGTACTGCTGCTGGTAAAACCGATCGATTTTACTTTGCCGGAAAAGTATTCATTACTTTGAAGCATACAACTGGCCCTATCTCGTGATTAAGTTAGGAACCAATATAGGGGGCTGACGTTCCACCTGTCACGCAAAATTACGCCAGCAATTCCGAAGCCAGTCGAGCAATCAACACATTGGACAACAGAACCGGGACATCCAGCGACTTTTGCAGTAAATCACGATGACGTTGATGAAACCCCAGGCAGTCCAGCATAAGAACATCAGCACCTTGCTCAAGGAGATATTTCCCGGCATCAATCAGCTGTTGTTCGGAACCTTCTACTGGATTCGCCACGGCGTACACTGGCGGAGTTTGTAACACCTGCCACTTTTGTGTCTGGGCTTTGAGCAATTCAGCAACAGGTACAATGACCCCAACCTGATGCCCTTCGACAATTGAAGCCACTAACGGGGGAATAATGCGTATGGGTTCCAACAAGATACTATTGCGGGCGGTCAGACGGGTGATTGAGGCGGTACTCATCAGCAGGATCACATCAAATCCCTGATTATCGAGAACCTCCACAATGCTTTGCAGCGAGCGTTCCACTTTCTGACGTGAGACATGAGCAAGTTGGTGGTCGCTAAGCAGTGTTAATAACAGCTCGTCACCGGGTGAAGCCCCGTACTCGGCCATCACATCTTCTCGCTGCATCTGCCCCAGCAGACTGTGGTGAGTAATGTGCTGTTCATCAATATATTCCGTCAGGAGCGGTAACATCTCACACATCGGCACAACGCCAATCGTGAGGATAGCCAACGACGTACTCATTTGTTGCTCCACCGTCTTCTTACTTTGCTGTGAAATCCCGGATAAGTGCCGGGCGCTGACCTGTGCTACAAATGCTCAAAAGCGTAGCAGTAGATCGGCGGTGTATTGTGTAAAGATTCCAGATCATTCCAGTACTGGATTGTTATTGTTTAATTTTCAATTTTTACTGTATACGGCGAAATTTAAAATAATGTGATGCACGCCCGGACTGGCACTTTTAAGAATCGTGCCAGAGCGGTCTTCATATCAGGTTTTATCGGGGTCTTCGTAGCGTTTTTTAGCATCCATCGCTTCCTGAGCTGAAGGATGCTCACTGATCAACGAATTCGGTTTAGGGTGATCGGCACGAAGTTGATACCAGGTTACCGTCTGGCCTGGCGCCCCTTTTTCAACCGTAACAATGGTCGCTTGACGTGGGTAAGGTGGTTGTGTCGGCATAGTTCTTCCTTTTAACTGGATGAACATTAAGTATAGACACCGCCCTGCAACCGTGGCGCTGCCTGCGCCAGTATTCCAAGAATGTCTTCCACTACCTGCGAAGGCGGATTGGTGGCATCAACGATATAGTGCGCAGCCTCGCGATACAAAACATCGCGCTGGGCGAGCACTTCCTGAACCTCTTCGGTCAACGGCTTGCCGGTTAGAGTCGGTCGTAATCCTTCTTCAGGCGTGGCCTCCAGACGATCAACCAGTACCGATACCGGTGCGCTTAGATAGATAACCACGCCGTGGCTGCGCATGTAGCGGCGATTAAATTCGGTAAGAATGATACCGCCGCCGGTCGCAACAACCGTGGCAGGAGCTGTGACAGCCTGCAGAGCGGTCGTTTCCTGGGCACGAAACCCTTCCCATCCTTCTCTTTCGACGATTTCCGCCACGGTCATTTGCACGTGCGATTGCAACCAGCGATCGGTATCAACGAACTGGAAATCAATAGCCTTTGCCAGCGCCATACCGGTTGTCGTCTTACCACACCCCCGGGGGCCAACAAGAAAAAGAGGTTGCGTCATCACAGAATTTCCCCAGAGAGCCGCCAACAAGCGGGATCTGATGCGGTTAAAAATATAATCATATCATCAAACTAGTACACCGCCAAAACTGTAAATAAAAAATTACAGAAGAAATGGCGAGGTGAGTTAACCCCTACTATAACAAGAATTCACAATGAATAAAGTGTAAATAATAAATTACACACTCTATTTTCTACGCTGAACTTCCAGCCACCACTTATCCAGTTCAGCCGCAAAATGCTGTCTGTCGCGGGGCGAAAGGCTATCCGGCCCCCCGGTCTGAATACCGCTGGCACGCAGTGTATCCATAAAATCACGCATCATCAGACGCTCACGGATCGTCGCGTCGGTATAACGTTCGCCACGCGGGTTAAGCGCCGCCGCACCTTTTTCAATCACTTCAGCCGCCAGCGGAATATCTGCCGTTATCACTAAATCACCGGCGCTGCACTGACGCACAATCTCGTTATCAGCCACGTCAAAGCCCGCAGGCACACGTAATGTGCTGATGAAACGCGAAGGCGGGACGCGCAGGCTTTGGTTGGCCACTAAAACAAGCGGCATTTGCATGCGCTCAGAGGCGCGGTACAAAATGTCTTTAATCACATTCGGACACGCATCGGCATCCACCCATATTGTCATAACTTCTCCCCACTGGTGTGCTGTCGCACATTGTCGCGTGCTTTTACTTTCAGGCAAAGTGCTGTTTCTCCTTCTGAACATATTCATTCCGCGCTAAGCTTACCTTTCCCAGATTTACCCTAAATACTTCAAGTAACTTGAAGTATTTAGGGTATAAAACAATGAATATCATCCATAGGGAGTGACAAGATGGACAAGAAAATTGGTTTTATCGGCTGCGGTAATATGGGCAAAGCCATTCTTGGCGGCATGATCGCCAGCGGTCAGGTTCTCCCCGGACAAATCTGGGTCTACACCCCTTCCTCCGATAAGGTCGCCGCACTACACGACCAGTACGGCATTAATGCGGCGCAGTCTGCACAAGAAGTCGCGCAGATCGCTGATATTGTTTTTGGGGCCGTAAAGCCAGGCATTATGATTAAGGTGCTGAGCGAAATTACCTCCAGCCTGAACAAAGACTCCCTTGTCGTTTCGATTGCCGCGGGCGTCACCCTCGATCAGCTCGCTCGCGCGCTGGGTCATGACCGTAAAATCATTCGCGCGATGCCAAACACGCCATCACTGGTGAACGCCGGAATGACCTCCGTCACGCCAAACGCCTTAGTCACGCCGGAAGATACGGCCGACGTGCTCAATATCTTCCGCTGCTTTGGCGAAGCTGAAGTCATTGCGGAGGCAATGATTCATCCGGTCGTTGGCGTCAGCGGTTCAGCACCGGCCTATGTATTTATGTTTATCGAAGCGATGGCAGATGCCGCCGTTCAGGGGGGGATGCCCCGCGCGCAGGCTTATAAATTTGCAGCACAAGCGGTAATGGGTTCGGCGAAGATGGTGCTGGAAACGGGTAAACATCCAGGCGAATTAAAGGATATGGTGTGCTCGCCGGGTGGAACCACCATTGAGGCGGTACGCGTCCTGGAAGAACGCGGTTTCCGTTCATCGGTGATTGAAGCGATGATTAAGTGCATGGAGCAGTCGGAAAAACTCAGCCGCTCCTGAGTTAACACCGCCGGACGTCAGGCCGCCGCTTCAGTGCGGTTACGTCCGGAATTCTTTGCTTTGTAGAGAGCCATATCTGCTGATTTTAACCATTCTCGATAGTGTTCAGTTTCAGATGTCAGCGGCGCAACGCCCACGCTAATGCGCAGGTCAACCTGCGGCGCGCAGGATAAACGCAGTTGGGTAAGCCGTTCGTGAACACGTGACATCGCTGCAATCGCGCTGCTCGCTGACGTGCCACACATGATTACCGCAAACTCGTCACCGCCAAAGCGACCAATCACATCGCTACCGCGTAAGGTCATCTGTAACTGGCGGGTCAGTGCAACAATGGCCTGATCCCCGACGTCATGGCCCCAGGTATCATTGATACTCTTAAAATGGTCGATATCGATGATAAGGAGCGTGGCATCACGCTGATGGCGGCGGCAATTATCAAATTCATTTCGCAGCAACAGTTCCCAATGGCGTCGGTTATACACCCCGGTCATCCCATCTCGCGTACTCATAACCTGTAAGCGGCGTTTATGTTCTGCCAGCCTGATGAGTGTCTGGTAACTCACCCAGGCAAACAGCAACGGGTAAACCACTAACACCGGCAGCGACAGCAGCACGCCCAGTTGCGTACTGCTAAAAGCCACGGGGATATCCGTTAACTGTAACGTCACCAGGCATGAAACCACCATCAACACGGCACCTGCGATGAAGACACGCATCCCCCCTGCGCCCATCAGGTTGATACAGATAATCATCAACAGCGCCGTGGATGGCAGCAAGTTTATCCCCATAATCCCCATCCACATCCCGGCGAGGATGGCATCGGCTTTTAAGTTGGTATATTCGCTATGCAGTGGATCGATAGCTTTACTTGCCAATTGCCATGCCAGATGCGGCCAGACAAACGCCCATCCCACCAGCAAAAGCCACCAGCCTCCGGTTATTGGCTGAGAAACTAATACCGACGCGATAGGGAAAAACATTCCCCCCAGTCCCACCGCTCGCGGCAGCCTGATTCGTCGGGCAAATCGCAGACCGGAACGTTGGTGGTCATTTTGATGAAGCAATATAAATGCTTCATTCGGGACGACCTTCTTTTGATAAAAGTTTTCATCATTCATCGTATTTGGGAATATTCTGAAACAAATTTCCCAAATTATAGGAAGGGGTCTGGTGGCGGAAGTATGATATTTCGGGTGAGCGATTTTACCTGCTCACCCGGAAGTGCTAAGCAGATTTTTTCAGGCAAGCGCTCATAAACTTATTACGATCATCGCCTTTCAGCGACTGTTCCGTCGCCTTGACGTTGCATTCACGCATTTTCTGCTGCTGCGGCGTCAGGCTCTTTTCCTCAGGCGCAGATTTACTGTTTTTCAGGCAATCACTCATGTAGGTCTTACGCGCATCCCCTTTTAAGGTCTGCGCCGTTGCCTGCTGATTGCAGGTGGTCATACGCTGTTGTTGCGGGGTTAACGTCTTCTCGGCAGCACCGACTGTAGTTAAAAAAATAAGGCCAAAGAGTAACGTCATTAATAATGTAATTTTCATAGCACCATCCTTTTCTGAACGACGACACACAGGTAAGTTTGGCTGCTAACGATAAAAATACCACCCAACGGCAAAAGTATTGCCGTCGGGTGTCAGCTTATTTCAGTCCTAACGCCGCTTTCATGGTGTAAAACAGATCGGTTTGATCGGTCAGGCCAACCACATTCGCCGCATGGGGGCCATAGGCTGCAATACGCAGTTGGCTGCCGGTGTGCTCCTGGGACTCTTCTTCAGAGTTGCCATAACTAATGACCATCACCGCGCCATCTTTGGTGTTCAGCGCTTGCGTTAAACCGGGTGCTTTGGTATCCGGTGCGACGATCTGGCTGGCATGTGCGTGGTCAGCGGTTACCACAACCAGGGTGTTGCCATCTTTCTTCGCAAAAGCAAGAGCACGCTGCACCGCTTCATCCAGATCGACCGTTTCACCAATTTGACCACACGGGTTAGCGGCATGATCTTGTTTGTCGATTGACGCGCCTTCTACTTGCAGGAAGAAACCTTTCTCATTCTTGCTTAACAGCTCAATCGCTTTATCCGTCATCTGCGCCAGCGTTGGCACGCTGTCGTTACGTTTTGGATTTGGCGTACAGGTTACTACCGGCTTATCCAGATTCCCGTGATAAGACGCTTTCGGCCCTTCCCAACGCACTGGCATATTACCGTCTGAGAACAGACCCAACAGCGGTTTATCCTGATTCGCTTCGGTAATCGCCGCCAACGTCGCGGCATCGCTCACCATTTGATAACCGCGAGCCTGTGCTTGCTCACGCAGCGTTTTACCCTGCCACTCACCTGCCGTAGCGGTTTCAGTAAATGTTTTTGCTCCGCCGCCTAACGTAACATCCGCACGGGCATTCAATAATTGTTCGGTAATCGACCCTTTACCGCCTTTTTCCAGCGCGTTCGTCGGGCATTTTTCAGCCGTCACGCTCGGGCCATAGCATTTACGCGAAGTGACATGGGCAACCAGTGCGGCCGGGGTGGCATCCTGCAATTCAGCCGTGGAAACGTTGCCTGTCGCCAGACCTGCCGCTTTGGCCATTTCCAGAATAGTGGCGTGATCTTTTTCACGAATATCAACGCCCAGAGCACCATTGTAAGTTTTAACGCCGGTCGTCCACGCCGTCGCGGATGCTGCTGAATCTGTCACATAATCAGGTTTCCCTGTTTTCTTATCCAACGCATAATGCGTGTATTGCCCGGTCAGCGGTAAAGCATCAATACCTTTAAAAAAGCCGCCCGCGCCTTCAGCATAATTTCGCGCTGCCGTTATTTCGGAATCGCCCATCCCATCGCCAATCAGCAAAATAATATTTTTGGCTGGTTTATCGTTCAGGGATTCGCGCAGAGCCGCCGTTTGATCGGCAGACAATCGGCGAGCGCCACCCGGCGTGGTGATATCACCTTGAGCGGCACGATTATCCATAACCGCTACAGTAGATGTTTCTGCATTAATAACCGGGGTAAACAGCAAAGGTAACAGGGCAATCGCGAGTGCGCTTTGTTTCACTTTATATTCTCCATGTATAAATACGGTAAAATTAAAACAAAGCGACTATAAGTATTTGATGTGACACTTTTATGATAATTTGTGGGTGTCCCGCCACAGAGGGTTCAAAACGCTTTTTGTACGCCCTCGCAAGCGCTATGTATGTTCGTCAGAAACGCGGGCATGTGGTTTACATCAGCCAGCGCCCCCTCAATTTGACGAATAAATATTTGCCGATCGTTCCACGCCATATTGCGCAGCATTTCGATGATTACCCGTTCCAACGTTTCGACCTGTGCCGCCAGATCTTGCGACTCTTCTTCTTTTTGCGCGAGCTTAAGTAACAACTCAGTGACGAGGTTTTTCATTTGCTTATTCCCTTAACAAAATATGGGCCACGTTATCATTAAGGCTCACAACTGCCTAGAGGATGAAAGTTGTATTTTTATAAGGAATAAAAAGATTTGCGAAAACAATCACAACACAAAATAAGGGTAAATGCGTCTGGATGCAGAATGATTCAATATAAAAAGGTAAGAAAATTAATAATCACACAAATATATAATACGCAATTATGGATTAACAACGCTGACAGGCAGCGTTGTTAATCAGGAACTCAACGAACCCCGCGCCGACGTCGTAACGCGATAGCCAGTTGCCAGATATTGATAAGCACAATGCTTGCTGTAGCAATGAACACCCAACGGAACCCCGCCATTGCCGAAACCGTCGCCCCCATTAATGGCCCGGCGACGTTGCCGAGATACATAAATGACTGGTTATAGCCAAAGATGCGCCCGGTTATCTGGTCGCTGGAGTATTTCACCAGCAGCGTCTGCACCGCCGGCAACATCGCGCCGTCGGCAAATCCAAGCAGAAAACGTAGTACTCCCAACTGCAACGGCGTGGTGACCCACGACATGGCGAAAAACAGCACCACCGCAAAGATTAACGTCGCCATTAAAATCCGCTCAGTACCAATACGGTCGCCTAATTTACCCAGTCGAGGCGCGGAAATCAGAGCAGAAATGCCCGGTACTGAGGCTATCAGCCCGCTGAGAAAGGCAATATTCGAACTATCTGGGACCATCGATTTGATAAACAGCGCCAGAATCGGCCCAATTGAACCGTTACACAGTTGAATCACCATGGTTGTAAAAAACAGGCTGATCACCAACGCCGGATGCGAAAGCGAGGCAAACACGGCCTTCCCACTCAGACGTTCACTTTTTTTAACCGTCGGGCGAACGCCCTCTTTGATCAAGAACAGTGTGACCAGAAAACTCACCACCAGCAAGGCGGCGGTAATACAGAATACCGCCCGTAAGCCAACATGATCGGCGATAAAGCCTCCCATCAGCGGTCCGCCAATGACGCCGCTAATTTGCGCCGTAGAGAGCGTACTCAGCGCCCAGCCGCTGCGCTCGCGTGGAACCTGTGACGCAACCAGCGCCATCGCATTAGGAATATAGCCGGAGGTTAACCCCATCACCCCGCGCAGCAGAAAAAGCTGCCAGACGTTAGTGGCAAATGCCTGGAGCAAAATCGCAATGGCCATCCCCAGTGAGGCCCGCAGCAGCATCAGCTTGCGTCCTTTGCGGTCGGCCAGACTGCCCCACATCGGAGAAACAATGGCTGAAATCAGGAAGGTGACGCTGAACGTTAATCCGGACCACATTGATAGCGCTTCATGCGAGGTCACGCCCAGTTGGGAGATATAGAGTGGTAAAAAAGGCAAGATTTGGCTAATCGCCAGTCCGGTAAAAAAGCACCCGAACCAAACGGAAATAAGGTTAACTCTCCAGGATTCCATAAGGACTCATAACGATAAGTAGCTGAAAACTGCGAGCAGCTTAACAAATTACTTAGCCGAATAAGGGTCTACAGGTGCGATAAATCACAGTTTAGGATTTTATCTTCCCGCTCATCATATTTGTGATATAGCTCACATCAAACCCATAATACAAACAGGGGATTGTGCTTCCCGCGCAATCTGCGTGTATGTCCCCTTCTAATCCCCTGTCATTCGCCAAAACAATCTGCCAGAAGCCGAGGAAACCTGCGTTTTGTCGTGGTAATGTATGTGCTTTGCATTCATGGAATGGGTTTTTAAGATGGCAAAGTTGCGGGTAGGAATCGTATTTGGTGGTAAATCAGCGGAACATGAAGTGTCATTGCAATCGGCAAAAAATATTGTCGATGCCATCGACAAGACTCGCTTTGACGTTGTGCTGTTAGGTATTGATAAACAAGGGCAATGGCACGTCAGCGATGCCAGTAGCTATCTGCTCAATTCAGACGATCCGGCGCATATTGCGCTGCGGCCTTCTGAAACCAGCCTGGCGCAGGTACCCGGTAAACAAGAGCACCAGTTGATCGATGCACAAAACGGTCAACCACTGCCGACGGTCGATGTTATTTTCCCAATCGTACACGGTACTTTGGGTGAAGATGGCTCTCTGCAGGGCATGCTGCGCGTGGCGAACCTGCCGTTTGTCGGTTCTGATGTGCTGGGTTCTGCTGCCTGTATGGATAAAGACGTGACCAAACGTCTGCTGCGTGATGCCGGGTTAAACATCGCGCCATTTATTACTCTCACTCGCGCGAATCGCAACAGCATCAGCTTTGCCGAAGTAGAATCCCGCCTGGGTCTGCCGCTGTTTGTAAAACCGGCCAACCAGGGATCGTCCGTTGGCGTCAGTAAAGTAACCAGCGAAGCCCAATACGATCAGGCCGTCGCGCTGGCATTTGAATTCGATCATAAAGTCGTTGTGGAGCAAGGGATCAAAGGCCGCGAGATCGAATGTGCGGTACTGGGCAACGATCATCCGCAGGCCAGTACCTGTGGTGAGATCGTGCTGAACAGCGATTTTTACGCTTACGACACTAAATACATTGACGATAACGGTGCCAAAGTTGTCGTTCCGGCAGCAATTGCGCCAGAGATTAACGATAAGATCCGCGAAATCGCCATTCAGGCATACCAGACTCTGGGCTGTGCCGGCATGGCGCGCGTGGACGTCTTCTTAACTGCTGAAAACGACGTTGTGATCAATGAGATCAACACGCTGCCTGGCTTTACCAACATCAGTATGTATCCGAAACTGTGGCAGGCGAGCGGTTTAGGCTATACCGATTTGATCACTCGCCTGATCGAACTGGCACTGGAACGCCATGCTGCAGATAGCGCGCTGAAAACCAGTATGTAAACCCGTCAGGATGCCTGATAGAGCTATTGGGCATCCTTTGCTTCATCATCTTCAACGCGGCGACGGATGATTAATCCGGCCAGCCAAAAGCTAATCACCCAGGTCACCAGCCCCACCGCATAGGTTTGCCATCCCTGCGCTTCAAAACCTAATAACCCCACCACGCCATTCAGAATAAAGATAAGCCCAATAGCGAAAGCATAGTAGTGCCAGTCTCGGCGGATTTTTACAGGCAGGTTCATAACAGCTCCGGTGAAAATACAACACAGGGAGGCATCCTCGCACATTTCCCCGAGGGCGTCTGTGGTCTGTGCGGAATTTCTTAAATGTAACTCAGTTTCACTTAAGGTTACATAATTGTGACCATCAACAAAAAACCGAAATCCAGGAATAATCTCTACCTGAAATTACCATCATTCTGATATTGACATTGCCGATCACCTGTCAGACTCACTCTCAGTTCCAGGCATTACGTCAAAAAAAGCAGGTTATTTCCGGAGGTCTTTATGGCTGATTTTACGCTCTCAAAATCCCTGTTTAAGGGCAAGCATCGGGATCCCTCCTCCCTGCCCGGCAACATTGCGTATGCCGTATTTGTGCTGTTTTGCTTCTGGGCGGGTGCACAGATTTTAAATCTGTTGGCCCACGCACCCGGCATCTATGAAGAACTGATGCAGCTGCAAATGCAAGAGACAGGACGCCCGCGGGTCGAAATCGGTTTAGGCGTCGGTACTCTCTTTGGACTGATCCCCTTCCTGGTAGGAAGCCTGATTCTTGGTGCCATCGCGGCGATCATGCGCTGGCGTCACCGTCATCATAAAGATGACTGATTCATACACTTCGCCCGACGATCGTCCACGCGTTTAGCAAACCATGCGGTAGTCAGATTACGCGTGATCTTCGGGCTTTCCAGTTGAATGCCCGGCAGCATTTCACGAGGAAGCGCTTTCCCGGTCTTCGCTTCCGCCAGCTTGTAGACCTTCTCGTACAGTGCGGTCTCTTCAAAGGCCTGGCTGTCACCTTTTTGCAGTTGACGGCGGATCTCACTCTCGCTCATCCCTAGCTTCCCGGCCAGTTTACGTACCGCCAGCTCCGTTTTGCCCGGCTCACTGCTGCCATAGAGAATCAGATCCCCATCCATCGCCAGCTTCACTCCGCTGGCTTTACTGACCGCATTCTGGAAAGCTGCATTGCGGCTCGCATACCATCCGGCATTAAAATCGGCGAAGCGGAAGATTGGCGCACTGTAATTCGCCGGGTAATTGAGCAGATGATATGTACCAAACCACAACCCACCACGGCGGCTAAACACTTCCTGACGTACCGTCCCCGCCATTTTCCACGGATACCCGCTGGTGTGCTGCTCAGCAAACGCGATACTGACCTGCATTGGACCACCGGTATGTACCGGATTAAGCGATCCGAACAATGTCTGCCCCATCGGCACCATGTTGATGAAATCATCAAAGATAGCGCTAAGCTGTTTTTCCGTCTTCACCGTATCCAGACGCTCGCTGTAGCTTTTCCCCGTTGGCGAGTTAATCTTTAGCGCGGTATGCACGACAAACAGCGGGATATGCATACGTTCTGCGCGACGATCAATCTCTTTCCAGGCTATTTTGCTTAAACCAGGAACAGCCGGATCGGCCTGGAAGTTTGACTCCTGCTGCGCTACCGCCAGCACCGAACAGATGTTTTCAACCGTCGGTGCCAGCTTCTGGCTTTCAAAGGTCTTTGCCAAATCCTGCGCCCACGCGTCCCGGTCTTTCACGCTGGCGGGCATTTTCTGGCGCACCACGCTCGCCACATCGACGGCTTTCTCCCCCTTTTTTAGCGGCTGCGCGGGTTGGCTACTACATCCCACCAGCACCAGTGCTGCCAGACCAGACAAGGGGTAAAGACGGGAAACCGTCGACATAGCATCTCCTTATTATTAACTCAGCGTATGGGTAACTTCCTGAATATCCTGACCATCAAGCTCTCGTTCAAAGCTGCGCAGACGCTTATAAATAGACATCAGTTCCACTAACGTTGTCCAGGAGTTAATCAGATACTGGAACGAGCCGCGCACCTGGCCAAACACGTTGGTGATTTGCGTCATCAAACCGAGCGTAATCGTACCGGCAACAATTGACGGAAACAGCAGGAACAAACCGAAAACGTTATCAACCTGCAGGTAAAGAATACGGGCGATATTGAAGTACATATAGTGAAAATAGAGGCGGAAGTAGTTTTGCCGTACCGCATGGAACAGTTCACGCACCGTCGGTGGCGTCGCACGGTTGCCATCATCTTCGCCATACACCAATTCTTTACGATAGGCCGCTTCCACGCGCTGGTTTTTAAACTCCAGCCCGGGAAGTTTTATCCCGACCACGGCCAGTAAGCCGGTTCCCATCAGCGACCAGACAATCGCGGCAATCACCAGGCCATAAGGCACATGTCCAACAATCGGCAGGTCAGGAACATGGGCAGAGAGCGTAACCAGTACAGGCAGGAAGGCAATCAGCGTCATAATCGCGTTGATAAAGCTGACGCCCATATCTTCCAGCGTAGAAGCAAAACGCATGGTGTCTTCCTGCACACGCTGCGCTGCGCCTTCGATGTGACGCAAATGCTGCCAGTGCGCCATATAGTGTTCGTTCATCGCGGTACGCCAGCGGAACACATAGTGGCTGACGAAGAAGTTGTTCATCACGCCAATGACTACGGCTATCAGCGCAATACCGAGAAAAATGCCCACTTCATGATAGAACTGCTCAATCTTCACCTTGTGTGGTGCGCTGAGCGCAGTTTGAATCAGGTCATAAAATGGCGCATACCAGGCGTTGACAGCGACACCGACTTCAACCAGAAACCAAGTCACAAAAATAATCAGCGATGTGCCAAGAATAGACCAGTACTGCCAGCGGTGTGGGCTGTAGAGAAACCAGAACAGCGCGAACACCCCGACACAAAGAATGTAGTACGCATAAAAAATCAGGTAATCCAACGACCAGAAACGCGCTGCGCTAATAGGTACGTCTCCCGACGCGCCGGTAATATGTGCAACCCAGGCTCCCCCACCTGCTTGCCAGAATACAACGGCGACGAGTGCCCAAATAAATGCCGAAATAAAGAACGGCCCCGGCTTTGGGAAAAAAGACTTAAACATAGTGCTCTCCTGCTAACTTCTTATCGTTATGACGACTGCTGTGCATTTGCCACCGTAGAGTGCGGAGGCCAGACGGCTTACGCCCAAAAACACAAGCTGAAACCGACAATTGTGACCAAAACCGAGGCACTTAGTTCGCACCTCGGTTATGAAGAATTGTTTCTGTGGTTTTCACACTCGACAACGTTCCAGTATGTGCAGATTATCACAGCGTGAGATCACAAAAGCGAACATCCGCAATCCAGGAAACTCCTGTGTTTACTCATCGTTACGTTTTTCCCACTATCATTGGTTGATAAGCGCTTTGCAATACGCCGATGAGTAGTATAAATACGCATACGCACGACATCCTTTTTCACTTTCTCTAACTCATGGACACCACCGTTGAAACGTAGTCTGCTTTTTTCTGCCGCGCTGTGTGCGGCGTCATTGACATCTGTCCAGGCGGCACAGCCTATAACCGATCCGGTCTTCGCCTCTGATATCGTTGATCGTTATGCCGACCATATATTTTACGGCAGTGGTGCTACGGGGATGGCGCTCGTGGTGATTGATGGTAATCAGCGTGTATTTCGCAGTTTTGGTGAAACACGCCCCGGCAATAATGTTCACCCGCAACTGGATTCCGTAATCCGCATTGCCTCAATTACCAAATTAATGACCAGCGAAATGCTGGTGAAATTACTCGATCAAGGCACGGTCAAACTCAACGATCCATTGAGTAAATATGCACCACCTGGCGCACGCGTACCCACTTATCAAGGAACACCAATTACGCTGGTGAATCTGGCGACACATACCAGCGCACTACCGCGCGAACAGCCAGGCGGGGCAGCCAAACGGCCGGTGTTTGTCTGGCCAACCCGCGAGCAGCGCTGGAGCTATCTCTCAACGGCTACGCTTAAAGCCGCGCCAGGATCGCAGGCTTCTTATTCCAACCTGGCGTTTGATCTGCTGGCCGATGCGCTGGGTACCGCGTCAGGTAAGCCTTATCCGCAGCTGTTTGAAGAAAAAATCACCCGCCCGCTGGGGATGAAAGACACCACCTTTACGCCGTCCCCCGATCAGTGTCGACGCCTGATGGTCGCGGAAAAAGGTGCCAGCCCTTGTAACAATACTCTGGCAGCGATGGGTAGCGGCGGCGTTTATTCAACGCCTGGCGATATGATGCGCTGGATGCAGCAGTATCTCTCTTCTGACTTTTATCATCGTAGCCAGCAGGCCGACCGGATGCAGACGCTGATTTACCAGCGTACACAGTTAACTAAAGTGGTGGGAATGGACGTTCCAGGCAGAGCCGATGCGCTTGGTTTGGGCTGGGTCTACATGGCGCCGAAGAATGGCAGACCGGGAATTATTCAAAAAACCGGTGGCGGCGGTGGCTTCATTACCTATATGGCGATGATCCCACAGCAAAACGTTGGGGCATTTGTCGTAGTGACGCGCTCTCCGCTGACCCGTTTTACCAATATGAGCGACGGTATCAACGAACTGGTTGCAGAATTGAGCGGGTACAAGCCACAGGTCATTCCTGCATCCTGATTCAATACTCAAAAGGCAAACGGTTAATGCACACCAGTTTGCCTTTATTCATTTCAATATAACCGCCTTTGCGCAATGCCGCGAGAACCTCAGCGACAACCGAGCGTGAAATTCGTGTGCGTTGGTGAATATAGTTCATAACTCCAATGCGTGAACGAAGGGCTTCATCCCATTTCGTCATAGAGATCAATGTCGCGCGGATCTGATCGTAGGAGTTGTTGCCGATCAACTGCAGATCGCGTAATTCAAGCATGGAGTTTTGCCATGCCAACCAACAAAAAGCTTCACGCCAAAGCTGGCACTCTTCAATTATATTAATTGTTTGCGAGGCAGGTAGATGGTATCCCGTACAATCGCTTTCTGTGATTAATCTGTATTGTATATCTGTTTTTATCACACCATCTGAAAGCCCCATAATAAACGGTGCCTGCGCAATACCGACCAGCACATTCTCCCCTCGCCTCAGGGAAATTACACCATTTAAAATGATAAAGGTATCGTCACTGTTTATATCACTGGAATAAATTATTTCTTTATCGTTATCACACTCAAAGTGTTTGCCATATTTTGACAAACATTTATCAAGCTTACCAAATTCCACAAGCGGTTTATTTGCAGACAACATTTGGGCATTCCTTGCAATAAATGCCCGTCAAATCCGTGACGGGCATTTTTCTGAGTTAGATTATCTTTTCTTTAACAACAAGAGATGTCTTACCAGGTATATTTAACACCAACATTTGCAGACCAGTCTTGATCAACATCGCCACCACC
This sequence comes from Citrobacter sp. Cpo147, assembly GCF_030332405.1. Taxonomy (NCBI): domain Bacteria; kingdom Pseudomonadati; phylum Pseudomonadota; class Gammaproteobacteria; order Enterobacterales; family Enterobacteriaceae; genus Citrobacter; species Citrobacter sp. Cpo147. Next base: position 1,393,194 of record NZ_JAOWHX010000030.1, read on the forward strand.
GAGGTAGTTAGCATCGGTGTATGCGCTGAAGTTTTTGGTAAAGCTGAACTGAGTACCCAGTCCAACACGTACCGCAGAACCTTCTACACCGTTGTCGATAGAGTCGCCGTTTACGTCAGAATCGTTGTTAGAGTCATCGTAAACGTAGGCCAATTTGAAGTACGGGGTCAGCGCCTGGTCGTCGCTGTAGGCGAAGGTATAACCTGCATCTACACCGAGTTCATAGCGCATGCTGTCATAAGACTGACCATCAACTTTCATGTCGTTGCTCAGCTTATAATCATCACCAGACTGGAACAGACCGGATACGCTGCCGTATGGCGTTACGTAACCTGCATCACCCAGCTTCAGGTCATAACCCAGTTTCAGGCCAAAGCCCCAGGCGTCAGATGAGGTGCTGCCATCAACATACTGACCGTTGCTCATGTTAGCAGTCAAATCGTTGTTGAAGTGAGAGTAGCTTAAGTTACCGTCAACAAAGATGTTGTTGGCAAAGTGAGCAGAAGAGTAGATGTAGGCAGTCTGGCTATCCTGATCCACCTGACCGGTACGGTCGCTCATATCACCTTTCGCGAAGCCTGCTGCAGCACCGACAATCCACTTAGCGTTGTTACCATCAATTTTGGAATCAACACCGACCATGATGCCGTTAACATCCTGATCGTAGTTAATGGTGCCATTATCTGCATCGAAGCTACCACCGAAGTAGCTAACCCATGCACCACCGTTATCAACCAGACCATGACGCGCGTTAGTCAGACGAGTACCAACGGTATCTTGTTCCAGGTTCCAGATATTGGTGTTAGCAGACGGAATGCTCAGCGCCATGTTCGCGTAGTCTGTCAGTTCCATCTGCTGCAGAACAACGGTGTTACCCTGCTGCTGTGCCTGATAGGTGTAAGCACCCAGGTCAGCTTTGTTGGCTGCAGAGAAGGTCGCAGTGCTGTTCGCGTCGTTAACGTAGACCAGCTCGTTACCTTTGTAATCCGCAACAGAACCTGCGCCAGTCGCGTTGTCGATACGGACTTTATAGTTACCGGTTGCCGCGGCTACATGGTCACCATAGTTATCAACTTCAGACTGATCGCCTGAGGTGTCGGAATCGCCGTTACCGTTGATAGTCAGATGACCATCAGAGTTCATCGCGATCACGCCATAACCGTAGTTAGACTGAGATTCATCGTTAGTGCGATCGTTGGTCAAGTCAGCATCCAGCACATAGTTGTTGCTGTTGATGTCGAAAACACCCGCGTTAACATGGTTATAAGCGTCGGTGTAGCTGGTCAGATTCAGGGTATCAACCTGCAGCGCATTACCGGTACTGTTACCCACATCCAGAACACCGTTGTTGGTGACGTTAATGGTGTTTGCATACAGCGCAGCACTACCTACACTCCAGCCAGCAGATACGTCGTCAGCAATCGTTACAGTACTGTTGTCGATAGACAGAGTATCTGTTGCAACATGACCATCTTCGGTGATGTTCAGTGCAGAACCACCGGTCAGGCCAATAGTGTCGGAGATCAGGATAGAATCACCCACGTTGACAACCGAACCGCTGTTAATGCTCAGGGTGTCGATCAGAGATGTTTTGGTGGTATCCCACTGTGAACCCGTATTCAGGGTCACATTGAACAGGCCGCTCTGGTAGACAGCGTTGCCAACTACATGACCATTTTCGTCATAAGAAGTTGTGTCGCTATCAATACCGTAGGTTGAATCCGGCCACAGGCTGTTAGCGGTGATGTCGATCAGAGTAGCGGTGGCTTCAGTGCCTGCAGCGTAGCTGTCATACACGCCGTCTGGAGTTGTTGCATCCAGAATACCGTCACCATCTGTATCAACTGTTTTTTCGAAAACACCATCGCCATTAGCATCTGTACCAAGATCAACCTGGTGCACAGACATTGCCGCACCGACCCACTTACTGCCATTGTTCAGGGTCAGATCCAGACGGTCAGTACCGTCCCAACCATTGGTATCCAGGTCAGCATCGGTATCACGATAAGTGTCAGCACCGTTCGGGAAGAAGTTCTCATCGAAGTTGCTGGAGAACAGCACGTCACCCATCAGCGTGGAATTATCAAACGTGGCAGTGGTCTGCATCGCGTTATCCGCATCCGGATGTGCAATAACCGCTAATGCAATATCGTCAGCGTTCCAGCCATTACCGTTGTAGTCGCTTGCATTGCTGGTGTTACCAAACCAGCCGGTGGTACCTTCGTCAGACCATGAGCCAGAGGTCACGGTAGAATCGCTGACAGCGATAGTGTTGTTAAATACTTCACTGCTGTTTACGCCAGTGCTGACGGTATTATCGTCAATATCTGCCCACTCGTAACCCTGAGTCAGGGTAATGCCAGCGACGTGAGAGTTGGCGGAGATAGACAGATCAACTTCTTGATCCAGCGTGATAGCCGTACCCAGGTTATAAACGTCGACAACGTGCGTGTCAGCTGCGTCATTATACGTACCGTTGTAGGTATAATGTTCGTAGTTGTCATCGATAGTTGAGTTGATGACGTTCATCGCCAGGCGATCATAGTAATAGTCAGTACCCGTACGGTTAGTACAATCCGTGGTCATACATTCGGATGTCACCATACCGTGAATGGTGCTGTTTTTAATGGTCAGGCTGTTGTTATTGGTGTTAGTAGACAGCCCATCATCCAGATAATAAGTAGAAATAACGCCGTTGACAGTGGCGTTATTGATTACCGGATAAATATCACCGTTATAAATACTATCGGTATCGTAATTGTTCCAACCGACATATCCATCATAATAGACGCCATCCGCATAAGATGCGTCATTATAATGAGCAAACGTTGTGTAGGTGGTCCCAGAGATATCAGTTGAAGCATTCGCCTGAGAAGTGATTGCCAAAGTGCAGGCTAATGCTAATTGTGATACTACAAGCTTCTTTTTCCAAGTGTGCATTTGTCATCCCTCCTCAGGGACGTAATATAGTTGATCCATCAATTATCAATGCAAAGAAAACATTTTATGTTTCGCGGGAAGGATTATGCGGTTTCACAAAGGAAAGGTTCAATTATTCTTTGGCTTAAGTCCGATTACGGACAATAGACATGCAAATTATTCGGAACAGCAAACAAACGTAAAAATCATTTCTATTTTAGACAGTTACAGGCAAAGACACTGGCAAAACAATATATTAAATTTATGATTAACTTAAAAATCAAACGTCAGCAAATAAATACCGTTAAATCCCGCCACTTAATTAAAAATTAAACTAAACTAAATTCACCATAAAACTAATCACTATTTAAAATAGTCATAATTGCAAAAATAGAGATAATACATAATACCACGCATTGATAACATCACCATAACCTCGGCATAACGCCAACTTTCGTAAACCCCTCGCCCTCAGGTTCGGGTATACTACGGCCTTCGATTCCACAAACATCAGGCATACCATGACAGACCTAATCCAACGCCCTCGTCGCCTGCGCAAATCCCCTGCGCTGCGCGCTATGTTTGAAGAGACAACACTCAGCTTAAATGACCTGGTGTTGCCGATCTTTGTTGAAGAAGAACTCGACGATTACAAAGCTATTGACGCCATGCCCGGCGTGATGCGCATTCCGGAGAAGCACCTGGCGCGCGAAATCGAACGTATTGCTAATGCCGGTATCCGCTCGGTCATGACCTTCGGGATTTCTCATCACACCGATGAGACCGGCAGCGATGCCTGGAAAGAAGACGGTCTGGTGGCGCGCATGTCGCGTATCTGTAAGCAGACCGTACCAGAAATGATAGTCATGTCCGACACCTGCTTCTGTGAATACACCTCGCACGGTCACTGCGGCGTATTATGCGAACATGGCGTTGATAACGACTTAACCCTTGCTAATCTCGGCAAACAGGCAGTCGTTGCCGCAGCAGCGGGCGCAGATTTCATCGCCCCTTCCGCCGCAATGGACGGCCAGGTACAGGCGATTCGCCAGGCGCTGGACGCCGCGGGCTTCACCGATACTGCGATCATGTCCTACTCCACCAAGTTTGCCTCTTCTTTCTACGGCCCGTTCCGTGAAGCCGCAGGCACGGCGCTGAAAGGCGATCGTAAAACGTATCAAATGAACCCGATGAATCGCCGTGAAGCGATTCGCGAATCGCTGCTGGATGAAGCCCAGGGAGCAGACTGCCTGATGGTGAAACCGGCAGGCGCGTATCTCGATATTCTGCGTGATATCCGCGAGCGCACCGAGCTTCCGATTGGCGCTTATCAGGTCAGCGGTGAATACGCGATGATCAAATTTGCGGCGATGGCAGGTGCAATAGATGAAGAGAAAGTGGTGCTGGAAAGCTTAGGCTCGATCAAACGCGCTGGCGCGGATCTGATCTTCAGCTACTTCGCACTGGATCTGGCTGAGAAAAAAATCCTGCGCTAACCACTTTGTTGCCGAATGGCGACTTCACCTTATCGGGCCGACAGTTCCAGGCCCGATAAGTAAAACCCCACCAACAATCATCCCGCCCGATAAAACGGCTTGTCTCCCAAAATTGTCGCCCGGTGCATAATGCGCCTCTGTGGCAGATAATCCGCATTCGCATAATGCTGCGTCACGCGATTATCCCAAATCGCCACATCGTTGGGCTGCCAACGCCAGCGCACCTGAAACTCCGGTTTAGTGATATGCGCGAATAAAAAACTCAGTAACGCCTCGCTCTCTTTTTCCGTGACATCGACAATTCGCGTGGTAAATCCTTCATTCACGAATAGCGCCTGCTTCCCGCTCACCGGATGCGTACGCACCACCGGATGCAACAGGGGCGGATGCTTCGCCACCGCTTCCAGTCAGCGCTGATGCTCCTCTGGCGTCTTGCGGTATTTATATTCCTGAAATGATTTACGAAAATCATGTTCTGCCCGCAGGCCGCTCAGCAACTGGCGAAACGGCTCAGACAACGCATCATAAGCGGCAATCCCACTGGTCCACAGGGTGTCTCCCCCGGTCGATGGCAGCTCTTTTGCAGCCAGAATCGCCCCGGCAGGCGGCGTGTCAATAAAGGTGACATCGGTGTGCCAGTTGTCGTTATCCGGCGGATTGTCGTTATGAGTATCCAGTACGATAATCTCTTCTACCCCTTCGGTATGCGGATAGACCGGGTGAATATGCAGATCGCCGAAACGCAACGCCAGTGCGCGCTGCTGTTGCGGCGTAATCACCTGCTCACGCAGGAACACCACCTGGTGGCGCAGTACCGCGTGATAAAGCTGTTCAAACTGATTATCGCTCAGCGGACGCGTTAAATCCGCACCAGTGATTTGTGCGCCAATATACGGCCCCAGCGGGGTAATGCTCAAACGTTCACTCATTGTACTTCTCCATGCCAGGGCGTCAGGCGACGCTGAATCGCGCGCAGACCCAGTTCTAAAATAAATGCGATAACGGCAATGACCGCGATCCCTGCCAGCACCACATCCGTTGCCAGAAACTCACCGGCTGACTGCACCATAAATCCTAACCCTCGCGTGGCCGCGATCAGTTCAGCTGCCACCAGCGTCGACCAACCCACGCCAAGCCCAATGCGTAACCCGGTGAGGATCTCCGGTAATGCCCCCGGCAAAATAACAAACCACAGCACCTGCGCACGGCTGGCCCCCAGCGACTGTGCGGCGCGCACTCTCACCTGCTGCGCACTTTTCACCCCCGCCAGCGCCGACATCGCCACAGGGGCGAAAATCGCCAGATAGATCAGCAGGATCTTGGAGGTTTCACCGATGCCAAACCAAATGACCATCAGCGGTAAATAGGCCAGGGGAGGAACCGGACGATACAGTTCAATGATCGGATCGAGAATGCCGCGCATCGTAGGACTCAGCCCCATCGCGATCCCAACCGGAACGCCCAGCAGCACCGCCGCCAGCAGCGCGATAACAATACGCGTCAGACTCGCCGCCAGATGCTGCCACAGCGTGGCATCCATAAACCCTTGCGGCCCGGCAATGACGAGCAGCTTTTGTAAAACCTGTCCCGGTGGCGGTAAAAACAACGGACTGATTAACTGCAGCGCCGCCACCGTCCACCACACCGCCAGAATGACGGCCAGCGTACCGAGGCTTAAGGTAATCTGTCGCGAAAACGGCCAACGCCAGTTCAGCACCCGCTGGCGACGGGGTTTATCATTAATCACCACGCTCATGAGAATGCCTCCCGTTGTTCAAAGACACGACCTAACACGTACTCGCGCATGGCGATAAACTGCGGATCGGACTTAATGCTGCGGCTCGACTCTCCGGCCACAAAGCGACGGGCGAAATTGAGCGGCAGACGTTCCAGTACCCGGCCAGGGCCTGGGGACAGCAATACCAGTTCTGTCGCCATAAATACTGCTTCTTCAATATCGTGGGTAATCAGCAGCACCTGTTTGCCGGTCTCATGCCACAGCTTCAGCAGCAGGGTTTGCATCTGCTCGCGAGTAAAGGCGTCGAGCGCGCCAAAAGGTTCATCCAGCAGCAACAGCTGCGGATTGGCCGCCAGCGCCCGCGCAATGCCGACGCGCTGACGTTGCCCACCGGAAAGTTGCCAGATAAAGCGTTTTCCCGCGCCCTCCAGCCCGACTTTCTGCAACATATCCAGGGCAATACGCTGGCGCAGCTGCTTGTCCACGCCCGCCAGTTGCAGACCAAAAGCCACGTTGTCCTGCACGTTACGCCAGGGCAGCAGACCTTCATTCTGGAAAACGACCCCGCGATCTGCCCCCGGGCCATCAACCCTGTTACCCGCCAGCGTGATGCTGCCATGCTGATACGGCACAAACCCGGCAATCAGATTTAACAGCGTGGTTTTCCCGCAACCGGAAGGCCCGAGTACCACCAGCAGTTCACCACTATCGAGCGTCAGGTTGATATCCTCCAGCGCCGGTTTTCCACCGTAGCTGGCGGCAAGATGAGAGATTTGCAGCATCATCGCCTCCTTATTTATTGCACGAAGCGATCGGTAACGTACTGGCTGTAATCTGTCGCGACAGCGGGGACTTTGCCCTGCTCTTTAAGGAACTGCGCGGTGTCGATAATCGCTTTGTTCACCGGGCCGGTTAGCTCAGCGGTTTGCTGTTGCGGTGTCAGGTAAGTGTTACCTTTCACCAGCCCCGGTACATCCGCCTCCGGTACGCCGCTCAAACGCGACAGTTTGCTGATATTCTCCGGCTGCTTCAGCCATTCATCAGGATTAGCGATATAAGGCTGCTGGGCATCGATAGCGCTTTTGGCAAAGGCTTTCACCACCTCAGGATGCTTCTCGGCAAAATCTTTACGCACCACCCACACGTCAAGCGTCGGTGCTCCCCACTCGCCAACCTGTGAGGAGTCCGTTAACACCTTACCGTCTTTTTCCAACGCATTGACCGCAGGTGCCCAGACATACGCACCATCAATATCTCCGCGCTGCCATGCGGCAATAATCGCCGGTGGTTGCAGGTTCACAATCTCCACCTGGCCGGGTTTAATCCCCCAATGTTTCAACGCCGCCAGCAGGCTGTAATGGGTGGTGGAAATAAACGGCACGGCAATGCGTTTGCCAATCAAATCTTCCGGTTTACTGATGTTTTTCTTCACCACCAGCGCTTCAGAATTGCCGAGCTTTGATGCCAGTAGGAAAACCTCAATAGGCACCTGCTGGCTGGCAGCGACCGCCAGCGGGCTGGAGCCAAGATTACCGATCTGCACATCACCGGATGCCAGCGCACGAACGATGCTCGCGCCGCTGTCGAATTTGCGCCAGTCAACGGTCGCCCCGCTCTCTTTGGCAAAGGTATTGTCCGCCTGCGCCACTTTGGCAGGTTCGGCGGAGGTCTGATAAGCAACGGTGACGTTCACCGCCTGCGCCTGAAATGCGATGAATGCCAGTGCGGCAAGAAGTGTGTTACGCGATGAAATAGCCATGATTGTCTGCTCCCCTGTCTTGTTATGGAGGCAGTATTTCGTTGCGGCACAATTTGATAAAGGAATTAAAAATTCTGGTTAATAGCGTTCTGTTTTTAGAAAAAAAGCGGCAATAGTTAGCTATTTCGCTCATTACGGAATGTAGGCCGGATAAGGCGCTTGCGCCGCCATCCGGCAATCAATGCCTGATGCGCTTATCAGGCCTACACTCGCTGTAAATTATTGCGATTTTGTTACATTCGTTACATATCCGCGCCACGGTGATTGCCAGCGCGGTGCTGGCAGGCATCATAGAGACCATTGTCAGGCAAGAGAGCAATATCATGATTCATGTTGTGCTGGTGGATGACCATGTGGTGGTGCGTTCCGGCTTTGCGCAATTACTCAGTCTCGAAGACGATCTTAACGTTACCGGTCAGTACAGCAGCGCAGCGGAGGCCTGGTCTGCACTTCTGCATGATGACGTCAGCGTCGCGGTAATGGATATCGCCATGCCGGATGAAAATGGTCTGAGCCTGTTAAAACGACTGCGGGCGCAAAAGCCCGGTTTTCGCGCCATCATTCTCAGCATTTATGACTCGCCCACGTTTGTGCAAAGCGCGCTGGACGCTGGTGCCAGCGGTTACCTGACCAAACGCTGCGGCCCGGAAGAACTGGTGCAGGCAGTACGTTCGGTAGGTATGGGCGGGCATTACCTGTGCGCCGATGCTTTACGGGCACTACGCGGCGGCGAGCAGCCCGCGCAGGTCCTGGAAGTTCTGACCCCGCGCGAGCGTGAAGTTTTTGATCTGTTGGTCAAAGGCGACAGCGTAAAAGAGATCGCCTTCAAGCTCGACCTCAGCCACAAGACGGTGCACGTTCATCGGGCGAACGTGCTGGGCAAACTGCAATGCCACAGCACCATCGATCTGGTGCATTTTGCCCTCGACCACCAGCTATTAACGGGGCATTAATGTCGCGTAACCTTCGGCATTGGGTTATTTCTCTGTTTATTCTGCTGGCCTGGGGATCGGGCTGGCTGATGCTGTGGACGCTGGGGTTTTACCTGACCCACAACGGCCAGCAGGCGGCGCTATTTCTGCCGCACGGCGTCTATCTCGCGCTGTTAATTCTGCTTTCTCGCCGTTACTGGCCCGCACTGGTGCTGCCCCCCCTGCTAATGTTGTTCTGGCTGCACAGCGAGCAATTACTGAATGGCTATATCCTGCTGGCTGCGCCGTTAATTAGCCTGATTCCGGCGAGCATCGGCCAGTCATACTGGCACCGATTCCCCCTTTACTGGCAGCGCTTAACCCTGCTGCTGGCCGCCGTGACGATCACTTCATTGCTCAATACCGCCCTGCTTTCACCGTTTATTCAAAGCCCGGCGACGTTAATAGGTCTGGCGTCGTTTACCGGCGGCGTGCTGCTGACGCCGTTTGTCTATCTGATCTATGAATTTTTGCGCCAGCAGCACCGCTATCATCTGCTCGGGCTGGATACCACCAATCCCCCGCTGCGCACTTCGCTTATCATCTGGTGCAGCCTGTTTTTTATTATTGGCATCGGCACTCAGATGGTGCTGTCGCCGGAGATCGAGCGCCTGTTGCTGATCGTGGTGTTCTTACCTAACGTGGTGATGGCGTGGAAATTTGGCTGGCAGGGCGGCGTGTTATCCGGATTGCTCGGCAGTATGATGATCACCATCGCCCGGCAAATCGGCGTCGGGTTCAGTAACTTACTGGAGCTGGAAATTTTTCTCGCCACCCAGGCGCTACTGGGTATAGGGCTGGGGATCGCCATCAGCCGCCAGCAGCATCTGGCGCAAAATTTGCACCATTATCGCCAGCGTCTGGAAACCGAACTGGCGGCGCGTCGCGCCCTGACCGAACAGCTGATCCGCACCGAAGAAAATACGCGCAAAAGCCTGGCGCGGGAGCTGCATGACGAAATTGGGCAGAATATCACCGCCATTCAAATTCAGTCGCAACTGGTCAAACGCGCGCCAGGCCCTGAGCAAACGCTCGAAGCGGCAAATCAGATCAACAACCTGGCCCGGCGTATTCACCATTCGACCCGCCAGCTACTTCGTCAGCTGCGCCCACCCGCGCTCGATGAACTGTCTTTTAAAGATGCACTACATCATCTGGTGAATGAATTTGCTTTTGCTGAGCGGGGTATTCGCTGCCGCTTTGATTATCAGCTAGAGAATACGCCAGAAAACGAAACGGTGCGCTTCACGCTGTATCGCCTGTTGCAGGAGTTACTCAATAACGTATGCAAACATGCCGATGCCAGCGATGTGTCGATTACGCTGCGACAGCGGGAACATTGCTTGTTTCTGGACGTCGCTGACAACGGCGTTGGTATTCTGCCAGAAAAAATCCCCGGTTTCGGTATCCAGGGGATGCGTGAACGGGTGAGCGCCCTTGGCGGTGAACTGACGCTCGAATCAAACAACGGCACGCGGGTAATTGTTAACCTGCCCACAAATTTGCAACAAACCAGCCGCTAACCAGGAAAAAGTCTTAGTCACTGCGGACTTTCTCTCATCCCCTTTTGCTTTCACTTTCCTATAGTCAGCACAAACGGAGACTGCCATGCATACACGCTCAGCCAGCGAAACAGACCAACAATACCGGGCGCTACGCCCCCGGCTGCTGATGTGTATGGTAATTGGTTACGCCGCGTTTTATCTGACGCGCAAAAGCGTTAACTACGTCCTCCCGGCGCTGCAAACGGATCTGGGTCTGGATAAAGGCGATATCGGCCTGCTTGGGTCACTGTTTTATCTGACCTATGGTTTGTCGAAATTTACCGCTGGGCTGTGGCACGACAGCCACGGACAGCGCGCATTTATGGGAATTGGCCTGTTTGCTACCGGCGTTTTAAACGTGCTGTTCGCCTTTGGGGAATCGCTGACGCTGCTGCTGGTGGTCTGGACGCTGAACGGATTTTTTCAGGGCTGGGGCTGGCCGCCCTGTGCCCGACTACTGACCCACTGGTACTCGCGCAACGAACGTGGCTTCTGGTGGGGCTGCTGGAATATGTCGATCAATATCGGTGGCGCCATTATCCCGCTGATTAGCGCTTTTGCCGCCCATTGGTGGGGCTGGCAGGCAGCCATGCTGGCACCGGGGATAATCAGCATGGCATTGGGAATCTGGCTCACCCTGCAATTGAAAGGCACGCCCCAGGAAGAAGGATTACCCACGGTTGGGGAATGGCGGCATGACCCGCTGGAGCTACGCCAGGAGCAGCAAAGCCCGCCGATGGGGCTGTGGCAAATGTTGCGCACCACCATGCTGAAAAACCCGATGATCTGGTTGCTCGGCGTGTCGTATGTATTGGTCTACTTGATCCGCATTGCGCTCAACGACTGGGGCAATATCTGGCTGACGGAAAGCCACGGCGTGAATCTGCTCAGCGCCAATGCCACGGTGATGCTGTTTGAAGTTGGCGGCTTGCTGGGGGCGCTGTTTGCCGGATGGGGATCGGATCTGCTGTTCAGCGGTCAACGTGCGCCGATGATTTTGCTGTTCACGCTGGGGCTGATGGTTTCCGTCGCCGCACTGTGGCTGGCACCAGTGCACCACTACGCGTTACTGGCAGTGTGTTTCTTTACCGTGGGCTTTTTTGTGTTTGGCCCACAGATGCTAATTGGCCTCGCAGCCGTTGAATGCGGACACAAAGCGGCGGCAGGTTCAATTACCGGTTTTCTCGGGCTTTTCGCCTATCTGGGGGCCGCGCTGGCGGGTTGGCCGCTGTCGTTGGTCATAGAACATTACGGCTGGTCGGGAATGTTCAGTTTGCTCTCGGTTGCCGCTGTCTTTATGGGTTTATTGCTGATGCCGTTGCTCATTGCGGGCATTACCCCTTCTCTCAGTCAAAGGATAAAACAATGAAACTGACGCTTACCTCTACCCTGATTGCTTCCGCTCTGACGCTGGCGGCCTTCAGCAACGCAGCCCAGGCGCAGGGCCGCCTGGTGGTGTATTGCAGTGCCACCAACGAGATGTGCGAAACCGAAACCAAAGCCTTCGGTGAAAAATATGATGTGAAAACCTCATTCATTCGCAACGGCTCGGGCAGTACGCTGGCGAAAGTGGATGCAGAGAAGAAAAACCCGCAGGCGGATGTGTGGTACGGCGGTACGCTGGATCCACAATCTCAGGCCGGTGAAATGGGTCTGCTACAGCCGTATAAATCACCAAACCTCGAACAGATCATGGAGAAATTCCGCGATCCCGCAAAGGTCAAAGGTAACCTCTCTTCGGCGGTTTACGTCGGTATTCTGGGCTTTGGCGTTAATACCCAGCGCCTGAAAGAGAAAAACCTGCCGGTGCCAAAATGCTGGAAGGATCTGACCAAACCGGAATACAAGGGCGAAATCCAGATTGCTGACCCGCAAAGCTCCGGTACCGCCTACACCGCGCTGGCGACCTTTGCTCAACTGTGGGGCGAAGATCAGGCCTTTGATTACCTGAAACAGCTCAACGCCAACGTCTCTCAATACACCAAATCCGGCATTGCCCCGGCGCGTAACGCTGCCCGCGGTGAAACGGCTATCGGCATCGGCTTCCTGCACGACTACTCGCTGGAAAAAGAACAGGGCGCACCGCTGGAACTGATTTCTCCATGCGAAGGCACCGGTTATGAAATCGGCGGCGTCAGCATCCTGAAAGGTGCGCGCAACGTCGACAATGCCAAACTGTTCGTTGACTGGGTGCTGTCAAAAGACGCGCAGGAGCTGGCGTGGAAGAAAGGCAAATCCTATCAGATCCTGACCAACACCACCGCCGAGACCTCCCCTAACTCGCTGAAGCTCGACGACCTGAAGCTTATCAATTACGACATGGATAAGTACGGCTCGACTGACGTACGTAAGGCGTTGATCAATAAGTGGGTTAGCGAAGTTAAGATGGGTAAATAAGCCCACGTTGCGTTCATTTGCCGGGTGCGGCGTAAACGCCTTACCCGGCCTACATTACCGGAAACGCTATGTCACACACACTTGCACTCCATCCCGTAAAAAAACGGGATGCGATATTTCTTTGGGTTTTGCTCGGCTGGCTGGCGTTTGCCCTACTGCCGAGCTGGAGCCTGGACTACGGTCTGCTGGAGTCAACGCGGGAAGAAATACTCGCCGCCTACGGCTGGTCGCAGTTCAATATCAGTTGGCTGTGGTATCTGCTGCCAAGTCTGCTGCTGGTGCGCCCATTCCATGAAGCCAGGCGCGAACAGCGCAGCCGCCATTATCTTGACGCGGGTTGGGCATTTTTCTGTATGGCCTTTATTGTCGCCAGCGCCACCCTTGAGGGTCGCGGCTTAGGCTATGCCACCATCGTGCTGTTTGTGGCGCTTGGCGCAATCATGACCCTGGCGCTCACCCGCCTCGAATGGCTGGGCGGTGACCGTTTCGTCATCGGCTCGCTTACCGCGATTGTCGCGCTGATCGGTATTTTTATCGTCTGGCCAAGCATCGCCATTTTCATTCCGATGTTCACCAACGACGCCGGGGAATTTGCCCCGCTGGCATTTATGAATGTGCTGTCGCAGGCGCATATCATTCAGGTGATCCTCAACTCGATTATGCTGTCGATTGCCGTCGGCGTCGGCTGTACCTTCTTTGGTCTGGTACTGGCTATCTACACCACCCGTATCGCCAGACGCAGCGCCATAATCGGACGTATCTTCTCGATTCTGCCGATCGTCACTCCGCCGTTTGTCGTCGGTTTAGGCGTCACGCTGATGATGGGACGCTCCGGTTACATCACCGAGTTTATGGTCGAATGGTTTGGTTTAACCAACACCAACTGGCTGTATGGCTTTACCGGCATCTGGCTGGCGCAGGTTCTGGCCTTTACGCCGATGGCGTTTATGATCCTCGACGGAGCAATCAAAACCATTCATCCGTCGCTGGAAGAAGCGTCATACACCCTGCGTGCCAGCCGCTGGCAGACCTTTAACGGCGTGTTTGTCCCGCTGCTGAAACCCGCACTGGCGAACGCTTTTTTAATCGTAGTGGTGCAGTCACTGGCCGACTTTAGTAACCCGCTGGTGCTCGGCGGTAACTTCGACGTGCTGGCAACGCAAATCTACTTCTACATCACCGGTTCGCAGCTCGACTACCAGGCCGCCAGTACGTTGGGAGCCTTCCTGCTGCTGTTCTCGCTGCTGGTATTCTGCGTGCAGTATATGTGGATTGGTAAACGCTCATACGTCACCGTTTCCGGCAAATCCTACCGGGGCGACGTACAGCCGTTGCCTGTGACGCTGGTATGGAGCGTGGTCGCACTGCTGGCAGTGTGGATTGCCTTTAACGCCCTGCTCTACGGCAGCATTTTCTACGGCAGTTTCACCGTCAACTGGGGCGTGGACTACACCCTGACGCTGGCGAACTTTACCAAACTGTTCGGTCAGGGGATGAGCGACGGCGCGTGGCCTTCACTGCTCGACACCCTGCTCTACGCCGGGATTGCCGCGCCGATCACCGCGATCTTCGGCCTGCTGATCGCATGGATCGTGGTGCGCCAGCAGTTTAAAGGCAAGAAGACCATCGAGTTCACCACCATGCTGTGCTTTGCCGTTCCGGGCACCGTCGCGGGCGTGTCGTACATTCTGGCCTTTAACAGCGCTCCGGTGTACCTCACCGGCACCGCAGCCATCGTCATTATCTCAATGGTGATGCGTAACGTCCCGGTCGGTATCCGCGCAGGCATCGCGGGCTTAGGCCAAATCGATAAATCGCTCGATGAAGCCTCGCTCAGCCTGCGCGCCGGTTCGCTGCGGACCATTACGCATATCCTGCTGCCGCTGCTGCGCCCGGCGATCCTTTCGGCGCTGATTTACAGCTTTGTGCGCGCCATTACCACCGTCAGCGCCATTGTGTTCCTCGTCACGCCGGATACCCGCGTAGCGACGGCCTACATCCTGAACCGCGTGGAAGATGGCGAATACGGTGTAGCGATTGCCTACGGTTCCATTCTGATCGTGGTGATGCTGGCGATTATTTTCATCTTTGACTGGCTGATCGGCGAATCACGTACCTCCCGTTCAAAAGCCAAAAACCAGGCGTAATGGAGCGCACTATGACTCAGAAAAATTTCGTTGAACTGCGCAACGTCACCAAACGATTTGGCAGTAATACGGTAATCGACAATATCAACCTCACCATCCCGCAGGGGCAAATGGTAACCCTGCTCGGCCCGTCCGGCTGCGGCAAAACCACTATTTTGCGCCTGGTTGCCGGGCTGGAAAAACCGAGCGAAGGGCAAATTTTCATTGATGGCGAAGACGTCACCCATCGCTCTATTCAGCAGCGCGATATCTGCATGGTGTTTCAGTCCTATGCCCTGTTCCCGCATATGTCGCTGGGAGAGAACGTCGGTTATGGCCTGAAAATGCTCGGCGTACCGCGCGCAGAGCTGAAAGCCCGCGTCAAAGAGGCGCTGGCGATGGTGGATCTGGAAGGATTCGAAAACCGCTTTGTCGATCAGATCTCCGGCGGTCAGCAGCAGCGCGTAGCGCTGGCCCGCGCGCTGATCCTCAAGCCGAAAGTGCTGCTGTTTGATGAGCCGTTGAGTAACCTCGACGCCAACCTGCGTCGCAGTATGCGCGACAAGATCCGCGAGCTGCAAAAGCAGTTTGATATCACCTCGCTGTACGTCACCCACGATCAGAGCGAAGCCTTTGCGGTTTCTGATACCGTGCTGGTGATGAACAAGGGACACATCATGCAGATCGGCTCACCGCAGGATCTTTACCGCCAGCCCGCCTCCCGCTTTATGGCGAGCTTTATGGGCGATGCCAACCTGTTCCCGGCTACCTTCAGCGACAGATACGTTGATATCTACGGCTATCATCTGCCGCGCCCGCTGCACTTTGGTACACAGGGCGAAGGGATGGTCGGTGTGCGCCCGGAAGCGATCACGCTCAGCGATCGCGGCGAGGAGAGCCAGCGCTGCGTGATCCGCCACGTCGCCTATATGGGGCCGCAGTATGAAGTGACGGTGGAATGGCACGGGCAGGAGATTTTATTGCAGGTCAACGCTACGCGCCTGCAACCGGACGTCGGCGAACAGTATTATCTCGAAATCCATCCGTACGGCATGTTTGTTCTGGCGGATGCGGCATAACGTTTTGTGGCTTTGTAAGCCGGATAAGGCCCTTGTGCCGCCATCCGGCAATGCCTGATGCGCTGCGCTTATCAGGCCTACAATGAACGAAGTAGGCCCGATAAACTCTCAGCTTCGCGCTTTTAGCGCGGCGATATCCGCAGGCGTGGTGCGACAGCACCCGCCAATTAACCGGGCGCCAGCGGCCTGCCACTGCGGCAGATAATCCGCCAGTTGCGCGCAATGCTCACCGTGATGATGCCAGGTTTTGCTCACCGCATCGTACTGCTCGCCCGAGTTCGGATACACCACCAGCGGCAGCGCCGTTAAACCGTGTAAATGCTGCAACGCAGCGGTGGTGTTTTCCAGCGCAATGCAGTTAATGCCTAGCGCCACCACCTGCGGATAACCCGCCAGCAACGCAACCACGTCACGCAGCGGCGTACCGTCGCTCAGGTGCTCGCTGTCGCACAGGGTAAATGAGAACCACGCCCGCGCACGCGGATATGCGGTCAACAGCTCAGCCAACGCCTCAATCTCGGCAAAATTCGGCAGGGTTTCGCAGGCCAGCAGATCGGCCCCAGCATCCAGCAAGGCTTCCATGCGCGGGCGATGAAACGCCTGGAACGCCTCAACGCTACAATGATAATCGCCACGGTATTCAGAGCCATCCGCCAGATACGCGCCGTAAGGCCCAACGGATCCCGCCACCAGCAGCGTTCCTGCCTGCGGGTTCTCTGCCAGATACGCTTCACGGGCTTTACGCGCCAGCTCCACGCTTTTGCCAATCAGCGCTTTCGACTGCGCTTCATCCAGACCTCGCGCGGCGAAGCCCGCCGGCGTCGCCTGATAGCTGGCAGTGATCGCGCATTGCGCCCCCGCCCGGTAGTAATCAAGATGCACTTCGCGGATAAGCTCCGGGTTTTCTACCAGCACTTTGGCTGACCACAGGCTGTCGGCTAAGTTACACCCTCGCGCTTCCAGCTCCGTCGCCATCGCGCCATCCAGCAGCAGGATATCCTGTTTATCAAGGAGAGCGCGTAACGGATTATTCTGCGACATGTTCTGGCTCCTGTTTTGCGTTTCGGGGTTGAGTAAGGAAATAAGCACCATAGCACAACGCAACAAACGGTAACCCGCACCACAACGCAATTCTCTGCGCTGGATCGAATGCCAGCCCTACACAGGCCACCAGGCACAGCACAAAACCTAATACCGGCACCAGCGGATACCACGGCGCGCGATAATGTAATTCACTCAATGCCTTACCTTGTTGCAGATGACGGCGACGAAAAACAAAATGCGAGGCGCAGATACTCAGCCACACCGCCACCACCGCAAACCCGGAGATTGCCGACAGCGCAACAAATACCGTGTCCGGGGCCACCACGCTGGAAAACAGCGCCAGCACACCACCGAGCATACTGACCGACAGCGCCGTCAGCGGAACGCCGTTTTTCGTTACTCGCGCAAAACAGGCCGGTAGCGTACGTTCATTCGACAGCGACCACAGCATGCGCCCGGAAGCATACAAACCGGAGTTAGCTGCAGAAAGAATAGCTGTCAGGATCACGAAGTTAAAAATATCAGCGGCGTACGGGATCCCTACTTTCTCAAATACCAGCACAAACGGGCTTTTCTCCACGCCCGCCTGCTGCATCGGGATCAGCGCCGCCAGCACAAACACGGTGCCAATGAAGAAAATAATCAGCCGCGCAATGGTGGTACGAATCGCCACGGGGATAACCTTGCGCGGGTTTTCCGTTTCACCGGCGGCAATGCCGATAAGCTCGGTCCCCGAAAAAGCAAAGTTCACTGCCACCATAGTCATCAGGATCGGTAAGCCACCGTGCGGGAACCAGCCTTCCGCCGTGATATTACTCAGCCCCGGCGCGGGCGAGCCATCCTGCATCGGAATAAAGCCGAAAATCGCCGCCCCACCGAGGATGATAAAGGCGATGATAGTGACCACCTTGACCAGGGAGAACCAGAACTCCCCTTCGGCAAAAAAGCGTGTGGAGATAACATTCAGACCAAAAATAATCGCGCAGAACACCACGCACCAGACCCATACCGGCACCTGTGGAAACCAGTACTGCATACAGAATCCAGCGGCGGTAAAGCTCGAACCCAGCGCCACGGTCCAGGTCAGCCAGTAGAGCCAGGCCACGGTATACCCGGTAGCCGGACCAAGATAGCGCGCGGCATAAACGTGAAACGCCCCGGTCTCCGGAATCGCGACCGACAGCTCGCCCAGACACTGCATGACCAGCCAGACCACCAGCGCGCCAATCAGATAGGCCAGTAGCGTTCCCGCCGCTCCGGTGGTGGAAATGATGTACCCGGTATTGAAGAATAACCCTGTGCCAATCACGCCACCCAAGGAAAGCATAATCAGGTGACGCGTTTTCATTGTGCGCTTCAGTGGCGCATTTTGTTGTGTTGTTTGCATATAACCTTCTAAACGTATGGACATCTAAACATCCAAAGAAGGTTTGTTATACCGTGTTTGTTACCAGAATGCAAAGTCAACCCTGCACCAGACGCAGATGACCGCGCCGGGCGCTTAATAGCGGGTGGGGATTAATAATCAGATACAAAAAGGGCCGCCAGCTCATAACGCCTCCGTTGCCATGTTTTATCTAAACTTTGGCAACACAGTTGACTGACGGCGTTCACCCGGAAGTGGGAATCAAATCTCCCCACTCCCACAACCGGATGAGTGCTTAAGCACCGCTGACCGGGAACGGCATCTGCGATTTGCGGCTCATCAGAATAAATACCGCCAGGCCTGCCAGCAAAATGCCCGGCGCAGAAGCCGCCATCACCCCTACCGTTCCGGTACCGAGCGCTAACATTTTCCCTGCCAGCAGCGGGCCGCTCATCGCCCCCAGACGCCCGACTGCGACGGCGGTTCCCACGCCTGTGGCGCGGATCTGCGTGCTGTAAAACAGCGGCGCCAGCGCATACAACACGCTTTGCCCGCCGGTGGCGAACATCCCCGCCACAAATCCCGCCATTAGCATGCCGCTCAATGACGACACCGTACCCAGCGCCAGCAGTGAAGCCAACATCCCAGTGTAGATCAGCAGCGACATCACCACCGGGCGCAGTTTATCCATTAACGCCCCGAGAATTAACATGCCGCTGGCCGCGCCAATTTGCAGAGCAAACATTACGCCTGCCGCCTGCGATGGCCGAAAGCCCTGCTCCACCAGCAGCATTGGCAGCCAGTTGATCAGCATATACACCACCAGCAGGGTGAAGAAATAGCACAACCACAGCAGCAGCGTGGCACTCGCCGTCGCTGGCGAAAACAGGGCCCGCAGCGGTGCGACGGCCACTTGCGTTTGTTGGGTATAAACCTGTGATTCCGGCAGCCAGCGCATCAACAGCGGCACCAGCAGCAGCGGGATCACCCCGCCTACCCAAAACACCGTTTGCCAGGCGGAGGCCAGACCGCTAAACCCGAGCGCTGCCGCCAGCGCCGCACCAATCGGCACACCACAGTACATCAGACTCACCGCCGTACCGCGAAAACGCGGGCCCGCCGCCTCGGAGGTCAGCGCGATCAGGTTCGGCAACGCCGCGCCCAGCCCGACACCGGTCATCAGACGGGCAAACACCAGCGATGAGAAATCCCAGGAAATCGCCGTCACCAGCGAGAACAGGCCGAACAGCGCCACAGAGGCAATGAGAATGCGCTTGCGGCCATAGCGGTCAGCCAGCATGCCACCCACCAACGCGCCGGGCAGTAGCCCGAGAATGCCTGCGCTGAAGATCCAGCCCATCTGCATTTTATCCAGCGCAAACGCGTGGGCGATACCGACGGCAGCGATACCGGCGGCCTGTAAATCCAGCCCTTCCATCAGGGCAACTAAAAAGCAAAGCCCAACGGTCAACGTCAGGCGGTAAGATGCGGAGGTACGGGTCGTCATAAGATGTCCCTCTGAGGTCACGATGCAGGTGAATCGCGGCTGATACGTTGCCAGCCGCGTAATCATTTTTTATTTGCGGTTGCGCAGGTCCAGCGCCACGTCGACGATCATATCTTCCTGGCCGCCCACCATCCGACGTTTGCCCAGTTCCACCAGAATATCTACTGCGCTCAGGCCATAGCGTGCTGCCGCCACTTCGCAATGACGCAGGAAGCTGGAGTACACCCCGGCATAGCCCAGCGCCAGCGTTTCACGATCCACCCGCACCGGGCGGTCTTGTAGTGGACGCACTAAATCGTCGGCGGCGTCCATCAGTGCGTAGAGATCGGTTCCATGCTGCCAGCCGAGTTTTTCCGCAGCGGCGATAAACACTTCCAATGGCGCGTTGCCCGCGCCTGCGCCCATCCCGGCCAGGCTAGCGTCGATACGGTCACACCCCTCTTCTACCGCGGCAATGGAGTTCGCCACGCCAAGACTCAGGTTGTGATGCGCATGCATTCCGGTTTCCGTCTCCGGCTTCAGCACCGCTTTCAGTGCGCGGAAGCGGGCGCGAATATCGCTCATGTTCATTGCGCCGCCGGAATCGACCACATAAATACAGGTCGCACCGTAGTTCTCCATCAGCTTCGCCTGCTGTGCCAGGTTCTCCGGTGTGGTCATATGGCTCATCATCAGAAAGCCGACGGTATCCATGCCAAGCTCACGCGCATACTGAATATGCTGGGCCGACACGTCTGCTTCAGTGCAGTGGGTCGCCACGCGCACTACCCGTGCGCCGGCCTGATATGCATTTTTCAGGTCATGAATAGTGCCGATACCCGGCAGCAACAGCGTGGCAATTTTGGCATGCTTCACCACGTCCGCCGCCGCTTCAATCCACTCCAGATCGCTGTGCGCACCAAAGCCGTAGTTAAAGCTGGAACCTTGTAAACCGTCGCCGTGGGCCACTTCAATAGAATCAACCCGTGCGTCGTCCAGCGCTTTGGCTATCTGGCGCACATTCTCCAGCGAATATTGATGACGAATAGCGTGCATACCGTCGCGCAGGGTCACGTCAGAGATATAGAGTTTTTTACTGTTCATGCTGCTTCTCCTGCCTGACGAGCGAGGGACTGCGCCATCTTCTCAGCGGTCGCCAGCGCGCTGGAGGTCATAATGTCGAGGTTGCCCGCGTAGGCTGGTAAATAGTGCGCCGCGCCTTCCACTTCCAGATACACCGCAGTTTTCAGCCCAGAGAACTGGCCGATACCCGGCAGATTCACCGGTTTATCCTCCGGGATGACTTCAAACTGGACACGCTGTTTCAGGCGATAGCCCGGCACGTAGGCCTGCACCGCCGCCGCCATCTCATTAATAGACGCTTCAACTTCAACCTCAGAGGCCGCTTCGCTCAGCACATACACCGTGTCACGCATCATCAGCGGCGGCTCGGCCGGGTTAAGGACAATAATGGCTTTGCCTTTTGCCGCGCCGCCGACCACTTCAATCGCCTTCGAGGTAGTTTCGGTAAACTCGTCGATATTGGCACGGGTACCCGGTCCTGCCGATTTACTGGCGATCGAGGCGATAATTTCGGCGTAATGGACTTTTGCCACGCGAGAAACTGCCGCTACCATTGGGATGGTTGCCTGTCCGCCGCAGGTCACCATATTGACGTTCTGCTGATCAACGTTGGCTGCCAGATTCACCACCGGCACGCAGTAAGGACCGATTGCCGCGGGCGTCAGATCGATCAGGCGGATGCCTGGTTTAACGGCACGTAGCGCGGCATCGTTCTTCACATGCGCGCCTGCGCTGGTGGCGTCAAACACGATGTCGATATCGGCGAATTCCGGCATGGCGATAAGCCCTGTCACCCCTTCATGGGTGGTGGCAACGCCCATGCGTCGGGCACGCGCCAGGCCATCAGATTCTGGATCGATACCGACCATCACCGCCATTTCCAGATGCACGCCGTGACGCAGAATTTTTATCATCAAATCGGTACCGATGTTGCCGGAGCCGATAATGGCGACTTTACGCTTACTCATGACTGACTTCCTTTTGTAACCGCCGCTGAAAAGGTGGCGGCGACTGAACCAATACCGTCGATATGGGCTTCGAAACGATCGCCCGCATTCACCGCCACCATCGGGCCTAATGCTCCGGTGAGAATAATGTCTCCGGCACGCAGCGGCTCGCCGAGGCTGGCCATTTTGCGCGCCAGCCAAACGGCAGCGTTGATCGGATGTCCCAGGCATTCGCTGCCGCGTCCGCTGGAGACCTCTTCGTTGTTGCGCGTCATTTTCATCGCGCAGTTTTTCAGATCTAATCCTGCCGGACGCTGCGCCGGACCGCCGACCACATACACGCCACAGGAGGCGTTATCCGCCACGGTATCAACAAATTTGATCGACCAGTCGCGGATACGGCTGCCGACCACTTCCAGCGCGGGAAGTACCCACTCGATGGCGTTGTAAAGCTCGTCAAAAGTGGTGTCGGTATTGGGCAGATCGCGGTTCAGCACCAGCGCAATTTCAGCTTCAATACGCGGTTGCAACACACGGGAAAACGGGATGGTTTCGTTATCGCCATAACACATATCAGCAAACAGCGTACCGAAGTCCGGTTGATCGACACCCAGCTGTTGCTGCACTTTCGGGTGCGTCAGCCCCACTTTGCGCCCCACCACGCGACGCCCGCGCGCCACGTCGTACTGCACGTTGATGCGCTGAATGGCGTAGGCCGCTTCGGCGTTATCCACACCAATTAATTCACGCAGCGGGGCGATGGCTTCCCCTTTTTCTTCAGCCTGACGTAAATCGGCGGCTAGCTGCTCAAGATTACGATTCGTCATGTCCGTTCCTTAAGGGCGTGTGAGGAAATTCAGCACCAGCTGGTTAAAGGCATCCGCATGCTCCCACTGCGCCCAGTGTCCGCAGTCGCGGTAGATATGCAGCTCAGAACCGGCAATTCCGGAGAGCAGGCGCAGACCGGCATCCATCGGTACGAAGCGGTCATTGCGTCCCCAGACAATCAGGGTCTGGGCTTTGATTTCACCCAGACGCGGGCTGAAATCCGGGAACTGTTTCGGGTTGGCCTCCAGACTCTGGACAAAGTTTTCCAGGTGATCGCGGCGCGACAGCATGTTGTTCAAACGCGCTTCGAACAGCGCCTCGGTCAGGTCGCTGGTGTCGAAGACAAAGATCTCCATCATCAGCTTCAGGTTCTCGATGGTCGGCTCACGATACAGCTGATTCAGGCGCTTGATACCTTCGGTCGGCATCGGAGTAAACAGGCTCATGCCGCCCGTTCCGCCGCCCATTAATACCAGTTTGCCCACGCGCTCCGGCCAGCTCAGGGTAAACGCCACAGCACTGTGGCCGCCCATCGAGTTACCCAGCAGGTGGACTGTTTGAATATCCAACTGATCGACCACGCTTTTCAGGATTCGAGCGTTGAGATCGGATCGCGAACCGCGGTTAACGATCCCATCGCTTTTGCCCCAGCCAGGACAATCCAACAGGATCACCCGGTATCCGGCCTGTACCAGCGGATCGATATTTCGGCTGAAGTTTGCCCAGCCCGTCGCGCCAGGACCTGATCCGTGCAGCAGCACGACGGTCTCTTCGCCCTGCCCACAGTCATTGAAATGCACGCGTAGGGTTTCGCCTGCTTCCTGCACCTCCAGAAAACGACTGGTAGCGGCTTCGGTTTGCGATTGGTAAGTCATGATGTTCTCCTGCATATTTAGTTCTGCGTAGTGGCGCTCAGGGAGCCGAATCCGGCGATCCACTCCGGGATCGGGCGGTAATAACGGCCTTCGCTGCGCCAGTTGCCAAAGGCAGAAATGGCGGCAAAGGCGGCAACCCAGGTTTTAACTTCGTGCGTTGATTTGCCCGCCATCGCGGACAACTCTTCGTTACTGACCGCGTCCAGCTCCTGCAAACGCCCCTGCTCAAGCAGCGTCATAAAACGGTTATCCCAGACGGGGTTAAGCGGGTGCAGCGTGTTTTGATCGACCACAAACTTCTCGGCGGCGCTGATCACCCGCTGCTGGCGCAGCTCACGCTCGTGTTCAGGCAACTGTTTGCCGCTACCGAGCAGGCGGTCGCGCATATGGGCATCAGCCTTCGCCAGCTCCGGTACCGGCGGCTGGTGCGATAGCCCGCCGGAGCCTAAAAACAGCACGCGCTTATTCAGCGAGCTGGCGAAACGGCCAATCGCTTCACCGAGCATGCGGGTACGCTGAAAGCCCGGCAGCGGCGTGGCGACGCCGTTAATAAACACTGGCAGCACCGGCACCTTATCCAGGCCGCCGAGCAAAAACTCCAGAGGCTGCGCGAAGCCATGATCGACCTGCATGTTGTAGGACACGGCGAGATCGATACCGCTTTTCATTACCGCGTGGGCGCAGGCTTCAGCCAGATCTGTCGGAACCGGCAATTCCCCCGCCGCGCTACCAAAATCGCCGATCGCCGTAGCGCCAACGCCTAAACAGAACGGCGGCATCACGTCGTAGAAAAATCCGTTGTAGTGATCGGGGGCAAACAGCACGACCAGTTCAGGTTCGAACGCCGCAATACGTGCCCGAGCGCTGGCGATCACGCCGTTAACCTCGTCGAGCACAGCCTGTGCCGGGTCGACATAGCCCACCAGCGGCGAATGGGAAAGACAGTGAAGATAAGCGTGCATATCAGGCAACCTTTTCAACAGGAATGTCGGCAGTAGCGCGAGTGAGCGTCATCACCGACGCCAGTTTATTCAGGGTGCTGCCCAGGGTTTGCGGAATGGCGATGGCGGCCACGAAGCGGTCCGGGCGCATGACTACCAGCGCGGCGTTGTGCTGGGCAAACCACGCGCGCAGGCGGTTTTGTGTATCGCCAATGCGGGTAACGCCATCGTGGTTATCCTGATCGGTATGTATCTGCGTCTCCGGCGCGACCTGGATAAAACACGTCCCCAGCGCCTGCCACTGTTGGATCTGCGCCTCGCTCATGCCCCATAGCGGGTTACAGCCCCAGCCAATCACCGCGAAATTCGGTCCGATGACGTTGTCGAGCAACGTCACTTCGCCCGATTCCAGCGTCACCTTCGGCTGGATAAACATCTTGCCGACCGGTGAAGTTTTCGCGTTGCCTTCACGCACCAGCGCCCCGGCGTGGTACTGCGGCATCGGCTTAAAGCGCATTTCAAGGAAGTAGCGTTTGACCGGCGGAATATAGTTCAGCAGCCAGGAAACCCCATCGCGCACCGCACCATGCCAGCGTTTGGGCGGTGCAAGTACGTTGCCTGCGGTCACAGAGAGGTCGATCATCGCTTTGGCGTGGTCGCGACGTTCCTGCTGGTAGGTATTCAATAGCGCATCGCCGGCTTTACCGTTAATCACCAGCGCCAGTTTCCATGCCAGGTTGAAAGCATCGCGCATGCCGCTGTTGTATCCCTGACCCTGCCAGACCGGCATAATGTGCGCCGCATCGCCCGCCAGCAGCACGCGGTCAATACGAAAACGTTCGGCCAGACGAGCATTATGGGTATACACGCGCTGGCGGATCAGCTCGACGTTGTCCGGGTTCGGCAGCACTTTGCTCAGTAACTGGCGCATATTCTGCGGCTCGCTAAGCTGCGCTTCAGTTTCCCCCGGCATCACCATAAATTCGAAACGGCGCACCGCGTGCGGCAGTGCGGCGGAGACGTACGGGCGCACCGGATCGCAGCACAGATACACATGCGGCGTGCTGAGCGGATCGTTGGCGATATCCACCACAATCCACTGATTCGGCGCGGTTTTACCTTCAAACGGCACGTTCAGCGAGCGTCTGACGTTGCTGCCACCGCCGTCACAGGCCACCAGCCACTGGGCCTTCACCGTTTCACGTTGATCGTCCGGCGCTTTCAGATTTAGCGTCACTTCGCCGTTTCGCTGGCTGAAGGCCTCCAGTTCGCGGGAGAACAGGCAGCGCACGTTGGGAAAACGCGACAACCCTTCCAGCATCACCGCGTCCACCTGTGGCTGAATAAACGCATTGCGGCGCGACCAGCCAAATTCGTCGGTCATCGGCTGGATATCAGCAAAGCAGCGGCCTTTCGGGGTGAGAAAACGCATTGCGTGCCACGGCGTGGTGTGCGGCAAAACGCGCTCGACCAGCCCCACAGACTGCATAGTGCGCAGCGCTTCATCGTCAATGCCGATGGCGCGAGGATAGTCGATCAGCGTGTCGAGCTTCTCCACTACCAACACCTCAATGCCCATCTGCCCAAGATAGTTGGCTATCATCAGCCCTACCGGACCAGCACCGGCAATCGCCACCTGCGCGGTATGCTGCACAGCGGGTTGGATATCCGGGTTTATTGTTGTCATTTCAGAACCTCACGACTCGGACAAAACGCAATTGCGGACCCTGGTGAGGCGCAATCTGTTTTGTTAAAAATATGTGAATAATTTTTTGTTGTGCGGTCAGTATAGAAGCGAGTTTTTGCGCTACAATCAAAACATGCCAGGATGTGCACTAAGTGCACCACGTTGTTTTACCTGTAGATTTGTCAATGAATATGAAAAATGACGAGAGCACTGAGTACAAAACCGTACGCGGATTAACGCGCGGATTAATGTTATTAAATATGTTAAACCGGCTCGATGGTGGGGCCAGTGTTGGCTTACTTGCTGAGTTAAGCGGCCTGCATCGCACCACGGTCAGACGGCTGCTGGAAACCCTGCAGGATGAGGGTTACGTCCGGCGCAGCCTGTCCGATGACAGCTTTCGCTTAACCATTAAAGTCCGCCAGCTCAGCGAGGGGTTTCGTGACGAGCAGTGGATTTCTGCACTCGCCGCCCCGCTGCTGGGGGATTTGCTGCGCGAGGTCATCTGGCCGACCGACGTTTCCACGCTGGATGTGGACGCGATGGTGGTACGTGAAACCACCCACCGCTTCAGCCGCCTGTCTTTTCACCGGGCGATGGTCGGGCGTCGTTTGCCATTGCTGAAAACCGCATCCGGCCTGACCTGGCTGGCATTTTGCCCGGAGAATGAACGGCAGGAACTGATTGAAATGCTGGCCTCCCGACCGGGAGAAGAGTTCCAGCTTGCGCGCGAACCGCTGAAGCTCAATGCCATTTTGACCCGCGCGCGAAAAGACGGTTTTGGCCAGAACTTTCGCGGTTGGGATCAGGAAGAGAAAATCGCTTCTATCGCCGTCCCCATCCGCAGCGAACAGCGGGTGATCGGCTGCCTGAATTTGGTGTATATGGCCAGCGCCATGACCATCGAACAAGCCGCGGAAAAGCATCTTCCGGCCTTACAAAAGGTGGCGAAACAGATAGAGGACGGCGTCGAATCGCAGGAGATTTTGGTTGCCGGGAGGTGAGATGGATCACAGTTATGCGGATTATCTGATTGATAGCTGGCATAACTCACTATCCGGCCGATAAAACTCTGTGACCTCTTGCCCAAAAAATATCTTCATTACATAGTGTGCATTCGTTTTCTGCCAGGAGGCTGCATGTTAAAGGTCATTGCTGAGGATTTCATCAAACCTGAGTATATTGAAACTGTTCTCCCATTGTATCGTGAGCTAATAGCGGCAACGAAGAAAGAACCGCACTGCATTGCTTACGACCTCTATATTGATGAAAAAGATCCGGGGCATTTTATTTTTATCGAAGAATGGCCAAACCACGCGGCTCTCGATGAACATTGTGCCAGCGAGCATTTCCAGCGACTTGTACCATTAATCGATCAATACACGCGCCAGGAAGCACGTTACATACTGATGGATGATGTGGTAAATCCGGCAGTCTCGTGATAATGAAGAAAGTAGTTGGAATACTGTTAATTATGTTTTTGGCAGAATGCTCAACACCAGGAAAGACAGTCTTTTACTTCCCCGGTCGCTGAGGGCTTAAAGCCTCTTCAAAAGAGGCTTTAAGCTTTGCAACAATGCATCCCACGGATTACAAAACGGAATCATCACTTTTCCAGATATTAAGCGCATTTTTACGAGGCCATTTTCATCGCGGCACCAATAACTGCCATACACATACTGCTCGCAAGTAAAACAATAAACCAATATATATAATTATTAAACCTTGTAAATAACCAGATAAACCTAAGTAATGACAATGCAGCAATAGAAATAGAAGACACAAACATTGTAAATATATAAATACCTGAAATTATCCATCCTGCTTCTTCGTAAATACTCTTCATTGTAAAAATAAGGATAGATAAGTAAAATGCTGATAAAGCAAGCCCGCTCAGAAAATCATAATAATCGATGTATGTGATGTTTTTATCTTTCTGCGGAAGAGCTATAAACTTTTCAAGTTTCTCATTGTCTACTCGTGACAAAAACCGATTAATTAGCGGAGTAAACATCACTAAAATCATCACCAAATGAATGAATAGTAAAGAAAGTTTAATTCTGTCATCAACCGATTCATTCTGTGGCCAGATAGATATTATTTCATAATCCATTTTTGCAAGGAGAAAAAAGCAAATGGCCGATGGTACATATTCAGAAGATATAGCTTTCCATATTTTTTTAAAAATCACTTATATTACCCCATTAGTTATATCGGTGAATCACTATTAGTTAACCGTGCTACTAATCTGCAAATAGTTGGCGATCATATTTATTTAAAACGGATAATATATACCTATTCAGAAACGGATTGCTACCTACTAATTTTATCACTACATACCTGAATCACGTAAATTACACATATCAAAAAAAAACCGAAACCCGCTCCTGAAAAGAGCAGCGTTCCGGTTTTTATTCAGTCCGAAGGGTTTCAGACTTTAAGCAGTTTCACCGTCGCGTCGATGTCGATTTCATCTTCCGAGAAGATCAGCGTCGTGCCCTGGAAGGTAGTGATGGCCAGCTTTTTCAGCGTGCGCATTTCACCAGGCTTCACGTCTGATTTCGGTCGGATGCTGTTCATCAGCACGCCGACAGACAGCAC
This sequence comes from Citrobacter sp. Cpo147, assembly GCF_030332405.1. Lineage (NCBI taxonomy): Bacteria > Pseudomonadati > Pseudomonadota > Gammaproteobacteria > Enterobacterales > Enterobacteriaceae > Citrobacter > Citrobacter sp. Cpo147. The sequence continues at coordinate 1,422,081 of NZ_JAOWHX010000030.1, forward strand.
AGCATTTTCTTTGTCGATACGGGTCTCTACAGGGACTTCTTCGCTGTAGACCAGGAATGACTTGATCGAGGTGAGCTTCAGACGCTCGCCTGCGATATAGATGTACTTGCTGTCTGGTATGACTTTTACCGCGTAGGCAGACAAGCCTTTGTTGTTGGTGGTGGGCTCAAAAGTCACCGCCGCGTCTTTCTTGATCAGCTCAGGATTAGCAACCTTAATCACATGAAAATAGCGGTTGTCGCCGTTTTCATCTTTGATAAATCCAAAGCCTTTATCTTTAAACCACGTTGTGATTGTTCCGTTCATTGCTGTTTCCGCCTGATTAAACCTATTACTCGTAGAGTATACCTACTCAATTTGCGCGCAGTGTAAAACACAGGCCATGTCTTTGGCTACTCGTTACCCCAACGATTGAGGAACTCCGCAATATCATCGATACGCTGAGCGTCGACACCTGCCACGGTAGCCATCTCCTGCTGCGCTTCTTCGCTGATCTCTTCGTTGTTCATCAAACGGGTGATCAACTGCTGGAAGTAGTGCGCCAGCGCGTCACGTTCTGTGTCGCTCACCGGCTTTGCGGCCTCGGTCGCGTACTCGTCGGCAATATCATAATATTTTAGCGGAATGTCGTTGTTCATCAGTTGCTCCGGGGTAAATGCATGTGCCAGCAGTTGCCTACCGCGTCTGGTGTGAATGATAGCATTCTTATTTCATGGTTCGCGATCTGTTTTATTGGTCACTATGCATTACATATATCAATAATGTTTTCTGGCACCACTTCGCATTTAATCAACCTTTCCGTATTTAAATAACAGCATTCTTATTCAGCTCGATAAAAACAACTGCGTATTAAATAACGAGCCACCAAGGAAATATTAAATTACTTTAATTCTAATTACATTATCGACATCTGTAATCAGCAGTTGGCCCAATCCCATCGCTAGTCGCCCATTTGCCCGCATTCATCTTCTGGACAACACTCTACGATGACACCACTGACCCAACACGTGGAGCAAACACCATGAACATCACACAAATCCGTAACGCTACGCAGCACATCACTTTTGGTGGCAAAACCTTTCTGATCGACCCTATGCTGGCGGCAAAAGGTACTTATCCGGGCTTTGCCGGTACGGCACGCGCCGAGATCCGCAACCCGACCGTTGATCTGCCTGTCGATATCGACACCCTGCTCAACGTTAATGCGCTGATCGTGACCCATCTGCATGAAGACCACTGGGATGAAGCCGCGGCTCGTGTCGTGCCGAAAGACAAACCGATTTATGTGCAAAACGATCGCGATGCGCAGGTACTGCGGGAACAAGGTTTCACGCAACTGACTGTACTGACGCAAAACACTGCGCTTGGTGATATCACCCTGCGTAAAACCGGCGGCCAGCACGGTTCGGATCGCGCTTACGCCGTCCCGCAAATGGCTGAACGTCTGGGTGATGCCTGCGGAGTTATCTTCCAGCATCCGGCGGAAAAAACGCTGTATCTGGTCGGGGACACCATCTGGCGCGACGAGGTGGAAACCAACATGCGGACTTTCCAGCCAGGCGTGGTCATTCTGAACGCAGGCTTTGCTCACGTTATCGGGTTTGGCCCAATTATCATGGGCGCGGAAGATGTGCTAAAAACCCACTTCACGCTGCCCGAAGCACAAATTGTGGCGACCCACATGGAGGCGATTAACCACTGTCTGCTGACCCGCGCGGCCTTGAAAGAGTACGCCTGCGACAACCAGATTGCGCAATTTGTTAACGTGCCGGAAGATGGCGAAACCCTGACGTTTTAAACTCCACAGAGGACTCGTATGCAACCGCTTAACGTCGCCATTGTTGCCGTGGAAGATTTCAGCCCGTTTCACTTCTCGGTGCCGTGCATTATTTTCAGTGACAAAGTGGCGGCGAAAAAGCGTTTTGAGGTGCAACTGTGCGCCGAACAGCCGGGCATCGTTTCCTCGCAGGATGGCTTCTCCATTCACGCAGCCTACGGCTATGAAGCGGTGGAGGCCGCCGATATTGTGGTGATCCCCTGGTGGGGCACCACAGCACATCGGCCACCACAAAGCCTGCTTGATGCGCTCAATCGTGCGCGACAAAACGGCGCGCAGATTGTTGGATTATGCTTGGGTGCGTTTGTCCTCGGCTACGCCGGTCTGCTGGATGGCAAACGGGCGGCTACGCACTGGGAGTTCGAGCAGGATTTTCAGGCCCGCTTTCCGGCAGCTCATCTGGATATCAACGCGCTGTATGTGGATGACGACGGTATTATTACCTCGGCAGGCACCGCCGCCGCACTGGATTGCTGCCTGTACGTCATCCGCCAGCGTTTTGGCAGCACGGTGGCGAATCAGATTGCCCGACGGATGATTGTGCCGCCACATCGCGAGGGCGGCCAGGCACAGTTTATCGAGCAACCGGTGGCGAAAAATACCAAAGATCAGCGCATCAACGTCCTGCTCGACTATTTGCGCCAGCATCTCCATGAACCGCATAATCTCGACGAGCTGGCGCAACGGGTGATGATGAGTCGTCGCACCCTCACCCGTCATTTTATGAAGGCTACAGGGTCAAGCGTGGCCGAATGGTTGATTGCCGAGCGCCTACGCCGTAGCCAGACGTTGCTGGAGTCCAGCCAGTTACCCGTTGAACGCATCGCCGAACAGGTTGGTTTTCAGTCGCCCGTCACCTGGCGCCAGCATTTTAAATCCCACTTTGGCGTTAGCCCGGCTGAATGGCGTAAAACCTTTCGCGGCGATTAGCCTCTTTTTTGCGCCAGCCAGATGGTGTGCCCGGTGCATTGCGGATCTTCCATCACCATCTCGACCACCGCAAAACCGTGTGCTGACAGCAGTGCGCGGTATTCATCCGGCGCGAGGCTGGCGTGAAACAGCGGCTCACCTTCAAATTGCCCCATCGCGATGCCGTTGTCCGTACCGCTGGTAAACATCAGCGCACTACCGGGATGGCTGAGGCGGTCAAAAATCGGGAACATCTTTTGCTGGTCCTGCTGAGTTAAATGGAAAAAGCTGTCCCAGGCGATCAGTCCATCAAAAGTCTCATTGAGTGCCAACTCGCGCATATCCTGTTCCAGCCAGCGCTGTGCGGGAAAAGTGTTTCGGGCCCGCGTCAGCATCGCCGGGGAACCATCAACGCCGGTAAGCTGAAAACCTTGCTGGATAAAATAACCGGCGATCGGCTGACCGTTGCCGCAGCCAATATCCACAATGCTGCCCTGCCCGCCCATCACGGAAATAAATTTGTCGAGCCAACTTTTCTCGAACAAGGTGCGCGAGCGCTGGCTGGCAAAAGCATCCGCATGGCGTCGGTAGATGGACAGAATATTTTTTGCCGCAGAATCGCTCACAATGTCCTCACTTTTTTCTTCTGTTAGGTATAACGCCGATAAATCCTTCAGCACGCTATCCTCAAACCCTGGAATGCGCCTCGCAGAACCCATGCGCAAATACCCCAAAACCGTCCCGCTGTGGCATCATAGCGCACAGATAACGTCATTACAGGGGTGATAAACGTGAAACCGGTAACGCTATACGATGTGGCAGACCATGCAGGTGTCTCTTACCAGACCGTCTCTCGCGTCGTGAACCAGGCCAGCCACGTTTCCGCAAAAACCCGACAGAAAGTTGAGGCCGCGATGGCGGAACTCAATTACATCCCTAACCGCGTTGCACAGCAGCTGGCTGGCAAACAGACGCCACTGATTGGCGTTGTGACGGCAAACCTAGCTCTGCATGCCCCCTCACAAATTGTTGCTGCCATAAAATCCCGCGCCGACCATTCCGGTGCCAGCGTGGTGATCGCCATGGTCGAGCGCAGCGGCGTTGAGTCCTGTAAAGCCGCGGTCCACAATCTGCTTTCTCAACGCGTAACCGGGCTTATCATCAACTATCCGCTGGATGAAGAAGATGCCATTGCCGTGGCCGCTGCCTGCGGTACGGTGCCGGTGCTGTTTCTCGATGTCTCTGACCTGACGCCAATTAACAGCGTGATTTTCTCTCATGACGACGGCGCGCGCCTTGGCGTTGAACATCTGGTGCAGCACGGACATCAACGGATCGCCCTGCTGAGTGGGCCGCACACTTCCGTTTCGGCAAGGCTTCGGCATGCGGGCTGGCACAAATATCTGGCACATTACCAGCTACAACCCGTTGTGGAGCTGGAAGGCGACTGGAGCGCGATGTCTGGTTTTCAGCAAACGATGCACATGCTGAATAACGGTAACCTCCCTACCGCCATGCTGGTCGCTAACGATCAAATGGCGCTGGGCGCGATGCGGGCAATCAGCGAGTTCGGTCTGCGGGTCGCCGTGGATATATCGGTAATTGGCTACGATGACACCGAAGACAGCGCCTGTTACATCCCACCGTTGACCACCATCAGGCAGGATTTTCCGTTACTGGGTGAAACCAGCGTCGACAGGCTGCTGCAACTCCCACGTGGCGAATCAACCGTGGGCAACCAACTGCTACCCGTCACCCTGGTCAAGCGCAAAACGGTTCTGCCTCCCGATACGCAAACCACCACTCCCCAGGCGCTGGCTGATTCCCTGATCCAGCTGGCACGGCAAGTTTCTCAGCTCACACCCAAATTGTGAACGCATAACAATTGTGTGAGTCAGTTCACTTATTGAACGCTCCATCCTTTACAGAAAGGAGCGCTTGTTCGTATTTTGATTGAAATTGTGAGCGAGTAACAAATTCAAACAGGATACCGTTATGAACCTGAACACAGATTCACTCTCCGCTGTTCTGGCCCGCCGTGACTGGGAAAATCCCGGCGTCACGCAGCTCAACCGCCTGGAGGCGCACCCGCCTTTTTGTAGCTGGCGCTCAGCGGATGATGCACGTACCAATCAGCATTCGAGTCAGTTACGCTCGCTGAATGGCAAGTGGCAATTTGCCTGGTTTGCCGCACCGGAGGCAGTACCGGAAAGCTGGCTGACAAGCGATCTGCCACAGGCAGACATCATCAACGTCCCTTCTAACTGGCAGATGGACGGTTACGATGCGCCAATTTATACCAACGTCACCTACCCAATCCCGGTGCATCCTCCGTACGTTCCGGCACAGAACCCCACAGGATGTTACTCGCTCACATTTAATATCGAAGACGCGTGGTTAGAGGAAGGTCAGACGCGCATTATTTTTGACGGGGTCAATTCCGCGTTTCATCTGTGGTGCAACGGTCGCTGGGTCGGTTACGGTCAGGACAGCCGTCTGCCGTCTGAGTTTGATCTTAGCGATTATCTGCTGCGCGGCGAAAACCGTCTGGCTGTGATGGTGCTGCGCTGGAGCGACGGCAGCTATCTGGAAGACCAGGACATGTGGCGCATGAGCGGTATTTTTCGCGATGTCTCCCTGCTGCATAAGCCCACTACGCAAATCCGTGACCTGCGCATTAATACCCGTTTTAATGACGACTTCAGCCGCGCCACGCTGGAAGCGGAAGTCAGAGTGGGTGGCAACGAGAGCGAAGATTTACGCGTCACCCTGCAATTGTGGGAAGGTGAAACGCTCAGCCACGAAACGACCTCACCGCTCGGCAGCGAGATCATTGATGAACGCGGCGCTTATCATGACCGGGTGACTCTGCGTCTGAACGTCGAAAAACCGGCGCTGTGGAGTGCCGAAACACCCAATCTGTACCGCGCCGTTGTGCAGTTACACACCGCGGGCGGAGTGCTGATTGAAGCGGAAGCCTGTGACGTTGGTTTTCGTCAGGTTTGTATCGAAAACGGCCTGTTGCTGTTAAACGGCAAGCCGCTGTTGATTCGCGGTACCAACCGCCATGAGCACCATCCGGTCAACGGCCAGGTGATGGATGAGGCGACGATGGTGCAGGACATCATCCTGATGAAGCAGAATAACTTCAACGCCGTGCGCTGCTCCCATTACCCGAACCATCCGCTGTGGTACACCCTGTGCGATCGCTACGGTCTGTATGTGGTCGACGAAGCCAACATTGAAACCCACGGCATGGTGCCGATGAATCGCCTCACCGACGACCCCGCATGGTTGCCTGCCATGAGCCAGCGCGTCACGCGCATGGTGCAGCGCGATCGCAACCATCCGAGCATTATTATCTGGTCACTGGGCAATGAATCCGGCCATGGTGTCAATCACGACGCGCTCTACCGCTGGATAAAATCAGAAGACCCGTCACGCCCGGTACAATATGAAGGCGGCGGCGCAAATACCGCAGCGACCGACATTATTTGCCCGATGTACGCCCGCGTCGATCAGGATCAGCCCTTCCCCGCAGTCCCCAAATGGTCGATTAAAAAGTGGCTGTCGATGCCCGGCGAACAGCGTCCGCTGATCCTTTGTGAATACGCCCACGCTATGGGCAACAGCTTTGGCGGCTTCGCCAAATACTGGCAAGCGTTCCGTCAGTATCCGCGCCTGCAGGGCGGATTTGTCTGGGACTGGGTGGATCAGTCGCTGACCAAATATGATGAGCACGGCAAAGCATGGTCAGCCTACGGTGGCGATTTTGGCGACACGCCTAACGATCGTCAGTTTTGCATGAACGGGCTGGTGTTCGCCGATCGCACTCCGCATCCGGCGTTATATGAGGCCAAACATGAACAGCAGTTTTTCCAGTTCACGTTACTTCCTGGCGCTGAACGCCAGATTGAAGTGACCAGCGAATATCTGTTCCGCCGCAGCGATAACGAAGTTCTGCACTGGTCGATTGCCCTGGACGGCAATCCGCTGGCCGCCGGGGAAATCGTTCTGGATATCGCCCCACAGGGCCGCCAGGTGATTACCCTACCAAACGTTCCGATGCCAGACACCGCAGGCCAGCTGTGGTTGACGGTACGCGTAGTGCAGCCTCAGGCGACCGCGTGGTCAGAAGCCGGGCATATCAGCGCCTGGCAACAGTGGAAGCTGGAAGAGAAGCTCAGCCTGGTACGTCAATCACGCGTCAGCAGCGCACTACAGCTGGATGTTAGTGAGAGCAATTTTACCGTGGTGGCCAACAACACACGCTGGCAATTCGATCGTCAGTCCGGTCTGCTAACACAATACTGGATTAGCGATGAAGCCCAGTTGGTAAGCCCGCTTACTGACCAGTTCACCCGCGCGCCGCTGGACAACGACATCGGCGTGAGCGAGTCAACCCGCATCGACCCTAACGCCTGGGTTGAACGCTGGAAGGCCGCCGGTCACTATCAGGCTGAAGCAACGTTACTGTACTGTGCTGCCGATACGCTGAGCAGTGCGGTACTGATCACCACCGAACATGCGTGGCAGTATCAGGGTGAAACGCTGTTCGTCAGCCGAAAAAGCTACCGCATCGACGGCAAGGGTGAAATGCAAATAACGGTGGATGTCGATGTTGCCAGCGGTACGCCGCATCCGGCCCGTATCGGCCTGAGCTGCCAGCTGGCGCAGGTTGCGGAGCGAGTGAACTGGTTAGGTCTCGGCCCGCATGAGAACTACCCGGACCGTCTGGGCGCCGCCTGTTTCGATCGCTGGGATCTGTCGCTTGATGAGATGTACACCCCGTATGTTTTCCCGAGCGAAAACGGTCTGCGCTGCGGCACGCGCGAACTGCACTACGGCGCGCACCAGTGGCGCGGAGACTTCCTGTTCAACATCAGCCGCTTTAGCCAGCAGCAACTGATGGAAACCAGCCACCGCCATCTGCTGCAACCTGAGGCGGGCACCTGGCTCAATATTGATGGCTTCCATATGGGCGTCGGCGGCGATGATTCGTGGAGTCCTTCCGTGTCACCGGAATTTCAGCTGAGCGCCGGGCGTTATCACTACCAGGTTATCTGGGGTTAAACATAATAATAATGGGCAGGTTATGACCTGCCCTTATTTTTCCTGAGGAAGTCTGTTATGTATTATTTAAAAAACACTAACTTTTGGATGTTCGGCTTTTTCTTCTTCTTTTACTTTTTCATTATGGGTGCCTATTTCCCCTTCTTCCCTATCTGGTTACACGATGTAAACCATATCAGTAAAGGCGACACCGGCATCATCTTCGCCTGTATCTCACTGTTTTCTTTGTTATTCCAGCCAATTTTCGGACTACTGTCCGATAAGCTCGGTCTGCGTAAACATCTGCTGTGGGTAATTACCGGCATGCTGGTAATGTTTGCCCCGTTTTTTATTTACGTATTTGGCCCATTATTGCAGGTTAATATTTTACTGGGTTCAATTGTCGGCGGGATTTACCTTGGCTTTATTTACAATGCCGGTGCCCCAGCGATTGAAGCCTATATTGAAAAAGCCAGCCGCAGAAGCAACTTTGAATTTGGTCGCGCGCGCATGTTTGGCTGCGTGGGCTGGGCGCTGTGCGCCTCGATTGCCGGCATTATGTTTACCATCAATAACCAATTCGTCTTCTGGTTAGGTTCTGGCTGTGCGGTCATTCTGGCATTGCTGCTGTTATTTTCAAAAACAGATGCCCCCTCTTCTGCAAAAGTCGCGGATGCGGTAGGCGCCAATAACTCGGCATTTAGCCTGAAGCTGGCGCTGGAGTTATTTAAACAGCCGAAACTCTGGTTCCTCTCCTTGTATGTGGTCGGCGTTTCCTGTACTTACGATGTGTTTGACCAGCAGTTCGCCAACTTCTTTACCTCATTCTTTGCCACCGGCGAACAGGGCACCCGCGTGTTTGGCTACGTCACGACGATGGGAGAATTACTCAACGCCTCGATCATGTTCTTTGCGCCGCTGATTGTGAACCGCATCGGCGGAAAGAACGCCCTGCTGCTGGCCGGTACGATCATGTCGGTGCGGATCATTGGTTCATCATTCGCCACCACTGCGCTGGAGGTCGTGATCCTCAAAACGCTGCATATGTTCGAGATACCGTTCCTGATTGTCGGTTGCTTCAAATACATCACCAGTCAGTTTGAAGTGCGTTTCTCGGCCACAATTTACCTGGTGTGTTTCTGCTTCTTCAAACAGTTAGCCATGATTTTCATGTCAGTTCTGGCCGGAAAAATGTATGAGAGCATTGGTTTCCAGGGAGCTTATCTGGTGCTGGGGATTATTGCGCTGAGCTTCACGCTGATTTCCGTATTTACCCTTAGCGGGCCAGGGCCGTTTTCCCGCGTTTTCACCCCGGCAAGTAAACAAGTCTGAAGACAAATAACAAGAAGGAATATCTTCGATGAGCATGTCTATGAGAGACAGAATGAAAGCAGGCAAGCTGTTTACTGATATGTGCGAGGGGCTGCCAGAAGAGAGACTGCGCGGAAAGGAGTTAATGTATGAGTTTAACCACACGCGTCCATCTGAGATTAAAAAGAGGGAAAAACTGATTCGCGAAATATTTGCCTCCGTAGGAGAAAATGCGTGGATTGAGCCCCCCATTTATTTCTCTTACGGCAACAATATTCACATTGGCAAAAACTTCTACGCCAATTTTAACTTTACCATTGTGGATGATTACACGGTCACCATCGGCGATAACGTTTTAATTGCACCAAACGTCACGATCACGGTAACAGGTCACCCTGTGCACCATGAATTAAGGAAATCCGGAGAGATGTTTTCCTTTCCAGTCACCATCGGCAATAACGTATGGATTGGCAGTAACGTAGTGATCAATCCCGGCATAACGATTGGCGATAATTCCGTTATCGGCGCGGGGAGTATAGTCACAAAAGACATTCCGGCAGATGTCGTGGCCGTGGGGGTTCCCTGTCGAGTTCTCAGAACCATTAATGAACGAGATAAAGAGTACTATTACCAAAATTATAAAGTGGATCCGTTACTTTAAGTCGTCATGCCGGATGCACCACTCACGTGGTTTATCCGGCCTACAATACTAAAAGGCCCGGTAAGCATTGCGCCGCCGGGCATCACACGATGTTACTCTTCAATCGCCTGACGGATTTGCTGCAACGACGCGGGATCGTCAATGGTCGTTAGATCGCCAGGATCGCGGCCTTCACAGATCGCCTGGATCGTCCGTCTGAGCATTTTGCCAGAGCGCGTTTTCGGCAACTGCGACACAAACCAGACGTGCGCCGGACGGCCAAAATTACCAATCTGACTGTCCACCAGCGCCATAATCGCCTTCTCTTCCGAATGTGCGATGTCGCGATCTTCAAGGCTGTCGCTCTGTTTCGGAATGACAAACGCGACCGCGACCTGCCCCTTCAGCGCGTCCTTCACGCCGACCACAGCCACTTCGGCAACGTTCGGATAGCTGGAAATACTCTCCTCTATCTCACGCGTCCCCAACCGATGCCCGGCCACGTTGATGACATCATCCGTACGGCCAAGGATGAAGTAATAGCCGTCCGCATCGCGAATACCCCAGTCAAAGGTGGCGTACACCTGGCGAGAAAACAGCGACCAGTAGGTATTCACAAACCGCGCGTCATCACCCCAGATAGTCTGGATACAGCCCGGCGGCAGCGGCCCTTCAATCACCAGCATGCCCTTTTCATTCGCTTCACAGGGCTCACCGGTCACCTCATTGAGCAACTGCACGTTATATCCGTACATCGGCACGCCTGGGCTACCCAGCCGCGACGGGCGGTCGTCCAGCCCGCGAGCGATCGCCATAATCGGCCAACCGGATTCAGTCTGCCAGTAGTTGTCGATAACCGGGACACCCAGCGTTTCCGTTACCCAACTGGCGGTCGGTTCATCCAGCGGCTCACCCGCCAGATACAGCACCTCCAGCGAGGAGAGATCGTGATTGCGGATTTGCGCGGTCGGGAATTTCTTCAGCACGCGGATGGCGGTTGGGGCAGAGAACATCCGGCTGACCTGATACTTCTCAACAATTTTCCACCATACGCCACAGTCTGGATACGTTGGCAACCCTTCGTAAACCACCGTCGCCATCCCCGCCAGCAGTGGGGCATACACGATATACGAATGCCCAACCACCCAGCCGATATCCGATGCGCAGAAGAACACGCCGCCCGCTTTACCGCCGAAAATTGTGTCCATCGAGGTCGCCAGCGCGACCGCGTAGCCGCCAACGTCGCGCTGCACGCCTTTCGGTTTACCGGTTGTCCCGGAGGTGTAGAGAATGCAGGACGTTTCGTTCGACTCCAGCCAGGCAACCGGCACCCGCGCGCCGAGATGCTGTTGGCGCAGCGCGACAAAGTCGAGGTCTCGCCCCTCTACCCGCGCCATTTTCGCCAGACCGCGATCGACCAATACCACATGACGCGGCTGGTGCTGCGCCTGGTTGATCGCATCATCGAGCAGCTTTTTATACGGCAGGACTTTGCCGCCGCGCGCCCCGGCATCCGCCGACACGATAACCACCGGTCGGGCGTCGTCGATACGCGCCGCTACGCTGTGCGAGGCGAAACCACCGAACACCACCGAATGGATCGCCCCTATACGTGCGCAGGCCAGCAGCGTAATGTGCGCCTCGGCGATCATCGGCATATAAACCAGTACCCGATCGCCACGCTGTACGCCCAGCGACAACAACATCGCCGCCGCGACGTTCACTTCGTCATACAGCTGACGAAAGGTAAACGTGCGTTCTTCTTCGGTTTCTGATGACACAGCAATCAGCGCCAGCGCGTCAGGCTGTTTCTCCAGCCAGCGGTCAATGGCGTTGTGGCACAGATTGGTCGTACCACCGCAAAACCAGCGGGCAAACGGCGGATTACTGTGGTCCAGTACCTGCGTATACGGCTGCTGCCAGTCAATACGCTGGGCCTGCTCGGCCCAGAACGACTCCGGCTGTGTAATAGAACGTTGATAAAACTCGCTATAAGACATAATGCTCTCCTGTTGAACTTACGCCTGATGAGTCGGGTTTTAGATAATGAACAAATCCAGATACTCATTGACCGGCATCTGCTCCAGACGAGTTCTGTCCAGGGAGACATCCAGGATGCGCTGCTGCTGACGGGTCGGGAACTGACGCGCCAGGTTAATTTTGAACTTCTCGACCAGCTTCGGCATACCGTCGTTACGACGGCGCGCGTGGCCGATTGGGTATTCCACTACCACTTCTTCAAAGCGTGAGCCGTCGGTGAATTCAAGCGTGATGGCATTCGCGATGGCGCGTTTTTCAGGGTCGTGGTAATCGGCAGTAAAGGCCGGATCTTCGAAGCAGTTAATCTTTTCACGCAGTGCATCAATGCGTTTGTCCTGCGCCACGCCGTCTTCGTAATCTGCCGCCGTTAAGCGTCCGAACAGCAGCGGGATAGCCACCATGTACTGGATGCAGTGGTCACGATCCGCCGGGTTATTCAACGGGCCTTTTTTATCGATGATACGGATACAGGCTTCGTGCGTACGAATGGTCACTTTTTCGATATCGGCAGCGGTCTTACCTGCGGCCTGTAACTGCTCGTACAGCGTCATCGCCGCTTCTACCGCGGTCTGCGAGTGGAACTCTGCCGGGAAGGAAATTTTAAACAACACGTTTTCCATCACGTACGAACCGTACGGGCGCTGGAAGCGGAAAGATTCGCCTTTGAAAGAGACATCATAGAAGCCCCAGGTTTTTGCCGTCAGTGCGGACGGGTATCCCATTTCACCGGTTTTCGCCATCAGCGCCAGACGTACAGCACGTGAGGTGGCATCGCCAGCCGCCCAGGATTTACGCGTGCCGGTATTCGGCGCATGACGATAGGTACGCAGCGACTGACCGTCGACCCACGCCAACGAGACAGCGTTGAGAATTTCATCCCGGTTCAGGCCGAGCATCTCGGCAACCACCGCCGTGGAGGCGACTTTTACCAGCAGGACGTGATCCAGACCGACGCGGTTGAAGGAGTTTTCCAGCGCGATACAGCCCTGAATTTCATGGGCTTTAATCATTCCGGTTAACACTTTTTTCATGGTTAACGGCGCTTTACCCACCGCCACCGCATTGCGCGACAGCCAGTCAGCCGTCGCCAGAATACCGCCGAGGTTATCGGAAGGATGACCCCATTCTGCGGCCAGCCAGGTGTCGTTAAAGTCCAGCCAGCGGATCATCGCACCGATGTTAAACGCCGCCTGCACCGGATCGAGCTGGAACTGGGTACCTGGTACGCGCACACCGTTCGGGACGACGGTACCCAGTACAACCGGCCCCAGCAGTTTTTTACAGGCCGGATATTCCAGCGCTTCCAGGCCACAGCCAAGGGTATCAAGCAGGCAATAATGCGCAGTGTCATACGCCACCTTCGAGGTGATCTCGTAGTTCATGACATAATCAACGATATCAACGATTTCACGGTCAAATTCAGGGCGGACGTTCGAAATATGTGCAGACATAGGGTACATTTCCTGTTTTTTATCTTTAGAGGTTTTGCATTAGCAACGCTGATCAATCGAGACAAATACGCGATCTTCCGGGCCGGTATAGTTGGCGGAAGGACGGATAATTTTGTTGTCCTGGCGCTGTTCAATGATGTGCGCCGCCCAGCCAGTGACGCGGGCGATAACGAACAGCGGTGTGAACATTTCAGTGGGGACGCCCATCATGTTGTAAGAGACTGCCGAGAACCAGTCGAGGTTGGGGAACATCTTTTTCGTTTCCCACATCACCTCTTCCAGACGGTCGGCGATGTTGTACATTTTCAGCGAACCGCCTTCCTGAGAAAGCTGTTTCGCCACGCTCTTGATCACCTGGTGGCGCGGGTCGGCGATGGTGTAAACCGGGTGACCAAAGCCAATCACCACTTCTTTATTTTCAACGCGTTTACGGATATCCGCTTCGGCTTCATCCGGCGTTTCATAGCGTTGCTGGATCTCCAGCGATACTTCATTCGCTCCGCCGTGTTTCGGCCCACGCAGTGCGCCAATCGCACCGATAATCGCGGAGTACATATCAGAGCCAGTTCCCGCAATCACACGCCCCGTGAAGGTAGAAGCGTTAAACTCGTGTTCGGCGTACAGCACCAGCGAAATGTGCATCGCCTTTTCCCAGCTTTGTGATGGCTTTTCACCATGCAGCAAATGCAAGAAGTGACCGCCAATAGAATCATCATCGGTCTCCGGCTGAATGCGCTCGCCGTTATGGCTGTAGTGATACCAGTACAGGAGGATAGAACTGAGCGATGCCAGCAGTTTGTCGGCAATATCGCGTGCGCCGGAGACGGTATGTCCTTCTTTTTCTGGCAGAGTACAACCCAGCGCGGAAACACCAGTGCGCATCACGTCCATCGGATGCGAGGCGGCAGGCAGCGCTTCCAGTACGGTGCGCACGTTAGCGGGCAATCCGCGCAGCGCTTTCAGTTTGCTTTTATAGGCGGTGAGCTCATCGCGGGTGGGTAATTTCCCGTGAATCAGCAGATGCGCAACTTCTTCAAATTCGCACTGTTGTGCCAGGTCAAGAATATCGTAGCCACGATAGTGTAGATCGTTACCGCTTTTACCCACGGTACATAAGGCAGTATTTCCGGCAGCGACGCCTGACAGCGCAACCGATTTTTTGGGTTTAATGACATGGGTACTATTTTGCAGGATCGTTGTGTCGCTCATGTTGTCCTCGTCATTATTGTAATATGTAGGGTACTAATTTATTGCCGGATGGCGGCTACGCCTTATCCGGCCTACGACGGTTACTTTTTTGTGTACAACGCGTCGAGTTTCTCTTCGAACTGGTAGTAATTGATGCTTTCGTACAGCTCGTTGCGCGTCTGCATAATGTCGATAACGTTCTTTTGCGTACCTTCCTGACGCAGCACGTTGTAAACCTTCTCCGCCGCGCGGTTCATGGCGCGGAAAGCTGACAGCGGGTATAGCGCCATCGCAACGTTCGCGCTGCGCAGTTCATCGGTGGTAAACAGCGGTGTGGCGCCAAATTCAGTAATGTTGGCAAGAATTGGTACCTGTACCGCATCGGCAAACTGGCGGTACATCGCAAGTTCGGTAATGGCTTCCGGGAACAGCATGTCAGCGCCCGCTTCGACATACGCCTGGGCACGATCGATGGCAGCCTCTAACCCTTCCACCGCCAGTGCATCGGTTCGCGCCATAATCACAAAGTTGGGATCGGTGCGCGCATCAACGGCTGCGCGGATCCTGTCGACCATCTCTTCTTTCGAGACGATCGCCTTGTTCGGGCGATGACCGCAGCGCTTGGCGCCGATCTGATCTTCAATATGCAGCGCAGCAGCACCCGCTTTGGAAATCGACTTGACGGTACGCGCCACGTTGAATGCAGACGATCCAAAACCAATATCCGCATCCACCAGCAATGGCAGCGGGCAAACATCCGTAATGCGACGAATATCAGTCAGCACATCATCAAGGGTAGAAATACCGAGATCCGGCAGCCCCAGCGAGCCCGCAGCGACGCCACCGCCGGAGAGATAAATCGCCTGATACCCGGCGCGTTGAGCCAGCAGAGCGTGGTTGGCATTGATGGTGCCAACGATTTGTAATGGGTTTTCTTTGGTAAGCGCAGCGCGAAACGCCAGCCCTGGGGAGTGTAGAGACATATCCCGTCCTCTTGTTATCAACTTGTTATCGTTCGTTGATATTTCTAAAGCAAGGGGTATGCCAGGGAGCTTATTTTCTCTTCAATTTAATTTTTTATCTTTTAAAACAATATATTAAATCCAATACTTCTATTTTTGTTGCACAAAAGCGTGTCAGCTATCGTTTCATGAAACGTTCCTTCACGTTTCATTGCAACATTTATGAAACACAACTAAACCCTACTACTCGGTTCCTTAATTTTTGGGGTTAGTTATGGCAGATACGCATCTACCGCCGCGAGTGAACGACGATAAACCGGTTATCTGGACAGTCTCGGTCACCCGCCTGTTTGAACTGTTTCGCGACATCAGTCTGGAGTTCGACCACCTGGCGACCATCACCCCCATTCAGCTTGGTTTCGAAAAAGCGGTGGCCTATATCCGTAAGAAGCTGGCTACCGAGCGTTGCGATGCCATCATTGCGGCGGGCTCCAACGGGGCATATCTGAAAAGCCGTTTATCGATTCCGGTGATCCTGATTAAACCCAGCGGATTCGACGTGCTACAGGCGCTGGCAAAAGCGGGAAAACTCACCTCGTCGATTGGCGTCATTACCTATCAGGAAACCATTCCTGCGCTTCTCGCGTTTCAAAAAACCTTCAATTTGCAGCTTGAACAGCGCAGCTATATCACCGAGGAAGATGCCCGTGGGCAAATCAACGAACTGAAGGCCGGCGGTACGCAGGCAGTGGTTGGTGCGGGATTGATTACCGATCTGGCAGAAGAAGCAGGTATGACCGGCATCTTTATCTATTCGGCGGCCACCGTGCGCCAGGCCTTTGTCGATGCGCTGGATATGACTCGCCTGACGCTGCGCAGAAACGGTCAGTACGCCTCTGGCGATACGTTGCGCACCCGCTACGCGCTGGGTGATATGCGCGGTCACTCTGCGCAGATGGAACAGGTGCGGCACACCATTATGCTCTACGCCCGTTCGCGTGCGCCGGTCCTCATTCAGGGCGAAACAGGAACGGGTAAAGAGCTGGCCGCACAGGCCATTCACCGTGAGTTTTTCACCCGTCAGGAGAATCGACGCGGTAAACCCTCGCCGCCGTTTGTTGCCGTCAACTGCGGGGCAATCACCGAGTCATTGCTGGAAGCGGAGCTGTTCGGCTATGAGGACGGCGCCTTTACCGGCTCTCGCCGAGGGGGGCGCGCGGGCCTGTTTGAAATCGCCCACGGCGGAACGCTGTTTCTTGATGAAATAGGCGAGATGCCGCTGCCGTTACAAACCCGACTGCTGCGCGTGCTGGAAGAAAAAGAGGTTACCCGGGTCGGTGGACATCAGCCGATTCCGGTCGATGTCCGGGTGATTAGCGCCACACACTGTAATCTGGAGCAGGAGATGAAACAGGGGGAATTTCGTACCGATCTGTTTTATCGCCTGAGCATTTTACGCCTCAAGCTACCGCCGCTACGCGAGCGGTTGCCCGATATCCTGCCGCTGGCGGAAAGCTTTTTAAAACAATCGCTGGCGGAACTGGACGTGCCGTTTTCTGAGCCAGTACGCAAGGGGCTGGGATTAAGTCAGCCGACGCTGCTGAATTATGGCTGGCCGGGGAATATCCGCGAACTGCGTAATATGATGGAGCGTCTGGCGCTGTTTTTAAGCGTCGAGCCGCAGCCTGAGCTGAATGTACAATTCCTGCAGCAGTTGTTACCGGAACTGGTCGTTGCTGCTGACTCCCCACAGCTATCCACATCGCTGACGCCGCAGCAGGTGCTGGCACAATTCAATGGTGATAAAACCGCGGCTGCACGCTATCTCGGAATTAGCAGAACCACGTTCTGGCGCAGATTAAAAGAAAACCCGCCGGTGCAATGACCGACGGGTGGCGTATTTTTTACAGCAGCGTGTTATTTTTTCTTGTAAATATTAGCTGTGCCATGGATTTTGTTATCCGTTTGGCCGGAGGTTAATACCACCACATCAGCGCCTTTCTCTTCAGCTTTCTTCAGCAGCTCTTCTTTAGCATCTGCAACAGAAACTTCATTACTCGTTGAAATATCACCGATTTTTGTGTACTGCGACTCAACCTTTTCAAACTCAAGTTTTGTCATAAATTCCGCAGCATAGGCGTTGGAAAAAACTAAAGCTAACGCACCAATAAGTACTTTATATCCAGTTTTCATATAAAAGCTCCAGGTTTTGTTATATATGCCATCATCGCCCCCTGAACATTCGACACGCGAGTCAAGGATGATTAATAAGTAGTTCAGGCTGATAAAAAGATCCAGAGCAGGCGGAAATATAAAGATATTTTGCTAATCGTTAAATACGCAAAACGCAGCGGCGCTGCGTTTTCAACGCGCAGTGTGAGTGAATACGCAGAATGACGTGCGCACTAAAATTATAGTGTTAGCTGTCTTTCCCGTGTTTACTAATGGAAACGTTGTCTATGGAACCTTTGCACGCCGTTGTACTCACCGTCAGCCTGTTTGTTTTAACCTTTTTTAACCCCGGCGCAAATCTGTTCGTGGTGGTACAAACTAGCCTGGCATCCGGACGACGCGCAGGTATGATGACCGGTCTGGGTGTTGCCTTAGGTGATGCGTTTTACTCCGGCCTTGGGCTCTTTGGTATGGCAACGCTAATCACCCAGTGTGAAGAGATATTTTCATTGATTAAGATTGTCGGCGGCGCCTATCTGCTGTGGTTTGCCTGGAACAGCATCCGCCATCAGGCCACGCCGCAAATGCCCACGCTACAGCAGCCGCTTTCCGCCCCCTGGTATGTATTTTTCCGCCGTGGATTACTAACAGATTTATCGAACCCACAAACTGTACTCTTTTTTATTAGTATCTTCTCGGTCACCTTAAGCGCAGACACACCTACGTGGGCCAGACTGATGGCCTGGGCAGGCATTGTGTTGTCTTCCGTTATCTGGCGTATTTTTCTCAGCCAGGCATTTTCTTTGCCTGCCGTGCGACGGGCGTATGGTCGCATCCAACGGGTTGCCAGCCGGGTAATTGGCGCAATAATAGGTGTCTTCGCGCTAAGACTTATTTATGAAGGTATTAGCCATCGATAAGAGAGTTTAACTTGACCATCGTGAGGTAATTGTCCGTAATACCGCCTGAATTTTTAATCGCAGGTTGAGTGGCAGTGAGATGGAACAGGTTGAACCGGTAAACGACACATTACTCCTTACGGAATGGCAGGCGCTGATACGACAAACATCGCCTGACGTTCATACGCTCCTCACATCGTTAAGCGATGAAGAGATCCGCCATTTAGTGACCGTTTTTTATGACTATATGCTCTCCCATGCCCAGAGCGCATTGTTCCTTAATACAGAACAGGTCAGTACCCGCCTCAGCGGTAGTATGTTTGACTGGTTACGCAGCGTGCTCGGCAGCGCGCACGAAGATCTCTCACAGCTGCTGGCCAAACAGCGAGAAATTGGCGTGGTGCATGCCCGTATCGGCCTGCCCATCGATCTGGTGAATCGCGGCGCGCGTAAGCTCAAGGATGAGCTGTATCGAGTATTGAAAACCAAAGCTGACCACTCGTCTTCCCTGCTGAGCAATGCTATCTGTTTCAGCAGCCTGGCAATGGATACTGCGCTGGAGGCCATGACCGTCTCCTATTCCCCGAGCCACCAAAACTCCCTGCATACGCAGGAGCAGTATCGCCTGCAGACCATTTACGATGACGTTAACGTCGAGCGCGAACGGCAAATTCGCTCATTTACCGACTGGGAAAACCAGTTTATCTATAACATTGCCACCGGAATGCCTTTCGGTGAAATGGTGTTTCTGGCGAACTCTGATTTTGGTATGTGGTTCTCACATAAGGGAAAACATATTCTTGGCAACAGCAATTTGCTCAAAGAAATGGAATCGCTAATTGCAGAGATCGACACCCGTCTGACGACCACCCTGTCACCTCAGCATCAGCCGACAGAACCCGAGCGGATGAGCTTATTACAGGATGTTCGCCAGCTGTCGGCAAAAATCCATTTCCTGCTCGCTTCGATGTTTGAGGCGCTGGTTAAGCAGGAAAATGGTAAAGATTCGCTGACCCAGTTGCTTAATCGCCGCTTTATTCCGACCATCATGCGACGCGAAATCTCGCTGGCGTTACATGCGCGTAAGCCTTTTAGCCTGGCGATGCTGGATATCGACTACTTCAAGCAAATTAACGATAACTTCGGGCATAATACCGGCGATCTGACGCTCAAAAATGTCGCAGCGGCCATTTATGATCATATCCGTAGCAGCGATTACGTGTTCCGCTACGGTGGTGAAGAATTTATGATCTTGCTCGTCGAGTCAGATGAATCGCAGGCCAGTATTATTCTGGAAACGCTGCGTATGAAAATTGCCGGGATGCGCATGGCAGCCTCTGCGACAGAAACGTTTTCTATTACCGTCAGTATCGGTATTGCCGAATATGATTATCATCCCGACTACAAACAGCTGGTTGATAAAGCCGATCGCGCACTTTATCAGGCAAAAAGTAATGGTCGCGACCGCGTTGAGGTTTATCAGGAATAACCATTGCCCTGCAGAGAAATAAATACCCCGTTCAGGGTATTTATCTGACTTGCGATAAATATCGAGCTGTTATTTTTATTCAGGCATATTGGCATGATGAAAATAACAGCCACGTAATAAGATGCAAATCAAATACACCAAATCTGAATAGCGCTAGCATATCCCGGTGATGACGCCTTCTGAATGCAGAAGGGGAAATATGAGGGATAGTATAAAATCATGAACGGGAAGAAAAGAACGTGCTGGCAGCGCCGTCCTGGCACGATCGGAGGCAAACTGCCGTGGAATGACTGGCGCAACGCCAGCAGCTGGCGAAAAGCCACCCAGTTTCTCCTGCTGGCTATTAATATTTATATTGGCGTAACGTTCTATTACTGGGTCCGCTATTTCGAAACCGCCGGCACCAGCGTCTATATTCCAAGGCCAGGTGGTATTGAGGGATGGCTACCAATCGCGGGTTTGATGAATATCCGCTATACGCTGGAGACTGGTTTTCTTCCGCCTATCCATGCCGCCTCCATGCTGCTGTTAGTTGCGTTTATCCTGATTAGTCTGTTGTTAAAAAAAGCCTTCTGTTCGTGGTTATGCCCGGTGGGCACGCTGTCCGAACTGCTCGGCAATCTGGGGAAAAAAGTATTTGGTCGCAACTTCACGCTGCCGCGCTGGCTGGATATTCCGCTGCTCAGTCTGAAGTATTTGTTGCTGAGTTTCTTTTTGTATATCGCCCTGTCGATGCCTGCGCAGGGGATTCAGTATTTTCTAATGTCGGCCTATGGCATGATTATCGACGTGAAGATGCTCGATTTCTTTCGCCATATTGGCTCCGCTACGCTCATCTTTGTTATCGTTATCAGCGTCCTGAGCCTGTTTATTCGCAATGCCTGGTGCCGCTATCTGTGCCCTTATGGTGCGCTGCTCGGCCTGTTCTCATTACTCTCACCGTTTAAAATCCGCCGTAACGCTGACAGCTGTATCGACTGCGGAAAATGCGCGAAAAACTGCCCGTCGAATATCCCGGTCGACAGACTGATTCAGGTGCGTACCGTGGAATGCACTGGCTGCATGACCTGCGTTGAATCCTGCCCGGTAGCCTCAACGCTGAGCTTTTCACTGCAGACTCCGCCTGGAGCACAAGGCAACGGTGGTAAATCATTATGGCGCCAGAGGACGCTGTCAGGTGTTGCCATGACGCTACTGGTGCTGGGCATTCTGTTTGCCACTATTGGTTATGCCGTTTATGCCAATGTCTGGGATACGCCAGTGCCCGATCATATGTATTTCCAGCTGATCCCGAAGGCAAAGATGATCGGCCATTAATTTTTTTATCAGTATGTTCAAAACCCTGCCAATTCTGGCAGGGTTTCCCGCGTCTTTTGCCATTTTAAGACAATTGAACTTGTGCCATCGCGCTCTCGTTTATACAACCTTAAATATCATCTGTAATAATTTTTCTATTTTGTTATGGGCGACTGGGATCAAAATAATGAACGGGATAACATCATGACTAAAATAAAACTGGCACTGCTATTACCTCTGTTTCTGGCGGGTTGTACGATGAGCGACGGGGAATTAAGAAACGCTTACGCTCAGCATTATCAGCAACCTACCGCTTATGTAGATGCTTATAAACAGAAAATAGCCAGTATGGATATTCATGCGCTGGCCCAATATGCCGCCGCAGAAGATAAGAAAAAAATGCGTGGGCAGCCAAGACTGAAAATCGACGAATTCATTACCATTGAGAACGTGCAGGCGAAAGGAAATCGGGTAGTCTATGATTACTCACTGTCCGAAAGCTGGCTGGCGCTGTCCGCAGATAAACAGCGCGAGAAGCAGACCAATATGAATAAAGACCTGATCTACCGTACCTGCTCGCTGGAAACGGTACGTCTGGCGCAGGCAAAAGGGCTGGAAGAAGAGCATAACTATTACAGCCAGTACCCAGACAAAGTCGCCTTTACTCTGAGAACCAGCGCGCAAATTTGTATGCAAAACGGTTTTACACAATAACCGCAATCCACTATGCCTGATGCGCTGCGCTTATCAGGCCTACGATTTGCACGCTACCGTAGGCCGGATAAAGCACCAGCACGCAGATTTGTATGCAAAACGGTTTTACACAATAGCCGCAATCACAACGCCTGATGCGCTGCGCTTATCAGGCCTACGATTTACACGCTGCCGTAGGCCGGATAAGGTGCCAGCACGCAGATTTGTCTGCAAAACGGTTTTACACAATAACCGCAATCCACTATGCCTGATGCGCTGCGCTTATCAGGCCTACGATTTGCACGCTGCCGTAGGCCGGATAAGGCACCAGTGCACAGATTTGTCTGCAGAACGGTTTTACAAAATAATCGCAATCCACTATGCCTGATGCGCTGCGCTTATCAGGCCTACGATTTACACGCTACCGTAGGCCGGATAAGGCGCCAGCGCCGCATCCGGCTAAAACATCAGAATTTCCACGAAACGCTGCCGACAATACTGCGCTCGGCGCCGAAGTAGCAGTATGAGAGCGAGTTACAGGCCGCAACGTAGCGCTTGTCGGTCAGGTTGTTAACGTTCAACTGCGCGCTCAACCCTTTAATGCCGATATTCGTTAAGTCGTAACCAATCACCATATCCACCAGCGTGTAGGACGGCAGGGTGTGAGTATTCAGGCGATCGCTGGTAATACCGTTAACGTAGCGCACGCCTGAACCCAACGTCAGACCGTCCAGCGGACCGCTTTTCACATCGTAGCTCAGCCAGGTACTGGCCTGGTTACGCGGGGCGTACACTGCGCGCTTGCCCTGCTCTTCCGGGCTGCTTTTCTTATAGCGAATGTCGGTATAGGTATACGCCGCCTGCAAACGGAAGCTATCCGTCAGTTGGCTAATTGCCTCCAGCTCCACCCCTTCAGATTCAATTTCCCCAATCGAGCGGTACGGATCGGTCGGCTCTTCTTTGGTGGCGATATTCGTCTGATTGATACGGAATACCGATGCGCTGAACTGGCTGTTGAGTCCTTCCGGCTCATATTTCAGCCCGGCTTCCCACTGCTTGCCTTTCATCGGATCCAGCAGATTGCCGTTCTCATCGGCAAAGCTGGTTGGCGTAAAGGCAGTGGAATAACTCACGTACGGCGCAAAGCCGTTATCGAATAAATAGAGCAACGCGGCGCGGGTGCTGAAGTTGTTTTTATCCAGATCGCTGCGAGTATTCTTGATCTTATCAATGTTAGAAACGCTGACCTGATCGTAACGACCACCGAGCGTAATACGCCAGCGATCCCATGACATCTGATCCTGCAAATAGTAACCCGTCTGGCGCAGCTTGTGTTTCTCACGCGCATACATGTCGATGTAATCAGGCTTCGCGCCGTACACTGGATTAAAAGCGTCAATCGGCGGGAAAGCGCCGTAGTAACCGGTAGTATTGTTGCTGCGATCCTGATAGTCGATCCCCACCAGCAGACGGTGGTTTACCTGCCAGGTATCAAAGCTGCCGTCGAGCTGGTTATCCAGCGTAATCGCCGACATTTTTTCATCGGAGCCGGAGTAACCGCGATTAAGCTCGGTTTCATTCAGCCAGCCCGCCGCATACACCTGATTCAGCTCAACGTCGGTATGCAGATAGCGCAGCTTTTGCCGCACCGACCAACCGCTATCAAACATATGCTCAATGTTGTAGCCCACCATGTTTTCACGGCGATCGTATTTGTCGTAATCATCCTCGCCTTCGTAAAAGGTGTTGGAGATCTTTTGCCCGTAATGCGGAACCACGGTGCCGTCATACGGCAGACCGGAGTGGCTACCGCCTTCCGGGTCACGGTGCAGATAGGCCATCAGATCCAGACGCGTCTGGTCGGTGATACGCCAGGTCAGGCTGGGCATCAGCGCGTAACGCTCTTCCTTCAATGGACCAAACTGCGAGTCCGCGTAACGCGTCATCCCGCTCAGTCGCGCCGCCACACGATCGTTATCATCCAGTGCCCCGGTAACGTCAAACGCCGCACCGCGCTGGTTATTGTTGCCAGCAAACAGCTTCACTTCGCCGCCCGCATCAAACGACGGCTTACGTGAGGTCAGCGCCACAATACCGCCCGGAGAGGAACGACCATACAGTACGGAAGCCGGGCCACGTACGACTTCGATATCTTCGAGGAACCACGGATCGACCACCAGCGAGCTGTGTGAGTTGGTGTCGCCCATCATCTTCAGACCATCGAGATAGACGTTATCCAGGCTACCGTCAGAAAAGCCACGTAGCACGATGTAGTCAAAGCGGTTGGAGGCGCCAATCTGATTGCTGTACACCCCCGGCGTATAGCTGACGGCCTGGCGCACGCTGGTTGCGCCCTGCTCTTCAAACTGCTCACGGGTAACGATCGATACCGACTGCGGCGTTTCAATATCCGGCGTGGCAAGCTTCGTGGCCCCGCTCTGCATCTGCGAGGTGACAACCACCGTATCGTTTTTTGTTGTTTCCTGCGCCAGCAGAGGAAAAGCCACGCTGCCGGTAACCCATCCCACCAGCAGCGCCAAGCGAGTCTTCGCGAACATGAATATCTCCAAAGGCATGTCTAATTGTAAGTGAGAATTATTACCTTTTTGCTGACGGAGATAGCTATGCCGGATGCCAGGTTGCCTATGCGCAGTGCCAAATTGTCAGGAAATCACGTGCGTAAAACGCAAATATGGATTAGCAAAGTTTGAGCAAATCACCGGGTGAAAAGCCGTAACGGCGACGAAAAGCGGTAGAAAAGTTGGTGGCGTGCTGATAACCCGACATCCAGGCCGCCTGCTGTACGCTATATCCTTCCAGTAGATAGCCGCGTGCACGTTCCAGACGGCAATCGCGCAGGTAGTCGAATACCGAACAGCCATAGGCTGCGCGAAACTTACTGCGCAGGCTACTGGGACTCATCGCTGCGCGTTGGGCCAGGTCATTAAGGGTGTAGTCATTTTCGGGACTCTGCTCCAGCAGTCGGCGAACGACCTCCAGCCGCTGCTGCTCCCCGCTCGCCGCAAGACGTTTACCGCTCTCGACCTGACACACGCTGAGGCCATGACCGAACAGTTGTAATATCAGCCCTTCCAGCATCAGCTGACGAGAAACATGGCTAATCGTGCTCTGCTGCGCGTACTGCAGTCCGCTGAGTAAAAACCCCGGCACCTGCCAGATAAGCGTTGGCGTCTGGCATCTTTCCCACTCACGCATCAACGATTCGAGCAACCCCGTGCGACACGCGCCGTCGGGATACAAACCAAGCGATAATGTCCGCAGTTTACAATCAGCATGATGACGGGCACGCATCGTCTGGTGCTCACTCAGGCGTGAGCTAAACGCCATGCCGGAGCGCACCACATGCTCCTGTCCGTTAAGCGTCAGGAGCACGCAACCTTCCAGTACCACCAGCATATACAGAGGGCTGTCGTGACGAGAGGTGGTTTCGTAGGGTTGCAATACCTGTACGTCGGAGTGCGTCACGCACATCCCACACGGGAGCGTCATCTCCTCCACCTCACCTTGCAGAACGGGGCTGCAGGACGGTAAATCCGGCCTTTGTGCCAACTGGGGAAAGCGGTAATCGATCCCGTAGCGCTCACCAAAATCCATAAACTCGCTGACGGAGAAAGTGCGAGCGACGCGTCCGGAGGCATTCAGGGCGGTGGTATTGTTCATGCTGTCTTCTGCACAGGAAATGGGATTAACGGTTTATAACTGAAGCAACATTACCATTACCTGCGCATCACGACAATAATAATGAGAACTATTATCAATATGGATAATTAGCAGAATAAACAGATTAATCCAGCCAGTTTAGATCTGCCGAGGAGACACACGGCGCAGCCTCTTTTAACCAGCGATACAGCAGCTCAATATTTCTAAGCCGTGTTGAAGTCTTTGGCCAGACAAGGTAGTAGCCCTCGCCAGTCGCTACCGCATCTTTAAACGGTAACGCCAACATCCCTGCCTGAATGGCCGCCAGGCTTAACAGCAGGTCGGCAACGGACACGCCATGACCGCTCATCGCAGCAAGACTGCCCTGCTCCAGGGTGTCGAACACTTTGCCTCGCGCAAGATTCAACGCCGGAAACTTCCCGGTGCGTTGCAGCCACCGACGCCAGTCACGGCGATCCGCTGAGGGATGAATCAGTTCACAGGCAGAAAGATCGCGCTGCGCCTGCACCAGCAGTGCGGGTGAGCACACCGGGATAAGCCACTCCTGAAACAGCAACCGGCTGTCGGTATCGTCACCAAAATGGCCATTCCCTAACAGGATCGCACAGTCATACGGTTCACGACCGAAGGATACCGAATCGGTATCCATCCAGACGCTGGAAATTTCGACAACCGGGGTCGGATGCGCTTCACGGAAATGACGCAGCACGTCCAGAAGCCAACGCATCGTCAACGTAGACGGCGCTTTCAGCCGTAGCTCATGACTGCTGCTGCGAAAGGCATGACACGCGTGTTCCAGACTCTGAAACCCAGCCGTCAACTGCTGCGCCAGCCCTTGGCCAGAAGGCGTTATCTCGATACGCGGGCCGCTGCGGACAAATAGCTCACAACCAAACCATGCCTCCAGCGTGCGAATATGACGGCTTACCGCGCCCGGCGTCACGTTAAGTTGAATAGCGGCTTTACTGAACGATCCCAGACGGGCTGCGGCTTCAAAAGCCCTCAGGGCATACAACGGAGGTAGCGTCATTCTCAGCTTCTATGTTGAGTTTTACTCACAGTAGAGCGCAGTTTTATTCGTTTTTCAATGCGCCACGCAGGCGGAATACTGATGGAAAATATCATCAGGATAATCAGGTATGAATTTCACTTTACTGGCTGCCTATAGCCTCAGCGTAGTAACCCTGTTGTTAACTCCGGGTCCTGTCGTGGCGCTGATTACCACCACCGCGTCGCAGCACGGCTATCGCCGGGCCTTTCTCACGCTGATTGGCACTAACGGCGCTTCTTTAGTATTGATTGCTCTGGCTGCACTGATGTTAGCTGGTGTGGTTTCAATCTCTGCGATATGGCTTGGCGTACTGGGTCTTGTGGGATCGTTGTATATCGGTGTGATGGCGATTAACGGCCTGCGGGCCAGGGACTCAAACCCCGGACTGTGTGCGCCAAAACGCGATAACAGCGGGCTTATCCATGGATTTCTGACAGGGGTCGCTAACCCAAAGGACATTTTGTTTTTCGTAGCGTTTTTTCCCCAGTTCATTGCCATTACGCAAGATTTCACCACCAGCATTCTGACGCTAACGCTGGTGTGGGTTATTTTTGATGTTACGGTGCTGTCTTTTTACATCATAGTTTTCAAACGCTGGATGCCAGAGCGGTTTGCCAGACGCAGCGTTTTTATCTCCTCCCTGTTTCTACTCGCGGTGGCGGCGTTTGGCATTATTTATAATGTACACGCGCTACAAATGCTCTCACCCGCGATGTGATCCCCAACGAATTGTTCAGCCAGACATCTGATCTTGCACCGGGAGGAATAAAATAAGAACAAATCGACATTAACATTATTAATGGATTTATAAACCAGGATTCAGAAAATATAGACGATAACATTTTCCCGGCGTTCAACTGGCACCCTCACCCATGACAATGCATCAACGGCGACAGGTGCCATTTCATTTTCTAAGCGAAGTAGAGGTGTGTTGCCATCTGGCACAACCGTGCTTTCACCGATCTCAAGAACGCCCCGAAAAGAAATGGACACATTGTCTGGCGTATCCGACAACCTTATCCATTCGGTTGTAATCACTAACTTTCGAGTAAACATTCGCTGTCCTTTGCGTGTGGTATATATCCGATAATTTCACAGGTAGATCAATACACTCTTTGAACAAACAGAAATTTGTCCCCCATATCAGTTAAGCATTACTTAACAGAAAGAAAATTGAAGTAATAAAACTCATTCGAAATATGTTTCACAAATTCAACCGGCAGGTTATGTTTGATGAACGTTAACTTTGCAAACTCAATATCGCCGTACACTCGAATACAGAAAGGTTTGACTATCTCGCCCTGCACGCCAAAGCACTCCTGAAGCCGGGTGTCATCCATAAAAATAAAGTCACCTTTTCTGACCTTAATACTTTCATGAAGGCCTTGCCACTTCTCCGGAGTGAGCAGAAAGCTCTCCCATCCATTATTTCTCAACACTTCAATCGTGTGAGTAAATTTAAAATAGTCGTTTTGCATTGTCACATCACCACTCGATGTGGCGTACAAATATTCTATTTTAAATTTAAGTTGTGCATTGAGGCTTTTTTTCTTCCCCTCATCAATTAACCACTGAAGCTCACTGACAATGCTCTTCGAAAAGATTTTTCTTTTTTTGGCAATAGCCAGCCAATGCATAATGAATAGATGCTCTGACATTTTAGAGTAGATTTTATGATCCTTTATTGCAATACCAATTGCGACTAACGCACTCCAGGTAAAGGCTTCAAGATCATCCTGATAATGATGTCGTAACGTACTAACTCTTCCAGAATCCCTTACCACTTAAACCTGCCCAAATAAATCATCATTGTTATTCCACGTCATTCTTGTATTACTCTATTAAAAAATTACTACAACTAAAATCGCCAAAATATGATCCAGATTAACTTATCCCTATGTAATAAACGTGCAAATATAATACATCATACTTATTAATCATTAATCCGGGGTAGCTCAACAATGACTAATAAGAATAATGCGATAAAGATAAAGGTTAATAATAATCACCAGTAATCAATATCACCTTCTGTGATGAGACCTGTAAACAGAAAAAGCAAACTACCGGGCATTCAGCAAGCCGGAAGTTTGCTTATTACAGACGAAGTTAATAGAAAATACCGATGATCAGGGTATGCGTTACAAAGCCCACAATCAACGGTACAGCGGTACGTTTAACCACATCAAATGGCGTTATTTTCGCCCCACTGGAAACGGCAATCACCACGCCGGAAACCGGTGAAATTGCCCGCCCCATATGTGATGCCTGCTGCATCGGCAGGATCATGGCAACAGCGTTAGCGCCCATACTTGCCGCGATTTGCGGGATCAGCTCAACGAAAGCAAGGAATGGCGCATTACCCGATCCCATAATAATTGCTGCCGCCAGCGTCACCAGCGCAAATACCACCGCCATAGCAAATGGAGGTAATCCCACGTGCTCCGCCATCAGGATTAATTGATCAATGGCACCAATAACTTTAATCCCGTGAGCAAAAACACCTGCCGCAACCAGTAGCCCAACCACCCCGGTAAAGGCGGTGCCCATGCCTTTAAGGAAATGGCTGAATCCTTCGCATACTGACTTTAAATCACGCACCCGCAGCCACTCAATCAACATGCAGACAGCCATCGAAATGAGCACAATGGTGATAATATTCAAGTTAATACCACTGACGAACATTTCCGATGATCCCACCGCCATCAGTATCGGAAGCATCGGGAGAAGCGCATAAAAAGCCGGGGCTTTTCCTGAATCAGTCACCTCAGCGCTACCGATTTCCCGTGGAAGCGTCCCCGCTTTACGGTCGCAATGCCGCTGCCAGAAGAAATGGCAGACGCCGACGACCAGCACGGTTGCCAGCGCTGCGGGTCC
Organism: Citrobacter sp. Cpo147; assembly: GCF_030332405.1. Taxonomy (NCBI): domain Bacteria; kingdom Pseudomonadati; phylum Pseudomonadota; class Gammaproteobacteria; order Enterobacterales; family Enterobacteriaceae; genus Citrobacter; species Citrobacter sp. Cpo147. Next base: position 1,451,626 of record NZ_JAOWHX010000030.1, read on the forward strand.
CTGGTGGTAAACAACGTATTCCACCACATCCATATTGACCGCTTTAGATCCCCTGATAGCATCGATGGCCGTCGGGGTATACGCCACACCAAGCGAGGTGGCAATAACCCCAGCAGCCGAGGCCGCAGAAAGCCCTAACCCCAGCATAATGGGGAACATCGTCCCCATCAGCAATACGGCAAGCCCGGTAGCGGATGGGATAGCCAACTGCAGGAGGCTGGCGAGCAGATAGGAGAAAAATAGAAGCACATAGGGCGAACGCAGCGCGCGCAAAGGTTTCGTCACGACCCGCACAACCGCTTCATTTGCCCCGATATGATCCATGTAATGCGCAAATCCCATAAGCGCCATAATCATCAGGCCGAGATCGGCAGCACGCGTACTAAAGAGATCGCGCATCACCTCGAAAGGATCGAGAAATGAAATCCCCGTACTGGCGACGCCCTTCGGTAATACAGAACCCCATCCGGTTAACGCCGTACAAATCATCAACACCAGGCCCGCAATGAACAGCACGGGTTCAGCGCGATAACCTTTCAGTATCAGACGCGCGACCACCACGATAACCAGTAGGGCAATTAACACCTGAATCATGACTGAGCTCTCCTCTGCGCGAACTCAGCAAAGGTTTCCTCAATGACCGCTACCACCACATCGCTGGCGGCTCGCAGTGAACGCACCGGTAGATATTCATAAATTGAATGAAAGTTATGAGCACCGGTAAAAATATTCGGGCAAGGCAGTCCTTTCTGCGATAGCACTGCGCCATCATACCCACCACGCATAGCGACAGGTTGCGGGGTAATGCCACACTTCTGATACGCGCGTAACGCAATATCAATCGGGTAGTGTGCATCGCCCTGCAAGCTATTGAACACATTGGCATAGCGATCGGTTAAATGACAGACCACGCTGTTTTCTCCCCACAGCGCGCAGGTGCTGACGGCAAGCTGGCGGATATATGCCATACGCGCCTTATACCCTTCTTCGGTAAAATCCCGGATATCCAGCTTAAGTACCGTACGGGCGCTGTTACCCTGAAGCTGTTTTACCCAGTAATACCCTTCGCGTCCTTCCGTATACTCAGGCGCCTCTCCTCCGGGCAGCATCGCAATAAACTTATGCGCCATCAGCAGAGAGTTCTTCAGCTTACCTTTGGCCGACATAGGGTGCGCGGACTGGCCGGTAAAGATGATTTCCGCATCACCCGCGTTCCAGTTCTCATAGACAAACTCTCCAATGCCGCAGCAGTCCAGGGTATAGCCAAAATCAGCGCCAAACGCAGCAACATCAAACGCTTTTGCTCCCCGTAATCCCTGCTCTTCATCAGGAACAAAACCGACCTTCACCGGCCCATGCTTAATCTCCGGATGCGCGACAAGGTACTCCAGAGCATTCATAATCGCGGCGATGGCGGCTTTATCATCAGCCCCTAGCAGACTGGTACCATCCGTCACCAGCAGGTCATCGCCGACATAATTTTTCAGTTCCGGAAATTCACTTTCACGCAGATAAATATTCAGCTCTTGATTCAGACACAAATCCCCACCGCTGTAGTGAAGACGTTGCGCATTTGTGTCCGCGGTCTGTTCCGCGCTGGTATCCAGATGACCAAAAAAGGAAACGACAGGGATCGTGTCATCGGTATTTCCAGGTAAGGTCGCGGTCACAATAGCGGTATCCCTGACCTCAATGTGTTCCATTCCTAATGCTTCAAGTTCTACTGCAAGTAGTTTTGCCAGTTCCATTTGACCAGGTGAAGAAGGCATTATCCCATTAGCACCATTTTCCCTTGAGGTCGTGGTATTGATTTTCGTGTAGTTAATAAAGCGTTCAACAATATCCATTCCAGGAGATCCTTTAATGTATCATTTACGAGGTACTGCAAGAGAAGACCTGCATACAGCGTGGGTTGAATAATCTGAGAACAAAATAAAATCAGCGCTCATCCCAGAACGCTGATTTTATGGGTGTTACGACAACGATTTATATAAAGGAAGATAAAAAAGGCCAGTAATTATACCAGTGATTAAAAACTCCATTTGATTGATAAAATCATATTCCCTGTCTGTTTTTACTACATTTTCCATGGTGTTAAGCTAACAGAAGTCATAAACGGCATTCGTATGCCTAAGGGATAATAAAAATCATTTAGATTCTTGCCCCCGACACCGACACAAGACATACCATCGCTATATTTTTTTAATGAACGAATGCTGTAACAGCAACATGCAACCGTTTGCACCTCTCTACAAATAGCCACTTAACGCACTAAAATCCGTGAACAAAATCACAATTACTTCAAAAGCGAGAATTAACATAACGCTTAAAAACAGACAGTTATAAGAAAAACTATATAATACCCCTATAAATAAAGATGAAATCACACTATTCATCATGAAATAGATTCATAGCGATACTATTTCAACATTACCGTATGGTTCACAGAACAAAATCTTTCGTCATCACTAATGCAAAACAACAAGAACAATAATATTAAATTATCTATTTATGACGATTATCAAAATTATACACAGGCAAAAAAAACCTCTCCCCTGAGAAGAGATTCAGGGCAGAGGTAATACGGGTGTTAAGGACATTTTTATAGTTTTGATGATAACAGAAGAGCTTCTTGCTGGATTGAGTATACACACTTCATGACGTTAAGAAAATTCTTAAAAAGAATTAAAAGAAAACACTATTAAAAATCATTTTTATAATAAAGACATGTTTATCAAATAAAACAAAATTAGGATAGGGGAAAATTAAACATCACTAATCTATAGTATTACGCAACTGGGACTAACAACACATCATTACGGCCAATACCACTACTGACGATGTCTGAATGTTCAATAAATTTAATATATTCATACACCGCTCAGCTAACGAGAGTTAAAAAATTATAAAATAAGCTAAACGCAATTTTTCGTCATAGATCACATTTTCCCGACAGGACGATTCCCCTACTTGCCCATACTGGTATGATTCAGCAGGTAAATACCTATCAACTCAACCCGAGGCTTTGATGCTGGAGAATGTAATCATCAGATAATCAGCTTACCGACCTTTTCAGGCCGGACTGGTTATCAATGCGCCGAAATCGAATGCGGACACCGCTGTGTGTTTGCACGTTTTGCACATGATGATTAAACAGGTTTTCCAGTATGAATTTATCCCGTCAGGAACAACGTACCTTACACGTTCTCGCCAAAGGTGGCCGTATTGCTCACGTCCGCGATGCATCTGGTCGCGTCACTTCCGTCGAATGCTATAGCCGCGAAGGGTTACTGCTCTGCGACTGCACGCTCGACGTATTCAAAAAACTCAGAACGAAAAAGCTGATCAAATCCGTTAATGGTCAGCCCTACCGCATCAATACCACCGGGCTGAACAACGTTCGCGCCCAACTGGATAATCGCTAAGGAGAGAGAGATGGATATCCCGAAGATTTTTACGATCAGCGAAAGCGCACATCGCATTCATAATCCGTTCACCGCGCAAAAATATGCGACGTTAGGTCAGGTTTTACGGATGCCCCCAGGAACCCGCATCCTGGATCTCGGCAGCGGCTCGGGCGAGATGTTGTGCACCTGGGCACGCGATCATGGAATTTCCGGCGTTGGTATCGATATGAGCCAGTTATTCAGTGAGCAAGCCACCCTGCGGGCAAGTGAATTGGGCGTCACTGAGCACGTGCGTTTTATTCATGCCGATGCAACAGGTTATATCGCCGAAGAAAAATTCGATATTGCCGCCTGCGTTGGTGCAACCTGGATTGCCGGCGGCGTTGTCGGAACGGTCAAACAACTGGAACAAAGTCTCAAACCAGGCGGGAGCCTGCTCATCGGCGAACCGTACTGGCGTCAGATGCCCGCAACGGAGGAGATCGCTATGGCTTGCGGCGCGACTTCAGTAGCCGATTTTCTTTCTCTGCCAGAACGCGTTTCGTCTTTCGACCTGCTCGGTTATGACGTGGTTGAAATGGTATTGGCCGACCAGGAAGGTTGGGACAGATACGAGGCGGCAAAATGGTTGACGATGCGCCGGTGGCTAGAGGCAAATCCGGACGATGATTTTGCCGCCAAAGTCAGAGAGCAACTGAGAAGTTCACCAGTACGCCACGTTGCATTCACCCGGGAATATATCGGGTGGGGCGTGTTCGCACTCATACAGAGGTAATATGTCCTGTCGGTATAGCCAGGCAGGTTATACCGACTTTTTCATCGCATCATCACTTACTTCATTAATACTTCAACAAATTTAGCTAACCATTGCGGATGTGCGGGCCATGCTGGTGCCGTCACCAGATTGCCATCAACGTGGGCCTGATCAATGCCAATATCGGCATAATGTCCACCGCTCAGACGAACCTCGGGCGCACAGGCCGGATAAGCGCTACAGGTCCGGTTTTCTAACACCCCCGCCGCCGCTAACAGTTGGGGCCCATGACAAACTGCGGCGATAGGCTTACCGGCAGTGTTGAAATCTTGCACCAGCTTAATGACATCCGGATTCAGTCGAAGATATTCCGGAGCACGCCCGCCGGGGATCAACAGTGCGTCGTAATCCGCAGCCCGCGCCTCGGCAAAATTCGCATTTAACGTAAAACGATGCCCCGGCTTTTCACTGTATGTCTGCGCCCCATCAAAGTCGTGAATGGCGGTTTGAACGTAGTCACCCTGACTTTTATCCGGACAGACGGCATCCACACGATGCCCAAGCATTTGCAAAGCCTGAAAAGGCACCATCGTTTCATAATCTTCGACATAATCTCCGACCAGCATCAGTATCTTCTTCATTCACTTCCCCCACTCACGGTTATTAATGATGAGAAATAACGGCCATCTTTACTATAGCCCACACGGTTCATGGCATTAATAAATACAACAGAACAATCGGTCAGATCACAATCCACGGCAAGGCCCGTCAGATGACGACCTTAGCATAAATGGCATGACATAATTCAGCTAGTAAATATATAGCAAAGTAATTTTAAAATTAACCTCAATAATATTAAGTGGGTTATTTATTATTTTATTTCGCTTATGTCAGGTAAAGTATGCGAAAGTTATTTCTGCGATGACAAAATGTACGTTCGTCAGACTTCATAGGGGGCGGCAAAGACGTACGCCACTCGCCTTCCCTGTCTGTAAAACAGTATCAATCATTAAAATATCATCCATACCACCAGTCCGCGTTTACACTGATAATTTCTGACTTTCAAGGCACACAGAAATTTTTCCAGATAAAATATATTTTTGCTACCTGGGTAGCAGAATTTCCTATAAATTTCGTATCCATTTTTCTGCAGAGTCCCGCCACCACAGACATATTAAAGAAATAATTATAATTAGAAGACAGTGGGTGATTCTCGTTTTAATATGTTTATAGCTTATTGATAAATGGAAAGGTTGAACATGTCTGATGCATTGACAGGACCGTTAACGCGCCTTATCGGCATAAGTAAAGAATTTGAATCTACCGCACCTCAAATTCCCAATGATTTATGCTCACAATTACATCAAATCAAGAATTTTTCCGCCTTTGTGCCGCTAATTGGAGTCTTTAGCGCGGGAAAATCATCTCTCCTCAATCTCTGGCTGGGGCAGAATATATTACCCGTTGACCAGGCACCGACCACCGCATTAGCAACTGAACTGCGGTATGGCGAACAGCAGTCTTTGATTATTACTTTGGCTGATGGCACTGTCAGAGAAGTACACTATGCACCGCAAAATGCACTGGAGGTAAATAATGACGCAACTCAGGAGGATCAGTTTGCCTGCTTAACCTTTCCTTCCTCTCGTCTTCGTGATTTGCGAGGGCTTATTCCGGTAGATATGCCGGGAGTCGATTCCGGAATAAAACGTCACGTTGATGCCTTTTATCGCTATGCAGAGCGTGGCGCCGCATTCGTTGTGGTCGTTTCTGCAGAAAGCGGAACGCTGCACGCCAGCCTTGCGGCTGTTCTCCATGAAATTGCTCTCCAGCCTGTTCCTGTAATCCTTGTCTTGACCAAGTGCGATAAGTCAACGCCAGAATCGTTGGAAAACGTAGAAGAAGAAATAGCAGGCAGACTTAGCGACATGGGATGTCCGCCGCAGATCGTCATGCGCGCAAGTCGTAACGATCAAGATACAGCCGAACGTCTGCAGAACGCTTTACTCCAGTTAAATGTTCAGGATCTCAAAATAACCCATTTCGCTGGACAGATTCTGTCGTCAGCATCTCGTCTAAAAGATCATATCGTTATGCTGCGCAAAAGCAGCACGCAGGATCCCAGCGCCCTGGACGCACAAATTTATCAGTACGAACGAGCTTATCAGGAGTTGAACGACTCTCTGGCTCGCCAGAAACGCCGTCTTTCCGGGACTCTTCGTCAGGAAACGATGGATAAAGTCAGCGGAGATGTACATAACGCATTGGTGAGAAATCTTGACGTATTATATGACTGCCTTGTCCAGGGAGAGGATATTTTCCAGACCCGTACGGCAGCGATTATAAGCGATGTCTATCGCACTTCCCTGAACCAAGCTCTGCGAGTCAATCTCTCAGACATCATCATGAATATGCAAAATGAGACCGGTGGTGACAACATTGATATTGGCAGTATTCTGCAAAATGGTTCGCAGACGGCAGTACTGGTTCTGGAAACCCTGGCAACCGTCAGTAAGGGAAGTCGCTGGTATAAACTTATCTCCACAGCCCTTGCAGTAACCACTTCCGTTATCAACCCTATTGTCGAGTTATTGATCATTTTCTTACCGGATATTATTAAGTTCTTTTCCGATCCGGAAGAACGTAAGCGAGAACTTGTTAAGCAAAACTTATTGGAGAAAGTCTTCCCTGAAATCCGGCGCCGGGCACGTGAAGCGCTCGCCGATATATTGCCAGAAATTGAGCTGGAACTGATCGCCAGTCTTGAGGAAGAGTGGCGTACCCGGATAGAAGAGAGCCGCAGGGCGCTTGAGTGTTGCCGTGAAGAAAAGCGCCAGCACGAAGCAGAGTGGCTTGCCCGGCAAGATAGCTGGTCCGCACAAATTGATGGCGTACGAATTATCATGCGGGAAATAGAACAACTGCAAAACTCACCAACTGTACATTCATAATATCTTCAGGGAAGATGAATCATGAACCAACTCACCCCACGCGAAAATATTCACGCGTTTATGCAAACGCTGGAAAACGTCTACACCCAGTTGTCACTTCACAAAGGCTTTCTGCGTGAAGAGGGGCTTTTTCAGCTAAACCAAATACTCGCGAACATGCACCGCAGTCTCGCTGCTGAAGACGAAGCCAGTAAACTATTGCGCATCGGTATTGTGGGTTCGGTAAAAGCAGGGAAATCCACATTTCTTAATGCTCTTCTGTTCAATGGACAGAATATTTTACCGAAAGCAGCGACACCAATGACGGCTTCACTTACCCGTCTACGCTATGCCCAGGAACAATGTGCAAAACTGGTTTTCTACTCCCCAGAGGACTGGCAAGATATTGAAAGCGACGCCGAAACTGCTGAGAGTATGATTGCCAAAAAGTTGGCAGAAGCGCGTACTCATCACGCCAATAATCTGCGAAACAGCTCCATTCACTTCAACGAAGAAAGAGTTCGCAAAAGTATTATCCACGAGCTTCCCCCCGAATTAGCCGCTTGTCGCGAACTCAAGAAAACCGCTGAAAAAGAAGGGCTGGATGTTTACAGCGAACTGGAAAAGGGAGAGCAGATTATCCCTTTTGACAACCTGAGCAATATCCAGGCAAAACTCAGTGAATACATCGGATCTCGTGGGCGTTTAACCCCACTCGTTCGCCATGTTGAGTTAAACCTTAATCATGACGTACTCCGCGATATCGAAATTATCGATACCCCAGGCTTGAACGATCCTGTGGTATCCCGTAGTCGGGAAACGATTAATTTCCTCTGCCAATGTGATTGCGTCATGATCCTCTCTTATGCGGGAGAATTTCTATCCAAGCAGGATATGGATCTTATTAAACATAAGTTAGTCAATGATGGCATTCTTCATCACACCATTATCGCCAGTAAAATGGATTTGGCGATTCAGGATCATCGCGGCCAGAAAACCTTTTTTAAGGATGCCTTTATGGCGACACGACAAAACGTCGTCAGCACCATGAAAGGTCGGTTTGACTCTCAGGAACCAGTCCTGGTTTCGGCTTTGCTGGAAGGTATCGCATGGAAAATGGAACAACAGTTACCTTTAAGCGAGGAAGAGCAACTCACCCGAGATAACCTGGCAAGCTTTACTAACGCCCCACATGAAGCGAAGGATTTTCGCTCCGTCGCGGGATTAAAAAGAGTTCACCAGGAACTGGAGCAGTGTCGGGAGAAAAAAGATCAGATCAGATACTCACATCAGATTGATTTGATCCGTGGTAAAAAAAGCGAGCTTCGCAACTGTCTTAAAAATCTCGAAACCTCTGCCCTGAGCGATAAAGAGACGCTTTCGTCAGTTGATCTGGAAACCCTACAGTCAGGGATGAATGCGCTCAATCAGAGTGTTAAGAAAATTGACGCTGATATTCATGTCCATTTCAGTACAGCCGAGTTGCAGATGCACCGGGAATTTGAACGTCTTAAATTACGTATTATTGGGCTTATTGATAATTATCGTGAACTGAATGTCAGCAGTAGGAGCCATGATGAAGATCGCTCCACAACCAGCGGTATGTTCTTCTGGAAGAAAACCCATACCCGAATTGTGTCTGTAACTGAACATCAGGCAGAAATTTCAGATATTATCAATACGTTACGCCGATATACTAACAACGTCGGAGCGGAAATCATTACCGCCTATGAACATTTTACGCCGCTGGATACCTTAAAGTCGCAGTTGAAAAAACATGTACTTGAAGCCTTCCACGAGGCAGATGTCACCTTTAGTAAAGAAACTATTCTTGGACCATTACAAATAAGCCTTGATAAGCTGCGTATCACTCCTCCCCATTACGAGCCACAAGCCGAGATCGACAGTATTGTGAATAAATTCGGTGCCAGCGTTAAGAATGAAGATATTGCCGAGCTAAAAGTGGCCCTGGAAAAGGCATTAGACAGCATAAGCAAGAAAATCAGACATACGCTTGATGAACAACAGGCTAGTTTTATCAGAACTCTTCATCAGCAAAATGACATGTTTGTTGGCGATATCAGCAAGTCTATCCAAAGTAATCTCGATAAGCTCTCAGCCCAATACAATGATAAGCAAAGTAATATTGCTCACTATGACGAAACGATAACACGACTACGAGAATTACGTGCCGAATTATCACATCTGGAGGTGTGAGGTGGATTTTGATGATTTATTCACAGATGAAATACCTCCAGACATTGCAGGCGATAGCATACTGGAGAAAGATAGCGCATTGGCGCTACTACTACGCCTGTATGCTAACAACACGCAAAATCAGAAGCATTTCGCGCATTTACGACGCAGCCTACAAGAGTATCTGCCAGAAATTATCAGCCGAGATGCGCTGACTGATGAACGTGAACGTAACCTGGTCAATGCATTTCGTACCTTAAGCGTGAAATTCGTCGAACAAGCGCAACTTCCGCAGCTTAAAAACAAGTGTCTGGTCGGCGTGGGAGGACGTTTTAGCGCAGGCAAATCGCAATTTATCAACATGCTGACCGGTCGACGCCACCTTCCAACAGGCCAGCGCCCAACGACGGCGGTAGCAACCTATTTGGTTAGTCAGGAATGTCCATCCATCACGGCTTATACAGCGAATGAAACGCGAGTTCCCCTCGAAGCGAAAGAGTTGGAAAGCATTGCCCATGTTTTTTTTGATAGCTACGGGCTGGGTTTCTCCGATATTCTCAAAAAAATAGTCATTGGGCAGCCAGATTTCCCGTGGCCGAATATCGCGCTGCTTGATACCCCAGGATATAACAATGATGATGAAGAAAACCGGGGAGATCGGTTGTTTGATGAAAAAATTGCCAGGGAGCACCTGAGCAATTGTGACTATGTTATTTGGCTGGCGACAGCCGATAATGGTTCATTAGGTCAGAGTGACATTACCTTTCTTCATTCCCTGCATTTAAGCCATCCTTGCCTGGTAGTATTAAACAAAGCAGATGGGAAAACCACAGACGATCTACACAGCATCATCAATACATTTAAAGACCAACTGGATAATGCCGGAATTGCGTATTGCGGCGTGACGGCCTTTTCATCAACGCTTAACACTGAGTATTTAGGCGCAACCCTGCTGCATGATTTTATTATCCAAGCCAGTAATGACCAACAGGCACGTCAGGATATGAGGCAAGAATTACTGAGTCTGCAGGCCGAATGGCAGCGGATGAATCGACATAAACGCGATGCACTAAACCATATCAACGCACCAATCAAGCGCGGTATTGTGAAAAGTGAATCGCCACAATATATCCGATCGTTGGTCGAAGCCTACAGCCTGAACCACTCGCAGATCGCCGATCTCGCTCGTCAGAATAAAGCCTTTAACCTTCAGATTGAAAAATTATTAAAATATGAATAAAGCGATGCCACATTTTCTTGATGAGCTGGTCAGCTTGCTACAGGATGATCCGCAACATGATACCTGGTCCACCCCATGGAAGCTGTTAAAAACCGCCTGCGATACACTTATCGAACAGCATTTATTACCCAGTAACTACCCGGAAAAAGCCGTACTTCAGTTAGCGCAACAACAAGCCCTTGATCGTCTTCAGGTCTTGCTGCGCTTTCCCCAGCTAATTAATCATCATGTAATCTGTTACATCGGCTTCAGAGGGCATGAACGCGACACATTGCTGCCTGCTTTTACTCAATCCCGACGTTTCCACCGGGCGAATGATACAATTCCGACATTGATGAGCCGCACATACGCGCATGCCTGTCACGGCGGTATCACGCTTTATCAAAAGCGTTGCCCAATGAACGAATCAGCCATCCTTGATACCTTTGAAAAAACACGACAGCATAAAGGGGAATTACATCATTTTATTTCCGCATTTGCACTCGCAGTACCCGGCGCAGGACCTGCAGTTACTCTGGTCGACATTCCGTACCGGGCTTCGCCGGACTCGCTCTATTTCAATGGATTTTTGGACGTTGCGGACACTATTGTCTTACCGGCCAGATCGCAATATCTAATAAAACGTACGCTGAATATACTTGAACAAACCGGAAGTACGGCGCAAATTCATCTGGTATCGATTGGTGATGGGCAATCCGCTGAACTAAAAAGCATGTTTCCAAAATTATCCATTCAGGAAACGCTACCGCCTGAACGAACCTCTCTACGTCCTACGGTTAACAGCGGCATTTATCGCGAGCTTGAAGCTATTTTCGACGAACCACTGCTTTGGCTGGAAGGCGAGATAAAACGCAGTAAACAAATTATCGTTAACGCGAATGCTGATCTGGTGCAAAACGACACCGACCCGCAGGCCAGTGAAGTTATCGAAACGATGATGCTACAAATGAAAACACAATGTGATGCGCTTGAAGATGCTGCTCAACGCTATCGCCAGAGTCTGGATCAACTGTTAAGCCAGTGCAGAGAAGTTGAAACGCTTGTAGAACAACAACAAGCCCCAGCCCTGCACGGAAAAGATGCTCATTCCACTCTGCGAGATCGAAAGTGGAAATATGCACAGCAGCGTTTTATTTCTTTGTGTTACGCGAAGCAAATAAGCAAGGCCACACGTCTTGCCAGCGATATGCGTCTCGCTGGTTATCCTTATGTGAACATCCTTGAGCTCTTTATTAATGAACTCAACAATATGCCATTGAATAGCGCACATCTGGCAGAGCTGAGTGTGCTGAGTGGCTGCAAAAACGAATTTATTTATCGTACCTGTCTGCATTTTCGCTCCGCGCTGAAGGTAAGCGATGCTGAAGCAGGTCAGAGCTATGCCGCAAATATTACATGCCGGACAGGTGAAGAATTTTATACGCTTGGCTGCTGGAAACTCACAACCCGCGCCAGCGAAGGCGAAAAAAACCTTCGTCGCGCTTATATGCTGGGCGAGCCCCTTGCCGGCGACCTCTTATTACGTTGCATAGATAAAAAATCCCCCGCCGAAGCTGAAGCTACCCTGCGTTATCTGGCTAATGCCCTACATCCCGGCGCTAATTATCGCTTCGGATGCCAATTTATAAAAGATAATCGCAAGGATAACGCTCATCTTCATTTACGCATTGCTGCAGCCTTAGGGCATCTGGACGCGCTTAAAATGATCGCCAGGATGGAGTACAACAAATATGTGCCGTCACAGGAAATGACCCCTGCGAGAAAAAATGCGCTCAGTATTTATCATTATCTCTGGCACACTACATGCGGTACTCAAGGTAATAATGAGGTATTTCTGGATGACGATGATCGCTATATTTACGGCAGTTTGCTGCACTTACAAAAATCATTTACCGAAGCATATGCAATCCTTGAAAAATGCCATCAGGCCAGAGCCTGGACTTTATTAGGCAGGATGAACCACTATGGCGACGGTAAGCCGGTAAATCTCGATTTGGCGAGAGCCTATTATCAAAAAAGCGTCAGTGCTGGTGATAAAAGTGCAACAAAAATGCTAATGCGCCTGGAAGAGACCGCAAAAGCGAAAGCCCGCAGAGAAAATACCTACAACACGACTTACCAGCGTACGGAACATACTTCTTATTCCAGCTCCTCGAGTGACAGCAGCTGTTTTCTTACCACCGCAACCTGTCGCGTAATGGGTTATGAGGACGATTGCGAAGTTTTGCAATCCTTCCGCCATTTTCGTGACCACGTACTGCTTACGGAGTCTGAGGGCGAAAAATTGGTTGGTGAGTATTATCAAATTGCCCCCAGGCTCCTTGAAAAAATTGACGCAAGAGCCAATCCTCAAGCGATCTACCAATCAATGTGGGATGACTATATCAAACCGGGCTATGACCTCTTGCAGGCTGGGCGTCACCAGGAAGCAAAAGAACTTTATATAAAACTCGTTACAACATTAATGAAAACCTACCTTTAGTTAAGGTTAAGACTATGTAAACCCTGTGTTTAGAGCCTCGTTAACAGCTGTCAACGCTCAGAACGGGGGCGCATTCTGATGATGCGCTCCCGTTGGTACTACTTAAAACGACATATCCATCACTCCCATGCCCGCTCAGATTTCGCGGCGTCAAACTGTGGCGGCGGTTTGCGAAACCGTCCGGTCAGCCAGGCGAGATACACCAACCCTAACCCGGCCCATACCAGTCCCAGCGTCAACGATGTCACCTCCAGATTCACCCACAGTACGGCAACCGTGGCGGCACCGACCATTGGCAATACCAGATAGTGCAGCTTCTCCTGCCAGGTATGCTTGCGTCCTTCACGACGCCAGAAGTGGTTAAACACGGAGAGATTAACGAACGTAAAGGCCACCAGCGCACCAAAGTTAATCAACGCCGTGGCAGTCACCAGGTCAAAAAACAGGGCCGACAACGCCACAATCCCAACCATGATGACGTTCAACGCGGGAGTACGCCATTTGGGATGGACATAACCAAAGTACTTCTCCGGGAAGACGTTATCGCGGCCCATCACGTACAGCAGACGCGAAACGCTGGCATGCGACGCCAGACCTGAAGCCAGCGTATTCACAAAGGTGGTACACAGGAAAATAGACTGGAACAGCTTGCCGCCGACGTACAGCGCAATCTCCGGCAGCGCCGCATCCGGGTCTTTGAATCGGCTAATGTCCGGGAAAAACAGTTGCATAAAGAACGAGGCGGCAATGAAGATCAGCCCACCGTACAGCGCGGTAAGAAAAATAGCTTTCGGAATGGTGCGCGCAGCATCCGGCGTCTCTTCGGAGAGAGTCGTCACCGCGTCAAAGCCGAGAAACGAGAAGCAGACAATGGTCGCCCCGGTGATAATCGGGATCAAATGCGCATTCTGGCTGATAAACGGTTGCAGCGACCAGACGGTCCCAACCCCTTCCCCTTTGTGCAGCCCCTGCACCACGAGGAAAATGAACACCACGATGATCGCCACCTGCACCAGTACAAACAGCGCATTGAAGTTCGCTACCAGATTAACGCTTTTCAGATTGGCCGCGGTGAGGATCGCGACGAACATCACCACCCAAATCCATGGCGCGACCCCCGGGAACAGCGCGGAAAGGTAAATTTTCGCCAATAGTACGTTAATCATCGGCAGGAAAAGGTAGTCAAGCAGTGACGACCAGCCGACCATAAACCCGACATGCGGATTAATCGCTTTTTGCGCGTAGGTATAGGCCGAGCCGGCCTGTGGAAACTGGCGCACCAGCTTTCCATAACTGATGGCGGTAAACAGTACTCCCGCCAGGGCCAGCAGGTAGGAGGCCGGAACATGGCCATTGCTGATACCCGAAACAATGCCAAAGGTGTCAAACACCGTCATCGGCGTGAGATAGGCCAGCCCCATCACCACCACCTGCCACAGCTTGAGGGATTTACGCAGCTGTGCTTTGCCTGGCTGGACAGAATGATCTGCAGAAGAGTTAGTCGACATAGTTTTCCTCCCCGCTGCGAGTCCAGATCTGCGTTCGAAACGTGGGTACAGCAGACCTGGGTCGTGTCGGGGAGGAATGGCATAAAAAAGGCGTCAATGTGGTACGGCACAGATGCGGTCCGTATTTACTGCGGGAGCCATGAATACTCACGCGGGGCAGGTTTTTAAACATTGGCATCATCACATTTCCTCGTCACAAACTCTGTCGGTTATCTGAAGACCCGTTGTCGCCCGCGCTCCATTACGCGACATCCGGGAAATGGCAGGTATTCCTGCAATTTTTACGGGCTGGCTCCGCTCAGCCCGCATGATGCGACTTCTTTTTCAATGACCTGTACAACGGTCAGGCGTTTTTCAGCATCCACTCAATTTCAGTGTCGGTTATCAGACGTTCAAACTGGATAAGCTCATCGTTTTTACAGGCGTGATACACATGGCTAAACCGCTCACCCAATAGTTCACGCAGACTGTCATTTTGCATGAACTCCCACAGTGCATCGCTCTGGCGAATCGGGAACGGCAGCCCTTCCTGCTCCAGACCGTTGCCCTCTACTTCTTCTTGTAATGGCAGTTCGTTATCCAGACCGTGAAGGATCCCTGCCAGGATGGTCGACATCACCAGATACGGGTTGGCATCAGCCCCCGCTACGCGATATTCAACCCGATGGTTATCACGGTCACCGCAGGGAATACGCAGCGCCACCGTACGATTGTTATGCCCCCAGGAAGCCTGAGTCGGAACATACATCCCCGGCTGGAAGCGGCGATAGGAGTTCACATTCGGCGCCAGCAGCGCCATTGACGCGGGCATCAGATCAATCATCCCGGCAAGCGCACGCTTTAATAACGCGGAATCATCGCCATTCGCATCAGCCAGAACGTTCTCACCTTTGTTATTCATGACGCTGATGTGGATATGCATCCCGCTACCGGCATGCTCCTCATAAGGCTTTGCCATAAACGTGGCATGCATCTTATGTTTCTCTGCCACCAGCCGTACCAGACGTTTCAGCGCCAGTGCGTCGTCGCAGGCGTCGAGCACGTTGTCGGTATGGTAGAGGTTGATTTCAAACTGCCCAGGGGAGGCTTCAGCCACCGCGCCGTCAGCCGGGATCAGCTGCAAACGGGCCAGTTCATCGATATCGTTCAGCACATCAGCAAAATGGTTCAGGTTATCAACCGAATAAACCTGACTTTGGGTATTACGATCGTCCGTTCCCGGCGCGCATGGCGGCTGCAGATAACCTTCGGGATCGCGCTTACGATCGAGTAAATAGAACTCCAGCTCTACCGCTACGACGGGGAACAGACCGCGCTGGCGAAGTTTCTGCCAGAGTCGGTTTAGTACGTTCCGCGGCTCAACGTCAAAGGGAGCGCCATCTTCATCCAGCATCGTCAGCATCATCTGCGCAATAAATTCCGGATCGGCAGCCGAAGGGGTTAACGTACCTGCCACGGGTACACAGGTCCGATCCGGTTCGCCAAGCTCCTGGCCTAATCCCGCCTCTTCGACCACATTGCCCAGAATATCCATCGCGAAAACGGATGCCGGGAAATAGCAGCCTTTCTCTAACTTATGCAATCCCGCAACGGGAAGGCGCTTACCGCGAAAACAGCCATTAAGGTCGGTTAACAACACATCCACATACTGCGTATTAGGATAGCGTTCCAGATACTGCTTAACTTCGCGCGCAAACGCGCTACTTCGTCTCTCTTCAGAATGCTGAACAAAATTCTCAACTTCTACGATATTGGTTTCCATGATTCACCGCCGTTGGCCTGGTAAGCTGTTCTGTGATTTAACTGTTAAATATAATGTCCACCCTTCGACTCTGGATGCAAACAAATTGTTTGTCAAATGTTAAATTAAGTTTGCTAGAAGGTTATTCCGCTGCTAGATTGAGAAAATAATGAACGGAATGGCACAACAAGGAACCGTTTGGCAATAATTTATTCCAAAACGTGAGGTCGATCATGGGCAATATATTTGACAAGCCAGTTATTGGTGTAGTGATGTGTAGGAACAGGCTTAAGGGTCACCAGACCCAGACTCTGCAAGAAAAGTACCTGAATGCGGTATTAAATGCCGGTGGATTACCGATAGCGCTTCCCCATGCGCTTGCGGAACCCGAATTGTTGAACGCGCTGTTACCAAAACTGGACGGTATCTTCCTGCCAGGAAGCCCAAGCAATGTGCAGCCGCACCTCTATGGTGAAAATGGCGATGAGTCTGACGCCGATCCCGGGCGTGATCTTCTGAGCATGGCGCTAATTACCGCCGGGCTCGAAAGGCGCATTCCCATTTTCGCCATCTGCCGGGGCTTACAGGAATTAGTTGTCGCCACTGGCGGGACTCTGTATCGTCGCCTGTGCGATCATCCACAGTTCCTGGAACATCGTGAAGATGCGGAACTCCCGGTGGAGCAGCAATATGCGCCATCTCATGAAGTCCAGGTTCAACAGGGAGGATTGCTATCTCAGTTAATACCAGGTTGCAGCACGTTTTGGGTTAACTCCTTGCATGGTCAGGGCGCAAAAACCCTTGGCCCGCAGCTGCGCGTGGAAGCACGCTCGCAGGATGGATTAGTGGAAGCTGCCAGCGTCCATGACCATCCTTTCGCGCTCGGCGTGCAGTGGCACCCGGAATGGAACAGTAGCGAATACGCCCTGTCGCGTTTGTTACTTGAAGGTTTTATCACCGCTTGTCAGAACCACCTCGCTGAAAAACAGCGACTCTGACCACTACAGTTAAGGAAATGCAATTATGAGCGATGACGGCCTGGCGCCGGGTAAACGTTTGTCAGAGATCCGCCAGCAATTGGGTCTTTCGCAGCGTCGTGCCGCCGAACTGTCTGGGTTAACGCATAGCGCCATCAGCACCATAGAGCAGGATAAAGTCAGTCCTGCCATCAGTACGCTGCAAAAGCTATTGAAAGTATATGGGCTGTCGCTCTCCGAGTTCTTCGCGGAACCGGAAAAGCCTGACGAACCGCAGGTGGTTATCAATCAGGATGATTTGATTGAGATCGGGAGTCAGGGAGTATCCATGAAGCTGGTACACAACGGAAATCCGAATCGTACGCTGGCAATGATGTTTGAAACCTATCAGCCAGGTACGACAACCGGGGAGAGAATTAAACACCAGGGTGAAGAGATTGGCACAATACTGGAAGGTGAAGTGATACTGACCATCAACGGTCAAACGTATCCTCTTGTTGCAGGACAAAGCTATGCCATTAACACTGGCATACCACACAGTTTCAGCAACACCTCGGCAGGGATCTGCCGCATCATCAGTGCCCACACTCCCACCACTTTCTAATAAGTAGCGGCCTGAGTTTCTCAGGCCTTCTTAAATAACGCGCATTAACAGGGTACATCCCTGGGGCATCGTGCAGCCTGATTTTGCCTGAAAAAGATCAGCAACGAACTTTATCTTATTGATATAAAAGGAGTAGCTATGAACTTTCAGAATCTTAAATATTGGCGTGAGAAAGCCAGCCATTATTCACCAGAGACCCGTTTATTTATTAACGGCGAATATTGTGCCGCCGCTGATAACGAAACCTTTATTACGCTGGATCCGGCAGGACAACGTCCTCTGGCTAAAGTCGCCCGCGGTAAAAAAGCGGATGTGGACCGCGCGGTCACCGCAGCCCGTACCGTCTTTGAACGCGGAGACTGGTCGCAAGCATCACCCGCAGAGCGCAAAGCGGTACTGCACAAACTCGCCGATTTAATGGAGCAGCATCACGAGGAGCTGGCGCTACTGGAAACGCTCGATACCGGTAAACCGATTCGCCATAGCCTGCGTGATGATATTCCCGGCGCGGCGCGCGCCATCCGCTGGTATGCCGAAGCTATAGATAAAGTCTATGGCGAAGTTGCCACTACCTCGGTGAACGATCTGGCACTGATTGTGCGCGAACCGGTGGGCGTGATTGCGGCCATAGTACCGTGGAATTTTCCCCTGCTGCTGGCCTGCTGGAAACTCGGCCCGGCACTGGCGGCGGGCAACAGCGTGATCCTCAAGCCTTCCGAAAAATCACCGCTGACCGCCATTCGCCTGGCTGCGCTGGCTAAAAAAGCAGGTTTGCCCGATGGCGTTCTCAGCGTTGTTAGCGGGTATGGTCACGAAGCGGGCCAGGCGTTGTCACAGCATCCGGATGTTGATGTGATCACCTTTACCGGCTCGACCCGTACCGGCAAGCAACTGCTCAAAGACGCTGGCGACAGCAACATGAAACGCGTCTGGCTGGAGGCCGGAGGTAAAAGCGCCAATATCGTGTTTGCCGACTGTCCGGATCTGCCGAAAGCCGCCGCTAATGCAGCGGCAGGTATCTTCTATAACCAGGGCCAGGTTTGTATCGCCGGAACGCGCCTGCTGCTGGAAGAGAGTATTGCCGACGAGTTCATCGCCCTGCTGAAAGAGCAGGCGAAAAACTGGCAGCCTGGCAACCCGTTGGATCCGGAAACCACGATGGGCACGCTTATCGACAATGCGCATGCCGACACCGTGCACGGTTTTATCCGCGACGGTGAAGCGCAAGGCACGCTGGCGCTGGATGGCCGCAGCCACGTACATCCGGCCGCTATCGGTCCGACTATTTTTGTCGATACCGCACCGCAGGCCCACGTCAGCCGCGATGAAATCTTCGGCCCGGTACTGGTCGTCACCCGTTTTAGCAGTGAAGCCGAAGCCCTGGCGTTAGCCAACGACAGTGACTACGGCCTCGGCGCCGCAGTCTGGACCCGTGATTTATCGCGCGCCCACCGTATGAGCCGTCGCCTGAAAGCCGGCTCAGTCTTCGTGAATAACTACAACGACGGTGATATGACCGTGCCGTTCGGCGGTTATAAGCAAAGCGGTAACGGACGCGATAAATCCCTGCATGCGCTGGAAAAATTTAGCGAACTGAAAACCATCTGGATCTCCCTGGAGTCTTAATCATGACTGAACATACCAGCAGTTATTACGCCGCAAGCGCCAATCAGTACGAACCGTTTCCAACCCTTAGCGAATCGGTTAGCTGTGATGTTTGCGTGGTGGGCGGTGGTTATACCGGACTCTCCTCCGCCCTGCATTTAGCGGAAATGGGTTACGACGTGGTGCTACTGGAATCCGCGCGTATTGGTTTCGGGGCCAGCGGACGTAACGGCGGTCAGTTGGTGAACTCCTACAGTCGCGATATCGACGTTATCGAACGTACCTATGGCCCGGACGCCGCTAAAATGCTCGGTGGAATGATGTTTGAAGGCGGCAATATCATCCGCGAACGCATCAAGCGTTATCAGATCGAATGCGATTATCGTCCCGGCGGGCTGTTTGTAGCGCTGAACCACAAACAGATGGAAACGCTGGAAGAGCAGAAGTCGAACTGGGAACGCTACGGCAACACGCAGCTTGAACTGTTAGACAGTAGTGAAATTCGTCGCGAAGTCAGCAGCGATCGTTATGTCGGCGCGCTGCTCGACCACAGCGGTGGTCATATTCACCCGCTGAACCTGGCGATTGGCGAAGCTAACGCCATTCGTCTGAACGGCGGACGCGTCTACGAACAGTCGCCAGTCACCCGTATTCAGCACACCAGCCCTGCAGTGATCAGCACTGAAAAAGGTCAGGTGACGGCCCGCTTTGTGATCGTCGCGGGCAACGCCTACCTCGGAGACAAACTGGAGCCTGCGCTGGCAAAAAGCAGTATGCCGTGCGGCACGCAGGTATTAACCACCGAACCGCTGTCGGCGGAGATGGCGCGCTCGCTAATCCCGAAAAACTACTGCGTGGAAGATTGTAACTACCTGCTCGATTACTACCGTCTGACCGGCGATAACCGCCTGCTGTACGGCGGCGGTGTAGTCTATGGCGCTCGCGATCCGGATGATATTGAGCGTCTGGTGATGCCGAAACTGCTGAAGACCTTCCCGCAATTACAGGGGGTAAAAATTGATTTCCGCTGGACCGGTAATTTCCTGTTAACGCTGTCTCGCATGCCGCAGTTCGGCCGTCTTGATACCAACATCTACTATATGCAGGGCTACAGCGGCCACGGCGTGACCTGTACTCACCTTGCAGGACGCCTGATTTCCGAACTGCTGCGTGGGGATGCCGAGCGCTTTGACGCGTTCGCCAAACTGCCGCACTACCCGTTCCCGGGAGGCCGCAGCCTGCGCATTCCGTTTACCGCCATGGGGGCGGCATATTACAGCTTACGCGATCGCCTTGGGGTTTAAGTTCTTCCGCGATAAACCCGACGCACAGGGCGGTCCCCCCTGTGCGTTTTTTTATTCCTGGAAAGCGAAAAACAGATAACAGGTACGAAAATACCGCAATAGGACATAACCACACTCTTTGCATTGTTTCTCCCTTCCGATCGGATACGCTTTTTTAGATATCGCTGGCGGCATGCGCCAGAACTCAACGGGGGAAGAAACGCGTGTTATGAATACGAATAACGAGGAGACCTTTTATCAGGCGATGCGTCGCAAAGGCGTAAGCAGACGCAGTTTTCTCAAATATTGTAGCCTCGCCGCTACATCGCTGGGGTTGGGAGCCGGAATGACGCCCAGAATTGCATGGGCGCTGGAGAACAAACCCCGGATCCCGGTAGTCTGGATCCACGGGCTGGAATGCACCTGCTGCACCGAATCATTTATCCGCTCCTCTCACCCACTTGCCAAAGACGTCATCCTCTCCCTGATTTCCCTCGATTACGACGACACGCTGATGGCCGCCGCCGGAACGCAGGCCGAAGAGGTATTTGAAGACATTCTGAGCCGCTACCACGGCCGATATATTCTGGCAGTCGAAGGTAATCCTCCACTGGGCGAGCAAGGGATGTTTTGCATCAGCAGCGGGCGTCCTTTTATTGAAAAGCTAAAAAGAGCCGCGGCAGGTGCCAGCGCGATTATCGCCTGGGGAACCTGCGCCTCCTGGGGCTGCGTGCAGGCTGCCCGGCCTAACCCCACCCAGGCGACACCAATCGATAAGGTGATCACCGATAAGCCGATCGTGAAAGTGCCCGGCTGCCCGCCGATTCCGGATGTCATGAGCGCCATCATTACCTACCTGGTGACGTTTGGAAGGTTGCCTGAACTCGACCGTCTGGGTCGTCCGCTGATGTTCTATGGTCAGCGTATCCACGACAAATGCTACCGCCGCGCCCACTTTGACGCCGGGGAGTTCGTTGAGAGTTGGGACGATGACGCTGCCCGCCAAGGCTATTGCCTGTACAAAATGGGTTGCAAAGGGCCAACCACCTATAACGCCTGTTCCACCACCCGCTGGAATGGTGGCGTTTCCTTCCCCATCCAGTCCGGCCACGGTTGTCTGGGATGTTCGGAAAACGGCTTCTGGGATCGCGGTTCGTTCTACAGCCGCGTGGTCGATATTCCACAGATGGGAACGCATTCAACCGCCGATACCGTGGGCCTCACCGCGCTAGGCGTCGTGGCGGCCGGTGTCGGTGTTCACGCAGTCGCCAGCGCCGTCAATCAACACCACCGCCACAAACAGCAACTAGCCGACGCCGGACAACAGTCTCCAGACAATAAGGATAAACAGGCATGAGCAATTCGTATCAAACCCAGGGATATACGGTCAATAATGCCGGTCGCCGCCTGGTTGTCGACCCCATCACGCGCATTGAAGGCCATATGCGTTGTGAAGTGAACATTAATGAGCAGAACATCATCACCAACGCGGTTTCCTGCGGCACCATGTTCCGCGGGCTGGAGATCATTCTACAGGGGCGCGACCCGCGCGATGCCTGGGCATTTGTCGAACGAATTTGCGGAGTGTGCACCGGCGTACATGCGCTCGCCTCGGTCTATGCCATTGAGGACGCTATTGGCATCAAGGTGCCCGACAACGCCAACATCATTCGCAATATTATGCTGGCGACGCTGTGGTGCCACGACCATCTGGTGCACTTTTACCAGTTAGCCGGAATGGACTGGATTGACGTGCTGAATGCCCTGAAAGCAGACCCGCGCGCCACATCGCAGTTGGCACAAAGCCTTTCAGCCTGGCCGATGTCTTCTCCAGGCTACTTCTTTGACGTTCAAAATCGCCTGAAGAAATTTGTCGAAGGCGGTCAGTTGGGGATTTTCCGCAACGGTTACTGGGGACATCCGCAGTACAAGCTGTCGCCAGAGGCCAACCTGATGGGCTTTGCCCACTATCTGGAAGCGCTCGATTTTCAGCGCGAGATCATCAAAATCCATACGGTGTTTGGCGGTAAGAATCCGCATCCGAACTGGATTGTCGGCGGGATGCCGTGCGCTATCAATATCGATCAGAGCGGCGCGGTAGGCGCAGTCGATATGGAACGCCTGAACCTGGTGCAGTCGATCATCACCCGCACCGCCGACTTCATCAACAACGTCATGGTGCCTGACGCGCTGGCTATCGGCCAGTTCAATAAACCCTGGAGCCAGATTGGCACCGGGCTTTCTGATAAGTGCGTCTTAAGCTACGGCGCGTTCCCGGATATCGCCAATGACTTCAGCGCGAAGAGCCTGTTGATGCCTGGCGGTGCGGTGATTAACGGTGATTTTAACAACGTCATGCCGGTGGACCTGGACGATCAGCAGCAAATTCAGGAGTTTGTCGATCATGCCTGGTATCGTTATCCGGACGATCAATTAGGCCGTCATCCGTTCGAAGGGATTACTGAACCCTGGTATAACCCGGGCGATGTCAAAGGCAGCGATACCGATATCAAGCAGCTCAACGAACAGGAACGCTATTCGTGGATTAAAGCCCCGCGCTGGCGGGGACACGCTATGGAAGTTGGGCCGTTGGCGCGTACGCTGATTGCCTATCACAAAGGGGATGCCGCCACGATTGAATCCGTGGATCGCATGATGTCCGCTCTCAAGCTGCCGCTATCGGGTATGCAATCAACGCTGGGACGTATTCTGTGTCGCGCGCACGAAGCGCAGTGGGCCGCGAGCAAGTTGCAATATTTCTTCGACAAGCTGATGACCAACCTGAAAAACGGCAATCTGGCTACCGCAAATACCGAAAAGTGGGAGCCTGAAAGCTGGCCGCAGCACTGTCGCGGGATCGGTTTTACCGAAGCGCCGCGCGGAGCATTAGGCCACTGGGCATCGATTCGCGACCAGAAGATCGACCTGTATCAATGCGTGGTGCCGACCACCTGGAATGCCAGCCCGCGCGATCCAAAGGGACAAATTGGCGCTTACGAGGCGGCGCTGATGGGCACCCAAATGGCGATACCGGATCAACCGCTGGAGATCCTGCGCACCTTGCACAGCTTCGACCCCTGCCTGGCATGTTCAACCCACGTACTCGGCGACGACGGCAGCGAACTTATCGCCGTCCAGGTTCGCTAAGCGTTAAGGAACGGAACGATGACTGGAAAAACATCTCCACGCGCCGGGGAGGCGCGTGATACCGCCACCAGCCACTATGTGTTTGAAGCGCCAGTACGCTTGTGGCACTGGCTGACGGTGGGCTGCATGTTGGTGCTGATGGTGACCGGATACTTCATTGGCCGACCGCTGCCGTCGGTCAGCGGTGAGGCCACTTATCTGTTCTACATGGGCGACATCCGGCTGGTGCATTTCGCCGCCGCCATGGTATTCACGGTGATACTGCTGATGCGCATTTACTGGGCCTTCGTCGGTAACCGCTATTCACGCGAACTGTTTATCGTGCCGGTCTGGCGACGCAGCTGGTGGCAGGGTGCGTATTCTGTGGTGCGTTGGTATCTGTTTCTGGAAAAAAAACCGGGAGATGATATCGGTCATAACCCCATCGCGCAGGCGGCGATGTGCGGTTATTTCCTGCTTTCCGTTTTTATGATCCTCACCGGTTTTGCCTTATACAGCGAACATAGCCAGTACGCCATTTTTACCCCTTTCCGCTATGTGACGGAGTTTTTCTACTGGACCGGCGGAAACTCTCTCGATATCCACAGCTGGCATCGGTTAGGGATGTGGTTCATCGCCGCCTTCATCGTAGGCCATGTGTATATGGCGATTCGTGAGGACATCATGTCTGACGAGACCGTCATCTCAACCATGATTAACGGCTTTCGTAGCCATAAATTTCCCAAAGGCCAGCACGATAAGGAGGCGTCATGAGCGAACCTAACGTCATCGTGATGGGCTTAGGCAACCTGCTGTGGGCAGATGAAGGGTTTGGTATTCGTCTCGCTGAGCGCCTGTACGCCCATTATCACTGGCCAGAATCGGTAGAGATTGTTGACGGCGGCACGCAGGGACTGAATCTGCTGGGCTACGTTGAGCAGGCCAGCCATTTGCTGCTGCTTGACGCCATCGACTACGGGCTCGCACCAGGCACCCTGCAAACTTACGCCGGAGACAAAGTCCCGAGCTACCTCAGCGCCAAAAAAATGAGTCTGCATCAGAACAGCTTCTCTGAAGTGCTGGCTCTGGCGGATATTCGCGCCCATCTCCCCGCGCACATCGCTCTGGTGGGACTACAGCCGGTACAGCTGGACGACTATGGCGGCAGCCTGACCGACATCGCGCGCGCTCAGCTCCCGGCGGCAGAACAGGCCGCGCTTACGCAACTGGCCGCGTGGGGCATTGCGCCACAAACAAGCGATGAAACACGTTGCCTGAACTATGAATGTCTGTCGATGGAAAACTATGAAGGCGTGCGTATTCGCCAGTATCGCGTAACGCTGGAGAGATAATTAACATGTTGAATGACCAACCGTTTTCTGCGCTATGGCAGCGAATGCTGGCCAGGGGCTGGCATCCTCTGAGCGCATCTGAACTGGATGACTGGATAACCCGCGTGCGTGATGGCGTGGTCCTGCTCAGTAGCGATCCTCGCCGTACACCGGAAGTCAGCGATAACCCGGTCATGATTGCCGAGTTGCTCCGCGAGTTTCCCCAGTTTGACTGGCACATCGCCATGGCGGATCTTGAACACAGCGAGGCGATCGGCGATCGCTTTGGCGTGTTCCGTTTTCCGGCTACCCTGGTGTTTACCCAGGGTGAGCTGCGCGGCATTCTCAGCGGTATCCACCCGTGGGCCGACCTGCTCAACCTGATGCGTCCCTTCGTTGAAGAACGTATACCGCCGGAGTCTGCATGATGAGCGATTCCTTTTTTCATCTGCTGGGGCCAGGAACGCAGCCGGGTGATGACAGCTTCAGCATGAACCCCTTGCCCCTCACCTGCCAGGTCAACAGCGACCCCAGCATGGCAACACTGGAAAACTGCCCGCACAGCCCGGCGGTGATGGCATTGTTAGCCGATGTGCGCCACCAGCTCACCCAGAGAATTCCCGCTAAACAGGACGTACTGGGATGGGATTTATCCGCGCTCAATGCAGACGATCTCACCTTTCTGAATACGCTACTTGGCGAAGGCGAAGTTTCCGTGCGCATTCAGCATGCTGACGGCAGGGCGAGCGAGATTCAGGAGTCGATTTTCTGCGGTATCTGGCGGGTGCGTAGTCAGAATAACAAGGGGCAATGGCAGGAACATCTGGAAGCAGGCAGCGCACCACGGGCGCTGTGGCAGGCGGCAACAATCAATACGCTGCCGGACGATAGCCTGCTGCCTCCGCCTATAGATGGGTTGATGAATGGCCTGACGCTGGCCCAGGAACTGCTGGCGCACGTGCGCGATCCTGCAGCGCAACCCCATAGCATTAACCTCACCCAACTGCCGATTAGCGACGCGGATCGCCTGTTCCTTGCCCGCCTGTGCGGCGAAGGGCACATTCAAATCCGCACCATCGGCTACGGCGAGAGCCAAATCGACGCCACGGCGCTGCGCCATGTCTGGTATGTTCGCTGTCTGGATACCCTGAAAGGGCTTCTGCTTGAGAGTTATGAGATCTGTCCGTTGCCGGAACTGGTGTTGGCCGCACCGGAAGATCTGCTCGACTCGCTCGAGCGCCTGGATGAAGTCTGCGGCTGGCTGGGATCCGGCCCGCCTGCCTGATCCCCCTCTTTAGACCCGCGTACTTTTCTACTGCGGGTCTGGCGTTTTCTTCCTTACCTATTCACTCTCTAATGCCTGATGGAGTTAGCATGTGGGACGTCATTGACCTATCGCGCTGGCAGTTTGCGCTGACCGCGCTGTACCATTTTCTGTTTGTTCCCCTGACGCTGGGGCTGATTTTTTTGCTGGCCATCATGGAAACCCTGTTCGTGGTGACCGGCAAAACAGTCTACCGCGACATGACGCGTTTCTGGGGAAAGCTATTCGGTATTAACTTTGCGCTCGGCGTGGCAACCGGCCTGACCATGGAGTTTCAGTTCGGTACTAACTGGTCGCTCTATTCCAACTATGTAGGCGATATTTTTGGCGCTCCGCTGGCGATGGAAGCCTTGATGGCTTTCTTTCTTGAATCCACCTTCGTCGGGCTGTTCTTCTTCGGCTGGCAGCGCTTAAACAAGTACCAGCATTTGCTGGTGACCTGGCTGGTCGCATTTGGCTCCAATATCTCGGCCCTGTGGATCCTCAACGCTAACGGCTGGATGCAATATCCAACAGGCGCTCACTTTAATATTGATACCCTGCGCATGGAGATGAGCAGTTTCAGCGAGCTGGTCTTTAACCCCGTCAGCCAGGTAAAATTTGTGCATACCGTGATGTCCGGTTATGTCACCGGCGCCATGTTTGTGATGTCCATCAGCGCCTGGTATTTGCTGCGCGGTCGCAATCGCGAGTTCGCCCGGCGCTCCTTCGCGGTGGGTTCCGTCTTCGGTACGCTAGCTATTCTTGGCACCCTGCAACTGGGTGATAGCTCAGCCTATGAGGTTGCCCAACTCCAGCCGGTAAAACTGGCGGCAATGGAAGGCGAATGGCAAACCGAACCGGCACCAGCGCCCTTTCATGTCATCGCCTGGCCGCAGCAGGAGCAAGAGCGTAACGCCTTCGCGGTGAAGATACCGGCCCTGCTGGGTATTCTGGCGACCCACTCTTTAGATACGCCGGTTCCGGGGCTGAAAAACCTGATGGCGGACGCGCTCCCCCGCCTGCAGCGAGGCCGGGAGGCGTGGTTACTGATGCAGGAAATTGCCAAAGGTAACCGCACGCCTCAGGTACTGAACGCTTTTCACGCTATGGAGAAAGATCTGGGTTACGGCATCCTGCTGGCGAACTACGCGCCTGATATGAACCACGTTACACCAGCGCAATATCAGGCCGCGCAACGCGGCGCCATTCCGCAAGTGGCCCCCGTGTTCTGGAGCTTTCGCATTATGATTGCATGCGGTTCGCTGCTGCTACTGGTGATGGCGATTGCGTTGATACAGACCTTACGCTGGCGTATCGACCAGCATCGCTGGGTACTGCGCATGACGCTGTGGAGCCTGCCGCTCCCGTGGATTGCCATCGAAGCGGGCTGGTTTATGACGGAGTTTGGCCGCCAGCCATGGGCGATTCAGGATATTTTGCCGACCTGGTACGCCCACTCCGCGTTAAGCGCAGGTCAGCTGGCCTTCTCGATGGGGCTAATTCTCACGCTTTACACCCTGTTTTTAATTGCTGAGGTCTACCTGATGCAGAAATACGCGCGCCTTGGCCCAGATGCAATGCAAAACCAGCAACCCGCGCAACAACAGGGATAAAGGAGACAATCATGTTGGATTATGAAACGTTGCGGCTCATTTGGTGGCTGCTGATTGGCATCATTCTGGTGGCCTTTATGGTCACTGACGGGTTTGATATGGGGGTCGGCTGCCTGTTGCCGCTGATCGCGCGTAACGATGATGAGCGTCGGGTGTTAATCAATAGCGTCGGGGCGCACTGGGAAGGTAACCAGGTGTGGCTCATTCTGGCGGGCGGCGCATTATTCGCGGCCTGGCCGCGGGTCTATGCCGCGGCATTTTCAGGGTTTTATGTGGCAATGATTCTGGTGCTGTGCGCCCTTTTCTTTCGCCCGTTGGCCTTTGATTATCGCGGTAAAATTGCTAATGCACGCTGGCGCGTCATGTGGGACGCCGGGTTGGTTATCGGGAGCCTGGTCCCCCCGGTTATCTTCGGCGTCGCATTCGGCAACCTGTTCTTGGGCGTGCCTTTTATCTTCACACCACAGCTTCATGTGCAATACCTGGGCACCTTCTGGCAGTTACTCTCACCCTTTGCCCTGCTGTGCGGCGCATTAAGCCTGATGCTGGTTATTCTGCAAGGGGGCGTGTGGCTCCAGTTGAAGACCGACGGCATTCTTCATCAACGCGCGCTTTCTGCTACCCGTCGCAGCGCGATGCTGGTCGTGCTCTGCTTTCTGTTAGCCGGTTACTGGCTATGGACGGGGATCGATGGCTATGTGTTGCTTAGCCAGGATCCTAATGGTCCCTCCAACCCGCTATTAAAAATGGTAACTACCTCACCGGGCGCGTGGATGGCGCACTTTTATCAGTCACCACTGCTGTTAATTATTCCGCTGCTTGGCATGATTTTCCCGATGCTCGCGATCTATGCCTGCGGGCAACGTCGGGCCGTATGGGGATTTTTGTGCGCTTCACTGACCCAGGCCTGCGTGATCTTCACCGCCGGAATCACCCTGTTTCCGTTTGTGATGCCTTCAAGCGCGTATCCGCTCTCCAGCCTGACGGTGTGGGACAGTACCTCCAGCCAGATGACGCTCAGTATCATGCTGGTTATTGTGCTGATTTTTCTACCGATCGTTCTGCTTTATACCGTGTGGAGTTATTACAAAAT
The DNA here is from genome assembly GCF_030332405.1 of Citrobacter sp. Cpo147. Classification (NCBI taxonomy): domain Bacteria; kingdom Pseudomonadati; phylum Pseudomonadota; class Gammaproteobacteria; order Enterobacterales; family Enterobacteriaceae; genus Citrobacter; species Citrobacter sp. Cpo147. Next base: position 1,480,822 of record NZ_JAOWHX010000030.1, read on the forward strand.
GCTGGGACGAATCAATGTAGAAACGATCCGCCGCCACAATCACGAACTTTACTAGGGAGGACCGTAAGATGTGGTATCTGTTTTGGTTTGTCGGCATTCTGCTGATGTGCGCACTCTCCACGCTGGCGCTGGTCTGGCTGGAGTCGCGGCAGAAATAATTCTGCGCGTACGCTACGCTTTCTGGCTCCCCGGTTTATTCGGGGAGCTTTTTTATCCCCTTTCCATCAGCTCTCCAAGGCGCTTTATCTGCCGTCCCTGGTTATCGAAATTACGCTCATCAAGCCACAAATCGTAGGCAGGACGGAGTGTTGGGTACTCTCCGTCGATGATTGAGTACCATGCGGTATCGCGATTTCGCCCACGGGTAACGATTGCCTGACGAAATATGCCTTCAAAACTGAAGCCAAAACGCTCTGCCGCCCCACGAGAAGGGGCGTTAAGGGCATCGCATTTCCATTCAAAACGGCGATAGCCCAGATCCTCAAAAACGTACTTTAAAAGCAATAAGATGACTTCCGTTGAGATTCGCGAACGTTTCATGCGTACGGAGTAGGAAACATGGCCAACCTCGATCACGCCATTTGCGGGATCAATCCGCATAAGAGCAAACGTACCAACAGGTTTCATACTGGTTAAATCGATCGCAGCAAAATGCATCGGATCTGTCTGTTCTTCCGCCTTTTTTAAATAAACCTGGAAGGCATCAAAAGTTTCAAAAGGTCCGACCGCCAGATATGTCCAGTCACGACAATCGCTTGCTTCGCAGTACGCTTCATACAACTCTTTTGCATGGCGTTTGGCGTTAATGCGTTCAAGCTTACAATAGCGACCTGTAATTTGCTGAGCCTGTGGAAAGGATGCGCCTTTCCAGTCAGACAAAGTCATACCTACGGGTTGTTGGAATTGATTAAAGACGCCCGGCATATCTGTACCCCTTACAAAACAGAACTAAACCAGCGCAGGGTATGATCAAACTGAGCGGCCCAAAAGAACCACAATGCGTGTTTTTAACGGATCCACACTATTTAATTGTACAAAAAGCAGGCTCTGCATTTTTACACGTAGCGAAAGAAACGTATTTACTGCATTAATGCTAATAGCGGAATAAATTATAATTTAAATAACCTGAGCCAAACGGCGAATCCCATCAACAATTGCCTCTACCGGATGATTTGCAAAACCAATCAAAATCCCCTGTCGTGAGACATCGCTCTGGTAATAACGACTTAGTGATAGTATTCCCATCCCTAGTAATCTGGCTTGCTCCTCAACTTCATTTCCGGTTAATCCGTTTTGTAGCCAGCACACAATATGGACGCCAGAGTCAGAAGGCTGCACAATCATTTTATCAGCCAGGTATTCTTGAATAGCATTCACCAGCGCAGTTCTTCTTTCATAGCATGCCTTACGAATTCGGCGCACATGACTGGCATAGTGACCATCCTCTATAAAACTCGCCATCACAGCCTGCTCAAGATAACTGGTGCCAAGATCGGAGAAATATTTCGTCACCATAATCTGTTCTTGTAAACCCGGCGGGACAACTAAAAAACCTAAACGAAATTCCGGGTACATCATTTTAGAAAATGTTCCGGCGTAGATTACGCGTTGATTCTGATCTAATCCTTGCAGGGCTTGTAAAGAACGGTCGGCATAACGGAACTCGCTATTATAGTCATCTTCAAATATCCAGGCCTGATTCGACTTCGCCCATTCCAGCAACTCAAAACGTCGGGATAAACTCAACGTTCCACTTAATGGATATTGATCCGACGGGACGACATAGGCCAGCTTAGCGTCAGGAAAATAATCAATACCATAGCGGACGTTCATTCCCTCGCTATCTACCGGTACCGGCCTCACCATCGCGCCAACTGACATGAAGGCTCCGCGAGCGCCTTTGTAACCCGGGTCGTCCAGCCAAACGTCACTTCCTGCCGACAGCAATGCTCGTGCAGTAATGTTCAATGCCTGTTGAATACCATTTACGATGATTATCTGATCTTCGTTACAGTTCACTCCACGCGTTGTTTTAATGTAGCGGCAAACCGCTTTTCTCAAAGGAAGGTACCCGCAAGGATGAGTGTGAGCGCCCAGTTGATGCCGGGATTGTCTCCAGACACGTTGCAGTAGCTTTCCCCATAACGCATGCGGAAAGAGATCCGTACACCCGACACCAACCGCAAATAGGCGGTTCATGCCGCGCCCTTCATACTCATTTGACCATAAATCGCGAACAGGATTATTTCGGCTATGAACCTGTTCACCAGGCGAGACGACGCCCCCCGACGCTATCTTTGGATAGATATTGCTGATACTCCGATCCGGAATATTATGTGAGACATATGTTCCAGACCCTTTACGGGTCAGGATATACCCTTCATCTAATAGCCTGTCATAACCGGCGATCGCTGAGTTTCGTGAAATTGACATCATCTCGGACAATGCCCTGGTTGACGGCATTTTTGTTCCTGGCGGCAATCGCCCTTCGAGGATGTGATCGCGGAGGATGTGGTAAACCTGCTCCTTAACCGCGCCTTTTCCTAAAACAAATCCTTGAAATAAAGGCGCATTGTTTTTCTTCATTGTATTAACCTTTATACTAAAAGTGGATCCTATCAATATATCGAAAGTGTCTCTTTACGAGAATTTATAAAGCTCTTAGTATCATCATACTAACACATTACTCGCACAAAATATCAGGATATATATGATTAACATGAATGCCGTTACTATTGAAAGTGCAGAACAAAAAGACTACGCCAGCTGGCTTCCTTTATGGATAAACTATCAAACATTTTATCGCACTAAAATTTCAGATGAAGTAACAAAATTAACGTGGGAGCGTTTCCTTACCCCGAGCGAACCTGTTTATTGTGCTGTAGCCAAATATAATGGGAAAATAGTGGGACTGGTGCACTATCTCTTTCACCGCTCAACCTGGGCAGAATCAAATTATTGCTATCTCGAAGATTTATTTGTTAGCGAAGATGTACGCGGTCAACACATCGGTAAACAACTTATCGAGTATGTCCAACAACAAGCCAAAAAACACCACGCGTCAAGATTATACTGGCATACGCATGAAACCAATCTCCGTGGACAACGTCTGTATGACTGGGTGGCCAAAAAGAGCGGGATGATCGAATATCAAATGTAAGGATAATAATACTCAGGATAGTATTTAATTATTCAGTACTAAAAATAAACCTCTGAGTAGATATACTCAGAGGATGTCTCGGTGACAAATCCCCCCAACCTGAATAAGATAAGGAAAAAAACCAGCGATAAGCAAATTCTTAAGAATCAAAAAGGTAAAGAGCCAGCATGGCAACGATAAAGGATGTTGCAGAGTTAGCGGGAGTGTCCACCGCAACAGTTTCACGTGTTATTAATCAAACCGCATGGGTTGAACCCGTGACGCGTGAGCGTGTTGAAAAAGCCATGCGCGAACTGAGCTATCATCGCAATGCCGCCGCAATTGCATTAGCGAAACGCAGCGGTGACATGCTCGGGTTATTGACCGGCAACCTTGCCGATCCCTTTTTTGCCAGGCTTGCCCGAGGCGTGGAAGAAGTATCACGCCAGCAGCAATTTCGGCTGATGGTATGCAGCGGTGGCCACGATGAAGGAATGGAAAAATCAGGACTCGATTTTCTGATAAACCAGGGCTGTGAAGCTATTGTGGTCCATGCCAGTAGACTGTCTGAAAAGGAACTGTTGAGATATGCCGCTCATTTTCCTGCCATGGTGGTCGTGAACCGCTATATTGCCGGGATGGCCAACCGCTGCGTGTGGCTGGAAAATAGTCAAGCAGCTAAAACAGCCACGCTACATCTCCTGGAACAGGGGCACCGTTGTATTGCCTGCGTGACAAGTGATTTACCGATTATCGATCGCCGTGAGCGGCTGGAAGGTTATCGCCAGGCGCTGGCTGAATATGGCATTACGCCAGATAAAAACTGGGTGATTAGCGTGCCTTTCAATGAAGAGGGTGGCGAACGCGCTGCACACCAGCTGCTTAATTGCGGCATTCCTTTCACCGCAGCGGTGACGTTTAATGATGTAATGGCCGCCGGGATTATGCGCATCCTCCATCAGCAGGGAATTACACTTCCGCAGCAGCTTTCGATCGTTGGATTTGATGATGTGGTGATGGCCCGCTATCTCTACCCCGCACTGACAACAATGCATTATCCCGTTGAGCGCATGGCTCGCAGCGCTTCGCAGCTGGCGATACAGCTTTTTAAGGGCGCAACTCAGCGTCCCAGCGTGAATAGTTTCACTGCGGATTTAGTGATCCGCGATTCTGTTCTTCCCCCCTCTCTCTGAAATCAATGCGTAAATCGTCAAGCCCCTGAATTGTGACCGACTTCAAGTTTAACGTCTTCATGTAATCGCTTACATGAGGGCCAATGAGCGATCACAGTCAGGCAAAAGGGTGTTCTCTACTCTTGAGCGACCTTACAGACTGGAGATTCATGAATGAATGCCTCTCAAAATCAGAAAAAAACACTCTCATTTGGACTGGCAGTGATCCCTATTTTAGCCATGCTACTGCTGCTAATTATTGGCTACGGCATCATGGGGCTACGTATTGAGCCCTTGTTGCTATGTTCTGCTGCAGTCGCCGCGGGCATGGCCTGGTGGCAAGGGTATTGCTGGGAAGACATCATTAATTCGGTAGTTGATAAACTCGCCAAAGCAATGCCGGTGATCATGATTCTTATCTGTGTCGGCGGCCTGATTGGTACATGGATGTTCAGCGGCACCATCCCTTACATGGTGTACTGGGGACTTAAACTCATCAGCCCCGAATACATTCTTATCGCCGCCTTCTTTTTGACCAGCGTCGTATCGGTGTGTACCGGAACCTCCTGGGGTTCCGCCGGAACGGTTGGCGTAGCATTGATGGGCGTTGCCGCCGGACTGGATGTTTCGATGGCAGCAGCGGCAGGTGCCGTTGTTTCTGGCGCTTACTTCGGTGACAAGATATCGCCGCTGTCAGACTCCACCAACTTTGCGGCCATTGTTGCAGATACCACCCTTTTCGAGCATATCCAGCACTTATTGTGGACCACTATTCCCAGCTTTCTGCTTGCCGCCGTGGTTTATCTTATTGCCGGCCACAGCAATATGCTCGGCGAGGTCGCCACGCCACAACGGGTTACCGATATTGTCAGCGCTCTGGAGTCGCTATACCACTTCAATATCATTCTGATTTTGCCGCCGGTTATTGTGTTGTGGGGCGCGATTCGTAAAAAGCCGGTCATTCCTTTAATGCTGAGTGCATGCGTATTAGCCCTGATTCTGGGCGTTGTCATGCAAGGACTCAGCATCAAGCAGGGACTGGATGCCTTTATAGATGGATTCAACATTACTATGTTCCCGCAAGGGAGTGAGGGCATTATTGCTGATGTTCCGCGCCTGCTGAACCGCGGCGGAATGTTCTCAATGATGAGCACTATCCTTCTGGTATTTTGCGCATTCTCTTTTGCCGGTGCCTTAACGTTAACCGGCGCGCTCAACATTATCATTAACCGCTTACTGACGGTCATTCACAGTGTCGGTCAGTTAATTGCGGCAACCATTGGTACCACCCTTCTGGTGACCGGAGCCACAAGCGACGGCAAGCTGGCTCTTCTGGTTCCAGCTGAACTGTTTAAAGACGCATACCGTCGTATGGGACTGGATACCAAAAATCTGTCCCGCACCATTGAAGACGCTGGCACCGTTATTGAGCCGTTGTTGCCGTGGACAGCTGCCGGAGTTTATATGGCCACGACATTAGGAGTGAGCACGCTGGATTTATTGCCATGGGCGATTCAGTGCTATGCCGCAATCTTCTTCGCCTTGATTTACGGTTTCACGGGAATCGGTATTGCGAAGGCGCCTTCAGTGACAGAAACAGAAAAAAATATCACGGCAACAGAATAGGGAGAGCATGTAATGGATTTTAATAAGATTATCGATCGCCACGATACCGCCTCGCTGAAATGGGACTTTATGGCGCGATATTTCGGCGAGGATACACATCAACTGTTGCCCATGTGGGTGTCTGATTTTGACTTTACTTGCCCGCCCGCTGTTCAGGAGGCTTTAACTCACCGCGTAGGGCACGGTATTTTTGGTTACAGCGAACGACCACAAAGCTACTTTGATTCATTAATTTCATGGTTCTCAACCCGGCATCAGCTGGAAATCAAGCAAGAGTGGATCTGCAGTATTGAAGGTGTTGTTCCGGGATTATCGCTACTCGTACAAATGCTGAGTCAACCCGGTGAAGGCGTGGCCGTTCAGGGGCCTTATTATGGTTCATTCGCTAAAATTATCTCTCTGAACGGCAGACAGCTGCTGGAAAATCCGTTGAATGAGGACCCGGCTACCGGTTATCAAATGGATTTTGCTCACCTGGAAATGTTATTCCGGACTGAACGTCCGCCGTTGATGATTTTATGTAATCCGCATAATCCAACCGGTCGTTGTTGGACTGCACCAGAGCTGGAACAGCTACTTACGCTATGCGAGACCTATGATGTGACGTTGCTGTCTGATGAGATATGGGCAGATTTATTGCTTCCTGGAGAACAATTTACTTCAGTTCTGCATCTGGGAGAACGCTGGCATTCGCGTGTAATTTCAGCTACTTCAGCCAGTAAAACGTTTGGTTTGTCGACATTGCGTATTGCTAATTTTCTGATACCGGCACCGGCATTGCGTGAACACTTTTTACGCCGTCTGGATGCGCATGGACTGGATGTATTCAATGCGCTATCCGTCGAAGCGAGTACGGCAGCATGGCAACATGGTGCGCCATGGTTAGACGAGTTACTTGGCTATCTGGCTGAAAATCGACGCTGGTTTATTCAACAAATTGATGAATATCTCCCATGGGCTCGGGTTGTTCCTTCCCAGGCAACGTATCTACTGTGGATAGATTGCAAAGCGCTTGGACTGGATGATGAGCAGCTCAAATGGGTAATGCTTGATGTTGCCGGTATTGCGCCTTCAATGGGAAATGGCTTTGGTCCTGCTGGAAATGGTTTTATCCGCCTGAACATGGGATGTCCACGCGCCTACCTCGAAAAAGCGGTAGAGGGCTTAAAGCGTATTGCATTTACATCCTGCTGAATCTGCTCAGTAAACGAATCGGCCCTGGCTCAGGGCCGCTCGATATTATCAGCCATTTCGACGAGGCCTGATTAACGGGCTCTGAACTACCAACCAAGAATGGCGATGCGGAGAACGTGGTGCAGGTTACCCGGAAAATAATATGCGAGCTGAAAACCGCAGTAAACGGGGTTTGCGTTGATTTCGGTAGACCTGGGAAGAGTTTGAAATGGTGCGATAATAGGAACATAACATACCCCACATAACCATTGATAAACATACATATTTTCTTGTTTCATCTTTATAAATGCCCCCTTTTGTGCCCCCACCTTGTTTTTCATGCGACTCGATGAGCCTTTCATCGAGTCGTCAATATCATTAATCTCGATAGAGGTACCTCTACTCACCCAAGTATCTTAGGGCCGTGATTGATTAAGAATAATATTGCTTGCTGTACGATACGTCACTTTGTTTGCTCATAACGTACACAGCCCTATTTACGACTTTAACATCCAGACTTGTTGAACCATGAACGTATATACAATCATCGAAGCCATGAAGGAGGTTTCGATTTCGTTAACTCGTGAAAATCGCTGGACATAGCGTCAAGCAACTGTTTTCGCAGTGTATCAGCATCTTTTTGCCATTTACTGAGTTGTCGAATGAATGCCTCACAATCCTCTTGTGTTCGACTCTGATTCTTCAAATCTTTAACAATCTCGCCTGCACGTGTAATCATGAAAAAATCATAAATATCGTTTTGCAGCTTCGGGACAATAGCATCCCATTTTTGCCATTCCTGATAATGATGGAAACGTAAGCCGTGTTCGCATCTTCGCCCTTTCTCTCTATCTGGAGCTAATTTACTGTTATCTAATAGGTCTTTGTCTTCAGAAAATTCTTGAATAGGGATACGGGCCTTTGACTGAGTCGGAGTGAGTAATAAAAGCCGGGACTGAACAAGCCCACTAATAAAACCAGCATAATTAATAAGCTGTGATAAGACCTCATCACAATCAGCAGAGAGCTTCTCCAGCCGATCAACACGGATCTCCAGCTCTTTCTTACGAATTTCCCGATTAAGGGTAAACCTGGCAGTAAGCCAAACGGCCAAGAGGGAGGCTGCCGGGGTTAATAAGTCTTTCAATTCAAATGCCATTCTGCTCTCTCATTACGTTTTAAGGGATATTTTACCGTAATTCACTGATGCTAAAGGCATTCAAGCTTCTCAGCACATCCCCTGTACACCACGATAGATCCTCTTTCCCCAAAATGTTGTTAACAACATATTCTTTAAAAGGGATCTCTAGCAGGAACGAAGCTGGCTTCTCAAGATTTGGTACAATAAGTTTACCACTGCTAGCCCAATGTGCTTCTAGCCGGACATTCAGGTTTTGCCACTCAACACCCCGGCGGGCTCTGTCTTTCTTAAGCGAATAAAAAAATGCAGACTTACCATTAGGTGTTGGATGATTGTCCATTAGCATTAAAAGAAGAGGGATGCCCCATTCCGGGAGATAGCTATAACGCCAGATCCCAAAACTATCAGCGACCCTGACCAAACGGATGAAGGATTTTTGATCAAGTTTTCCTTCGCCTCCACGTAGAGACCTACAAACTATCCATGCTCGACAGAGGCTATCAAATTGCATGAATCGATTTCGGCGAGATGCAGCGATCTCTGTTGATACTATCTTGTCATTTCCGGAAAGACCTGTGAAACGTTGAGATCTAGACCCCAGAGGGCAAAACTCTCCGTTTTCTGGTGGTGCTGAATGAGAGAATCTGGGGATATACTCGGGATTGGGAGTGACTAAACCACTATCATGAACTTGCTCGCCACAAGCGATACAGCGTAATGAAGGGTACCTATCTCGTGAAATTCCTTTTACCTTTTGTGCAAATTCTTCAATATAAATTTCAACCCAACAACCTTTCTCCAGAATTTCTGCTTTATCCATAATGTATTTTATTAAATATTGTTGATGTGAATGAAGTACATCAGAATTGCAGGTTAAAAAAGAAGCAGCAAGCAATTTTTCTTATCTATACAGTGGTACAATTTTTGTTCATGGCCGGATGCCACTAATTGTGTTTAAACACCCATAAACGCAAATGCGCCCACCGTAACTAGCTGGTGCATTTGCAATTAGTAAAATAGGGACAGTAAATCGGAAACACTGCTAGCAAGATTCAGGGGATCGAAGGAGGATGGTTTTGCCGCAGCAGGCCGATTGCCTGTCTTGCCCGTAAAATATCTACCGCCAGAAGGTAAGGTGACTGCTCCTGGCGGTTAAATCCTCTGCGATCGATACGAACCAGTTCGTACTTCTCCACCAGAAAGTTAACAGCATTAGCCAGACTGATACCGGCATCAATATGTTCCTTAATAACAGTTTCATCACTGAACGGCGTGTCGTTCAGTGTCAGGCCATAGTGCTGTTCCAGCAGACGTATCAGTAACATTTGCCAGACAGCCACGGGCGACAGACAGGGCTTCGCTGCCTGCGAAATTTTAGCAGGTAGAGTTTTCATGCTTGCTCTCGTGAAATTAGTTAGCTTTGAGTGGGATAAACTGCGATGTATACGTAGCCGCAACTGCCAAGGGTGTCGGCTTCGCAGATAAAACCGTTGTGGTAAAGGGTGACGCAGTGGGCATGGCGAGGATTCATTTCACCAGTGGTCAGCATCGATTCCATCTGACTGATAAAATGCGGAAATGCCGCATCCAGCTTAAGACATTCGGCGTCACTAAACTTACCGGTGATACTGGCCCGGTCATCCAGATAGTGCAGCCGGTTGCCCTCCTGCACCAGACGTGCTCCCAGGCGCGGCGTGAAATCCCGCTGCAGGCCCCATCTAGTGTTGCTCATTTATAACCTCTTTATTGTCAGTTCAGGGTGATACTCATCAGACAGGTATAAGGTCCGTTGCGATCCTGGCGGCGTTCGGCGTATATCGCCAGCACGCCGGGAATATCAGGAACGGCCAGACCGATGTAATGACAGACACTACCGTGCCACTGGTATCTGCCGGTGCAGTATCGAAAAATGCGGGAGGCCGGATGCTGGCGGTATATCGTCATTGCCCGGCGTTTACTGATAATTTTCATGTCATACCTCAAAGCAAACCGTGTTCAGCAAACGACAATATCTGCGTGCCACCGACAATGAGATGGTCAGGAACACGGATATCAACGAGCTGAAGCGCCTGCACCAGACGCTGCGTGATGGACTTATCTGCCTGGCTGGGTGTGGTGTCACCGGAGGGATGGTTATGCGCCAGTATCACTGCTGCCGCATTGAAGTAAAGGGCACGTTTGACCACCTCACGGGGATGCACCTCGGTACTGCTAATAGAACCGGCAAAAAGGGTTTCGTGAGCAATCAACTGGTTCTGCTGGTTCAGGTACAGCACCATGAACTCTTCGCGTTCAAGCCCCGCCATTTTTAGCTTTAGCCAGTCACGGGCAGCTTGGGTGGAGGTGAATGCCACGTCTGTTTCGCGCATGTGTCGGTCAAGCAGCGTTAAGGCGCGTTTTACCGTGCGTTGTGCGGTTAGTGATAGTGCCGGAGCCAGTGGGATAAGCGACTGTTCCATCATAAGTATCCTTAATCAATAATGTGCAGAATGACGCTGGATTCAGGGTGCTGCAGAGCGTAATCCCGCAGGCGGTAATAGTGTTCAGTCATGGCATTGCATTCGGTGCGACAGGTGTGATGGCTGTATTCAATCAGGCAGACAGCGATACCTGCAGCTTCCGCGCTCATTTGCGCACTATTGCCGTTCATGCCGTTGAACAGGTGCCATTTATCGTCACCGTCAGCATCAGGAGCCATAAACGCTCCGCCATTGCTGAGCGTGTAAAAGGACCAGATACCACCGCTGTACTCATCACAGAAGCGGTCCATCCAGGCGAAAATGCGGGGTTCCAGGATTATCCACTGCGGAATGGAGCCAAAGTGTGTCGGCCAGAATGAGAGCCGCTGACGATCGGGTACAACAGAGGCGGTAATACCTGTCGCTGGCGATTGTTCCTGAAAGGGCGTAACGCTATTGCTATTTAATGCGTTCATGATGTTTCTCCGAAATTAAAAGCCAGCGACTGTGCGCTGGCGTGAAGTTGATTACATAACGTTAAAAACAAAAAGCCCCTGCTGCATAAGCAACAGGGGCCGAATGAGAGTGGTTATCTCTGTTTTAGTGGGCCGTGCTATCAGAAGGCGACTTTCAGTGTGGCCTGCCCGTTGTAACCGTCAGCGCTGTTACCGCTAACGCTACGGGTATAGCCGCCCTGAATACCAAGCGTCACGTTCTGGCGGATAAGTGCATCAATACCCGCCTGGAGATCAACCGCTGTGCCATCCTGAGACGGGGTAAAGGTAACATTACTTCCCGCCGTGGCCGTTCCCATGCTCAGATCGCCGTCTGAGCTGAAGGTGCGAATAACAGACGGACGAACCCACCAGTTAACCGGCAGTTCACTTACGCTGTGTTTCATGCTGCCGCCAGAACCTGTTTGTGTGGAAGTGCCGTTACCGAAGGCCATCTCCGACTGGCTGCCGAAGCGAAAACCGGCACGGATATGCTGTGCGCTACCGTCACCAAAGTTCACGTAGCCTCCATTGTCATGACCGTTATTCAGGGACAGTCCCTGCCAGATATACTGAAGCTGCGGCTCCAGTATCAGGCCATTGGTCACACTGAACGGCAGGCCCGTTTCCAGCGAGCCCAGCCAGCCCCAGCCGTGGGTAGAGAAACTGTCTGCATCAGACGTCGCTTTCAGGTTATGACGGGAGCCCTGAGCCACCACGTCCGCCCACAGGCCGCTGGCGGCATGCACGGCCGTCAGATAACCGCCCAGGCTGTATACGTCATCGCGGGCAGTCCCGGCGCGGGAGTGGTCATCGTCTTTCACATCAACAGAGGAGTGACCGGCTGCACCATACACACCGGCTTTCAGCGAAGAGTAGCTCAGCAAGTCGCTGCCCAGTTGTACAAAGCCGTAGCTGCCGCTGCTTTCCGGTATCGCACCCTGTGCAATTCCGCCGTTATTTTCATGTCCCATATGACCGCTCTGGATACGCCCCCAGACTCCACTGCCACCTTTGACCGCACTGCGCTGGTTGTAGCTGCCTGCCAGTGCGCGGTCATAGTCCATGCTCTGCGCAAACAGCGAAGCATAAAGAGCAACTTCAGCACGATAGCCAGCTTCGCTGGTCAGATACCAGTTTTCATCCGCAGCACCGTGGTTCAGGATGTAGTTATACGCACCAGCCTGCAGTTTGCTGCCAAGCGCAAAGGCCCCGGCATCCGTCGTGGCACCATTAATCGCATCCACTACTTTGATGCCGTTCCCCGTGGTAGCGAGACCCAGCCCGGCATCACCGGCATTGGTGAAATTCAGCCAGGTTTTACCCGTTGCCTGCCCGCCGTCGATAATCAGCATATCAGCCGGGAAGTCTGGGTTAGCCAGATTAATGCTCATGTTAATGGTGCCACCCTGGCCGACAAGGTTTGTCGTGGTGAGCTTGCGGGGAGTAAAGGTAATATCAGAGGGAGCAGCAAACAGGCGAGTTCTGGCGGCATCGCTTTGCTCAGGCGCGAAGGTTATCGTACCGGCATTTTCAATGGTGCCGGTACTGATGACATCCCCCGTAATCGTTAGATTTGCATGCTCAGCCAGGCTGGTGGTTCCGGCCAGCCCACCGCCATTTCCCACACTCAGCTCGCCGCCGCTGCCAACGGCGGTATTTTCCGCGATCGCACCGGATTTAACGCTAAAGTGACCGCCGCTTTCCAGCAAGAGTCCACTGGCTTTGCCAGATGCAGCATCAATGCTGAATTCACCACGCGCGTTTGTACCACTGACCGTTGAACCGCTGTCGGCAATCAGGGCACCGCCTTCATTCATGGTCACGTTTGTCGCCGTTCCACCGTCGTTAACCGCCAGCACTCCCTCCTTATCGACCGTTGTTGTGTCTGCAGCATCGCCAGTGAGGACATCCAGTCGCCCGCCATTTTCCAGCACCACATTGCTTGCGTTACCGGAAACCGAATCAACACTGAAGTTGCCGAGTCGGTTGGTGCCGGACACATCCGCAGCCGTATTTGTCACCAGCGCGCCACCTGCATTGATAATGACATCTGAGGCCTTGCCACCCGCCGCTACGCTGAGTCTGCCGCTGTTATTGACCGTGGTATCGCTGACCTGAGCGCCGCCCTTGACTACCTGCCAGCCACCGCTGTTGATGACGGTATCCGTTGCTGCCGCACCGGAATGAACGTACTGATAGCCGCCATTTAGCGTGGTATTTTCTGCACTGCCATGAACGCTCTGGTCGCCGCCAGCATTCACCGTCGTGGCGACGACGGTCCCTTGATCGAAAACGACCTGGCGGCCATTTTCATTGATGGTTGTATTTGTTGCGGTACCAGAAACAAACATCCCGTCGCTGTTTTCCGAATCCGGACCACCCTGTGCGCCGGTATTCACAACGGTGCCAATTGCCTGAGCCCCCCCTTTCACTACCATGTAGCCGCCTTCATTAATGACGGTACCGGTGGCAACCCCGCCGGAATGTACCCATTGCTCGCCACCGTTCAGTACCGTACCGGAAGACTGACCGTGTACGCTTTGACCACCACCGGCATTTATCGTTGTATCGCTGACACTGCCGCCTGCAAGCACCGCCTGAAGACCGTTACTGTTTATGGTGGTGTGGTTTGCTACGCCACCATCCTGTACGAACTGGCCGCCCTGATTGTTATCTTCATCATCGCTGCCGTACTCCAGGCCCGTGTTAATGGTGGTATTATTCGCCTGCCCGTAAACCAGCTGCGTGTCGTTGTTGCTGATAACCACCCCGTCAGCCGTCTCTCCGACAGGTACGGAGGTCTCTGCCGCCAGTGCTGTACCAGAGGTCAGTCCGGCAACGGCCAGTGCGAGTACTGCGCCAGTACGCTTTCCTTTTGCTTTTGCCTGTTCTGAAACAACCACAAATGCGCCAAGAACTTCGTTCCAGACCAGCCGATAACTGGTATTCAGATTTCGCTTCATCGTATTAACCTTGTTGTGTGTAAATAAAAAAGCCAGCATCCACTCTCCGTGGATGCTGGCTGGTGAAAAACTTCAGGGTGAGGTAAATGCATTCAGCGACTGCTGGATGCAGCGGAAATGCGGCAGAGCCCGGGCAAAACCGGTATTCTCTGCCATCCGCCAGAGCCTCTCGTTACGTCTGAATATCTCCGTTGTGGGCTGTACCACATGGATTTCATTCAGGGTGAAAACAGCCGGACGATCCTGATATTCAGCGATCAGATACCAGTGACCTTCCTGCATCATCAGCCGATACGGTGCCAGCCGTTCGCAACGCTGTCCGTCAGCGAGCAGCGTGACGCGATAGCAGGCGGTAATGGCTTTGACCAGACGATAGAATGACAGTGACGCTGACGGGCTGGTTATACCCACAGCTTCACCCACCAGACAGGGCGCGTCGTTGCAGTTCAGCAGCAGGCTGACCAGTCGACGGTCCAGCCCCGGAAACAGATCGGCCACACCTGTACGATGAGCAAAGGTCAGCACATCCAGCTCGGCCTGCGCACCACTCACCCCCGTCCGCAGGCGGTAACAACCGTTGCTGCATTCAAGATCCAGATACATCAGCCGTTCACGAAAATCGCGGTACAGAGTACGCGCAGATACACCAAACTCTGCGGTCAGCCTGCGCATATCCAGCGTTTCACCTGCGACGAGGCGACTGATAATCAGCGACAGCCTGATCGCCAGCCTGTCGTGGCGGCGCTCTGTCTGTGTCATTATCATTTCTCCATACGAGTTAACTGACTGAAAGGGTTATGATTCTAAATAAGGGGTCTGACAGGGTATGTCCGGGGCAATAACTATTTTTCGATGGACAGGAAGCCACTGATCACTGGGTAAGCCGGGGTTTTTGTTCAATTAATCAGCAACACAAGAAGAGGTGAATTGACAGGGCATGTCATTCTTTAACGAGGCATTAACTTTTCAGATGCAGAATCTGAATTTAAACAGAATGAAACTGTGACAACATCGTTTCCGCCATCACCCACAGCGCACGGTTGAGTTTTACGTCTCCGTCAATGCCACGCACCGCACGGGTATGCGTTCGTCCGCCTTTAGCATTGCGTCCACTAAGCCCGCCCTTAATCAGGTTTTCCTGTACACGCTGATAAGTGGTCCACAGATCATTGCTCTCATCCTGCCAGCGGCGTGGGGAGAGTATCTGCGATTCAGTAACAGGCTGGTGGTCCTCACCAAAGCGATACGTAAGCGCTGCTTTCGCAAGTGCCTGCTGCGCAGGTGGCGGTAGCATCAGAGACTGCATGGCATCGCGTTTCTCTTCCACCCGATCAAAAATCCCAAGCACTTCATAAGCCCCTTCAATCACCTGACTCACCACATCACCTTTATGTGGTACCCGCACCTCACCAAACGACTCACCGCAGACAAGCCCGTTCTGACACACCGCACGAAATAATCCCGGCAGCATTTGATACGAACTGGTGCCATCATGAGAGTTAAGCAGAATGATTTCCGGCACCTGTTTACCTGTAATTTGCCCCTCCCGCCGCAGGCGAAGCATGTGCCTGGTGTGTTCCCGACGCCCCGGGTCACGCACGCGGGTCTGACAGGCAAAGAATGGCTGAAAACCTTCGCGCTGCAGGCTGTCCAGCAGGGAGATAGTTGGAATATAGGTATAACGTTCGCTGCGGGATTCGTGTTTGTCCTGGCTGAAAACGCTGGGCACCACACGAAACAGTTCTTCGCGGGTTAACGGACGGTCACGACGGATAAGATTTGCTGCGCCAAAGCGCGAAGCCAGACGGGTCATAAGCAGACTCCTCATAACGGAAAACAATAATAGAAAGCCCTGCCGCACAGGCGACAGGGCTCATGGAATAACAGGTTGGAATTAAACGCTCAGAAGAAGAAATCCCAGACAGCACGGGCCACTGATACCACGGTGGTGCGCATGGCCTGAATGATGGTCCGCACCGGAGTCGGTATCAGCGGGAAAGTACTCACCGTATCCAGCAGCGCACCGATAGTTTCACCAAAATCAACGCGCGCTTTTTCCTGGACTACTGTTGTGCGAAAGGGAGACTGCAGTTGCGCGACCACCGGGCTGCTGGCCTCGCGCGGCAGGCAGCGAATCATTCTCTCCGCCATTGTTCGTAATCCCCACTTAGCCCGGACCGATACGGCACATACAGGATGAACAGGCTGGAACAATTCATGCAGCAGGCAAATTTTACGGCTAATGTTTTGCTTCTGCTCTGTGGATAAGTAACCGCCACCGCTAGTGGGTTCGGTCTTGTCCGACTGACTAATAACAAACAGCACCTTATGCCGGTACGACTCACCAATTATCTGATGATAAAAATGCTCATCCACCGCCAGCGCCCGATCATCGGCCTTGATCAGCCACAGCACCAGGTCGAGCCGGGGAAGCTGATCACGGTACAGCCCGGCATACTCGCTATCGCGTGCACTACTTTCCCCTACGCCGGGCAGATCTACCAACGTCATAACGCGCTCGCCAACCTGAAGGCGAAAGCGCAGAGGTTCCCGGGTACAGGCTACCACATCGCTGACAGGCGATACCTCACCAGCAAACAGGGCATTGCAAAGGCTACTTTTGCCTGCTCCCGTTTTACCCATAATACCTATAACCGGTTCATACTCAGTTATCTGTCTTATTTGTTGCAATAAATGCTCAGTAACCCATTCTGGTAATCCAGATACCGGCTTTAGCAAAGAAGAATAACCATATTTATTTTTCATAACACCACCATCTTATTGATAATAAAAAGGCAGCTTACATGGCTGCCTTTTTGAATCCTTCATGGGGATGATATATATCCAAAAAAATATTCAGCGTGGATTCAATTTTTGCCTCCATGCCAGATGAATAGCATATTCAATAACTCTGGCATTTGAGATCCCTTCTCTCACAGATATATCACGAAGCTTATCATGAGTCTCCTGAGAAATGATCACGTTAAGGGCTTTATTTTTATCTGCACGCTTCTTCTCTCGACTTTTCTGTGTGCTCAATGCACTTTTAAATTTTCTTATGAATAGTTCTCTTTCTGCTTCAGTCCTAAAAAAATCCTCACGCCAGATAAAATATGATGCATAACAGTATGCGATTTTTTCTTCTGTTCCTTCAGCATGCCGATACCTTTGCAAGGTAACATTATTTTCCTGCAAATAATTCAGCAGCCAGTCAATGGTTACCCCTGCTTTCCCATTAACATCAGAAAATAAATTTTTCTTTGTAATTAATTCATTCCACTCATTATGTAATTTTAGAATATATTGCCTGGCATTTCCTTCAGAAATACTTTTTACAACTTTATCTTTGATAAGCCGCACCCGAAGATTATGGACCGGTGGAATATCGAATCCTAAAGTGAATGGTTCATTTAACAGCGAATTTCCTGCCTGAACAGGGAATGTGTCTGTATAGGGTGCATAACTTAGGGTTACCTGTTCTTGATCTGTTTTACAAAGTAACCAGTAACTAGCCCTGGAATCTGTGGTGAACCATTCAAGCTCATCTTCACATGGAATCTCTTTTTTAGCTTCAACCCGGGTGTTATTGATAAAAGTATCTACTTCTCTTTCGGAACCTTTATTCCCACTCAATAATAAATTGCGCACTCTCTTTTCATAGTTTGCAAGATTTGCTTCGGACGACTCAGGAGGAATATCAACCTCGAATTTCTTTAATTTAAAGTACAAAAATAAAATGAGATTCCTTTCATCATAAAATGAAACCACCACTACCCCCTTGTCACTACGTGATTATAGGTACAAAAATGCCCATTTTTGCACATTAACTCAATGAGTTATTGTTGATAACGTGTATACGGTCACGAAAATTTGGCTTCTTGAGGATTGGGGGATAGCAGAAGGGAAGAAGTAAAAGAACTGTTTGGGTCCTGGATTACAAAGGGATATAAAACTCTAAGCGCAAATATAAACAGATTGAAATAGCCATTACGAATTATAAAAAACCTTACTGCTTTATATGCATGAAGTGGGACATTTCAATTTCCAGAATCACTTAAAAGGCTCATTATAATTTTTACATAACAACCGGTTGTTATGCCAGAACGCAAACTCAATTCCAAATTGAGCTCTACCACACAAATAACAACCGGAGAATCTAATATGACAACTGAAACACTATTAACTGAAGACAAATTAGTTGACATGTTATTTATCACTACCCTAACTGGATTAACTGATAAGTGGTTTTATAAATTAATTAAAGATGGTGGATTTCCAAAACCTATTAAGCTAGGGAGAAGTTCTCGCTGGTTACAGAGTGAAGTTGAAAATTGGTTAAGAGAACGAGTTAAAGCATCGCGAAGCTGAAATGAAATTACGCCCATACCCCAACAATTTAAATATCGGACTGCATATTTACATCATAAATATCATTATATAACCCACATGTTAACTTCGGAGTAAAAATAAATGACCACCAGCTAATAAAACCACATCTTGCATGACACACATTAAAATTAACGCCCCGGATTGGTAATATATACAACAATATACAACGCATCCAACCATCAACACACTCATCCATTGCAAGTATATAAAAGACAACAGTCAATACACTCTGCACATATACACAACCCCACAAATCAAACTAACAAACATTCAAATCAAAACCATAAATCACCATTTAATTACCTCGTCAACCCAAGGTAAGAAACAACCCTAGATACTATACAGACAACAGGAATTTATGATGCTTAATGATATTTATCTTGATCAACGTCATGCCCCATTCAATACAATGTATCTGCAACGGATGCTTAGCGTAATTAATAACGCTACAGCACAATATCCACGAACAATGGTTGTCCGTGTAGACCTCCGACTTCCTGATAACCATGATGAATGTAAGGCTGGTCTTATCTCTCGATTTATAGAATCACTAAATGCAAAGATTGAAGCACGATATCGAAGCAAACAAAAGCAGGGTGTTCGATGCTACCCATGTCATTTACGTTACGCCTGGGTCCGGGAGGTTGGAGAAGTAAACAAGAAGTCTCATTACCACATGGTACTCTTTGTGAATAAAGATACTTTCAACGGGTTAGGGGCGTACAGTGAAAATGGAACTGGATTAGCCAGCCTGATACAGGCAGCCTGGCTGAGTGCTTTACAGTTGAGCCCTCCCCCCGGATATCGAACGCTGGTACATATCCCGGACAACCCATTGTATTACCTGGACGTCAACGATTTAGACTACAAAACGGTTTACGATAAACTCACTTTCAGGCTGAGTTATTTTGCGAAGGAGCGCACCAAGTCATACAGCCGGAATGAACGCTCATTTGGCTGCAGCCAGTCCTGAGGCAAAACAAACTAGCTCTACAAAAATTTTTAAGCCTGGCTCTAATCGACTGAATCTCAGCATACTCCGCTTTTGAAGCCTTGACACGTCAGTTGTTCTTTCACCTCTGAGTGGCTGCTCGCGACTGTCTGCAGGAGACTGATTATGTTATTGACCGCAAAAGCCATTAACTGACTTTTCGACTTAATCTCCTTAAGTTATGTGAGAAATTTGCCGATATGAAAACATGATCCCCCAGTCGCTACTGACATGCCCTGTCAGTAGCGACTGGTAATCTCAAGGAAAAATTACAAGGAGAACGCGCATGAGCGGGCATGAGGTAATGGTACAAAGAATAACCGCTATTATTGCAGAACTTTACCAGTACGGTTTTGTATCACGTAAGAAGATGATGGACGAATTCAACATCAGTGAGCGTACTTTGTATCGTGATCTTAATCGTCTGGGCGACAGAATCGTCCCCGATGGTGATGGTATTTACAGGCTGGCTCCCGCTTACGCTAAACCTCAGGCTCTAAAAGAACAACAAAATCTCATCAATGCCCTGGGGATGGCAGAGTTATTCCCTGTAAAAAAAATCTTCTCCCAGCCTGACATGACTTCACTGATCATCAGATCGCTGCCCGGAGATCCAGAAGCGAAACGCGTACTTGAGAATAACTATAGTGTGTTCGATAAAGCGATTCGTGAAAATAGCCTTTGTGAATTTCATTATAAAGGGAAACATCGGACCGTCGCGCCTTATAAGCTTATTAACATAAAGAGCGTCTGGTATCTCGGTGCGGTAGAGAATGAAAAGGTTAAAGGATTCCAGCTCACCAAAATTCATTGGCTGAAATTTAAATCAGAGCACTTCACACCACAACCCCATATCACACAATACTTTGCTGAAGAAGATGATGTCTGGTTTTCTTTGGATAAGCAGATTGTACTCCTTAAAATTTCAGCCGACGTAAGCCATTTTTTTAAACGTCGAAATGTTCTGCCTGCCCAAAAGTTAATTCGTCAGGAACCTAATGGCGACTTGATCGTGCAAACCAAAATGGCACACGAAAACCAGCTATTTCCATTATTACGTTATTGGTTACCAAACCTCACTATTATTTCCCCGATTAGCCTACAACAACGTTTTTATCAGAAGCTCAACCAGCAGATAATAGAAATGAAAAACCCATTGCAGTGAAATTATTTTTGACAACATACAGCAGGAGTAAAAAATGTTACGTGGTTCAGAAAGAAAAGAAGCATTAGCCAGTCTCAAAAGTGCAACTAACCGTTATGAAGTACAGGCTAAAGACACCCAGGATGAGATCACTGCCCTCTTTCTGTTACGCCAGAAATGCAGTAAGGACCTGATTGCCCGTGGTGAAAATTTTGTTAATCGACTGGCGAATACACCGAAAGAGTTTGATAAATCCTGGAGCGAATTGAAAGCGGAAATCGCTGAATTTGATAACGTGGTGGAAAAACTGGAAGAAGAATACCGCGCATCACATATTGGTAAAGGAACGGCTGCTGCGGGGGTTGCCGTTGGGGCGGGGGTCGCCGCATTTGCCCCTACGGCTGCGCTGGCGGTCGCAACAACTTTTGGTACAGCATCCACGGGTACCGCTATTGCTACGTTAAGCGGAGCTGCCGCAACAAATGCAGCCCTGGCATGGCTCGGCGGCGGCGCACTGGCTGCGGGTGGCGGTGGCATGTCAGCAGGAAGCGCACTACTGGCTCTGGCGGGTCCAATAGGCTGGGGGATTGGTGCTGTAGGCATCGCTGGCGGAACCCTACTAGCCCGTCGCAAAAACGGTAAAATCATTGATGAGGCACAACAGGAAGAGCGCCAGGTTCGCGCAAAAACCAGCGAACTTCGCGTGATGGAACGTGGTGCGCAAGAACTCAAGATGCTCACATCCGAGCACTATCATGGTACTGAAAGCATTATTGATGTGCTGGAAAAGGCTGCGCCTCAAGACTATTGCCAGTTTAATACCCATCAGAAAGATCAATTAGGGGCATTGATTAACCATATCAATGCATTATCAAAACTGATCAACAAGAAAATCCAGTAATGAGCATTAACCATAATACAGTTGGCGACCAGCTTATCGGCAGCGCGGTTAACGCCATTAATCAGACCCGCATTGATAGTGAACTGTTAAAACTATCGCAGCAGGATCGTGCATTTGAGTTGGCTGGCGAACAAATGCAAAAGGTGCGTGATTTCATCGCGTCACCGGGTAACATCCTGGGCTCAATGAGCACCAAACACGGTGAAATTGCTGAGCAGGTAGAAGTTGGCGTGCGCAATGCTCGCCAGGCAATAGAAGAAAGGGTTCAGGATGCCTCTGATCTTAGCGCCACGTTTGACGGAGTGGGTCGAACCGCTCCGGCGGATTATATGATAGATGGCGTTGACGTGCAGTCAAAGTTTATCAACGGAGTTAATAATAACCTGAACCATGTCCTTCAGCACATGGAAACCTATCCCAATTTTACCCAGGGAGAATCCTTTTACCATATCCCCAAAGACTCCTGGCAAACGATTCAGAATGTTATTGATGGGAAACCGGTGGAGGGCTTGAGCGAAAAAACAATACAGGCTATCAGGGATAAAGTTGCAGAAATTGAAAGTACAACGGGAAGATCCTTTAATGATGTCGTGCGTCCTGGAGTTTCTGATTACAAAGATGTTCAGTGGGGAAAAATTGACGA
Source organism: Citrobacter sp. Cpo147 (assembly GCF_030332405.1). NCBI lineage: Bacteria > Pseudomonadati > Pseudomonadota > Gammaproteobacteria > Enterobacterales > Enterobacteriaceae > Citrobacter > Citrobacter sp. Cpo147. Next base: position 1,503,060 of record NZ_JAOWHX010000030.1, read on the forward strand.
AACGCTTGATAAACATGATCAGGAATTAGCGGAACAGAACGAGGCAAAAAAAGCAGAAATTATTGACAATCACCAACCCTCCCTAAGTGAAGGCATGCGTGCAACCGCAATGGGAGCCGCTTTCGGTGGAACCTTTGCTCTTGTAACAGGTATATATAGCAAATACCGTGATGGTAAAAATATATTTCGTGGAGATTTCAACAGACAGGACTGGCAGGATGTCGGCTTAGATACATTGAAAGGTGCCGCTATTGGCGGTGTATCCGCCGGAGCAATTTATACCCTGACCAATTATGCCTCTCTGGGAGCACCGTTCGCCAGCGCGCTGGTCACTGCCGCTAAAGGTGTAAGCAATCTTGCTCTCTCCTATCAGCGCGGTGAGATTAATGCTGATGAATTTACCGATCTTGGCCTTATCATCTGCGCGGAATCGGCCATCGTTGGCGCAATGTCTGTCGCAGGTCAGGCAATCATCCCTGTGCCTGTTTTGGGGGCATTGGTTGGTTCTATCTCAGGGAAGTTTATGGTTACCGTAGCTAAAAATCTGGACAGTAAAGCACGCCAATTGCTGGCGAAAAAAATGGAGCAATTTACATGTCGCTTAAGTGAGATTGAGCAGAAAGCACTCAACCGAATTTTGAACGAGTTCGCGGCGCTGGGTGAGCTTACCGCAGCTGCATTTAGCGTGGAAAACAATCGCCGGTTGCTGGAAGCAAGCATCACACTTGCCCAGGCCCACGGTGTTGAAGAGGCAAAGATAATCAAAAATGCGGATGATCTTGACACATTTATGATGGCGTAGCACTCGAATAAAAATTACAGCAAGGATAAAACCACAATGCTACAGATAATTGGTGCGTTAATTTTACTGGTAATCGGTTTTGTTATTATAAAAGCGTTGTTTAAGGCATCTCTCAATATTCTAGGTGTGATATTAGGATTGGGTGCATTGATTGTTGCAGGCCCACCTTTATTGGCGGGCTATATTGTAGAGCGCGTAACCTATGCGCTTCACTCACGTTGGCTGCTGGGTGTACCTCTTGCCATAGCAGGAATGGTGATTAGCTTTATGTGGGGACTTGATGGTAAACATATTGCCTACGAAGCTTATTCATTTGATTCAATGAAGTTTATTTTAACCGCTGCATTTGCCAGTGGCCTGCTTGCAGTACCTGTACAAACCAAGGCTATTCTACAAAACGGGCTTATACCAGCCGATATCAATGCCAAACTTAAAGAGTATTATTGCTGTTTTTATACGTCTTACTTTTTGATGGCCTGCTCTGCGGCTACACCGTTTATAGCCTGGCAATATAATATCTCATCTTCACTGATGTGGTGGACAGGATTGCTATACTGGATAGCAGCCTTACTGACACAGTTCTATGCGGCAAACCAAATTCAGGAACTCAAGAAGTTAACTAATGCCATCAATACAGGGTTAAATGAGCAAAAAGCGATCAATAACCAACTTTGGCTGACGGAACTAAAAGAAGGAAGTAACCTCTCAGCAGAATTCGTAGAGACTATCTATCTCAAGTTGGTCTCACAGCATATTTTTCAGGGCGATACTCGAGAGCAGGATCTGGCTGGTGAAAACTGGCTTTTAAATGATGCCTGGTATGAAAGAAAGATGGCTGAATTTAATGAGCAGTTAAACAGTAAAATAGTACACTCATCAGATGAGCTAAGAAGCCTTTTTGGTAATAGGCTGAATTTACCCTCTGCTGCGAATGATGATCTCCTGAACCGTTATCTTGATGGTGGGAACTATTATTCTTTTTCGGATGGTCGAAAATTTGTCTCGTTTCACTATGTCGACGAGCTTTGTACCTGCACTTCATGCGGTTTGAGCGAGATTAAAAACGCAAAACACCAGGGCGGTGGTGGGAGCCAGGAATGGTATTGCTCTGATATTTGCCGGGAAACGGAAAAACTCTGCATTGAAATTCACAAGCGACCACAGGCTGAATTTATTTCCAGTGCAGCAACAAACGGTCTGATTCTCATGACACTCCCGGAGGCCTGGAATACTAACGAAAAAATGTTTGCAGTGGGAGGACAAGGACATGGTTTTGCAGCCGAACGGGGAAATCATCTTACTGACAAAATCCAACTAAAAGATGCACATATTCTCGGTGATGATAATGCGAAAAATGGTGCAGACAGGCTGGTTAACGGTTCAGAGATTCAGACCAAATACTGTGCAACCGCTGCACGTAGCGTCGGTGCTGGTTTTGACGGACAAAACGGTAATTATCGCTATTATGACAGTAACGGAACCCCAATGCAGTTAGAGGTTCCGAAAGACCAGTATTCGAAAGCGCTTGAAACGATGGAGAACAAAATTCGCGATGGCAAAGTCCCCGGCGTTACCGATCCTGCAGAAGCCACAAAACTTGTACGTCAGGGACACCTGACTTATAGCCAGGCACAAAACATTACTAAGTTTGGCACGTTCGAATCTATCACTTACGACATTGCGGAAGGATCTATCATCAGCCTCGCAGCTGGAGGTATCAGCTTTGGTCTGACAGCTTCTATTTTCTACCTCAATACCGGCGATCGTAAGGCTGCGTTGCAAACGGCAGCAATACAGGCAGGTAAAACATTTACCCGCACACTGACAGTTTATGTGACGGTACAGCAATTACACCGTATCAGTGCCATTCAGGGGTTACTTAAAAATATTGATTTTGCCGCTGCCAGCCCGACAGTTCGTAATGCGCTTCAACAGGGAGTCGGAGCTAACAATCTCAACTCCCTTAACAAGATGATGCGTGGCACACTGGTTACCTCTTTCGCACTGGTCGCCGTGACCACTGGTCCGGATATGATTAAAATGGTGCGAGGTCGTATTTCTGGGGCACAGTTTATAAAAAATCTGGCAGTTACTTCATCTGGTGTGGCTGGGGGTGCAATTGGTTCTATTGCTGGCGGAATGATGCTTAGTCCATTAGGTCCTTTCGGTGCTTTAGCAGGACGCGCAGCTGGTGGCTTGTTAGGCGGTATGATTGCCACAGCGATTTCCAAAAAAATAGCGGGTGCACTGGTTGAAGACGACCGAGTAAAAGTGCTGGCTCTCATCCAGGAACAGGTTACATGGCTTGCAACAAGTTTCATGCTTACAGAACACGAACTTGAAAACCTGAACGCGAATCTGGCAACAGTAATTGACCAAAAAACCCTGGAGGTTATCTTCGCCGCAAAAGAGCAAGACCGAGCAACGGCCAATATGCTGATTAAACCACTTGTAGTAAGTGTGGTTAAGCAACGACCGGTCCTGAGCTATGAACAATCGCAAATCTGCGAAATGGTCGATCAGCTTGATACATCGGTTTCATTATCTGCTGTTGCATAATGAAAGGTATAAATTCATTACCATCGTGATATGGTGCTTCAGACGAAGCAAACTTAAATACCATTAACCCCATGATACTATTGTAAAATCCAAAAAAAACAATGGTAATCATCATAATGAACTGGTTCGAAAAGACTGCGGAAGAGTATGGAGAATTAACAAATAAGGGGGCATTTGCCCCCTTCATCTTTATTTCAGTCGTTTACCTGCATCATCAACGACTTTCTCGCCGTCTTCCCTGGTGAAAGCCGCTTTCTGAGCATCAGGAAGGATATCCAGAACAACTTCAGAAGGACGAAACAGTTTGGTTCCCAGCGGCGTCACAACGATTAACCGAGCGTCAGTAAATTTCTCATCTGCAAAGCCCAGTTCCTCATAAGGCTCAACAGTTTATTCCTTATTTGATAACATTACCCATTAATAGGTCAGGGTTAACTTGTGCTCATCGATTAGCAATATCTAGCTGCATGCGAAGCGTATCCTCCCAAGGAAGGTTATGAATGAATATGGTTTATCTCTCAGTCACTGTATTGACCCGTTCCCCGTTGAACCACACAGATTGTTGTTAGCCACTTCCGCCCCCGAACACGAAGAAACTCACGCTCAGCAAGGTCCATAGTGAGTGAGGAGCGAAAGTTAGTTTTGGGTAACGTCATCGGTGTAGCAGTTACATTCTACAACGATAAAACAGTATCTATGGATAGCAATAAGGTATCGGTTAAATATATGGTGATTCAGTCTTCATTTTATTATCATGCGATATCTACTCATACATCTGCGATTAAATCATTGAGAGGCATGAGTGTTGGAAGACAGGCGTTAGCTAAGTCGCGGGAGCCTCTTGAGATAAGCAAGGGGATTTTTATATTATAAAGAAGGTTGTGTCTTTGATGGGTAAAGTTTATCACTATTGTGATCTCAATGCACTATTGAGCATTATAAATAATAAGAAACTTTGGATTTCATCGGCTGGAAATCTAAATGATTACACTGAAATAAATTATGCTAAAAACTATTTCTTGGATGCTCTGGATTCAAAGAGGAATCCATCTAATAATTATGTTATTGATGAGTTCCTTCTTTGCTTTCAAAACTCATTCCCACATCCTTATATTTGTAGTTTTTCAAAAAACAAAGATCTCTTAAGTCAATGGCGTGCCTATGCTAGTGATGGCTGTGGAGTATCAATTGGTTTTAATACTGAAGCCTTTGGGTTTTCTGACGTCGCCCCAGTTTTGGGTATGTCTGATATTCATTCCATAGGCATCAATGAAGTTTTTTATGATGATGTTAAAGTTATCCGTGAGTTTGCTGACCGCATGTCTAATGTTGTAATTGCATCATCTTTTCTTGATGACTCTCATAGATGGATGACCTATAATCATATAACAACTGAGGTCAGAACAAAATGCTTATTTACTAAAAATAAATTCTTTGAAGAAGAGCAAGAAGTGAGAATTGTACACCTTCCCTTTGTTACAGGGAATGAGCGTGGCGAATTTAACTTCTTACATTCAATTTCAAGGCCAAAGCAAAGAGTTACAGGAAATAGAATAACATCGTATTTCGAATATGATTTTTCCTCAAAAGAAAATCTTCTATTTGAAGTTGTTCTTGGCCCTAAATGTGAAATAAATAATTATGAAATTGAGATGTTACTAGCGTCGAATGGCTATCTAAAGATACCCGTATCTAGATCTGGTGCAAGTTACAGGTAATCTTTGTAACTTTCCTCGTTTGTACGAAACAACAGAAACAATGAAGAACTAGCCAAGTCTACAAGAGCATTTAGGTGTTGTCCGCTCCTCCCACGGAACGGACACGTTAACCGGGCTAAAAGTCCGATGTGAGCGAACAACATAAGTAAGTGGCAATGTTTGAAAGAGGATAGCTAATTCACGCTGTTGCCTGCATAGCCGATACGCTAATGCGCTTTTTGCCCAAAAATGCTTTAAGTTCAGGCCACGTGGTTATTAGTTTATAAGAGTGAATTTCTTCTTCATCACTCACATGACGATCGACAACAATTGGCGGAAGTTCTGTTATTGGCTGTATATTTATTGACTTTTCCCCCTGTTGCAATATATCCCTTATCGAGTTATACAAAAATGGATTATATCGTTTGATATAATCTAATTTTTTCTGGACATCAGGAACTGAGAGCACAGAAAGAAATAATCTGTAATTTTCAGTTTTCATTTCAGTGGGTCCTAAACCTAGGGTGATAAATGCTTCTTTTAAATTCTTGTTTTGTTGCTCACTATAAATCTCGTCAAAGGGTATTTCTGATTCAAAAGAAATCAATGTTCGACTTATACCCGGCTGATTAACTTTTGACGCTTCATTCAGAATTATGTTTTTGAAATTTTTAAGAGTGATAATATCTGGAGCACCTTCAATGTTAGAAAATAATTTTTTGTACTCCGGCGTGGAAATTTCCTTCCCCTCTAAAAAAGAAGATATTGCCTGAAAGGTGCTATTAGTCATTCCACTACCTGATTGAGCAACCCCAGGCAATGCGGTTGAATTCATAGTAAAGTTTGGCGATTTAAATTTCATGCAAAATGGGCGATATAGAAGTCCATCGCCTTCTTGTGAATTCCATAGAAACATTAATTCAAGATAAGGCTTATGGTTCGGATTGATATAATCATAGCAGCACTTAAGAAAACCTATCAATATCTTAGATTGGCCATCAATATCAAAGCATTCACCATCCTGAAAGTTTTGATGAATATTTTCCCTCAATAACTCGATGATTTTGAAACCTGACCTAATATCACCACTGAAAGCCACGCATAAATTACTTCCTATTTGGTGTATTTTTTGAATGCAATTAAAATAACGAACTTCCCCGCCAGTCAATGTTATTGTTGCCTGAATATCGGCTACGCAGACAAACCCATTAAAGCAGTTCCCTCCAACCACCCAAGTCATAATATCCATCCTTTTAATTTCAATTCTTTCGAAGCTGCATGTTCGTCCAAAACTTTATCAATATCATTTATTTAATCTTCCATTAACTATATCTGCTATGGCCTATAGAAGCTAATTTTTATTTCCAAGAGTTCAGTGATGTCTTCTCGCAAACAAACGTTACCCGTTGTTGAAATATCGCTCATAGTCCCATTCATCCTGCCTGTGATTATCAATAAGCACAAACTCGTCAACATCCTCCTAACTTTACAGCGATGACCTAACAGATAAACCCATCGCTATGCCCGCGCAGGGCAGCTGGTGCATACGTCTGGCGATGGCTCGTGAGTGGCGTGACGTTGTGAACAAGAGCATGGCTAGGATGTGATACTGCCTGATGTGAGAGTCAAAGTTAAGCCAGTAGCCTCAAGTACAAGTAGTTGGCGGAGCAGCTCGGCGTATGCAGCGGCCAGCCCGTGACTGTGTCGGCTTCTCATTACTGAATGATTAATGCTGCTGACGGGAAAGCACTTTCACCAAAAAGTTTGAACACAGGGCCGGTAAACTCAGCTCTTTCTAAATGGCTCATTTGCTCCAACGCTTAGTGTAATGTAAAAATCTCCTTCGAAAACAATCATCCTCTCAGAGTAGAGGCCGATAAATCGCTATGGACATAGGTAAACAGCGGCCAGAAATATGCCAGCTCCGGCGTGTAGATAAATATACTTGCGGAGCCGCGCTAAGTACTGAGGAGAGGAAGCAGGCAGTGAAACTTTATGAGAATGTGGTTATTGGTAATTTCCTGTACGGACTGGGCGTCTCTGTAGGGGCACAGCTTCGCGGGCATGTATTGCCAGCATCTGTCAATCTGCTCCAGCAGACGCCTGAGGACAAGGCGCTGGCTGATGTCCTGCTTTCCTTTCCCGGCACGCTACGGCTGATTGAGTTTAAATCTGCGGATAACCGCTCTGGTAAAGAGGCAGCCCGCTTCAGAAAGCTCTCTCACGCGCTGGAAAGTGATGCGAGACTGAGGCCGCTTTCTCACCGAATCCATTGGTATGTTGAAACCACGCCTGACGCTCAGGTGGGTGTGAAAACCTACTTTTCGAGCTATCTCATCGCCCTCTCTCAGTCCACCCGTAAGGCTGAGCCTCTGAACCTTGAGAACTTTATTGCACAGACAACACGTAGCATCTTTTCGACTCAGGTTAATGCCGAAGATCCGGTTGCCGTCAGTGACTACCTGAAACTGGTCAGGTGGTGCCAGGGCGTGGACGCAGAGAGCAACGCGGGTGCGCTTATCGTCGTTTGTGACGGCAGCGGCAATCTGAGGTATGTAGAGCTGAAGAATATGATGGAGCTTTCGATGACACATGAGAAATGGCTCCTCTACAGGCATGAAGTAGATCGCCAGACAGAGCTGAAGAGAGAGCAATCATTAGACCACGACAGAGGGATTGAGCAGAGCCTATGAAAAACACAAATTCCGTCAGTGAACACGACATACGCCTCTTTTTTGAGGCCGCAGACAGGCTCCTTCAGGCCGCACAGCAGCAGGGAAAAAAAGCAGACAGAGCAACGTCAGCACTGATTCATTCCGCCACATCTCATGAAAAACAGATGAGAGAGGTCAGAGATGATGTTATCAGTGCCGTTACAGCAATGGCCGACTCAACGGCTCAGAGGTCTGCACGACTTCTGGCGGACCATTTCCGCGAAGCCGATCGGGCCGCAGACGGGGCAACTAACCGCTATGAACGAGCCTGCAGGTCTCTTGGTTGGCGAAGCTGGCTCTGGTTTCTGGCTGCACAGGGGGTTCTGTGCAGTGTGGTCATTGTGCTTATCCTGACGCTTGTTCCCTCACTGGATGAGATACACGAGCGACGCTCAACGCTGGCGCAGCTACATAAGGAGACTGAGGGCTTCCCGTTATACTGGGGAAATTGCAACGTTGACGGCAAAGTCACCCGGTGTTTCCGGACGGATGATAAGGCAGGAAATTTTACGTCTGAAGATGGCAGCACCTGGCACGTTCCATGGCAGAAACCTTAGGCCAGGCAGGGCTTGGGATAAACGCATCGGTACCCTGCCTGCAAAAGACTCCAGGCCCGACAGAATTTCTCAGTGCCATCGCCTGAATTTTCGGAGATGAGAGTGCGACGTCAAAAAAAAGAAAAATCCCCCACAGGTTTTCCTATGGGGGCTTCACTCAGGTGCGGCTGCTGTGAGCGAGCAGCGGAAGTACGAAATTGTTGTTCTCACCGCCAAGAGGCATTACTAACATTTCCGTGTCTTAATCAATGGAAGCAGATCACTGTTGGGTCAGTTAACAGAGGAGGAATACAATGTTAATCCACTTAGCTTTCATAACGTCCGAAGGCATTTTGATGTTTTAATATTTATTTTGTGCTAAGACCTTTTGGACTACTTTTTTTCTGCATATAATGCACATATCCTTTCATAATAGGTTAATAAAACATGGCAATATTAGACTATAAGGTTGGTGATATTCTTTTAATCAACAATAAAAGCAAGATGCAAAGTTTTAATATAAATGGTCAAAGATTAATCAGAAAAACAAAAAATGTGAATGCTACACATGTGGCGCTTAGCCTAGGTAATGGGATTTTTATACATGCTGATGCTGCAACTGGAGTAGATCTCGTTTTTTTTGCGGATATTTTAGAGCAATCAGATGGCAAATGGCGTGTGATAAGACCACCCTTCATAAATGCTGAAAATGAAGAGACACTTAAGAAAGAAGCCATCTATCATTTTAGTAAAGCCTACAATTATGGTTTTTTAGGTCAAGAAAAATATGATGCTTTATTTTGCTCGCAACTAGTAGATAAGGTGTTTCAATCTTTAGGTTTTCACCTTTTCAAACATACTAATGCATTCCCAGTAGATTTCGAGAATTTATCTAATAGTTCCCAAGATTGGATTGACGTTACCAAATTTTATAGTGATGGTTTAACCGACAATACTTTTAAGTTGCTTCGTCCTCAGTATTTTTTACGAAAAACCATGGTGTCTATAAGCCAAAGGCAGAACGCAGCAAGTAACGGAATGATAAATACATTAAAAGAAATGGTCAATCTAACAAATTCTTTACCAGAATATCAAAGAGAGAAGGTTGACCTAAAGGATATTGAAAGTTCTATAAAAGAACTGGAGGAGGAGATTGGAAATCGGCTATATAATTTCTGGAACGATGATTTAAATGACTTTTCGAAACGTAATAGTTAGTAATCATTGAAGCAATGCTCATTACCAGTGCACATGAACTGGCATCCGGCAGGACCTTTGCCAGCACAGCCTCAGGAAAGCCGCCGCTGAATACAACCCGTCCGCCGAGTTTTTTATCCTGCGTCCGGTAACTTTAATATCCGGATACACGTAATGCACCAGTGAAAACAATGACTGCTGGTAACATTTCAGGGACATGCCCTCCCGGATAAGCGTAAGCTTTCCCGGACGCGCACTCAGCGCCAACCTCTCCTTAATCTCCATCATTCATTTTCCTCATTCTCCCCCGCGAGAACGCGGGGGAGAATAAAAAACATAATTAAAAATAAAAACCAAAGGTTAAAAACTAAAGACTAAACGCTAAAGCCCCCTGACGACACAGCACGTAGCCCGTTGCGTTGACGTAGCCGCTGTAGATGCCGCCATCGCCCAAGAAAACGCCGTAGTAGTCGTTGCCTAAGCTCGGCTCCGACGACCAGTAGAAGTTGCCGGAGAATCCCGCGCTGGATTAACCCGACATATTGCACCATTTGTTCCACAGCGCTCCGGTGCTCCGGGGCCTTGTTGCCGTATAATCGCTATGAATTGACATTTGTGCTGCTGTCGGCTGGTGTAACCCGACTGCGATGAGCAGTACGTGTTCGTGTTGGACCAGTTCATTATGGTGGACCCATTATTTATGAACCAGTTCTTAAGCGTGAAACTGTACTTGAGACGATGTGCTGTCTGTTTTTTATCCACGCATTTCGCCTGAGATCCGAAAAAATAAAAGCGGAAATGATGCGCCTGCTGTTCGATCTGTATCAGTAACTGATACGACATCTACTCTCTTCATCTGTCATTTTATGACTGATATAGTGGTCTGAAAATTCATTGATCAGAGAGATGCATGGAACTTCAGACAAGGCTCGTTTTTATTGACACCTCTGCATACGAAACAAAAAAACTTCAGTTCGGGCATTTCGTTCTGAGCAGGCTTCAGCAACTCGTAGAAGAAGAAAAAATTCACCTACTCATCACAGATGTGGTTCGCGCAGAAATTGAGAAGCATCTAAAAAAATACGCAGAAGCGGCGGTAAAGGAGCATAAAAATTTCCGTAAAAAAGGGAGTTTTTTATGTGTTGCTGATGAGGTTACAGGGGGCGGTCTTTTCCCAGAGATCAACGCAGAAGCTGTACTTAACGCGGCCATGGGCAAATTCCGGGCGTTAGTGGATAACCGGTTAACTGAAACCGTGTCTGTCGCTGATGTAAATCCGAAACAAATATTTGATGATTATTTTTCAGGTGCCGCGCCCTTTCACCGGGAGGCGAAAAAGTCAGAGTTTCCGGACGCATTTTCACTTGCAGCTATAGATGCAGTGGCAAGAGCACGTCAGAACAAAGTGTATGTCGTCAGCGACGACGGTGATATGGAGGCAGTAGCGGCAGCTAACAATAACTTTATTCATCTTAAAAGCATCGATGTGCTTCTTGATCTAGTTAACAGGAATGATGAAGAGTTGGCTGAACTTTCAACGTTTGCCGACAGTATTCTCGAGCAACTGAAAGAAGACGTGATAAGAATGGCCCGGGCACATCTAAATGACGCAGAATTTATGCCCGTATCGTCAAGCGAATACGATCCTGAGATCTATGAAATAGAGATATCTTCAGTGAGCATTGATGAAGTGCAGCTGATTGATGTCAATAAAGATAACGCCACCTACGAGATCACTTTCAAGGTTAATGTAACGGCCGCATACGATTACGAAGATTACTCCGGCGCAGTCTGGGATAAAGAAGATCGTGTGTACTACGGCGTTGAGGTCTCCAATGACACCTATCGTCATCAGGAACTGTATACCGCGTCTCTTGAGATTGGATTTGTGGACGGAATAAGGGCAAATGCAGAGATTCATCTGCTGAGTTTTGATGACAGTATCTTTAGCCTTGATCTGGATACTGCAGAACATATTGAATATGTGCCGGTTGTCTCGGCTGAGCCCCAAAATCCTGATCTCTTCTAAAGCCACCTCTTTGCGCTGCCCGCAGTCATTGTAGGCTTGACCAGCGCGAACTGGCCGGAGAAGGGAGAAACCGACTATTAAAACGGGTATTGGCAGTTTTTTCCCCTTCAGGCCAGCGCCTCGTTCTTCTTGACCATAAAAAAGGCTCCTGACGGAGCCTAATGGAATGGTTTTGAGGGAAACAGGTTTGACCCAGTTTAGACCTGATCGATATACCCTGTCAGAAATGGTTTCTCTTGATGGCCTGCTCTACTTCACCAACCAATTCTGAGAATTTCTCTTCTTTTACGATACGGTCGATGCGCTCTTCAATCTTGTCGCGATCACACATAAGCACTGCCATGTCTGACAGTTTCAGAGCCCGATAATTTCCGTCTTCCGAACTCGTTCCATGATACCGGAGTTGCAGAAGCAGTTTAAGAAACGCCTCATCTTCGCCAGCCATGCTGTCAACCCACCCCTTTACAGCCTCATTTCCGCTGATATCACGCCATGCCCATATATAAGAACTCAGAAGAGGAAAATCTGGCAAATGACTGGTGATATCGGGGCGGTTCAACCTTTTCGCGAGGGAACCACGCAGTTTATCTATTTTATCCGCCTCCATCCATGACTCCTGCTGATACGGGGCCTAGTCACCGACCAGCCCGTGCTGCCAGAGCAGATGGCGAAAATATTCTGCAATCCAGTACCAGGCGCGGCCTTCCATGACCAGTTCTGTCAGTACTGCCATGTTTTCTTCAGAATCATGCTGTTGCATCCTGATAATGAGCCGATCAGCCACGCCGTTCGTATCAAGATCATGTGGCGCAAACCTGTGGTTGTCTGCCCTGTATCGCTCCAGCAATTCATCTCCGTAGTTAAATAAGAACTGCAGCAGGCCCCTGCATTCTGCAGATGTCCTTGTTTCTATCAGCGGAGCGGTCAGTTGGGTCAGAATGTGTTCAAACCAGGTCCGGGTGGAGTACTTCTTGATTTGTATATAGCCGAGCAGCGTATCAGCAAGTTCCTGTTGCTGACCGGGATGAGCTGCAATCTCGAATAATTGGTCGAAGATCGTCGGCGGAAGGACGTTTTGCGGGGCTGAAAAAGCGAAATAGTTGCGCCAGTAAGCCTGACTACCCAGGCGCTTACTTGCCGTCATCATCACACTTTCCTGTTCGCTGGTCTTCGCGAATACTGATGTGAATGAATGTAAGGCGTTTTTTGAAAGGCTTTACCAGACGCTGTCTTCAGCGTTCCGACAGGTTATGACTATTTGGAACTCCGCTTTCTGTCTTAAAACCATGGAATGATATGCCTGTAATCTGGCTCGACTGAACGGAGGTCAAGGACATGCCGAAGGTCCGCCCCTGGCACAAAGCGGACCGCCTGAAGCGTTGCGAGGTCTGCTATGAGCGAAAGGTGGACGCCCGCATAGCATTAAAAGGTGTCCGATATTTTAAAGTGGGCAGATTACTTAACACGCTTCCCCGTTTCGCCAATGACTTTCTCACCATCCTCTTTGGTAATTGCTCCTTTCTGACGTTCCGGAATGATATTGCTGGGCGGCGTCCTGCGGGCTAATCTCCAGAGCCGAAAGACCAGACACAGCAGTCACGGGCTGGATAGTGTTACCGATAGTCTGATCGAATACCTGACCGACGTTAGAGGCCGGGTCGGTACTGACGCTTTCCCAGTTCAGCCAGACGTATAGCCGTTGCGCAGGAAATCGAAGTTTTGCCTACACCTCCCTTACCGGTGAAAAACAGGTAAGACGGGATATTCTGTAAGAATTTCATATGTCCTCCTGACACATTCAGCAACAGGAAGTATTACCACCACAGCAGCTGGTGGGAGCTAACCCTACCTTCTCCAGCGGAATACCGAACCAGCGAGCCAGCTCAGCACGTTTTGGGTATCGCCCTGCCATCACCGTTTCACCGTCCAACAGCAGTAGCGGAAGCCCTTCTGCTCCAGATGCTTCGAGGAATGCTTTCGCTTTCTCATTTTGAACAAAGCTAATGGGCTGCTGCGCCAGGTTGTAACGTTCAACCTGTACACCACGTCCTTTCAGCCACTGCACATCAGCAGAAAAATCAACCAGAACCTGATCGACATCTGAGCCACATACGCCGGTACTGCAGCACATTGCCGGGTCAAACACCGTTAACGCCTTCATTCTGAATACATCACATTCGTAAAATCATATATGTTCAGGCAAATTTTTTAGATACAAACAGCCTTACCGCTACCAGAACAGTTTGCCGATGCCAGCTTACGGGAGATGGCCTGTATGTCGTCCTGTTGGCTTAACCAGGCCTGCTCAATCACCTGAGCAGCCCAGGAAGGAATATGCGGAGATAAGCGGTAATGAACCCATTTCCCCTGCTTGCGATCCAGCAATAGGCCACTTTCCCGAAGCATTGCCAGATGGCGGGAGATCTTGGGCTGTGACTGTTCTAGCGCAGTGCAAAGGTCGCACACGCACAGCTCTCCCATCTCTCTGAGCAGCAGTACGATCCCTAGACGGGTTTCATCGGAGAGGTTTTTGAAGAGTTGTAAGGATGTTAGTGACATCTGGCCTCCTGTCCTATTGAAGTTAGGATACTCCCATAAGGACCAAAATCAATATTCACATTCAAAAAAACATATGTGTTATTTAGAAGGATTTTTTTGCTAACGATCAATAATTACGGCTAACACACTAAAATCTAGTGAATTAAAGTGTTATACAGTTCCTAGAATACACACTTCATTGTTGGTTTAGCTGGCTTATGCGCCAAGGAATAGAATGTGATAAAAAAGATTAAAATCTCAGGTTACAGAATCTACAAGCAATTGATTTTAGAGCCAAATCCAAAGCTCAACCTGATCGTTGGGGGGAATGAGGTTGGAAAATCAACCCTAATGGAAGCAATAGCCTTAGCGCTAACAGGCAGAATCAACGGAAAAGGAGCTAATGATGAATTAAATCCGTATTGGTTTAATACAGAGCTAGTCGCTGATTTTGTTGAAAGAAGACAAAGAGGTGAAAACATTATCCTACCCGAGATTAAAATTGAGCTCTTTTTTGATAATACGCCAGAATTACAAAATCTATGTGGAGCTATTAATAGCGACCATCCAACAAATGCATGCCCTGGTGTATTATTCCATGTACTGCCCAATAGTGAATATAATGAGGAGATAGAGCAATGGCTTATAAGCCCTACTAAAATATTACCTGTAGAATTCTACCGTATAGAATGGCGTTCTTTTGCTGATGAGAAACTTCTCAATAGGCCTCGGCAATTAACAACTGCCATCATAGATTCTAAAACTGTTAGGTCCTCCACATCAATCGACTATCATTTAAGGCAAATAATTAATGATCATCTTGCTCCAATAGAAAGGGCAAAAATATCCTTATCGTACAGACAAGTTAAAGCATCTATGGCCGGAGGTGTACTTGGTGATATCAATGAAAGAATAAGTAAATTAAATGCCTCATTACATGATAAAACCATCATTTTAGATATGGATCAAAGTAGTCGAACCTCTTGGGAAGGCGTTGTATCTCCTCATGTCAATGAGGTCCCTTTTTCTATGTCTGGGCAAGGTCAACAAGCTGCCATCAAAATTTCTCTGTCTATGGGTCGTCACGCTGAAAAGACAAAATTTGTGATGATAGAAGAACCAGAGAACCATCTTTCACATACCAGTTTATCAACACTACTTTCTCGAATCGAAAAGTTATCTAGTACTAGTCAGCAATTGTTCATTACAACGCATAGTACTTTCGTATTGAATAGACTCGGACTAGATTCGTTAATTTTAATTGGCAATGAATCCGTAAGCAGAATCAATGGCCTATCTCCAGATACTGTTTCTTATTTCCAGAAACTGCCTGGTTACGACACACTCAGAATGGTCTTGGCAAAAAGAGTGGTATTGGTCGAAGGCCCATCTGACGAAATAATTTTCGAACGTTTTTTCAAAGATACATACCAGCTGCGCCCTATGGAGGTCGGTATTGATGTTATAAGCATGAGGGGACTATCACTAGCAAAATGTTTGGAGTTATGTGCCGCTCTCGATAGGCCTGTTGCCTCTCTCCGAGATAACGATGGAATTTCACCAGAAGATCTTGCGCTCCCAGTTCAAGGATGGCTGAAAAAAAACAGAAGAGAGCTATTTATTGGAAGTGTAGTTACAGGGACAACATTAGAGCCACAACTAATTCACCACAATGGTGAAAAGTTACTTCGTGAAGTATTAAACATAGAAGATAGAGCAGATCTTTTAACATGGATGAGTAGAGAAAAAACAGAGGGGGCCTTGAGAATTTCGGTCTCAAAAAAGGCACTCACACCACCTAAATACATGAGCGATGCTGACCTGCCCCCACGATTAGATACAACACTCAGTTAGTAACGTCGGAATCTTCATTCTCAGAATGACCCTTTCTCCAGCCCGCTGCAAATTCAGACGGTGTCTGATAATTCAGCGTGGAGTGCGGGCGGCATTCGTTATAATCCTGCCGCCAGTCATTAATAATTTTCCTGGCATGAACGATATCGCTGAACCAGTGCTCATTCAAACATTCATCGCGAAATCGTCCGTTAAAGCTCTCAATATATCCGTTCTGCGTTGGCTTGCCCGGCTGGATTAAGCGCAACTCAACACCATGCTCAAAGGCCCATTGATCCAGTGCACGGCAAGTGAACTCCGGCCCCTGGTCAGTTCTTATCGTCGCCGGATAGCCTCGAAACAGTGCAATGCTGTCCAGAATACGCGTGACCTGAACGCCTGAAATCCCAAAGGCAACAGTGACCGTCAGGCATTCCTTTGTGAAATCATCGACGCAGGTAAGACACTTGATCCTGCGACCGGTGGAAAGTGCGTCCATGACGAAATCCATCGACCAGGTCAGATTGGGCGCCGCCGGACGGAGCAGCGGCAGACGTTCTGTTGCCAGCCCTTTACGACGTCTTCTGCGTTTTACGCCCAGGCCACTGAGGTGATAAAGCCGGTACACGCGCTTATGATTAACATGAAGCCCTTCACGGCGCAGCAACTGCCAAATACGACGGTAGCCAAAACGCCTGCGCTCCAGTGCCAGCTCAGTGATGCGCCCTGATAAATGCGCATCAGCAGCCGGACGGTGAGCCTCATAGCGGCAGGTCGACAGGGATAAACCTGTAAGCCTGCAGGCACGACGTTGCGACAGACCGGTCGCATCACACATCAACATCACGGCTTCCCGCTTCTGGTCTGTCGTCAGTACTTTCGCCCAAGAGCCACCTGAAGCGCCTCTTTATCCAGCATGGCTTCGGCAAGCAGCTTCTTGAGTCTGGCGTTCTCTTCCTCAAGCGACTTCAGGCGCTTAACTTCAGGCACCTCCATACTGCCATACTTCTTACGCCAGGTGTAAAACGTGGCATCGGAAATGGCATGCTTGCGGCAGAGTTCACGGGCGGGTACCCCAGCTTCGGCTTCGCGGAGAATACTGATGATCTGTTCGTCGGAAAAACGCTTCTTCATGGGGATGTCCTCATGTGGCTTATGAAGACATTACTAACATCGGGGTGTACTAATCAACGGGGAGCAGGTCA
>NZ_JAOWHX010000031.1:0-166233 GCF_030332405.1 Citrobacter sp. Cpo147
AATAAATATCCTCCGGCATAGCCGGAGGTTTTTCTGATGCGCCTATAAGGCTCTGTTACCAGCCGCGCCCTAACAGGCGCATACGATCTGACATTTGCATCAGACTTCGTTACTTACGGCCCGTAAACGGGCTACCCGGATAAGGGATCGATAACTGCTCGCCCATTTTATCCTCTGCAAGCTGGTGCTTTATGTATTCCTGTATCCTTGCTGTGTTCTTACCCACCGTATCTACGTAATACCCACGACACCAGAACTCCCTGTTCCTGTATTTAAACTTCATATCACCAAACTGCTCATACAACATCAGACTGCTTTTACCTTTCAGATAACCCATAAAACCGGATACGCTCATTTTGGGCGGGATTTCCACAAGCATATGGATATGATCTGCACAGCATTCCGCTTCCAGGATCCGCACGTTTTTCCACTCACACAGCTTTCTTAATATGCTGCCTATCGCCCTACGTTTCTCCCCGTAGAATGCTTGTCTTCGGTATTTGGGCGCAAAAACTATGTGATATTTACAGTTCCATCGGGTGTGCGCTAAGCTCTTTTCGTCCCCCATTGGGACCCCCTTTTGATTTCTTGTTTAACCCTTGCAGTTGCCAGACCGCAAGGTGTTTTAACAAATCAAAAGGGGTTTTAATAACTGGCCCAAAGCTGAAAGCTTTCCGGAACCCCCAGCCTAGCTGGGGGTTTTCTGTGCACAAAAAAAGGGCCGGATTTCTCCGGCCCTTTTTATAGCGTCTTAATTACTCGTCAGCGTCATCCGCTGCTGCATCGTCATCGCTTTCCGCTTCAGGTGCGATATCCTCGTCACCTTCAGCTGCACTTCCGTCGATGGAGTCGAGCTCTTCATCATCAACCGGTTCAGCAACGCGTTGCAGACCCACGACGTTTTCGTCTTCCGCAGTACGGATAAGGATCACACCCTGGGTATTACGCCCTACCACGCTGATTTCCGACACGCGAGTACGTACCAGCGTACCTGCGTCGGTGATCATCATGATCTGGTCGGTATCTTCAACCTGCACTGCGCCAACAACGGAACCGTTGCGCTCGGTAACCTTGATGGAGATAACGCCCTGGGTCGCACGAGACTTGGTCGGATACTCTTCCGCCGCCGTACGTTTACCGTAACCGTTCTGAGTAACGGTCAGGATCGCACCTTCACCGCGCGGAACGATCAGCGATACCACGCTATCTTTTTCCGCCAGCTTGATACCGCGTACACCGGTCGCGGTACGACCCATTGCACGGACAGCATCTTCTTTAAAGCGCACCACTTTACCTGCCGCAGAGAACAACATGACTTCGTCACTGCCGGATGTCAGATCTACACCAATCAGTTCGTCGCCTTCGTTCAGGTTAACCGCAATAATACCGGCAGAACGCGGACGGCTGAACTCGGTCAGCGCCGTTTTCTTCACGGTACCGCTGGCGGTTGCCATGAAGACGTTCACGCCCTCTTCGTACTCACGTACTGGCAGAATTGCGGTAATACGTTCGTTAGCTTCCAGCGGCAGCAGGTTGACGATTGGACGTCCACGCGCGCCACGGCTTGCTTCCGGCAACTGATAGACCTTCATCCAGTACAAACGACCACGGCTGGAGAAGCAGAGGATCGTGTCATGGGTGTTGGCCACCAGCAGGCGGTCAATAAAGTCTTCTTCTTTAATGCGTGCTGCTGATTTACCTTTACCGCCACGACGCTGCGCTTCGTAATCGGTTAACGGCTGATATTTCACGTAGCCCTGATGAGACAAGGTTACGACAACATCTTCCTGGCTAATCAGATCTTCGATGTTGATGTCAGCGCTGTTCGCGGTGATTTCAGTACGACGAGCGTCACCGAATTGTTCACGAATCAGCTCCATCTCTTCACGGATAACTTCCATCAGACGATCGGCGCTGCCCAGAATGTGCAGCAGTTCAGCGATCTGTTCCAGCAGCTCTTTGTATTCGTCGAGCAGTTTTTCGTGCTCAAGGCCGGTCAGTTTCTGCAAACGCAGATCCAGAATAGCCTGGGCCTGCTGTTCAGTCAGATAGTACTGACCGTCACGCACGCCAAATTCCGGCTCCAGCCATTCAGGACGCGCGGCGTCATCACCGGCACGTTCCAGCATGGCGGAAACGTTGCCCAGTTCCCACGAACGCGCAACCAGCGCGGCTTTCGCTTCTGCCGGGGTCGGCGCTCGGCGGATCAGCTCGATGATCGGATCGATGTTCGCCAGCGCAATCGCCAGCGCTTCAAGGATGTGCGCACGGTCGCGGGCTTTACGCAGTTCAAAGATAGTACGACGAGTTACGACTTCACGGCGGTGACGTACGAACGCGGCAATAATATCTTTCAGGTTCATTATCTTCGGCTGGCCATGGTGCAATGCAACCATGTTGATACCGAAAGAAACCTGCAGTTGGGTCTGGGAATAGAGGTTGTTCAGAACCACTTCCCCGACCGCATCGCGTTTCACTTCAATCACGATGCGCATACCGTCTTTGTCAGACTCGTCACGCAGCGCGCTGATGCCTTCAACGCGTTTGTCTTTTACCAGCTCGGCGATTTTCTCAATCAGGCGTGCTTTGTTTACCTGATACGGAATTTCGTGAACGATGATGGTTTCACGGCCCGTTTTGGCATCTGCTTCGACTTCCGCGCGTGCGCGAATGTACACTTTGCCACGGCCGGTACGGTAGGCTTCTTCAATACCACGACGACCGTTGATGATCGCGGCGGTCGGGAAGTCCGGACCCGGAATATGTTCCATCAGCCCTTCAATGCTGATGTCTTCATCGTCAATATATGCCAGACAGCCGTTGATCACTTCGGTCAGGTTGTGCGGCGGAATGTTGGTCGCCATACCTACCGCGATACCGGACGAACCGTTCACCAGCAGGTTAGGAATTTTGGTCGGCATGACGTCAGGAATTTGTTCGGTGCCGTCATAGTTGTCGACGAAATCAACCGTTTCTTTTTCCAGGTCAGCCATCAGCTCATGGGCGATTTTCGACATACGGATTTCCGTATAACGCATCGCCGCTGCGGAGTCGCCATCGACAGAACCAAAGTTACCCTGACCATCTACCAGCATGTAGCGCAAGGAGAATGGCTGTGCCATACGAACAATGGTGTCGTAAACGGCGGTATCACCATGAGGGTGGTATTTACCGATTACGTCACCAACGACACGGGCAGATTTTTTATAGGCTTTATTCCAGTCGTTGCCCAATACGTTCATGGCGTAAAGTACGCGACGGTGAACCGGTTTCAGGCCATCTCGGACGTCCGGCAGCGCACGGCCAACAATGACCGACATCGCATAATCCAGATAGGAGCTCTTCAGCTCTTCCTCAATGTTGACCGGTGTAATTTCTCTCGCAAGGTCGCTCATCTAACCGCTATCCCTCTACTGTATCCCGGATTCAAAGGTCGCAAATTATAACACATCCGTGCAGATTCAGGTAAATGGATTCCCCCTGACAGAGGCTTTATTCATCCCGTCAGGCTGATATACTCATTTGCATCGCAAATTTAGGAGTAGAAGCCCCAATGAATGCCGAAAAACCTCCGGTAGCTCACAACGTTGACCATGAAGAAATTGCCAAGTTTGAAGCAGTCGCGTCACGCTGGTGGGATCTTGAGGGTGAATTTAAGCCGCTGCACCGCATTAACCCACTGCGTCTGGGCTATATTACTGAGCGCTCAGGCGGCCTGTTTGGTAAAAAGGTACTCGACGTCGGATGCGGCGGCGGTATTCTGGCGGAGAGTATGGCGCGCGAAGGTGCCACCGTTACCGGACTGGACATGGGTTTTGAACCGCTGCAGGTAGCAAAACTGCATGCACTGGAAAGCGGTATCCAGGTAGAGTACGTACAAGAAACCGTCGAAGAGCATGCGGAAAAGCATGCACATCAGTATGACGTTGTCACCTGCATGGAAATGCTGGAGCACGTGCCAGACCCACAGTCAGTGGTCAGAGCTTGCTCCAGGTTGGTCAAACCGGGTGGTGAAGTATTTTTCTCCACGCTTAACCGCAACGGCAAATCCTGGCTGATGGCGGTGGTCGGAGCGGAATATATTCTGCGCATGGTGCCGAAAGGCACGCACGATGTGAAAAAATTTATTAAGCCTGCTGAATTATTAGAGTGGGTTGACCAGACCGTACTGAAAGAGCGCCATATGACCGGCCTGCATTACAACCCCATCACCAACACCTTCAAACTTGGCCCGGGCGTTGATGTGAACTATATGGTACATACCACCGCCAAGGTTGATTAACCGCTCCAGTAGGCCGGATAAAGCGTGCAACGCCGCCATCCGGCATGCTTACTGGAACCATGCCTGATGACGTTTCGCTTATCAGGCCTACAAATCCTGTGCCAGATCATAAGAACTTTCCTTGCCTTAGATGAAGAAATCAGCACTCGATCAAATTTTCTATTTTTTTTCTCAATTATTGACATCCCCGCCAGGCCTTATAAGACGCGCACTTAGCGATTATCACCCTTTTGCAACCTCAATTTAACCTCAAAATCAACTCTTGTGCTGAAAAGAATCCCTACTAGAATACTCACCATATAGCGTCTATTTTATCAAACAACCCCTACATATAGTATTTATCCACAGACTTAGTCACAACATGACTCTGTGGATAATATGGGGGATATTTTTTCTTTCACGGACAGGTAAAAAACCACATGAATCAGAGTCTGCTGGTGACAAAGCGTGATGGTAGTACAGAGCGCATCAATCTCGACAAAATCCACCGAGTTCTGGATTGGGCGGCAGAAGGACTGAATAACGTATCGATTTCTCAGGTCGAGCTGCGCTCCCACATTCAGTTTTATGACGGAATCAAGACCTCCGACATCCATGAAACAATCATCAAAGCAGCCGCCGACCTGATCTCCCGCGAAGCGCCGGATTATCAGTATCTGGCTGCCCGTCTGGCGATTTTCCACCTGCGTAAAAAAGCCTACGGTGAGTTTGAACCGCCAAAGCTGTTCGACCATGTCGTGAAAATGGTTGAAATGGGCAAATACGACAATCATCTGCTGGAAGACTACACGGAAGAAGAGTTCAAGCAGATGGACTCGTTCATCGTACACGACCGTGATATGACCTTCTCCTACGCTGCGGTGAAGCAGTTGGAAGGTAAATATCTGGTGCAAAACCGTGTTACCGGTGAGATCTATGAAAGCGCACAGTTCCTCTACATTCTGGTAGCGGCTTGCCTGTTCTCTAACTATCCGCGTGAAACACGTCTGCAATATGTAAAACGTTTCTACGACGCCGTTTCTACGTTCAAAATCTCGCTGCCGACGCCAATTATGTCCGGCGTGCGTACCCCAACGCGTCAGTTCAGCTCCTGCGTACTGATCGAGTGCGGCGACAGCCTGGACTCCATCAACGCAACCTCCAGCGCAATTGTGAAATACGTTTCTCAGCGTGCCGGTATCGGCATTAACGCTGGTCGCATCCGTGCGCTGGGGAGCCCGATTCGCGGCGGTGAAGCGTTCCACACTGGCTGTATTCCGTTCTACAAGCATTTCCAGACTGCGGTGAAATCCTGCTCTCAGGGGGGCGTACGCGGTGGTGCAGCCACGCTGTTCTACCCAATGTGGCACCTGGAAGTTGAAAGCCTGCTGGTCCTGAAAAACAACCGTGGCGTCGAAGGCAACCGCGTTCGTCACATGGACTATGGCGTACAAATCAACAAGCTGATGTACACCCGTCTGCTGAAAGGCGGCGACATCACCCTGTTTAGCCCGTCCGACGTCCCGGGTCTGTATGACGCGTTCTTCGCCGATCAGGATGAGTTCGAGCGTCTGTACACCCAATATGAAAACGACGACAGCATCCGCAAACAGCGCGTAAAAGCAGTTGAGCTGTTCTCACTGATGATGCAGGAACGTGCCTCGACCGGTCGTATCTACATTCAGAACGTTGACCACTGCAACACCCATAGCCCGTTTGATCCGGTTGTCGCGCCGGTACGCCAGTCCAACCTGTGCCTGGAAATTGCTCTGCCGACCAAACCGCTGACCGACGTTAACGATGAAAACGGCGAAATTGCGCTGTGTACGCTGTCCGCATTTAACCTGGGCGCTATCGAAAGTCTGGACGAACTGGAAGAGCTGGCTGTACTGGCGGTACGTGCGCTGGATGCGCTGCTCGATTACCAGGATTATCCGATTCCGGCCGCCAAACGCGGTGCGATGGGTCGTCGTACGCTGGGTATTGGCGTGATCAACTACGCTTACTGGCTGGCGAAAAACGGTAAACGCTACTCTGACGGCAGCGCCAATAACCTGACTCACAAAACCTTTGAAGCGATTCAATATTACCTGCTGAAGGCTTCTAACGAGCTGGCAAAAGAGCAAGGCGCATGCCCATGGTTTAACGAAACCACCTATGCGAAAGGTATTCTGCCGATTGATACCTATAAAAAAGATCTTGATGCTATCGCTAACGAACCGCTGCATATGGACTGGGAACAGCTGCGTGAATCTATCAAGACTCACGGCCTGCGTAACTCCACGCTGTCAGCCCTGATGCCGTCCGAGACCTCTTCACAGATCTCCAACGCCACCAACGGCATTGAACCGCCACGCGGTTACGTGAGCATCAAAGCATCGAAAGATGGGATTCTGCGTCAGGTCGTGCCGGACTACGAACACCTGCACGACGCATACGAACTGCTGTGGGAAATGCCAAACAACGACGGCTATCTGCAGCTGGTAGGCATCATGCAGAAATTTATCGATCAGTCGATTTCCGCCAACACCAACTACGATCCGTCGCGCTTCCCGTCCGGAAAAGTACCGATGCAGCAGTTGCTGAAAGACCTGCTCACCGCCTACAAATTTGGTGTTAAAACGCTGTATTATCAGAACACCCGTGACGGTGCGGAAGACTCTCAGGACGATCTGGTACCGTCCATTCAGGACGATGGCTGCGAAAGCGGCGCATGTAAGATTTAATCTTTT
Organism: Citrobacter sp. Cpo147; assembly: GCF_030332405.1. Taxonomy (NCBI): domain Bacteria; kingdom Pseudomonadati; phylum Pseudomonadota; class Gammaproteobacteria; order Enterobacterales; family Enterobacteriaceae; genus Citrobacter; species Citrobacter sp. Cpo147. Next base: position 6,994 of record NZ_JAOWHX010000031.1, read on the forward strand.
GCCGGGTGGCGTAGCGCTTACCCGGCCTACAAATTAATTCGCGGTATTGTAGGCCGGATAAGCAAAGCGCATCCGGCAGTACATTCCAGACAGGATTCACATCAATGGCATACACCACTTTTTCACAGACGAAAAATGATCAGCTTCTGGAACCGATGTTCTTCGGCCAGCCGGTGAACGTCGCCCGCTACGATCAGCAAAAATATGACATCTTTGAAAAACTGATCGAAAAGCAGCTCTCTTTCTTCTGGCGTCCGGAAGAAGTCGATGTTTCTCGCGATCGTATCGACTTCCAGGCATTGCCGGAACATGAAAAACATATCTTCATCAGCAACCTGAAGTACCAGACGCTGTTGGACTCCATTCAGGGACGTAGTCCTAACGTCGCGCTGCTGCCGTTAATCTCGATCCCTGAACTGGAAACCTGGGTGGAAACGTGGGCGTTTTCTGAAACGATCCACTCCCGCTCTTACACCCACATCATCCGTAATATTGTTAACGATCCGGCGGTGGTGTTTGACGATATCGTCACCAACGAGCAAATCCAGAAACGCGCAGAAGGCATCTCCAGCTACTACGACGAATTGATCGAGATGACCAGCTACTGGCATTTGCTCGGTGAAGGCACGCATACCGTTAATGGTAAAACGGTTGTCGTAAACCTGCGTGAGCTGAAGAAGAAGCTGTATCTGTGCCTGATGAGCGTGAACGCGCTGGAAGCGATCCGCTTTTATGTCAGCTTCGCCTGCTCTTTCGCCTTCGCCGAACGTGAACTGATGGAAGGCAACGCGAAAATTATTCGTCTGATCGCCCGCGACGAAGCCCTGCACCTGACCGGTACTCAGCATATGCTGAACCTGCTGCGCAGCGGCGTGGACGATCCGGAGATGGCGGAAATTGCCGAAGAGTGCAAACAAGAGTGCTACGACCTGTTCGTACAGGCCGCGCTGCAGGAAAAAGAGTGGGCGGACTATCTGTTCCGTGATGGCTCAATGATTGGCCTGAACAAAGACATTCTGTGCCAGTACGTTGAGTACATCACCAACATCCGTATGCAGGCTGTTGGACTCGATCTGCCATTCCAGACACGTTCTAACCCGATCCCTTGGATCAATACCTGGCTGGTGTCTGACAACGTCCAGGTTGCGCCGCAGGAAGTGGAAGTCAGCTCTTATCTGGTCGGCCAGATCGATGCCGAAGTCGATACTGACGATCTGAGTAACTTCCAGCTCTGATGGGCCGCGTGACTCTGCGCATCTCTGGCACGCAGTTGCTGTGCCAGGATGAACACCCTTCCCTGCTTGCCGCGCTCGAGTCGCACGATGTTGAAGTCGAATATCAGTGTCGTGAAGGCTACTGCGGCTCCTGCCGTACCCGCCTGGTGGCGGGACAGGTTGACTGGATTGCAGAACCGCTGGCCTTCATTCAGCCCGGTGAAATATTGCCGTGCTGTTGCCGGGCAAAAGGCGATATTGAAATAGAGCTGTAGTGTTTAGTGAACTTCATGCGCGGAGACCAGTACCACGTCTCCGCGTTTTTTCATCTGCATGATATACAACGCCCCGGCCAGTACCACCAGCAGCGCCCCCACCAGATAAATCGCCCGATATCCCACACCCTCGACCATCATCCCCATGATAAACGCGCCGATTGCCATTCCTGCATCCATCGCATTGAAAAACAGCGAATTGGCGATACCAATTTTATGGGGTTCCACCGAACTAATAATTTGTGTCTGAAATACGGGTGTGACCGAACCATAACCGATGCCAATTAATCCACCGGAAATAATCATCATAATGCTACCGTTAGTATAGCCAAGCGCCACCAGCCCGACTGTGAAAGCCAGCAAACACGGATAGACCACGTATTTCGGCCCTTTTTTATCACAAACATTGCCGGTAAAGGTTCGACAGATCATCAGGCAAATGGCGTAACACAACAGGAAATTACTGGCGGCGGCCATCAGATCGAGCTCGCGCGCATACAGTGCGAGAAAAGCGGAAACGCCCGCGTAGGAAAAGGTCATGAAAAACGTCACCATCGCGAAAGGCAGTGCGGCGCGATCAAACATTGCCGCAAATCCCAGCTTCGGTTTTGAGCCGTCAGCATGACGGATAACCGGCGGTACAGCGACAATCAATGACAGGATAATACCCAGTACGGCAACCGCGCTACACAGCCAGAATGCAGTGGCAAAAGCTTCCCAGCGTGCCATGTTCAACCCTACCCACGGCCCCACAACCATTGCCAGTCCCATGGCTAACGAGAAAAAACTGATGCCCTCCCCACGTCGGGAGGCCGGTATCAACCGCGCGGAAATCGTTCCTTTTACCGTGGTAATAACGCCAAACGTTACACCATGAAGCACCCGAATCAACAGCAGTGATTCAATTGAGTGGCAAAAAGGATACAGCGCAGTGACCACCAAAAAGGCCAGAGAAGAGAGCACCAGAATTGTTTTATTCGAATATTTTCCTACCCATTGTCCCGCAAACGGGCGCACAACAATTGCGGCCCCCAAAAAGAAGGTGACTAATAATCCGGCCTTATCTGGAGTGGCATGCAGGCGATCCGAAATATAGATCGGTAACAGCGTGAGCAGGACATAAAAAACAAAAAATATAATAAAGCTGATTATCGTTATTGCCCAAAAATCTTTCGTCCACAGTTTTTCTTTCATATTCGACAACCTGTCCAGACGGCGCACGCAGGCAACGCTCAGCTCAACTGAACTACGGACAGGTGCGTCGAAGAGTGATTTTACGGTAGACCGCAAGTATAAACAGGTCCATTATATTAGAGAAATTAATCGTTTTAATATTGTTGATTAGAGGGAACTAATGACACTAACCCAGATCCACGCCCTGCTTGCCGTACTTGAGTACGGTGGATTTACCGAAGCCAGCAAGCGGCTGTACATGACCCAATCCGCCGTTAGCCAGGCAATTTCAGCGCTAGAGGAAGAGCTAGGGGTTGATATTCTTATCCGAGAACGCCGCAAAGACATTCAACTTAGTCCGGCCGGGAGTCGGATCGTTTCACACCTGCGGACGATCGTGTCTGAAACCAACGCGGTGAAAGAGATTGCCGAGCAGGAGCGACAAAACCCGGCCAGAACCCTGCGTATCGGCTGCTTTCCCAGCGCCTGTGCCTGCATTTTGCCCGGCATCATCCACCACTTCGAACAGCACCACCCGCATATCAAAATTATCCCTTATGAAGAAAACAGCACGGCAATAGTTGATTCCCTGCGCAGTGGGGATATCGATGCGGGATTTGTGCATTTCCCGGTAAATGGCATGTACTGCGTACCGGTGTATCGCGACAAATTTACCGTTGTAGTTCCTGAAAGCCATCCGCTGGCGGCCAATAGCACGATTTCAGTGGAACAACTGGTTGGAGAACCGCTCATTATCAGCAAAGGTCGCTATGAATTAAGCATCATGGCGCTATTTAAAGAGAAGGGGATTGAACCGGTCATTAAATACGAGTTTAACCATCCGGATACCGCGATGAGCTTTATTCGTCAGGGGCTGGGTATAGCATTATTACCGGAATTAACGCTGAAGGCTGTTGGTGGGAAAGTACGCTCAGTCGCGCTGGAACCAACGTTCTATCGACAGATATCCTTACTGGCAAAAGAGCCGCCGGTGGACGGCAGCCCTTTATTTCTCCTGCAGGCATGTATGGAAACGTTGACAGCAGACGGCCTTATCTAGCAGTTAAAACGTTCATCCATTAAGGCCTGTGACCGGAGGTGCATCACAGGCCTTACATCATCACTCTTTATTCAAGAATTTCACTGCTTTGTCGGGGAAGTCGGTGAACAGCCCGTCAACGCCCGCCTTGTTATAAAGAATGTCATACAGCTGGTTTACGTCAGTGGTGTAATCCGGCAGTTGATCGGCGCGAACGGTATAAGGATGCACCACCATCTTACTCTGATGTGCGTCCTGCACCATGCCAGTTAACGAGATATTGCCCTTCTTCGACTTCTCATCAATCAGCATGTGGTAGTCCGGCCCAATGCCGTCCGCATACTGCGCAACCTGCTTCATGGCACCCGGTTTAAACATCCAGTCGTAGTTGTAATTCACCCAACTGCCGTCCGGCTTTTTCTCCTGGGTTTCATTCCAGTCAGTGTACGCAATCAACTGTACCAGATTGAGATCCATCCCCATCTTCGGTTCCAGTTCATTTTTAATGCGCTTCAACTCTGCAACATCAAAACACTGTAGATAGACCTTGTCGTTCTTGTCGGTATACCCGTACTTTTTCAGTACTTCCAGTGTTTTAGCCGCAATGTCCTTCCCTTCCTGGTGATGGAACCACGGTGCTTTCATTTCAGGGTAAATACCGATGTTTTTACCGGTGGAATGATTTAATCCCTGAACAAACTCAATCTCTTCTTCGAACGTGTGCACGCGGAAATCAGATTTACCCATCGGGAAGCGCCCTGGGTAGGTCTGGACCTTTTTGCCATTTTCGATATCGAAGCCTTCGGTAAATTTCAGCGATTTAATTTCATCCAGCGTAAAATCGATGGCGTAGTAACGCCCATCTTTACGCGCACGATCCGGAAAACGCTCGGCAACATCGGTGACGCGGTCAAGATAGTGGTCATGCAGGACGACCAGATGGTCATCCTTGGTCATAACCAAATCCTGCTCCAGATAATCCGCACCCTGGGCATAGGCCATCGCTTTTGCTGGCAGCGTATGCTCCGGCAGATAACCGCTGGAGCCACGATGCGCAATCACGATTTTATCTGCGGCAACCGCTGCACTGCTGACCACCATACCTGCGAGCATCAGCGCCACGCTGAGACTTTTCAATGTGGTTTTCATCTATTAGCCCCCGTTACGCTTCAGTTCCATCTCTTCGTGATGGCGTTTTTCGCCAATCATGACGACTACCAGCAGAATAACCGCCAGCACGCTACCGCCAATCATCACCATAAAGCCGCCGTCCCAACCGAAGAAGTCAACGGTGTAACCAACAATGGCGCTCGCGGCCACAGAACCACCGAGATAACCGAACAGACCGGTAAAGCCAGCCGCCGTTCCCGCCGCTTTTTTCGGTGCCAGTTCCAGCGCGTGCAGACCAATCAACATTACCGGGCCGTAGATCAGGAAGCCGATGATGATCATACAAGCCATATCCACGTTCGGGTTGCCTGCCGGGTTCATCCAGTAAACGATGGTTGCAATAGTTACCAGCGTCATAAAGAACACGCCGGTCGCGCCACGGTTACCACGGAAGACTTTATCCGACATCCAGCCGCACAGCAGCGTGCCCGGAATACCCGCATACTCATACAGGAAGTAGGCCCAGGATGACTTGTCCAGTGCGAAATGCTTCACTTCTTTCAGGTAGGTCGGTGACCAGTCCAGGATGCCGTAACGCAGCAGATAAACAAACACGTTAGCGATAGCGATGTACCACAACAGTTTGTTCGGCAGTACGTACTGCATGAAGATCTGCTTCGCAGTCAGCTCTTCTTCCGCTTTCTCGGTGTAATCGTCCGGATAGTCATTCTTATACTCTTCGATAGGCGGCAGACCACAGGACTGCGGCGTATCACGCATCAGGGCAAAAGCAATCAGCGCGACGACGATCGCACCGAAAGCAGGCATATACAGCGCCGCTTTCCAGTCATTGAACCAGGCCATACCCAGCAGGAACAACAGCGGAGGCAGACCGCCACCCACGTTGTGCGCACAGTTCCAGACGGAAACAATTCCTCCACGCTCTTTCTGCGACCACCAGTGCACCATAGTACGGCCACACGGAGGCCAGCCCATCCCCTGGAACCATCCGCAGAGGAACAGCAGCACAAACATAATAGCAATACTCGATGTCGCCCACGGCACAAAGCCCATGAACAGCATCACTGCGGCGGCCAGAATCAGACCGGCTGGCAGGAAAACGCGCGGATTCGAGCGATCCGAAATGGACCCCATGATGAATTTCGAAAATCCGTAAGCAATGGAGATACCGGACAACGCAAAACCCAGATCGCCACGCGAGAAACCTTGCTCAACCAGATACGGCATCGCAAGGGCAAAGTTCTTACGTACCAGATAGTACGCGGCATAACCAAAGAAAATCCCCAGAAAAATCTGCCAACGTAATCGACGATATGTCGGGTCGATCTCCGCTGCAGGTAAACGCGCCGTGTGTGACGCTGGTTTAAAAATGCTCAACATAGTGTAGCCTCCGTGGCCGTCTTTCATTCGAAGTAAACACTGCAGTTCGTCATTACTACCCTACCGCTCCCAGTGTGGCCGCGATGTTAAGGAAAGATACATAACAAAAATGTGAAACGCAGCACATATTGTTACAGATTTATGACAAATGTTCATAAAGGCGCACGAAATCACGTTTCATTTTCGAATAATGAGCGATTATGCGCGAAATCAAACAATCCATGTTTTTTATGTGGCTAAATGATAAAAAACGAACTGTGAGGAAAAACAATGAAAACTCGCGACTCGCAAACAAGTGACGTGATTATCATTGGTGGAGGAGCAACAGGTGCAGGGATCGCACGTGACTGTGCGCTGCGCGGGTTGCGCGTCATCTTAGTGGAACGCCACGATATCGCCACAGGTGCGACCGGGCGCAACCACGGCCTGCTGCACAGCGGTGCACGCTACGCCGTCACCGACGCTGAATCTGCCCGTGAGTGCATCAGCGAAAACCAAATTCTGAAACGTATCGCCCGCCATTGCGTTGAGCCAACGGACGGTCTGTTTATCACCCTGCCGGAGGATGAGCTGTCCTTCCAGTCCACCTTTATTCGCGCCTGTGAAGAGGCAGGGATTCGCGCAGAAGCGATTGACCCTCAGCAGGCACGTATTATCGAACCTTCTGTGAATCCACAGCTGATTGGTGCAGTAAAAGTACCAGACGGCACGGTCGATCCTTTCCGCTTAACAGCAGCTAACATGCTGGATGCGCGTGAGCATGGCGCGGTTATCTTAACGGCGCATGAAGTGACTGGACTGATCCGCGAAGGCGCAACGGTTTGCGGCGTTAACGTGCGCAATCATCTGACAGGCGAAATGCAGTCCCTGCATGCACCGGTTGTCGTCAACGCCGCTGGGATCTGGGGTCAACGCATTGCGGAATATGCCGATCTGAGCATCCGTATGTTCCCGGCCAAAGGTTCGTTGCTGATTATGGATCATCGCATTAACCAGCATGTCATTAACCGCTGCCGTAAGCCCTCTGACGCCGATATTCTGGTGCCTGGCGATACCATTTCACTGATCGGTACCACCTCGCAACACATTGATTACGACGATATCGACAGCAACCGCGTCACCGCAGAAGAGGTCGATATTCTGCTGCGTGAAGGCGAGAAGCTGGCGCCGATTATGGCGAAAACGCGCATTTTACGCGCCTACTCTGGCGTACGCCCGCTGGTGGCTAGCGACGACGACCCAAGCGGTCGTAACGTCAGCCGTGGGATTGTACTGTTCGATCACGCTGAACGTGACGGACTGGACGGATTTATCACCATTACCGGCGGCAAACTGATGACCTACCGCCTGATGGCGGAATGGGCCACCGATGCCGTTTGTCGTAAGCTGGGCAATACCCAGCCTTGCACAACGGCAGACACCGCGCTGCCTGGCTCACAGGAATCTACCGAGCATACGCTTAAACGCGTGATCTCATTGCCTGCGCCACTGCGCGGCTCGGCGGTCTACCGTCACGGCGATCGCACCCCTGCGTGGCTTAGCGAAGGCCGTCAGCACCGCAGTCTGGTCTGCGAATGCGAAGCAGTCACCGCAGGCGAAGTGCAATACGCCGTCGAGAATTTAACCGTCAACAGCCTGCTCGATTTGCGTCGCCGTACCCGTGTTGGAATGGGGACCTGCCAGGGCGAATTGTGTGCCTGCCGCGCCGCAGGTTTGCTGCAACGTTTTAATGTCACTACCGCAGCGCAGTCCATTACCCAGCTTTCCGACTTCCTCAATGAACGCTGGAAAGGCGTGCAGCCTATCGCCTGGGGAGATGCGCTGCGCGAAAGCGAATTCACGCGCTGGGTTTATCAAGGGTTGTGTGGTCTGGAAAAGGAGCACCAGGATGAAATTTGATACCGTCATTATCGGCGGCGGCCTCGCCGGACTGCTATGTGGCCTGCAACTGCAAAAAAGCGGACTGCGCTGCACGATTGTTACCCGCGGCCAAAGCGCCCTGCATTTTTCCTCCGGCTCACTGGATTTGCTCAGCAGCTTACCCGATGGTCAACCGGTGACGGATATAGAAGCGGGTTTGAATGCGCTGCGCACTCAGGCACCCACACATCCGTATAGCACCATCGGAACGCAGAACGTTCTGGAACTGGCCCAGCAGGCGCAAAATTTACTGGATGAATGCGGAACGCATTTGCAGGGCAAAGTGCATCAGGCGCATCAACGTGTTACCCCGCTGGGCACCCTGCGCTCAACCTGGTTAAGTTCCCCGGAAGTGCCGGTCTGGCCGCTGTCCGCGCAGCGTATCTGCGTTGTAGGGATTAGCGGGTTACTGGATTTTCAGGCGCATCTCGCCGCAGCGTCATTACGCCAACGCAATCTCAGCGTCGAGACGGCAGAAATCGAGCTGCCGGAGCTGGATGTCCTGCGTGATAACCCAACCGAGTTTCGCGCCGTTAATATTGCGCGCCTGCTGGATAACGAAGATAAATGGTCGCTGCTCTATGACGCATTGCTGCCAATGGCAAAAACCTGCGACATGATAATCATGCCGGCATGCTTTGGTCTGGCCGATGAGCGGCTCTGGCAGTGGCTTAACGAGCGCCTCCCCTGCTCGCTGACACTGTTACCGACCCTACCACCTTCGGTGCTGGGCATGCGTTTGCACAACAAATTACAGCGCCAGTTTGTGCGCCAGGGCGGTGTGTGGATGCCGGGTGATGAAGTGAAAAAAATCACCTGTCAGGATGGCGTGGTCAGCGAAATCTGGACCCGAAATCATGCCGATATCCCCTTGCGGCCACGTTTCGCCGTGCTCGCCAGCGGCAGCTTCTTCAGCAGCGGGCTGGTCGCCACGCGTGAGGCAATCCACGAACCAATCCTGGGACTTGATGTACAGCAAACAGCTACCCGCGCCGAGTGGTATCAGCGTGATGTTTTCGATCCACAACCGTGGCAACAGTTTGGCGTAACAACCGATACCGCATTGCGTCCATCACTGGCGGGAAAAACGATAGAGAACATGTATGCCATCGGTTCCGTCCTCGGCGGATTCGACCCTATCGCCCAGGGTTGCGGAGGCGGCGTGTGCGCAGTTAGCGCCTTACATGCCGCGCATCATATTGCGAAACGTGCAGGAGGACAGCAATGAGCGACACACGTTTTGAAAGTTGTATCAAATGTACGGTGTGCACCACCGCCTGCCCGGTAAGCCGCGTCAATCCGAGCTACCCGGGCCCTAAGCAGGCCGGCCCGGACGGTGAACGTCTGCGCCTGAAAGATGGCGCGCTATATGACGACGCACTGAAATACTGCATCAACTGTAAACGCTGCGAAGTGGCCTGTCCGTCAGACGTGAAAATCGGCGATATCATCCAGCGCGCGCGTGCCAAATACGACACGACGCGCCCATCGTTGCGTAACTTTGTCTTAAGCCATACAGATTTAATGGGTAGCGTATCCACCCCCTTCGCCCCAATAGTGAATACCGCCACCTCATTAAAACCGGTGCGTCAATTGCTGGATTACGCGTTAAAAATCGATCATCGCCGTACGCTGCCGAAGTACTCCTTTGGCACCTTCCGCCGCTGGTATCGTAGCGTTGCCGCACAGCAGGCGCAGTATCAGGATCAGGTCGCCTTTTTCCACGGCTGTTTTGTGAATTACAACCATCCCCAGCTCGGCAAAGACCTGATCAAGGTTTTGAATGCGATGGGAACCGGCGTGCAACTGCTGAGTAAAGAGAAATGCTGCGGCGTGCCGCTGATTGCCAACGGTTTTACCGATAAAGCGCGTAAGCAGGCAGTAAGCAACGTGGCCTCACTCAGAGAGGCAATTGATGGCAAAGGCATTCCGGTGATTGCCACCTCATCAACCTGTACCTTTGCGCTACGTGATGAATATCCGGAAGTGCTGGATGTCGACAACTCAGGCCTGCGTGAACACATTGAACTGGCAACCCGCTGGCTATGGCACAAGCTGGATGAAGGTAAAACGCTGCCGCTGAAAACGCTGCCGCTGAAGGTGGTCTATCACACGCCATGTCACATGGAGAAAATGGGCTGGACGCTCTATACGCTGGAGCTACTGCGACAAATTCCAGGGCTGGAGCTGACGGTGCTGGATTCTCAGTGTTGCGGGATTGCCGGGACTTACGGCTTTAAAAAGGAAAACTATCCGACTTCACAGTCTATCGGCGCACCGTTATTCCGCCAGATTGAAGAAAGCGGCGCTGATATCGTCGTCACCGACTGCGAAACCTGTAAATGGCAGATTGAGATGTCAACAAGCAAGCGCTGCGAACATCCTATCACCCTGCTTGCCAAAGCGTTGGGTTAACTCTGTTGCCCGGTAGCATTTGCTACCGGGCATTTTTGCGTAGCCCGTTCCGCTTAATTGAATACGTTGCAGTCGGGCGTATTTATCTCTGATTCATCCACGCAAAGAACCCATTTCCCACATGCAGTGCATATTAAAAGTAGATACCGTCACGCCATCTTCTCTTTCCGGTGACGGACTACCATGGCTAAATCCACTACATCTACACCGCATGATGCCGTTTTTAAAAAGATAATGTCTTACCCTGAGATGGCTCGGGATTTTCTGGAGATACACCTTCCCATCGCATTACGTGAGATATGTGATTTACAAACGCTGAAGCTGGAGTCCACCAGTTTTATCGAACAGGATCTCCGCGCATACTACTCCGACGTAGTGTGGTCACTAAAAACCCGCGAAGGCCTGGGCTATATCTATTGTGTTATTGAACATCAGAGTACCGCGGTACCGCACATGGCATTTCGCCTGATGCGATATGCCACCTCGGCAATGCAGCATCATCTTGATGCCGGCAATAAAACGCTGCCGCTGGTGATCCCCATGTTGTTTTATCACGGCCAACAAAGTCCTTATCCCTGGTCGCTCAACTGGCTGGATGAATTTGACAATCCACAGCTGGCACGACAACTGTATTCAGAGGCTTTTCCGCTGGTCGACATTACCGTAATACCTGACGATGAAATCGCGCAGCATCGCAGGGTTGCGCTGCTTGAGTTGATGCAAAAACATATCCGCGATCGTGACTTAATGGGGTTAGTGGATCGACTGGTCTCGCTATTAGTTACAAGCACTGCTAATGACAGCCAGCTACAAACGCTATTTAATTACCTGATACGGTACGGCGACGTTTCTCGCGTCAGCGAGTTTATCCGCGAAGTTGCCGAACGATCCCCCCATCACAAGGAGAAGCTGATGACAATTGCAGAGAGACTCAGGCAGGAAGGCCACCAAAATGGACTGCAAGAAGGGATACAGCAAGGGTTAGAACAAGGAATGCAAAAAGGGTTAGAACAAGGGGTGCAAAAAGGTACGCAAGAAGAAGCCTTACGTATCGCTCACATAATGCTGGAACAAGGTATTGATCGTGATTTAGTTCAGTTAATTACCGGGCTATTGCCTGGCGATACCACCGCATGAGCCAGATTGGGAAGGCATTTAGCCTTCCCAATCAATGATTAAATCGTCAACGACTCAACCACTTCGATCCAGCCGTGTTCGCTAGCGATATCCTGATTGTTAAGCCAGCGGCGCAGCATATTTAGCGCCATCATCGCGCACACTTCCTGACGAATCGCCAGACTGTAGCGATTTGCATTCAGCCGTACGCGCAAGGCGTGTGTCCCATCAGGCGTGGCCAGCGCAAAGTTAATATGTTCGTTTTCGAAAGCCGATATCGCGAGCGCCAATCCAGCATAATGCTTGCTGCGTCGCTCGGTTATCCAATGCGCCGTTTGTGCCAGCGTTTCTTCCTGGGGCGGAACCACTTCACTCGCCAATAACGGAGCATTCGCACGAGAAAGCTGCAATGCCACCAGACCACCGGTGAATTGTTCGCTCAGCGTCAGGCTGTATTGCCGTTCCTGCAATGTGCGGGCGATTTGCGCGGGTAAGCCTTCCGTACCTTCAAAAATCATATTCTGCCCGGCAACCCGCTTAACTTCTGGCCACAGCGCCAGCATCGCTTCCCGTTGGGAATCCGGACCGGTCAGCTTCAGCTCAATAATCGGCATTGAGGAGCGATAGCCCATTGTTACTCCCGGAGGCAACGGGAGCGGATCCAGGCTCTGCGCCAGGTCGCTTTCAGAACGGCCAAATGTGGTTAATCGCAGGCATAACGGGGGTTGAGCCAAAGAGAAACGCTCACGCAAACGAGGCAGGATCTCATGCTCCACCATGACTTTGAATTCTGACGGTACACCCGGTGTAAAGAACATCAGGCAGCGGTTAAGCTTCAGGGCGAACCCACACGCGGTACCCACCGGATTATTGATAAACTCAGCGCTGGCTGGGAGTTCAGCCTGTTTGCGGTTGCTTGACGCCATCACGCGGCCACGATCGCGGAAATATCGCTCCATCTCGGCCAGCCATGCTTCATGCAACACCAGCCCTTCGCCTTTTGCCGCTGCCGCTGCCAGCGCGCTCAAATCATCGCTGGTAGGTCCCAGACCGCCATTAACGATCAGTACATCGGCGTGTTCGCTACGCTCACGCAAAATGGCGACCAAATCGTTAAGATTGTCACCTACCGTGTTGCGGCGTGTTAGCGGTAAACCCTGATTAAAGAAAAAATCGGCCAGCCAGGCGGCATTAGTGTCGACGATTTGTCCGTGCAACACTTCATCCCCTGTGGATAGCATCTCCACGTTTAACATCGTGTTCTCCTGCTTTTATGATGAAAACACTATAACGCATGGAGGGGGGAAGGCGCGACTGAACGCCGCGCCAGAAATGTTAGAAGCTGGCGTTAACCCCAACGTACGGGCCATCAGCAATCGCGTTATCACGGTTGCCATCTTTGCCTGCCAGGTTTAGGTAACGATAACCGGCTTCGATGCTCAGCGGACGCATAATGGTCAGACGCGCACCGGCATTCGCTTCTTCATAGCTGTCGATACCGCTGGAAAGTGAATCAGGAGAGTAATAATACTCACCAAACAGACGGAAGCTATCGCCAATTGGCCATTGTAAACCACCACCGACAGCAGCAGCATAACCTTCATCGCCATCGTTTGGATTGGTATAAACACCTTTACCACCAACGGTCGCCATCAGCGGCCCCAGTGGGATATTCAGACCAAGGCCCAGCCCGGCAACATCACCGTCATCATCGTTATGCATCCAGTTACCACTGACAGCCAGACCGGTGGTCTCAGTACCTATACCAAATCCAAGGTTGGTGTAATCTTCGCCAGCCTGACCATTAATGCTAATCGCGTTCGCCGACGCGGAAACAAACAGCATTCCGGCAAAACCCAACATTAAACTTTTTTTCATTTTCTATCCTTTCCAGCAAGAATCAAAACATAGCCCCAAAACCGATGAATTGTACTGTCAGATGACGAGGAATCAATGAGCTAAAAAAGCGATGCAATGACATATTGTAACTAAATACTACTCACAAGATTTGTTAAAGGTTAAATTCTTGTGCCAATTACACAGATGGACGTCCCAGAACGTCATTTTCAACAAACATCCTGATTTCCCTGCCAAAGCGCTCTTAATTGCCGATGAAACATTTTTTCTGCCGCCAGCAAAAGGTAAGATGAGCACATGATGGAATTTTTCTATACCTCCCCCACAAGGACTCGAATGATGCGCCAAAGAACGATTGTTTGCCCATTAATTCAAAACGATGGCTGTTATTTACTCTGCAAAATGGCTGATGACCGCGGTGTGTTTCCCGGTCAGTGGGCGCTTTCCGGTGGCGGTGTTGAACCGGGTGAACGTATTGAAGAAGCTCTGCGCCGTGAAGTGAGGGAAGAGCTGGGCGAACAACTGGTGTTATCAGAAATTACCCCCTGGACCTTCAGTGATGATATTCGCACTAAAACCTATGCTGATGGCAGTCAAGAAGAGATTTACATGATTTATCTCATCTTCGATTGTGTGGCGGCGAATCGTGAAGTGAAGATTAACGAAGAGTTCCAGGCATTCGCCTGGGTTAAACCGGAAGATCTCGGTGCCTACGATTTAAATATCGCCACGCGTAAAACGTTAACCTTGAAAGGGTTACTGTAGGTTATCATTTTAATAACGGCATATAATTAACATTCCGAATAGCGGCATTGTACTCATAAACTTATAGCAAACAGCAATGCCGCAAAAACAGAAAAAATAATTTAATTTCATCAAGATAAATAAAAATCATCTCTATTTATCCGTCTATCCCAAACCTTAAACTCTTAAGGATAAATTAACCTTCAGTCATTAACCTTTGTAGCCTGATCAAATAATTAACGACGCCCCTGTTTATCACTAAAAATAAAGCTTTGGTGGCGTTAAATGGCTTGAAGGAATAATGATGTCTGACTTTTTGCCTTTCTCTCGCCCGGCAATGGGTGCTGAAGAACTTGCCGCAGTGAAGGCAGTTCTGGACTCTGGGTGGATAACCACCGGCCCGAAAAATCAACAGCTGGAAGAAGCCTTCTGTCAGCTCACAGGAAATCAACACGCCGTCGCCATCTGCTCCGCCACGGCGGGTATGCACATCACGCTGATGGCATTGGGCGTAAGCGCAGGCGACGAGGTCATAACGCCGTCGATGACGTGGGTTTCTACCCTCAACATGATTGTCCTGCTGGGGGCAACGCCCGTCATGATCGACGTCGACCGCGATACGCTTATGGTCACACCTGAGCAAATTGAAGCCGCTATCACCCCACGAACCAAAGCCATTGTTCCGGTACATTACGCTGGCGCTCCCGCCGACCTCGACGCGATTTATGCCATTGGCGAACGTTATGGCATCCCGGTAATAGAAGATGCAGCCCATGCCGTAGGGACATTGTATAAGGGCCGTCATGTCGGTGCTCGCGGTACGGCAATCTTCTCGTTTCACGCTATTAAAAATATCACCTGTGCGGAAGGTGGACTGATCGTTACCGACGACAGCCAGCTCGCTCAGCGGCTTCGCAGCCTGAAGTTTCACGGTCTGGGCGTTGATGCTTTTGATCGACAAACCTACGGCCGGGCACCACAAGCCGAAGTGCTTGCACCTGGATACAAATACAACCTGACGGATATCAATGCCGCTATTGCGCTGGTACAGCTGAATAAGCTGGAGCAACTGAACTCACGCCGGGCGCAAATTGCCCAGCACTATCAACAAGCGCTGGCTGATACGCCATTTCAACCGCTGGGCCTGCCCCAATGGTCGCACGTTCATGCCTGGCACTTATTCATCATTCGAGTTGACGAAACGCGCTGCGGGCTGAGCAGAGATGCCCTGATGGAAGCGCTGAAGACCAAAGATATCGGCACCGGTCTGCATTTTCGTGCGGCCCATACGCAAAAATATTATCGCGAACGCTTCACTACCCTTTCGCTCCCAAATACTGAATGGAACAGCGCGCGCATCTGCTCGCTGCCGTTATTCCCAGACATGACTGAAGCGGATACCCAGCGGGTCATTACGGCGCTTCGCGAGATCGCAGGACAATAACCATGTTTGAAGCCACACCGATTAAAAAAGTCTCGGTGGTCATTCCCGTTTTTAATGAACAGGAAAGCCTGCCAGAGTTAATCAGACGCACCAGCGCCACCTGCGAGAAATTGGGCAAAGACTATGAAATTCTGCTCATCGACGACGGCAGCAGCGACCGTTCCGCTCAGTTGATGATGGACGCCTCTCAGGCACCGAACAGCCATATTGTCTCTATTTTACTGAATCGTAATTACGGACAGCACTCGGCGATTATGGCCGGTTTCAGCCATGTCACCGGAGACTTGATCATCACACTGGATGCCGATTTGCAAAACCCGCCGGAGGAGATCCCACGGTTGGTCGCCACCGCAGATGAAGGCTTCGATGTGGTAGGCACGGTACGCCAGAACCGTCAGGACAGCGTATTTCGTAAGACCGCCTCACGAATGATCAACCACCTGATACAGCGCACCACCGGCAAAGCAATGGGCGACTACGGCTGCATGCTACGCGCCTATCGTCGGCACATCGTCGATGCCATGCTACATTGCCAGGAGCGCAGCACCTTTATCCCTATTCTGGCCAACATTTTTGCCCGTCGCGCCACGGAGATCCCGGTACATCATGCAGAGCGTGAATTTGGTGACTCCAAATACAGCTTCATGCGTCTGATCAACCTGATGTATGACCTGGTAACATGCCTTACCACAACACCGCTTCGCATGCTGAGCCTGTTGGGCAGCGTGATCGCCGCCACGGGCTTTACCTTATCAGTCTTGCTTGTTGTTCTGCGCCTGACGCTCGGCCCACAGTGGGCAGCGGAAGGGGTATTCATGCTGTTTGCCGTCCTGTTTACCTTTATCGGCGCACAGTTTATTGGCATGGGTTTACTCGGCGAATATATCGGTCGCATCTATAACGATGTCCGCGCCCGCCCCCGCTATTTTGTTCAACACGTTATTCGCCCACAAACCACGCAGTCAACCGAGGAAAACCGCGCATGAAAGCCGTCGTATTTGCCTATCACGATATGGGATGTCAGGGTGTCCAGGCCTTGTTGGATGCAGGTTATGAAATCGCTACCATTTTTACGCACACAGACAATCCGGGTGAAAAAGCGTTTTTTGGATCTGTTTCCCGCCTCGCGGCCAGCGCCGGTATTCCGGTTTACGCCCCCGACGAGGTTAATCATCCCCTGTGGGTTGAGCGCATTAGCCAACTGGCGCCGGATGTTATCTTCTCATTCTACTATCGCCATTTACTGAGTGATGAGATCCTCAGTCTTGCCCCTAAGGGCGCATTTAATCTGCACGGCTCGCTGCTGCCGAAATACCGTGGTCGCGCCCCGCTGAACTGGGTATTGGTCAATGGCGAAACCGAAACCGGCGTCACGCTTCACCGCATGGTCAAACGCGCGGATGCCGGTGCCATTGTTGCCCAGCAGCGCGTTGCTATTTCACCAGATGATGTGGCGTTAACGCTGCACCATAAGCTGTGCCAGGCAGCGCGTCACCTGCTGGAAGAGGCGCTGCCCGCGATTAAAACGGGAGATTATGCAGAACTCCCCCAACAAGAAGCAGAGGCTACCTGTTTTAGCCGCCGTACTCCGGAAGATAGCTTCCTCGACTGGTACAAAGCTGCCGCGGAGTTACATAACCAGGTCCGCGCCGTCAGCGATCCGTGGCCGGGCGCATTTAGCTATGTTGGCACACAAAAGTTCACCGTCTGGTCATCGCGCGTTTGCACAAACGACATTGCGGCCCAGCCGGGCACCGTCATCTCCGTGTCTCCTTTACTGATCGCCTGTGTCGATGGTGCACTGGAGATTATTACCGGACAAGCTGGCGATGGTATTGCAATGCAGGGTTCACAACTGGCGCAAGTTCTGGGTCTGGTGCCAGGTTCTCACCTGAACAGCCAGTCAGTGACCACCAGCAAACGCCGTACTCGCGTACTGATCCTCGGCGTTAACGGCTTCATTGGTAACCATCTGACCGAGCGCCTGCTGCAAGAAGATAATTACGAAGTGTATGGACTCGATATTGGCAGCGACGCCATTGGGCGTTTCCTGCAACATCCGCGATTCCATTTCGTCGAAGGTGATATCAGCATTCACTCCGAATGGATTGAATATCATGTGAAAAAATGCGACGTTGTGCTGCCGCTGGTGGCGATCGCAACGCCTATCGAATATACCCGCAACCCGCTGCGCGTATTTGAGCTCGATTTTGAAGAAAACCTGAAAATCATTCGTTACTGCGTGAAATACCGCAAGCGCATCATTTTCCCGTCAACCTCCGAAGTCTACGGCATGTGTACCGACAAAGTCTTTGATGAAGACAGTTCGAATCTGATCGTCGGTCCGGTCAATAAACCACGCTGGATCTACTCCGTATCCAAGCAGTTACTGGACCGTGTTATCTGGGCGTACGGCGAAAAAGAGGGATTGCGCTTCACCCTGTTCCGCCCGTTTAACTGGATGGGACCGCGTCTGGACAGCCTTAACGCCGCGCGTATCGGCAGCTCACGCGCCATTACACAGCTGATCCTCAACCTCGTGGAAGGTTCACCGATTAAGCTGATTGAAGGCGGTAAGCAAAAACGCTGCTTTACCGACATTCGTGATGGTATCGAAGCTCTGTACCGCATCATTGAAAACGAAGGCGGCCGCTGTGACGGTGAGATTATCAACATCGGTAATCCGCAGAACGAAGCAAGTATTCAGGAACTGGCAGAAATGCTGCTTTCCTGCTTTGAAAAACATCCGTTGCGTAACCACTTCCCGCCGTTTGCCGGTTTCCGTGACGTCGAAAGCAGCAGCTACTACGGTAAAGGTTATCAAGACGTTGAGCATCGTAAGCCTAACATTCGCAATGCAAAACGCTGCCTGAACTGGGAACCGACCATTGAGATGCAGGAAACGGTAGAAGAGACGCTGGACTTCTTCTTACGCAGTGTGGATATCACGGAACACACATCATGACCAAAGTAGGCTTGCGTATTGATGTCGATACATTCAGGGGGACGCGCGAAGGCGTGCCCCGCCTGCTGGAGACATTAAACCGACATAACGTTCGGGCAAGTTTTTTCTTTAGCGTTGGGCCTGACAACATGGGGCGCCATCTCTGGCGTCTTGTGAAGCCGCAATTTCTGTGGAAAATGCTGCGTTCAAACGCAGCATCGCTCTACGGATGGGATATTTTATTGGCGGGAACCGCATGGCCGGGAAAAGAGATTGGCCAGGCCAACGCGGCAATCATTGCACAAACCGCCCAGATTCATGAAACCGGTTTGCATGCCTGGGATCATCACGCCTGGCAGGCACGAAGCGGAAACTGGAATGACAAACAGCTGATTGATGATATTTCGCAAGGCATCACCGCACTTGAAGCCATCATCGGTCAGCCAGTCTCCTGCTCTGCCGTTGCCGGATGGCGTGCCGACAACCGTGTCGTCCATGCCAAAGAAGCATTCCATCTGCGCTATAACAGTGACTGTCGGGGAACGTCGTTATTTCGTCCGGTGCTGGAATCCGGGAAAACGGGGACGCCACAAATTCCCGTCACCCTACCAACATGGGATGAGGTGGTTGGCCAGGAGGTCCAGGCGGTGGACTTCAACTCTTATATCCTCTCCCACATCCAGATGAGCAGAGGAACACCGGTGTACACCATTCATGCGGAAGTTGAAGGCATCGCCTTTCATCAGAATTTTGACGAGCTGCTTACTCGCGCCGCGGACATGGGGATGACATTCTGCCCGCTTGGCGAGCTGTTACCTGACGACATCAGTACACTGCCGTTAGGACAGATCGTACGTGGAAAAATACCCGGCAGAGAGGGATGGCTCGGCTGCCAACAACCGTTGAGTGTGACACAATGAAATCTGCTGCCCGCTACACTCTGGCATTTATCGCTTTAATCGCACTGTATTTTATTTTACCTATCAACAGCCGTATGCTCTGGCAGCCTGATGAAACGCGCTATGCTGAAATCAGCCGGGAAATGCTCAACTCTGGTGACTGGATCGTTCCACACTTTTTAGGGCTGCGTTATTTTGAAAAACCAATTGCCGGATACTGGTTGAACAGCATCGGACAATGGTTGTTTGGCGCCAATAATTTTGGCGTCAGAGCGGGGGCTATTTTTGCCACTTTGATGACGGCGCTACTGGTAGCCTGGCTTGCCATGCGACTGTGGCAGGATAAGCGTACCGCCGTACTCTCCTCCGCTATCTTTTTAACGTTTTTTTCGGTTTACAGCATCGGCACCTACGCGGTACTTGATCCCATCATTGCGCTTTGGCTGATGGCGGGCATGTGCTGTTTTTGGGAAGGCATGCAGGCCACCACCAGAACACGCAAAATCATCGCTTTTTTGCTGCTTGGTCTGACCTGCGGTATGGGTGTAATGACCAAAGGTTTTCTGGCACTCGCCGTTCCTGTGCTTAGCGTATTACCATGGGTTTTTGCACAAAAGCGTTGGAAAGACCTCATTCTCTACGGTCTGCTGGCGGTGATCGGCTGCATCGCGATCGTACTACCGTGGGGTATAGCGATTGCGCAACGCGAGCCGGATTTCTGGCATTACTTCTTCTGGGTTGAACATATTCAGCGCTTTGCGCAGGATGATGCCCAGCATAAGGCTCCTATCTGGTACTACATCCCGATATTTGTGGCAGGCACATTACCGTGGCTCGGGCTACTCCCCGGCGCGCTGCGTACGGGCTGGCGTGAGCGGGATGTTCCGCGCAGTGCTCTGTACCTGTTAAGCTGGATTATTATGCCAATCCTGTTTTTCAGCATCGCGAAAGGAAAACTGCCGACCTATATTCTTTCCTGCTTCGCGCCGCTGGCGATATTAACGGCGCGCTTCGGCCTGCAGGCTGCGGAAAAAGGCTCGACCGCGCTGCGCGTGAATGGTTGGATCAACGTGCTGTTCGGCATCGTCGGCATCGTCGCCACGTTTATTGTTTCCACGCTGGGTCCATTGAAGACGCCAGTCTGGTCGCATATCGAAACGTATAAGGTTTTTTGTGCCTGGGGCATCTTTATCATCTGGACGCTTTTTGGCTGGTATACGCTAAATAACCGCGAGAAGAACTGGAAATTCGCAGCACTATGCCCATTAGGGCTGGCGCTGTTATTTGGCTTCTCCATTCCTGACCGGGTGATGGAATCTAAACAGCCGCAGTTTTTTGTCGAGATGACCAAAGAATCGCTGGAGCCGAGCCGTTATATTCTCACCGACAGCGTTGGCGTCGCTGCGGGACTGGCCTGGAGCCTGAAGCGCGACGACATCATGATGTACGGACAAACGGGCGAGTTAAAATATGGCCTCAACTACCCGGATGCCCAGGGTCGCTTTGTCAGCCGGGAAGGCTTTGCCGACTGGTTAGCGCAACATCGACAGCAAGGAAACATTACGCTCGTGCTCTCGATTGATAAGAATGAAGATATTAATCAACTTGCCATCCCTCCCGCTGACTACATTGATAATCAGGGGCGTCTGGTCCTGATTCAGTATCGGCCCAAATGATCTGGATAGCCTTAGTCCTCGCCAGCCTGCTCAGCGTCTGCGGCCAGCTATGCCAGAAGCAGGCGACCCGACCGGTGTCTGTTCGTGCGCGAAAACGCTACATTACGCAATGGATTGGGCTTGCTCTGGCAAGCCTCGGCCTGGCCATGCTGCTATGGCTGGCGGTTTTACAAAACATTCCTGTCGGTATTGCCTATCCCATGCTGAGCCTTAACTTTGTCTGGGTTACTCTCGCCGCATGGAAAATCTGGCGCGAACCCGTAACAACCCGCCACTGGCTGGGCGTTGGGCTGATCATTACCGGCATATTTATTCTTGGGAGTGCAGTGTAATGGGCGTATTTTGGGGATTATGTAGCGTGATGATCACCTCTATCGCCCAGTTGAGCCTCGGCTTTGCGATGGATAATCTGCCGCCAATGCTGCAGCCGCTGGCGTTCATCTCTGCCGTATTCTCTGTCAGTATCGGAGCGTTTGCTTTATATGCCGGATTGACAGGGTATTTACTGTCAGTGATTTGCTGGCATAAAGCCCTACACCAACTCGCGCTGAGCAAAGCCTATGCCCTACTCAGCCTGAGCTATGTGCTGGTGTGGGTTGCCTCAATGATCCTACCCGGCTGGCAGGGAACATTTTCAGTGAAAGCGCTGGCAGGGGTACTGTGCATCATGGCAGGGCTAATGACGATTTTTCTGCCTTCACGCAAACACCAACCCTGAGATTACTTATCTTCAGACTGTCGTAACAGACGTTCCCATTCATCACAGATGTACTGTCTGGCATCAATTACCTTAATGACCCGGGATTTATCGCGGTTAATACAATACTGTGCATCCTTCAGCGGTGAAAGGAGATCGCCGGGCTTAACCCGCTCGGAAGATTGCGCCTCAGCAAGCATCTTTAGCGAACCACCGCTATCGCAAAGTACGATATAGAGCTTCCCTGCTTTTTTGTGACAGCAAGACTTCTTCACATGCCATTCCATAGCGCACCTTTTGTTAATAAATTTCACAATAGGTTACACTTTAGCAGGTAAACAAAAAGACAATAGCTGCGGAATGACAAAAACGAGAAATACTGTTAATGTTTTCTTAATGTTAATGATGAAGCGCTTACCCAATCCAATAACGCACGGCGCGAAATTTTAATTCCTCCAGCTTTGAGCTCGGGCGGCAATGTTAGCCAACATACCGGCTGCTGAAAGCGGGCCAGCTTATCTTTTACCCACACTGCGAGATTAGTTTCTCCAGCATTAGCGTCATACTCAATGACCGCCACCGGGCGATGGCCAAACTCTTTGTCTTCTATCGGCACAATAAAGGCTTGTAGAACATGCGGATGCGCTGCAATCACGCGTTCCACTTCTTCCGGCTGTATACCTTCCCCGCCGCTAAAAAACAGATTATCCATACGACCGACAATCGTTAACTTGCCGTCCTTTAGCATGCCGCGATCGCGGGTTGCAAACCAGCCTTCCGCGTTCACTAAAGGAATAAGCTGTCCGTTACGCCAGTAACCTTGCGCCATGCTGGCAGCCCGTAACCAGACTTCATCATCAACGATTCTGACTTCTCTGCCTGCCAGAGGGGAACCCACATCTGCCAGACCATCCGCCTCTTTCGCACAGACCGTAGAAGCAAACTCCGTTAATCCGTAACCGCACCAGCAACGAATCCCTTGCTCGCGCGCTTGCTCCGTCAATTCAACAGGAATTGCAGCGCCACCCAGCAGTACCGCTTTGAGCGTGACTGGCGTGTTGTTGACCAGCAAGCGCCACAGCTGCGTGGGCACCAGTGAAGCGTGGGTACATCCAGCCAGCATTTGCTCCAGCGGCTGCTTGTCGCGCACGGTCATTCGCGCTCCGGCGAACAACCAGCGCCACAAAATACCCTGGCCGGAAACATGAAACAGCGGCAGCGAGAGCAGCCAGTCATCCTCAGCACCAAACGGCATTAATGACAGGACGCCCTGCGCGCTTGCCAGATGCGCCTGACAGGTATGAACAGCCGCTTTTGGCAATCCGGTAGAACCTGAAGTTAACGTCATCGTGCTCAAACGTTCAGGCAACCACGCTGCGGCGTGATCGCCTGGCAATGGCTGCATCTGCAACGGGCTGAGTTCCGGAAGTGCGATAGCGGCCTCCAGATCCAGCGCAAAACGTAGCGTTAAGTCCGGGATCAGCGCATCAAGCAGCGGCTGAGGCAACTGTGGGTTCACAGGTAAAACTCGTGCCCCACATTGCAGCAGCGCGAGCCAGGCCAGCAAAGCGCGCGGATGATTCCACGCGCGAAGCAGAACACCATCGCCCTCTTCCACGCCCTGAGCGGCAAAACCGCAGGCCAGCTGATCTACACGTGTGCAGAGATCGCTCCAGCTTAATACCTCATCGTTGAGGCGTAAGGCTGGCACCTTCGCACGAACCTGTCGCCAGTGACGCCACGGCCAGTCACCCGGTTGTACCAAGCCCGATAAGCTCACGCTATCGGACCTTTCCTGCTGGGTCATAGCAGACGTTCCAGCGCATCAACGTCGATACACGGCAACGTGCTACCCGGCCAGGTGCGAACCTGCTGGCACTGCATCAGGCTCAGGGTATCCAGACCCGGAATGGTCTGCGGCGTTAACCATGCGGCAATTCGCGCCAGCTGGGTTAAGCCCAGACTCGACTCGATTGACGAACTGATAACGGCAGTAAGACCAAGCGCATGCGCCGCAGCCACCTGTTCACGGACTTTATCGAGACTGCCGGTCAGCGTAGGTTTGATAACAACGGCCTTGACGCCTTCTTCGGCTTCGAAGGTGAAATCCGCTTCACGCAGGCTTTCATCCCAGGCGATGGCAATGCCGGTTTCACGCGCGAAGGCACGGGAGTCGTCGCGGGTTTTGCACGGTTCTTCGAGGAAGGCAATGCGTCCGCGATACTCCGGATTAACGTATTTCGCGAACTGCTGAGCTTTCAACGGCGTCCAGGCCCGGTTGGCGTCAAGTCGCAAATGCAGCTCCGGGATCGCCTCAAGCAGCAGATTGGCTACCATGCCGTCACGGACCGCTTCATACAGACCGACCTTGATCTTCGCCACTTTTTCGCCCGGCATGTCCGCCAGTTGTAGCACCAGATCGTCAGGATCGCCCGTGCACAGCGGCGCAGCACGATAGTCCGCGTCCTGTGGCAATACGCCAGTCAGTTCGGCCAGCGCACAGCTTACGCCAAAGGCGACCGAAGGCAGTTGCGGTAAGGAGTCATCCCCTTGCAGCCAGCCTTTCACCCAGGCCAGCAGCTCGGTTTGCGCCTCTTCCCAGCTTTCCTGACTGAAGCCCGGCAGCGGGGAGATCTCTCCCCACCCTTCTCGCTCACCGTCACGAAGACAAACGTACAACCCGTCACGCGTTTTTAACCGCCTGTCGCGCAGAATCACCCCCGCGTCCATGGGGATCTGCCAGCGGTATACCTGCGCGCTACGCATTACGGATTCCGTTTGAATTTGCTGAAATCAGGCTGACGTTTTTGGTTAAAGGCGTTACGGCCTTCCTGACCTTCTTCCGTCATGTAGAACAGCATAGTGGCGTTACCTGCCAGCTCCTGCAGACCAGCCTGACCATCACAGTCGGCGTTCAGTGCGGCTTTCAGGCAGCGCAGCGCCATTGGGCTGTTTTGCAGCATTTCACGGCACCAGCGTACGGTCTCTTTTTCCAGATCCGCCAGCGGAACCACGGTGTTGACCAGACCCATATCCAGCGCCTGTTTAGCATCGTACTGACGGCAAAGGAACCAAATTTCACGCGCTTTTTTCTGACCGACGATGCGCGCCATGTAGGAAGCGCCCCAACCGCCGTCAAAGGAACCGACTTTCGGGCCGGTCTGACCGAAAATAGCGTTTTCAGCCGCAATGGTCAGGTCACACATCATGTGCAGTACATGGCCACCGCCAATGGAGAAACCAGCAACCATCGCTACTACCGGTTTCGGACAGGTACGAATCTGGCGCTGGAAGTCCAGTACGTTCAGGTGATGCACACCGGAGTCATCCTGGTATCCGCCGTAGTCACCACGCACTTTCTGATCGCCGCCTGCGCAGAACGCTTTGTCGCCAGCACCAGTCAGAATAATGACGCCGATGTTGTCATCATAGCGAGCATCCGCCAGCGCCTGGATCATCTCTTTCACGGTGACCGGACGGAAAGCATTGCGTACCTGCGGACGATTAATGGTGATTTTTGCGATACCGTCGGTGGATTTCTCGTAAAGAATGTCGGTATAGCCTTCAGAGCAATCGTGCCATTCTACCGGTGCGTAAAGCATTGTTTCATCAGGATAGATCATAAAATGTCCTATAGTCAGCGACGCAGAATCTGAGCCAGACAGTCCACTACGCCCGCGGGGTTGTCCCGATGCGCGTTGTGTCCGGCATTACGAATCACATGGTTTGGTACTGATATTTCCGCCGCCAGAGCGCGGAATTTATCGTCACGTTCACCACATAAATAATAAAACGGAAATGTGCGCATCGTGAGTTGCGCACGTAAATCAGGTTGTACGGCAAGCGAGGTGGCCTCCAGCATTGCCGCCAGCGTTTGCCCATTATTCTGGCTACGCAGAGCGACCAGCGCCTCTCTTTGTGCCGCGTTCAGCGAGGAAAAAACGGGCTGTTGATACCAGTCATTAAACACCTCACGTAGCGACTCTGCGCGAAAACGTGCAGCCCAGCGGCCATCCGAGAGTCGACGCTGAACGCGCGCTTCTTCGCTTTGCAAGCCGGGATGTCCACCCTCAACCACCAGACCACAAAGCCCGGGCATCTCCTGACAGGCCGCCATCATCGCGACTCTGCCGCCAAGAGAGTATCCCACCAGCCAGCAGTTAAGTATGTTGTAACTAAGTAGAGTATTACGCAGCAAAACGCTGACATCATCGAACCCGCTCACGCTGATGTCAGCGGAGCCACCGTGTCCCGGCAGGTCGATGTATAGCCGCGAATAATCCTGAAACGCTTCGCCGACCGTCTGCCATTCCTGACAATCACCAGAGAAACCGTGCAGGAAAACCAGCCAGGGAAACCCCGTCTGCCCCTCTTTCGCCTGCGCATGCAGGATCATAGGTGACTTACCTTCGCCAGCAGTTGCTGCAAGGTTTGCGCCCCGTCAGTTTCGTTCACCACCAGCTCAATCACCGTGGCCGCAGGTGTACGCCACGCGTTAGTCAACGCGCTCTCCAGCTGCTCCCAGTTTTCCGGGCGCTGGTATTTAAGGTTAAACATGGCGGCAGCATGCTCGAAATGTACGTTCTGCGGCATCAGATAGAACCGTTCGCGTTCGCTGGCTGGCGTCGGCAGCAGGGAAAAAATCTGCCCGCCGTTATTATTGACCACTATCAGGACAAACGGCGCGGATACCTGGCGCAATAATGCCAGCGCATTCAGGTCATACAATGCAGATAAATCGCCAACAATCGCCAGCGTCGATTTCGCGCTGGCACGCTGTACACCTGCTGCCGTTGACAGCAGGCCATCAATACCGCTCGCGCCACGGTTGCTATAGACCGGGTAACCAGCCGGAAGCTGCGACAGCGCATCAATCAGGCGCACCACCAGACTGTTACCCACGAACAGCTGGCCCTGCTCCGGCAAGTAGTCGCGGATACGGTGGGCTAGTTGCGCTTCACCAAACGCCTCGCGACGGGCTTCTACCGCCTGCCAGGCCTGTTGCGCCAGACGAGGGATCTCAATACACCAGGGCTGACGTTTCTCCGCCGGATGTAGCTCCAGCCAGTCGCCAACTTTCGCTACCAACCTGCGGCCGCGATGATGGGCCGGATCGAGGCGGCCTTCGATATTATCGACAATCCAGTATTCCTGCGGATCGCAGCTGGCCTGCCATTGCAGCAGACGTTTTCCGGTCAGGCTGCTACCAAGCTGCACCACAATCTGCGCCTGCTGCAATTCAGCTACAGCTTTCGCATTTCCCAGCCACAGGTCGGCGCACGGCAGCGGTTGTCCGGTTTGCGACAGAACATCGCCAATCAGCGGCCAGCCTAATGTCTGCGCCCACTGCGCAACCTTCTTACCTTCTTCCGCGCTCATGCGACCGGCAATGACTACGCCGCGTTTTTGTCGCCAGAAAAACCAGTCGCGCTGTTTGTCGCTTTCCAGCCGACGCGCTTCTCGCAGCCAGGGTTTATCGTCCTGCCACCAGTCGCCGAGGCGCTGCTGCCAGGCAATCCCCGTTTCGTCCATATCGCCATACAGCGGTTCCGCAAACGGGCAATTGATATGAACCGCCCCGCTATGCAGGGCAGCTAACGCATTATCAATAGTGGACACCAGCCAGCTTGCCGGAATGTCCTGAGTCGGACGCGGTAAAGAGAGCGTTTGCGATGGATGCGAGGCAAACATTCCGGCCTGACGAATCGCCTGGTTCGCGCCACAGTCGATAAGCTCTGGCGGTCGGTCTGCCGTAAGTAAAATCAGTTTTTCACCGGTCAGGCCCGCTTCAATCAACGCGGGATATAAATTCGCCACCGCGGTACCGGACGTCACAATCACGGCGACAGGCTGCCGGCTGACTTTTGCCAGACCTAAAGCCAGATGCCCAAGACCGCGCTCGTCAAAATGGGTGTGGTGGATGAATGCGGGGTTTTCCGCTGCCGCCAGCGTCAACGGTGTAGAACGAGAGCCAGGGGCAATGCAGACATGCCTGACGCCGTGGCGAGTGAGTGCTTCCAGAATGACCGCCGCCCAGCGTCGGTTAAATGCGCTTACTGACATGAGATTGTCCGGTATCAATATTGCGACACAGTATAGAGAATCGAATAAATGGATTTTTGATATGAATCGGAAATATACACGAAATCACTATCCTTCCATCTGTAATAAAGTACGTAACCCTGCCGCTTTATTGTCTATTTCTTGCCATTCCTGCTCAGGATCTGAGCCACGTACAATCCCTGCCCCGGCATACAGGCGTACCACGTTTGCGCTAATTTTCGCCGAACGCAATGACACACAAAACTCGCTTTGGCGCAAAGAAAGATAACCCGCTGAACCGGCATACCACTCGCGTTCAAAGGGTTCATTTTGTTGGATGAACTCACGCGCCAGCTCACGCGGAATACCGGCAACGGCCGCCGTTGGCTGGAGCTGCATCAGGCAAAGCGTATCGTCGGCCTGATTCAGTTCCGTCCAGATGCAACGGCGCAGGTGCTGCACTTTACGCAGCCTGAGCACCTGCGGTGGCAGCACATCGAGAGTTTGCGTACAGCCTTGTAGCCGCTGGCAAATATCTTCGACCACCAGCATATTCTCGCGCTGGTTTTTGTCATCTTTCATTAGCCAGTCGCCCAATTGCCAGGCCCGATGATCCTCAGGGTGATTGGCCACAGTTCCGGCCAGCGCCTCGGTGCGCAGCGCCGTATCACGTCGTCGATACAGACGTTCAGGAGAAGAGCCAAGAAAAGCGGTGTCGGCGGAGAATGCCATAAAGAAATGGTAGCAGTTCAGATTTAAGCGACGGCTGGAAGCCATCACGGCAGCGGCATTAACCGACTGAGAAAACTGTAAATCGGTCGCCCGCGCCAGCACGACCTTATCGAGGTCTTCTCCTGCGATCGTTTGAGTAGCGAGTTTTATCAGGTCTATCCAGCCAGCTTTCTCCGGCCAGTGCTGTTCTCCCGTCAAATTCAAACGCAATGCAGGGAGCGGTTTTACGGGAGCAAGCGATGAGATGAAGGCGATCGCTTGCGCAGCGTCTTCACGTAGCGACACGTCGCTATAGAGATGTAAGCGTAAGCTCGCCACTCCGGCACAACGTCGCCACTCCAGCCGCGGCAGCAGTAAATTGCCACGCTGAGGCTCAAAGGCATTCAGGCCCCAGATGCGCAGGTCGGGATGATTATCATGCTGATGTAAAAATTGCTGGGCTGATTCCAGCGAGGAAAATGCGGCGACGGCCCCTAATACGGCGGCTTCTTCATCGCCGTTACGCTGCTGCCAGTAAAACTGGGGCCAGACGGGTTGACTGGCCAGCCATCCTAAAGCGTCAAACGCATCATTCAGTGGGAAAGGTATATCGTAAATACGAATTCCAGGTGCTGCTGGCATCTCTTGCGATAAATGACGCATCAGACTTTCCAGCGCAGTAGTGATTGAATGCACGCGGACCTCTCCCTGTTAAAAACCTCTCATTATACGGGGTACTGAGCAGAAAAAGCAGTACCCCCAGTTAGGGAGTACGTACAAATGCGATGACAGAACGGAATTTATCGCCGCGCTAACAATAATCCCATCACTAAACCGACTGTGGCGCCAACGCCGATTCCGCGCCAGGGTTTTTCGTGCACATAGTCATCCGCCCGACAAACGGCTTTTTTCGCACGGTAATAGTAGCTATCAGAAGCATGGCTGACGCGATTTCTCACCTCTTCTAACGCCCGCTCTGCCCGCGCTTTTAACTCAAGGTATTTTTGATCTGCTGGGTCGCCAGAAGAACGCAGCACCTCTTCCAGCGTTTCGCTTAATAATTCCAGATCATCATCGATACGTGATTCATAAGAATGAAAAGACATTATATTCTCCCTTTCTATTGACGTACCCGCTAACTATAGACAACCTGGACTGATTGCGCCTGTTTACGCCTGATGTGCTTCCCGCGCCATTCCGACGTGTGGAATACCATCTTCGTCATAGATATCCGTCACCGGAACAAAGCCAAAGCGCGCATAGAACGATTGCAGATGCGCCTGCGCGCCCAGATACAACGCCTTGTGCGGCCAGTGTTGCACGCAGGATGCCAGCGTCTGGGCCATTAGCTGTTGCCCCAGTTTTTCACCACGCAGCGCTTCGCTTACAATCACCCGACCAATCACTGCCGGCTCCAGCTCGTCATCGCTTTTCAGAATCCTCGCATACGCCACCAGCTCATCGTTATGCCAGCCCAGAATATGCCGATTCTCTCCAGCCAGGTCATCGCCATCCACATCCTGGTACGGACACTGTTGCTCAACTACAAACACCGCGCATCGTAGCTGAAGTAGTGCGTACAGTTGTTGGGTACTCAGCTTTGCATGGTGGAGATCTTGCCAGTGAATCATTGTCTGCCCCTATGTTGTGATAACCTGAACACCCTGCCTTATTGATGGCGAAAAGTGTAACGCAAAGATGGAATTACTATTTTTAGGCACGTCTGCGGGAGTCCCCACGCGCTCACGCAATGTAACGGCAATTTTACTGAATCTGCAACACCCGACTCAGGCGGGGCTGTGGCTTTTTGATTGCGGCGAAGGGACGCAGCATCAGATGCTCACCACGCCTTTCAATCCAGGAAAACTCGATCGTATTTTTATCAGCCATCTGCACGGCGATCACCTGTTTGGTTTACCGGGGCTACTGTGCAGTCGCTCAATGGCCGGCAATGTCCAGCCTCTGACGCTCTACGGGCCAAAAGGGTTGCGAGAGTTTACCGAAACCGCATTGCGTCTGAGCGGCTCCTGGACCGATTATCCGCTGGATATTGTGGAAATTACCGCGGGTGAGATTGTGGATGACGGCCTGCGAAAAGTAACGGCGTACCCGCTGGCGCATCCGCTGGAATGCTACGGTTTTCGCATTCAAGAGCACGATAAACCGGGTGCGCTTGACGCCAATGCCCTGAAGGCGGCAGACGTTAAAGCGGGCCCGTGGTTTCAGGATTTGAAAGCCGGAAAAACCATCGTGCTGGAGGATGGTCGAGCGATTAACGGTGCCGATTTTCTTTCCCCGCCCACCAGGGGAAAATCAGTCGCTATTTTCGGTGACACAGGACCCTGCGCGTCCGCCATTGAACTGGCTCGAGGTGTAGATGTCATGGTACACGAAACCACGCTGGACGCGTCAATGGAGGAAAAAGCAAACAGTCGCGGGCACAGCTCAACCCGACAAGCCGCACAGCTGGCGCTGGATGCCGGAGTGGGACGTCTGATAATGACCCACGTTAGCTCACGCTACGATGAAAAAGGCTGCCAGCGCTTACTCGCAGAGTGCAAAACAATATTTCCAGACACGGCACTGGCTCACGATTTCGCCATTTTCAGCGTTTAACGCTCTATTTTTCCGCCTCAGTGCCGATAACAGTGGAAAGGCTGGCTTTCACACTGAGGACAGGATGAACAATTTCCAGAAAGATATTGATGACAGGACAAACCTAACCCTGTCTAACCGTTTTGAACTGCTGCTGTTTCGCCTCGGCAAATCTGTTGAGGAGCAGAAATCAGAGCTGTTTGGCATCAACGTATTCAAGCTACGTGAAATCGTGCCGATGCCGACCTTTACGCGTCCGGCGGGTATGAAGGCCCCGTTACTGGGTATGGTTAATATTCGCGATCAGGTGATCCCGGTGATTGACCTGCCCGCCGTTGCGGGCTGTAAGCCAGAGACCGGACTCAACATCCTGTTGATCACAGAATATGCCCGCAGCGTCCAGGCGTTTGCTGTGGAGTCAGTGGAAAACATTATGCGCCTGGACTGGCAACAGGTGCATACCGCCGAGAAAGCCGTTAATGGTCGCTATATCACCAGTATCGCTTGCCTGGACGACAACAAAGAGACTAACAACCTGGCGCTGGTGCTCGACGTTGAGCAGATCCTGTACGACATCGTACCGGCGAACCACGACCTGCGCGCAACCGATCTTAAAACCAATAAATTCAACATCACGCCGGGTGCGGTGGCGATTGTGGCTGATGATTCCAAAGTGGCCCGCGCCATGCTGGAAAAAGGGCTTAACGCCATGGAGATCCCGCATCTGATGCATGTAACAGGTCAGGATGCGTGGGAAAAAATACAGCAGCTTTCCGCAGAAGCGCAGGCGGAGGGCAAGCCAATCAGTGAGAAGATCGCCCTGGTGCTCACCGATCTCGAAATGCCGGAGATGGACGGTTTTACGCTTACCCGTAAGATAAAAACCGACGAACGTCTGAAGAAAATCCCGGTCGTTATCCACTCTTCGCTTTCCGGTAGCGCGAACGAAGATCACGTTCGCCGAGTAAAAGCGGATGGCTACGTGGCCAAATTCGAAGTCAATGAGCTTTCTTCAGTGATCCAGGAAGTGATGGATCGCACAGCGAAAGGCATCAGCGGTCCGCTGGTGAGCCGTCAGCTATTAAACTGACCGTATTTCACGCATAAAAAAACCCGCCAAGGCGGGTTTTTTCGTTTCTGCATTTCGTTTACATCAGCGGAGTCGCTAACTGCACAATGCTGATCAGCGGTTGTGGGTAAATACCCAGCACCAGAACCAGCAGGGCAGAAATCAGCACTACGATACCGCCCGCGCTGTACTGCCAGTTAGACGGCGCATCACGGTTCAGCTGTTGCGGTGCGCTCAGGTACAGGCTCACGGCAACACGCAGGTAGTAGTACAAACCAATCGCGGAACCGACTACCACTGCGGCAACCAGCCACCACAGATTAGCCTGCACACCGACTGCCAGTACGTAGAACTTGCCGATAAAGCCCAGCGTCATCGGGATACCTGCCAGAGACAGCATCATCACCGTCATCACAGCCGCGAGGATTGGACGATGCCAGAACAGACCACGGTAGGAGAACAGAGAGTCCGCATCCGGGCCGCGGTACGGGCTGGACATCAGGCTGACCACACCGAACGCGCCGAGGCTGCTGAACAGGTAACCGGCCAGGTAAACACCAACCGCTTCCATCGACATCTCGCCGCTCTGCAGAGCAATCAGCGCCACCAGCAGGTAACCGAGGTGAGAGATAGAAGAGTAACCGAGCAGACGTTTAATGTTGGTCTGGCTCAGCGCCATCAGGTTACCGAAGATGATGGAAGCAAAGGCAATTACGCCCAGTACGATACGTACCGCTTCGCTATCCCCTACCGGGGCGTACAGGAACAGACGCATCACCACGCCGAAGATAGCGATTTTGCTCGCCGTCGCCAGGAAGGTGGAAACCGGAGCAGGAGCACCCTGGTATACGTCTGGGGTCCACAGGTGGAACGGAACCAGCGAGAGTTTAAAGCCGAGGCCAACAATCATCAGACCGAAGCCAGCCAGCAGCAGCGGTTCGTGCAGCATGCCGTCGCCGAGGCTCTTACCGAGTGCAACAAACGACAGATTTCCAGACTGCGCGTACACCAGCGCCATACCGAACAGCAGGAAGGAAGACGCTGCGGCAGACAGAATGGTGTATTTGATACTGGCTTCCAGCGAACGTTTCTGACGGAACGCATAGCCAACCAGACCAAACAGCGGCAAAGAGATCAGCTCAATACCAAGGAACAGCGCCGCCAGATGGTTAGCGTTAGCCAGCAGAATACCGCCAAGTGCGGCAATCAGCACCAACAGGTAGAACTCTTCCCGGTTGTCATCGTAGCCTTCCAGCCACGGGTAAGCGAAGGTACAGGTGGCAAGACTCGCCAGTAGCACCAGCCCGGTGTAGAGCATGGCGAAACCGTCAACCCGCATCAGCGGGGTGACGTCCATGGCGCCCGCCTGGCCAACAAACCAGAGCGAAACCAGCGCGGCGTTAAGCCCAATGACCGACAGCGTGGCATTGAGGAAGTGATTGCGTCGCCACGCAATGGAGAGCATCACAACCACCACCGTCAAGCCGACGATCAGCAGCGGTAGCAGCGCAATCAGGTGTTGTGGAGTTATTGTCATGGCGATTTACGGCCTTGTAGTAGTAACGGAATTAACAAACCACTGCTGGATGTTGCTCATCGCAGAATGCGAGGTATCCAGAATCGGCTGCGGATAGAAGCCAAGCAGTACCAGAAGCACGACCAGCAACAGGATGATAAACAGCTCACGCAGCGACATCCCTGGCAGTTCAACACTGGCAATCTGGCTCTTCGCTTTACCGAAGTAAGCGCGATGCAGCATCGCCAGCGAGTAAACAGAGGCAAACACCAGACCAAAAGTCGAGATCACGGTAATGACCGGAACCACCTGGTAGCTGCCGAACAGAATCATAAATTCGCCAACGAAGTTACCTGTACCCGGCATACCCAGCGTACACACTGCGAAGAACATCGACAGCGCAGGCAACCATTTCATTTTGCCCCACAGGCCGCCCATCATACGCATATCACGCGTGTGCAGACGTTCGTACAGCTGACCACACAGAATGAACAGACCTGCTGCGGACAGACCGTGCGCAATCATCTGGATAACAGCACCCTGGTACGCCAGCTGGCTGCCGGTGTAGATAGCAATCAGTACGAAGCCCATGTGCGATACGGAGGTGTAAGCGATCAGACGTTTGATATCGTACTGATTAAAGGCCATCCACGCGCCATAGAAGATACCGATAACGCCCAGCCACATTGCGATAGGTGCAAACTCCGCCGACGCGTTCGGGAACAGCGGCAGAGAGAAGCGCAGCAGACCGTAAGCCGCGGTTTTCAGCAAGATCCCCGCCAGGTCAACGGAACCTGCCGTCGGCGCCTGGGAGTGCGCATCCGGCAACCAGCCGTGCAGCGGAACCACCGGCATTTTCACCGCGAAGGCGATGAAGAAGCCCAGCATCAGCAGATATTCCACACCGTGGGACATCGGGGTATTCAGCAGCTCTTCATAGTTGAAGGTCCACACACCGGTCGCTTTATAGTGCACAAACACCAGCGCCAGGATGGCAATCAACATCACCAGACCACTCGCCTGGGTATAAATGAAGAACTTGGTCGCCGCCGTGATACGCGTTTTACCGTCAGAGGCTTTATGCCCCCACAACGCGATCAGGAAGTACATCGGCACCAGCATCATTTCCCAGAAGAAGAAGAACAGGAACATGTCGATGGCAAGGAACACGCCGATCACGCCGCCTAAGATCCACATCAGGTTCAGATGGAAGAAGCCCTGGTATTTTTCGATTTCATTCCAGGAGCAAAGTACCGCCAGAACACCGAGCAGACCAGTCAGCACTACCATCAGCAGCGACAGACCGTCGATAGCCAGATGAATAGAGATGCCAAAACGTGGGATCCACGGCAGGACAAATTCAGACTGCCACTGCGGAATGCCAGCGGATTGCGTCAGTGAATAGCCGCCCTGCAACCACAGTTGCAGGCCAAGCGCCAGCGTCAATCCCATGGTAATCAGCGCGATCCAGCGCGGCACCTTCACGCCAAAGCGTTCGGTCTGCCAGCACAGGAAGCCACCGATAAAGGGAATTAATATCAACCAGGGTAATAACATAGCTAAGTATGTCCCTTATATTTACTCCTGCTCAGGCTATCTCACTCGTCAGCCCAAATCCCGGCAGTGCTGGCAATCCTCACGTACTTCAGTACGCTCCGGTTGCTCTGCGCTGGCGGTCTCCGGTCTGACTTCGCCGATGACGCCTGTACATCAGGAACAGATTTTCAACGAATTCTAAAAATTATTTTTGGGTTTGTAGGCCGGATAAGCGCAGCGCCATCCGGCAATCGTTCATCCAGCCAACAAACTCAACGCAGTACCATCAACAGTGCCAGCACAACGACGGCGCCGATGCTCATTGATGCAACATACCAGCGCAGATAACCGTTCTCGCTCAACAGCAGGCCTTTACCTGCAAAGCGGGAAAGGATCGCCGGAATGTTCATCATTGAGTTGAGCGGATCGCGTTTCAGCAACCAGGCAACACCCAGGAACGGCTTGACGAACACTTTGTCGTACAGCCAGTCGAAGCCCCAGGCGTTATACCACCAGGTACCCAGCAGGCGGCCCGGCGCACTGTTCGCAATCGACGTCACCAGCGTGCGTTTACCCAGCCACAGCCATGCTGCGATCAGGATGCCTGCAATCGCTACGATACCGGAGGTAATTTCCAGCGTCATGACGCGACCATGCTCAAGCTCTGTCGTCGCAGGCAGTACACCCTGCAGCGGCGGCACAATCAGCGCGCCAACGAAGGTGGACAGGATCATCAGCACAATCAGCGGCAGATGATGGGTAATCCCCTTCCCTGCGTGAGCGTGAATTTGTTCTTTACCGTGGAACACGATGAAAATCATACGGAAGGTGTACAGAGAGGTCATGAATGCACCGACCAGACCTGCAACCATCAGATTAATATGACCATTCGCCATTGCACCGGCCAGAATCTCATCCTTACTGAAGAAGCCAGCGGTAATCAGCGGCAGAGCCGACAACGCCGCGCCACCGATCAGGAAGCAGAGATACACCAGCGGAATTGACTTACGCAGCCCGCCCATCTTGAAGATGTTCTGTTCGTGGTGGCAAGCCAGGATAACCGAGCCGGATGCCAGGAACAGCAGCGCTTTAAAGAAGGCGTGCGTCATCAGGTGGAAAATCGCCGCGTCCCACGCCTGTACGCCGAGAGCCAGGAACATATAACCAATCTGGCTCATGGTGGAGTACGCAAGAACGCGTTTGATGTCGGTCTGTACCAGCGCAGCAAAACCCGCCAGCACCAGAGTGATAGCACCGATAATCCCCACCAGGTGCAGGATTTCAGGCGTCATCAGGAACAGGCCGTGCGTACGAGCTATCAGGTAGACACCAGCGGTAACCATCGTCGCGGCGTGGATCAACGCGGAGACAGGCGTCGGGCCGGCCATCGCATCAGCAAGCCAGGTCTGCAACGGCAGCTGTGCAGATTTACCGACCGCACCGCCCAGCAGCATCAGGGTTGCCCACATCAGCATGTTGTTACCGTCTGCAAAGTGCGCAGGCGCCAGTTCCACCATTTCGCGGAAGTTCAGCGTGCCCAGCTCGTTGTAGAGGATGAACAGCGCGAACGCCAGGAATACGTCACCAACGCGGGTTACCACGAAGGCTTTCATTGCCGCAGCGCCATTCTTCGGATCGGTGTAGTAGAAACCAATCAGAAGATAGGAGCACAGGCCCACGCCTTCCCAGCCGAGGTACATCAGCAGCAGGTTATCCGCCAGTACCAGAACCACCATGCTGGCGATAAACAGGTTGGTGTAGGCGAAGAAACGAGAATAGCCCTCTTCTCCGCGCATATACCAGGAAGCGAACATGTGGATCAGGAAACCAACGCCGGTCACCACGGAGAGCATGGTCAGCGACAGGCCGTCCAGCACCAGGTTAAAACCGATGTTGAAGTCACCGACTGACATCCACGTCCACAGCGGCTGGCTGTAAGCCTGCTGACCATTGGCAAAGAAATCAACGCCAACAAACGCAGTCACCAGCGCGGCCAGGCCGATCGAACCGACACCCACGGTAGCGGACAGATTTTCTGACCAACGACCACGAGAAAACGCCAGTAATACAAAGCCAATAAATGGCAGAATAATGGTTAAGGCAAGCATGTTCATCCACGCATCTCACTTACTGAATCGATGTTCAGGTTCTGGCGACGGCGATGAAGTTGCAGCAACAGCGCAAGCCCAATGCTCGCTTCGGCAGCCGCAAGGCTGATGGCGAGAATATACATCACCTGACCATCGGTCTGGCCCCAGTAGCTTCCGGCGACCACAAAGGCCAGCGCGGAGGCGTTAATCATGATTTCCAGCCCAATCAGCATAAACAGCAGATTGCGGCGGATAACCAGACCGGTTAAGCCCAGCACGAATAAGATCGCAGCGAGGATCAGTCCATGTTGTAAGGGGATCATGCGTGCTCCTCCGTTTTTCTTTTCGCGCGGTCGTCGGTGCGATTGCTCAGCACTTCACCAGAACGCTCTTCGCGCCCCACATGGAAGGCCACAACCAGACCCGCCAGCAGCAGCATCGAAGCCAGTTCAACCGCCAGTACATACGGTCCGAACAGGGAAATACCGACTGCTTTCGCGCTAATTGGCGTGCCGTCGATGCCCTGATCGTTAACGCCCAGAATGGCGTAAACAATAACCACCAGCATAATGGCCGACAGAATCGCCGGACCAATCCACACCTGCGGTTTCAGCCACTGACGTTCCTGTTCAATTTCAGAACCACCAAGGTTGAGCATCATCACCACGAACACGAACAGCACCATGATGGCGCCCGCGTAGACGATAATTTCCAGCGCACCAGCGAAGTAAGCGCCTAACGAGAAGAACACCCCAGAAATCGCCAGCAGCGAAATAATCAGGTACAGCAACGCGTGTACCGGATTGGTGTGGGTGATCACCCGCAAGGTTGCGAGAATGGCTATCAGGCCACAGATATAAAAAGCGAACTCCATTGCCCCTCTCCTTACGGTAACAGGCTCTTGACGTCGATAGGCTTAGCTTCGTTCTCTGCTTCGCCCTTATCTTTGCCGTCGATTGCCATACCTGCCATCCGGTAGAAGTTATATTCCGGGTATTTGCCCGGACCGGAGATCAGCAGATCCTCTTTCTCGTAAACCAGGTCCTGGCGCTTGTACTCACCCAGCTCGAAATCTGGAGTCAGCTGAATAGCCGTAGTCGGACAGGCTTCTTCGCACAGGCCGCAGAAAATGCAGCGTGAGAAGTTAATGCGGAAAAACTCCGGATACCAGCGGCCATCTTTGGTCTCTGCTTTTTGCAGAGAGATACAGCCTACCGGACACGCTACCGCACACAGGTTACAGGCAACGCAGCGCTCTTCACCGTCTGGATCACGAGTCAGAACGATACGACCACGAAAACGGGGCGGTAGATAGACCGGCTCTTCCGGATACATCTGCGTTTCACGTTTCGCGAACGCATGCAGGCCGATCATCCAGATACTGCGTACCTGGGTGCCGAAACCTACGAACAATTCTTTTAAGGTCATGGTCTTTGTGTCCCTTATTGCGCCTGCCAGAGAATGACAGCCGCCGTTACCAGCAAGTTGACGAGCGTCAGCGGCAGACAGACTTTCCAGCCGAAGGACATTACCTGGTCATAACGAGGACGCGGTAACGACGCACGAATCAAAATGAACATCATCATGAAGAACGCGGTTTTCAGCGCGAACCAGACGAATGGCGGTAAAAACGGGCCATGCCAGCCACCGAAGAACAGGGTAACCATCAGTGCAGAAATGGTGACGATACCGATGTACTCACCCACGAAGAACAGACCGAATTTCATACCGGAATATTCAATGTGGTAACCGTCGGCCAGTTCTTGCTCGGCTTCTGGCTGGTCAAACGGGTGACGGTGGCACACCGCCACGCCCGCGATGGCAAAGGTGACAAAACCAAAGAACTGCGGAATAACGTTCCAGATATCAGCCTGGTTGTTGACGATGTCGGTCATGTTAAATGAACCGGCCTGCGCCACCACGCCCATCAGGGAAAGTCCGAGGAACACTTCATAGCTCAGCGTCTGCGCAGACGCACGCATCGCACCGAGCAAAGAGTATTTGTTGTTACTGGACCAGCCGGCGAACAGTACCGCGTATACCGCGAGGCCCGCCATCATCAGGAAGAACAGGATCCCGATGTTCAGGTCAGCAACCACCCAGTTCGGACTCACCGGCACGATGGCGAAAGCCAGCAGCAGCGAGGTGAAGGCGATCATCGGTGCCAGGGTAAAGATGACGCGATCCGAGAATTTCGGGATCCAGTCTTCTTTAAAGAACATCTTGATCATGTCCGCAACCAGCTGGAGCGAACCGCCCCAGCCAACACGGTTCGGTCCGTAACGGTTCTGGAACAGACCCAGCAGACGACGTTCGCCAAAGCTCATGAATGCCCCGCAGGTGACCACCACCAGCAGGATCACGACCGCTTTGAGAATGCTCAGCAGGATCTCAATCAGATCGGGTGTAATCCAACTCATTGTTGTGCCTCCTGCAGATCCTCAAGACGCGCACCAGCCAAAACCGGCGCGATGCCAGGCATACCCATCGGCAAACCAACCTGCCCTGCCGTTAATCCTTCGGCTATTTCAACCGGCAATGTAACCGTGTTGCCATCGTAGCTGAAAGAAACGCGCGTACCGGCATTAACACCCAACTTCGCGGCATCAGCCGGGTTGAGTTTGATGTACGGCTGCGGCATACGGGTCTGGAAGACCGGCGCACGCTGGGACATTTCGTCGCTGCCAAACAGATGGTAGTACGGCGCGATACGCCACTGACCATCCTGAGCCTGGAAGCTCGCCGGAACGGTAGTGAAGTAATCCAGACCATCCGCAGAAGCTTCGATCAGGCGCACACCCGGATCGCCATGACGCAGTTTACCGCCCACTTCATCCTGGAACTTGTTCCACGCCTGTGGGGAGTTCCAGCCTGGAGCCCAGGCAAACGGAATTTGTGAACGCGGCGCAGACGGTTGGTTGTTCCCTTCCATAGAGAAGGCGAACATGGTGTCTTTGTCCTGCGGCTGGCGCGGTTCGTGTACGCTGATGTTGGCGCGCATTGCGGTACGACCGCTGTAGCGGTGCGGTTCACGTGCCAGTTTCTGTCCACGGATACGGAAGGTTGCGTCCGGCGCGGCATCTTTGATACCCGCCAGTTGCGGCAGCTTCTCAACGACCGCATCGATAACGTGGTCGAGCTGCGTCCAGTCCACTTCACGGCTCTGCACGGTGCTGTGCAGCGAATGCAGCCAGCGCCAGCTTTCCAGCATGATAGTGTTACTGTCGTAGTAGGACGGATCATAAACCTGGAAGAAACGCTGGGCGCGGCCTTCGTTGTTAATCACCGTACCATCGCTTTCGGCGAAGCTTGCGGCGGAAAGCACCAGATGAGCGTTTTCCATAATTGCCGTACGCTGATGGTCAATGACCAGTACCAGAGGTGCTTTCGCCAGCGCAGCGTTCACACGCGTTGCTGAAGCATGGCGATGCAGGTCATTCTCCAGCACCACAACGGCGTCAGCACGACCTGTTTCCAGCTCGGTCAGCGCATCGTCAAGGGAACCACCGCCAATCATACCCAGGCCCATGCTGTTAACAGAGCGAGCAATCATGGTGATGCCAACGTCTGCGCCACGGCCTTTCAGCGCCTTCGCCACGTTGGCAGCCGCCTGAATCACTTCGGCGCTACCAGCGTTGGTGCCGGAAATAATCAGTGGTTTCTTCGCCCCGGCCAGTGCCTGAACGATAACGTCAATTTTGTTCTGCAGGTCACGGTCGATACCGTCAACCGCCGGAGCATTGTTATCCAGCGCATGAGCGATAGCGAAACCTAAACGCGCCTGATCTTCAACCGGTGCACGATAGGTCCATGCGGCGATGTCATCCAGACGGGTGTTATCGACGTTGGTAACGAACAGCGGGTGCTTAGCACGCTGGCCGATGTTAAGGATTGCTGCGATCTGCCAGTCAGCCACTTTCTGTGCCGCCGCCATTTCACGCGCTTTACCTTTCACCGCCTGACGCACTGCCAGCGCAACGCGTGCGCCGGTCTGGGTGACATCTTCGCCCAGCACCAGAACCGCATCATAAGATTCAATTTCGCGCAGTGCCGGAGTATGAATCCCGCCGTCACGCAGCACGCTCAGTGCCAGTTGCAAACGTTCCTGCTCGCCCTGGGCGATACCAGTATAGAAGTTATCCGCACCCACCAGTTCACGCAGCGCGAAGTTACTTTCAACGCTGGCGCGCGGGGAGCCGATACCAATTACTTTCTTCGACTGACGTAGAATATCTGCCGCGCCCTGCATCGCCTGCTCGGCGTTCAGCGTGATCAGGTCATCGCCACGACGCTGTACCGGCTGACGTGGACGGTCTTTCAGGTTCACGTAACCATAGCCAAAACGACCACGGTCGCAGAGGAAGTAGTGGTTAACGGTACCGTTATAACGGTTTTCGATACGACGCAGTTCACCGTAGCGTTCACCCGGGCTGGTGTTACAGCCGATGGAACACTGCTGGCAGATGCTCGGCGCAAACTGCATGTCCCATTTACGGTTATAACGCTCGGAGTGCGTTTTATCAGTGAAGACGCCGGTCGGGCAAATTTCTACCAGGTTACCAGAGAACTCGCTTTCGAGCGTACCGTCTTCCGGGCGACCGAAGTAGACGTTGTCATGTGCGCCATAGACGCCCAGATCCGCGCCATCGGCGTAATCTTTGTAGTAACGTACGCAGCGATAGCAGGCGATGCAGCGGTTCATTTCGTGAGAGATGAACGGCCCCAGGTCCTGGTTACGGTGAGTACGCTTCGTGAAGCGGTAGCGACGGAAGCTGTGACCGGTCATGACGGTCATATCCTGCAGGTGGCAGTTGCCGCCCTCTTCACAGACCGGACAGTCGTGCGGGTGGTTAGTCATCAACCACTCCACGACGCTTTCGCGGAACTGTTTCGCTTCTTCGTCATCAATAGAAATAAAGGTGCCTTCGGTGGCCGGTGTCATACAAGACATCACCAGGCGACCACGCGTGTCTTCCGCGTTTTGATATTGCTTCACCGCACACTGGCGGCAAGCACCGACGCTTCCCAGCGCCGGGTGCCAGCAAAAGTACGGAATATCAAGGCCGAGAGACAGACAAGCTTCCAGCAGGTTGTCCGCTCCGTTGACCTCATATTCTTTGCCGTCTACATGAATCGTAGCCATAGTCAGCATGCTTCCAGTTGGCTCGGTCGTAACCGAGCGTTAATCGAATTTCTTATCGCGATACAGGGCTAACCCTGTAATCACCAGCGCTCTTTCAGCAGGTTCGGCTGAATACCACCAATCTGATGGGTATTGCTGAAGGACTGCTTGATGCCAGCTTCGAATTCTTCGCGGAAATATTTAATGGCGCTCTGCAGCGGTTCCACTGCGCCCGGTGCGTGTGCACAGAAGGTTTTACCCGGGCCGAGGAAACGACACAGTTGCTCAAGTGTCTCGATATCCCCTGGCTGGCCTTCGCCACGCTCCAGCGCGCGCAGAATTTTCACACTCCACGGCAGACCGTCACGGCACGGCGTACACCAGCCGCAAGACTCGCGGGCAAAGAACTCTTCGAGGTTACGCACCAAAGGAACCATGCCAATCTCGTGATCGACAGCCATGGCCAGCGCGGTGCCCAGACGGCTACCTGCTTTACCAATGCTTTCGAATTCCATCGGCAGATCGAGGTGTGCTTCGGTCAGGAAGTCAGTCCCTGCGCCGCCAGGCTGCCAGGCTTTGAACTTCAGTCCATCGCGCATGCCACCCGCGTAATCTTCGAGGATCTCACGCGCGGTAGTACCGAAAGGCAGTTCCCACAGGCCAGGATTCTTCACGCGACCAGAGAAGCCCATCAGCTTGGTGCCCGCGTCTTTGCTCTTCGAAATGTTCTGGTACCACTCCACGCCGTTCGCGAGGATAGCCGGTACGTTACAC
The DNA here is from genome assembly GCF_030332405.1 of Citrobacter sp. Cpo147. Lineage (NCBI taxonomy): Bacteria > Pseudomonadati > Pseudomonadota > Gammaproteobacteria > Enterobacterales > Enterobacteriaceae > Citrobacter > Citrobacter sp. Cpo147. The sequence goes on from NZ_JAOWHX010000031.1 coordinate 50,373, forward strand.
AGGGTTTCGACGTTGTTTACGCAGGTCGGTTTGCCCCATGCGCCAGAGCTTGCCGGGAACGGCGGCTTGGAACGTGGGTTAGCACGGCGACCTTCGAGGGAGTTGATCAGCGCGGTTTCTTCACCGCAGATGTAACGCCCTGCCCCGGTGTGGACAAACAGTTCGAAGTCGAAACCAGTGCCCATGATGTTTTTACCAAGCAGACCGGCTTCGGTCGCTTCGGCGATCGCGCGACGCAGATGCACGGCAGCTTCGATATATTCACCGCGCAGGAAGATGTAACCACGGTACGCTTTCAGCGCAAACGCGGAAATCAGCATGCCTTCCACCAGCAGGTGCGGCAGCTGTTCCATCAGCAGACGGTCTTTATAGGTGCCCGGCTCCATTTCATCGGCGTTACACAGCAGGTAACGGATGTTCATGGATTCGTCTTTCGGCATCAGGCTCCACTTCAGACCGGTGGAAAAGCCCGCGCCGCCGCGCCCTTTCAGGCCAGCGTCTTTTACCTGATTAACGATTTCGTCCGGTGACAGCCCGGTCAGGGCCTTACGCGCACCTTCGTAGCCGTTCTTGCTACGGTATTCGTCCAGCCAGACCGGCTGTTTGTCATCACGCAGACGCCAGGTCAGCGGATGGGTTTCGGGAGTACGGATAATGTCTTTCATTTATACCGCTCCAGTAGTTCGGGAATGCCTTCCGGGGTCAGGTGAGCGTGAGTATCCTCATCGATCATCATATTTGGCCCTTTATCGCAGTTCCCCAGGCAACAGGTCGGCAGCAGCGTAAAGCGACCATCAAAGGTCGTCTGCCCCGGCTTGATGTTGAGTTTTTTCTCAAGCGCGGCCTGAATCCCCTGGTAGCCGTTGATATGGCACACCACGCTGTCGCAATAGCGGATCACGTGGCGACCTACCGGCTGGCGGAAGATCTGGCTGTAGAACGTGGCAACACCTTCTACATCGCTTGCCGGAATACCCAGCACATCAGCGATAGCGTAGATCGCCCCATCCGGCACCCAGCCACGCTGTTTCTGAACGATTTTCAGCGCTTCAATGGACGCCGCACGCGGGTCTTCGTAGTGGTGCTTTTCGTGCTCAATCGCTTCACGCTCAGCCGCACTCAGCTCAAAAGCCTCGGTTTGTGGTTGTTGATTCTCGTGCATAATTAGCGGTCCACATCTGACATAACAAAATCGATACTACCCAGATGGACGATTAAGTCGGACACCAGGCTGCCACGTACCGCTACCGGGATCTGCTGCAGGTGCGCATAGCTCGGGGTGCGGATACGGGTACGGTAACTCATGGTGCTGCCATCGCTGGTCAGGTAGTAACTGTTGATACCCTTAGTCGCTTCCACCATCTGGAAGGACTCGTTTGCCGGCATAACCGGACCCCACGAAACCTGCAGGAAGTGGGTGATAAGGGTTTCGATATGTTGCAGCGTGCGCTCTTTCGGCGGCGGCGTCGTCAGCGGGTGATCCGCTTTGAACGGGCCTTCCGGCATGTTATTGAGGCACTGCTCAAGGATGCGCAGACTCTGGCGCAGCTCTTCAACTTTCAGCATCACGCGGGTATAGCAGTCGGACACGCCGCCGCCAACCGGGACTTCAAAGTCAAAGTTTTCGTAGCCAGAGTACGGACGCGCTTTACGCACGTCGAAATCAATACCGGTCGCGCGCAGCGCAGCACCGGTACAACCCCAGTCCAGCGCTTCTTTCTTACCGTAAGCGGCAACGCCCTGCGAACGGCCTTTCAGAATGGTGTTACGCAGTGCGGCTTTCTCGTAAGAATCCAGACGTTTTGGCATCCAGTCGAGGAAGTCACGCAGCAGCTTGTCCCAACCGCGCGGCAGATCGTGTGCCACACCGCCGATACGGAACCAGGCCGGGTGCATACGGAAACCGGTGATCGCTTCCACCACGTCATAGATTTTCTGACGGTCGGTAAAGGCGAAGAATACCGGGGTCATCGCGCCGACGTCCTGAATGAACGTGGAGATGTACAGCAGGTGGCTGTTGATACGGAACAGTTCGGACAACATCACGCGAATCACGTTGACGCGATCCGGCGTGGTGATACCAGCCAGCTTCTCAACGGCCAGTACGTAAGGCATTTCGTTTACGCAGCCGCCGAGGTACTCAATACGGTCGGTGTACGGAATGTAGCTGTGCCAGGACTGACGTTCACCCATCTTTTCAGCGCCACGGTGGTGGTAGCCGATGTCAGGTACGCAGTCGACGATTTCTTCGCCATCAAGCTGCAGCACAATACGGAAAGCACCGTGAGAAGACGGGTGGTTAGGACCGAGGTTGAGGAACATGAAGTCCTCGTTTTCGGTACTACGCTTCATACCCCAATCTTCAGGTTTGAATGTCAGCGCTTCCATTTCCAGATCCTGTTTGGCTTTAGTCAGCTCAAACGGATCAAATTCGGTCGCACGCGCCGGGTAGTCTTTACGCAGCGGGTGACCTTCCCAGGTATGCGGCATCAGCAGACGCGTCAGGTGCGGGTGACCTTCGATATCGATGCCAAACATTTCCCAGGTTTCACGCTCGTACCAGTTGGCGTTCGGGAACAGTTTGGTGAAGGTCGGTACGCGCAGATCGTTTTCAGACAAAGCCACCTTGAGCATGATATCGCGATTGCGTTCAATGGAAATCAGGTGATAGAAAACGGAAAAATCCGCGGCAGGTAACCCTTCGCGGTGCGTACGCAGACGTTCGTCCATGCCGTGTAAGTCAAACAGCATGACGTAAGGTTTCGGCAGTCTCTTTAAGAAATCGCCAACTTCCAGTAATTGTTCACGCTTGACCCAAACAACGGGTACCCCGGTGCGAGTCGCCTGAACGGTAAAGGCATCCGGCCCAAAACGGTTGCGCAGTTCGCCAATGACCGGGTCATCAAGGTGATCCCGTGTTTGCCATACGGCGTCTTGCGCGGTTAAGTCGGTCATATTGTTCACCATTGCAAATGGTCCGTGGTGGTCGGCAGTGCTTCGCGCTATTTATGTAGTGATAAGCGAAGGAAGTGCTGCTGCCGACAGGCGCAAATTAAATCTCGTCTGGTGTACGAAGATTCGTTACAGCAATACGTTCGCCGCGTTTACGCTCGCGTTCTGACTGCATATTGGCGCGATAAACGCCCTGATCGCCAACCACCCAGGAGAGCGGACGGCGTTCTTTGCCAATGGAATCTTGCAGCAGCATCAGAGCCTGCATATACGCTTCTGGGCGCGGCGGACATCCCGGGATGTACACATCGACCGGAATAAATTTATCAACGCCCTGCACTACAGAATAGATGTCGTACATACCGCCGGAGTTGGCGCATGCGCCCATGGAAATAACCCATTTCGGTTCCAGCATCTGATCGTAGAGGCGCTGAATAACTGGCGCCATTTTGGTAAAGCAGGTTCCGGCTACGACCATCAGGTCAGCCTGACGCGGCGATGCACGCAGTACTTCCGCACCAAAACGGGCCACATCGTGCACGGCGGTAAACGAGGTCACCATCTCAACGTAGCAGCAGGAAAGGCCAAAGTTATATGGCCAAATTGAGTTTTTACGGCCCCAGTTAACCATGTCATGCAGTTTGCCCATGAACACGTTTTTGTTAACTTCTTGTTCCAGGGGGTCGGTTACGATCTCCTGTTTTTGCAGGGGGTAACGGTCGTTCTCACCGTTAGGATCTATGCGGGTGAGCGTATAATCCATCTTAATGCCTCGCGGTTAGCGTTGACGATTAGCGATACTGTTCGTTTCCGGGTTCATACGCTCGCGGCGTGAACGCGCGGGCGTCCAGTCCAGCGCGCCAATACGCACCAGATAAACCAGACCTGCCAGTAACACAAAAATAAAAATTGCAGCTTCCACAAAGCCAATCCAGCCGCTTTCACGGATAGAAGTTGACCATGCGAACAGATACAGCGCTTCAACGTCGAAGATAACGAAGAACATGGCTACCAGATAAAACTTGGCAGACAGGCGCAGGCGGGCGGTGCCGACCGAGTCGATACCTGATTCAAACGGCACGTTTTTAGATCTCGCGCGTGCGCGACCCCCTAAAAACCAGCCGCCGACGAGCATCAGGCAGCACAGGCCAATGGCAACGATAAGAAAGATAGCGAATGCCCAGTGATGAGCGATGATTTCAGTGGATGTTGACATACTCATTGCTTACTCATCAAAAGTAGCGCCAAATTCTCTGCTCTTTTCGGCAGATGAACGCCACATCGATTCATGGGGAGGAATAAAAAAAACCTTACAATCACTGTGAAAAATCATTTTATACAGCTAATTGATGGGGTTTTTTACTCCTTTCTATAACCTTTTGTCAACTTTAACAAAAGTTTCCTCACATTATTTTACACTGTTCCAACTTCATTAACATAAAGTGCTCTTTAGACCTATTTCGATTGCATCATCGGTCATTTTTAATGTTGTTGAATCGTGTCCGTAGTGAAGTAAAAAAGATAATACACGTCTATTTTGACAGGAATTCACCCAGATGCCTCCCCCTAAATGGGAGTATTTTCTTGATCTGTGACACGCTTTTGTTAATTCACCATAAAAAACAGCAACAATTTCTCTAGTTTTTTAACATGGAAACATTTAACAACTCAGCTGATTATTTTTCATCCTATTGTCAGTCAGTTTTTTTACCTGCTGATTTTGTTAAGTTTTAGTATATGAATGAACAGAAAGCAGTAATATTTGCATAAAAAAAGAGCCGCTGGATGTTTTTTCATCATCAGTGGCTCTTTTTTACACTTACATTTTAAAACGTTTTTTTGTGACGCTTTACTCAAAGTCGCCTTCAACAATCAGCGAGTCATTTCCCCCTTCAGGGGTAAACTGATTGTATTGCCAAGGATTTTGATATGTCTGCATCGACTTAAAGATAACCTGAGCTAATTCATTTTGCGTGGCCGGATCGCTGCACAGCAGATACTCGGTATCAGGCAGAGGTGGCAATCCGTCTGCCGCACCCAGTACGCGTAAATCAGGGCTCATCATTTCGACAGGACGGGCAGTAACGCCCAGCCCTGCTTTTACCGCCGCGCGGACCGCAGGCAATGTTGAAGCGACATAGGCCAGACGCCACGGGATCTGTGCTGCATTCAACGTCGCCAGCACGATATCGCGAAACGGGCTGGGATCGTCCAGCAGAACTAACGGCACCGGTTCCCCTTTTTGCAGGATATATTCGGCTGCGCAATACCAGTGCGTCGGTGAAGTCCGCAAATTCAGGCACTCAAAATCGCCAGGTCGGTTAGTGGTGACCACTAAATCCACTTCTTGCGACTTAAGCATCTCCACCATGTAGGCATTGCGTTTCACTCTTACATCCAGTGCAAGTTTCGGATAAACCGAACTTATACGGTTAAGCAGAAAAGGGAGTATGGTATCGGCGGATTCATCAGAAGCACCGATAGTTAACACCCCCTGAAGATTGTTAAACATCAATGATGAGCATGCCTCATCATTAAATCGCAGTATTTTCCTGGCGTAACCCAACAACTGGATACCATGTTCGGTCAGCAGTTTGTTGCGTCCATGGCGCGCGAACAACTCTTTCCCCACAAGTTGTTCAAGACGCTGCATTTGCTGACTTACCGCAGACTGAGTTCGACATACCGCAGCTGCCGCAGCCGCAAAGGTATTCAGGTCGGCAACAGCAACAAAGGTTCTCAGCAGATCGAGGTCGAGGTTAATTATCGGACGATTTGCATTTATCATAGTTTTTCACTTACTCGCGGGTCATACCGGGTTAATGCTGTGCATTCAGAATCAAACAACTCCATTTGTAATGTGCCTCCCTTCAGTTTCGCTTAGTGTAACCAAGTGAAAATAAGGATGTATTTGGTTTAACAAACGAAACAATTCTCTTTCTGAGCTATTTTAATACCCGTGATATTCATCGGAATATAGCAACGAGAAAGAGCCGTATTTTTAGCTGCTGGATGATTCTGACTAATGGGAAACATGTAAATTTTGTAAATTTAAAAAATAGTTAACGAACAATAATTTACACATTAAAAACTAACTTTTCAGGATGTTAGGAACAACCAACAAACATTTGAATTATCGTAAAATTCGTACTACACACCATTTCATAGGAGTTATCTTAACCTAAAACCACTATATTTATAAGTGTTATCGCGAATAATTCCGGGCAAATTGGTGTTATGTCAGTGCAACGGTTTTCGTATTATTGGCCCACTCAATTTGATGTCGTTTAAATAATAAATAATAATTAATTAAGAATCTCTCAATTCATTAATTATGCTTAACAATGGATTCACACCGCATCACGCAGGGATCAGACCGATAACAGATTTCGCAGGCAAAACCTCAGTATTTTCGAAATACGCCATTCAGCTGAGATCTCGGCTACCTTTTTCTTTACAGGCCTAACTTTTTTAGGCCAGACAAATCACCATACCAACACTAACAAAGCAAAATATAAACCACTAAAAACACAACAACCCAGATTATTACTCTACAAAAATCATATTATTTAGTTATTAACAGTGAATTATAACCCTCCTGCTTTCCAAAATCTTCTACTAGAGACCCTTCAAAACTCACCGTCGTGGGAGTACATTGTGCTGGGCTGACTTCCACGGCAGGGAGTGGCATTCACAGCTAAAAAGGTCAACGTTCATGTCCCCCATTGAAAAATCCAGCAAATTAGAAAACGTCTGTTATGACATTCGCGGCCCGGTTCTGAAGGAAGCAAAGCGCCTGGAAGAAGAAGGCAACAAAGTTCTGAAACTGAACATCGGCAACCCTGCGCCTTTCGGGTTTGAAGCGCCAGATGAAATTTTGGTGGATGTGATCCGCAATTTGCCAACTGCGCAAGGATATTGCGATTCCAAAGGCCTTTATTCAGCCCGCAAAGCAATCATGCAGCATTACCAGGCCCGTGGGATGCGCGACGTAACCGTGGAAGATATTTATATCGGTAACGGCGTATCTGAATTGATTGTGCAGGCCATGCAGGCATTGCTAAACAGTGGGGACGAAATGCTGGTTCCTGCACCTGATTATCCACTGTGGACGGCGGCGGTTTCGCTCTCTGGTGGTAATGCCGTGCACTACCTGTGTGACGAATCGTCAGACTGGTTCCCGGACCTGGATGATATCCGCGCCAAAATTACGCCGCGTACCCGTGGGATCGTCATCATCAACCCAAACAACCCTACTGGCGCGGTGTATTCTAAAGAGCTGCTGATGGAGATTGTTGAGATTGCCCGCCAAAACAATCTCATCATCTTTGCGGACGAGATTTACGACAAAATTCTTTACGATGACGCCGAGCACCACTCAATTGCGGCAATGGCCCCTGACCTGCTGACTATTACCTTTAACGGCCTGTCAAAAACCTATCGTGTTGCCGGTTTCCGCCAGGGCTGGATGGTACTGAACGGACCGAAGAAACATGCCAAAGGGTATATCGAAGGCCTTGAGATGCTGGCTTCTATGCGCCTGTGTGCCAACGTTCCGGCACAACATGCCATTCAAACCGCACTGGGTGGATATCAGAGCATCAGCGAATTCATCATGCCTGGCGGACGTCTGTATGAGCAACGTAACCGCGCCTGGGAACTGCTTAATGACATCCCCGGCGTCTCTTGCGTAAAACCGCGCGGTGCGCTGTATATGTTCCCGAAAATTGATGCTAAACGCTTCAATATTCATGACGACCAGAAGATGGTACTCGACTTCCTGTTGCAGGAAAAAGTACTGCTGGTCCAGGGGACGGCATTCAACTGGCCGTGGCCGGATCATTTCCGCATCGTCACGCTACCGCGTATTGACGATATCGAAATGTCGCTGAGTAAATTTGAGCGTTTCCTGTCAGGGTATCGCCAGCTGTAACCACGCAAAGTGCTGCCGGGTTTGCATCCGGTAGCACTCTCTGCGCAAAATACCGTTACTGAAGTCACTGAGTAAGGGTCGTTATGAAGCAGAGCCATTTTTTTGCCCACCTCTCCCGTCTGAAACTCATTAACCGCTGGCCGCTGATGCGCAACGTGCGCACCGAAAACGTGTCCGAACACAGTCTGCAGGTTGCCATGGTTGCCCATGCGCTGGCCGCAATTAAAAACCGTAAATTTGGTGGTCAGGTTAATGCTGAGCGTATTGCCCTGCTGGCGATGTATCACGATGCGTCAGAGGTGTTAACCGGCGATCTCCCTACCCCAGTGAAATATTTTAACTCGCAGATTGCTCAGGAATATAAAGCGATAGAGAAAATTGCCCAACAAAAACTGGTCGATATGGTTCCTGATGAGCTGCGCGATATTTTTGCGCCACTCATTGATGAACATGCCTTAAGCGAAGAAGAGAGGTCGATTGTTAAACAGGCCGATGCCCTGTGCGCGTATCTGAAATGCCTGGAAGAACTCTCCGCCGGTAACAACGAATTTCTGCTGGCGAAAACACGTCTGGAAAAAACGCTGGAGTCACGACGAAGCGAAGAGATGGACTACTTTATGGACGTGTTCGTCCCGAGTTTTCACCTCTCATTAGATGAAATCAGTCAGGATTCTCCATTGTAAGTTTGCGACAACGTTACCTTTGTAGGCCGGATAAGGCGTTAGCCGCCATCCGGCACATAAAAATCAAAACGGAAACAGCATCGGGATCATCACCACGCACACCACCATCACAATGATGGTAAACGGCACGCCAATTTTTACGAAATCGCTAAAGCTGTAGTTACCCGGCCCGAGCACCAGTGTGTTTACCGGTGAAGAAACTGGCGTCATAAAGGCTGCGGAAGCCGCCATCGCAATCACCATCGCAAAAGGATATGGCGAAACGCCCATCGACTTTGCTGCCGCCAGCGCAATCGGCGCCATCAGTACCGCCGTCGCAGTGTTAGAGATAAATAACCCAATGGTCGCGCACAGCACAAACAGGCAGCCCAGCATCATATACGGGCCGTACCCTCCACCAACGTCCATTAGCCCTTTAACCACCAGATCAACACCGCCCGTTTTCTGTAATGCCAGCGCAAAGGGCATCATTCCGACAATCAAAATAATACTTGGCCAGTGAATGGCTTTATAGGCGCTTTCGGCATCGATGCAGCGGAATTTTCCCATCAGCAAACAGGCGATAATCGCGGCAACCGTATTAGGAATTTCATCGGTGAGCATTAACGCAACCATCAGCACCAGACAGAAAATCGCATGCGGCGCCTGGCTGTGCGCCGGGGAGGCTTCACTAACTTCCACGGGCATATTCAGCACCACGAAATCGCGCCCTTTTTGCCCCAACAAAGTGATGAGTTTCCAGTTACCCACCACCAGAATAATATCGCCCATCAGCAGCGGCTCATTGACGACCGCCCGGTCCAGCGCCGCACCATCACGCTTCAGTCCGACGACATTCAGACCATAACGTGTGCGAAAGGCGATTTCCCGTACCGTTTTGCCGATCAGTTCCGATTCAGGGATCAATGAAATCTCGGCCATACCCACATCAAGCGCCTGCTCAGAGAAGTATTCGCCGCGCAGCACCATTGGCTCCAACAGTTGCTCGCTGCAAAATTCACGCAGGTCAACGTCGGCCGCTGACATATCGATCAGCAATACGTCACGGGCACGGAACTCAGAAACCCCGTTAACATCAACAATCACGCGGCGAAAACGCCGCCAGCGTTCAACACCAATCACGTTTGCCCCGTAGCGCTCACGCAATTTCAGGTCATCCAGACGTTGCCCAATCATGGGAGAACCCGGGCGAATCGCCAGGCGACGAGCACGTCCTGTCAGGCGATATTCTTTAATCAGGTCGCGAAAGGTCCGGCGCTTCCAGCCGTCTCCCGGCTGCCCGGAGTCTTCGCCTTTCAGCATAAAACGCATCACCAGCATATAAATTATGCCGAGAACCAACACCACCAGCCCCAGTGGGGTTACGCTAAAAAAGCTAAAACCGTTAAGTCCTTCACGTAACAATTCACTGTTGACGACCAGGTTCGGCGGCGTTGCCACCAGCGTCATCATGCCGCTTATCAATCCGGCAAAGCTCAATGGCATCATCAGGCGTGAGGGGGAGATTTGCATGCGCATGGAAACGCTTAAGACAACCGGAATAAAGATGGCGACCACACCGGTCGAACTCATGAAGGCGCCGAGTCCGGCTACGGTTATCATCAGCAACACCAGCATTTTCACTTCACTGCTGCCAGCCACCTTCACCAGCCAGGCGCCCATTACCGTCGCCACCCCGGTACGCACCAGGCCGTCGCCGATAATGAATAAAGCCGCTATCAAAATAACGTTAGGATCGCTGAACCCGGAAAAAGCCTCTGTGATGCTCAATGTTCCGCTCAGAACAAAGGCAATAATGACCAGCAAAGCGACCGCGTCCATACGCACTCTGCCAGTTGCAAACAAGACGACGGCAATCGCCAGCAATGAGAGAACCCATATCAATTCACCGTTCACAACATATCCTTGTTAAATGAGAGGGATGGACTGATTCTGCCATAAAAAAGCCCCAACAATCTGGGGCTAAATCATGATCAGGTATTTCTTATAACGACCACATTTCCGTTGGGTTGTTTGGTCACAGAAATATGTTCCAGACTGGTCAGCGAAAAATCCACCTCGTCCAGACGCGGCGTATCCGCTGGCGCGTTAACCGCGATGACATGGCACCCAGCCGCCAGTCCTGAGAGCACCCCTGCGGGGGCATCTTCCACCACTGCACATTCCTGCGGTGCCAGGCCCAGAAGCTGAGCGCCTAACAGATACGCGTCTGGTTCTGGTTTCCCTCTCTTTACCCGCTCGGCGGTGACAAACACTTCAGGAGCAGGAAGCCCAGCAACACGATGGCGCGCCCGTGCGACCGGCATGGAGCCGGAGGTCACAATCGCCCATGGAATACCCGCTTTATTGAGATGGTTGAGTAAATCAACAGCCCCCGGCAGCGCGGTGATCCCGGCAGTTTCCGTCGCTTCGATCTGCTCCAGACGGGTAAATTCCGCGGCGATCTCTGCCTCAGACTTGCCCACCATAAAGTGTCGCAGGGAGGTAATGGCCTGCTTACCATGAATAAAGCCGAGTACCTCGGCGTGATCGAGGCCGAAGCGATCGGCCCAGTTGCACCACGCACGCTCTACTGCGGGTAAGGAATCGACCAGCGTTCCATCCAGATCAAACAGAAAACCTTTGCACTGCACGCTCGCCCCCTCAGGCATTAATGATTTGGTTAATTTCATTCGAGCTCAGGTGATACTGACGCGGGCAAGAGTGCCAAACATTCAGCATACGCTGATATTTTTCCCACATTGGGGTCTGGGCGTTGAAGCCATGCGTACCCGCATCAAAGTGGGTGTAACGACCTTCCACATTGACCATAAAACGAACATACCCGAGGAAACGGGCTTCCGTTGCAGCGTCAAAACCGAGGAAGGTCACGCGACGCTCATCAATAGCCTGTGCATCCTTAAGATTAGTCCAGGACACATGTAATGCGTGATACATCTCCATAATATCGATAATCGTACGACAGGTTTCTTCCGTCAGCTCACCAAACTCACGATCCAGCTCACGCATCTGCAAGCCGTAACCGCGTTCAATAATCGTCTGCAAACGACGATAACGCTCGGCGTTAGTTGGATCGAGCATAGTCATCATTTTGTACTGATTCGACAAAATCAGACGTTGAGCGTTGGTCATTTCCATTTGGGACTCCTGTATCACTACTACTGCGATGAAAAAAAAGAAGGCATCATGTGCCTTCTTTTATATGCGTAATCAGGGGTCAATTACAAATCATCAAGGAAAGTTTTATCCAGTTGTTTGAAGGCGCGCTTAAGCGTGTCAGCCAGCGCCTGGTAATCCGGCTTTCCTTCTACCGGAGAGAGCGCCTGCCCAGCTTCTTGCAATTTACCCCGAACTTCGTAGAACCAATTGAGAATTGAAGGCGGCAGCGGCGTTACAGAACGTTTTCCCAGCCACCACATCCCCTGCATCGGCAGGCTAAGCGCAAACAGCGCAGTCGCCACGGCCGGGCCCAACTGCCCCCCTAACGCAATTTGCCAACATAAGGTGAAGACGGCGATAGGCGGCATAAAACGGATCGCGTAACGCGTCATGCGGATCACGCGGTTCTCAACAAACACGGGCGCAAGGCGCTTTTCCATTGGCCACGTCTTTGCATAGTGCTGCCCCCGGCGAAACAAGCTAAAAAAATTGACGGAGCGATTATCCGGTGTCGACATGGCGGTTACCTCAACTTCACATATAAAAATTAAAAAATTTGTGCAAAAAAACAACTACAAGGGACATCGTTCAAAACATTTTGTCTTTGATACCCACATTCAGGTATCCTGTGCCGGCCTGTAAGGCCTGTAGTCCAAAATCATTGAGTCGTCAAATTGGCATACATTATGCCATTGCCTGAAAAATACGCAAAATGACATAGACTCAAAGGTATTTATTCCATCGTGCCCAAAAAGACTATGGCGCATGATGTTAATCATAAACGTCGGTGTCATCATGCGCTACGCTCTATGACTCCCTGACGTTTTTTTAGCCACGTATCATAAATAGGTACTTCCATGTCGAGTAAGTTAGTACTGGTTCTGAACTGCGGTAGCTCCTCACTGAAATTTGCCATCATCGATGCAGTAAACGGTGAAGAATACCTCTCTGGTTTAGCCGAATGTTTCCATCTCCCAGAAGCACGTATCAAGTGGAAAATGGACGGCGGTAAACAAGAAGCGGCTTTAGGTGCAGGCGCCGCTCACAGTGAAGCGCTGAACTTTATCGTTAACACTATTCTGGCACAAAAACCAGAATTGTCTGCGCAATTGACCGCTATTGGTCACCGTATCGTACACGGCGGCGAGAAGTACACCAGCTCCGTGGTTATCGATGATTCTGTTATTCAGGGCATCAAAGATTCTGCCTCTTTCGCACCGCTGCATAACCCGGCTCACCTGATCGGTATCGCAGAAGCGCTGAAATCCTTCCCTAATCTGAAAGACAAAAACGTGGCTGTATTCGACACCGCGTTCCATCAGACTATGCCGGAAGAGTCTTACCTCTATGCTCTGCCGTACAGCCTCTACAAAGAACACGGCGTTCGTCGTTACGGCGCACACGGTACCAGCCACTTCTTCGTCACTCAGGAAGCGGCAAAAGTACTGAACAAACCGGTTGAAGAGCTGAACATCATCACTTGCCACCTGGGCAACGGCGGTTCTGTATCTGCTATCCGTAACGGTAAATGTGTTGATACCTCCATGGGTCTGACCCCACTGGAAGGTCTGGTGATGGGTACACGTTCCGGTGACATCGACCCGGCGATCATCTTCCACCTGCACGATACCCTGGGCATGAGCGTTGACCAGATCAACAAAATGCTGACCAAAGAGTCCGGCCTGCTGGGTCTGACCGAAGTCACCAGCGACTGCCGTTATGTTGAAGATAACTACGCTACTAAAGAAGACGCTAAACGTGCAATGGACGTTTACTGCCACCGTCTGGCGAAATACATCGGTTCTTACACTGCGCTGATGGATGGTCGTCTGGATGCAGTTGTCTTCACCGGTGGTATCGGTGAAAACGCAGCGATGGTTCGTGAACTGTCTCTGGGCAAACTGGGCGTTCTGGGCTTTGAAGTTGACCACGAACGTAACCTGGCCGCACGTTTCGGCAAATCTGGTTTCATCAACAAAGAAGGTACCCGTCCTGCGCTGGTTATCCCAACCAACGAAGAACTGGTTATCGCGCAAGACGCGAGCCGCCTGACTGCCTGATTTCACACCGCCAGCCTAGCTGGCGGTGCTGTTTTGTAACCCGTCTAAATTGGCGGTAACGAAAGAGGATAAACCGTGTCCCGTATTATTATGCTGATCCCTACCGGAACCAGCGTCGGCCTGACCAGCGTCAGCCTTGGCGTGATCCGCGCAATGGAACGCAAAGGCGTTCGTCTGAGCGTCTTTAAGCCGATTGCTCAACCGCGTGCCGGTGGCGATGCGCCAGACCAGACTACCAGCATCGTCCGCGCTAACTCTTCTCTGCCAGCCGCTGAGCCGCTGAAGATGAGCCACGTTGAATCTCTGCTGTCCAGCAATCAGAAAGATGTGCTGATGGAAGAGATCATAGCGAACTACCACGCGAACACCAAAGACGCTGAAGTTGTACTGGTTGAAGGCCTGGTCCCAACCCGTAAACATCAGTTCGCGCAGTCCCTGAACTACGAAATCGCGAAAACGCTGAACGCGGAAATCGTCTTCGTTATGTCTCAGGGTACCGACACCCCGGAACAGCTGAACGAGCGTATTGAACTGACTCGCAGCAGCTTCGGCGGCGCGAAAAACACCAACATCACCGGCGTAATCGTTAACAAACTGAACGCACCGGTTGATGAGCAGGGCCGTACTCGCCCGGATCTGTCCGAGATTTTCGACGACTCTTCCAAAGCGAAAGTGATCAAAGTTGATCCGGCTAAACTGCAAGAATCCAGCCCGCTGCCGGTTCTGGGCGCGGTGCCATGGAGCTTCGATCTGATCGCTACTCGTGCAATCGATATGGCGCGTCACCTGAACGCCACCATCGTTAACGAAGGCGATATCAACACCCGTCGCGTGAAGTCTGTGACGTTCTGCGCACGCAGCATTCCACACATGCTGGAACACTTCCGCGCAGGCTCCCTGCTGGTAACTTCCGCAGATCGTCCTGACGTGCTGGTTGCAGCATGCCTGGCGGCCATGAACGGCGTGGAAATCGGTGCCCTGCTGCTGACTGGCGGCTACGAAATGGACGCGCGCATCACTAAACTGTGCGAACGTGCATTTGAAACCGGCCTGCCGGTATTCATGGTAAACACCAACACCTGGCAGACCTCTCTGAGCCTGCAGAGCTTCAACCTGGAAGTTCCGGTTGACGATCACGAGCGCATTGAGAAAGTCCAGGAATACGTTGCTAACTACATCAACGCTGACTGGATTGAATCCCTGACTGCGACCTCTGAGCGCAGCCGTCGTCTGTCTCCGCCAGCGTTCCGTTACCAGTTGACCGAGCTGGCGCGCAAAGCGGGCAAACGCGTTGTTCTGCCGGAAGGCGACGAACCGCGTACCGTTAAAGCAGCAGCCATCTGTGCTGAACGTGGTATCGCAACCTGCGTACTGCTGGGTAACCCGGATGAGATCACCCGCGTTGCAGCCTCTCAGGGCGTTGAACTGGGCGCTGGCGTAGAAATCGTTGATCCAGATGTGGTTCGCGAAAGCTACGTTGCTCGCCTGGTCGAACTGCGTAAAAACAAAGGTATGACCGAAACCGTTGCCCGCGAACAGCTGGAAGACAACGTGGTTCTCGGTACCCTGATGCTGGAGCAAGACGACGTTGACGGCCTGGTTTCTGGTGCAGTACACACCACCGCGAACACCATCCGTCCGCCGCTGCAGCTGATCAAAACTGCGCCGGGTAGCTCCCTGGTGTCTTCCGTGTTCTTCATGCTGCTGCCGGATCAGGTTTACGTTTACGGCGACTGCGCGATCAACCCGGATCCGACCGCAGAGCAGCTGGCAGAAATCGCGATTCAATCCGCTGATTCCGCAATTGCCTTCGGTATCGAACCGCGCGTAGCGATGCTCTCTTACTCCACCGGTACTTCTGGTGCAGGTAGCGACGTAGAGAAAGTTCGCGAAGCAACCCGTCTGGCGCAGGAAAAACGTCCTGACCTGATGATCGACGGTCCGCTGCAGTACGACGCCGCCGTTATGGCTGACGTAGCGAAATCCAAAGCGCCGAACTCTCCGGTTGCAGGTCGCGCTACCGTGTTCATCTTCCCGGATCTGAACACCGGTAACACCACCTACAAAGCGGTACAGCGTTCTGCCGACCTGATCTCCATCGGGCCGATGCTGCAGGGTATGCGCAAGCCGGTGAACGACCTGTCTCGTGGCGCGCTGGTAGACGATATCGTCTACACCATCGCACTGACCGCGATCCAGTCTTCCCAGCAGCAGTAATCTGCCGAGTGTGCCGGATCTCTTATCCGGCAACACATCTGCTTATCAAACCGGAAATAGCTGATATTTCCGGTTTTTTTATGTCTGTTTCCCCTTTGGCATAATCTGAAATATTTGCCTGAATGCGCTGCATCAATGAATAACCATTCTTCTGTTCGCATACTTACTCTCTTTTGCGTTGCAACAGGGATAGTCTTTCATGTCAGCAGTAACAGAATCACAGCCAGCTAAAAAATGGGCGATGCCCGACACGCTGGTGATTATTTTTTTCGTCGCCATTTTAACCAGTCTGGCAACATGGGTTGTTCCCGTCGGGATGTTCGATAGCCAGGAAGTTCAGTATCAGGTTGATGGACAAACCAAAACCCGTAAGGTGGTTGACCCCCATTCCTTTCGTATTCTGACCAACGACGCAGGTGAAGAGCAGTATCACCGGGTGCAGTTATTCACCACCGGAGATGAACGCCCAGGCCTGATGAATTTCCCGTTTGAAGGATTAACCTCCGGCTCGAAATTCGGTACCGCTGTGGGCATCATTATGTTTATGCTGGTCATTGGCGGCGCATTCGGCATCGTTATGCGTACCGGCACCATTGATAACGGCATCCTGGCGCTCATTCGCCATACGCGGGGCAACGAGGTCCTGTTTATCCCAGTGCTGTTTATTCTCTTCTCCTTAGGCGGCGCGGTGTTTGGCATGGGGGAAGAGGCTGTTGCCTTTGCCATTATCATCGCGCCTTTGATGGTACGGCTAGGTTACGACAGTATCACCACCGTTCTGGTTACCTATATCGCGACTCAGATTGGTTTCGCCAGCTCATGGATGAACCCATTTTGCGTGGTGGTCGCGCAAGGTATTGCGGGAGTACCGGTGCTCTCTGGTTCCGGGCTACGCATCGTGGTCTGGGTGATCGCTACACTAATCGGGCTGACCTTCACGCTGGCCTATGCGGCGCGTATCAAAAAGAATCCGCTTTTGTCCCGGGTACATGAATCCGACCGCTTCTTTCGCGAGCAGCAGGACGAGGTCGTGGAACGACGCTTCACGCTGGGCGACTGGTTAGTGCTACTGGTGCTGACCGCGGTGATGATTTGGGTTGTCTGGGGCGTTATCGTCAACGCGTGGTTTATTCCTGAGATCGCCAGTCAGTTCTTCACGATGGGTCTGGTGATTGGCATTATCGGCGTCGTGTTCCGGCTCAACGGCATGACGGTCAACATCATGGCCTCCTCATTCACTGAGGGTGCACGAATGATGATTGCCCCTGCCCTGCTGGTTGGTTTTGCCAAAGGCATTTTACTGCTGGTCGGTAATGGAGAGGCGGGTGAAGCCAGCGTGTTAAACACTCTGCTGCACAGCATTGCCAATGGCATCAGCGGGCTGGATAACGCCATCGCGGCGTGGTTTATGCTATTGTTCCAGGCAGTATTTAATTTCTTCGTCACTTCCGGCTCTGGTCAGGCTGCGTTAACCATGCCGCTACTGGCACCGCTGGGCGATCTGGTTGGCGTAAACCGTCAGGTCACGGTCCTGGCCTTCCAGTTTGGCGACGGATTCAGTCATATTATCTATCCGACGTCAGCATCTCTGATGGCTACGTTAGGCGTTTGTCGGGTGGATTTTCGTAACTGGCTGAAGGTAGGTGCTACGCTGTTGGGACTGCTGTTTATTATGTCCAGCGTGGTGGTGATTGGCGCGCAGATGATGGGTTACCATTAAAAAGTGTGCGTCCGGCCTACTCGATTTCTCGACGCAGTAGGCCGGATGAACAGAGTTTACTCAGCTTCTTCCTGCTTTTCGGCTTTCGCCCCTTCATTCTTGGCGTTGCGGGTCATCCACAGCGCCAGGGCTTTCAGGGAGTCCGGTGTAAATTCGTCGCAGCGCGCGGTAATTTCTTCCGGCGTCAACCAGCAAACTTCACTGACCTCATCTTCCTGAAGCGCAAACGGTCCGTGGGAAACGCAGCTAAACAACCCACCCCATACGCGACAGTTCTGGTCTTCAAAGTAAAACTGACCATGCTCGGCAAACGGCACGCCCGCAATCCCCAGTTCCTCTTCTGCTTCACGACGCGCTGATTCCAGCATCTGCTCGTCAGCCTGAACCACACCGCCTGCGGTGGCATCCAGCATGCCGGGCAAAAAATCTTTTGTCTCAGTGCGACGTTGAACCAGAATTTTGCCCATACCATCATGCACAACGATATACGTTGCACGATGGCGTAAGCGTTGCGCCCGCATTTGTTCCCGGCTGGACTGTGCAATGACTTCGTTGTCTTCATTCACAATATCCACCCATTCAGTACTTGCCAAACGACGCTGTTCCACCATCAGGAAACCTTCTTTTTTCTGGCGCTCTTACGGCGCGTTTATGTTTGTGGGGTAAATTACGGATTAATCTCGACCTGTGCAATAACACTTTGATCATTGAGTGCCATTACGCTGAGAACATTATCATCCAGAATCCCGTAACTTGCCGCAAAGCCCCCTTTCGGGATGCTTACCGAGCCGGGATTGAAATGATAGATATCCTCGCGCCGCTCAGCAACCGGCAGATGAGTATGCCCATAAACCAGAACATCGCCCGCATTGAGCGCCGGCATATTTTGCGGGCCAAAAAGGTGTCCGTGCGTCAAAAAGAGTCGCTGGTTTTCTGTCAGAATTTGCTGCCACGGCGCAGTCATCGGAAAATGCAGGAGCATCTGATCCACTTCGCTATCGCAATTACCACGTACCGCAATAATTCGCGATGCCAGCTCATTCAGCCGTTCAGCAACCTGCGCAGGTGCATAGCCTTCTGGAAGCGCATTACGCGGCCCGTGGTTTAAAACATCACCCAATATCACCAGCCATTGCGCGCCGCTTGCAGCAAACCGTTCGAGTACGCGTTCCGTGGCTGGCAACGAACCATGAATGTCCGATGCGAACATCAGTTTCATCACTCACTCCTCGCTGAAAATTACCTTGTAATGATACTGGATTACGGCCCGTTTTTCAGCAGGAACGCTTCGCTGAAAGCGCGATAAAACGCTGTACTGAGGCGCGCTGCCACTGGAAGGTGGCGTATTCCGCAAGCGCTTCTGGAACCTCATCGCCATTCAGGACCAGGCGATTAAGCATTAGCGCTATATCACAGTCAGCGATACACCATTCGCCAAATAAATTCTGCTTACCGTGGCTCAGTAAACTGCTCGCAGTAGCGAACAGTTTTTCCGCACTGGCTTTTCCCGCTTCGCTTAACGGTCCTTTCTTCACGCCAGCAAAAACGACATCTGTTGATCGTTCCTCACGGATAGGCATTAAATCGCTGCGGATCCACGCCTGAACCTGGCGCGCCCGAGCGCGCTTTTGTACATCGTGTGGGTAGATACGCTCCCACTGTGGCGGTGCAAAGCTCTCTTCCAGGAATTCCGTAATCGCTGATGATTCGCTCAGTTCAAAACCATCGATCTCAAGAACCGGTACCCGGCGCGTCAAGGCGTAACCTTGCCATGAAGGATGCAAGTGTTCACCACTATTGAGATCAACGGTTTTCAGCGTAAAAGGTAGCCCTTTCTCTTGCAGAGCAACATAAACAGACAGCACGTAAGGGGAGAAAAAATTGGCATCTGACCACAGCGTAATTGCAGATTTGCTCATAATGTCCTCTGAAGTGTATTGGCTTGCCTTCAAAATATAGAGTCTTTCTCTCGCTGTCACTTGATGAAAACTCACGCACGCCAACAGGCTCTATACTTGTAATGACCCGGTTCATGACAAAACGGATGCTGAAAATGATCGATCTCTATTACACGCCATCGCCAAACGGTCACAAAATCACGCTGTTTCTTGAAGAGGCACAGCTGCAATACCGTCTGATTCATGTCGATATCAGCAAAGGTAGCCAGTTTCGCCCCGATTTTCTGCAGATCTCGCCGAACAATAAAATCCCGGCCATTATCGATCATGCCCCGGTGGACGGCGGAAGGCCCATCAGCCTGTTTGAGTCCGGAGAAATTTTACTCTATCTGGCGGAGAAGAGCGGTAAGCTGCTCAGCGGTGAATTACGCGAACGCCACACCACGCTCCAGTGGTTGTTCTGGCAGGTCAGCGGTCTGGGTCCTATGCTGGGGCAGAATCATCATTTCAGTCATTACGCTCCGCAAACGATCCCTTACGCTATTGAAAGATACCAGGTTGAAACCCAGCGCCTGTACAACGTGATGAATAAACGTCTGGAAACGTCACCCTGGCTGGGAGGCGATCACTACAGCATTGCTGACATTGCCTGCTGGCCGTGGATCCACGCCCATCAGCGTCAGCGCATCGATCTCGACAACTATCCGGCAGTCAATAACTGGCACGAACGCATCCGTACGCGTCCCGCCACGGAACGCGCCATGCAGCAAGCACAGAGTGAGAAGCGGTGACGCAATTCGGTTCTCGTGTATCATGCAGAGGTTCATACATGGAGGAAACCTGCAATGTCACAACCTGACGCCATTATTCGTATAAAAAACCTTCGTCTGCGCACCTTTATCGGCATCAAAGAAGAGGAGATCCTTAATCGCCAGGATATCGTCATCAACATTGCCATTCACTATCCGGCAGACAAAGCCCGTACCAGCGAAGATATCAACGACGCGCTGAATTATCGCACTATCACCAAAAGCATCATTGCCCACGTGGAGGGTAACCGCTTCTCATTGTTAGAAAAATTAACTCAAGATGTGCTCGATATCGCACGCGAACATCACTGGGTCACTTATGCTGAAGTGGAGATAGATAAACTTCACGCATTGCGTTATGCCGATTCAGTATCAATGACGCTGAGCTGGCAGCGCTAAAACGTAACCCGGGAGGCGACATGCAGATTCTGATTACCGGCGGTACTGGCCTGATTGGATGTCATCTGATCCCCTGCCTGCTGGAACTGGGGCATCAGATAATCGTAGTGACACGTACCCCTGATAAGGCTCGTCAGATTCTCGACTCTCGGGTCACGTTATGGAAAGGACTGGAAGAGCGGCAACATCTCAATAATATTGATGCCGTGATTAACCTTGCCGGAGAGCCTATTGCAGATAAGCGCTGGAGCGCACAGCAAAAGGAACGCTTGTGCCAGAGCCGTTGGGGCATTACGCAGAAACTGGTCGATTTAATCAATGCCAGCGAGACGCCGCCCTCAGTGTTAATCTCCGGTTCCGCTACCGGTTACTACGGCGATTTGGGCGAAGTTGTGGTTACGGAAGAAGAGCCACCGCATAACGAATTTACCCACAAGCTGTGCGCCCGCTGGGAGCAAATTGCCAGCACTGCGCAAAGCGACAAAACCCGCGTATGTATGCTGCGTACCGGCGTGGTACTGGCCTCAGCAGGCGGCATTCTGGCAAAAATGGTCCCGCCGTTTCGTCTTGGCTTAGGCGGCCCGATCGGTAACGGACGCCAGTATATGGCCTGGATCCATGTTGATGATATGGTCAACGGAATTATCTGGCTGCTGAATAACGATCTACGCGGTCCCTTCAATATGGTTTCGCCATACCCGGTGCATAATGAGCAGTTTGCCCACGCGCTGGGTCACGCTCTGAACCGCCCTGCCATTCTGCGCGTTCCCGCCACCGCTATGCGACTGCTGATGGGGGAATCGTCAGTACTGGTCCTTGGTGGGCAACGCGCATTGCCCAAACGCCTGGAAGCTTCCGGTTTTACGTTTCGCTGGTACGATTTAGAGGAAGCGCTGGCGGATGTCATCCGATAACCCCTAAGCGCTATTCACAGTCGCCGTTGTGGTGGTAAGGTTATAGACCAGATTTCCGCAATGGCGACGTTATGGCGATAATATCGACTCCCCGACTTACCCTTTCTTTGTTTCAATTTTCTGACTGGTCATTTTTCCAGAAACTCCGTGAATGTCCTGAAGTCATGCGCTATATGGGCAACATCGCCCCGGCGAAAGATACCCGGCTGTTATTCGCCAGACGTCTGGCCGCACAGCACACTTTCGTCATCCGCGAGCATAACAGCCCAACGCCACTCGGCGATATTGGTCTGCAAATCAGCCATCTTTACCCGCATGAAGCCGACCTCGGCTACGCCATCATGCCACAGGCTCAGGGGAAAGGTATTGCCAGCGAAGCCGTCCGCGCGGTGTGCCAGTATGCCTTCGAGCATGCAGGTGTGACGGCGATAAACGCATACGCGCTGGCGGATAATAAAGGTTCAATCCGTATTCTGGAAAAGACAGGCTTTGTACGTACGCAGGTACTGGAAAAGGCGTATGAGATTGACGACATCGCCTACGACGACTGGGTGTTTCGGCTGGAGTGCGACGCGCTAAAATTGTAAGCCCGGAAAGCGTAGCGCCTCCGGGCAGGTGATTTACTTCAACGAACCTTTGAGGAACTGCTGCAAACGCGGGCTTTGCGGATTACCGAATACCTGTTCCGGGTCACCCTCTTCCTCAATTTTCCCCTGATGCAGGAATATCACGTGCGTGGAAACATGACGGGCAAACCCCATTTCGTGGGTCACCACCACCATGGTTTTCCCCTCTTCAGCCAGCTGTTGCATAATGCGCAGCACTTCCCCCACCAACTCAGGATCAAGCGCCGACGTAGGTTCATCAAACAATAACACTTCCGGTTCCATCGCCAGCGCACGGGCAATGGAAACACGCTGCTGCTGACCACCGGACAGGTGCACCGGATATTTGCCCTGTGCGCGCTCATCAATGCCCACTTTAGCCAGATACTTCACCGCACGGTCGCGAGCTTCCTGCTTGCTCAGCCCCAACACCTGAATCGGCGCTTCCATGACGTTTTCCAGCACCGTCATGTGGCTCCACAGATTAAAGTGCTGAAAAACCATCGTCAGACGCGTACGCAGCAGGCGTAGCTGATTTTTGTCCGCAACCTTCAACTGGCCGTCTTTGTCGCGCACCAGACCAATGTTCTGACCACTGACGACAATCGACCCGGCACTCGGTTTCTCGAGAAAGTTAATGCAGCGCAGGAAGGTACTTTTACCGGAACCTGACGAGCCAATAATGCTGATAACATCACCCGCGTTGGCCTGCAGCGATACCCCTTTTAGCACTTCATGTTCGCCGTAGTGCTTATGTAAATCGATAACGTTTAATTTATTTTCAGACATCGTGTTACTCGAATCATTTAGAGGATACATGCTGCAACCAGCGTTTTTCCGCTTTACGGAACAGACTGATCAGGACATACGAAATAATCAAATACAGCACAGCGGCAATACCGAATGCGGTAAACGGCTGATACGTTGCCGAGTTGATATCGCGAGCGATTTTCAACAAATCAGGCACCGTTGCAGTAAATGCCAGCGCCGTTGAGTGCAGCATTAAAATAACTTCATTGCTGTATGCCGGCAGCGCAATACGCAGCGCGGAAGGTAAAATAATGCATCGATACAGTTTGAATGACGAGAAACCGTATGCGCGCGCAGCCTCAATCTCACCGTGAGGCACGGAACGGATAGCCCCGGCGAAAATCTCCGTGGTATAGGCGCAGGTATTCAGCGTCAGCGCCAGCACGGTGCAATTCAGCCCGCTGCGGAAAAACGCGTTGAGGAAGTCCGTGCCTTTAACTATCTCCAGCGTATACATCCCGGAATAAAACACCAGTAGCTGAACGTACAGCGGCGTCCCACGAAAAATATAGGTGAATAGCCAGATGGGAAACTGGATAAATTTGTTACTGGAAACGCGACCAATCGCCAAAAAGAGTGCCAGTATTCCGCCCATCACTACTGACGAAATCAAAAGCCACAGGGTGATAGCGACGCCAGTGTAGCGATATCCGTCGGTCCACAGCAGGGACTTCCAGTACTCCTGAATAATCTCGATCACAGGTCAGCCCTCTTCACACCCACGGAATAGCGGCGCTCAAGGTACAGCAGCACACCATTAGAAACAGTGGTAAACACCAGATAGATGACCCCGCACACGACGGCAAAATAGAACGGCTCCCAGGTACTCTTCCCGGCAAGCTGAGTCGCTTTCACCACGTCTTCAAGTCCAAGCAACGATACCAGCGCCGTAGCCTTAAGAATAACCTGCCAGTTATTACCGATTCCCGGTAAGGCATATCGCATCATCGCCGGGAACATAATGCGACGAAATATTTGTGAGCTGGTAAAGCCAAACGCCGTCGCGGCTTCAATATGGCCTTTTGGTACAGCCATAAACGCACCGCGAAAAGTTTCGGTAAAGTAGGCACCGTAGATGAATCCAAGGGTGATAATGCCCGCAACCATCGGATCAATATCAATCTGGCCGATACCGATGGCATCGGTAATGGTATTCAGCGCGATTTGTAATCCGTAGAAGATGAGCAGCATTAAGACCAGATCGGGCACACCGCGGATTAGCGTTGTGTACCCTTCGAAAATGAGCCCCATTGCCCGGCTTTGCGACAGCTTTGCTGCTGCGCCGACAAGACCTATCAGAACCGCCAGTACCACCGAGCTGAGTGCCAGCTCCAGCGTAACAATTGCGCCCTGTAAAATAACACCTGAAAAGCCATACAACATGCTGCCTGTCCTGTCGTGTGTGGTGGAGTAGTAAGCCTCTTTTGATTTCAGACTAACCGTTAAATGCCGGATGGCGGCTTTGCCTTATCTGGCCTACAAAATCACCGTAGGCCTGATAAGCGCGGTGCCATCGGGCATAAATTCAACGCGTCAAAAATCTACGGGCTTTATCAGCACCTGCGGTAATTAACCGCCGTAAACATCAAAATCGAAGTACTTTTTCGCCAGCTTCTCGTAAGTACCGTCAGCTCGCATTTCGGCAAAGGCTTTGTTCAGCGCTTCGCGCAGCTCGTTATCGTCTTTGCGCAGTCCCATACCGGTACCCACGCCGAACAACTTCTCGTCTTTCACAGACGGGCCGCCGAATTTGTAATCTTTACCGACTGGCTGTTTCAGGAAGCCTTCGCTAGCCGCGACTTCATCCTGGAACGCGGCGTCAATACGCCCGGCAGTCAGGTCAGAATAGATATTGTCCTGCCCCTGATAAGAGACAATCTCAATACCTTTTGGCGCCCAGTGTTCGTTGCCGAACGTTTCCTGGGTAGTGCCCTGCAGCACACCAACACGTTTACCTTTCAGCGACTCAATGGTCGGCTGAATAGCAGAATCTTTAGCGACAACCAGACGCGAATCTGCTGCATAAAGCTTGTCGGTAAATGCGATTTCCTGCTGACGTTTTTCAGTAATGGAAAGCGAGGACATGATGGCATCAATTTTCTTCGCTTTTAGCGAAGGGATCAGCGCGTCCAGAGGGTTTTCCACGAAGGTACATTGCGTATTGATACGTTTGCACAGCTCTTTAGCCAGATCGATATCAAAACCGACTAATTCACCCTGCGCATTCTTCGATTCGAACGGCGCATAAGTAGGATCGGTACCGATACGAATTTTTTGCGGAATGGCTGCAAATGCTGCGGTAGCACTGGAGAAAGCCAGAACCAGAGAAAGAGACAACACCAGTTTTTTCATAACTATCCTCAACAGACTGTCTTTTATAGGGGATCTTTACAGGACCAGGTGCAGTTATCGTGCCATTAATCAGGCCGACAAGGCAAAGCATTCTACCCTGTCGGCGGTATTTATTTGCATGAAAAGCGCTTAAGTATGCACTCATGCCTATTAAGTCAGCGATAAAAGCACCAAAACAGTGCACTGAATTTATTATGCACCGAAATGGTTACCCGCAATGGTGCAGCCAATTCCCCACGCCGCTGTATTAATCGCCGTAGACATTAAAATTAAAATATTTGCTCGCCATTTTGTCGTAGGTGCCGTCTTTACGCAGTTCGCCCAGCGCTTTGTCGAAAGCGGCTTTCAGCTCTGTATCATCTTTGCGCAAGCCAATCCCGGTTCCATCACCAAAGTATTTTTTATCTTTCACCGACGGACCGGCAAAAGCGTAATCCTTACCAGCAGGCTGCTTCAGGAAGCCTTCGCTGGCCGCGACTTCATCTTGTAATGCCGCGTCCAGACGGCCTGCCGTCAGGTCAGAATAGATGAGGTCCTGGTTCGCATAGGCCACCACGTCCACGCCTTTGCTGCGCCAGTTGTCATTGGCATAGGCTTCCTGAGTAGAGCCTTGCAGGACGCCAACGTGTTTACCCTTGAGGGAATCCAGAGTCGGCTGAATTGGGGAACCTTTCGCGGCGATCAGACGTGAGTCTGCAGCGTAAAGTTTGTCTGAGAACGCAATCTCTTGCTGACGCTTTTCGGTGATAGAAAGCGAGGAGATGATGGCATCAATTTTTTTCGCTTTCAGCGATGGGATCAGCGCATCAAAGTCGCTGGCAACCCAGGTGCATTTGATCTGCATGCGCTTACACATCTCATTTCCCAGATCGATATCAAAACCGACAAAGTCGCCTTTGGCATCTTTAGAGGAAAAAGGAGCGTACGTTGTATCTGTACCAATACGAACCGTCTGCGGAAGTGCTGCGTAGCTGGCCGCGGTGGCGGAGAGTCCTACCAGCAAAGACAAAGCAAGAACCGTCTTCTTCATACATAACCCTCAAGTAGCGTAATTTTATTATGTTTTACGTTGTGTTGTGTGTTTGCAGACTTTTTCATGCAGGTCTTATGCCATTTTAGCGTCGATGAGGATATTCGACGTTAAATATGTTAATAAAACGTTGCAATAATGTCCTGATTTTGAAGATAGCAGGTCTGGCGGTTGAACCGCAGCGTTTCGTTGAGTTTTAACGAATTAAATGTTGAGGATATGATCGCGGTTACAAAATTGCCCTGAAACAGGGCAACCGATGATTCTTTGCACGCTGATGGAACGGCTTACGCCCCTTGCCAGCGGGTGAACAGGTCCTGCGGAAGGGTAATATCAAACTGGTCAAGCACGCGATTAACCGTTTGATTAATCACATCATCGAGCGTTTGCGGACGATGATAAAACGCCGGAACAGGTGGCATAATTACCGCCCCAATTTCTGCCGCCTGCGTCATCAATCGCAAATGCCCCAAATGCAGCGGTGTTTCGCGTACACACAGCACCAACGGACGACGTTCTTTCAACACTACATCTGCCGCACGGGTAAGCAACCCATCGGTGTAACTGTGGACGATGCCAGAAAGCGTTTTGATTGAACAAGGCAGGATAACCATTCCGGCGGTCTGAAAAGAGCCGGAGGAGATACTGGCGGCGATATCACGGGTATCGTGATTCACATTTGCCAGCGCCTGCACGTCGCGCACAGAGAGGTCCGTTTCCAGCGCCAGCGTCTGCCGGGCAGCGGCACTCATCACCAGGTGGGTTTCCACATCAGTGACGTCACGCAATACCTGCAACAGGCGCACGCCGTAAATTGCCCCGCTTGCACCAGAAATACCAATGATGAGTCGTTTCATGTGTAATCGCCCTTACTTGCTCAGGGCCGACTTTGCAGGAAATTACGGTGAGTTGCAAGCAAGGGCGCAGGTTGCGTCCTTGCTTGCGAGCAAACATTAACCTTCGTTGTGCATCTCAAGGTTTTCCGCTTCGTTCTGACGCAACACCGCTTTGGCATCGTCATTACGCAGGGAGTCGAGGAAATCGAGATATTGCTGGTCGACGTCTTTAGTAACGTACACGCCGTTAAACACTGAACATTCAAACTGCTGAATATCCGGGTTCTCAGCACGGACAGCTTCAATCAGATCGTTCAGATCCTGGAAGATCAGACCATCTGCGCCGATTATCTGGCGAATCTCGTCCACTTCGCGACCATGCGCAATCAGCTCCGTCGCCGTAGGCATATCGATGCCATAAACGTTCGGGAAGCGAATTTCCGGGGCGGCAGAGGCCAGATACACCTTCTTCGCGCCAGCTTCACGCGCCATCTCGATAATCTGTTCTGAAGTGGTGCCGCGCACGATGGAGTCATCCACCAGCAGCACGTTTTTATCACGGAATTCCGCACGGTTAGCGTTCAGCTTACGGCGCACAGATTTACGACGCAACTGCTGGCCCGGCATGATAAAGGTACGGCCCACATAGCGGTTTTTCACAAACCCCTGGCGGTACGGCTTACCGAGAATACGGGCAATTTCCAGCGCGATATCACAGGAGGTTTCCGGGATTGGGATTACTACATCGATGTCCAGATCTTCCCACTCACGGGCAATTTTTTCGCCAAGCTTAGTCCCCATATTCACACGGGCGCTGTAGACGGAAATCTTGTCGATAAAGGAGTCAGGGCGAGCGAAGTAAACGTATTCAAACAGACACGGATTGCTCACCGGGTTATCAGCACACTGACGAGTAAACAGCTGGCCTTTTTCGGTGATGTACACCGCTTCGCCAGGTGCTACGTCGCGCAGGAATTCAAAGCCCAGCGTATCCAGCGCTACGCTCTCAGACGCCACCATGTACTCGGTACGGCCATCGCCAATATCGCGTTTGCCCATCACCAGCGGACGGATACCGTTAGGGTCGCGGAAGGCAACCATGCCGTGACCGATAATCATCGCCACGCAGGCATAGGCGCCGCGAATCTGGCGGTTGGTTGCCGCAATGGCAGCAAAAATATTGTCGGCTTCCAGCGGGTAATGGCGGAAGTTATCCAGCTCGCTGGCGAAAATATTCAGCAGAATTTCAGAATCTGAAGTGGTATTGATGTGGCGGCGCTTTTCTTCAAACAGCTTTTTACGCAACTCATGCGCGTTGGTCAGGTTGCCATTGTGGGCAAGCGTAATGCCATACGGTGAGTTGACGTAAAAAGGTTGAGCTTCGGAGGCGCTGGAGCTGCCAGCCGTTGGGTAACGCACATGACCGATGCCCATATTGCCCTGCAAACGCTGCATATGGCGCGCTTCAAAAATATCGCTCACCATTCCATTTGCTTTACGCAAGCGGAAGCAGTTGTTGGCATCAATGGTGATGATGCCCGCAGCATCCTGACCACGATGCTGGAGCACCGTTAACGCGTCATAAATCGACTGGTTTACCGGCATAACACCGGCGATACCGACAATACCGCACATACGTCTTTTCCTCGTTCAGCAACGACCCAAAGTTTATACTTTGGGCAAGAAACTTGACGAGCTTTGCAGATAGTCAAAGAACCATCTGATGATGAAACTGAACTGCGGGATCAGCTGTGACTTACCCCAGTCTTCACTTTTCGACAGACCGGTAAAGGTATCGAGAAAGAACAGTATGGCGGCGACGATCAACGCTCCACGCAAAGCACCGAAGCAAATCCCCAACACCCTGTCGGTACCCGACAGTCCTGTTTTCTCTACCAGTTGGCCTATCACAAAGTTAACGATAGCGCCGACGATAAGTGTCGCGATGAACAGTATCGCGATAGCAATCCCATTTCGAACCAGTTCGTCTTCAAAGCCCGTAAACCAGACAGACAGGTAAGTGTAGTAATGGCTGGCGACAAAGAAAGCACAACCCCAAGTCACCAACGATAATGCTTCACGAACAAAGCCACGGATCAGGCTAACCAGACAGGAAAAACCAATCACCGCGATAATGGCGTAATCAATCCAGACCATATGTGTCCCACGATTTTACGCCCTGTCGTCCTGTTCGGGGCGCATTCTAACAGAAAAAGAAAACGTTTGCGTAGGGATTTCCTTTCCACGCGTAAATAAAAATGGCGTTGAAAAAATCTTCAACGCCATACGATTTTATGCCTCTTCGGGCACTGCCGGATGGCGGTGTAAACACCTTATCCGGCCTACATCAGAGCAACGTAACGCAATCCCTTAGTTAGGGGTATACCCCATCACCACCCCGCTCAAACCAGAGATCTTCTGCAGCTCGCCCAGCGAGTTCTTCAGCTTATCTTTGGAGGCGTCAGGCCCTACGAGAATGCGGGTTATTTTACCCTGCACCGGCGTTGACGGGGAAGTATATACCCGGAAGCCCGCGCCACGAAGTTTACCCACGATCTCATTGACCTTATCCGCGTTTTTCAATGCACCGAGTTGTACAACGTACGCTTTGCCGGTTGGCGCTGGCGCTTCCTCAGCGGCCGGTTTCGGCGCTGGAGTCGGTGCCGGCGTTGGCGTCGGGGCGACGGCAACAGGCTTCGGTTTAGGTTTCGGTGGTTCCACAGGCGCAGGAACAGGATCTAACTCCGCGCTGTTTGCCGTCGTCAAACGTGATGGATCCAACGATGGCGCGGCAGCATCACCCGCACGCACCTCTTCTGCCGCCCCTTCCGGCGGCTGAGTCGGCAGCGCCTGCGTTGCTGCAGGCATCATGTCTGGTTCATCGCGATCGCCGGGTTTAGGCACCAGTGGGATCGCTGCAAATTCATCCTGATAATGCTTTTTTTGCCCGTCAAGCAGCCCGGGAAGCACAATTACCCCGAGCGCGACCAGCACAATTGTGCCGACTAATCGGTTCTGAAACTTACTCGCCACCGCTTCTCCCCACGTCTATTACTTCCATGACATGTGCGACAGTGTGAAACGATCCACACACCAACACGGTATCTTCTGGCTTCGCCTCAGCCAGTGCCGCAGTCCATGCCTGCGCCACGCTGTCATAGGCGCTGCCTTTGCCCAGGTGCTCCAGCAGCTGTTCTGCCGTTGCTCCACGCGGCCCTTCCAGGGGCGCACAGTACCAGTCGTCAACCACGCTTTTCAGCCAGGCCAACGTACCAGCAATATCTTTATCATGTAGCATACCGATAACCGCAAGTACACGCCCGCTTTTCACTAACTTTTTCAGACGTCCAGTCAGATACTCCGCCGCATGCGGGTTATGGGCAACATCAAAAATCACCCGCGGCGACTCGCTCACAATCTGGAAGCGCCCCGGTAAAATCGCTTGTTCGATACCGTCACGAATAGCCTGCTCGCTGACGTTAAGGCCGCTTGCGCGCAGTGCAGCCAGTGCGGTTGCAGCATTAGGTTGTGGCACCTGCGGTAACGGCAGGTGCGCCAGCGTTCCATGAGCATCAGTAAACGACCAGTCGTTCTCCGTGACCGCATAGCGCCAGTCCACACCGCAACGTTGCAAAACCGCCCCGCACTCCTGAGCGACATCCGCGATGGTGTAAGGCATTTCCGGTTCGCCGACGATGGCCGGTTTCTCTGCGCGGAAAATTCCCGCCTTCTCACGACCAATACTTTCGCGATCCGGGCCCAGCCAGTCAGTATGGTCAAGCGCAATACTGGTGACTACTGCGACATCGGCATCGACGATATTGGTGGCGTCAAGGCGGCCGCCTAACCCCACTTCCAGAATAACGACATCCAGCTGGGCCTGTTTAAACAGCCAGAGTGCCGATAACGTACCGTATTCAAAGTAGGTCAGGGAAATGTCACCCCGTGCGTCTTCAATCTCAGCAAACGAGGCGGTATGGGCTGATTCCGGCAGTTCACGCCCCTGCACGCGTACGCGTTCCGTGTAGCGCACCAGATGAGGCGAACTGTACACCCCAACTTTATAGCCTGCCGCAGTCAGCACAGATTCCAGCGTACGACAGGTTGTGCCTTTCCCATTGGTTCCTGCCACCGTAAAAACAAATGGCGCAGGTTTCAACACACCCAGTTTACGCGCCACCTGACTGACGCGTTCAAGGCCCAGATCGATGGTTTTACTGTGCAGGTTTTCCAGATAAGAAAGCCACGACGCCAGGGGCGACGCGGCTTGAGGGATACGTTTATTGTCCATGATGCCTGTAGATTCTTTACGTTGAGAAAAGCAAAAGGGCAGCGCCAACCGGCCTGCCCTTTTTTACACGTTGTTTTCCACGTTGCAGATGCGTTGGCTGTACTCGCTCTCCCGAATCACTTACCGGTGTAAGCTCATCGGGATCAACGCTCTTCTCGCCTGCCTGCAACCCGAAACCCATAGCGTAAACTATCAGGCCTCTGGTTCCTGATCGGGAACCGGAGGTACCACTTCGCCTTCACGCGGCTCATCCGGATTCGGCGCAGGAAGATTCATCAGCTTCGCCAGGATGCTTGCCAGTTTCAGACGCATTTCCGGACGGCGAACGATCATATCGATAGCGCCTTTTTCAATCAGGAACTCGCTGCGCTGGAATCCCGGCGGCAGTTTCTCACGTACGGTTTGCTCGATAACACGCGGACCCGCGAAGCCGATCAATGCTTTCGGTTCTGCAATGTTGAGATCGCCCAGCATCGCGAAGCTTGCGGAAACACCACCCATTGTTGGGTCGGTCAGTACAGAAATATACGGTAAACCGCGTTCCTGCATTTTCGCCAGCGCAGCAGAGGTTTTCGCCATCTGCATCAAAGACATCAACGCTTCCTGCATACGCGCCCCGCCAGAAGCAGAGAAACAGATCAGCGGACAGTTGTCTTCCAGCGCCTGCTCAACGGCACGGACAAAACGCGCGCCGACCACAGAGCCCATGGAGCCGCCCATAAACGCGAACTCGAATGCCGCAGCAACGACCGGCATACCGTGAAGTGTGCCTTTCATCACCACCAGCGCATCTTTCTCGCCAGTTTCTTTCTGCGCAGAAGCCAGTCTGTCTTTGTATTTTTTGGAGTCACGAAACTTCAGCACGTCTTTCGGCTCAAGCTCGCTACCCAGTTCCACAAGAGAACCTTCATCTAACAGGCTATGCAGGCGATTGCGCGCCGACATGCGCATATGATGGTCACACTTCGGACAGACCTCAAGATTACGTTCCAGCTCAGCACGGTATAAAACCTGACCGCAGCTATCACACTTGGTCCACACCCCTTCAGGAATGCTTGCCTTGCGGGTGGGAGTAATGTTGCTTTTAATTCGTTCAATCCAGCTCATTGGTGACCTTTCTGCCTGAACCCTAGTCAGCTTTGTTATAAGGGGCGCATAATGCCATTTTTGCCCCTAACAGACCATGAATGTTGCACATTAAAACATAACAGCCCGAAACTTTGGATAAAAAAGTGGTCGAACCGCTGAGTTACTTTCTATTTTGCAGCCCGTGACGCAGCACGCTTATGGCGAATTACTTCAATCACCCCCGGCAATACGGAAAGGACGATAATCGCCACAATCAATAATTTCAGGTTTTCCTGGACGATCGGCAGATCGCCGAACAGGTAGCCTGCGTAGGTGAACAACAATACCCACAGCAGTGCACCGACGACGTTATACATCGCAAAGTGACGGTAGGACATATGTCCCATACCGGCAACAAACGGCGCAAATGTACGCACGATAGGCACGAAACGCGCCAGGATAATCGTCTTACCGCCATGACGCTCGTAGAACGCATGGGTTTTATCCAGGTAGCTGCGGCGGAAAATTTTGGAGTTCGGGTTACTGAAAAGTTTTTCCCCGAACAATCGACCAATCGTGTAGTTCACCGCATCGCCCACAATCGCCGCCACAATCATCAGTGCCACCATCAGATGAACATTGAGATCGTTGGTTGGCAGCGCAGAAAGCGCCCCCGCAACAAACAGCAGCGAGTCCCCAGGCAGGAAGGGTGTCACCACCAGCCCGGTTTCACAGAACAGGATCAGAAACAGAATGGCATATACCCAGATACCGTATTCCGCAACCAGCTCCGCCAGGTGCACATCAATGTGCAGGATAAAATCGATAAGAAAGTAAATCAGGTCCATAGTTTTGCCTTTATACGACTCAAATTAGTCCGCCAGAAATAGCGGGCCCATAGGCGGTTTTGGCAGGTCGAACCGGTCTGGGTAATCTACCGCAACCAGATACAGTCCTTCCGCTTTCGCCGTTGCCGCTGCCAGCGTTCTGTCCTTTGCCGCTAACAGTTCTGCTATCCAGCTCTCCGGCTGGTTGTTGGCGCCAACTTCCATCAGGCTACCGACAATATTCCTGACCATATGATGTACAAAGGCATTCGCTTTAATATCCACCACCACATATGCACCGAAACGTTCGACGTTAATGTGCATCACGTTTCGCCACGGCGTGCGCGACTGACACTGCACCGCTCGAAACGAGGTAAAATCATTTTCGCCAATCAGACACTGGGCCGCACGATGCATTCGCTCAGCGTCCAGCGGTTCATAGTAATGGGTTACCCCTTTACCCAAAACCGCAGGGCGCAACCGATGATTGTAGATGATGTAGCGATAACGGCGAGCCGTGGCGCTAAATCGAGCATGAAAATCATCGGGTACAGCTTTAACCCAGCGCACGGCGATGTCACCAGGTAAATTCGCATTTACCCCCAGTGTCCAGGCCGCATCTTTACGCTGGGCAGTGGTTTCAAAATGCACGACCTGCCCAGTACCATGAACGCCCGCATCCGTGCGTCCTGCACAAAAAACATTGATGCGCTCATTCGCCACCTGAGAGAGCGCTTTTTCCAGTTTTTCCTGAACGCTACGCACTTCGTTCTGGCGCTGCCAGCCATAATATTTGCTGCCGTCATACTCAATGCCCAGCGCAATTTTATGGGTTGACGGCTGTTGCTGGTCAGACATTAGTACAGGTACTCCTGCACCAGTTTTTCCGCAATTTTCACCGCCATTAACGCGCCGCCAAAGCGAACGTTGTCCGCCACAGACCAGAACTGAACTTGCTCTGGCATACCGTAATCATTATGCACGCAGCCAATAGAAAGGTGCGGCGTGCCCGATGCATCGCCAACCTGGGTCGGGAAATCGGTCTCTTCCGACAACACCACGTCTTCACCGCGTGAAAACGCATCGCGCGCTTCTTCCGCCGCCAACGGACGCAGGGCCTCAAAATTCACCATCTGCGCGTGGCCATAAAATACCGGGGACTGCACGATGCTGGCAGAGATGAGCAGGCCGTCATCCTGCATAATTTTGCGCACTTCATCAACGATACGACGTTCTTCACGCACGCTACCTTCGCGATCGGGCAGCATCGGCAGCATGTTGAATGCCAACTGACGGCCAAAGAAATCATCTTCGTCAATCGGGATGCCATTAAGCAGTTTCGCACTCTGTCCGGCCAGCGCATCCACCGCTTTTTTGCCATGAGCGGAAGCTGAGATAATATTGGTCACCGTAATACGCGAAAGCCCACCGTCATCAATCAACGGTTTCAGCGCAGACAGCAGTTGGCTGGTCAGACTGTTAGGCACCGCAATCACATTGCGGTTACGGTAATCCGCCAGCACGAACGGATTAACGTCCGGAACCACCAGCGGAACGTCAGGCTCGAGCGCGAACAGACCGCTGCTGTCAATCACCAGACAACCCGCATTAGTGGCTTCTTCTACCCATGCGGCGGTGGCTTCAGCGCCCGCAACAAAAAATGCCAACTGTGCCTGCGTCCAGTCAAAGTCTGAAACGTCCTGCACTATGACCGATTTACCGTTAAAACGCAGATGCTCACCGGCGCTTTCATTACGCGCCAGCGCATAAATTTCACCGACCGGGAACTGGCGTTCAGCCAGCGTATCGAGCAGGGCTTCGCCTACGGCGCCCGTTGCGCCCAGAATGGCAATATTCCAGCCTTCAGACATGGTGATTTACTCCAAGAAATACGTAAGCGTCCCTGTCGCATTATTCGACAGGGAGCATTAAGAAGACATTAATGTGCCGGATGATGAACAGCGTTAAAACCCAGCTTACACAATAAGGCAGCAGCCGTTGCGTCGTCACACATCACATATAAAGACGACCATTCACGACGCTCAAGGTAATTTTTACGCAGTTTATCAAACTCACCCGGAATTCCAGCGACTTTACGCAACGGCGCATCATCGCGGCGCACATCATACACTAAATGCACGAGCCTTTTCAGCGTTGGCTGATCTAACGGGCCATGCAGGGTAATACGACCAAATTCCGGTGCGGGTAACAGGGTACTGAGCGCAACGTGCTGCTCGTGACCAATAAACTTACTATAGGCCTCAAAGACCTGCGTGGTACCACGCGCTTTTCCTTCGAGGGTATACCCGGCAATGTGCGCCGTGCCGATATCGGCTTTCTCCAGCAATGCCACATTGAGATCCGGCTCTCCTTCCCAGACATCCAGCACAACGCTCAGCGACTGACCGGCATTCAATCGGTTCAGCAATGCCGTATTGTCGATGACCGGCCCACGGCAGGCGTTGATCAGAATGGTGCCCGGCTTCAACCGACTAATCAGCGAGTCATCCGCCATGTGCAGCGTTTTGTACGGCCCGTCTTTAAACAGCGGGGTATGGAAAGTCAGCACATCGGCTTGCTCAACCAGTTCATCCAGCGAGCAGAAATTGCCTTCGTCACCGCGATCGGCTCGCGGTGGATCGCACAGCAGCGTGCGGATCCCCAACGCTTCCAGACGCGCCTGCAAACGCCCGCCCACGTTCCCCACACCCACAATGCCTACGGTGCGATCGCGTAACGCAAACCCGTCGCGCTCCGCCAGCATCAGCAATGCTGAAAAAACATATTCTACGACCGCTATTGCGTTACAACCGGGTGCGGCGGAAAAACCTATCCCCGCCTGAGCAAGCCAGGCGTCATCCACATGGTCTGTGCCAGCGGTTGCCGTACCGACAAATTTAACCGGTTTTCCGCCAAGCAGTGATTCATTTACTTTCGTCACCGAGCGCACCATTAAAGCATCCGCATCATCCAGTTCAGCAACGGGAATCGGACGGCCGGGAACCGCTTTGACTTCCCCCAAACGACTGAACAGTTCGCGGGCATAGGGCATATTTTCATCAACGAGGATTTTCACGTCTTTCGCACCTGTTTGAGAACGAGAGTTAACCGGGCAAGTGTGCCATAATCTCGCCGCCAGGCATACTGCGAGACCTGGTCAGCACAGATTTAAGGAACAGAGATGATGCAGCCCATTTCAGGTACGCCCGCACGCCCTCCCGGCGAAGGCCATAATGCCCCTTCCGCTGCGGGTGAACAACCGTTATCCACGCAACAACGTACTGTGCTGGAACGGCTTATTACCCGTTTGATTTCACTCACCCAGCAGCAAAGTGCTGAGGTGTGGGCCGGAATGAAGCACGATCTGGGCGTCAAAAGTGATACGCCGCTGCAGTCACGTCACTTTCCAGCCGCTGAGCAAAACCTGAATCAACGGCTGGGGGTTGCTCAGCAAAATCATGTGAATCGTCAGGTGCTTTCGCAGCTCACTGAATTACTGAGTCAGGGAAATAACCGCCAGGCAGTCAGTGATTTTATCCGTCAGCAGTATGGGCAAACGGCGCTCAGCCAGCTCACGCCTGAGCAGCTGAAGAACGTGCTCACACTGCTGCAGCAAGGGCAGCTTTCGATACCGCAGCCGCAGCAGCGCCCGGCTACCGATCGCCCGTTGCTCCCCGCAGAGCACAATACGCTGAACCAATTGGTTACCAAACTGGCGGCGGCCACGGGAGAATCCGGGAAGATGATCTGGCAGTCGATGCTGGAGTTGTCTGGCGTAAAAAGCGGTGAGCTGATCCCTGCCAAACAGTTTACGCACCTGGTCACCTGGCTGCAGGCGCGCCAGACGCTCAGCCTGCAAAGCGCCCCGACGCTACAAACGCTCCAGGCGGCGCTGAAGCTGCCATTAGAGCCGAATGAGCTGACAGCAATAAAAGAGTACGCACAGCAGACGTATCAGATCCAACCACAATCGATTCTGACCACGGTGCAGGTGCAGGACTTGCTCAATCAAATTTTCCTGCGGCGCGTGGAACGAGAACGCGAGCTCAGCGATCCGCGCCATCTGCAGCCCATTTACAGCCCGTTCGCGCCGATGATTGAAACGGTTAAATCTCTGTCGGCACGACCGGGACTGCTGTTTGTTGCGTTGATAATTGCGTTAACCATTTTCTGGCTGGTCGCCTAACCTTTACGCAGCGTAAGCAACGTTACAATAATCCCCACCACGGCGGATATCGCCCCGGCAAGGAACACTGAGGGATAACCGTACGCGGTGGCCAGCACCCCGGCGACCGGACCGCTTATGCCGTAGGAGATATCCTGAAACGCGGCGTAACCGCCCAGCGCCGTCCCACGAACCTGCGCAGGCACTCGCTTCACCACTTCGACGCCCAAGGCCGGGAAGATAAGCGAACACCCGGCCCCGGTTAATGCCGCCCCGAGCAGCGCAATCCAGGCCGATGGGGCCTGCCACAGCAGAATCAGCCCTGCGGTTTCCACCAGCAAAGAGACAACGGCAACCTTCACGCCGCCGAACCGGTCCGGCATCCAGCCAAACAGAATGCGCATCAGCACAAACGCCCCACCAAACGCAGTCAGGGTGAACCCCGCCATCGTCCAGCCGTTGCTGACAAAATAGAGTGAAATAAACGTACCGATCACCGCAAAGCCAACGCCCTGCAGCGCCAGGCCCAGGCCCGGTTTCCAGATAAGCCCTACCACGCTCCATAACGAAGGACGTTCTCCTGCATGCGCAGGCACTTTGCGTACAGTGCCGTTGAATGCCCATGCCAGCAGCGGTAATACCATCGTCGTCCCGGCCAGCGCTGCAAAGCCAAAGTGGCTGTGGATCAACAGGCCCAACGGTGCACCGGCGGCCAGCGCGCCGTAAATCGCCATTCCGTTCCACGACATCACCTTACCGGAGCGTGTTGGGCCGACCAACCCCAACCCCCAGGTCAACGTTCCAGTGAGCAGCTGGCTTTCGCCAAAACCGAGGATCAAACGCCCGACGATTAACAACGCAAATTTTACAGGGACAGAAACTGGCAATAGCGCGGCTAAAAGCCACGCCGCGCCCGCCAGCCCACAGGCAAACATCCCCTGTAGCGCCGAGCGTTTAGCACCATATTGATCGGCTAAGCGCCCGGCGTAGCCGCGCGTTAATACCGTCGCCAGAAACTGGACGCCTACGGCGATACCGACCATGGTGTTGCCATAGCCCAGTTCCTGATGCACAAACAGAGGAATCACGGGCAAAGGTAGACCGACCGTCATATAGGTCAGGAAAACCGCAAAAGCGATACGAAACAGCGAAAAGTTCGCCGAAGGTGTTTTTTCTTGTTGGGTTACAGCTGTCATGCGTTACTCCAAAATGCAGAGTAAGGCGAGGAATGTCCACGCCCCCTCTACCTGACTATCAGGGTTAAGGTGCGTTGGATAACGTTAAACGCTTACGCATTATCAAGAGGATAATGTTGAAGCTGGAGTCTGCCTGCGAGTGACCCTGGCTGTCAACTGTGAAAGCATAGCTGTGCGTTTCAAAGCGGTGACTTCTCAACGAACAAAAAGGGAAATACCGCATCAATGCCTTTCGCTCTGAACCGCCCGGTTACCTGTTCACGCTGCTGCGGCGTCAGGAGCCGGAACATCATATCCCAAATCTCTTTGGGCTCTGCTTCCTGCACAATGTTACGTTCTGGCACTACTGTTTTCTCATTTTCATTCAGATACGAACGAACATACAGTGGGAACACAGAAATATGGAATTCCTCGGCCTTAGATTTCGCACGCTTGCGCTTAACGCCCTCCTTCCCTTCACTGTAGGTATTTAAGCGCAGGCGTACAGCTGGCGCGCTTCCAGAAAACCCCGGTAATTCAAGACACTCCTTTACCGTGAGCCACTCTTTTACCATCAGTTTCTTTCCTTTCTGCTGATGAATTAAAAATATTTTTCTTTTTCGCGAAATTTCAAATTAATTCTGGCAATATTCCTACGATAAAAAAGAAAGTAACGTTCTTTTTTCTTTCTAATTTACACCCTAAAAAATATCGGCGCCGATAACACATCTTCTTAGGATTACAGAATGGAACACAAAAGCCAAGACTGGCATCGTGCAGATATTAAAAGTGCACTGGAAAAAAGAGGCATTACTCTCAGAGAATTGTCACGTTCTGCGGGCTTGTCTCCTGATTCGCTACGAAATGTATTTTCCCGCAGCTGGCCCAGAGAAGAACAGATCATCGCACAGGCACTGGAGACCACGCCGGACGTAATTTGGCCATCACGCTATCAATCGAAATCAGAGAAAAATGCCGTTCTAAAGAATAACTGTCAATTATAAACATATAATACATGATTCACTAAATGGATTAATTAATACGTCAATTAATTATATTCCTGATATTAATAGCACTATCGGCCATTCCCGTCAGATTAAATCCTGTTAAAGCAATACGCGAACTAATTACCTATTCCATTAACAGGAGTCATGATGAGCTGGAATAAAACAACAGCAGTTAATCACGCTAAATCACACGCGAGTTCACATTCTCAAGGACGCTGCGCGGAATTTACCCGCAAAGCCATTCAGGCAGGAGGTATCACTCTTGGGCATACTTATCATGCTAAAGATTATGGCCCCATGCTAAAAAGTGCCGGTTTCAGCGCCATTGGCCACTTTGAGCAGCCCCGAGCAGGAGATGTAATCATCATTCAACCGTATGAGGGAGGAAACCCAAGCGGTCATATGGCG
The DNA here is from genome assembly GCF_030332405.1 of Citrobacter sp. Cpo147. NCBI lineage: Bacteria > Pseudomonadati > Pseudomonadota > Gammaproteobacteria > Enterobacterales > Enterobacteriaceae > Citrobacter > Citrobacter sp. Cpo147. The sequence continues at coordinate 90,691 of NZ_JAOWHX010000031.1, forward strand.
ATATTTGACGGTCAGGAGTGGTACTCCGATTTTAGACAACGTGATATGTGGGCGGGGCCTGGCTATCGGGCGGCAAAACCGTCATACACCATTTACAGGAAACAGTAAGTAATGAAAGCGTTCTCGTTGATTGCTCTGGTTTTGTTACTTTGTGGTTGTTCTTCACCTCGCAGTGACAGCACACAAGATGTAAAGCAGTTCTATCTCGCATGGATGAACAACTTTACCCAAGATCTGGATACTTCTCATGACATATCCGCATTATTGCAACGCTATGTGGCGAAAGACGTTATCGATCGTCTGGCGCTGATTGACAGCCTATACGAGCAGGAAATACTGGATTCTGACTACTTTATGTACGTGCAGGATTACGACCCTGAATGGACCCCGCTGTTACGGGTTGGACCAGCTCACCCCTTTCTCGGCGGCGAAAAAGTGGAAGTACAATTAGGTGGGCCGACAGGCGAAGCCCCCATACTGCTGGAAGTGTATACGCGTTGGGAAGAGGGACACTGGAAAATTTATCGCGTAACGGATCTGGGCAATCATTTTGAACAGCCAATCTACAGCACCGGTGACATCGCGCAAGCCAAAGCATGGTCTGCGGAGATCGCACCGGAGTATGAAAAGATGAATAAGTAAAAAAAGGGAGCCATCAGGCTCCCCTTTGCATCTCATTTTGTAGACTTACACTTACAGCTTACGCATGACCAGCGTTGCGTTAGTGCCGCCAAAGCCGAAGCTGTTGGACATTACAGTAGTCAGCGCCTGCTCGGTCGGTTTGGTCACGATGTTCAGACCTGCCGCCTGCTCATCCAGCTCTTCAATGTTGATGCTCGGCGCGATAAAGCCGTGTTCCAGCATCAGCAGAGAGTAGATAGCTTCCTGCACACCAGCCGCACCCAGAGAGTGACCGGTCATGGCTTTAGTCGCAGAGATGGCCGGGCTGTTATCACCAAACACTTCACGGATTGCACCCAGCTCTTTCACGTCGCCTACCGGGGTAGAGGTACCGTGAGAGTTCAGGTAGTCGATCGGGGTGTCTACGCCGTGCATCGCCATCTGCATGCAACGTACTGCACCTTCGCCAGACGGAGCAACCATGTCTGCGCCATCGGACGTTGCGCCGTAACCGACGATTTCCGCGTAGATATGCGCGCCACGTGCCAGCGCATGCTCCAGCTCTTCGACCACGACCATACCGCCACCACCAGCGATAACGAAACCGTCACGGTGTGCATCATAGGTACGGGAAGCTTTGGATGGATCGTCGTTGTATTTAGTAGACAGCGCGCCCATTGCGTCGAATTCACACGCCATTTCCCAGCACAGCTCTTCGCCGCCGCCAGCAAAAACGATATCCTGTTTGCCCAGCTGAATTTGTTCTACCGCGTTACCGATACAGTGCGCAGATGTCGCACAGGCAGAGCTGATGGAGTAGTTTACGCCGTGGATTTTGAACGGCGTTGCGAGGCAGGCAGAAACGCCGGACGCCATCGCTTTGGTGACCACATACGGGCCAACCGCTTTCAGACCACGCGGGCTACGCATTGCGTCAGCACCGAACACCTGAAAACGCGGGGAGCCGCCACCGGAACCTGCAATCAGGCCAACGCGCGGGTTGTTCTGGTAATCTTCTGCTGCAAGGCCGGCATCAGCCACTGCCTGTTCCATAGAAAGGAATGCATAGATGGATGCGTCGCTCATAAAGCGCACTACTTTGCGGTCAATGAGGCCAGTGGTATCCAGTTTTACGTTGCCCCAAACGTGGCTACGCATGCCGGAGTCCTTCAGCTCCTGAGAGAAAGTGATCCCTGAACGTCCTTCACGCAGAGATGCCAGGACTTCCTGCTGGTTATTACCGATGCTGGAAACGATGCCCAAGCCAGTAATCACTGCACGTTTCATTCAATACCTCTGTAAGTCGCACTATTTTAAAGTTTCGAGTGGCACAATAGCGTACACTTGTACGCCGAACAAGTCCGATCAGCCATTTAGTGTGGAAATTTGCGCAGCCAGGCACTCATCGCTAAGATCGGGGCACAGCCTGCCAGACGAGTAACTTACGTGAAACAATACGCTATACAACCTGCAAACCTTGAATTCAACGCTGAGGGTACACCTGTTTCCCGAGATTTTGACGATGTCTATTTTTCCAATGATAACGGGCTGGAAGAGACACGTTACGTCTTTCTCGGCGGGAATCATCTCGCCCAGCGATTCCCTGCGCATTCACGGCCCCTCTTCGTGGTGGCAGAAAGCGGGTTTGGCACCGGACTTAACTTCCTGACACTCTGGCAGGCATTTACCGATTTTCGCGATACCCATCCCGAAGCTACCCTGGAAAGATTACATTTCATCAGCTTTGAAAAATATCCACTGACGCGCGAAGATTTAACCTTAGCCCATCAGCACTGGCAAGAACTTGCCCCGTGGGCCACGGCGCTGCAAGAGCAATGGCCGCTGCCGCTGGCGGGATGCCATCGCCTGCTCCTTGATGAAGGACGTATCACGCTGGATCTGTGGTTTGGCGATATTAACGAACTGACCAGTAAGCTCGATGACTCCCTGAATCAAAAAGTGGATGCCTGGTTTCTGGACGGTTTCGCTCCGGCAAAAAACCCGGATATGTGGACGCCAACACTGTTTAACGCAATGGCCCGTCTGGCTCGTCCCGGCGGTACGCTGGCAACCTTCACCTCAGCGGGCTTTGTGCGTCGGGGATTGCAGGAAGCCGGATTTACGATGCAAAAATGCAAAGGCTTTGGTCGCAAACGCGAAATGCTCTGTGGCGTAATGGAACAGACGCTGACGCTCCCCTCCTCGGCACCGTGGTTTGCACGTACCGGAACAGATAAACGCGAAGCCGCCATTATTGGCGGGGGGATTGCCAGCGCATTGCTGTCGTTGGCGTTACTGCGTCGCGGTTGGCAGGTCACTCTCTATTGCGCCGACGATAACCCAGCCGGGGGTGCATCCGGCAATCGCCAGGGCGCGCTTTATCCGCTACTCAGCAAGCATGACGCGGCCATTAATCTCTTTTTCCCCACCGCGTTTACCTTCGCTCGTCGACTGTATGACGCCCTCCCCGTTGAGTTCGCGCATGACTGGTGCGGTGTGACACAACTGGCGTGGGATGAAAAAAGCCAGCAAAAAATCGACCAAATGCTGTCCCTTGAATTGCCTGATGCGCTCGCCATCAGCGTTAACGCAGAGCAGGTTTTACAAACGACCGGCGTAGAAACCGGATGCGGCGGCATTCAGTACCCTGCCGGAGGATGGCTGTGTCCGGCACAGTTAACCGCCGCCGTATTCGACTACGCCGCAACGCTGGGATTACGCACCCGGTATCAACATACGCTGGCCTCGCTGTCTCGGCAGACAGAACACTGGCAATTGACGTTTGCCAGTGGCGACACCGCCACTCACGCTGCTGTAGTTATGGCTAACGGGCATCGCATTAACGGCGTTGAGCAAACGCAGTCGCTTCCGGTGTACTCCGTAGGCGGTCAGGTGAGTCACATTCCTACCACGCCTTCGCTTTCAGCGCTGCGTCAGGTGCTGTGCTATGACGGCTACCTCACGCCACACAACCCGCAAAACCAGCAACACTGCATTGGCGCCAGCTATCATCGCGGAAGTGAAGAAACGGTGTATCGCGCGGACGATCAGCAGCAAAACCGTCAGCGCTTAATAGATTGTTTCCCGAATGCCTCGTGGGCAAAAGAAGTAGACGTTAGTGGCAATGACGCCCGTTGTGGAGTGCGCTGCGCCACGCGCGATCACATGCCGATGGTCGGCAACGTCGCGGATTATGACGCCACGCTCAGCCAGTATGCCATTCTTGCCGAAGACAAAGTGCACGCCGTAAACGCCCCGGTGTATTCCGATTTATTTATGTTAGGTGCGCTGGGCTCGCGCGGGCTGTGTACTGCCCCGCTGTGTGCAGAAATTCTTGCATCGCAAATGAGCAATGAACCCATACCAATGGATGCCAACACGCTGGCAGCGCTGAATCCGAATCGTCTGTGGGTAAGGAAGTTATTGAAGGGTAAAGCGGTGAAATAAGATACCATCTCGCCATTGCCTGATGGCGCTACGCTTATCAGGCCTACAACTCCCGTCCTCGTAGGCCGGATAAGACGCCTTCGCGTCGCCATCCGGCACAATCCACTGCAATTATTATTGCGTTGCCTTCTGGAACAGTGTGTCCCACATCTCTTTCACTAACGCCTGGTCACGCGGCGAGAGTTCGCCTGCGCTGATGGCTTTTTCCAGGCTGCTGGTCACATTGGCGTACAATGCCTCAGCGGAATGGTCCTCGCCAGCATCCAGCTCAGCCACAGCCAGCGTCAGGTGCCCACGCAAATAGCCACTGGCAAACAACTCATCATCGCTGGCGTGCTCTACCATATCGTCGATTAATGCCAGAATGCGTGATTCAAACTCCGCGATCATCTTATTTCCTCATTGTAAACGTGGCAGCGGCTTCAGTTGAGCGCTTCGGGCCACGGGAATTGTTCCGCCGTAAGTTCAGGCGTGTGATAATAATTCTGTAACGCGTTAATGAAACGCGCCGGACGTTCAGGGATCCCTTTTTCCAGGTACTCCATCACCTGAGCATGAACACGGCGCTGGAATACCACGCGATCCGGTTCAAAGTCCCCCTCCAGATTGTCGCAACTGACGTTAAACGGGTAGCCCGCCGCCATGCAAAACAACCAGTCAAACGCCTGCGGCTTCACTTCCACATCTTCAAACTGGCATTGTGTCTTCGCGTCGCGTCCGTCCGGGCAGTACCAGTAACCGAAATCGACCAGTTCACGACGGGCTTTACCGGCGATGCACCAGTGTGAAATTTCGTGTAACGCACTGGCGTAATAACCATGCGCAAAAACGATACGGTGATACGGTAATTCCGCATCCGCTGGAAGATAGATCGGTTCGTCGTCGCCTTTAATCAGACGGGTATTAAATTCATCGGCAAAGCAGCCGTTAAAAATCTCAATTAACTGTTCGTAGTGATGCGTATTATTCATTAGTTCATCCCCAGCCAGTGGAGAATCTCCTGTCCATGATTATCATAAAGTAGCTTGGCGCTCATCACGGCGGAGACAATAACGATCATTGGCCGAATGAGTTTTTGTCCTTTGCTGAGTACCAGTCGAGAGCCCATCCGTGCGCCAATAAACTGGCCAATGAGCATCACAAAACCTGTCGCCCAAATCACTTTGCCGCCGAGAGCAAACAGCAACAACCCACCGATATTCGATGTGGCATTTAATACTTTGGCGTGGGCCGTCGATTTCGCCAGGTTGTATCCGCACAGCATGACAAAAGCCAGCGCGTAGAACGACCCCGCCGCCGGACCAAAAAAGCCATCGTAAAAGCCGACGCAGCCTCCGGCCACCAGCGCGAAAGGCAAACCGTGCAGTCGGCGCTGTCGGTCCTCTTCCCCGATTTTAGGCATCAACAGAAAGTAAAGGCCAATACAGATAACCAATACTGGCAGGATCTGGCGCAGAACATCTGACTGCACGTGTTGAACCAACAGCGCGCCACTCATTGAGCCGATAAAGGTCATGAAGATATTGAGCTTCTGATCCGCCAGATTAACCACACCCCGACGAATAAAATAGAGGGAGGAAGAGATAGATCCCCCGCAGGCTTGCAGCTTATTGGTCGCCAGCGCTTGCGCAGGTGGCATCCCGGCCGCCATCAATGCCGGGATGGTGAGTAGACCACCGCCTCCGGCCAGAGAATCAATAAAACCTGCCAGCATCGCCACAAAAAAAAGCACACCTAACAGCAGTGGCGACACCATAAACAGAGAGGCAAAATGATCCATTAGAGTACATGCTCGTCCAGTAGCGCCTGGCAGGAAGGCGGCAACGGCGGCGGTGTCTTCTTCTCAGGCTTGGTGGTTCCAGGTTTTGGAGGTTCGAACCAGCTTTGCAGCTCTGCGCCACAGCCGTCACCCGGTGGCGGTAACGGTTGATCTTCACACTCAAGGCTGTCGGCAGGGCAACGTAACCGCACGTGCATATGCGCACGATGCTGGAACCACGGCCGCACTTTACGCAACCAGTCCCTGTCGGTCCCTGCATCCAGACAAAGTTGTTGCTTAATCGCCGGATTCACGAAAATACGCGTTACTTCATTATCTTTTGCAGCCAGCCTGATCAGGCTGAAAATCTCCGGTTTCCACAGTGACGGCACAACACGTTTGCCATCCTGTGAGACCAGATCTAACGCCTGCGGCCGCAGCAGTTGCGACTGGGTCCAGCGCGTTTTCGGCAGTTGCAGGAAAATATCCACATCCAATCCCGTCTGGTGGCTGGCGTGACCGCCATTGAATCGCCCACCGGCCGGCATACCCATATCGCCGATTAACACCGTGCCCAGCCCCTGACTATTGGCCTGATTACTCAGACGCTGGATAAACCTCACCAGATCCGGATGGCCAAAGTAACGACGCTGATCGGTGCGCATCACCTGATAGTGTTTTGACTGGACAGGCAGCGTATCTGCGCCAACAATACAGCCATTGGAAAACGCGCCGATAGACTGCGCGCTGCCCGCAACCGGATGGGTAATTTTCTGCCAGGGCGTCGCCGCCAGACAGGCGGTACTGGCAAACAGAGCCAGCGCCGCAAGTGCCGTTTTTTTCATCTCTTACCAGCGTGGAATATCGGTCTTCACGTCCGCATTTTGCGCCCGCTGACGCAGCAGGTGATCCATCAATACGATCGCCAGCATCGCCTCGGCGATCGGTACGGCGCGGATCCCTACGCACGGATCGTGGCGACCTTTAGTGATCATTTCGACTTCTTCTCCAAAGCGGTTAATAGTGCGCCCAGGAACGGTAATACTGGACGTCGGTTTCAGCGCCATATGAGCAATGATTTGTTGCCCGCTGCTGATCCCGCCCAGAATGCCGCCCGCATGGTTACTCTGGAAACCTTCTTTGGTGATTTCGTCACGGTTCTGACTGCCGCGCAGCGCAACAACGTCAAATCCATCGCCAATCTCAACGCCCTTAACGGCGTTAATGCTCATCAGCGCATGGGCGATGTCGGCATCCAGGCGGTCGAATACAGGTTCGCCGAGACCCGCAGGTACACCGCGTGCAACAACGGTCACCTTAGCTCCGATGGAGTCACCTTCTTTCTTCAGCCCGCGCATCAGTTCATCCAGCGCTTCGAGTTTATCCGGGTCCGGGCAAAAGAACGGGTTAAGTTCCACCTGGGACCAGTCTTTAATCTCCAGCGGAATATCCCCCATCTGCGTCAGGCAGCCGCGGATCTCAACGCCGAATTTTTCCGCCAGATATTTTTTGGCAATCGCTCCGGCCGCCACGCGCATCGCTGTTTCACGTGCGGATGAACGTCCGCCGCCACGGTAGTCGCGCAGGCCATATTTTTGCTCATAGGTATAGTCGGCGTGTCCCGGACGAAAAACGTCCTTAATCGCGCCGTAATCCTGTGAACGCTGATCGGTATTTTCGATCAGCAGGCCAATGCTGGTGCCTGTGGTAACGCCCTCGAACACCCCGGAGAGGATTTTCACCTGATCCGGCTCACGACGCTGCGTAGTGTAGCGCGATGTGCCCGGACGGCGTCTGTCGAGATCGTGCTGCAGGTCAGCTTCTGTCAGAGAAATGCCCGGCGGAACACCATCGACAATACAACCGAGCGCCAGCCCGTGTGATTCGCCGAAAGTGGTTACGCGAAAGAGTTGCCCAATTGTGTTTCCTGCCATCACGGCTCCGTTATGCGTGTTGTGTATGTGCGCGTGTAATTAGTCTTTATAAATGCTGAAGTGCTCGCGAGCAGCAACTAACTGCTCTTTGGTCAGCATGAATACGCCGTCACCGCCGTTGTCAAACTCCAGCCAAGTGAACGGTACATCCGGATACTGCTCCATCAGATGTACCATGCTGTTTCCGACTTCACAAATCAGAATACCGTTATCTGACAGGTAGTCTGGGGCGTTCCCCAGAATGCGGCGGGTAAGTTTCAGCCCATCGCTGCCGGACGCCAGACCCAGCTCAGGTTCGTGACGATATTCGTTTGGCAGATCGGACATATCTTCCGCATCGACATACGGCGGGTTGGTCACAATCAAGTCATACTGGACTTTCAGCAGATCGCGGAACAGATCGGAACGGATCGGCGTGACATGATGGATCAGACCGTGTTCTTCAATATTGTGTTCAGTCACCGCCAGCGCGTCAGTGGAAATATCCACCGCATCGACTTCGGCTTCCGGGAAGGCATAGGCGCAGGCAATGGCAATACAGCCGCTGCCGGTACACATATCGAGGATATGCTGCGGTTGCTCATTAATAAGGCCCGCAAAGCGGTTATTGATAAGCTCGCCAATCGGTGAACGTGGAACCAGCACGCGTTCATCAACATAAAATTCATGCCCGCAGAACCAGGCTTTGTTGGTCAGATAAGCAACCGGAATGCGCTCGTTGACGCGGCGAATCACGCGTTCAACAATACGATGACGCTCGCTGGAGGTCAGACGCGCGGTACGCATATCTTCTGGAATATCCAACGGCAAATAAAGTGACGGCAGCACCAGTTGTACGGCCTCGTCCCATGGGTTATCCGTGCCATGGCCATACCAGATGTTCGCCGCGCTAAAACGGCTGACCGCCCAACGCAACATGTCCTGAATGGTATGCAGTTCACTCACTGCTTCATCGACGAAAATTTTATCCACGTATTCCTCCAGGGCATGCTCGTATTAATTTCGGCGGCTAGTTTGCCACGAAGACGGCGATAAATCAGCATTCACACGGGGCCTGAACGCGAAAATTGCGTTTTAAGCGATCGGATGCCCGCCGAGTCGGGTTAAACTAACGGAAAATAAAAGTTGAGACTCTCGAATGAAAAAGAAAACATCGCTCAGCGAGGAGGATCAGACGCTGTTTCGCCAGCTGATGACCGGCACGCGTAAAATTAAACAGGACACCATTGTTCACCGACCTCCACGTAAAAAAATTGCCGAGGTTCCGGTTAAAAGGCTGCTACAGGAGCAGGCTGATGCCAGCCACTATTTCTCGGATGAGTTTCAGCCGCTGCTGAATACGGACGGCCCGGTAAGATACCTGCGCGCCGACGTCAGCCATTTCGAACTGAAGAAAATGCGCCGTGGCGATTACTCTCCGGAGCTGTTTCTCGATCTGCATGGGCTGACCCAGCAACAGGCCAAACAAGAGTTAGGCGCGCTGATTGCCGCCTGTCGCCGTGAGCATGTGTTTTGCGCCTGCGTGATGCATGGCCACGGAAAACATATTCTGAAACAGCAGACGCCGCTCTGGCTGGCCCAGCATCCGCACGTAATGGCCTTTCATCAGGCACCGAAGGAGTACGGTGGCGACGCCGCGCTGCTGGTGCTGATTGAAGTGGAAGAGTGGCTACCGCCCGAACTTCCGTGATGCAGAAAGACAAAAAGAGCCGCATTTGCGGCTCTTTGATTTTCCGGGTGGCTGCTGCGCCTTATCCGGCCTGTTTAAATCGCTTTTGCCATTTTCAGGTTACACGGGCTCATTTGCCAGTTAAAAGTACCCTTCCCGCTCTCATCAAGCGTAACGCTGGCAATCGCTGATGTGGTAAACATCGGCGGTGTTTCACCTGGGCAAAGCTCAGACACCAGATATCCCACTAAAGGCAAGTGAGAGATAACCAGTGCGGTGGCGATACCTTCATTGGCCAGAGCCTGTAAATAGGCGCTGACCAGACCGACATCGCCGCAGGGAGTCAGCTCCGGCAAAACATCCACACCGGTTGGCAGGTTCATACACTCCCCCACCACATCCAGCGTTTGTTCGGCTCGTAGGAACGGGCTCACCAGAACACGTTCGATATCCACTTTTTGACCTTTCAGCCAGTTCGCCATCAGGCGAGATTCGTCACAACCACAGGAGGTTAAGGGACGAACCGAATCACTGGCGGCATCGAGGGCCGCGTCGCCGTGACGCATGATAAAAACTTGCATATTGCACCGCTTTTGTTAACCAGAATCACCACTACCTTTATTCACAGCCCCTATTGGCTGTGGTAACGATATGGTGGCCGGCATTGTGCCTTATCCATTCACCGAATGAAACGCTGTTTTTTACCTCAACGGCGTAAGTATAGTCAATCTCTGTTTACATTTTGAGCGCGACCCATACATTCAGTGCGGATTCATCCTACCTTTGACCTCATGAATTCAGGTCAGTTTCCCCAATATTCCAGAATCTTTCACTGCGTTCCGCCATCTGCAATAACTGCTCACACGGTGTAAACCGCGAGCCGTACTGCGTGGTCAGCCGTTGCAGAACCGCAACCACTTCACCCGCGCCGAGAGAATCCATATACCGGAACGGGCCGCCGAGGAATGGCGGAAAACCAATACCAAATACAGCGCCGATGTCGCCATCACGTGCGCTGCGGACTATCTTCTCGTCGAAACAACGGGCTGCTTCATTGAGCATTAACATAACGCACCGCTCTGCTACCTGCGCGGCGGAAAGTCGGCCCTGACCCTGGACGCCAATAAGCGTATAAATTGCAGGGTCGACCTGTTTTTTGCTTTTACGCCCTTTCGCACCATAAAGATAGAAACCCCGACCATTTTTTCTACCTTTGCGATCGTCATTCAAAATTGAAGCAACAACATTTGCAGGCGCGCTAAAACGTTCTCCATATGCAGCCTCAAGCACTGGTATAATTTTAGTGCCCGTATCAATTCCAACCTCATCCAAAAGTTGGATTGGTCCAACTGGAAAACCAAACTTAACCAGCGCGGCGTCTATGGTTTCGACCCGCTCGCCTTCGGTCAACATACGAATCGCTTCGTTAATATAAGGCGCTAAAATGCGGTTAACGTAAAAGCCGGCCTTATCTCTGACCACTATCGGCGTTTTACCCTGTTTTTTCGCTAACTTAACGGTAGTTGCAATTGTCTGCTCAGAGGTCGTGGCATGCGGGATCACTTCGACCAACGGCATTTTTTCCACCGGACTAAAAAAGTGTAAACCAATCACTTGTTCGGGCCTTGCAGCGTTCGCAGCAATATCGCTAATGGGCAAAGATGAGGTGTTAGAAGCAAAAATGGTATGAGGTGCGCAATTTTGCTCAACTTCTGCCACCATCCTTTGTTTTAGCGACAGATCTTCAAACACGGCTTCAATAATTAGATCGCGATGCGCAAAGCCACGGTAGTCGATCGTTCCCGAAATCAGCGCCAGTTGTTTATCGCGTTCGCTGGCTTTGATATGACGGCGGCGAACCTTCGTTTCAAGCTGATCCCAGCTGTACTTCAGCGCGTGGTTGATTCCCTTAGCGTTTATATCTTTGATGCGCACAGGCAAGCCGCCTTTACAGGCCGTCACGTAGGCAATACCACCGCCCATCAGACCGCCGCCCAAAATACCTACGCTGTTTAGCGGGCCAGGTTTCGCATCACTTCCGGGATCTTTTTTCACATCGGTGTTGGCAAAAAAGATGTGCCGTAACGCCTGAGACTGGGATGTCATCGCCAGCTCACCAAACGCACTGGCCTCAGCGTCGTAACCGCTACTGCTGCCTTGCGCTAGCCCGGTTTCGATGACCTCAAGGATACGTTCTGTTGCAGGGTAGTTACCTTGCGTTTTTTGCACCGTCTTTTTACTGGCCATGCGGAACAACAGCGCCCGCCCCAGCGGCCCCGCCAACACTCGCTCTCTCACGGGCAGTGTTCGATGCGCAGAACTGTCCTTTTTAGCCAGTTCTACGGCCGCTTCCAGCAAAATGGAATGCGGTACAACTTCATCCACTAAACCAACTTTCAGCGCCTGTTTTGCGCGTAATTGTTTTCCGGTGAGGATCATATCCAGTGCGGTACTGACGCCAATCAGGCGCGGCAGCCGCTGCGTACCACCGGAGCCGGGCAACAAGCCAAGTTGTACTTCCGGTAAACCCAGAACGGTTTTAACATCATCGGTACAAATACGGTTGTGGCACGCCAGTGCCATCTCCAGGCCACCGCCGAGGCATGCGCCATGAATCGCGGCGATAACCGGGATCGGCAAGGCATTAATTTCCGCCATCATCTGCTGCCCCTGACGGGCCAGCGTTTCGGCTTCCTGCGCGCTACGACAACTTCCAATCATGTTGATATCCGCCCCGGCAATGAAGTTATCGGGTTTAGCCGAAATAAACACCACGCCGCGCAATGCTTTGTTATCGCGGATTTGTTTCAGAATGGCCCGTACCTGAGAAGCAAACTCCGCTTTCAGGGTGTTCATTTTCTCTCCGGGCACATCAATGGTGACAACAGCAACGTTATCCAGACGTACGTTTAGTGTAAAAGCCGATGCCATTTCCATTATTCCGCCTCCAGAACCATGGCTGCACCCAAACCACCAGCTGCACAGGCGGTCACTAAACCAAAACCACCGCCACGACGTCGTAACTCATGTAGGGTTTGGGTGATCATGCGCGCACCGGTAGCGGCGAAGGGGTGTCCATAGGCAATCGATCCACCCAGCACGTTAAATTTACTGTCATCAACTTCGCCAGTGGCATGTGCTCTGCCCAGCACATCGCGGGCAAAACGTTCGCTACCCAACAACTGAAGATTCGCCAGCGTTTGTGCGGCAAAAGCTTCATGCATGTCGATCAGGGTTAAATCTGCCATCGTCAGACCCGCTCTCTCCAGGGCTAGCGGCGTTGACCACGCTGGTCCCAGCAGCATGTCCTGCCAGACATCGATGGCGGTAAAAGCAAAACTACGCAGGTATCCCAGCGGCACCAGCCCCAACTCTTTCGCACGCGACTCCGTCATCATGATCACGGCGGCTGCGCCGTCCGTTAGCGGGGTACTGTTTGCTGCGGTGACAGTGCCGTGCTTGCGGTCAAACGCCGGACGTAGTTTGGCGTAATCGGCCAGCGTAGAGTTACCGCGAATATTGTTATCTTCTGAAAAAGGATCTTTAAACGGTGGCGCGTAGGTAGTCATTACCTCATCTGCCAGCTTTCCTTCAGCCCACGCCTGAGCGGCACGCTGATGAGAGCGGTGCGCCAGAGCATCCTGCTGTTCTCGGGTAATACCATAGGTTTTGGCCATTTGCTCAGCCGTATCCCCCATACGCAAACCAGTGGAATACTCGGCGACGGCTGGCGGCACAGGCATCAGGTCACGTAAACGCAGTCGGGAAAAGAGTTTAAGGCGTTGACCGGTTGTCCGGGCCTTATTGACATCCACCAGCACCCGCGCCAGCTTTTTACTAACGCCAATAGGCAAGACTGACGATGAGTCCGCACCACCCGCAATTCCCGCACGAATAGACCCCGCCATCAGGCTTTCCGCGACATTCGCCACTGCCTGAAAACTGGTAGCACAGGCTCGGCTTACGCTGTAGGCATCCGTGTGCACATTCATGCCGGTTCCCAGCACGATTTCACGAGCAATATTTGGCGCTTCAGGCATTTGCACCACCTGACCAAAAACCAGTTGCTCAATCACATCAGCAGGTATTTCGCTGCGCGCCAGCAGCTCACCGACGACCATTTTTCCTAAATCAACGGCGGGAATGCCATGAAACGCGGTAGCCTGACGAGCAAATGGCGTACGCAATCCACTTACAATGGCAATACGGTCGCCTTGGCGGGTAACCAGCGGTAAAGCCTGACTCATAACACTCCCCTGTAAAAAAATAAAATAAGTGGTCTGACCTGATCATAGTCTTAACCAATTTTTTACATTTAGCCAAGCGGAGAGAAAAGAAAGTGGGAGCTAAGACACAGTGAATAATCACTGACAGTTACGAAAAAGCCCTTGCTATCAGATAGCAAGGGCTTTTGCAGAGGGGGATTAACGCAGGCCCAGCTGGAAGATCAGCGTTTCAGCTTCACAGGCAAAAACAAAGTCGATATCCAGACGCACACCTTCTGACTCTTCAGTAAAGGTCGAGGTGATTTGGCAAGGCTCAGATTCCACGCCACGCGCCTTTTCAGTCAGAGCGGCCAGCGTTTCTTCTGCCTCTGCGCGGTTCGCGAACACACGGCTGTAGGACGCGGTGCAATCGGAGTTGTCCATGATGGTGCCAACATCCATACAGCAGCAAACCGGGGTTTCATCAGCACTGCATTTACTCATTGTAGATTTCCTCTGTATTCGCACCTGAGGTGCCAGATAAACGATAGGGATATTTTACGCTCCCATTATTCGCCTCTCCAGTCGTTAATTGTATGAAATGCGATAAGTGACCGAAATCACACTTAAAAATGATCTAAAACAAAAATCGCCCAAACAGGTGAGTGCGCCCCCCCGCAATTTTGCCAGCTGGATCGCGTTTCTCTGATCAAATTTGAAAATATTTATAAACATACTTGCAACATTCCAGCTGGTCCGACCTATACTCACGCCACTGGTCTGATTTCTAAGTCGTACCTCAGACCCTACACTTCGCGCTCCTGTTACGGCATGTAACATTGTTTGTATAAAAATAAATCTATGAGGTTATGGTCATGAGCCAGAAAACCCTGTTTACAAAGTCTGCTCTCGCAGTCGCAGTGGCAATTATCTCCACACAGGCCTGGTCTGCAGGCTTTCAGTTAAACGAATTTTCTTCCTCTGGCCTTGGCCGGGCATATTCGGGTGAAGGCGCAATTGCAGATGATGCAGGTAACGCCAGTCGTAACCCGGCACTGATTATGATGTTCGATCGCCCTACTTTCTCAGCAGGTGCGGTGTATATCGATCCAGACGTTAATATTTCCGGTAAATCGCCATACACCGGACGCAGCACTGATGCGGACAACATCGCGCCTACGGCGTGGGTTCCCAATGCTCACTTCGTGATGCCTATCAACGAACAGTTTGGTTGGGGTGCTTCCGTTACCTCAAACTATGGCCTGGCTACCGAATTTAACGACAGCTACATCGTCGGTGAATACGGCGGTAAGACCGACCTTAAAACGGTCAACCTTAACCTGAGCGGCGCCTACCGTCTGAATGATAGCTGGAGCTTCGGTCTCGGTTTTAACGCCGTTTATGCTGATGCAAAAATTGAACGTTATTCTGGCGAGCAGACGGCTGCATTACCGAAGGTCAGCAACAAAATTGCCAGCCTGAAAGGGGACGAATGGGGCTACGGTTGGAACGCCGGGATTCTGTACGAACTGGATAAAAATAACCGTTATGGTTTAACGTACCGTTCTGAAGTTAAAATTGATTTTGATGGCGATTATAAGAGTGGCATCCGTACCCAGGCGAACGCTATACCTGGCGCTGGCACTACATTCCCATGGGGAACGACCAATGCCACCGTCCCGGGTTCTCTGACACTTAACCTTCCTGAAATGTGGGAATTGTCAGGTTATAACCGTATTGCACCACAGTGGGCTATCCACTACAGCATGGCCTATACCAGCTGGAGTCAGTTCCAGGAGCTGAAAGCCACAGGTTCCAATGGACAGACACTGTTCTATAAAGAAGAAGGCTTCAAAGATTCTTACCGCATTGCATTGGGTACGACTTACTATATGGATAAAAGCTGGACGTTCCGTACCGGTATTGCTTATGACGATAGCCCGGTTCCAGCAAGTAAGCGTTCCATCTCGATTCCGGATCAGGATCGCCTGTGGTTGAGTGCAGGTACAACTTATGCGTTCAATGACGATGCCTCTATCGACGTCGGTGTGTCTTACATGCACGGACAAAAAGTAACAGTGCAAGAAGGCAACTATACTTTCGACTCTGAAGGTAAAGCCTGGCTGTTTGGTACAAACTTCAACTACGCATTCTGATTTTCTTCAGACGTAAAAAAGGTGAGCTTTTTAGCTCACCTTTTTATTTGCCCAATTCCTTACTCAGAATCGATCTCTTTTAAATCATCCTGAATATCTTTCGCGTTCGGGTTTTCTTCTGGTTTGAGTTTCCCGCCGTTCGCAATAAAGTCATGACGCTGGAAGTAAGCTTCACGCACCATGATGTAAGGATCGGAAGACTGACGCAGCAGACCATCAGAGTCGAGCAATTGCGCGCGAGTTTCAATCCCTTCAACCGTCCATTTGCCTATCGACAACGGCCAGGTCAGCCAGGACAGTACCGGATACAGGGTATCGACCATATCGCCGCCGTCATCACGCAGCGTGAAACTACCGTAGAATGGAAGCTGCATATACGGCCCGTAACCAACATCATAGTGGCCTAACGTACTGCCAAAGCGGTGTGGTTCAACGCGCTGCAACTTCGGATTAGCCATACCAGCCACATCGATAAAGCCGCCCATACCTAACAGGGTATTCAGGAAGAAACGGGTAAAGTGCACCATCCCCTGATAAGGATCGCCTTGCAGGAAATAGTTGACCATGACGGCCGGCTCTTCAAGGTTCCCCGTAAAGTTGCTTAAACCATTACGCGCTGGCTGCGGAACATAATCTCGCCAGGCAACAGCTACGGGTCTAACAACGTATGGATCTAAAACATTAAAGTTGAAGTTGTACATGGTGCGGTTGAACCCTTCAAATGGATCCGAACGCCCCTGCTGTTCAGTACCGGAGCTCGCACACCCCACCAAAAGTGTGGTTCCCAGCGCAAGCGCCGACAGGCGAAGCTTCATAAGTGTCTCCCTGTGTTTTATGGCTATAGCTGATTGCCATCCATGACGGAACGATGACGTATCCGCCTGTTTAGATGTGAGCGATTGTAACAGCACGTCAAATGATGTCTATATACCCTGTCTTACTGATTTGATCATAGCCTGGTAATGCGCACTCCGCGGCGGTTCTATTCTAACTAACCCGATAAAAACAAACGTTACTATTTTTGCTATCTCAGACTTTCTCCCGCTGATTTTCGGACAAAAGCCGCTACGCTTTAGCAATACGTGCTTATTCAGGATTAGGCTATGAATGACATCAAGAAAGATAAGATCGATCGACACAGCGACGAGCTCGAGGTGGAAAGCGATGAAAAGCTAACAGGGACAAAGATAGAGCTTGATGAGGACAGACTCCCCTCCCGCGCCATGGCAATCCATGAACATATTCGCCAGGATGGAGAGAAAGAGATGGAGCGTGACGCGATGGCGCTACTGTGGTCAGCCATCGCAGCAGGACTGTCGATGGGCGCCTCATTGCTGGCTAAAGGGATTTTTCACGTACAGCTGGAAGGCGTGCCAGGGGGATTTTTACTCGAGAACCTCGGTTATACCTTCGGCTTTATTATTGTCATTATGGCCCGCCAGCAACTCTTTACCGAAAATACCGTCACCGCTGTACTGCCGGTGATGCAAAACCCTACCCTCGGCAATTTTGGCCTGTTGATGCGCCTGTGGAGCGTGGTTCTGCTGGGTAATATTATTGGCACCGGGGTTGCCGCATGGGCGTTTGAACATATGCCGATTTTTGATGAAGAGACCCGCGATGCTTTTGTCAAAATTGGTATGGATGTGATGAAAAATACGCCAACAGAGATGTTTTCCAACGCCATCATTTCCGGCTGGTTAATTGCCACCATGGTGTGGATGTTTCCGGCTGCCGGGGCGGCAAAAATTGTGGTCATTATTCTGATGACCTGGCTGATTGCGTTAGGTGATACCACGCATATCGTCGTCGGCTCGGTGGAAATTCTCTATTTGGTCTTTAATGGCACGCTGCACTGGAGTGATTTTTTTTGGCCCTTTGCGCTACCAACGCTCGCCGGGAATATCTGTGGCGGAACGTTTATTTTCGCGCTGATGAGCCATGCGCAGATCCGCAATGATATGAGCAACAAACGCAAGGAAGAAGCCAGGTTGCAAGCAAAGCGTGATGAGCAAAAGCAGAAAAACCAGAAAAAACAGGCCTGAATGGTGACTGTTTGAGCAGTCGGGCGGCCTGAGACTTACCGTTGTGAGTAAAAAACGCTATACTCGTGCCGCTTCGTCCCCTTAGTTAAATGGATATAACGAGCCCCTCCTAAGGGCTAGTTGCAGGTTCGATTCCTGCAGGGGACACCATGAATTCTTAGGCATCCAGTCAAAATTCTATCATTTACCAGTCAGTTCATCCCTTGGCCAGGCGGTAAAACGGCACATTCCTCACTGTTGCAGTAAGATTGTCGGACACCATTGTCTGCTTTGTCGCTATCCGCATCCCTGCTTTTCTCAGCCTCAACACATCAGCGGCAATACGCTGGCTGCCAAACCAGAAAAGCCCGTCCAGCGCAGTGACATCAAGGCCCGATTCCAGTGCCAGCTTCAGACGTTCACGCGGCGATTTTACTGTTTTAGCAATCTGCTGATATGGCGCTTCGCTTGAACCTGCAGGACTAATGCGCCGGATACGATGTGACAGGCGGTACTGAAATTCATCCGGGATCCCGCCGAGACTCGCTTTCAGGCTGTAAACACATCCAAAGCGTTTGCCGTTAAAGATGACGTTTTTCTGACTAAGCTGCAGCTCTTCACGCACGCTTGCAATCAGTTGTGGAGTACGGAGTAATAACAGGCGGAAAGGCAGCTCAAAGCTGGTCACATAGTCCACATTCAATAAAGCAATACGAAGACGTTCTTGGGGCCCCGCCTTCATTCCCCGGCATTCAGCAATAACATCAGCCCACTGGCCGGTAAGACGGGAACACTCTGTCGCCTCAGTAAAACTGTATTTTTCAGCCTGATAATCAATACGCTCAGTCACACTGAATTCCCTTCTGGCCAGATCTCGGTATTGGTTGCTCACTTTACCAGCGTCGACATCCCTGTGTCAGAAATCTTTTTCTAACCCACTGAAAGTACCTGACCAATGCTCCTTCCTATCCTCACCATGAGGATACGATAACTAACCGACCCGGTATGTTTTCCGGGTCGGTTAAACGGCGCCACGTCAGACAACAAAACGGTTAACCAGATCCTTCATGGTTGCCGACAGATTGTCCAGCCTCTGGCTGTCGCTCGCCGCCTGAGATACCAACGCCGCATTTTGCTGTGTAACCTGCTCCATCGGTCGCAATGCCAGGTTTATCTGGGTTACCCCTTGTGACTGCTCCGTCGCCACACGAGCGATATCCGCAATATATTGCTTCATACTGGTGGTATTATCCGCTGCGGCTTCCAGCGCGGTAGCAGATGCAGTAACCCGCTCAACACCCTCACTAATTTTGACCATATTCTGCGCGACCAACTCACGGATTTGGTTAGCCTCTTTGGCGCAACGCTGCGAAAGATTTCTCACTTCACTGGCTACGACAGCAAACCCCCTGCCCATCTCTCCTGCCCGAGCAGCTTCCACTGCCGCATTCAGCGCCAGTAAGTTAGTCTGAAACGAAATATCATCAATCGAGGTCACAATATTCGAGATTTTCTCACTGGAAGCGCGAATATCCCCCATGCTCTGGTTCGCCGCACTGGCAACGTTACTGGCCTGTCGGACCTCTTTTTCCAGTCTGATTGTCAGATGCTCCGCTTCGCGGGCATTATCCGCCGTTTGCGTAATCGCAGTTGATAGCTGCTCCATGCTGGCCACAGCTTCTACTATTGATGCAGCCTGTTCATCTGTACGTTGAGCCAGATCCTGATTTCCCGCCGTAATACTGCTACTGGCATCGGACAAAACCACGGAGCCTTGCTTAATCTCCTGTACGATATGCTGAATACTTTCCAGCATTGTGTTATAGGCACGATTAAGTGAGGAAAGCTCATCTTTGCCCGGGGTCGCCAGACGTTGAGTCAGATCGCCATTCATACCCGCAATCTTGCGTAGCGTGTCACTAAACTGACGGTGCATATTAATTGCGATGGCCACAGCGAACGTCAATGATGCCAGGAGCGCTAACAGGCTAACAGCCATATATATTTGCCAGTTTTTTCGTGCATCCTGCGCGAGTTTTTCTGCATTCGCCAACAGACGATTCGCCTTCACATTTTCTATCTGCCGCATCACTTCAATACGCTGGGTTTGTACTTTAAACCAGGTAGTAGGATCGACACCAAATCCACCGTTGGCGGCATGGCTAAACGCGGTTTCACGAAATGCGAGGGCTTTTGACGCTTCTGCTGACTGTAAGCGGCTTTTCAACATGGCTGCCTGTTCCGGTGAACTCAGGCGTAACGATTCTGCCAACCAAACGTTCTGTTTACTGACGACATCACTGAGCTGATGTAACTGTCCGTAGGCGAAATGGCCGGAGGAAAAGATATTTGACAGCAGAGCTCGTTCAATACCCGCCTGTTCTTTTAAATTCAGCAGGTTGTAGTAGGCGGCGAATGCGTTTGCCATCTCGCCAGAATCCGTCAACTGCCCCAATCTACCCACAAAATTCAGCACATCAGCAATGACGTTGGTATAAAACTTAACAACATCTGAAGCCGGAAGCCCTAATTGCGTGACGTTCTCCCGTATAGTGGAGAGAGAAAGAATGTTTTTCTTAAACGTGGCGACAGAGGTGGCGACATCCCCTTCCGGTAATGCAGTATCGGACAGTGACCGCACAAATACCTCGATCTCGCGATCGGTCAAAGCCCGCTGTGCATTTAACTCATCTTTGAACGTCTTCCCTGCAGCCCCCAGAAACCCGACACTCATACCGCGTTCTTTTTGCAATTCATGCACTACATTTCCGGCACTGTGTGCGAGCGCTGTCAGTTGGGCAATATTCTCCATCTGCCGTTCTGTCTCAATGCGCGTTAATATTCCTGAACCAGCAAACCAACATAACGCCAGTAATAATGGTTGTAGCGCAATTATTAACTTCATTTTCATCGGCATTCGATAAACCCACCACATGCCACTTCCCTCCATTATCCATATTTTCACCATGGTTATCGGCGTAAAGAAGCGGCTCTTTAAATTTGAACAATGGGCAACTGTTTGTTTTTTAGATTAAATTTTTGCCAGTATAACTCTATTTAATTACTTCAATTAGAATAAAACTCTAAATAATTAACACATGCGAATCTATACTCCATTTCATTAACTTATTTGGCATATTATTTTTTATTAAAGAATCAGGTAATCATCAACTGATTCAGAAAGGGAGAGAGATACAGGACAGTGACAGCAGCCCGAGATAACAGCCATGGCGCGGCCGTCATTCTGGCGTCCCGCCGAACGTTAAGGTTATAATCCTTGCAACGATTTTTTGGATTAGAAGCGACAATGACAAAACTTACCCTACAAGAACAGATGCTTAAAGCAGGTCTGGTCAGCAGCAAAAAAATGGCGAAAGTGCAGAGAACGGCGAAAAAATCGCGCGTTCAGGCTCGTGAAGCCAGAGAAGCGGTTGAAGAAAATAAAAAAGCACAGGTCGAGCGTGATAAGCAGCTCAGCGAACAGCAGAAGCAGGCCGCATTGTCTAAAGAATACAAAGCGCAGATCAAGCAACTGATTGAAATGAACAAAATCACCATTTCCCGTGGCGATATTGGTTACAACTTTACTGACAATAAACTGATCAAAAAAGTTTATGTTGATAAGGTAACCCAGTCTCAGTTGATCAAGGGCCGTCTGGCCATTGCCCGCCTGACGGCTGAAAGCAGCAGCGAGAGCGAATACGCCATTATCCCGGCTGTTGTCGCCGACAAGATTGCCCAGCGCGATGCAAGCTATATTGTTCTAAATTGCGAACTGAGCCAGGAAGCGAAGGACGAAGACGATCCGTATGCTGATTTTGTCATTCCTGACGATTTGATGTGGTAAGAAAAACCCCCCGATAATCACCCAGAGTTTCGTCGCGTATTTCGGTGAACGCTAGTGCCACCACCGAAATACCGTCACCCGCTCTTCTTCCCCACATGCCATCTGCTAAAACTTATAGTGTTCCTTGCTCAGTCCGTATTTTCTCATGCGCAAATACAGTTTCTTACGCGGAATTTGTAAATACTCCGCCACTTCATTAATGCGTCCCTGATGAATATTGAGCGCTTCGGTAATGATCTGTCGCTCGTACTCGTCGACCCGACGATCAAGCGGTGTCGGTTCGGGCAAATGCAGTTGCGGATTCGCGGTTTCAGCCAGTGGCAGTAGCCCAACAGCAAAAAGCTCGGCGGCATTGGCCAGTTCCCGGACATTGCTTAACCACACGCGACGCCGCATGCCTTTCAGTAAATCCACTTCAACTTCAGGCACCGGATGGTTCAGACGCAGACAGGCTTTGTGCAGATAATGACGAAACAGCGGCTCAATATCATCCGGGCGCTGAGACAACGGCTGGCAACCAATTTGCGTCATCGCGAAACAGTAATATAGTTCAGCCACAATCTGGTTGGTTGCCGCCAGTTCCACCAACGAAGTGGCGCCAATGCCAATTAAGCGAAACGGACGCCGCTCCTGGCTTTGCAAATGCACCAGCTGGTGCTGCTGTTCGCGCGTCAGGCACTCAATATGGCTCAGGACCAGCGTTCCCCCTTGCGCCTGGGCAATAAGGTCATTGAGTTGCCCCGCATTCTCTAACGTCAACTCCCCACGAATAAACGGTCCTTCAGCGCTGCGCCCAAGCTGATGCAAATAACGGGCACCGGTCATACGTCCGGTTCCCGGCTCGCCATAAAACCAGACGGCAATATCCGTTTCAGCCAGTTGCCGTAAGCGCTGGCGGTACTGATTAACCCAGTCACTGTAGCCGACCAGTTCAACCTGGAGCTTTTGCTGGCAATAGTGACGACGTGCAATCACAGATTTTCTCTGCCGCAACGCGTCCTCTACCAACACCAGCAGTTTGCCAGGATCAACCGGTTTTTGCAGAAAATCCCACGCACCTTTCTTCACCGCGTCCACCGCCATAGGGACATCGCCATGTCCGGTGATCAACAGGATCGGAAGCTGATTGTCATCCTGATGAAACAACGTCATCAGGTCAATTCCATTACAGCCAGGCATACACACGTCGCTCAGGACAATCCCTGACCAGTCGGCCTGCAACCAATTTCGGGCATCAAAAGGGTTACTGCATGCGAATACATGATATCCCTCCTGTTCAAGCAACAAGGTGTAAGCGTCAAGAACATCGGCATCATCATCAATAAGCAGAACAGAATATTCATCACTCAACATCGTTTACATCCGTCAGATTAAATTGCAGAACGACGCAGGCATTGCGCCCCGGGGTCGACGCCAGGCGCAGTTCGCCGTTCATTTGCATCATTAACGATACACAAATCGATAAGCCAATACCGAGGCCAACATCCTTACTGGTGGTAAACGGTTTTAACAGTGATGGTAATAATGCCCCAGGCCAGCCGGGACCGTTATCGCTGATAAATACGCACAACCGGCTGCCTTCGGTCTGCCAGTGAACCTCTATTTTCGCCGCAACCGGACAGGCATCCAGCGCATTTGCCAGGACGTTTACCAGCACCTGCTGAATACGCACTTCATCACCAGCCACCCACACGCCCCGGTCTGGGAGCGTCAGCGTACCCTGCTGTGGCTTGTGTCGCATGGCCAACAGTTCCCAGGCAGCGTTGAACGTTTGTCGTAGATCGACCGGATGCAGAGGCGTGCCAGGCTCGGCCCGGCGCGCAAACTGACGCAGTGAACGGATAATGGCATCGATGCGAGTAATCAGCCCCTCCGCTTTGGTTAATGTGCTTCTGGCCTGAGCGGGTTGCCCCTGTTCGATTGCTCTCCCCGCCGTAAACAGGTACATCGACAGCGCATTCAGCGGTTGATTAATCTCGTGCGCCAGCGTGGTCATAGTCTGGCCGACCACAGCCAGTTTTGCCGTCTGGATCAGCTCATCCTGCGTTGCGCGAAGATCGGATTCAATCTCCTTGCGCTCGCTCACTTCCTGTTCCAGCTGATTTTTTTGCGCGCTCAATTGCCCCAGAGTATGGCGTAGCAAGCCTGCGATACGCCCCAGTTCATCGCGTCCATACACCGGGATAGAGGCATCCGTTCTGCCAAGACCAATTTGCACTACGGCCTGGTTGAGCGCAGTAAAACGCTTCACCAGACGCGAGCGAATGAAGTAGTGGTTAAGCCCCCAGGCGAGAAGTAGCGCCAGCAACGTCGCCAGCAGGATAAGCCCACCGCTGACGCGAACAATTTGTTCCAGCCGCTGGTTAAACGTCTGCATTTGCTGATGGCTACTCCCCAGTTGCGCTTCCAGCAGTGTTCGAAAGCGCCCAAGCGTGGCCTCTCTGGCATGGCTGGCATCAACCAGCGCTTTTTGCGCTGCGACATAATCGCGCATCGTATCGGGCATTTTATTTTTCATCATCCCGATTTCCAGCAGCTCATCGATAGTTTGTCGCAGTGTGATAGTGCTGGGCCAGTCATCGAGGGTACGGATATTTTCATCCGCCGTTTTCTTCAGATTTTCCAGGTAGCGGATGTGATTCTCCACCAGCATGCCATCGTCGCTACCCGATTTCAGTTCATTGAGCCTGTCGCGTAAATCATCAACGATCTGGTTTTCAATTCTTGCCAGGGTGTAGACCTGCTGCTGCTCGTTTTGCACCTCTCGGGCACGTTTGAGATACAGCGCCGCATCACCATTTTTGGCCTCGATTTGATCCAGCAACGTCCCCTGCTGCCAGGTAAAATCCTGCACCAGTGAATTCAGCTCAGTAGTAAAATCATCATGTAGCCAATCAATGCGCGCGGAAAGTTCGCTCACTTTTTCGCGTACAAGGAACATGTTGTAGAGCACCCGGTCCAGTTCCGCCATCAGCGCCCGGCTGTCCTGCAAAATCACCGCCAGTTGCTGCTGCTCTGCTGATTGCAACCCCCTGCTCAGCACTTCGATTTTATCCAGATGCGAGATTATCTGATTGCGCAGTTGCAGCCTTACCGTCGTATTGGGAGCCAGCAGGAATTCATTTAGCTGGTCCACAACCAGGTTAAGATTTCCTTCAATCAAGAAAGCGGAATGCACGCGCGGGAAGTAATCATCAAGCGAATAGCGTATCTGCGAGCTCTGCTCATGCCAGGAGTACAAACTGACGCAGCTGACGCTCAACGTCAGTAATGCGCCCGTTAGAAAGGCTCCCCGCAGGCTGCTGCTGATGCTGAGTTGGCGAAGGCGTTGCAGTATCGATCCACCTTTCATTTTAATTCTTCCAGTTTTGATATCGCCTGACGCTGATTTTTAAGAAACCAGAGCTGCCACTCCATCATCTGCTGTTCGGCAACGCTTTTATTATCAAACTGCGCAAGCCAGGCTTCATCTTCACTACTTTTGGCATCTATCGGAACGCTGGTCAGTAAGGCTCTGATTTCGGGTAGCGGGCGTTTCAGGCGCGCTTCCGCACTGTATAGCGCCCGCCATGCATCCTTCAGTTGCGCAAGACGAAAACTGATGGCGGTATCAAACATCCGCTGCACTAACTGTTGCCGCCTAAGGATCAGCCGATAATTAAGCGGAGGCTGGTTCATTAAAATAGCCTGCTGAGCAGCGCGGGGATTATCAGATGCGAGCTGCGTTACCGGATATTTTCCCGTATTCGCATCAGCAAGGATCCGCTGTCCCTCCGGGCTTAACAAATAGCGGATAAAACGACGCGCTTCATTGGGGTGCTGGCTGTTCTTGAGAACAGCCACATAGGTTGGCGATACCGCCGAGCGTGGAAAATAGGTAAAAGCCAGGTGAGGATCGTTAAGCAACAGGTTGGCATAGTTATCAATGACCGGCCCCGCCACGCCCAGGCCACTCTTAATTTTGTCGGCTACGCCAAAACTGCGTGATGAAATCGTTACCAGATTTCCAGCACTCGCCAGCAGCGTCGCCCACCCCGCTTCCCACCCTTTTTGCTGTAGCAATGACTCAACCATCAGATGGTTGGTATCCGAACGCGATGGGCTACTCATCAACAGCGCGTTCTGATATTTGGGCAGCGTTAAGTCCCCCCAGTCGGCAGGAGGCGACAGATGTCGTGCCGCCAGCGCAGAACGATTAATCAACAGACCAAAACCAGATATCGCCACTGCCACGGAGGTCGAACGGATAGAGTCTGGCACCAGCCGCTGGCTTTCCGGCAACGCATTGTCGAAGGGCGCCAGCTTCTGATGTTCCTGCAGATGCTGCAACAGCATAGGGGATGAGGTCAAAATCAGATCAACATTTTCCGCATTCGCGGTATCCAGCAGTTGCTCCAACGAACTGCTGGTCCGGTTTAACGTGCGAATCATCACCGACCCCGGTTCAGTCTGCCAACGCTGAATAATCCAGGCCGTTGCCCCCGGTGAAAAGGTTGTCGCCATTACCAGCTCTTTACCCTGCGCCTGGCAACTCACCGACAACGACATAAAACAGAGCGAGATCGCCCAACAACGCCCCCGGCCCAAAAGTCTGTTTGTGATCCCGTTCATAAATACCAACATGTGCAAAAAATAATATTGAGACAAAACTTACCCGTTTATCACCGACTGGGGGAAGAATAAGGTTATTCGTAGAATAACCAAACGGAAAGTGACGACATCGGTGAAGAATACCCGAAAACGCAGTCTGGATTTGTTAATATCCGCACACGCCGATGATAAAAGCATCCGTAAAAGAATAGAATTGAAAATCCATTATTTAAAAAGAGTCAAAATCAGCCACGCAATCCACAAATTGTGTCAATAGTGACTCATTTCATCAACTTGAGTTTCTCTGCCGTCTATTTCACTCTTCACTGCGAAAAATCCTGATATTCACATCAATATAAATTTAGGTGATGATATGTTATCCATATTTAAGACAGGGCCAGCGGCAAATAAAGTCCCGGCGGAGAAAGTCCAGGAAACTTATGGCCGATACCGCATTCAGGCATTACTCAGTGTATTTCTTGGCTATCTCGCATACTATATTGTGCGCAATAACTTCACGCTCTCAACACCGTACCTGAAAGAACATCTGGATCTCAGTGCCACGCAAATTGGTCTACTCAGCAGTTGTATGCTTATTGCCTATGGGATCAGTAAAGGCATTATGAGTAGTCTGGCAGACAAAGCCAGCCCTAAGGTCTTTATGGCATGCGGCCTGGTTCTGTGCGCCATCGTAAACGTCGGTTTAGGATTCAGTACCGGATTCTGGATTTTTGCCGCTCTGGTCGTTTTCAATGGCTTGTTCCAGGGAATGGGCGTTGGTCCTTCATTTATTACCATTGCCAACTGGTTTCCGCGTAAAGAACGTGGACGCGTCGGCGCATTCTGGAATATTTCTCACAACGTTGGCGGTGGTATTGTCGCTCCGATTGTTGGTGCCGCCTTTGCCATTTTAGGGAGCGAGCACTGGCAAAGCGCCAGCTATATTGTCCCGGCCGGTGTTGCCGTACTGTTTGCTTTTATTGTGCTGATGCTGGGGAAAGGTTCACCGCGCCAGGAAGGCTTACCGGCTCTGGAACAAATGATGCCGGAAGAAAAAGTAGTATTAAATTCCCGACACGCTGTCCAGGCACCAGAAAATATGAGTGCCTTCCAGATTTTCTGCACCTATGTGCTGCGTAATAAGAATGCCTGGTATGTTTCACTGGTAGATGTCTTCGTCTATATGGTGCGTTTTGGCATGATTAGTTGGTTGCCTATTTATCTGTTAACCGAAAAACATTTCTCGAAAGAGCAAATGAGCATCGCTTTTCTGTTTTTTGAATGGGCGGCAATCCCTTCCACATTACTGGCGGGCTGGCTTACCGATAAACTGTTTAAAGGCCGTCGCATGCCGCTGGCCATGATTTGTATGGCGCTGATTTTCATCTGTTTGATCGGCTACTGGAAAAGTGAATCCCTGCTGATGGTCACTATTTTTGCCGCCATTGTGGGTTGCCTGATCTATGTTCCACAGTTCCTCGCTTCTGTTCAGACGATGGAAATCGTTCCCAGCTTCGCAGTAGGTTCTGCAGTAGGACTGCGCGGATTTATGAGCTACATTTTTGGCGCATCGCTGGGCACCAGTCTGTTTGGCGTAATGGTCGACAAAATGGGGTGGCACGGCGGCTTCTATCTGCTGATGGGGGGTATTGTTTGCTGCATCCTGTTCTGCTACCTCTCTCATCGCGGTGCGCTGGAACTTGAACAACAGCGAAAAAATGCTCAACAAGAAGAAGCATCACTCCAGTTGGCGGATGCCCGGTAATTCATTTCGGTCTCACAAAAAAGTGCCAGCGATGCTGGCACTTCAATAAACTCAGACAAATAATAAATAACTTAAGGTGATAATTTATTGCTAAACGTAACATTCCAAATTATTGCTTACCGTCTGCGACCATAAAGCGAATGATCAAACCACATGCCGGGGCAAGAAACAGGAATAATCCAGTTACCATTTCGTTGCCATTGGTCAGCCGCATAGTAAAAACGTAAATTAATGCCGTAAGGATGGCCATGCCGAGAAAAGCGCTAATTGATGCCGCAGCGCCTATAACCTGCCAGATATAGCAACTGACGCACAGAATGCTCAGTATGAGAAAGATCCAGAAATAGAGCATAGCGATACCTCCTGTCTGCCGTAAACTTAACGTAAGTCCTTACACTCCCTTAACTTTATATTCTAAGACAATTCCTATCCGCATGCAATTTGAGCAACATTTTATTCACAAAGATCATTCGACCGCTTACTATTACACTGTTTCTCCGTCGTTTATTTAATCATCATAAAAACAACGAATTATATATAGGCGAAATTTTGCCCTTAATCGCCCTAAAAACATTTACGAATCTTGAGTAATTATTTCTGGCTGACATTAATTTTCGGGTGTACATTGTGCGTCCGATCATTCATGCCCCCTCGTGGTTTTGTCCTGACTCAGTTTTACACTCTTTACAGGAACCAATGTCGTTCATGGCGGCCTAAAGATCAGTGCAGAGTGTAAAGCGACAGGCAAAGAATCTTCGCGATACATCTATTTCGTATCAACAACAGGTGCTTATGTTCCCCCAAAGTAAATTTTCACGCGCGTTTTTGCATCCGCGCTACTGGCTCACATGGTTTGGTGTTGGTGTGCTCTGGTTGCTGGTACAGCTTCCCTATCCCGTATTGTGTTTTCTTGGTACCCGTACAGGAACGCTGGCTCGTCCATTTTTAAAACGCCGTGAATCTATTGCACGTAAAAATCTCGAACTCTGTTTCCCAAATCTGTCGCAGGAAGAAAGAGACAAACTGGTCGATGAGAATTTCCGTTCGCTCGGCATGGGGCTGCTTGAAACAGGTATGGCCTGGTTCTGGCCGGACCGTCGGGTGCGTAAATGGTTTGATGTAGAAGGGCTGGACAACCTGAAGCGCGCTCAGATGCAAAACCGTGGCGTGATGGTCGTTGGCGTACACTTTATGTCGCTCGAGTTGGGTGGTCGCGTAATGGGGCTTTGCCAGCCAATGATGGCAACCTATCGCCCGCACAATAATAAGTTGATGGAGTGGATCCAAACCCGCGGTCGTATGCGCTCCAACAAGGCGATGATCGGCAGAAATAATCTGCGTGGTATTGTCGGTGCCCTGAAAAAAGGCGAGGCAGTGTGGTTTGCCCCCGATCAGGACTATGGTCGTAAAGGGAGTTCATTCGCCCCCTTCTTCGCAGTCAAAGACGTGGCGACCACCAACGGTACCTACGTACTGTCACGATTATCGGGCGCAGCAATGCTGACCGTAACCATGGTGAGAAAAGCAGATAACACCGGTTACCGCCTGTTCATCACCCCGGAAATGGAAGGTTACCCGGCAGATGAAAGCCAGGCTGCGGCGTATATGAACAAAATTATCGAAAAAGAGATCATGCGTGCACCCGAGCAGTATCTCTGGATCCACCGTCGCTTCAAAACTCGCCCGATGGGTGAAGCTTCGTTGTATATCTAAAAAGAAAGGCCGTAAGGCCTTTCTTTTTTTCTACGGTTGAATTACTTAACGCCCCATTTGCTGTGCAGTTCAGCCATTCGCTCGCTGTAGTTGCGGGCGATGCAGGCTGATTTATCCTGTTCCTTCCAACACTCGTTACGCCCTTTCACCCAACCGCGCTGCTCTGCTTTCAGCGTCGGGTTATTGCTCGATTTAACCAGCGCCTGCTTGTAGGCCCCGTTTAAGGCTAAATCCATTTCTGAGAGCGAAGGACTCTGACAGATAATCTCTTCGATACTGCCTTTTGCAACCGCAGCGCATGAAAAAGAGGGTCCCGTGCTGGTCGATTTTTTGGCCCCAGAAAAGTCAATATTATCTTCAGGCAGGCATACCCCGTGCTTTCGATTCGGCCCACTCCAGGAAACGTCCGGATTTCCGTCATCTTTACGAGAAATAGAAACCGTATTGTTCCCGCTTTTGGCTTCCCAGTAATTTTCATTGAAGGCCTTCACCGTCGCCTTCGAGCCATCAATCCAAACATTGCCTTTACCATCACTATTCACCCCACCAATACTTGCGCAGCTGAAATTAAACGCCAACGGTGAGGCCGCCATCGACGTCAATGGCGTAAAAACGAGTGCTAACATCATTAATCTGGTCATTTTTAACCTTTTCATTATCTCATTCCGCGAAAAATTAACCGCATTAACATCATGGCGATATGAGAATTCTCCGAGTAACCATTCCGTCGCTCAATAACAATTTATTACCGGCAGAAATTAAACTGTCGCCGAATCACGACAGTTGTAAGTTATTAAAATTAAATAAAAAAATGCCTCTTGTCTCTCCTCATTTTTAGGCGTACATTAGCGCCGTCTGGAGCATTAAAGCTCAGAATTCTGAGGTGATGCAGCCAAGCAAATGAGGGGTATTCTCCCTTTCGTTCGCGAGTGCATCAGCTCTCTGTCAGGTAAGCATATGTTCATTTAGACGTACCCCAGGTACGCGGAGAGATGAAAAGTGAAATATTTCTTTATGGGCATTTCTTTTATGGTCATCGTTTGGGCCGGTACTTTCGCCCTGATGATCTAAATTAAAAGACGCAGCAAAAAAACAGGAGCCATCAGGCTCCTGTTTTGCATTTTGGGGAATCATTCTGTCAGTCGGTACTTTCAGAAGCCGATTTTGCACTGGTCGGTAACAGGCCATCTGCGCGAAACATCGCCTTGATGCCGCGAATAGCCTGGCGGGTACGGTCACGGTTTTCAATCAACGCAAATCGCACATGCGTATCACCATAATCACCAAACCCAATCCCTGGCGAAACGCATACCTTCGCTTCGTTCAGCAGCTTCTTGGCAAACTCAAGTGACCCCATCCCGGCGTATTGCTCTGGAATTTTCGCCCAAACGTACATTGAGGCCTTTGGCATCTCGACCATCCAGCCTGCTTCATGCAGTCCTTTGACCAGCACATCACGACGACGTTTATATTGCTCAGCGATATCCCGCACACATTGCTGATCGCCTTCCAGCGCGGCAATTGCCGCAACCTGCAGTGGCGTAAAGGTCCCGTAATCGTGATAGCTCTTGATTCGCGCCAGCGCGTTCACCAGCGTTTTGTTGCCCACCATAAACCCGATACGCCATCCCGCCATGTTGTAGCTTTTCGACAGGGTGAAAAATTCAACAGCGACGTCGCGAGCGCCGGGTACCTGCATAATCGATGGTGCCTTCCAGCCGTCATAAACAATATCAGCGTAGGCCAGGTCGTGAACCACCAGCACGTCATAGCGTTTAGCCAGGGCCACCACTTTCTCAAAGAATTCCAGCTCGACGCACTGCGCGGTCGGGTTGGATGGGAAACCTAAGATCATCATCTTCGGCTTCGGGTAACTTTCGCGTATTGCGCGTTCCAGCTCATTAAAGAAGTCGACACCCTCAACCAGCGGCACTGAACGCACCTGCGCGCCGGCAATCACCGCGCCATAGATATGGATGGGATAACTTGGGTTGGGCACGAGGACCGTATCACCGTGATCGAGCGTAGCCAGCATCAGGTGCGCCAGCCCCTCTTTGGAACCGATGGTCACAATGGCTTCGGATTCAGGATCGATCTCAACGTCATAGCGTTCCTGGTACCAGCGGGAAATCGCCCGACGCAAACGCGGAATGCCGCGTGAGGTGGAATAACCGTGAGTATCCGGGCGCTGCGCCACGGTACACAGTTTTTCAACAATGTGAGGAGGCGTGGCCCCATCCGGGTTCCCCATACTGAAATCGATAATATCTTCGCCGCGCCGACGCGCAGCCATCTTCAGTTCAGCGGTGATGTTAAAAACGTACGGGGGAAGGCGATCAATACGCGTAAAGCGACGTTCAGGGCGGGAGTCAGCCATAATATCCTCAGATTAACGTTAGCGCCCGGACCGTCCGAGCGACGCTGCCACGATGGTGGCACGTTTAGAAAATAGCCTGAATAATTTCCTTCTGTCGAGAGGCAAAACAAAATATTTTTTCCTGACGAAAAAGAGGAACAGCTGAGTAAAATGAGGAAATATTCATTTTCACAACTCGCTTAAAATTACCATCATTTAACATTTTGTTGTTAAATACATTACCTTGAACGCAGCACTCACAGGACAGGCATTGTAAATACAACAATCATGCAACAATCCCCTTTTAATGTTATGGTTTTTCCCCATTAGCTCTGAACTGCGGGGGTGCTGGTCATCCTGCCTCAGGTTACCTATCATAGTGGTTTAACCCTTGCGCAAGAGTCACCCGTGCACGAAATATTCAATATGCTGCTGGCGGTATTTGACCGGGCAGCACTGATGCTGTTCTGTCTGTTTTTCCTGATTCGTATCCGCCTGTTTCGCGAACTGTTGCACAAGTCAGCCCACTCCCCAAAAGAGCTGCTCGCAGTTACCGCGATTTTCTCCATGTTTGCCCTGTTCAGTACCTGGTCAGGCGTACCGGTAGAAGGTTCTCTGGTCAATGTGCGTATTATCGCGGTCATGTCAGGAGGGATCCTGTTCGGTCCATGGGTTGGCATTATTACAGGGCTGATCGCAGGCACCCA
This sequence comes from Citrobacter sp. Cpo147, assembly GCF_030332405.1. Lineage (NCBI taxonomy): Bacteria > Pseudomonadati > Pseudomonadota > Gammaproteobacteria > Enterobacterales > Enterobacteriaceae > Citrobacter > Citrobacter sp. Cpo147. The sequence goes on from NZ_JAOWHX010000031.1 coordinate 123,484, forward strand.
CCGTTACCTGATCGATATTGGCGGCGTAACTGCCCTACCCTGCTTTATTACCAGCATTCTGGCTGGCTGCATTGCCGGGTGGATCAACCGAAAGATCCCCAAAGCACAGCACTGGCGCGCGGGTATTTTAGGCGGAATGCTGTGCGAATCACTGACCATGATCCTCGTCGTCGCCTGGGCACCCACCACCGAACTGGGGCTGGATATTGTCTCAAAAATCGGTATCCCGATGATCCTCGGCAGCGTCTGTATTGGTTTTATCGTGATGCTGGTACAAAGCGTTGAAGGTGAGAAAGAAGCCAGCGCTGCAAAACAGGCCAAGCTGGCGCTGGATATCGCCAACAAAACGCTGCCGCTCTTTCGTCAGGTCAACAGCGAGTCGTTACGTCAGGTGTGCGAAATTATTCGCCACGATATCCACGCTGACGCGGTTGCCATCACCAATACTCAGCACGTTCTGGCCTATGTTGGCGTTGGAGAGATCAACTACCGCGATAACGATGACTTCGTCAGCCCCACCACGCAGGAAGCCATAAATCACGGTAAAATCATCATAAAAAACAATGATGAAGCGCATCGCACCCCGGAAATTCACTCCATGCTGGTGATCCCGCTTTGGGAGAAAGGCGTCGTGACCGGCACGCTGAAGATCTACTACTGTCACGCTCATCAAATCACTTCCTCGTTACAGGAAATGGCGATCGGTCTGTCGCAAATCATCTCCACCCAGCTTGAAGTCTCCCGCGCAGAGCAACTACGAGAAATGGCAAATAAGGCAGAGCTACGCGCGCTGCAAAGCAAAATAAATCCCCATTTTCTGTTTAATGCCCTGAACGCGATTTCATCGTCGGTGCGGCTTAACCCGGACACCGCACGTCAGCTCATTTTTAATTTGTCGCGCTATCTTCGCTATAATATTGAATTAAAAGACGATGAGCAGATCGACATCAAGAAAGAGCTGTATCAAATCAAGGATTACATCACCATCGAACAGGCCCGCTTTGGCGACAAGCTGACCGTTATTTATGATATCGATGAAGAGGTAAGCTGTTTTATTCCCAGCCTGCTGATTCAGCCGTTGGTCGAGAACGCTATCGTCCATGGGATCCAGCCCTGCAAAGGGAAAGGTGTGGTCACCATCAGCGTTGCGGAGTGCGGCAACCGGGTACGGATTGCCGTACGAGATACGGGTCATGGTATCGACCCAAAAGTGATTGAACGGGTCGAGTCCAATGAAATGCCGGGCAATAAAATTGGTCTGTTGAATGTGCACCATCGCGTTAAGCTGCTCTACGGTGAGGGATTACATATCCGCCGTCTGGAGCCAGGAACAGAGATTGCCTTTTATGTGCCTAATCAGCACTCGCCCGCTGCCGCACCGGCCACATTATTGCTTTAACCAGGAGTGAAGTCGTGAAAGTCATCATTGTTGAAGATGAATTCCTGGCCCAACAGGAACTGAGCTGGCTGATAAAAGAGCACAGCCAGATGGAGATTGTCGGCACGTTTGACGATGGTCTGGACGTGCTGAAATATCTCCAGCACAACCGCGTTGACGCCATTTTTCTGGATATTAATATTCCCTCGCTGGACGGCGTATTGCTGGCACAAAATATCAGCCAGTTCGCACATAAACCCTTTATTGTGTTTATTACCGCGTGGAAAGAGCATGCTGTTGAAGCCTTCGAACTGGAAGCTTTTGACTACATTCTGAAGCCGTACCAAGAATCACGCATTGTCAGCATGCTGCAAAAGCTGGAAGCCGCCTGGCAGCAACAGCAAACGGGAACGTCCCCTGTAAGTCCGGTGGCCCGCGAAAACGATACGATCAACCTGATCAAAGATGAGCGGATCATCGTGACCCCAATCAACGACATCTACTACGCTGAAGCGCATGAAAAGATGACGTTCGTCTATACGCGACGAGAATCATACGTCATGCCGATGAACATCAGCGAATTTTGCAGCAAGCTGCCGGCTTCGCATTTCTTCCGCTGCCACCGCTCGTTCTGCGTAAATCTGAATAAAATCCGCGAGATCGAACCCTGGTTTAACAACACTTATATTTTGCGTTTAAAGGATCTGGAATTTGAAATCCCGGTTAGTCGGAGTAAAGTGAAAGAGTTCAGACAGTTAATGCACTTATAGCGCAGAGAAAGAACGATGAAAGAGCCAGGCCTACCCGCAGACCAACAGTTTTTCGCCGATCTGTTCAGCGGCCTGGTGTTAAACCCGCAGCGCCTGGGGCGCGTGTGGTTCGCAACCCAGCCAACCACGCTACCGACCGGTAGTTTATGTATTGACCTCCCGCGCCTCGATATCGTGCTACGTGGGGAATACAGCAACCGGCTGGAAAAACAGCAGCATAGTCTGGCGGAAGGCGACATGCTGTTTATCCCGGCGAAAGCGGCGAATCTGCCCGGCAGCGATAAACCTGTGATGCTGCTTAGCCTGGTGTTTTCCCCGGCATGGCTGGGACTCTCTTTTTACGATAACCGAACCGCATCGCTGTTACGTCCAGTTCGCCGTATTGAGCTACCGCATCCGCAACGTGGCGAAGGCGAGGCGATGCTCACTGCATTAACCCATTTAAGCCGCTCTCCTCAGGCCCAGGATATTATTCAGCCGCTGGTGCTTAGCCTGCTGCATCTGTGTCGTAGTGTGGTCAATACCCGCCCTGACGCAGAGCGTCCGCGCGCTGAATTTCTCTATCACAGTATGTGTAATTGGGTACAGGATAACTATGCTCAACCGCTGACCCGGGAAAGCGTGGCGCTTTTTTTTAATATCACACCCAATCACCTGTCAAAAGTGTTTGCCCAGCACGGTACCATGGGGTTCGTCGAGTATCTGCGGTGGGTCAGAATGGCGAAGGCACGCATCATCTTACAGAAATACCATCTGTCGATTAGCGAAGTCGCACAACGGTGTGGATATCAGGACAGTGATTATTTCTGCCGCCTCTTCCGACGTCAGTTTGGCCTGACGCCCGGAGAGTACGGCGCACGCTTTCAGTCGGCGCGTTAAGTGAGACAACACCAACGCTGTTAGTAATATCCGTTTGCCTCGTTGTAAAATAGCGGCCTTTAGCCAAATCCTACTGGCTTACTCGATAAAGTGAATATGCGATGAAAAACAGACGTGCACTCTCCCTGATGTGTTTTCAAATGCTGGAATCAGGTGCGGATCGTCAGACCGTGAAAAGAGCCCTCACCTCCCGCCGAGTTAAAGGTCGTCAGGCGGTGGTTCTGCTCTGCAAGCAAGAGATGAAACTGTTAAGAGCCGGGAAACTGCCGGGGCACAACACGCCGCATTGATGATTTCACTTTCCGGTAGCGTTTACCCAGCCTGCAACCACAACGTAGCAGGCTGGATAGCGTTCTTTCAGTGAAGCTTAAAATGTCAGTTCCGCCTCCAGCAGCGCCAGAATGCTCTCGGCATCTTCAGCGGCAAACAACGACTGGCGGAACTGCTTGTTCACCAGCTTACGCGCCAGCTGCGAGAAGACCCTCACGTGGTTAATGCCTTCATCGGCACCCAGCGTCAGCATGATCACCAGTTCCACCTCGCCCATCTCAGACTGCCAGTCAACGGGCTGAGCAAGCCGGGCAATGCTGATGCTGGAATGGCGGATCCACTGGGATTTCGTGTGAGGGATTGCCACCCAAAAACCGACGGCGGTGGTAACTATCTCTTCGCGCTGCCAGACATCCTCTTCCAGCTCAAACGGATGTTCAGTGCGTCCGTTTACCCCAAGATTGCCGCACAGAAACTGGATCACCTGCTCTTTGTTGCTCAGAGATTCACCAACAAAGATATTCTCCAGCGCCAGCAGCGGACGCACATCTTTTTGCGGTGCAAACTGATTCAGCAGATCTTCAATCTCCTGAGCGCTACGGCACTCGCAGGCCTGCATAGCGAGTTCGCGGCATGCCTGGCTGTTCAGTTGACGAAGCTGACTTTTTACCGCCGGAATGCGTGGACTGCTCATACTCAGCTCATCGAGTCCTAAACCCAGCAGCAACGGTAAATAGCGTCCTTCGCCGCCCAGTTCTCCGCAAATACCCACCCATTTACCACGTTCGTGCGCCACGTGAACAATCTGCTGCAACATACGCAGGAACGACGGCGTAATCGGGTTGTACAGCGGCGAAACGCGTGGATTATTGCGATCGACGGCGTACAAGTACTGGGTCATGTCATTTGAACCAATACTGAAGAAATCCACCTCATCGCAGAAATGGTCGATGATGTAACACACCGAAGGGACTTCAACCATAATCCCCAATGAGATTGTCGGGGCATGACGTAAACCGTCTGCTTTCAGCGCCACCAGCGCTTTTTGCAGTTCGCTTTTTACCCACAAAATCTGGTCAAGGCTGTGCACCATCGGGATCATCAGCTGTGCGTTACCGAAGGTCGCCGCGCGTAGGATGGCACGCAGTTGGGTACGAAACAGTCCGGCAAACTCCGGATAAATACGCACCGCACGGTAGCCGAGAAACGGATTATCTTCCTGCGGAATATTGAGATAGCGGATATTCTTATCACCACCGATATCCATGGTGCGAAAGATAACCGGCTTGTCGCCTGCGGCCAATAAAACCTGCTGGTAGGCTTCAAACTGTTCCTGCTCGTCAGGAGCGCTGTCGCGGTCCATAAACAGCATTTCAGTACGAAACAGCCCGATCCCTTCCGCACCATTGGCAAATGCACCCGGCGCTTCGAGCGCGGTGCCGATATTCGCCGCAACGTCAATACGCTGATTATCTTTGGTCAACGCGGGCTGGGCGGCATCAAGCGCCTGCCGCCGCTGGCATTCATCGGCCAGCTTCTGCGCTATCGCGTAATAGCCGCGAACCGCATCGTCCGGATTGATGGCCAGTACCCCACAACGGGCATCCAGTACCGCAGGCTGCCCTGCATAGCGGCTAATAGCCTCCAGCGGCAAGCCGCTAAGCACCGGAATAGCGGATGCGCGAGCGAGAATCAGGGTATGCGAGGTACGCCCTGTTTTCTCCAGGATCATGCCAGACAGATGCTGCAAATCGAGGCTTAAAAACTGGCTGGGCGTCAAATCCTCAGCGACCAGAATCGTCGGCTTATTCAGCACCAGCGCATTGCGCGGACGTCTTTCAGGCCAGGTGATGTGCAGCAGCTGTTCGCTGATATCACGGATGTCGCTGACACGCTCGCGCAGATAATCGCTACCGGAGGCCGACAGCTTATCGCACACCTGTTCCATATTGGCGACGATTGCGGCCCCTAGCCCCAGATGCTGCTCCAGCATTAAGCGGCGAATATTCCCGGCAAACTCGTCGTCCTGAATCAGAGACAGATGCGCGCTGAGGATGGTTTTACTCTCACCGTCACGCTCGCGCAGCTGTTGATTGAGCTGTTCGGCAAGCGTCGCCAGACTGTGTTCCAGCCGGGTGTTGTCTTCCGCACTCGCTGCAATGGCGCGATAGCTTTCCAGATTATCGCTCTGCCAAAGCGTGAGCGTACCTGCCCCCACGCCCCCTGCCAGCATAGTGCCATAAAGAAGGTCTGGATTGAGGCGAATCAGCGAACGCGGCAACGGATGCGCCGCCAGTTCCTCCGGAGTCGGTTGAACGCTATCGCTGTCAATAAACCGGTGCTGGAGATACTCCTCCAGCACTCGCCGAGCCTGTTCTTCATCGCGACCGGTGATGGTTAAGCTACAGCTGTCGTTAAACAGCGTCCCGGTGCCAATCAGCGCCAACGAGCTTTTCGCATCCGCCCTCGCATTCTGGCGATGGTTAATAAATATCACCTCACTTTGCCACTGGCTGCACTGCTCTTTCAGCTCCCACGCCGGACGTGCATGCAGACCATTGGGTAACGGGCAAAGAAATTGAATCGTTAGCATAACAACTCCTGATTAGCGCGAAATCAGCACCTGAAATCCGTCAGATGAGCCACGGTTTCGCACGTTAGATGTGAAATAAGAGCCGACAACAACTGCTGGGTCTGAATGATGTCACGACAGTCAGCAATCGATGCCGCGCAGTGCCCATGCCGCGTGGCGGGCCCCATGACAACCGTTGGGATCCCCGTGCCGCTTACATGCACAGCCCCACCGTCGGTGCCGCCGTTACTGAACATGTCGAGCTGCAAGGAAATCCCCGCATCAGCGGCCACGCTTTCCACCCACGCAGTCAGCTTTGGTGGTGCAATCAGCGATTTATCGCTTAACACTAGCATTGGGCCTTTACCAGTCTGCCGATGGTTGGCCGCACCATAATCAAAGTTTTTGGCCCAACAGGCGGTATCCAGCACGATTGCCACATCCGGTGCGACTGCGCGTGCTGCTGTTTGTCCTCCGCGCAGTCCTACTTCTTCACTGGAGCTGGCCACCAGCCAGACCTCACAAGGGAGAGTTGCGTCATGCCATTCGCGCAGTAGCGCCACCAGCAAATAACATCCAAGTCGGTCATCAAAGGCTTTGCCCATGACTCGCTGATGCGGCAAAACCTGAAAAGTTGTATCAAAGGTGACACGATCGCCAGGGCGTACTCCGGCCTGCAGTACTTCGTCACAAGATCGCGCACCAATGTCTACCCGCAGGGCACTGACCTCATTACCGCTGCGCTCTCCATCAAGCAGACCGGGAATTTTGCTCTCTTCACGGGTGGTAATCCGCACCGGCTGCAATTGTCTGGCCGCCATACGCACATTTCCCACCGGCAATACATCGATAGCTCCTTCGCTGGAAATGCTACGTACAATAAATCCCACTTCATCCATATGCGCGCAGATCATCACCTTCGGACCGGTTGATTCATTCAGACGGATCAGCACCGACCCCAGGCCATCAAAGCGCACCTCTTTATGCAAACGATCCGCCTCTTCAAGCAGGATCTGACGCACTTCTTGTTCTGAAGAGGCGATCGCATCCGCCTCGCTCAGCGCTTTCAGTAGCGATAAGTCCATTACGCCTCTCCCGTGTGTAACAATGTTTTCGCCATGGTGTAGAGCACCTCTCCGCCATCTGGCGTAACCAGCACCACATCCTCAATACGTACTCCTCCCTGCCCCGGTAGATAAATACCCGGCTCAACGGTGAGTAGCATGCCAGCTGCCAGAGTCGTTGTGTCATTAGGGGAAAAACGAGGATTTTCATGCACCTCAATACCAATAGCATGTCCGGTATTGTGGCCAAACGCGTCGCCATAGCCCGCCTGCGTAATAACCCGCCTGGCTGCGGCATCCACCTCATTGCAACGCGCGCCTGGTCGAATTACTGCCACCGCAGCACGCTGCGCCGCCAGGACAATCTGATACACGGCAAACAGCGCGCTTTCTTCCGCTGGCAGGTTGGCGTCGGGGATGCGAAAGGTTCGCGTCATATCCGAACAATAGCCCTGATACTGTGCGCCAAAATCCAGCGTAATGAACTCACCCGCCTCAACACGTTTATCGCTGGCTTTACCGTGCGGCAGCGCACCGCGCCAGCCGCTGGCGACAATGGTGTCAAAAGAGGCTTTGTCTGCGCCGAGCGTGCGCATAAACCACTCCAGTTCAGCGGCAATTTCGCGCTCACTGAGACCTGGTTGAATAAAGCGGCGTATATGTGCAGCGCTAAGGTCGGCGATCCGGCAGGCTTCGCGGATGCAAGCTATCTCCTGCGCCGTTTTCACCTGCCGGAGTACGTCCGGTACGGCGCTCACTAATCGGGCGCACAGTTTGCCCGACCACGCGTTCGCCGTTTCCCAGCTTACCTGCTCACCTTCGAATCCCACCGTCTGCAGCTTTTCGTTCGCAATGATGTGATTCACCTGCGAATACAGCGTCTGTGTTCCATCGAGTAGATGGATCTGATAGCCCTGAGTACGCGTGGCGACATCGGTGTAGTAACGGGCATCGACCAGGATATGCGCACTTTCGTGGCTGATAAACACAAACCCTGAACTGCTGGAGATCCCCATATGTGGCTGTTTGTTCTGCCGCGATGACAGCAGCATCGCATCAAGATGTTGCGCTGTTAACCAGTCGCGCAGCGAGGCAAGTAAGCTCATGGCCACAATCCTTTTAATCAGAGACTTTCAATCAGCAATTTGCCTTTGCGATACATCATGTTGCGCAGGAACACCACCATCAGCGCCGTAATCACCGCGCCTAACAGGATCCCCGCCATATAGACGCCGAGGTTAGTTACCAGCGGCCACGCCCAGATAGCCGATTCCGGGAACCACTGCACCGCCCCCAACCAGACGGCAGCCGTCGATCCAACAATGGCACCAACCATGTAGGAAGGAATTGCCGTGATGGGACTTTCCAGCGCAAATGGGATCGCCCCTTCACTGATGCCCATAAACGCGAGGAACATCGCCGTTTTTCCCTGCGGGTAGAGCTGTGCGCTGAACAGACGTTTGCCGGTTAAGCGACGATCAATAAGCGTGGCCAGCCCAAGACCAATCGGAGGAATGACAATCGCAATAGAACGCGCGGTTACCGGTAGAACATGATCGGTGGTAAAGCTGAAGGCGACAAAACCTGCTGCTTTATTTATTGGGCCACCAAGGTCAATCGCCGTTGCCGCGGAAATACCCATCGCATACATCAGCGTCCCTTTCTCGCCAGCCGCCGTCAGCAGAGTACGGATCCCGCCGTTGATCCAGCCGCCAAACGGTGTGATCACGTAGTACATCGCCAGCATGACGAAAATGGCGGAAAGAATGGGCAGTAGAAAAGTGGTTTTGAACGCCAGCAGGAAATCAGGCAGCTGGATTTTTTGGTTCATCCACTTCACCAGATACCCGGCGACAATCGAGATAATCAGCGCGCCAATAAAGGTTGACGGAACAGGAGCACTGGTTGCCCATTGCAGCGTCGCGGGGTCAAAATTCAGTATCTGCGTGGGCTGAGTGGACATCAGCCCACCGATAAACCCCGCCGGAAATGCCAGCTTGCCGCCGATAGAGTTAGCGACAAACGCGGCAAACATCGGGATAGCAAAGCCAAACAGCACGCCGCCAAAAGATTGCGACAGCCAGGCAAACTTCAGCAATGAGAGATTAAAACCTGTAAATTTTCCGCTGTTCAGCGCATCCATGATGCCTGTGTCAGCAGGAATATCGAGCCAGCTATAGGCGATCAGTTGCGAGAAGGCGAGAATGACCCCGCCCATAATTAACGTCGGCACCATGCGTGAAATACCCGACATCACATGCTGCGGAAGTTCGCCCCAGAAGCTATTGCGGGAGGCCGGTGGATTTTTTATTGCCGCTGCCGCACCAGATGCGCCAGGCACAACGGTTGCACTGCGTTTTTTAATGGCCATACGTAATTCCCTGTCGATGATTATTGTTGTTCAGCGGCAACCATCTCTTCGATCTCTTTAATGATGCCGGCCGCATTTTTTATCGCGTCCTGTAGCGTAATTTCATAGACGTCACGCGACTCAAAACGCTCGTTATCTTCTGGAGTAACAGCAACAGAGTGGATGATTAACGTCGCCTCAGCGATATCCTGCGCCGTCAGACGATTTTGAATTCCGTCCGCGCCCTGAGTTTCAATTTTCACTTCATAACCCGCTTCAACCGCCGCTTCTTCCAGCGCCTGAGCCGCCATAAAGGTATGGGCCAGGCCCATTGGACACGCGCAGACGGCAATCAGTTTTTTGCTCATAATCATTTCCTCGTAATAGTTAACGAGTGAAATTATGGTCCGAGGAAAGTAACAACCGTTATCAGACAAATAATGCTTTTACTGGACAATTAATCCCGTCATTCGGAAATGTGACGAAGGTCGGAAAGGTAGGCGGCAGGCATAAAAAAACCGCGTAATTTACGCGGTTTTGCAGATTTCTGATTGATGAATTAAAGAATATGGCCCAACGTCTGGCGCAAATGCGCACCGGATCCAAGCAGGCCCGGGTTATCGTGCACAATCAGATACACCGGAATATCCTGCACGTAGGCTTTAAAACGGCCTTTATCTTCAAAACCACCGCGAAAGCCCGATGCTTTAAAGAAGTCGAGGAAGCGTGGCACGATCCCCCCGGCGATGTACACGCCACCAAACGTGCCCAGCGTTAACGCCAGGTCGCCACCAAAACGTCCCATGATGACGCAGAACAGCGACAGCGCACGACGACAGTCAATGCAGGAATCTTCCAGCGCCCGTGCGGTGATATCCTTCGGCTGCAGATTTTCCGGCAGGCGTCCGTCAGATTTGACGATCGCGCGATACAGATTCACCAGTCCCGGACCAGACAGCACGCGTTCTGCGGACACGTGACCTATTTCCGCGCGCAGAACCTCAAGGATAATTCCCTCTTCCTCGCTGTTAGGCGCAAAATCCACGTGGCCGCCTTCACCAGGGAGACTTACCCAGCGTTTATCCACGTGGACCAGATGCGCCACGCCAAGCCCGGTTCCTGCGCCATAAACCGCAATAGGTTTGCCTTCCACAGGTTCCGCACCACCAAACTGAATTAAATGCTCTTTTTTCAGCATCGGGATCGCCATCGACACAGCGGTGAAATCATTGATGATTTCCAGATGGCTGAAGCCCAGGTTTTTTTTCATCTCAGCAATAGAGAACGCCCAGGTATGGTTGGTCATTGCCACCCAGTCGCCGGTTATCGGACAGGCAATGGCAATACAACCATCTTCAACGCTAACGCTATGCTCATCCAGGTACACGCGCACCACCGCCTCCAGACTTGGATAATCCAACCCGGAATAGGTTTTTGCCTGCGAAATCTCGCCGCTGGCAATATCGCACAGAGCAAGACGCGCGTTGGTGCCGCCAACATCCCCTACTAAAGCATATTTTGTCATTCTTCCACTGCTCCGCTAAAGTCAGAATAAATCTTTGCCACACTGTAAATTCATGGGGACATAACAACAACGGTCTGAAGGCTGATGCCCGTGGAAAATCGATCCAGATCACACAATTACTTTATCGTTTCAGCACCATTTGCAGCGATGTCGTCAGGCAGGCTGTGCAAACTATGTCTATGACTCTGTTTTAAGGAATAGAAAATGCTCCATCCGCGAGCCAGAACGATGCTCTTGCTATCAACCCCAGCGCTAATCATTGGCATAGCGTCCAGCCTGGTGTTGATCGTTGTGATGAAAGTGGCTTCCGTTTTACAGCAGTTTTTGTGGGAACGTCTGCCTGTTAGCATCGGTATAGCCCAGGACTCTCCGGTCTGGATTATCGGTATGCTGACGCTCACGGGGATCATGGTCGGGTTAGTTATCCGCTACAGTCATGGCCACGCAGGTCCGGATCCGGCCTGTGAACCGTTAATTGGCATGCCGGTGCCAACATCAGCAATACCGGGCCTGCTGGCAGCGCTAATCCTTGGCCTCGCGGGTGGCGTCAGTCTGGGTCCGGAACACCCCATCATGACCGTAAATATCGCTCTGGCAGTAGCACTTGGTAGCCGCATGTTTCCCCGTATAGCGAAACTGGACTGGACCATTCTCGCCTCTGCCGGCACCATCGGCGCACTATTTGGTACCCCCGTTGCCGCCGCGTTGATATTTTCGCAAACGCTGAATAGCTCAAACGATGTGCCCTTGTGGGATCGCCTGTTTGCGCCGTTAATGGCCGCCGCCGCGGGTTCGCTAACCACCAGCCTGTTTTTTCACCCCCATTTTTCACTGCCCATCGCGCACTACACGCAGATGCACTTGACGGATATCCTCAGCGGCGCGGTTGTTGCTGCCATCGCCATTGCCGCTGGAATGGTGGCCGTCTGGTGTCTGCCGCGTTTGCACCATTTAATGCATCGATTAAAACACCCGGTGCTGATCCTCGGGACAGGCGGTTTTATCCTTGGCATTTTGGGTGTTATCGGCGGGCCGCTTACCTTGTTTAAGGGACTAGACGAAATGCAGCAAATGGCGTTTAGCCAAACGCTGGGGACATCAGATTATTTCATGCTCGCCGTCATTAAGCTGGCGGCATTAGTGGTTGCAGCGGCGAGTGGTTTTCGCGGCGGACGAATCTTCCCGGCGGTATTCGTTGGCGTCGCGCTTGGCCTGATGCTGCACGCCCATGTTGAAGCGGTGCCGGCTGCCATCACGGTTTCTTGCTCTATTCTCGGGCTGGTGCTGGTCGTCACCCGCGACGCCTGGCTGAGCCTGTTTATGGCAGCAGTGGTGGTGCCAGATTCCACCCTGCTGCCGCTGCTGTGCATCGTCATGCTGCCCGCCTGGCTGCTGCTGGCGGGCAAACCGATGATGGTCGCTGAGCGCCCCGATAAATAGCTATCCGCCGTTGCGAGATTCCAGCGCACGGGTCACCGTGCGCAATAATTCAGGAAGATCGGCTTTCGGTAGCACCACCTCAATTAACGACAGTCGTTGCGGTTGGGACAGCCGGGCCAGCACTTCTTCCAGCTGTACCGCCTGCTTCACCCGCCAGCATTCGGCCTGACATTCACGACTAAACGCCTGCGGCATCAACGTCCAGCTCCAGGCGGCAATGTCGTTATAGCGCTGATTTGCCCCGTGTATGGCCCGCTCAACGGTATAACCATCATTGTTGAGCAGTAAAATAACCGGCGATTGCCCATCTCTGAGCATGGAGCCCAGCTCCTGAATGGTGAGCTGCGCCGCGCCATCACCAATAATCAGGATCACCCGACGGTCCGGACAGGCCGTTTGCGCACCGAATGCCGCCGGGAGCGCGTAGCCGATAGATCCCCACAACGGTTGAACCAGGACTTCCGCCCCGCAAGGTAATGAGAGCGCAGCCGCGCCAAAGGCGGCGGTTCCCTGATCGACGAGGATAATGTCATCAGGCTTCAGAAACTGCTGCACCGTGTGCCAGAAGTTTTCCTGCGTCAGTGGGCCCTTTTCAACCTGAACACGCCTAGTTGGTGGACGTTCTGGCGGCAGAGAAAACGACATTTCCAGGCACAGCTCACGTAATGTGGTGACCGCCTGCTCCATCGGGATGTTAAACCAGTGGGATCCAATTCGTGACGCATGGGGCTGAACGTCAATGGTGCGATCCTGCGGTAGCTGTTGTGTAAACCCAGCTGTCAGGGTGTCGACAAATTGTGTGCCGACACACATTATCGTATCGGCATCTTCTATCGCCTGACGTACATAATCGCTGCTGGCTCCGGCGCTGTATGTGCCAACAAACGCCGGATGACGCTCATCGAACAGTCCTTTGCCCATCAATAACGTAGCATGGGCCATCGGCGTTTCCGCCATCCAGCGCTGCAAGACCGGCTGCAGGCCAAAACGCAGCGCGAGAAAATCCGCCAGCAGCGCTACGCGCGGGCTATCCAGCAGTCGCTCGCGGGCATGGAAGCGAAATGCTTCTGCCACGCTACTTTCCGGCTCGCTCAGAGGAACAATCAGGATGTCATTCGGTGGTGTGGCGGGCTGTTTTGCCACATCAGCAGGTAACATCAGATAGCCCGGCCTGCGTTCGGTAAGCATCATTCGCAACACACGGTCAATTTCATAGCAGGCATTTTGTTCATCCAGTATCGCGCTGGCCGTCGTTACCGCCTGCTGCATGCGGTAAAAATGCTGAAAGTCACCGTCACCCAAAGTGTGATGCATCAACTCTCCGCGACGCTGCGCGCCGCGACAGGGTGCGCCGACAATATGCAAAACAGGAACATATTCCGCGAAGCTACCCGCGATACCGTTAATTGCGCTTAACTCCCCCACACCAAACGTGGTGAGCAGCGCCCCAACCCCGGATACCCGGGCATAGCCATCTGCCGCATAAGCCGCATTCAATTCATTCGCACACCCGACCCAACATACGTTGGGATGTTCAATCACGTGATCAAGAAACTGCAAATTATAATCGCCCGGCACACCAAAGAGATGGCCGACGCCACAGCCTGCCAGCCTGTCCAGCAGATAATCAGCAACGGAATACGGGGGTTGCATGACAGCTATCCTTCTGACGGTAACCTCATGTTGAGTATCGAAGAACTGTGATGACTGTCCAGGAAAGTCGCTGTGAAGGGGTGGAAAGCAGGATTTACAGTTTTGGTGGTTAAAATTCATTGAAGAATCTGCGGTGTAACCGTATACACTGAAAGACACACGCATTGTGGAAGGGGGGTGACATGGTTTATCACGCAGATGAAAATCGTTATCAGACAATGGAGTACCGCCGCTGCGGTCAAAGCGGCCTTAAGCTCCCGATTGTCTCACTGGGTTTGTGGCACAATTTTGGCGATACCACGCAGGTCGAGAACAGTCGCGCATTGTTACAGCGCGCATTCGATCTGGGGATTAACCATTTTGATCTGGCAAATAACTATGGTCCACCGCCGGGTTCGGCAGAACGGAATTTTGGTCGGATCCTGCAGGAAGATTTTTTACCGTGGCGAGATGAGCTTATTATCTCCACTAAAGCGGGCTACACCATGTGGGAAGGTCCCTACGGTGACTGGGGTTCACGCAAATATCTGATTGCCAGTCTCGATCAAAGCCTGAAGCGTCTGGGGCTGGAGTATGTCGATATCTTCTACCACCATCGCCCCGACCCTGAAACGCCGCTCAAAGAAACCATGAGCGCGCTGGATCACATCGTCCGTCAGGGCAAAGCGCTGTACGTCGGGTTGTCTAACTATCCGGCAGATCTTGCCAGGCAGGCGATTGAAATACTCGACGATTTAGGTACGCCATGCCTTATTCACCAGCCCAAATATTCCATGTTTGAACGTTGGGTCGAAGGCGGCTTGCTGTCGCTATTACAGGAAAAAGGTGTCGGTAGTATCGCCTTCTCACCGCTGGCTGGCGGACAGTTAACCGACCGCTATCTGAACGGCATTCCTGCGGATTCTCGTGCGGCAAGCACCAGTCGCTTTCTGAATCCGGACCAGATCACTCCACAAAAACTGGAAAAAGTGCGGGCGCTGAATGTGCTGGCAGAACGACGCGGGCAAAAGCTTTCCCAGATGGCGCTGGCATGGGTGTTACGGGATGACAAAGTCACGTCAGTGCTGATTGGCGCGAGTAAAACGGCGCAGATTGAAGACGCTGTCGGCATGCTGGCAAACCGTCACTTTACGTCTGAAGAGTGCGCGGAGATTGATGCTATCCTGAGTTGATTGAAATAAAGACACATTTATTAACAAAAAGTGCTCTCACTTGCGATTTAAGAGTTAAGGCGATGAAACGGGGCTTTACTGCCCCGTAATATTACGTTAACAGGCCGGCTACGGCTCGATCGTGAAGGAGAGAAAACATGTTCAGGTCACTGATTCTGGCGGCAGTCTTATTGGCTTTTACACCGCTGGCCGCGAACGCTGGCGAAATCACCCTGCTGCCATCAATAAAATTACAAATTGGCGATCGCGATAACTATGGTAACTACTGGGATGGCGGCCGCTGGCGCGACCGGGATTACTGGCACCATAACTATGAGTGGCGAAAAAATCGCTGGTGGCGTCATGACAACGGCTACCATCGTGGCTGGGACAAACGCAAAGCTTATGAGCGCGGTTATCGTGAAGGCTGGAACGATCGTGACGACCATCGCGGTCGCGGGCGTGGCCACAAACATCATCATTAATGTAACAAAAGGGCCAACAGGCCCTTTTGTTTTTACAAACCGAGTGCGGTTCCTACCAACAGCCAGATATTGAGCGCCACCACCAGCACAACAATCACCCAGCCTACCTGTTTTACCCATCGGGTATTCACCAAATCGCCCATCAGCTGACTGTTGCTGGTGAAGATCAACAGCGGCACCAGCGCCAGTGCAATACCAAAACTGAGCAACACCTGGCTCATCACCAGAATACGCGTCGGATCCAGTCCCATCAAAATCACAATAAATGATGGCATCATGGTGACGGTACGGCGTACCCATAGCGGAATGTGAAAGCGGATAAACCCTTGCATCACCACCTGCCCGGCCAACGTACCGACCACGGTAGAAGAAAGTCCCGCAGCCACCAGGCTTAAACCGAATACCGTCGCCGCAGCGTGACTCAACAGCGGTTCAAGTGTCAGATATGCTTGATCGAGATCGGCAATACCGGTATGCCCACTAAAATGAAATGCAGCGGCAGCCGTCGCCATCATCGCCAGATTGACAAATCCAGCAATCGTCATGGCGATTGCCACATCCCATTTCGTGGCAGCATAGCGCTGTTGACGTGTTCCGCCGTGCAGATGCTGAGT
Organism: Citrobacter sp. Cpo147; assembly: GCF_030332405.1. Classification (NCBI taxonomy): domain Bacteria; kingdom Pseudomonadati; phylum Pseudomonadota; class Gammaproteobacteria; order Enterobacterales; family Enterobacteriaceae; genus Citrobacter; species Citrobacter sp. Cpo147. The sequence goes on from NZ_JAOWHX010000031.1 coordinate 139,635, forward strand.
TAAGGAAGAGTGCAGATAAATGACGTGTGGCATGATAGTCGCGCCGAGCACGCCAGCCGCCAGGAACACCGCTTCGGAATTAGGCAGGCTCGGGATAACCATTCCCTTGCTAAGTTGCGCGAAGTTCGGCTGGGAAAAGATCAGTTCCACAATGTAAGCCGCAGCCACAAACAGCAGCAAGCCGCCAATCACTTTTTCCAGCGGTTTTTGCCCACGACGCTGCAACATCAGAATCAAAAAAGTCGCGATACCGGTGAGCACGGCCCCCTGCAATAACGACACGCCGAGGATCAATTTGAAACCAATCGCGGCACCAATGAATTCAGCAAGGTCTGTCGCCATGGCGATAATTTCGGCCTGCACCCAGTAGAACCACACCACCGGACGAGGATAGTGATCGCGAATTTGCTCCGCCAGATTTTTACCCGTGGCAATACCCAGCTTTGCCGACAGCACCTGAATCAGCATCGCCATCAGGTTTGCCCAGACCACCACCCACAACAGTTTATAGCCAAAGCTGGCCCCTGCCTGGATGTTGGTGGCGAAGTTGCCCGGATCAATGTAGCCGATCGCCGCGATGAACGCAGGTCCCATTAATGCGAGCTTCAACTTGCGCGCTGCCCGTCCACTGCTACTCTCAACGCGATCGTTAGTCATTTTAGTGCCTCAGAAACATAGCCTTTGCTATGTTTCAAGCTACGCCTATTGAGAATGATTATCAAATTCATTTTGATGGGTGAAGTTGATTTCTCTGATAGCGTTTGTCTATGGATCGATAAGGATTCTGGAAATACCGGTGAGATGTTTAATTATTGTTATGAGATTAGCACAATGACATAACTTTTCACTTCCATACTAAACATAACAGAAGTGTATCACCGATCACTAATTTTGAATCTCGTCACAGGTCCTTATTATAGTGTGTGTTTGATCTCGTTTTCTTTATGGTTGTTACATAGAATGTGCACGAAAACTAAACCTGCCTCATATTTGGAGCAAATATGGACCGCGTTCTTCATTTCGTCCTGGCCCTTGCCGTGGTTGCGGTACTCGCACTGCTGGTAAGCAGTGACCGTAAAAAAATCCGCATTCGTTATGTTATTCAATTGCTTGTTATTGAAGTGTTACTGGCATGGTTCTTCCTGAACTCTGATGTCGGTCTGGGCTTCGTGAGAGGCTTCTCCGAGATGTTTGAAAAACTCCTCGGATTCGCTAATGAAGGGACAAACTTTGTCTTCGGCAGCATGAACGACAAAGGACTGGCATTCTTCTTCCTGAAAGTGCTGTGCCCAATCGTCTTCATTTCCGCTCTTATCGGTATTTTGCAGCATATCCGCGTTCTGCCGGTTATCATCCGCGCGATTGGTTTCCTGTTATCCAAAGTGAACGGTATGGGCAAGCTGGAATCCTTCAACGCCGTCAGCTCCCTGATCCTGGGTCAGTCCGAGAACTTTATCGCCTATAAAGATATTCTCGGCAAAATGTCTCGCAACCGTATGTACACCATGGCTGCAACGGCGATGTCGACCGTTTCCATGTCTATCGTCGGCGCGTACATGACCATGCTGGAGCCGAAGTACGTGGTTGCGGCGCTGGTTCTGAACATGTTCAGCACCTTTATCGTGCTGTCGCTGATCAACCCGTACACCGTTGATGCCAGCGAAGAAAACATCCAGATGTCTAACCTGCACGAAGGCCAGAGCTTCTTCGAAATGCTGGGTGAATACATCCTGGCAGGTTTCAAAGTGGCAATTATCGTTGCAGCTATGCTGATTGGTTTCATCGCGCTGATCGCAGCCCTGAACGCCCTGTTCGCCACCGTGACCGGCTGGTTTGGCTACAGCATCTCCTTCCAGGGCATCCTGGGCTACATCTTCTACCCGGTTGCATGGGTAATGGGTGTGCCGTCCAGCGAAGCGCTGCAGGTGGGCAGTATCATGGCAACCAAACTGGTTTCCAACGAATTCGTTGCGATGATGGATCTGCAGAAAATTGCCGCCACGCTCTCTCCGCGTGCAGAAGGTATCCTGTCCGTGTTCCTGGTCTCCTTCGCTAACTTCTCTTCCATCGGTATTATCGCCGGTGCGATTAAAGGTCTGAACGAAGAGCAAGGTAACGTGGTTTCCCGCTTCGGTCTGAAGCTGGTGTACGGCTCTACGCTGGTGAGCGTACTGTCTGCATCTATCGCCGCACTGGTGCTGTAAGCGTAAGACAACGTCGTATTGATAAGACCGGGGAGATTCTTCTCCCCGGTTTTTTTATGCCTGCTATTCAGCAAACCGAAGAGATACAGGATAAGAACAGGTAGGAAACAGAAACAAAAAACCCCCGCTTTTCAGCGAGGGTTTAAATTTTGGTGGAGCTAAGCGGGATCGAACCGCTGACCTCTTGCATGCCATGCAAGCGCTCTCCCAGCTGAGCTATAGCCCCACGATGCTATTACGTACGTACCAAATTTATTGGGATTAAATTTGGTGGAGCTAAGCGGGATCGAACCGCTGACCTCTTGCATGCCATGCAAGCGCTCTCCCAGCTGAGCTATAGCCCCATTACGTAAAGCTTGTCGAGTTGACGGGCGGCATCATATGAATTCCCTTCGCGTGTGTCAACGGCAAAATTAACTCATAGAATTCAATCGCTGAAAAAGCAGTCAAATGAAGAACATTGCGTAACAACTCGCATTCAGTAGTTAAACGCGTCACGGTTTCTACTAAAATGGTGCTATAAAATGAGCCACTAATTAACCCCACGACTATTCAGGGAATCGTTATGTTCAAGGAACGGATGACGCCAGAAGAACTTGCTAATCTGACCGGATACAGCCGACAGACCATCAATAAATGGGTGCGCAAGGAGGGTTGGGCTACATCACCAAAACCAGGCGTACAGGGCGGTAAAGCGCGTCTGGTTCACGTCACCGAACAAGTTCGTGAATACATTCGCAGTGCTGAGCGTTCAGCCGAAGGTTTATCAGATAATTTATCGTTATCCGGCGATACCTCTATCGAAGCTCTACTGATTAGGCTCGCCAAAGAGATGACTCCGTCAGAACAAAAAATGTTTACGTCACTGATCCTGCGTGAAGGCATTACGGGTTTGTTACAACGCTTAGGGATCCGCGACAACAAATAATATGAAAAAATTACGCAGCAAAATGACGACCGAAGAACTGGCGGAATGTCTCGGGGTTGCCAAACAAACCGTCAATCGTTGGATCAGAGAACAAAACTGGACCACCGAAAAGTTTCCCGGCGTTAAAGGGGGTCGTGCAAGGCTGATCCATATCGACTCCAGCGTCCGTACGTTTCTGCTCAATATTCCGGCTTTTCGCAAAGTCCCTGAAATTTATCAGGCTGAGGAACCGCTGGCAGAATATACCCACGTGGTGCGTAGCCACGCCTGTCGCCAGATAATCAGCGCACTGGACAACATGTCCCCAACGGAACAAGAAAAGCTGGCTATGTATATTTCGCGCGAAGGTATTCGCACTTTTCTTACCCGTCTGGGTATTGATGAGTCTGAATAACAGGCAAAAAAACGGCAGGATGCGCTCCTGCCGTTGTTTCATAGCTCAATCGATCTTACTGCTGGCTTTCACGCTCAGCAATAAACGCCAGCGCTTTATTAATACGCTCAATGCTGCGTGATTTACCAATCGCATGCACCGTGACGTCTAACGCCGGAGACTGACCCGCGCCGGTTACGGCTACGCGCAGCGGCATCCCAACTTTACCCATACCCACTTCCAGCTCATCAGCGGTTGCCTGAATCGCGTGGTGCACGTTTTCTGCCGTCCACTCGCTGATAGCAGCCAGCTTATCGCGAACCACTTCCAGCGGCTGACGCGCTACCGGACGCAGGTGTTTCTTAGCTGCATCCGCGTCGAACTCAGCAAAGTCTTCGTAGAAGTAGCGGCAGCTCTGCGCCATCTCTTTCAGCGTTTTGCAGCGCTCACCCAGCAGTTTAACCAGCTCAGACAGCTGCGGACCGACGCGAGTATCGATATTTTCCTGCTCAATGTGCCATTGCAGATGCGTTGCCACATATTCTGGTGCCAGCGAATTAATGTAGTGATGGTTCAGCCACTGCAGTTTTTCGGTGTTGAACGCACTGGCAGACTTGCTCACCGCACTAAGGGAGAACAGTTTGATCATCTCTTCACGGGTGAAGATTTCCTGATCGCCGCTGGACCAGCCCAGACGCACCAGATAGTTCAGTAGCGCTTCCGGCAGGTAACCGTCGTCGCGATACTGCATAACGCTGACCGCACCGTGACGTTTAGAGAGTTTTTTACCGTCGTCGCCGTTGATCATCGACACGTGTGCATAAACCGGCACCGGCGCATTCAGCGCTTTCAGGATGTTGATCTGACGCGGAGTGTTGTTGATATGGTCTTCACCACGAATAACGTGAGTGATTTCCATATCCCAGTCGTCGACAACAACACAGAAGTTGTAGGTCGGGGAACCGTCAGTACGGCGGATGATCAGATCGTCCAGCTCCTGGTTGCTGAATTCGATCGGCCCACGGATCTGGTCGTCAAAAATAACGGATCCATCCTGCGGGTTGGCAAAACGCACCACGCATGGTTCATCAGCAGCATGATGCTCATGGCCGTGGCGGCAGCGACCGTCGTAACGTGGCTTCTCACCGTTTGCCATCTGCTCTTCGCGCAGTGCGTCCAGACGCTCTTTGGAGCAATAGCATTTATACGCGGTACCGGCTTCCAGCATCTCATCAATCACGGCGTTGTAGCGATCAAAACGTTTGGTCTGGAAGTACGGGCCTTCATCCCATTCCAGATTCAGCCAATTCATGCCATCCATAATGGCTTCAATAGCTTCCGGAGTGGAGCGTTCGAGATCGGTGTCTTCAATACGCAGCACAAACTCACCGTCATGGTTACGTGCAAAAAGCCAGGAATATAGAGCAGTACGCGCACCACCGACATGCAGGTAACCTGTCGGGCTTGGCGCGAAGCGAGTTTTGATTTTCATGAAATGGCCTTACGTTTATAAAGATGCCGACAACCGGCAAATCCTGGGAAGATTATCAGGCTCGTATTCTATCACTGTGGTCTGATTCCTCAATGTTGTTCAGGTTGGAACATCACGCTTTGCCATTTTCGTATACAAATCATGCTGCATGGATTGATTTGCGATCGTTTTGTTTAAATTTACGACGAACGAACAAATTCTTTAGAAAATGCGTTGACTCATTTTCAACTCTCCCTATAATGCGACTCCACACAGCGGGGGTGATTAGCTCAGCTGGGAGAGCACCTCCCTTACAAGGAGGGGGTCGGCGGTTCGAACCCGTCATCACCCACCAACTACTTTATGTAGTCTCCGCCGTGTAGAGTAAGAAATTGAGAAGTGGGTGATTAGCTCAGCTGGGAGAGCACCTCCCTTACAAGGAGGGGGTCGGCGGTTCGATCCCGTCATCACCCACCACTTTCTCGCCAGCTGGATTTCTTACAATAAAATTGAAGTACCGAAGTGGGTGATTAGCTCAGCTGGGAGAGCACCTCCCTTACAAGGAGGGGGTCGGCGGTTCGATCCCGTCATCACCCACCACTTCGGGTCGTTAGCTCAGTTGGTAGAGCAGTTGACTTTTAATCAATTGGTCGCAGGTTCGAATCCTGCACGACCCACCAATGTAAAAAGGCGCCCTAAAGGCGCCTTTTTGCTATCTGCGATTTATAAGATTCTAACCTGCATCGCCTGATGCGCTACGCTTATCAGGCCTACAGAGAATACCGCGCACGTAGGCCGGCACAGACAACACAACACGCGTAGGCCGGATAAGACGTTAGTCGCCATCCGGCACAGACATCACATCGTCAATGCCGCTACCAGTTTCTCCAGCGCGGGTGTCGCCTGCTGTTGGTCATACACAATATACAAATCCGCCGGAATACGTTCCTCTAACGGTCGAAATACCACGCCAGGCCAATTCATCTGCGCATAGCTGTCAGCAATTAACGTAATACCAATCCCCATGCTGATCATCGCCAGCACCGTTTGCGGCTCCTTCACCTCACGAATAATCATCGGGGAAAATCCAGCACTCAGGCAAACTCGCTGCAAAAATGCCCAGTCAGTATGAATGGAAGGCATTGTGACAAAATATTCATTTCTCAACGCCTCCAGCGGTATGGACTCACAGGCAGTAAGAGGATGTTCTTCCGGCATGGCAACCAGAAAAGAGGACTCATGCAAACGCAAACTGGTAAACCCGGGAGAAAGCTCCGTAGCCATCCGCCAAATTCCCGCATCCAGTTCACGCCGTTCCAGCATCGTCATCTGCATCGCGGGCATGTTCTCGCGAAACAGCACCTCAACATTGGGATTATCCTTCATAAAACGCCGCATCACCGGACGCATTTTTCCCCACATCGCTGTACCGATAACGCCAAGCTCAATTCGCCCTGCCTCACCACGACCAATTTGCTCCACTCTCGCCAGCGCCTGATTGGCACTGGATAACAGTCGGCGCGACTCTTCCATCAATATCTTTCCCGCGTGAGTTAACGCCACGCTGCGGGAATGACGGATAAATAGCAAAGTGCCGAGCTGTTGCTCCAGCTCTTTAATATGGGTACTGAGCGGCGGTTGCGACATATTCAGGCGAGCAGCAGCACGTCCAAAATGCAGTTCTTCTGCGACAGCAAGAAAATAACGCAGTAACTTCAGATCGATGCGGTGCGTGCGTTCCATGGATAATGCGCTCCTGAAATAAGGATAATGCACAAAGTTATCACATTGCCTCGCAGAAAATGAAACGGCGGGTATCAGATCCCGCCGCCAATGGAGTGTTAATGTGCCGGTGATTTCTGTGCCAGTCGTTCAGGCTCATGCTTGTACTTGAAGAACAATGCAAAGATAACCGCCAGAGCCAGCGCATACGCGGCAAACACCAGCCAGATAGTTTGCCAATCCTTGACGCCATCAACAGAAAAATAGTCTACCGCCATACCACTCAGGATTGATCCCACCCACGCGCCAACGCCGTTTACCATCGTCATAAACAGCCCTTGCGCGCTGGCGCGAATGTTAGAGCTAACCTCCTGCTCGACAAATACCGATCCCGAGATATTGAAGAAATCAAACGCACAGCCGTAGACGATCATCGACATCAGCAGCAGCACAAAACCAAACGGCGACGGATCGCCAAAGGCAAAGAAGCCAAAGCGCAGCGTCCATGCCAGCATGCTCATCAGCATCACCGTTTTTATGCCAAAGCGTTTAAGGAAGTACGGAATAGTGAGAATAAAGCCCACCTCCGCCATCTGTGAAACGGAAAGCAATATGGAGGGATACTTCACCACAAAGCTGTCGGCAAATTCCGGGTTACGGGCAAAATCATGCAGGAACGGATTGCCAAAGACGTTGGTGATTTGCAACACCGCCCCCAGCATCATCGCAAACAAAAAGAAGATTGCCATCTGCGGTTTTTTAAATAGGACAAAGGCGTCCAGACCGAGCTTGCTAGCAAGCGTGGTGTTTGCTTTCTTCTCAGCAACCGGGATTTTCGGCAACGTAAGCGCATAGAGAGCCAGCAGCAACGATGCCCCTGAAGCGATATACAACTGCGCGCTGCTCAGTTCCAGTCCCATCAAACTGACTGTCCACATCGCCACAATAAACCCTATGGTGCCAAACACACGAATTGGCGGGAACGCGGTGACCGGATCCTGACCCGATTGTGCCAGACACGAGTATGAGACGCTATTCGATAACGCAATCGTCGGCATATACGCCATTGCGTTAACCAGCATCACCCAAAACATGGTCTGCGGATCGGTAACGGTTGTGGCATATAGCAACACGCCCGCACATACAAGATGACAAAGCATATAGGCGCGCTCGGCGCGTAGCCATTTATCGGCAATGATGCCCATAATGCCCGGCATGATAATCGCCGCTAGCCCTTTCGAACTGTAAATCATACCGACGTTCGCACCGGTAAAATCCAGGGTATTAATCATGTAGGAACCCAGGGTTACCAACCAGCTTCCCCAGATGAAATATTGCAAAAACGACATGAGCTTTAAGCGAGATGCGATACCCATTTTTCCGTTCCTTGCCATAAAGTAAGACCCCGCAAGCGGGGTCATTTTTTAGTTATTCAGGCCAGTTTGCGCAAGAATCCGCAGATCAAATTGATGAAATTCTGCCGGGAGAGTTCCGCCGCAGCCAGCGTCTGCGCGTGAGATAATTTAACATCACCCAGACCTTCCGCCAGGTTGGTGATGGCCGCCACCGCAACCACTTTCAAACCGCAGTGGCGCGCAGAGATAACTTCAGGCACCACCGACATCCCCACCACGTCGCCACCGATAATTTGCATCATGCGGATTTCTGCCGCGGTTTCAAAGTTCGGCCCCGGATAAGAGACAAAAACCCCTTCACTCAGCGAGAATCCTTCCTCAGCGGCAACAGTTTGCAGGACCGCACGGTAGTCAGCATCATAGGCATTCGCCAATGAAAAGAATCGCTCACCAAAACGCTCATCGTTTGGCCCTACCATCGGCGTACCCGGCATCGTATTGATGTGATCGCTAAGCGCCACGAGGCTACCCGGTCCGACTTCGGGACGCAAAGAGCCTGCGGCATTGGTGCAAAACAGCAGCTCACATCCCAGCAGCTTCAGCGTACGAATGGCATCCGTCATCACCGTCATACCGCGACCTTCATAGAAATGTCCACGTCCTTTCATACAGGCCACCGGAATTCCCGCCAGATTTCCCAATACCAGTTCACCAGCATGACCGTGTACGGTACTCACCGGGAACCCTGGTAGTTTCTCGTAAGAGATGGCAACCGCATCCTCAATTTGATCCGCCAGCGCCCCCAGGCCGGAGCCGAGGATAAAGGCTACGCGCGGCGTAAAATCCGGTTTGTAACCACGAATGATATCAGCGCTATACCAGGGATTTTGCGAGAAAAGAGAGTGGCTCATGAGATGTCCTTAATACTGAGTAATCGAAATAACGTAGCGTACCGCATTGTTATAGCGAGACTACGCAATCGATTACCAATACCGTTTATCCCGATTACCGATAGTAAATCGGTATAGATGGTATGTGCTAAATCAGCCTGAACTCACATTTTTTTTCTGCCAGAAATGGCAAGGAGTACCAACATATCTGGAATTCGTCAGACGAGTGGGCTGACAAAGCCCGCCCTGAGAATGACTGACAAACATTTGTTGATTATTAATAAGCGAAAGCAGGTATAACAACGCACTTTCGCTAATCAATAATCAAAACGGGGGAAACTTCTGTTTACTTTTTATAGAGTTCGCTGGTCACTACAGCCTGAGAACCATTGCCTGTAGAAGAGAAGTTCTTAATGACAAAGAAATCAGCACCTTCTTTATCTGCCATTTTCGAAATTTTGTGCATACATTGATTCACCGTATTTTCCGTTACGGTGATTGACTTGACATGCTTTAAACTATTGGCTTCTTGTTGCGAGATTTCTGTAGCAGCAAAGGCAGACAGACTGAGAAAACACAAAGAAGCGGCCAATGATGTGACTAATGTCTTTTTCATAACTATCCTCATAACTTACATATTAATATTTGAGCGTCAAGATATACTTTCCACATAATATTGCAAACAAAAACCCTTCAATTTATAAAATAGACGAATCGACAAACATTGAAGAGTAATGAACATCATATGTATTGTTCAATAGGTTTATTATAGCGGGTTAAATACTTTCATAATAAACGCAGAAAAATAACACTAAATATCCGCGAGGAATTTAGTGCCATTTGCAATTAATTACCGGCCACTTCGTCAAGAAGAGTTGCCAAAATGCTAACTGGAGCAACAATATTATGTGCAACACCATAATCAAACTCCAGAACAGTACTTGCATCCTGATAATCTATATGGGTATCACCATTGTCATCCTGCCAAATAACCACCCGTAGGGGTAACTCTATTGCCGCATGAGGATTTGCTTGCATGGCAGGAGTACCACCCTTTGGGTTACCAAACAGAAATAACATAGTCGGTCGCAGAGCAAGACCTACATCCGTTGCCGCTTGCTGTTGATCAACCTGCACAAAAATACGAATATTTTTAGCATTCAATACGCTGACGAGTCTGTTTACAGTATCATCAAAATTGAACTTACTAGGCAGCGTTTTTGTCCGCTCCGGCTTTCTCATCTGTCGTTCCTTTATTTATAGAATATTCATGAAAATACCCGCCAGCGAATGACGGGTATTGATAAATGCTAGCACAGTTATTTAGGCGTCACTTCGACAGAGCCCCAGCTGATACCATTTGGGTTGTTGTCTACCGGAAGCGTGTTCACTACCTTACGCTCATTAATGTCAATCATCGAGACAGAGTTTGCAAATGAGTTAGTTACGTAAGCATATTTGCCATTTTTATCGACAACCACGCCATGGGCCCCATCGCCAGTGGTGATGGTTTTCGCTACCGTAAGGCTTGCGATATCAATCATGTTTATTGTGTTACCCGGCTTGCTCTTCGAGCCCTGATTGGTTACCAGCATGCTTTTACCATCCGGAGTGCCAAACAGCTGGATTGGTACGGTACCGACATTAATTTTCTTCACAACTTTACGCGTTGCTGTATCAATCACCGCTACAGCATCTTCACCAGACAGGGAAACAAACACCAGTTTTCCGTCCGGTGAGAAACCTACCTGGGCTGGCATTTTACCTAATGGGATCTGCGCGACTTCTTTATTACTGGCTGTATCAACAACGGATACCGAGCCCCCTTTCATATTCGCGATATAAACTTCTTTACCGTCAGGACTCACTCTGAGGCCATGAGGGAATTTACCTACATTAATTGTCGTTAAATTTTTCAAATGTTCTGCATCAATCACGCTGATGGTGTTATCTGCACTATTTGAAATATACGCCATTTTCCCATCAGGGGTGACAACAACATGCGCAGGGTGTGCGCCAACCGGAAGTTTTGCAATAACCGTATCATTTTCGGCATTAATAACCCAAACTTCGCCATGTTCCTTTTTGCCAGCATGAGAATCTTTGCCCATGTCCATTTTCTCAGAATGAGCATCTTTACTCATATCCATATGTTCAGAGCCTGATGAATGTGTCCCGTTAGCACCAAGGTTGGTTACCCAAACTGTTTTATTGTCTGGTGACACCTGAACGTTATGCGGCATTTTACCAACATGTACTTTATCTACAGTCTTTAAAGACGCAGCATCAAGTACATTAACTGAATCTGCACCTTCATTTGCTACATACACTCTGTCTGCTGCAAACGTATAACCAGACCATGCCAGCATACTAATTTGCATTGCAATTAAAATTTTATTTTTGCTTATCATCACCGCCAATACCCCATTAGTTAAATATATTTACCGGATTAGTTTCAGCAACCAGCTATTGTAGGATTATTTAACATGTCACTAATATTACTCCATCGGGATCGTGTTAATTCTACCTATAACGAGCTACTGTATAAATTGCTTAGTCATTTCATTAATCAATCGCTATACATCATTGTATTAGATACTGCTATCCGTACTTGCGTATAAAGAGTATCAACCTTCCAGCAAGTGGAAGGTCAAGAAAAAAAAGTAATAATTTAAAATAGCCTTAAAAATCCGCAAGCTGAGCAATTGTCTAAGAATATCGCAGGAGAATTTATAAATATAAAGAGGTAGTCCGGTGCCGGGTAAAATATCAAAGTTAACGATCAGTTCATCGATACTGAAAGCCAAACCTAACGACATGACAAACACCAGCCATATCGTTAAAGCTGGTACAAAGGATCCCGTGCCCGACCGGCGGTCAATTCACTGGCCTGCATCCGCACCACGTCCCACAGCGCCTGGGCCGCAGTCGATAAAGAACGATTTTTACGTCGTGCCAGCATCAATTGTCGTTCCACAACCGGCGTCAGGCGTTTAACCTGCAAATGGCTGCCTTGTGGCAGAGGAAGCGCCAGCGCAGGCAGCACGCTGATACCAATCCCCGCCTCAACCATCGGGAACAGTGTGGCAGGGTGACCTATCTCCTGAACGATATTGGCCTCAATGGAAAAGTGGGCCAGTGCCGCATCGATCAACGGTCGACTGCCGGAAGCGTAATCCTGTAATACCAAGCGCTCATGATATAAATCCTGCCAATTTACCCATTCGCGTTGGGCTAGCGGATGATCCTCTCGACACAACAGCAGGAACGGTTCGGATAACACCGCTTCACACTGTAGATCGGTCACAGCACCTGGATCTATCACAATGCCAAAATCCACCTCGCCCTGACGAATACTCTCCAGCACCCACTGTTGCGGACGATCGTGCAGCACAAAATCGATTGCTGGATAAAGCTGATTACTCTGGGCAATACACTGTGGAATAAGGTGAGCTGATATTGTCTGGCTGGCGGCAACGCGCACCGTTCCGGTTAACTGCGTTCCCACCTGGCCTGCTTCACGCAGCGTGCTGTGCAGTTCATCCAGAATACGTTCCAGCCGAGCCGCCAACTGGTGCCCTGCTTCCGTCAGCACCACTTCCCGCGTTGTTCTATCTAACAACCGCACACCCGTCTGCCCTTCCAGCTCTTTAACGCTGTGGCTGACCGCAGACTGGCTTAAGCCAATGATATCCCCCGCCCGGCTAAAGCTTTTGGCCTGAGCGACGGTAACAAAGATACGGAGCTGACGCAGAGAGTAATTCATTTATTTGATTCATATATGGATGCAATAAATCAATTTTATTTCTCAAACAGAAAAACGCAAAATGTTCCTACCGAATTTCAGGAGCTTTTATGAAACTTTTTCGTATCCTTGATCCGTTCACGATAACGTTGATTACGGTCGTATTACTGGCGTCCTTTTTCCCGGCCAAGGGTGGCTTTGTGCCTTTCTTTGAAGGCTTAACCACCGCTGCCATTGCCCTGTTGTTTTTTATGCACGGGGCGAAGCTTTCGCGTGAAGCCATTATTGCTGGCGGTAGTCACTGGCGTTTGCATCTATGGGTGATGTGCAGCACGTTTGTTGTTTTCCCGGTACTGGGTGTTCTGTTCGCCTGGTGGGCGCCGGTTAATGTTGACCCGATGCTGTACACCGGTTTCCTGTACCTGTGTATTTTGCCGGCCACGGTGCAGTCGGCAATCGCTTTTACGTCGCTGGCAGGGGGTAACGTTGCCGCTGCCGTGTGTTCCGCTTCGGCCTCCAGCCTGCTGGGTATTTTTCTCTCGCCGTTGCTGGTTGGCCTGGTAATGAATATGCACGGCGCAGAAGGCAGTCTGGAGCAGGTGGGGAAAATCATGCTGCAACTGCTGCTGCCGTTCGTACTGGGACATCTTTCACGTCCGTGGATTGGTAATTGGGTGTCCCGACATAAAAAATGGATCGCCAAAACGGACCAATCATCCATCTTGCTGGTGGTGTACTCCGCCTTCAGTGAAGCCGTGGTTAACGGGATCTGGCACAAAGTGGGGATTGGCTCGCTGCTGTTTATCGTGGTGGTCAGCATCGTATTGCTGGCAATCGTGATTGGCATCAACGTCTTTGTTGCGCGTAAATGCGGCTTCAACAAAGCCGATGAGATCACCATTGTCTTTTGCGGATCGAAAAAGAGCCTGGCAAATGGGATCCCAATGGCAAATATTCTGTTCCCGACGTCAGTGATAGGAATGATGGTGCTGCCGTTGATGATCTTCCATCAAATTCAGCTGATGGTGTGTGCCGTGCTGGCACGTCGCTACAAGCAACAAACGGACGCATTGCAGGCGCAGCAGAAAAGCCGCGCAGCAAAGGCTTAGAGCGGGCGTTTCAGGGGCTGCACCAGTTGCGTCAGCCCTTCAGTTTTAATCAGCAGCGTGATTTGCATCAGCTCGCCGAGCTTGCCCGGCGGGAATTCATCTTTACGGGCAAACCACAGCAGATACTCTTCCGGTACATCAATCAGCCGACGCCCTTTATATTTGCCAAAGGGCATCACGGTATTGGCGATTTCAACCAGCTGCTCTTTTTCCATCTCAGGCACCCAGTAAGCGGATCATTTCAGCTTCATCGATCACGGCAATACCCAGTTCCTGCGCTTTTGCCAGTTTCGACCCCGCCGCTTCACCGGCAATCACCAGGTCGGTTTTCTTCGATACGCTACCGGCCACTTTTGCACCCAACTCAGTCAGTCGCGCTTTGGCGTCATCGCGTGACATCAGGCTCAGACTCCCGGTCAGCACCACCGTTTTACCCGCGAAGGGGCTGTCGATTTCTTCAGCGTTGATGACCACCGGCGCAGGCCAATGGATACCCTGCGCCAGCAGTTGGACGATCACCTCGCGGTTACTCTCTTCGGCAAAGAAATTAAACACGTGGGTCGCTACCACAATGCCGACATCCGGCACTTTTTGTAGCTCTTCAATAGAGGCCGCTTCCAGCGCCTCAAGGGTGCCAAAATGTGCCGCCAGACCAGCCGCCGTAGCTTCGCCGACTTCGCGAATACCCAGCGCGTAGAGGAAACGGGCAAACGTTGTTTCTTTCGCTTTTTCCAGCGCATTCACCACGTTTTGTGCCGATTTCGGCCCCATACGATCAAGACCGGTCAGCTTGCCTGCGGTCAGTGTGAAGAGATCCGCTGGCGTGTGGACATACTCTTTCTCGACCAGTTGATCGATAATTTTGTCGCCCATGCCGTCAACGTCCAGCGCGCGGCGGGAAACGAAGTGTTTCAGCGATTCCTTACGCTGCGCTCCGCAGATTAAACCACCGGTACAGCGTGTGACCGCTTCGCCTTCCACACGCTCAACGTCAGAGTTGCATACCGGACAGTGGGTGGGAAACTCAATTTCACGCGTATCGTCCGGGCGTTCGGAAAGCACGACGTTCACTACCTGCGGGATGACATCGCCCGCCCGGCGAATAACGACTTTATCGCCAATACGCAACCCCAGACGATCGATTTCATCGGCATTATGCAGAGTGGCGTTACTGACCAGAACCCCGGCAACCTGAACCGGCTCAAGACGAGCGACGGGCGTAATCGCCCCGGTACGTCCTACCTGAAACTCAACATCGCGAACAAAGGTCATCTGCTCTTGCGCCGGGAACTTAAAGGCCACCGCCCAGCGCGGCGCGCGGGCAACAAAACCCAGTTGCTCTTGCAATACCATGGAGTTGACTTTGATCACCACACCGTCGATATCGAATCCCAGCGTCGGTCGGTCTTCTTCAACCTTGTGATAGTAAGCAAGTACTTCCTCCGGAGAGTCGCAAAGCGTAACTCTGTCGCTCACCGGCAATCCCCACTCTTTAAATTGCAGCAGACGGCCCAGGTGGGTATCAGGCAGCACACCACCTTCCAGCACACCGACGCCATAGCAGAAGAAAGTAAGCGGTCGCTTCGCTGTGATACGCGGATCGAGCTGGCGCAATGACCCGGCCGCCGCGTTACGCGGGTTAGCAAACACTTTGTTGCCAGTACGGCGGGCCTCTTCGTTAATTTTTTCAAACCCGGCCTGCGGCAGGAACACTTCACCGCGCACTTCCAGACGCGTCGGAATGTTATCGCCACGCAGTTTTAACGGGATCGCACGAATGGTGCGCACGTTCGAGGTAATATCCTCACCCGTAGTACCATCACCACGCGTTGCGGCACTGACCAGCACACCGTTTTCATACAGGATACTGACCGCCAGCCCGTCCAGCTTCAGTTCGCAGCACCAGGTTAGTTTGTCCGTACTCTTCAGTCTGTCCTGCACGCGCTTGTTGAAGGCGAGAAAACTCTCTTCATCAAACACGTTATCCAGCGACAGCATTGGCACTTCATGGCGAATCTGGCTGAACGCTGCTAACGGGGCGGCGCCTACGCGCTGGGTTGGCGAGTCGGGGGTGATAAGTTCCGGATGCTGCGCTTCCAGCTCGCGCAGTTCACGCATCAGGCGATCGTATTCCGCATCGGGAATTTCCGGCGCATCCATCACATGGTAGAGATACTCATGATGGCGAAGCGTGGTTCGCAGTTCTGTCAGTTGTTGTTCGATTGATTCCATATCGCACCATCAATGATAAAAAACCCCCGACAGGCGGGGGTTTAGCAAGGATATGTCACGCCAGAGGAGAATCAGGCGTGAGATTCTTTAACTTCGCGGATGCGGTCCTGATACTCGCGCAGTTTCTGCGGCGTCATCATACGACGTTGATCGTCGAGCACCACACCACCCACTTCATCGGCAATGTGCTGTGCGGACTGCAGCATCAGCTTAAAGTTTTGCAGCTCGTCACCGTAGGACGGAACCTGCATAAAAATAGTCACGCCAGGGGTGCTGAAATCACCCGTCATTTCGGGGTCAAACGTTCCTGGGTTAACCATATTGGCAAGGCTGAACAGCGAAGGACCGCTGCCATCCGGACTCAAATGACGATGGAAAATATTCATGTCGCCAAATTTAAAACCGGCTTGCTGAATGCTGTTGAGCAGCACTTCACCGTTGAGCTCACTACCGTGATGCGCCGCAACGTTCATAATAATGACCGCTTCTTTACGCTGCGGTTTTTCAGCAACAGGCGCTTCTTCAACTACCGGCTCAGGCTGAGGTTGATGTTCAACGGCAGGCTCTGCGGGCTGGAAAGCCTGCGGCGCAGGTTGCGGTGCTTGCTGCACGGGCTGCTGAACCTGCGGAGCAACGGGCTGATGCTGCATCGGCTGCTGCGCAGGTTGTTGCTGAACAGGCTGATGCTGCACCGGCTGCTGCGGTTGTACAGGCTGCGGCTGCTGCTGAGCATGCGGCGGCGGTACCGGCGCTTGTGCAGGCTGCGGCGCGGGTTGACGCGGCTGAGCAGACGCATAAGGCGGCTGGTACTGGTGTTGCGGCGACTGAGGAGGAACACCATGTTCCTGCGCGTTACCGGGAGCATGATTCACACGATGGACGCGAACTTCGCCCACGCCTTCGTCTTCCTCGACGTTGTCGTCGAACGAATCCTCGTCTTCACGTTTAGACTTCATGCGTTTCAGTGGGCGATCGCGGAATATAGAAGACCGCTCTTTACGGCTAGTCCAAAAACCATGTACCAGTAAAGCGATTATGGCGATCGCGCCAACAATGATTAATATCAGACGCAAATCCTGCATCATTATATTCTCTGTTGTTCTAACACCTTGCCACCACGGCAAACATTTACTCACTAAGAGTATTTGTCGATTACGCCAAGTGCAAGTGCACTCTTGGCTTTCACGGCATAAAGATGAACAAAATTGTGCTTTTTGCTGTTTTTTCGAACATTTCTGAACAGCTTAACGCTCAACAACCCGGTAAGATACGCAAAGTTTACCAGAGCTTATATAACAAGGAGTATGTCCTGACCATGGTTTCATCATCTGCAGTCGTACCTCGCAGCGGCCTTTATTACTTTTCACAGGGATGGAAGCTCATCACCCTACCGGGCATTCGTCGCTTTGTCATCCTGCCTTTGCTGGTGAATATCCTGCTGATGGGCGGCGCATTCTGGTGGCTATTCACACAACTCGATAGCTGGATCCCCGCGCTGATGAGTCACGTCCCTGACTGGCTTCAGTGGCTCAGCTACTTGCTGTGGCCGATTGTCACTATCTCCGTACTACTGGTGTTCGGCTACCTGTTTTCCACCATAGCCAACTGGATTGCAGCGCCGTTTAACGGTCTGCTGGCTGAACAACTGGAAGCGCGCTTAACGGGCGCAACACCGCCTGACACCGGCGTTCTCGGCATCATGAAAGATGTTCCCCGTATTATGAAACGTGAATGGCAAAAGCTGGCGTGGTATCTCCCGCGCGCCGTCGTGTTGCTGATCCTCTATTTCATTCCGGGTATTGGTCAGACCGTAGCCCCGGTGCTGTGGTTCCTGTTCAGCGCGTGGATGCTGGCCATTCAGTACTGCGATTATCCGTTTGATAACCATAAGGTGCCTTTTAAGGAGATGCGCGTCGCGCTGCGCACACGCAAGGTCACCAATATGCAATTTGGCGCATTGACCAGCCTGTTCACCATGATTCCGGTGCTCAATCTGTTCATCATGCCAGTTGCGGTTTGTGGTGCCACGGCGATGTGGGTAGACTGCTATCGTGCTAAGCACGCGTTATGGAAGTAATGCAAAAATGTGTAAAAGCGGGCTGGCTTATGCCTGCTCTTATTCCATACTGCAACGCATTATTTCCTGGTGGCATATAGATATACGAATTCCTTACTTCCCCATACTTTCTCAACAGGTATGCTGAAGCGGTATCCCAATTTCATACAGTTAAGGACAGGCCATGAGTAAGATTTTTGAAGACAACTCGCTGACTATCGGTCATACGCCGCTGGTTCGACTGAACCGTATCGGTAACGGACGCATTCTGGCGAAGGTGGAATCACGCAACCCAAGCTTTAGCGTCAAATGCCGTATCGGTGCCAACATGATTTGGGATGCCGAAAAACGAGGTGTACTTAAACCGGGTGTAGAGCTGGTCGAACCAACCAGCGGCAACACAGGGATTGCGCTGGCCTACGTTGCCGCAGCTCGCGGTTACAAACTGACTCTGACCATGCCTGAAACCATGAGCATTGAGCGCCGCAAGCTCTTAAAAGCGCTGGGCGCGAACCTGGTGCTGACCGAAGGCGCAAAAGGTATGAAGGGCGCGATTCAGAAAGCGGAAGAAATTGTGGCCAGCGATCCGGAAAAATTCCTGCTGCTGCAGCAGTTCAGCAACCCGGCAAACCCGGAAATCCACGAAAAAACTACCGGCCCGGAAATCTGGGAAGATACCGATGGCCAGGTTGATGTCTTTATTTCTGGCGTTGGTACCGGCGGTACGTTGACTGGTGTGACCCGTTACATTAAAGGCACTAAAGGCAAAACCGATCTGATCACCGTCGCGGTTGAACCTACCGACTCCCCTGTTATCGCCCAGGCGCTGGCAGGTGAAGAACTCAAACCAGGCCCGCATAAAATTCAGGGCATCGGCGCTGGCTTCATTCCGGGTAACCTTGATCTGAAGCTTATCGATAAAGTCGTTGCCATCACTAATGATGAAGCTATTTCTACTGCGCGTCGTCTGATGGAAGAAGAAGGTATTCTGGCTGGGATCTCTTCCGGTGCTGCGGTTGCTGCCGCGCTTAAGCTCCAGGAAGATGAAACCTTTACCAATAAGAATATAGTGGTTATTCTACCGTCATCGGGTGAGCGTTATCTGAGCACAGCACTGTTTGCCGATCTCTTTACAGAGAAAGAACTGCAACAGTAGTGCCAGCATGTTAAAAACGCGTAAAAAAGCACCCTTTTGGGTGCTTTTTTGTGGCCTGCTTCAAAGTTTCAACTCGCCTGGCATTGATTCAACCCGCCGGAACTGGTATTTAACCAAACTAATTATTTTGATGCGCGAAATTAATCGTTACAGGAAAAGCGCTAGCTGAATCGATTTTATGATTTGGTTCAACTCTTCCTTTCGCGGCATAATGTTTAATGACGAACGAAACGTCAGCGGCAAGAAGTTGCCAGCAACGGATTGCACCGAACTCCTTTTGTGTCGCGTCCAGTTTACGCCGATGCTAACAATACAGGCTAAAGTTGAGCCGCCAGGCTAGACTTTAGTTCCACAACACTAAACCTATAAGTTGGGGAAATATAATGTTCCAGCAAGAAGTTACCATTACCGCTCCGAACGGTCTGCATACTCGCCCTGCTGCTCAGTTTGTTAAAGAAGCAAAAGGCTTTACTTCTGAAATTACTGTGACTTCCAACGGCAAAAGCGCTAGCGCCAAAAGCCTGTTTAAACTGCAGACTCTGGGCCTGACTCAGGGTACCGTTGTCACCCTGTCCGCAGAAGGTGAAGACGAGCAGAAAGCAGTTGAGCATCTGGTTAAACTGATGGCTGAACTCGAGTAAGTTCAACGAGTTCTTTTAAATATCAGTCACAAGTAAGGTAGGGTTATGATTTCAGGCATTTTAGCATCCCCGGGTATCGCTTTCGGTAAAGCATTGCTGCTGAAAGAAGACGAGATCGTCATTGACCGGAAAAAAATTTCTGCCGACAAGGTTGATCAGGAAGTTGAACGTTTTCTGAGCGGTCGTGCCAAGGCATCTGCGCAACTGGAAGCGATCAAAACCAAAGCTGGTGAAACGTTCGGTGAAGAAAAAGAAGCCATCTTTGAAGGGCATATCATGCTGCTCGAAGATGAGGAGCTGGAGCAGGAAATCATAGCCCTGATTAAAGATAAGCACATGACGGCTGATGCAGCTGCGCATGAAGTTATCGAAGGTCAGGCCACAGCCCTGGAAGAGCTGGATGATGAATACCTGAAAGAACGTGCGGCTGACGTACGTGACATCGGTAAACGCCTGCTGCGTAACATTCTGGGTCTGGCAATTATTGACCTAAGCGCTATCCAGGACGAAGTTATCCTGGTTGCCGCAGACCTGACCCCGTCAGAAACCGCACAGCTGAACCTGAACAAGGTGCTGGGTTTTATCACTGACGCGGGCGGACGTACTTCCCATACCTCAATCATGGCGCGTTCTCTGGAACTGCCTGCTATCGTAGGTACGGGTAACGTCACCTCTCAGGTGAAAAACGACGACTATCTGATTCTGGATGCCGTAAACAATCAGGTTTACGTCAATCCGACCAACGACGTTATTGATCAACTGCGTGCCGTTCAGGAGCAGGTTGCAACCGAGAAAGCGGAACTCGCTAAGCTGAAAGATCTGCCGGCTATCACGCTGGACGGACATCAGGTTGAAGTTTGCGCCAACATCGGTACCGTTCGTGACGTTGAAGGCGCTGAGCGTAACGGCGCTGAAGGTGTGGGTCTGTACCGCACCGAATTCCTGTTCATGGACCGTGAATCGCTGCCAACTGAAGAAGAACAGTTTGCTGCGTATAAAGCCGTTGCTGAAGCCTGTGGCTCTCAGGCGGTCATCGTCCGTACCATGGACATCGGCGGCGATAAAGAACTGCCGTACATGAACTTCCCGAAAGAAGAGAACCCGTTCCTGGGCTGGCGTGCCGTGCGTATCGCCATGGATCGTAAAGAGATCCTGCGTGACCAGGTTCGCGCTATCCTGCGCGCCTCTGCTTTCGGCAAGCTGCGTATCATGTTCCCAATGATCATCTCTGTTGAAGAAGTGCGTGCACTGCGCAAAGAGATCGAAATCTACAAACAGGAACTGCGCGACGAAGGTAAAGCATTTGACGAGAGCATTGAGATTGGCGTGATGGTGGAAACACCAGCTGCGGCAACAATTGCGCGTCATTTAGCCAAAGAAGTTGATTTCTTTAGTATCGGCACCAATGATTTAACGCAGTACACCCTGGCAGTTGACCGTGGTAATGATATGATTTCACACCTTTACCAACCGATGTCGCCATCTGTGCTGACGCTGATCAAGCAAGTTATTGATGCTTCTCATGCTGAAGGCAAATGGACTGGCATGTGTGGTGAGCTTGCAGGCGACGAACGTGCTACACTTCTGTTGCTGGGGATGGGTCTGGACGAATTCTCTATGAGCGCCATTTCTATCCCGCGCATTAAGAAGATTATCCGTAACACGAACTTCGAAGATGCGAAGGTGTTAGCAGAGCAGGCTCTTGCTCAACCGACAACGGACGAGTTAATGACGCTGGTTAACAAGTTCATTGAAGAAAAAACAATCTGCTAATCCACGAGATGCGGCCCAATTTACTGCTTAGGAGAAGATCATGGGTTTGTTCGATAAACTGAAATCTCTGGTTTCTGATGATAAGAAAGACACCGGAACTATTGAGATCGTTGCTCCGCTCTCTGGCGAGATCGTCAACATCGAAGACGTGCCGGATGTAGTTTTTGCTGAAAAAATCGTTGGTGATGGCATTGCTATCAAACCAACCGGTAACAAAATGGTTGCTCCTGTTGATGGCACCATCGGCAAAATCTTTGAAACCAACCACGCTTTCTCTATCGAATCCGACAGCGGCATTGAGCTGTTTGTTCACTTCGGTATTGATACCGTTGAACTGAAAGGCGAAGGCTTCAAACGCATCGCTGAAGAAGGTCAGCGCGTGAAAGTGGGCGACCCGGTTATTGAATTCGATCTGCCGCTGCTGGAAGAAAAAGCCAAGTCTACCCTGACTCCGGTTGTTATCTCCAACATGGACGAAATCAAAGAGCTGATCAAACTGTCCGGTAGCGTGACAGTGGGTGAGACTCCGGTTATCCGCATCAAGAAGTAATTCTTTTTGCAGAGAAAAATGGCGCCAGCAGGCGCCATTTTTTTATCTGATGGTTATCAAAACCCTGCCGGATGGCGCTACGCTTATCCGGCCTACAACAAACTCCGTAACGTAGGCCGGATAAGGCATATGCGCCGCCATCCGGCGTTAAATTTGTGAGGTGACTGGTCGGTAACACGCCTCGCGCATCAGGATTTTCATCCCTTCCGGCCCGCTTTCCAGCATCCGTCGCTCCGAGTCTGCCACTAACAATTCACAGTCGTAGCCACCCGCAATACCAAACATGGATCGCGCTACGCAGATATCTTCCAGCGCTGCTGCCCCGTTGGTGTCAAAATGTCCAACCATACGCCCATTCTGGCGAACTACCAGCCGGTAACTCTTCATCGCGCCTCCCCTGCCGGTGGCAGAATTAATTCATCACAGCCGCACAGGTGCGTCCACGTCATCACGTCCAGTACACGCTGCGCGGCGTCGTGAGTAGCAGTCGTCAGCGTTTTCCCCAGTACAAGGCCGCTCACCAGCTCTGCACAAAACAGATCGCCAGTCCCCTTCAGATCCGTTTTCACTCGCTGATGGGCTAACACCTCAACCGTTTCAGCCGTCACCACCGCAACGTTAATAATCTCTTCGGTATCCCCCGGTGCGCTGGTAATTACCACCCATTTCAGGGTGTCAGTGAGCAGTGATTGTGCCGCCGTAATGGCTTCATCAAGCGTACGACACGGCTTTCCGCTCAGCATTTGCAGCTCGAACACGTTCGGGGTCAGCCCCTGAGCCAGCGGCAGCAGGTGCTGACGATAAGCCTCCGGGATTTCGGCTTTGACATACATACCGCTATCCGTATCGCCAATCACGGGGTCGACCAAAATGCACAGGTCCGGATGCGTGGCCCGAACGGTTTCCAGCCACTGTGCCAGCAAGGCGATTTGCTCCGCGCTGCCCATGTACCCTGTAGTCACCGCCTTTAGCTCGCGCAAGGCATCACGCTCGCTTAAGGCGCGGAGATAGCCGCTAAACCAGTCGGGCGGAATAACGCCTCCGTAAAAGGTTTCATAATGCGGGGTATTACTGAACAGCACCGTGGGTACTGCCGTCACGCGTAACCCCTGCGCTTTAATGGCCGGGACGGCGATGCTGTTGCCTACGCTGCCATACACCACCTGTGACTGGACGGCGACGATATCGGTCTGTAACGCCCGATTCGTGTCGTCAAAGAGCA
Organism: Citrobacter sp. Cpo147; assembly: GCF_030332405.1. NCBI lineage: Bacteria > Pseudomonadati > Pseudomonadota > Gammaproteobacteria > Enterobacterales > Enterobacteriaceae > Citrobacter > Citrobacter sp. Cpo147. Next base: position 163,062 of record NZ_JAOWHX010000031.1, read on the forward strand.
CTGACTGGATATCACTCTCCTGCTCCATAAATTTCTCCTCTCTCTGGACAGCGGGCCTACGCCTCACTATTATCGTCATATGCTAAAATTCATTTTGTCATAGGTCAATAATGATCGACGGAAAAACCGCTAACGAAATTTTTGACAGTATCCGTCAACATGTCACTACAGGCACGCTGGCAGCAGGCGAAACGTTGCCGCCAGTGCGGGAACTGGCAACGGAATTAAACGTGAACCGCAATACTGTCGCGGCGGCTTACAAACGCCTGGTCACCTCCGGGTTGGCGCAGAGCCTGGGACGCAACGGCACGGTGATTAAGGGGATTACTGCCCCCGTTGCGTTGGAGGGTGGTAATCCGAATACCCCGCTTATCGATCTTTCCGGCGGTAACCCAGCGCCCTCGCGTCTTCCTGACCTGAGTAGTTATTTCGCAAAGATAAATAAGAGTCCGCGGTTGTATGGCGATGCCGCTGTATCACCTGGACTTAAGGCGTGGGCATCACAATGGATGCAAAATGCAATGCCCGGCAAAGGGGAAATTGATATCACCAGCGGCGCCATTGATGCTATCGAACGGCTACTGTGCGCCCATTTACTGCCTGGTGATAGCGTTGTCGTAGAAGATCCGTGCTTTTTGAGCAGCATCAACATGCTGCGTTATGCTGGTTTCTCCGCCAGTCCGGCCAATGTTGACCACGAAGGTATGCTGCCGGACCAACTGGAACTCGCGCTACAGAAAGGTGCGCGGGCGGTGATTCTGACACCGCGCGCGCATAACCCCACAGGATGCAGCCTGAACGCATCCCGCGCGGCGCAATTGCAGGAAATCCTGGCCCGCTATCCGCAGACGCTGGTGATCGTCGACGACCACTTTGCGCTGCTATCTGCTTGCCACTGGTATCCGGTGATTGCGAAGGAAACCACGCACTGGGCGATTGTCCGTTCGATGTCCAAAACGTTAGGTCCGGATTTACGCCTGGCCATTGTGGCCAGCGATCCGCTCACTTCAGGGAAGCTACGTTTACGGCTCAACTCCGGCAGTCAGTGGGTCAGCCATCTGCTGCAGGATTTGGCCTGCGCCTGCCTGAGTGACGAGACTTATCAACACACACTGGTGCAAACTCAGCAGTTTTACGCCGCCCAGCAGCAAACGTTGGCGGTAGCACTGCGGCGACATGGCATTGAGTTACCCGTTGGTGACGGTCTGAATATGTGGCTACCGCTGGAAAATAACAGCCAGGCAATCGCTTTTGCGCTGGCGAAGTCCGGCTGGCTGGTGCGGGAAGGCGAAGTGTTTGGCGTCAATACGCCTGCCCACGGCCTGCGTATTACGCTGTCAACCTTAACTGACAGCGACATTGATAAGCTGGCGGCTGATATTCATCAGGCGCTAAAACGCTAACAGGAGAGAAAAAGTGCGAGTTCATTTTGTTATTCATGAGTCTTTCGAATCTGCTGGCGCGTATCTGCCATGGGCCGAATCACGCGGTTATAGCGTCACCTGGTCGCGCGTTTATGCCGGAGAAGCGGTCCCTGCGAACGCCGATGATTTTGATATGTTGGTGGTGTTTGGCGGTCCGCAGTCACCACGAACCACGCTGGCAGAGTGCCCGTACTTTGATTCTCAGGCCGAGCAGCATCTGATCAACCAGGCGATTACAGCACGTAAAATTGTGGTGGGGATCTGCCTGGGTTCACAGTTAATCGGCGAAGCGCTGGGTGCGAAGGTGTGCCAGAGTCCGGAAAAAGAGATTGGTCACTACCCTATCGTTCTGACCGAAGCCGGTCAACAGCACCCGCTGTTCAGCCATTTCGGCTCACCGCTTACCGTCGGTCACTGGCACAACGACATGCCAGGATTAACCGACCAGGCGACCATTCTTGCTGCCAGCGAGGGCTGCCCACGACAAATCGTGCAATACGGTAATTTTGTTTATGGTTTTCAGTGCCATATGGAGTTTACGGCTGATGCTATAGAAGGGCTTATTCAACACTCCGAACAAGAACTGGCGGAAGCTAAAGGCAAGCGCTTCATCCGTTCCGTTGAAGAGATGCGAGCATGGGATTATCAGCAGATGAATGAGAAGCTGTGGCAATTCCTAGATAAGCTTGTGGAAAAACGTAACGATTGATTATGGCAGGCCGGATAAGACGCTTTACGTCGTCATCCGGCGCTCGTGCCGTACGTTTGCCTGATAGTGCTATGATTATCAGGCCTGAAAACTAAATCCCTAATCCCTGGTTAAAGTGCTCTTCGCCAAACACGCCGGTTGAAAGGTAGCGATCGCCGCGATCGCAGATGATCGCCACCACCACCGCTCCCGGTGTCGCGCGCGCTACACGTAACGCCCCCGCTACCGCGCCACCAGAACTGACACCACAGAAAATCCCTTCGCGCACGGCCAGTTCACGCATGGTGTTTTCCGCATCGTTCTGGTGAATATCCAGCACCTCATCCACCAGCGAGGCGTTGAAAATGCCCGGCATATATTCCGCAGGCCAGCGGCGAATTCCCGGAATACTACTGCCCTCTTCCGGCTGCAGGCCAACGATAGTGACCGCTTTTTCTTGCTCACGCAGAAAACGCGACACACCGGTAATGGTGCCTGTCGTTCCCATACTGGAGACAAAGTGGGTAATACGACCTGACGTCTGCTGCCAGATTTCCGGTCCGGTGGTGGTGTAATGCGCGTACGGGTTATCCGGATTATTAAACTGATCCAGCAGCTTGCCTTCTCCACGCTGCGCCATTTCAAGGGCTAAATCGCGCGCGCCTTCCATCCCCTGCTCTTTGGTGACCAGAATCAGCTCGGCACCATAGGCGCGCATCGCCGCACGGCGCTCCTGACTCATGTTGTCTGGCATCAGCAGCTTCATACGGTAGCCCTTCAGCGCGGCGATCATTGCCAGCGCGATTCCGGTATTACCGCTGGTAGCCTCAATCAGCACGTCGCCTGGCTTAATTTCTCCGCGCTTTTCCGCTTCGACGATCATCGACAACGCGGCGCGGTCTTTCACCGAACCTGCGGGATTATTGCCTTCCAGCTTGACCCAAATTTCACTGCCGTTATCCGGCGCCAGACGTTGTAATTTCACCAGAGGCGTATTGCCAATTGTTTGTTCTAATGTGTTCACGTTTTCAGCTCAATAAAAATGCCGGGTGGCGCTGTG
>NZ_JAOWHX010000031.1:166279-338329 GCF_030332405.1 Citrobacter sp. Cpo147
GCACAGCGCCACCGGATGATAACTATACGAATTAACCTATCAGGCGCTTTGCGCCAGGGCAAGTTCCTCTTCCCGCGTTTCAATACGCTGGTCGCCGTTATACAGACGCGCATTTTGCAGCCCGACAAACAAACGTTCGCCGCGGCTTGGGGAATCATCGCCCTGCATGATGACCGTCAGCGGCTCGTTGTACCACCCCAGGGGTTGCACAACTAATTGGGTGTAGTGTCCTTTCGGGCTGGCTTCCAGCACCTGTACCGGCAACGGCGAATCCAGGCTGGTACGACGGCTCACGTCCACTTCCCACGGACGCAGGAACAAATCCACCGGTCCCTGATAGCCTGGCGTATAACCCAGCGGCCAGCGGTGTGCGCCCACGTGGAATTGCCCACCGCGAATCGTCCCCTGCAGGCGGTTAACCTCACCCATAAATTCCAGAACAAAACGGGTAGCCGGTTCGCGCCATACCTGATCTGGCGCATCAGCCTGTTCGATATGCCCCTGGCTCATCACCACCACGCGGTCTGCGACTTCCGTTGCTTCTTCCTGGTCGTGGGTCACAAACACGCTGGTAAACTTCAGCTCTTCATGCAGCTGGCGCAGCCAGCGACGCAGTTCTTTACGCACCTGCGCATCAAGCGCACCAAACGGCTCGTCGAGCAGCAGGATCTGCGGCTCTACCGCCAGCGCACGCGCCAACGCCACGCGCTGTTTTTGGCCGCCGGAGAGCTGTGCCGGAAAACGGTCCGCCAGATGAGCCAGTTGAACCATTTCCAGCAGTTTGGTCACTTTTGCTTTGATGGCCGCCGCATTCGGGCGCTCACGCCGTGGCAGGACCGTCAGACCAAACGCGATATTGTCGAAAACGGTCATATGACGAAACAGCGCATAGTGCTGGAACACGAACCCCACCTTACGGTCGCGGGCGTGCAATCGGCTAACGTCGGTACCGTGAAAACGGATATGCCCGCTGGACTGATGCTCCAGCCCGGCAATAATGCGCAGCAGCGTGGTTTTGCCCGAGCCAGACGGCCCCAGCAGCGCAACCATCTGACCTGAAGGAATATCCAGCGAGATATCGTTCAGCACCTGGGTGCGACCAAAAGACTTCTTAATATTGGCAATCTCAATGCTCATGATTTTCCTCCTGCTGCGCGCGTTTCTCCTGGTTCTCCAGACGCCATTGCAACATGCTCTTCAAAAACAGGGTAATAATCGCCATCAGCGTTAATAGCGCCGCGGCGGTAAAGGAGCCGACCGTGTTGTAGTCCTGCTCCAGTAATTCAATCTGTAGCGGCAGCGATAAGGTTTCGCCGCGAATCGAGCCGGAAACCACTGACACCGCGCCAAACTCACCAATCGCACGGGCGTTGGTCAACACCACACCGTACAGCAATGCCCAACGGATATTCGGCAGCGTCACGCGGCGGAACATCTGCCAGCCGGACGCGCCAAGCAGCACAGCCGCTTCATCTTCATTGCTACCCTGGCTTAACATCACCGGCACCAGCTCACGCACCACAAACGGACAGGTCACGAACACTGTCACCAGCACCATCCCCGGCCAGGCAAACATAATTTGCAGGTTATGCTCATCCAGCCATCCGCCAAGCGGGCCGTTAGAGCCGTAAAACAGCAGATAGACCAGGCCGGCAACCACCGGCGAGACAGCAAATGGAATATCCAGCAACGTCAGCAATAGTTGGCGTCCGGGGAAGTTAAAGCGGGTCACCAGCCAGGCCAGCAACACGCCAAACACCAGATTCACCGGCACCGCAATCAGCGCAATCAGCACCGTCAGCCAGATGGCATGCAGCATGTCCGGGTCCGCCAGATTCTGTAATACCGGCATTAATCCCTTGCTGAACGCCTGCACGAAGATGTAAATCATCGGCACCAGCAAAATAAACGCGGAGACCAGCATGCCCGTGCCGATCAGGAACCATTTCCCCCAGTTGATGCGGGGTGCGCCATAGCGTTTCAATTGGGTAATGTCTGCCATCAGTGACCTACCACACGTCGACCAAAGCGACTTTGCAGAGTGTTAATTGAAAACAGCAGCAACAACGAAGCCCCGAGGATCACAGAAGCAATCGCGCTGGCGGCCGGGTAGTCAAACTCCTGCAAGCGAACAAAAATCATCAGCGAGGTCACTTCCGTCTTCCATGCGATGTTTCCGGCGATAAAAATAACCGCGCCAAACTCACCGAGGCTGCGGGTAAACGACAGCGCAACGCCCGCCACCAGCGCGGGAGACAGCTCCGGCAGCACTACTTTACGGAAACTTTGCCAGCGCGTAGCACCGAGTGTTTCAGCTGCTTCTTCATATTCCGGGCCTAACTCTTCCAGTACTGGTTGCACAGTACGCACCACAAACGGAATGCTGGTAAAGGCCATCGCTACCGCGATACCGAGCCAGGTGTAGGTCACCTTGATATCCAGCTTCGCCAGCCACTCGCCGTAGAAGCCATTAACCGAAAACAGTGACGCCAGCGTCAGACCTGCCACCGCCGTAGGCAGTGCAAACGGCAGGTCCATCAGCGCATCCAACAGCGTACGGCCCGGAAAGCGATAGCGGGTTAATATCCACGCCATCAGCAAACCGAACACGCCGTTAAAAATCGACGCCACAAACGCCGACAGCAGCGTCACTTTATAAGCCGCCACCACCTGCGGATTGGTAATCACATCCCAGTATTGCGCCCAGCTCATTTGCGCCAGTTGCATCACCAGCGCGCTCAGCGGCAGCAGCAATATCAGGCAGACAAACAGTAAGCTGGTGCCCAGGCTCAAAGTGAACCCGGGCAGCACGCGTCGGGAAGAAACAGCAAACATTTACTTACGCCCCGCCGCCAGCAGTTTGTCCAGCTCACCGCCGCTGACAAAATGTGTTTTCATCACTTCAGGCCACGAGCCAAACTTATCTTCCACACGGAACAATTCGGTCTGCGGGAATTTATCTTTCAGCTTGTCCATTACCTGTGGGTTATTCACGCGGTAGTAGAAATCGGTAATGATGGTTTGCGCCTGCGGGCTGTACAGCCAGTTCAGGTAAGCTTTCGCCGCTTTTTCAGTACCGTTGGCCTGCACATTTTTATCTACCCAGGCCACCGGGAACTCCGCCAGAATGTTGACCTTCGGCACCACCACTTCGAAGCCCTGGTCTTCATACTGTTTACGGATATTGTTCACTTCCGATTCAAAGGTAATCAGTACGTCGCCCAGACCGCGCTCCACGAAGGTGGTAGTTGCACCACGACCGCCGGTATCAAATACTTCCACGTTTTTCAGAAACTGGGTCATGAACTGTTCGGTTTTAGCTTTATCCCCACCGTCCGCTTTATCTGCCGCGCCCCACGCTGCCAGATAGGTATAGCGTGCGTTACCGGAGGTTTTCGGGTTCGGGAAAATCAGCTTCACGTCCGGGCGAACCAGATCGTTCCATTCATGGATATTCTTCGGGTTGCCCTTACGCACCAAAAACGCCATGGTGGAATAGAATGGCGAACTGTTATTCGGCAGGCGGCTTTGCCAGTCGGCAGGGATCAGCTTGCCTTTGTCATGCAGGATCTGCACGTCGGTCACCTGGTTATAGGTCACGACGTCAGCTTTCAGCCCCTGCAAAATCGCCAACGCCTGTTTTGATGACCCGGCATGAGATTGTTTAATCGTCAGTTTGTCGCCGCCGTTATCCTTCGCCCATTGCTGTTCAAACGGCGGATTAAGGGCGGCAAACAGCTCGCGGGAAACATCGTATGAACTGTTCAGCAGTTCCGTTGCCTGCGCCTGCCCCACCAGCAACAGCATGGCTGCCAGCGTCAGTGTTCTTTTTTTCAGTAAGTTAACGGCCATTGCGCACCCTTATAAATTAAATGACTTTCTTATGGTCATCATATTTATAACCAGTGCTAAAGGAGTAACGGTTTTATATACCGTTTGATGATTTGAAAGTTGAAAAGAGAATAAGGGGTATCTCCTCCCCAACACATGGGGAGGAGACCGGCATCAATCAGACGCCGACGCTTACGCTTTCAGGCAAAGTGCTGCCGCCATCAATCACGTTTTGCGTGCCAGTTAAATAACTGGACTCATCCGATGCCAGGAACGCCGCCAGTTCACCGACCTCAAGCGGGCAGGCCAGACGACGCATCGGGATCGCTTTAGCCATTTCGACTAAAACGGATTCAGGATCTTCCGGGTTAGACTGACGCGCAATGCTTTCCGCCATCGGCGTACGAACGTAGCCAGGGCAAATGGCATTCACGCGAATGCCGGACTGCGCATATTCTATCGCCAGGGATTTGGTCAAACCGATGATCGCGGCTTTCGACAGCGCGTAGGCCGTTTCGCCCGGGTCAGCAACCATATCGCCGGTCACCGATGACATCATCACGATGCGCCCATCTTTGCGCGCAATCATCTCCGGCAGAACGGCTTTCGTCACGTTCCAGACGCCTTTAATGTTGATATCAATGTGAAAATCGCGATCTTCATCGCTCATATCAAGGAAGTTGCCGAGGCGGCATACGCCGGCATTGTTCACCAGAATATCGATTTTGCCTTCAATCTGCTTCGCGCGCGTCACCGCTTCCTTGACCGACGCAAAATCTCTGACGTCAGCGTGAACGGCTGTGCAACGGTGCCCACGTCCAGCCAACTCATCCGCCAGTTTTTCAATCTCATCGGAGATATCCAGCAGGATTAAGTTCGCACCATGGCGGGCAAACGTTCTGGCGATACCTTCGCCAATACCCTGAGATGCGCCCGTAATCAATGCTGTTTTGCCCGTGAGTTTTCCCATTTCAATATTCTCCTTTTGAATATGAAGCCTTCGCTTCATTCACGCAGAAGATACAGCAATAACAAATTAGTGCTGAGGAATAGCTCACTAAATCAGGTTAATCTCAGGTAAAAAAAATCCCCGACGATGCGGGGATGTCTATTTCGTGGCCGATAACAGGATCAGCTCACCATTACAGCGCCATTAAACGGTCCAGCGACGGTGCAAAGTAATAGCCGCCGGTTACCGGTTTGGTGAAGCGCAGCATCGCATCACGCTTACCGTCAGTGTCACCAAACATGCTCAGCAATTGTTGTTCAATGTTGTGCAGACGAGCGCAGTAGGCGCAGAAATAGAGACCATGCGTGCCGCTGGCAGTACCGTATGGCAGGCTCTGGCGCACAATTTTCAGCCCTTTACCGTCTTCTTTGAGATCGACACGGCTCAGGTGAGAGGTCACCGGACGGTCATCACCGTCGATCTCTTCGTTGGCTTCCTTGGTGCGACCAATCATCATTTCCTGGTCATGGATGCTCATGCGATTAAGCTGCTTCAGGTTATGTTCCCAACGCTGTACAAACACATAGCTGCCACCGGCATCCACGCCATCTTTGATAACGGCAACTTCACGGCGCGTTTCTTCGCCTGCCGGATTTTCCGTACCGTCAACAAAGCCGCTGAGATCGCGCTCTTCGACCCAACGGAAACCGTGGATTTCTTCTTTGACTTCAATACAGTCGCCAAATGCTTCCATTGCCGCCTGCGCAACGGAGAAATTCACGTCATGACGCAAAGAGAGAATATGGATCAACACGTCATATTGGGTTGCTGGTGCCAGACCTTTACCGTAAGGGATAAAGTCTTTTAACTCTTCAGCACCGACGCCGCCGCTCAATGCACGCCAGGTGTTGTTGCCAAAAGCGACAACCGCGCCCAGATGCGCATCCGGGAACTTAGCTTCAAAGGTCGCCAGCTTATCGGCGAAGGTTTTGCTGGCCGCACGCAGGGCATCAACGTCGCCTTTAACATTGGCTTCAATCCAAATCGCCGCACGGCAATGTTCTGGCAAAATGCCACTCTGAACCTGAGACATTGTTCCTCCTGAAAAAAAGATGCCACGACATCGTGGCATTGATGGGCGCTATTCTACCTGTTTTTTTAACAAGCCGATTTGTTCAGACGCAAATTAACGCCGCCAGATAATTTTGCTTACTTTCCACGCTTTCAGCGTGTCGTCAGACGGCATTATATCCTCAGGCCCGCTCCACTCACCGGAAAAAATATAGCTAATATGCTGACTTCCCTCAGCTTTACACTCAACGCCCGCGCTATCATCGCCGGTTGCTTTTTGGCAATTACCGAAAGCTTTAGTGTAAAGGTCGCTAAACGGTGTACCGATTTCGACACCCGCGGCTGACGAAATATCGTGGTCTAATACATCAATGCGACTGATAGTTCCCTGGCTGCCATTGATGACAATCGCCAGCTTGTCGTCTTTCATCGCTTCATAGAAGCGCACCACATTACCGTTATCGGTCTTCATTCCGCTACGCAGGCGGTAATCACTGTCCAGCGCATCAGCAATGGCTTTTTCATCCAGCGGCGTAGCGCCCGTTAACGCTCCGACACCCTGCTCTGTGACCTGCGTTGAAGAACCAAACCAGTTCCACGGATTGGCGGCAGACCAGTTCACCGAGGACAACGTTGAACACCCGGCCAGTAGCAGCGGCATCGCGCATAAAGTCAAACGCAGTGATTTCATTTCACTTCCTTCCTTATTTATCAACGTTGCTTGGAGTCCGGTTTCCCCAAAAAGTGCCGTTATTCTTTCTCAAGGGAAAAACAGGCGCGCAGACGTTGATTGGTTAACAGCCAGATCAGCGCGACAATATCCGCCACCAGCAGCGCCAGTCCGACGCCATTGAGCGGATCGCCTGCCAGCCACATCACCGGCTGCCAGCACAGCAGCACTAGTTGAGCGAGAATCAATAATCCGCGCAGCCAGCGCCAGATCACCGGAAACGCAAAGCGTCGCCCGCTGAGTAAAAACGCCAACACGGCGGGAACGCCGGGAAGCAACCCCAGCCAGAATGCGTCATGATCGGGATAAAACAGATTCAGCAAGGTGTTGCCCTGCTCACGGGAAGAACCGGCAATCACAAACAAAACCCAGGTGCGTGCCTGCAACAGCAGTACGCACCAGAAGAGAAAAGGCAGGCGCAGACGCCCATGACCATCATAGTCGGCCGGATGAAACTCAGTACTCTTCATCTTCGATCAAACGCTTGCCCAGATTGAGTACATCCGCATGTTCATAGCCCAGACGTTCATACATGCCCTGTACGACGTCGTTATCGTCACGCACCATGATTTGAATCTTCGGACAACCGCGGGCAATGAGCTTTTTCTCCAGCCGGTTGAGCAGCGCATTGGCAATACCGCGTCCGCGAAACTCAGGATGCACGCCCAGGTAATAGGCGGAACCGCGATGCCCGTCGTATCCGCCCATCACCGTGCCGACCACCTCGCCGTTCACTTCAGCAACGAGGAACAAGCTGACGTCATGATTGACTTTACGTTCGATGTCCATTTCGGGGTCGTTCCATGGACGCAGCAAATCACAACGCTCCCAGAGGGTAATCACCTCTTCGAAATCTTCCTGGCGAAAAACGCGTATTTCCATGGTATTGGGTACCTTTTCAGGACGTTAAAAAGCGATTATGGCGCGAACGGCTGATTTAGCCAATATCTGACGCGAAGCGGCGGAAAAAATGGCATAATACGGAATTGTCACGTATTGAAATGAAAAGTAAAACAATTCTTATCTCGATCCGTCGCAACGGACTACGCGATACGATATAACGTTTAGAACCTTTTTTTTACAACTCAGGCCGTATGAGCACTTTTAAACCACTAAAAACACTCACATCGCGCCGCCAGGTGCTGAAAGCCGGGCTGGCCGCCCTGACGCTGTCAGGCATGTCACAAGCCATCGCTAAAGAAGAAGCGCTAAAGACCAGCAATGGACACAGCAAACCGAAAGCGAAAAAATCCGGTGCTAAGCGCGTTGTTGTCCTTGATCCGGGGCACGGAGGGATTGATACCGGCGCAATTGGTCGCAACGGCTCGAAAGAAAAGCACGTTGTGTTAGCTATTGCCAAAAACGTGCGCTCGATCCTACGCAACCAGGGGATTGATGCTCGCCTGACCCGCTCCGGCGATACGTTTATTCCGCTCTACGATCGCGTCGAGATCGCCCACAAGCATGGTGCCGATCTGTTCATGTCGATCCACGCCGACGGTTTTACCAATCCGAGCGCTGCAGGTGCTTCGGTCTTTGCCTTATCCAATCGCGGCGCCAGTAGCGCCATGGCGAAATATCTGTCCGATCGTGAAAACCGGGCCGATGAAGTCGCCGGAAAGAAGGCCACTGACAAAGATCATTTGTTGCAGCAGGTGCTGTTCGATCTGGTGCAAACTGACACCATAAAAAACAGCCTGACGTTAGGCTCGCATATTCTTAAGAAGATCAAGCCGGTACACCGTCTGCACAGTCGCAGCACGGAACAGGCCGCCTTCGTGGTGCTAAAATCACCTTCGATTCCGTCGGTCCTGGTCGAAACCTCGTTCATCACCAACCCGGAAGAAGAACGATTGCTGGGTACGGCGGCGTTTCGTCAGAAAATCGCCACCGCTATCGCCAATGGCATCATCAGCTATTTCCACTGGTTTGATAACCAGAAAGCCCACTCGAAGAAACGTTAACCATGAAGCCCGATGCACAGCGCGTAAAACAGTTCCTGCTCAGCCTGCAGGATGAGATTTGTCAGCAGTTATCCACCGTAGACGGCAGCGAATTTGTTGAGGATAACTGGCAACGCGAAGCGGGCGGCGGCGGGCGCAGTCGGGTGTTGCGTAACGGCGGTATTTTCGAGCAAGCAGGCGTTAATTTCTCTCACGTCCACGGCGATGCTATGCCGGCCTCAGCTACCGCGCATCGCCCGGAGCTTGCCGGGCGCAGCTTTGAAGCGATGGGCGTCTCGCTGGTGGTGCACCCGCAGAATCCCTACATTCCAACCAGCCATGCCAACGTACGGTTTTTTATCGCGGAAAAACCGGGGGCCGATCCCGTGTGGTGGTTTGGCGGCGGCTTTGACTTAACGCCCTACTACGGCTTTGATGAGGATGCGGTTCACTGGCATCGCACGGCGCGGGATCTGTGCCAGCCGTTTGGCGATGACGTTTATCCACGTTACAAAAAGTGGTGCGATGACTACTTCTTCCTCAAGCACCGCAACGAGCAGCGCGGCATTGGCGGGCTGTTTTTCGATGATTTGAATACCCCTGATTTCGACCACTGCTTCGCTTTTATGCAGGCAGTAGGTCAAGGTTACACCGAGGCGTATCTGCCCATCGTCGAACGCCGCAAAATGATGAGCTGGGGCGAGCGCGAGCGTAATTTCCAGCTTTATCGTCGTGGGCGCTATGTGGAATTTAATCTGGTGTGGGATCGCGGCACGTTGTTCGGTTTGCAAACCGGCGGGCGCACGGAATCGATTCTGATGTCGATGCCGCCGCTGGTACGCTGGGAGTATGACTGGCAGCCGGAAGCAAACAGCCCGGAAGCTGCCCTTAGCGAGTTTATTCAGGTCCGCGACTGGGTGTAATTGCCTGATGGCGCTACGCTTATCAGGCCTACAACAACGGCAAACCCGTAGGCCGGATAAGACGCGTTAGCGTCGCATCCGGCACAATAGTCTCATCATGCCCACTGGCGCATACGCTGATGCAGCGTCAACGATGGTTTCTCCGCAAACAGCTGCTGGTAGTCGGTGGCAAATTGCCCTAAATGCCAGAATCCCCACTGCATGGCGGCGTCTTTCACCGTCGCACTCTGCGACCATGGGCTTATCAACTCACGGCGCACGGCGTTCAGGCGAATACGTTTCAACCATGCATTCGGGCCAATACCGAGGATCGCGTGAAAGGCGTTTTGCAACGTCCGGCGGCTAACGTGCAGTTGATTGCATAAGTCGAGCACGGTCAGCGGCTCTGACATATTTTCCAGCACATATTCGCGCGCACGCGACAGCAAGCGACGATAACTCTGATGGCTGATGCTCTCCGCAGTCATAATCGGCTGCGCTTCTTCCAGCATGGTGCCCATCGCCAGCAGCAGGTTATCCCCCAACACTTTACGCACCGCGGGTTGGTGAAGGTTTTCAGGATTCTCACTAAACGTCGCCAGCGCCTGCTGCACAAAGCCCCATAGCGCGGCTTTGTGTTGTTCTTTAACTTCCAGCGCCGACTGATTGCGCAGCATATGCAACACCCTTTCCGGGTTATGCAGGAAGTTGGCCTGACGAGCAATGGCCTCTTCCGAAATGACGACACCCAAAATGGTGTAATCATCCGGCGTACTCAGTTCAAACTCCGTCCCGCCTGGGCGGGTGGCAATTTCAGCGCTACCCAAACACTGGGTACCAATAAATCCCTGCTCGCCGCGCGTGGCCGGAATGCCAAACCAAAATGAGTTTGGCCAAACAAGGCACGACTGACGCAGCGCCAGTCCGGTGTATTCACGGAACACCTGAATATCATCGAGCAGGATTTCCGTGAACTCGCCATGAAATTTTCCCGGATGCAACTGGTCGTAGATCTGCTGCCAGGCGGTAATCGTCAGCGCATGCTCATACACATCCGTTGTTCGCCGTTGGTGAACGTTGTCCACTTCCACTTTCGGCGTCAGTTTAACGTCTTCGGGTAATACTTCATGATAAAGATGGTGCAAGTTTGCAGTACGGTTCTTTTTCATGATCTTTTAAGCCGGAAGCTTCAACGAAGCCCCCGGCCCTCCGACAAGTTAATTTTTTAAGCGGTAGCGACTACTGCGTTTACGCAACGCTCCATCAGAAAAGAGCTGTTCCAGCGCATTTCTGGCTTCATCAAGTGACCAGCCAAAGTGGGCAGCCACTTCCCCTGCCGTCATTCCTTGACGGACCGATGCTAACAGCGTCAGAAGTTGGGCAGAGGATTCAGACGTCACTGGGGCGTCCTGTGTCTTCTCTGGTTTCACTTCTGTTTTCGCTTCTGGCTTCTGTTCAGGTTTCTTCGGCTGGCGTTTAAAACCGCCGATCAGCCACTGGGTGTCATCGTCCGGCCGGCCTATTTCCTTACGGCTGATAACACGGCCCGTACGCGCTGCGGCTGCACTGCCAGCATCCAGCGCTGCGCGGCATGCCGCCAGATCGCCTTCCACCACCAGCGTCAGCCGACCAGGATCGAGCACTTCGTGGCTAAGCAGACGCACGTTCGCGGCTTTCAGCATGGCATCGGCCGCGTCCACGGCAGCCACCATGCCATCCACTTCCAGTAATCCCAGTGCATTGATCATCACTACCTCTCTTACGCGCGCTGGATTGGATTACGGGCAATATCCAGAACGGCATCGGTAAAGGCGTTACATGCGGCTTTACAAGCGGCCTGGCTACCGGTCAAAAACGCGGCTGAATAGTTAGTTTCTGACGGCGGTGGTACATAGGTCACCAGTTGTACATCGGCAGATTTCAGCGCGGCATCAATACCAAATGTCGCTTCCAGCGGCGGAGCTACCAGATACGCCATCGGATCACCCAGTCGGCATCCCGCGGTTGCGGAGAGATACGAACCGGTACGCGAAACCACATGCGCCAGGAAGGCGGTATCTTCTGCGTCATTCGCCCACTGGAATGCCGCCCCGCTTTCAATATTGGCCACCATCGCGTCCAGACCCGCGCGAACTTCGGCCGGGTTTGGTCCACCGAGCATAATCAGCACTTCGCCCGATGTTGGAGAAGGACTGTGCGCCGCACCGGCATACAGCGAGCGGCCATAAACCACTTCGACCATTGCCTGTTTTGTCGCTTCGTCTGCGGCAATATACGCCACGTCATCAGAATCTGCTGTGATGAGTCCGAGGCTACGTATATGTGGCGGCAACTTAAGTTCGCGGGCAAAACCGTCATTAACCGAGGCAATCACGCGCATCGCGGTGACTGAAGGTCTAATCAAATCTAATGCTGGCATGATGCCTCCTTAACGGGTCATATTGATGCCGGATGCTTTTTGCTCCAGCATGCGCTTGGCCAAATCCACAATTACTGCTGCCGCTTCAACCGGAGGCGTACCGCCCTGGTGAATGTTCGAGATGCAGGTACGGTCAGCCTCAACGGTGGTTGCCACACGCGGCGAATAGACGGCGTAGCAAGAAAGACTTTCCGACTGACCGAGGCCCGGACGTTCACCAACCAGCAGGATTACCGCTTTTGCACCCAGCAGTTCGCCGATCTGATCTTCGATTTTCACGCGCCCATAGCGAACAAAGAACGGCGTCCCGACTTTCAATCCAGCCTGTTTTAAGCCCGACAACAGCGGCGGCAGGATCTCTTCGTAGTTGGCGGTAATCGCGTCGGTAGACAGGCCATCAGAAATAATCACCTGCACATCCGGATTCATTACACACTGTGATTTCAGTGCTTCAATGGCTTCCGCACTCAGACGACGCCCCATGTCCGGACGCGTCAGATACAGGTTTTTGTCGCCGATTTCCGAGCGCACTTCCAGCAGCCCCTGGGCTTTTACCCACTCTTCCGGCACTTCTTTCAATACCGTATCTTTCGAACGTGAGTGGTCAGCCAGGAAACGCAGCAGCGCCTGGGTACGCGGACGAGGACCGGCACGACCGGTACATACACGCGCAGCGGTGCTACGGCGAAGTTCAGTCAACACCTCTGCACGGTGCGGATTCTCTACGCCAATCCATGCTTTGGCTTCGGCTGAGCCTAAGTCCATCGCGCAGCTTTCACCGGTCGGCGCGGCGCACTGCGTGGTGCTGCATTTTGCTGGTGCTGACGGTTCTTGAGCCTGCGGTTGAGACTCACCCATTGACGCCATTACGCTGCGTACAATTTCTTCAATCTGTTTTTGATCCATCGAGTGTCATCCCCGCGTCATCAGAAGAACAGTGACGGATCGCCCGCCCGTTTGGTCAGGCGACCGTTTGCCATAATGCCCATGGTTTCCAGCCAGCGTTCAAACTCCGGCGACGGACGCAGGTTCAGCAGCTGACGCACGGTCGCGGTGTCATGGAAGGCGGTGGTCTGATAGTTGAGCATGATGTCGTCACCGAGCGGCATGCCCATGATGTAGTTGCAGCCAGCGGTGGCGAGCAGAATCATCAGGTTTTCGTTAAGGTTCTGGTCAGCATCAGCATGGTTGGTGTAGCAGCAGTCGCAGCCCATTGAGATGCCGCTCAGCTTGCCCATAAAGTGATCTTCCAGACCCGCGCGAATAATCTGACGGTCGTTGTAGAGATACTCCGGCCCGATAAAGCCCACCACGGTGTTCACCAGGAACGGATCGTAGTGGCGTGCCAGCCCGTAGTTACGCGCTTCCATCGTCACCTGATCGGCGCCGAAGTTCGCGCCCGCGGAAAGCGCAGACCCTTGCCCGGTTTCGAAGTACAGGCAGTTTTCCCCGGCGATACGGTTGAACTCAGCGCCCACTGCACGCGCTTCATCCAGCATGGCCAGCTCAACGCCAAACTCTTTTAAGCCTTTTTCGCTACCGCAGATACTCTGGAAAATCAGCCCGCCCGGCGCACCGCGACGAATCGCTTCGATCTGGGTAGTCACGTGTGCCAGTACGCAGCCCTGGGTCGGGATGTTAAATTTGTCGATAACGCCGTACACGGTATCCAGTACGCGGCTTAAGTTTTCCACGTCATCCGTTACCGGGTTAACACCAATCACCGCATCGCCCGCCCCGAAGGACAGCCCTTCGTAGATTTGTGCCGCAATACTCTGCACGTCATCACGGGTGTCGTTCGGCTGTAAACGGCAGCTGAAGGTGCCCGGCAGACCGATGGTGGTATTGGCCTTTTTGATCACTGGCATTTTCTTACCGCCGTAGATCAGGTCCGCGTTGGAGCAAATTTTTGCTACCGCGGCGACAACCTCCGACGTTAACCCTTTACGCGTAAACGCAATGTCATCAACGGAGGTTTCATCGCTCAACACGTACTCGCGCAGCTCGCTGATACTCCAGTTTTTGATACGGTTATAGGCCGTTTCGTTGACGTCATCCTGAATCAGACGCGTTACACAGTCCTCTTCATAGGAAATCACCGGGTTATTGCGGATATCCGCCACCGTCATTTCCGACAGTACCTGCTTGGCCGCCACGCGCTCCTGCGAACTGGTTGCAGCCACTCCTGCCAGCACATCCCCCGAACGCAGTTCGTTGGCTTTTGCCAGCACCTCTTTAACATCCTTAAACTGATAAACATTGCCGAACAATGTGGTCTTTAGTTTCATAAGTCGTTCCCTCAGGAAGGAAATGCGAGTGATTTCACCGTCACCGGCACAACCGATCCGCCAAAAAGAGGCGTACCAATGTCGATATAGTCCCCCGCCCGGACAACCACCTCATCGATGACTGCCAGCGGGTGTTGCTGTAACTGTGGGCGTAACAGCATGCCCAGGGCCTTACCAAAATCCTGCTCGGCTACCACCAGCAGGGGATGCGGATTCGGATAGCGCGCGACGAAGGCCAGCAGCGCATCAATCACCGTTAACAGCGCGGCGTAGCGCACCGGCAGTGAACCGGGCAGCGCCAGCACGTAGGCGTCTGTTTGCGGGTCCAGATCGAGCTGCATTAGCGCCTGTTGCCAGGCGGCCACCAAATCAGCCTCATCAACCGGAATCGCCACCGGCAGATTGCGCAGCGGAAGCGCCACACCTTCCAGCCAGATAGTGCTGCCCGAAAGCGACAGCGTATGCGCACCAGCGCCAATCACCGTGGCGCGCACGGTTTGCGCCGGGAACTGCACGTTCATCTCACGCAGGCGCGGATGTTCATGCAGAGCCGTCGCTAACAGCGGGCCAATGTCGGAAAAACAGAACGGGTCGGCGGGTTGGTTGCGGTAGCACTCGCCCACCCCGCCGGACAACGTAATCACTTCCGGTTTCATGCCCGCCGGTAACAGGCCGGTTTGCATCAGCGCCTGTGCCAGCGGTGATAACGTGCCGTCGATCACCTCCACAATCAGCGCCGCCATCCGTCGGGCTACCTGAACAAGCTGCGCCGCATTGAGAGTTTGGGCATCAGTGCCCGGACCAAATACGTCATCAACAATCATCTGCCCCGGCTGATGCGCATGCACTACTCGCCCCTGGCCGTCCGTTTCCAGCAGTCGTCCGCCGACGTTGAGGCAAGCCGAACCGCTGACCTTTCCGGCATCGAACAGAACGTAGTTCGACGTACCGCCACCGATGTCGATATTCAGTACGCGGCACAACTTCTGCTCGGACAGGGTTTGTGCCCCCGCGCCGTGACCGGCAATCACCGATTCCAGATGCGGACCGGCGCTGGCAACCACGAAGTCCCCCAGAGACTGAGAGAGCGCCATCACCGCCGGACGCGCATTTCGGGTTTTGGCACTTTCTCCGGTGATGATGATCGCGCCGGAATCGACAGTCTCAGGCGCAATACCCGCCGCCTGATACTGGGCGAGGATCAGCGCCTTAAGTTCGGCCTCTTTCAACCCGCCCTGCTTATCAACGGGGGTAAAGAACACCGGGCTTTGCCAGCTAATTTCGCGTTTGATGAATTCGTAGCGCGGCACCTGCGACACTGCCGCACGGTTAACCAGTTCAAGGCGCGAGAAAATCACCTGAGTGGTAGTGGTGCCGATATCGATACCGACGCTCAGTAGCTGGCGAGTATTCACGATTGCGCCTCCGGGTTGGTTTCTACTTCTGCTGGCACATCTTCATCTTTCGGTACTAACAGCATAGCCACACCAATCGCCGTCACGCCGCCAATCAACTTGCCGACAATCATCGGGAAGATCATCGCGTTCATATTGGCAGCGGCGAAGCCTAAGTGGTCACCCAGTGCAAAGGCCGCGGAGACCGCAAAGGCGCAGTTGATCACTTTGCCGCGGGTATCCATATTCTTCATCATGCCGAACATTGGAATGTTGTTCGCCAGCGTCGCGACCATACCAGCAGCCGCAATATTATTGATTTTTAACAGGTTACCGACACTCATCAGCGGTTTTTCAAACCAGCGAGTCAGCAGCAGTACCATTGGATACGCACCGAGCAGTACGCAGGAAATAGAACCGATAACTTCGATGGCGCGCATCACTTCACCCGGCTTGTCGCCCGGAGCCATGAAGATAGGATCAAGACCTGGGATCAGCTCCCAGCCGAGCAGGAATTTAACCACCGCTGCTGCCAGGCCGATGGTGATCAGCGCCACCAGGAATTTCGCGAAAATCTGGAAGCCGTTGATCATTTTTTCCGGGATGAATTTCAGTCCCAGCGCCACCAGCACAGCCACGATCAACACCGGGATCATATTCATCAGGATCAGCGCGAAGGTGAACTCCACCGGCTGCCCGTTGATTTCGACGCCGGAGTACATCGCAATCAAACCGCCCGCAATACAACCAATCGGAATGGTGACAATACCCGCCAGCACGCCCAGCGCCAGATAACGGCGATCGGACGGTTCAATAATCCCCAGCGCAACCGGAATGGAGAAGACCAGCGTCGGCCCCATCATCGCCCCGAGGATCAGGCCAGAGTACAGCCACGCCGCAACGTCGCCGCCCGCCAGTTCTTTCGCCAGGAAGAAGCCGCCCATATCGCACGCCAGCAGCGTTCCGGCAAACATCGACGGGTTCGCGCCCAACATTTCATACAGCGGAATAATTACTGGCCCGAGCACATGCGCCAGAACCGGTGCCAGCGCGGTCATACCGACCATCGCCAGGCCCAGCGCGCCCATCGCCATAAAACCTTCTTCAAACTGGCCGCCCGATCCCTCAATACTCTTACCAAACTTACCGAGGAAGCGTGCCGAACCGCCGAACTGCGACAGGATCCTGTCCACGGCGGCAATCAGCATAAAGAACATCATGATGTACATGATGATTTCGTTAATTCCCATAGCCCCTACTCCCTGTCATTTGTGATTTGTAGGCCGGATAAGACGTTTACGTCGCCTCCGGCATTAACGCCGTGTTATTGCCGGATGGTGGTGCGAGCACCTTATCCGGCCTACAGGCATTACCCAGCAGCCGCGTACAGGTCGATGATCTGTGCCTGCGTGGCGGTGCGTGGGTTACTGCGAATACAAATATCCTCCAGCGCGGCGTGAGCCCATGCGCTGTACTGCTCGGGCTTTGCCCCAACGTCAGAGAGTCGTTTGGTCTGGCCCACTTCGCTAATCAACTCGCTGACCACGTTGATAGCATCACGATCGTCCGATTTCTTGTTGGTTAACGCGCGTCCGATATGGCTGAAGCGCTCACGACACACCATGCGGTTGAACCCCATTACCGTAGGAAGCAGCATGGCGTTAGCCTGTCCGTGTGGAATGTGCAACGTCGCCCCCGGCTGGTGCGCCATCGCATGGCACAGGCCAAGCCCAGCGCTGGAAAACGCCATCCCGGCCATACAGGAAGCCAGCAGCATGCTTTCGCGCGCCGCCAGATCCTGACCGTAGCCGACGGCCTTCGGCAGCGATTTACCGATCATCGCTATCGCGCCAATCGCCAGGCTGTCGGTAAACGGCGTCGCGTTCAGTGCGCTATACGCTTCAACGGCGTGCGTCAATGCATCAATCCCGGTCATCGCCGTTACGTGTGCAGGCACGCCTTCCGTCAATGCGGCGTCAAGGATCGCCACATCCGGCATCAGGGTTGCGTGGGCCAGCACTTTTTTGAGTCCGGTCGCGGCGTCGATAATCACCGTGACGTTCGTGGTTTCTGAACCCGTTCCGGCGGTAGTCGGTACGGCAATCAGCGGCAGACGCGGGCGTAACACGCTGCGCTCGTCCATGTCAGCCAGCGTCTGGGTAGGATTGGTCACCAGCAACGCCACTGCCTTGGCGGCATCCAGCACGGAACCGCCGCCGAAAGCCACGACACCGTCGCACTTTGATTCACGCAGTTGCGCGACTGCCGCGCAGACGTCCGTAATGCACGGTTCACCTACCGGACATGGCCACAGCGTCATTGCCACACCTTTCATCGCCAGGCTGCGCTCCAGTGCGGCGGTCATCCCCGCCTGATGCAGAAAGCTGTCAACCATGACGAACATATGCGTCAGTCCGCGCGTTTGTGCTTCCTGTCCGCAGGTACTGAGCGCTCCCAGTCCACATAACGTAACCGGGGGAACGCTAAACGTTTTTACGCGTTGCAGATTCAGGGTATCGAATGCCTGAAAGAGCGCGGTCTGCAATTCAGCTTGCATAGATTCCTTCCGCTTTTTCTTTTCCGCTGTTTGCAATCGCCAGCGGAGTCATAAACAGGCTGTGCTGGGGTAAATGCACCTGCAGTTCCGGGAAACGCTTACGGAACAGTTCATCAACGCCTGGCTGCATACAGGAGCCACCCGCCAGCCACAAATCAGCGACACTCTGTCCGGCAATATGGTGCGCCACGATTTCCGCCATCTTTTCGTAGACAGGCTTCACCACCGGCCAGATTTCTTTGCCATTGCTGCGCTTGTACTGCTCGGCTTCCTCCAACTGGATACGACGGTTCCCGGCCAGCGTCAGAGAGATATGGTGCCCGCCGGTCGCTTCATCAGCGGAGTAAGTCACTTTTCCCTGTTTAACAATTGCAATCCCGGTAGTGCCACCACCAATATCCACCACGCCGGCGTTATCAAGCTGCAACAGATCCGCCACCGCGGTTGGTTCGTCGAGGACATGGCTCACTTCAAGCCCGGCAGACTCCAGCACGTTAATAGAGATGCGTGGGTCAGTTCCCGGTGGAAACGAGGTTGCAGCATGGGTAAAACGGCAACCCAGCTGTTGTTCGAGCGTATCGAGATGGCGACGAACGATGGTCACCGCACCAAAGAAATCCCAGACGATGCCATCGCGCACGACATCGGCCCAGTCCAGGCAAACCGCGACCGGTTGTCCGTCACTGTCCACAACCATCGACACCACATCACACGTTCCCAAATCAATGCCCAACCACAGCGGTGAATCGCTCTTTGCGGGCGTCTGGTTACATAGCGTTGCCGCTTTTAGCAGTCTGGGTGTCAACCAACGTTGTTCGTCGTGCGCCATCTCATTTACTCCTTATACAATTCTGAAGGCGTCTACCAACACACAGCGACGCAGACGCACAAACGTACGCGCACTGGTCACCCCTTCCCCGGTTGGTGTGGTAATGGTCATCGTGGTCCAGCCTTCACCGCCCAGTCCAAGACCGGCAATGCACGGTCCGTTCTTAACGAAGATGCTGGTATCAATGGCGTTTGCCATACGGTTCATATTTTCGATATTGCGTGAGTGCATCGCCGCCGTATGGTGGCAGCCGCCTTCCAGCTTGACCGCCAGTTCAATGGCTTCATCGACGTTGGCAACCCGTACGACCGGCAGCACCGGCATCATCAGTTCGGTAACGGCAAACGGATGCGTCGCTGAGGTTTCGACGAATAACAGACGGGTTTGCTCCGGTACGTTCAGACCAATCGCCGCAGCGATTTTTCCGGCATCGCGTCCGACCCAGTCACGACTGACCGTGCCTTTACCGCGCTCATCGATATTTTTCAGCAGCACCGGCTGCAGCTGTTCGGCCTGAGCAGCGGTCAGTTTCACCGCATGCTGGCTTTCCATCAGACGCATCAGTTCATCAGCGACGCTATCGACCACGATCAGCACTTTTTCGTCGGCGCAGATGATGTTGTTGTCAAACGATGCACCTTTGACTATCGACTGCGCCGCACGTGCCAGGTCAGCCGTTTCATCAACCACCACTGGCGGATTACCCGCACCAGCGGCAATCAGACGTTTGTTGGTGTGCTTACGCGCGGCGTCCACTACGGCTTCACCACCGGTCACCACCAGCAGGCCGATACCTGGGTACTTGAACAGACGCTGGGCAGTCTCGATATCCGGGTTGGCAACCGTCACCAACAGGTTTGCCGGACCGCCTGCGGCAACCACCGCCTGGTTAAGCAGAGTGATAGCGCGCTGAGAGACTTTTTTCGCCGCCGGATGCGGTGCGAAAACCACGCTGTTACCAGCGGCAATCAGGCTGATGGCGTTGTTAATGACGGTCGCGGCCGGGTTGGTGGATGGGGTTACCGAGGCCACCACGCCCCACGGCGCGTTTTCAATCAGCGTCAGACCGTTATCGCCGGTCAGAACCTGTGGAGACAGGCATTCCACACCCGGCGTGCCGCGCGCCTGCGCCACGTTTTTGGCAAATTTATCTTCGACGCGTCCCATGCCGGTTTCAGTGACGGCAAGTTCCGCTAATTCTCTGGCGTGCTTTTCGCCCGCCTCACGTAGGGCCGTGATAGCCAGTTGGCGCATGGCGACGCTTTTCAGCCCCTGCTGGGCCAGTTTTGCTGCCGCCACTGCGTCATCCAGGGAGGCAAAAACGCCCATTTCTTGAACGGCACTGACGGGTTGGCTGCTGTCTTTCATTTTCAGCAGTACCGCTTTCACGACCTGTTCAATATCCTGTTGATTCATGATTTTCTGCCTTATTTATGGAAGATCACCTGACCACCTGCCACCACTTCATCGACAATGCCAATCACGCACAGATCGACAGGCGATGATTCATTCCGGTGCGCCTGACGGGCGGAGCTTCCGCTGACCAGCAGCACCCACTCTCCGGTTCCCGCCCCGATGCTGTCGATAGCAACAGCACATTGCCCATCGGGATTTCCCTGGGCGTCAATCATTTCCACCATCAGCAACTTGTCGTGCGCGAGCCCCTGATGGCGTACGGTACAAACAATTTGTCCTGTAACGATTGCCAGTTTCATACGCGCCTCCGTGGCATATTTCAGGTAAAACCTCCCCCTACCCTCCGCAGAAGGTAATGTGAAAAGGAGAGAGGGTGACGCCAGCAATGAAGTCTGTGGCGTCACATGGACGACTTACATGTCGTTGCTGTCGCCTTTAAAGCTGATCGGGAACACTTCTTCCAGATCGCCGTGCGGACGTGGGATCACGTGTACTGAAACCAGCTCGCCAATACGCTGTGCTGCCGCAGCACCTGCGTCCGTTGCAGCTTTACATGCCGCTACGTCGCCACGGACCATGGCAGTGACCAGACCGCCACCGATCTGCTTCACGCCAACCAGTTTCACGCGTGCCGCTTTAACCATTGCGTCAGAAGCCTCAATCAGTGCAACCAGGCCCCGGGTTTCAATCATTCCTAATGCTTCCATTGTGTTTTCCTCTCATTAAGGGGTCCAGAACGGGACCTAAACAACCAGTGTTTGTGAGGCGTTTTCACGACTCACGTCAGTCTGGCGCGGCACTGCTGCCACCAACGCCAGTTCGATAATTTCCTGTACGCTACAGCCACGAGAGAGGTCGTGAAGCGGTGCGGCAAGCCCTTGAATCAACGGACCCACTGCGCGATACCCTCCCAGACGCTGAGCGATTTTGTAGCCAATATTGCCTGCCTCCAGCGATGGGAAGACCATCACATTGGCATTGCCCTTTAACGGACTGGCGGGCGCTTTTTGCGCAGCGACATCCGGAACAAAGGCGGCATCAAATTGCAGTTCTCCGTCCACGGTAAGCTGCGGGGCACGCTCACGAACGATCTCGGTCGCCTGCTGCACGTTAGCGACGTTAGGATGGCGAGCACTGCCATTGCTTGAAAACGACAGCATGGCCACGCGCGGCTCTTCACCAGTGATCGCCTGCCATGTCTGTGCGCTGGCAATCGCAATATCCGCCAACTGTGCGGCGGTGGGCTGCGGTACGACGCTGCAATCGGCAAAGCCTAATGACGGCCCAAGGTACTGCGGCAGCATCAGGAAAATTGACGACAGCGTTTTACAGCCAGGCTGTAGCCCGATAATGCGTAATCCGGCACGCAGCACGTTCGCTGTTGATGAGAGATTGCCCGCAATACAGACGTCAGCTTTACCCGCGCTGACCATTGCAGCGGCGAACATCAGCGGATCGTTGAGTTTTTCCAGCGCATCCGCAGGCGTTTTATCTCCCGCGCGGGCCAGCCAGCGCAGCGCAAACTCTTCGCGCATTGGCTGATTGCTTTGCGGATCGATAACCTGAATGCCATCCATTGCCACCCGGTGGCTGAGGGCAAACTGGCGCAGCGCAAACGGACTGGCGACGAGAATGGGATGTGCCAGACCGTGCTGATGCAGGTAATTCGCCGCCTTCAGCACCCGGACATCCAGCGCATCCGGGAACACCACCCGTGTAGGTGAGCGTTGGGCGAGTTGACGAGCACGTTCAATGATCATTGCTTCTCCCCCAGTCGCTGTTGAATTTGGTTAACCGTCAGCGGATGCTTCGCAACGCTCAGAATCATCATCACGTAGACCGTACTGGAAAGGCGGTTGAGCGCCTGCATAATGTCCGGTCGCATAACCTCAAAACTGCGAGTGATGAACACCTGGGCCGCCACCGTCTCCGTTTCACGGACTTTGGTACGCAGCAGATTAAGCAGCGCGCAATCACGTCCGTGGCTGGCTTCAGGCACCAGATGGTCGTGGTCCAGATAGCGCAGCGGTTGATGCGAAAGACGGTGTAAATCTTCGTCACTTAAACCCACGACAGCTTGTGCTGCCAGCGGCTCATCCATGGCGTCAGCGCGCATAATATTGCCCAGGCGCGAGCGGATATCCGCCAGCCACGGCTGCCACGGTTCTGCCATCTCAATCTGCAACCACACAGCCAGGGCGATGGTGCTGTCCAGCGCGGCGCGAAATCCCAGCCGAGGGTCACTTTTGGCGACCATCTTGTCCGCCGTCAGATGCGTCAGGGTGTCCGGTTTCTTCGCCACCGGTTGATGGCACAGTTCGCAGCTGGCCTGTGGATGCGTATCGCTGCTGGTTAATCCATGCACCGGCTGCGGCTGCTGTTCTTCGTCATCAATAAACAGGCTGCCCTGCTCGTCGATAAACTTAATACGCAGATGTCGGCTTTCCAGTAATTCCCGGGCAGACGGCGTCAGGCGAGCGTCAGCGGGGAGATGAATTTCAGCCCCTTCGCTGAGCGTATGATTCGCTCTGAGCCATGCTTCGGTAATGAAATCCTTCATACATCCGCCTTAGCAGGACTGCCAGTTCGCAGGCCAGGCCACATACAGAAACTTCACCGTCGATGGCGTACCAAATTCGATGCTGGAACCTTTCGGGATAAACATGACGTCCCCGGCTTTTGCAATCATGGTTTCGCCTTCGTGGCGAACGTGCAGCTCGCCTTCCAGAATCATGTCGATTTCGTCGTAGTTCAGCGTCCATGGGAAAAAGGCGTTATCCCACTGCATAAACCCGGCGGCCATACTGCTACCGTCCTGGTCGGTCACCAGATCGGTTAAGCCCACGCAGTGCGGCTGCGCGCCGTCAAAACGACCAAACTTCACGCTGCTGCCGTCGATGACTTTGACGCCGCCTTTGCCGGTTACCGAGTTAAAGCTCGGCTGCATTCCGCCCTGTTCCAGCGACTGCTTCTCCTTCATAACTTTGTCCATCAGCTGGGCGACCAGGCTTTCGGTAAACTGCCCTTCCGGTAACTGCGCAATGATGGTTTCGCGAATGCGCTGGCTTTCCGTTTTGCCATCATCAACCGCCGCCGGTACAGCAGCAGTTGACGCGGATTCCTCGCATTCACTGATGGTAACGCCCAGCAGCTCCGCAACTTCGCGCGCCTCCGGGGTGATGATGCTGGCGCGCAGAACAACCGACATTTCCTGTTCGCCGCGTGCGTGGGCCGCACGAATATCATTAGCTGTGATGAGTTTTTTCACCTGCCCTTTCCTCCTTTTGGCTGAGCTCAGTCAGATAATCCACCAGGTGCTGCACGCTGCGCGGGTCATGGCTATTGAGCTCAAAAATCGGCTCCTGAAACCCCATCCCGCGAAGTAGTTGTCGCGTTGCGGCGACGTCGGCATCCGGCATGTCCGTTTTACTGATAACGGCGATTTGTCGTTTACTGGCGCCGATATCCAACAGCCCGGCAGGTAAGCGACTTTCTTTATCATTTGCCGCGTGTATATAAATCAACGTATCGACATCCTGCAGCGTGGTAATTAAGGCGTGATACCAGCGCGGATGGCTAAAATATTCCCCTGGCGTATCGATATCGCCATTTTCATTAAACTCCACGGCCTGTGTTTTTCTGGCGAGGGAATAATTCCCCTGTAGCGCATTAAAGAGCGTTGTTTTCCCCGCCCCCACCGTACCGACAAATGCAATACGTTTCATCGCCGCCTCTGATTAACTTTTTGTCAGGTTGCACAAAGTGAAATTTAATAATCGACCCAGACCGCTTACCGTCTGTAATAACGCTTCTTCTACTGCGCCTACCGAACCGTAGATCACCAGTGCGCCGCTGAATCTATCGAGAAAACCGATATGTACATCCGCCGCCTTCATGGCTAAGTCACCGGCAATCATCGCGGTTTCGCCTGGCGTCAGCGTCATGATGCCGATAGCGCCCGCTTCGGGAACGCCGATCTTTTTCGCTAATTCCTCGCCGGGGTGCGCAATGAGATGCGCCAGTGTGACCTGTTTCCCCGGCACAAATTCCTGAATAATGCGTTCTTTTTCCATTGCTCACCGCCTCCGCTAAAACTGCCCTCATCGTGGCAATTTTTTGTCAGAGTAAATAACAAAATTCGGCAACCAGGTTTAAAAGGTGAAGTAGATCACTAAGAAAGGGAAAATAAAAAGGCGCGGGAGAAACCCGCGCCGGAAATAAATTAAAGTGAAATTACAGCGGCTGCGTTTGGGCTTCTACAACCGCCAGCGCCACCATATTAACGATACGACGAACAGAGGCGATCGGCGTTAATACGTGAACCGGTTTCGCAACCCCCATCAGCACCGGGCCAACCGTTACGCCTTCAGAACTGGAAACGCGTAGTAAGTTGTAACTAATACGGGCCGCTTCCATATTTGGCATCACCAGAATATTCGCTGAGCCTTTCAACGGACTGTCCGGCATGCGGTCATTACGGATGCTTTCCACCAGCGCGGCGTCGCCGTGCATTTCGCCGTCAATCATCAACTCTGGCGCGCGCGCCTTAATCAGCTCCAGCGCGTCGCGCATTTTGCTGGCCGACGGACAGTTAGAGGAACCAAAGTTGGAGTGCGACAGCAACGCCACCTTCGGTTCGATACCAAAGCGACGCACGGTCTCTGCCGCCATCACGGCGATTTCCGCCAGTTGCTCAGGCGTAGGATCGTCGTTGACGTAGGTATCGGCGATAAAGGTGTTACCGCTTGGCAGCAGCAAGGCGTTCATCGCCCCGGCAGTATGCACGCCGTCGCGATGACCAAATACCTCTTTCACCACGCTGAAGTGCTCATGGTAGTCGCCAATCGTACCGCAGATCATCGCATCCGCTTCGCCGCGCTGTACCATGATTGCGCCGATCACCGTGGTGTTGGCGATCACCGCACGCTGCGCCTGCTCTTGGGTAATCCCACGACGCTTCATAATCTGGTAGTACTCGCTCCAGTACTCTTTAAAGCGCGGATCGGACTCATTGTTGACGATTTCAAAATCGACGCCCGCTTTGATCTGCAGACCCAGTTTCTGGATGCGCATTTCAATAACGCTTGGACGACCGATCAGGATCGGCTTCGCCAGCCCTAACGTGATCAGCTCCTGGGTAGCGTGCAGTACGCGCGCTTCTTCCCCTTCGGTCAGCACCACGCGCTTCGGCGCTTTGCGTGCCAGGGAGAAAATCGGCTTCATGAACAGGTTGGTTTTGTAGACGAACTCGGTCAGCTTATCGATGTAAGCGTCAAAGTCGGCAATCGGACGCGTTGCCACGCCGGAGTCCATCGCCGCTTTCGCTACAGCAGGGGCGATTTTGACGATCAGACGCGGGTCGAACGGTTTCGGAATGATGTATTCCGGGCCGAAGCTCAGGTCCTGATCGCCATAAGCAGAGGCCACCACTTCACTCTGCTCGGCATGCGCCAGCTCAGCAATGGCGTGCACCGCCGCCAGTTTCATCTCTTCGTTGATGGCCGTCGCACCAACGTCCAGCGCACCGCGGAAGATGAACGGGAAGCACAGGACGTTGTTAACCTGGTTCGGGTAGTCTGAACGACCGGTACAGATGATGGCGTCGGAACGCACCTCTTTTGCCAGCGGCGGCAGGATTTCCGGCTCCGGGTTGGCGAGTGCCAGAATCATTGGCGCACGCGCCATCTTCTTAACCATTTCCTGCGTCAGCACTTTCGGACCGGAGCAGCCGAGGAAAATATCTGCGCCATCAATGACATCATCCAGCGTGCGCTTACCATCATCCACCACCGCGTAAGCCGCTTTGGTTTCCGCCATGTTCGGTTCGCGGTCTTTGTAAATCACGCCTTTGGAGTCACAGACCACAATATTGTGTTTCTGCATACCCAGCGCTACCAGCAGGTTCATACAGGCAATCGCCGCCGCACCTGCACCAGACACCACCATGCGCACGTCAGAGATATTTTTCTCAACCACCCGCAGACCGTTCAGAATTGCGGCAGTACTGATGATTGCCGTACCGTGCTGGTCATCGTGGAAGACCGGAATATTCATGCGTTCGCGCAGTTTTTGCTCAATGTAGAAGCACTCTGGCGCTTTAATATCTTCGAGGTTGATACCGCCAAACGTGGGCTCCAGGGCCGCAACCACATTGATAAACTTATCCGGATCGAGTTCATCGACTTCAATGTCGAACACGTCGATCCCGGCGAATTTCTTAAACAGAACGCCTTTACCTTCCATCACCGGTTTGCCGGCCAACGCGCCAATGTTGCCGAGACCCAGCACCGCTGTGCCGTTGGAAATAACCGCAACCAGGTTGCCGCGCGCGGTGTATTTGTAGGCTGCCAGCGGGTCCTTTTCAATTTCAAGACACGGTGCAGCCACGCCCGGCGAGTAGGCCAGCGCCAGGTCGCGCTGCGTTGCCAGAGGCTTGGTCGGAGAAACCTGGATTTTACCGGGTACCGGAAATTCGTGGAAATCGAGGGCGCTTTGTTTTAACTGGTCATCCATCTTGTTGTTCCTTTCACGTATCTATCAAAAAAGTGGCGCGGGTAACCATTCTACTGAGCCGCACATTATCACCTCAGTCAACGGTACAAACTTTGAAGGTCCCCAAACTCTCACCATTCAAAGAAAGAATTTGTTATCAATTTATAACAACCATGTTACCTGCTTAATCCAGCAATACCATGCTTGTCTGCTATGCTTTTTGCTGACAACGGCCGCAATTTTCCCAAAAGTGTGAATCACAACACGCATCTAACACTTTACTTTTCAAGGAGTATTTCCTATGACCCGTAAAGAGCTTGCCAATGCCATTCGTGCGCTAAGTATGGATGCCGTCCAAAAAGCAAACTCCGGCCACCCTGGAGCACCAATGGGGATGGCCGATATCGCCGAAGTGCTGTGGAACGATTTTCTACGCCATAACCCGGCCGATCCCACCTGGTACGATCGTGACCGGTTTATTCTGTCCAACGGCCACGCCTCAATGCTGCTTTACAGCCTGTTGCATCTTTCCGGTTACGACCTGCCGATCGAAGAATTAAAGAACTTCCGTCAGCTCCATTCGAAAACGCCAGGTCACCCGGAAATTGGCTACACACCGGGCGTGGAAACCACCACCGGACCGCTGGGCCAGGGGTTAGCCAACGCCGTCGGCATGGCCATTGCCGAGCGAACGCTGGCAGCGCAGTTTAACCAGCCAGACCATGAGATTGTTGACCACTTTACCTGGGTCTTTATGGGCGACGGCTGTCTGATGGAGGGTATTTCACACGAGGCTTGTTCGCTGGCGGGCACGTTGGGGCTTGGCAAACTCATCGGCTTCTACGATCACAACGGCATCTCGATTGATGGCGAAACCGACGGCTGGTTTACCGACGATACTGCAAAACGCTTTGAGGCTTATCACTGGCATGTGGTGCACGAGATTGACGGTCATGACCCTGAGGCGGTGAAAAAAGCCATTCAGGAAGCGCAGGCTGTTACCGATAAACCGTCGCTGATTATCTGCCGCACGGTGATTGGTTTTGGCTCACCAAATAAAGCCGGAAAAGAGGAAGCGCACGGCGCTGCGCTGGGCGAAGAAGAGGTGGCGCTGACCCGGCAGAAACTGGGGTGGCATCATCCTGCTTTTGAGATCCCCAAAGAGATTTACCGGGCGTGGGACGCACGCGAGAAAGGCGAAAAAGTGCAACAGGGCTGGAAGGAGAAATTCGCAGCTTACCAACAAGCCTACCCGGAACTGGCGGCAGAGTTTACTCGCCGGATGAGCGGTGGACTGCCGAAGGAGTGGGAGGCAACAACCCAGAAATATATTACCGAGCTGCAGGCTAATCCGGCCAAAATCGCCACCCGTAAGGCCTCGCAAAATACCCTTAACGCCTACGGGCCTATACTGCCTGAGCTGCTTGGCGGATCGGCGGATCTGGCCCCCAGCAACCTGACCATCTGGAAAGGCTCCTCCTCTCTTAAAGAGGATCATGCAGGAAACTACATCCACTACGGCGTGCGTGAATTTGGCATGACCGCGATTGCCAACGGTATCGCGCACCACGGGGGCTTCGTACCGTACACCGCTACGTTCCTGATGTTTGTCGAATATGCCCGTAATGCTGCGCGCATGGCGGCGCTGATGAAAGCCCGACAAATCATGGTTTATACCCACGACTCAATTGGTCTGGGGGAAGATGGTCCTACGCACCAGGCCGTTGAACAGCTCGCCAGCCTGCGTCTGACGCCTAATTTCAGCACCTGGCGACCATGCGATCAGGTTGAGGCGGCGGTAGGCTGGAAGCTGGCAGTCGAACGTCACGACGGGCCAACCGCGCTGATCCTCTCGCGGCAGAATCTGGCGCAAGTTGAGCGCACGCCTGAGCAGGTACAGCAAATTGCCCGCGGCGGCTATGTGCTGAAGGATGGCGGCGGTAAGCCGGATGTTATTTTGATTGCTACCGGTTCAGAAATGGAAATCACGCTACTGGCAGCGGAAAAACTGACCGGCGAAGGTCGTAACGTGCGGGTGGTTTCTCTGCCCTCAACCGATATCTTCGACGCCCAGGATGAGGCGTACCGGGAATCGGTCCTGCCAGCAAACGTCAGCGCGCGTGTGGCGGTAGAAGCAGGGATTGCCGACTACTGGTACAAATATGTCGGGCTGAAAGGGGCAATTGTTGGGATGACGGGTTATGGGGAGTCGGCTCCGGCGGACAAGCTGTTCCCGTTCTTCGGCTTTACGGTAGATAACATCGTCGACAAAGCGCACAAGGTGCTTAACGCGTGATCCACAATGTGGGCCAGGCATCTGGCCCATGCCAGTTATCGCAGCTTGGCTCCTGGGCATAGCGCACCAGGCGAAAACGTTGCCCGTCGTAGCGCCAGCGGGTCTGGATACCGCAATCTGCCAACCCTCGCCCTTTAGCGAGGGTGACCAGCTCCCGCGACTTCTCGTCAAACGTCGCGTTGGTCAGCTCCATATCGCGACTTTCTGCATCCGTTTTAAACGGCAGGTTTAACCGTACCGCGCGTGAAGTCAACGGAGTCGTACGTGAAACCACCCACGCCAGATCGATGGTGTTATACGCCCCGGCCTCACAGCCAATCATCAGCAGCGCTTTATCATCCGTTAGGGCCGTGACGCGCATCTCGCGACGCAGCGGATCGATAGAGCAGCGAATACCGTTGATCCGCCAGTTACCATAGTCCAGCAGTTCACTGCGCTCCTGCTGTGTGAGAGGCGTTGGCGTTGGATTAATGACCGCTACACCTTTCAGCGCGGGGGCCGGGGGTACGCTGAGCGGAGGCTCGTCACCTTTTTCAATCCATGCGGTTTCGCTCCCCACCCGTTTTTGCTGGGCGTCGATAAACAACAACGCGGCTTTTAGCCCGACCAGCGAAAGGTTTTGCGCACCTTTTTGCAGGGTAATCGCCTTCGCGTCCTGTACGGTTTGTAAAAATGCGCTGATGGTGGCGGGATCATCGGTCGTCAGCTGCCAGGGAGTTATGCGCCAATGTTCGCCGCTCAGCGAGAGTGGCGCACCATCCAACAGCAGACGCGGCGCAATATCGCTCTCTTTGACGCTGGACGATTCCAGCCCGCCCAGCTCAATACGCAACACGGCATCGGTATGTGCCCCGGCGCTGCGGCTCAAGGTCATGACCAGGCCGTGGTGCTCCCCGGTATTGCGCGCCACGCAAAAATTTTGGTTATTACACGTCACCTGCCAGTCAGAAAACGCCTGTTGCGCGGGCGCAGCCCACAGCAAACGGGCGGGTAGCAACCCGAGCAGGAAAAGGAGAATAACGCGATAGCGCATGGACGGTACAACTCCGAAGTCAAAACACACAGCCTAAGCGGTATCTTCCTTGCGCGACTGATGTGGCTCAATAAGAATCGTCGGATTGGCCGTAAATTTGTAAAGAAATATAAATCCCGCGCATTAGTCCATGAGATGCGATGACTGCAAATAGTTCAGTAATAGCACTGTTTTACCGTCACGGATCTCACCTGTTTTGATCATTTCCAGCGCCTGTGTGAACGGCAGTTCCAGAACTTCAATATCTTCATCTTCCACGCCGCCACCCGCGTTTGCACGCTGGCTGTCACTGTATTGTGCGATGAAGAAGTGGATTATTTCCGTCACACCGCCCGGCGACATGTATAGCTCAAACAGTTTACGTACTTCACCCACTTCAAAGCCGGTCTCTTCAATCGCCTCTTTGCGAATGCACGCTTCCGGTTCGTCGTTATCCAGCAGCCCGGCGCAGGTTTCAATCAGTTGACCGTCTTCGTTACCGTTGACCCATGTCGCAACGCGAAACTGGCGGATGAGCACCACCGTTTTCTTCTCCGGGTTATACAGCAGGATTGTGGCGCCGTTGCCACGATCGTAAACCTCACGTTTGTGACGGATCACCTCTCCATTCTTACGGGTCAGGTCATAAGTGATATTGCGCAGGACGAAGTAGTTATCGGAAAGGACTTTATCTTTGATGAGGGTAATTTTTTGCGACATACCGGCTCCACAGCAAGAAGTGAGAAATAATACTACGCCGTGAAACCGGGTTTGTCTTGGAACAATGTAGGCCTGATAAGCAAAGCGCCATCAGGCATTCATGCGGCACATTGCCGGATGGCAACGCTAACGCGTTTTATCCGGCCTGCTCGCCGATTAATGAGATTTGACTGATTTTACGCCCAGCCAGTCGACGATCCCCTGGGCAGCATGCCGCCCTTCCGCCATAGCCGTCACCACCAGGTCTGCACCGCGTACAGCGTCACCACCGGCAAAGATTTTCGGGTTACTGGTTTGATAACGGTATGCACTTTCAACATCGGCGGCAATGCGCCCCCAGTTATCGACCTTAACGCCATGCGACTCCAGCCACGGCATGCCGTGTGGGTGAAAGCCAAACGCCATGATCACCGCATCTGCGGGCATAACAAACTCACTCCCGGCGATGGGAACCGGGCGACGACGGCCCTGCGCATCAGGTTCGCCAAGTTGGGTTCGTAAGAAACGCACGCCGCTGACTCGCCCATCGGCATGCAGCACCAGCTCAACCGGCTGGACGTTAAACTCGAAGCTTGCCCCCTCTTCCCGGGCGTTCTTCACCTCTTTTTTTGAGCCGGGCATGTTGGCTTCATCACGACGATAGGCGCAGGTCACCTGGCTTGCGCCATGACGCAGGGCGGTTCGCACACAGTCCATTGCCGTATCGCCTCCGCCCAGCACAACCACGTTTAGTCCGGCGGTATCGATAAACGGTTCTTCAGGCAGTTCCTCCAGCCCCATCACCTGCTTGGTGTTGGCAATCAGGAACGGCAGCGCATCATACACGCCAGGCGCATCTTCATTTGGCAGGTCCGCCTTCATGGAACGATAGGTTCCTACGCCCACGAACACGGCATCGTAATCCTCCAGCAGCTTTTCAAGCGCGACATCCTTACCCACTTCACAGTTAAGTTCAAAATGAATGCCCATGGCGCTGAAGATTTCACGGCGACGCGCCAGCAGCGATTTGTCCAGCTTGAAGGCCGGAATACCGAACGTCAGCAAACCGCCAATTTCAGGATGGCGATCGTAAACGGTGGCGCTGACGCCGCTGCGCGCCAGCACATCCGCACAGGCCAGACCCGCCGGACCCGCACCGATGATGGCAACACGCTTGTCCACTTTCTGCACATGGCTTAAGTCCGGTCGCCATCCTTTACTCAGCGCCCGATCGGAGATGTAACGCTCAATATTACCGATGGTGACTGCGCCATGCTCGCTACGCACCGTGCATGCCCCTTCGCAGAGTCGATCCTGCGGGCAAACGCGTCCGGTCACCTCCGGCAGGCAGTTGGTCTGGTGAGAAAGCTCAACCGCCGCGTCGATATTCCCGGCTTTGACCAGTTCAATCCACTGCGGAATGTGGTTATGCAGTGGACAGGTCCATTCGCAGATACTGTGGTCGCCGCATTTCAGGCAGCGAGAGGCTTCGCGCTCCGCCTGTGCCGTACGAAACGGCAGATAGATCTCTTCAAAGCTGGTTTTCCGGGCTTCAATCGCCAGTTTATCCGGTTCACCACGCGCAGGCGTCGCCTGCATTTGCTCACGTTTAGTGATGACATGTGGAACAAAATCGGTAGTGCTGGCATGCCATGGCTGGCTTTCCAGACTTGCGGTACGCAGCCTGCGCGCTTTTGACAGACCGGTAAGCGAATTTTCCGTCACCAGCTGTAACGCCTGCGCCGGACAGTTCTCTACGCAGGCGGGTCCCTGTTCACGCCCCTGGCACAGATCGCATTTGTGCGCGGTAGCTTTCACCTTCCCTTTGGCGACGGGAGTGAGTACGATCTGCATCGTGCCGAAAGGACAGGCAACGACGCACGATTTGCAGCCAATGCACTTTTGTGAGTTCACCTGAACGCTGTCGTTATCATGGCTAATTGCCCCGTTTGGGCAACTTCTGGCGCAGGGTGCATCTTCGCAGTGGTGACAGGTCACCGCGCTGCGCTGCTGCTGATGCTTAATGACGGTAATTCGGGGCTGAAAATGCCGTTGGTCCAGGACATGCTGTTCGCCATTGTGAGCCATGACGCAGGCGACCTCACAGGCATGGCATCCCAGGCACTGCTGGCTATTGACCATAATAAAACGATTCATGGCTTCCTTCTTTTTTGGTTGCAAAAACCTTATTCTTTATAAGAGTGTTATTAACCGACACGGAAGGAAGCGGCAATGTTCATTTGCCCAGGAAGCACAACTATTTATCCAGAACCTGTGGCAGATCAATTTATTTCATCGCATATGAAATTGTGTTTCAGTTACCATCCAGTTTCATGGCGTTTTATTAACATTTATCAAATACACCGCATCGTTCACGCTGTTTTCAGGCGCGACGTGTATTGTGTGAGGATGCACAAGTGACGGTAAAGCGTCCGGTCTCGGCCAGTCTGGCTAAAGCTTTTTTCTACATAGTGCTGCTGTCAATTCTCTCAACGGGTATTGCGCTGCTCACGCTGACCAGCAGCTTGCGAGATGCCGAAGCCATCAACGTTGCTGGCTCGTTGCGCATGCAAAGCTACCGTCTGGGTTACGATCTACAAAGCCAGAGCCCGCAGCTTAACGCCCACCGCCAGCTTTTCCAGCAGGCGCTAAACTCGCCAGCACTACAGAATCTGAACGCGTGGTATGTGCCACAAGCGGTAAAAAGCCGCTATGGACGTCTGCATGCTAACTGGCTGGAAATGAACGCACGCCTGGTCGACGGCGATTTGAAATGGTACCAGGCCAACATCAACAACTACGTCGATCAGATCGATCTCTTCGTGCTGGCGTTGCAGCATTATGCCGAACGCAAAGTGATGCTGGTATTTGGCATCTCGCTGGCGGGCGGGATAGGCATATTCACCCTCGTCTTCTTTACCCTGCGGCGCATTCGCCAGCAGGTGGTGCGTCCGCTGAATAAACTGGTGATGGCCAGTCAGCAAATTGAACACGGTCAGTTTGATATCCCACCGCTGGATACCGGTTTGCCCAATGAACTGGGATTGCTGGGCAAAACGTTTAGCCAGATGTCGAGTGAATTACACAAGCTGTATCGTTCGCTGGAAGCGTCTGTGGCCGAGAAAACTCACGATCTCCACGAAGCCAATCGCCGTCTGGAGGTGTTGTATCAGTGCTCCCAGGCGTTAAATACCAGCCAGATTGACGTGCACTGCTTCCGCCATATTTTACAGATCGTCCGCGAACATGACGCCGCGTATTTCCTTGAACTCACCGTCGGTGATAACTGGCGGATTAGCGAAGGGACTAAAAGCCTCGAGCTGCCGATGCAGATCCTGCCTGTCACCATGCAGGAAACCGTCTACGGCGAACTGCACTGGCAAAGTCCAAACGTCAGTGCTTCTACTCCGCTGCTCAACAGCGTCTCCTCGATGCTGGGACGTGGGTTGTACTTCAACCAGGCGCAAAAACATTTTCAGCAGCTGTTGTTAATGGAGGAGCGAGCGACAATTGCACGCGAGCTGCACGACTCGCTGGCGCAGGTGCTCTCTTATTTACGCATTCAGCTCACGCTGCTGAAGCGTTCAATTCCGGAAGATAACGCCCCGGCGCAAAGCATTATGGCGGATTTCTCTCAGGCGCTGAACGATGCCTACCGTCAGCTACGCGAACTGCTCACCACCTTCCGTCTGACCTTACAGCAGGCAGACTTACCCTCCGCCCTGCATGAAATGTTGGAAACGCTGCAAAATCAAACCTCAGCTAAACTCACACTCGACTGTCGGTTACCCACGCTAGCGTTGGATGCGCAAATGCAGGTGCATCTGTTGCAGATCATCCGTGAAGCGGTGCTGAACGCCATTAAGCATGCGAGTGCGAGCGAAATTGCCGTCAGCTGCGTAACGGCTCCGGACGGCAACCACACGGTTTATATCCGCGATAACGGCATCGGCATTGGCGAGCCGCATGAGCCTACAGGGCACTATGGACTCAATAT
Organism: Citrobacter sp. Cpo147; assembly: GCF_030332405.1. Taxonomy (NCBI): domain Bacteria; kingdom Pseudomonadati; phylum Pseudomonadota; class Gammaproteobacteria; order Enterobacterales; family Enterobacteriaceae; genus Citrobacter; species Citrobacter sp. Cpo147. The sequence goes on from NZ_JAOWHX010000031.1 coordinate 201,105, forward strand.
TATGCGTGAGCGGGCGGAAAGACTAAGCGGCACGTTGACCTTCTCTCAACCTTCCGGAGGGGGAACGTTGGTGAGCATCAGTTTCCGTTCGGCTGAATCAGACAGTGAGCTAACGTAAAGAACCGCAAAGCGCCGTCGAGTCTGGATCCAGGCCTGACGGCGTTGGCACGAAAGGTATGCTGTAAACGGGCATGATAATTTACATTATCTTCTTTTTTTCTCCACGTTTGACCCGTACCTTGCCGCTAAAGTGAAGCAAGCCATACCCATAACGATACGCAGAAACACGAGGTCCTCTTTTAATGGCGAATTTTTTCATCGATCGCCCCATTTTTGCCTGGGTGTTAGCTATCCTGTTGTGCCTGACAGGAGCCCTGGCTATTTTTTCACTGCCCGTTGAGCAATATCCCGATCTGGCACCGCCAAACGTGCGGGTCACCGCCAACTATCCCGGCGCTTCGGCTCAGACTCTGGAAAACACCGTCACCCAGGTTATCGAGCAGAACATGACCGGTCTCGATAACCTGATGTACATGTCATCGCAGAGCAGCGGGACAGGTCAGGCGACGGTTACGTTGAGCTTTGTTGCGGGAACCGATCCTGACGAGGCCGTCCAGCAGGTGCAAAACCAACTGCAATCGGCAATGCGTAAACTGCCGCAGGCGGTACAGGATCAGGGGGTCACGGTGCGTAAGACCGGGGACACCAATATTCTGACTATCGCCTTTGTCTCCACCGATGGCTCAATGGATAAGCAGGACATCGCCGACTATGTCGCCAGTAACATTCAGGATCCGCTTAGCCGTATTAACGGCGTGGGAGATATTGACGCTTACGGCTCACAGTACTCCATGCGTATCTGGCTTGACCCGGCCAAACTGAACAGTTTCCAGATGACCGCTAAAGATGTGACCGACGCTATCGAGTCACAGAATGCGCAGATTGCCGTCGGACAACTTGGCGGTACGCCTTCGGTGGACAAGCAGGCGCTGAACGCGACGATCAACGCCCAGTCGCTACTACAGACTCCGGATGAATTCCGCGCCATTACGCTACGCGTCAACCAGGATGGCTCAGAAGTTAAACTGGGCGATGTGGCGACGGTCGAAATGGGTGCTGAAAAGTATGATTACCTCAGCCGCTTTAATGGAAATCCTGCCTCCGGCCTGGGCGTGAAGCTGGCCTCCGGCGCCAATGAAATGGCGACGGCGGAGCTGGTTATCAACCGTCTGAACGAGCTGTCGCAATATTTTCCGCACGGGCTGGAATATAAGGTGGCATATGAAACCACCTCCTTTGTCAAAGCCTCAATCATTGACGTGGTAAAAACCCTGCTGGAAGCGATCGCGCTGGTATTCCTCGTGATGTACCTGTTCCTGCAAAACTTCCGCGCCACGCTGATTCCCACCATCGCCGTTCCCGTCGTCCTGATGGGTACCTTCTCCGTGCTTTACGCCTTTGGCTATAGCGTTAATACCTTGACGATGTTTGCGATGGTGCTGGCGATCGGCCTGCTGGTCGATGACGCCATTGTGGTAGTGGAAAACGTCGAGCGTATTATGAGTGAGGAAGGACTCTCTCCGCGGGAAGCGACACGGAAATCGATGGGGCAAATCCAGGGTGCGCTGGTCGGTATCGCCATGGTGCTGTCAGCGGTGTTTATCCCGATGGCCTTCTTCGGCGGCACTACCGGGGCTATTTACCGTCAGTTCTCGATTACTATCGTCTCCGCTATGGTGCTGTCTGTTCTGGTGGCGATGATCCTGACCCCCGCTCTGTGCGCCACCCTGCTCAAACCGCTGCATAAGGGCGAGCATCACGGACAAACCGGTTTCTTCGGCTGGTTTAACCGGATGTTTAATCGCAACGCCGAGCGCTACGAAAAAGGCGTTGCCAGAATTCTGCACCGCAGTCTGCGCTGGATACTGATCTACGGCCTGCTGCTCGGCGGGATGGTTTTCCTGTTCCTGCGCCTGCCAACCTCCTTCCTGCCGCTGGAAGACCGCGGCATGTTTACCACCTCGGTACAGTTGCCCAGCGGCTCCACGCAGCAGCAAACATTGAAAGTGGTTGAGGAAGTGGAGAAGTATTACTTCACCCATGAGAAAGACAACATTATGTCAGTCTTTTCCACGGTCGGTTCTGGCCCTGGCGGGAACGGTCAAAACGTGGCGCGTATGTTTGTCCGCTTAAAAGACTGGGATGAGCGCGACACCACTACCGGAACCTCTTTCGCCATCATCGAACGTGCGACCAAAGCCTTTAATAAGATTAAAGAAGCCCGCGTCTTCGCCAGCAGCCCTCCGGCTATCAGCGGCCTCGGAAGCTCTGCCGGTTTCGATATGGAGCTGCAGGATCACGCCGGTGCGGGCCATGATGCGTTAATGGCTGCGCGCGACAAACTCATTGAATTGGCCGGGAAAGACACCTCCCTGACCCGCGTTCGTCATAACGGTCTGGACGACAGCCCGCAGTTGCAAATTGATATCGATCAGCGCAAAGCCCAGGCGCTGGGCGTTTCCATCGACGACATCAACGACACATTGCAAACGGCCTGGGGTTCCAGCTACGTCAATGACTTTATGGACCGGGGCCGTGTGAAGAAGGTTTACGTGCAGGCGGCAGCAAAATATCGCATGCTCCCGGACGACATCAACCTGTGGTACGTACGCAATAACAACGGTGGCATGGTGCCTTTCTCGGCCTTTGCGACTTCACGCTGGGAAACCGGTTCACCACGTCTGGAGCGCTATAACGGCTACTCCGCGGTCGAGATTGTCGGCGAAGCCGCGCCGGGCGTCAGTACCGGTACGGCAATGGACATAATGGAATCGTTGGTGCGCCAGTTGCCGACCGGGTTCGGCCTCGAATGGACGGCGATGTCCTATCAGGAACGGCTGTCGGGTTCTCAGGCCCCCGCCCTGTACGCCATTTCTCTGCTGGTGGTATTCCTGTGTCTGGCGGCCCTGTATGAAAGCTGGTCGGTACCCTTCTCCGTCATGCTGGTCGTGCCGTTGGGGGTTATTGGCGCGCTACTGGCGACCTGGATGCGCGGCCTGGAAAACGATGTTTATTTCCAGGTCGGGTTACTTACCGTTATCGGGCTATCGGCGAAGAACGCAATATTGATTGTTGAATTCGCCAATGAGATGAACGAGAAAGGACACGATCTGCTCGACGCCACGCTCCATGCTTGTCGCCAACGTTTACGCCCAATCCTGATGACCTCACTGGCGTTTATCTTCGGGGTGCTGCCGATGACCATCAGCAGTGGCGCTGGTTCTGGCGGTCAACATGCGGTGGGGACTGGCGTAATGGGCGGGATGATTTCAGCCACAATTCTGGCGATTTACTTCGTTCCCCTGTTCTTTGTGCTGGTGCGCAGACGCTTCCCATTGAAGCCACGCCCAGAATAATCGGGCACAAAAAAGGCGACTTACGTTGAGTCGCCTTTTTTTATCCTTTACAGGATATGAATTTCTTCCAGAAAATTATTTACGAAGCATCACTTCGATAAAGTCTTTCCAGTTCCCCAGTTCACGTTCAATCATAACAACCTCTCTTATTATTATGGGCATTCTACGAAATCATCATCATTAAAAGAAGGCAATTTAACCGATGGTTGCGATTGATTCCTCCAGTGTTTGGGGTTTATGTGATCACTATGCGCTATACCCATAAATTTTATGTGACTTACTGCAATATTTTGAAATATTCATACATCATCTACTACTTTTGCAATTCTGATGGAAAAACAGGCTGATGCAAACAGGCAGATTCTGATTTTTAGTTATACGGTATTTTTTGGAGCTTTCAGGAATCATTATTCACTGTTGTTCAACAATGTTATATTTTTCTATAACGATTGAATGACAATATGTATTATTCATTGCCACAGAATAAAAGAATAAATATTCAAATTACGTCAATAAGGATTCAAATGATCACCCTCTACGGCATTAAGAATTGCGACACGATTAAAAAAGCCAGACGCTGGTTGGAGGCTCAAGGTATTGACTACCGATTTCATGATTATCGCGTCGACGGTCTGGACAACACGCTATTACAGTCCTTTATCAGCGAATTAGGTTGGGAGGCGCTGCTCAATACGCGTGGAACCACCTGGCGTAAACTCGATGAATCCACGCGCAGTCAAATCACCGATGCGGCTTCCGCCGCCGCGTTGATGATTGAAATGCCAGCAATTATCAAACGCCCATTGCTCTGCGCGCCGGGTAAGCCTATGCTGCTTGGTTTCAGTGAATCCAGTTATACTCTGTTTTTTAATGAGGTGTAGTCTATGTCGTGCCCGGTCATTGAGCTGACACAGCAGCTTATTCGCCGTCCTTCCCTGAGCCCGGATGATGCCGGGTGCCAGGCGTTAATGATTGAACGCCTGCGCGCGGTAGGTTTTACCGTTGAGCGAATGGACTTTGGTGACACACAGAATTTTTGGGCATGGCGCGGTAAAGGTGAGACCCTGGCATTTGCCGGTCACACCGACGTAGTGCCTGCCGGCGATGTCGATCGCTGGATCAATCCACCGTTCGAACCGACCATTCGCGATGGCATGTTGTTCGGGCGTGGCGCTGCCGATATGAAGGGTTCACTGGCGGCGATGGTCGTGGCCGCAGAACGTTTTGTCGCCCAGCATCCAAACCATCAGGGTCGTCTGGCCTTTTTGATAACGTCTGACGAAGAAGCCAGCGCCAAAAACGGCACCGTGAAGGTGGTTGAAGCGCTGATGGCGCGTAATGAACGACTGGATTATTGCCTGGTGGGTGAGCCATCCAGCACGGAAATCGTTGGCGACGTGGTGAAAAATGGACGTCGTGGTTCACTGACCTGCAACCTGACCATTCACGGCGTGCAGGGCCACGTAGCCTATCCGCATCTGGCCGATAACCCGGTACACCGCGCGGCCCCCATGCTCAACGAACTGGTGGCGATCGAGTGGGATCAGGGTAACGAATTCTTCCCGGCGACCAGCATGCAGATTGCCAATATCCAGGCTGGAACCGGCAGCAACAACGTTATCCCTGGAGAACTGTTTATCCAGTTCAACTTCCGTTTCAGCACTGAGCTGACCGATGAGATGATTAAAGCACGGGTTCACGCGCTGCTGGAGAAATATCAGCTTCGTTATACCGTCGACTGGTGGCTTTCCGGTCAGCCGTTCCTGACCGAACGCGGTAAACTGGTGGATGCAGTGGTGAACGCCATTGAGCACTATAATGAGATTAAACCGCAGTTACTGACTACAGGCGGGACGTCCGACGGGCGTTTTATTGCCCGCATGGGGGCGCAGGTAGTAGAACTTGGGCCGGTCAACGCCACTATTCATAAAATTAATGAATGTGTTAATGCCGCCGACCTGCAGCTGCTTGCCCGTATGTATCAACGTATCATGGAGCAACTCGTCGCCTGATGAGTGTTCCTATAAGAGGAAATGAGCATGGACTGGCTGGCAAAATATTGGTGGATTCTGGTGTTGGTGTTTCTGGTAGGCGTGCTGCTGAACGTGATTAAAGATCTCAAGCGCGTCGATCACAAGAAATTTCTTGCCAACAAGCCGGAGCTTCCCCCGCATCGTGACTTTAACGATAAATGGGATGACGACGACGATTGGCCGAATAAGGACCAACCGAAGAAATAATTAATAGGCAGATAAGTCCCGTAGGCCCGGTAAGCGTTAGCGCCACCGGGCATTACGTGCCGGATGGCAACGCTTCGCGTTTTATCCGGCCTACGGTGATCAATCAGATCATGGCAATCACATCATCATCGTGAGGCTTACCGCCGCTCAGCGCTTCATCAAAGTAGTGCTTCGGTACGGTAAAACGCAGATGATCGAGCGCAAACTGCATGCTGCGTTCATCAATGGCGTGCCCCAGATTTTCGACGATATCCAGCGTCACGTCTCCACCAGCGCGCATTAACGCTTCCTGCGCGGCAACGGCATGAGATAACTCAATTACCCGGTCTTCACCACCGTGAATCAAATGCACCGTCGTCGCGGTGGTTGCAGCCTCTGGCAAGGTGGCATAGCGGCCATTGAAGGCGATGACCCGCGATGCCAGCCCCGGCTCAGCTTTGATGCTCTCAAGTGACATAATCGCCCCCTGAGAAAAGCCAATCAGCGCGGTTGCCTGCGGCGAAACGCCGCTGTGCTTCTGCCAGTAACGCACGGTTTCGATAAACACCGGCATTATGGCGTCAACGCGTGCCTGACGACTCTCTTCTGTTACGCCCTGCACCGAAAACCACTGACGTCCGGACGTCGTCCCGTAAGGCTCTGCCCCGCCAATGCTAACGATTAGCGCATCCGGAAACAGCGGCGCAAACCAGGTGCCAATTTCACCCATGGCAACCGGATTATCGCCGACGCCATGAAACAGCAGCAGTAGCTGTTGAGCGGGTTTTTCGGGACTTTGAACAACAAAATGGTCATGTTTCATGGCGGTCTCCTTAGCTGATGAGAATCATTCTACGCCGCTTAACCGCAATGACCATGCCAGGAAATTGAAGAAGTTAGTGAAAAAATTGCCATTGCATAATGCGATTATGTAGCCGCTGTTCACGCTCTGCATCCAGCTGATTTAATGCCTGCGCCGCTTCGGCGCGCTGAATGACCAGCAACGCTTTACGACCAGAAATCTTGAGCTGTTGGCACAATTCGGCGTCGCTACGTTTAGCCTGGATGCGTCCGCGCAAGGCCGGAAGAGGTAACTCACTGTGCTCAAGCAGACGACTCAGACAGCCTAGAGACGTCAATAATGGCCGATGCGCGAAGGCAAACCCAGCCAGCTCAGCCCAGTCATCCTCATTAAGCGTAGCCTCTTTCAGAGGGACCAGCGGAATGTTCTCACCGTTCCATCGCGCAAGGATTTCCGCATCACGACGCAAATGCTGGTGCTCCCGCTCAGCAAGGCGTTTCCCCGCTTCGCTAATGGGAAGTAACGCCATGGCGGTATAACAGCCGCTGCTGGCTTCCCGATGATTTCCCATTCGCACCAGCACAAAACCGCAGCGCTCCCAGAAACGCCATAGTTCAGCCGTATACCCAAAACTGACCGACAGATAGTCACACGATGTGGAATAGCGGTGGGCCAGCATAATCAGCTGTTGCCCAATACTTTCTCTTTGGCGCGCAGGATGAACCGCAATTCGACTGACCCGTCTCCCGACGAGCGTCGCCGCCAACGGGTCACCACCGTGCGCCGCCAGCGACTGCGCAACCAGATTCCCTCTCGGTCGGCGATATCCGGCCCAGACGGCTTGGCTTAATTCTGCGGATAGTCCCCCTTCATCGACCAACCAGACGGCTCCCGCCACTGAGTCAGCGGTTGATGCCTGAAGAAAATGCTGTCCAGGCGCGTCCATCATTCGTCGCAGGTCCAATGGCGAGGTGCGATAATGCGCTCCGGAAAGCAGTTGGTATACCGCTAACGGCAGCGCCGGGTTAGCATGCCAGGACTGTTGCTCAAATGCCGAGAAGTGAAGCTCCCCCAATGGGGCATGCGTGAACGTTTCATCATCAAACACCAGCGCATCGCTGACGATTTGCTCCAGCGGACATCCCTGCGCCCAGCGTACCGGTTGCTGCAATTCATAGCGTTGAAGATTGGGGAAGCGGGCACAGAATTTCAGCAAGAAGCCTCTCCCCGTTCCCTCGTAGCCTTGTACTGTAGTGGTTAACAGCGTACGAGGAAAACGCGCCACCAGTTGATGCAGCAGCGGCGCGGGGATCGCGGCGGCTTCATCCACAATTAGCCAGTCTGCGATTGCAGAACTGCTTAACAGCGCATCCGGGGCCATAAAACGGTAACGCTCCCCGGCAAATTGCGCCAGCACATCGGTTGCCGCTTTGGCAGGCGCTGTCACAATCGCAGTGCCGTTAATCCGCGCTATGAGTTGCCCTGCCAGAGCGGATTTACCCCGACCCCGTGCCGCCGTCACCGCAACCACACCGGGAGGCATAGCCAGCAAATGATTTAATATCATCGCCTGTTCTGGCTGGGGTTCGCCGGTTGCCGCGTGCCAGGCTGCGCGAGCAGGAAAGTGCGGACAGGAAACCGGCTGATGCTGTTGCCAGTGCAGAGCCTGTCTATCGCGGGAAATCACCCGTTTGACGTGTTCAATAAAGTGCGGTGTAGGGATAGGTTCAGCACAATCGCTCCAGCGTAGTGAATCCGCGTCCGGATGCGTGTGCCAGGAATGCCAGGGTGGGGTCAGCAATACCAGCCAACTGCCAGAAAGCAGTGTGCCGCTTAAGGCGGCAAACGCCGCAGCGTCAAAACCTTGCCTGGCGTCAAAAACCGCATGACGAAACTCGCGCCCTAATAATGTTTTTAGCGCCTGCGGCGTACAGCACGGCTCGGTAGGGGCTTGCTCCCCTACCCACAGCCAGTCGCCGGGTAACATGCTGCATAGCGCTAATGCCTGTTCCTGACACCAGTTATCCTCGCCGCTGATAATCAGCAGACGACGGATCCCTTCGAGGGTCATTTGTTCGGTTAACGTGCTCAGCGCCGTGTTATCGGACATCCCTGCCTCAGTATCTTAAATACCTTTACCAAAGGTATTACATTGCCCCGGATCGCCGCTATCAAAACCGCGTTTGAACCAGGTAAAACGCTGTTCAGAGGTTCCGTGAGTAAAGCTGTCCGGCACGACGCGTCCTTGTCCCTGCTGTTGCAGACGATCGTCACCAATGGCCTGTGCGGCGTTCAGTGCCTCTTCCAGGTCACCAGACTCCAGTACGCCCTGCTGCTGCATGCTGTGGCCCCAGACACCGGCAAAGCAGTCTGCCTGCAGTTCCATTCGAACGGAAAGACGGTTCACTTCTGCCTGTGAGGCATTCTGCTGCATCTGACGAACTTTAGGTTCAATGCCCAGCAGTTTCTGCACGTGGTGACCCACTTCATGGGCGATAACATAGCCCTGAGCAAAATCACCATCAGCGCCCAGCTTGTTTTTCATGTCGTCATAGAATGAAAGGTCGATGTAAACCGTACCATCTGCCGGGCAATAAAATGGCCCCATCACGGACTGACCCGCGCCGCAGCCGGTACGCGTCGCGCCCCGGTACATCACCAGCTTCGGCTGTTGGTAGGTGCGGCCCATTTTTTCAAACTGCTGTCCCCAGGTATCTTCTGTGGTAGCCAGAATCACCGAGGTAAATTTTGCCGCTTCATCATCGTTTGGGCTGATGGAGCGTGATGATTGCTGTTGGGAGACCGGCTGGCCAGTCATTAGCCCGGTGAGATCCACGCCATAATAACCCGCCACCAGCACCACAATCAGCAGAATGATGCCGCCTTTACCACTGGGCAGACGAAAACCAGGCCCACCCATAGAGGGGCCGCCGCCAGAGCTGTTTCGTCTGTCTTCCACGTTGTCACTTTCACGACGCCCTTGCCAGCGCATAATCACCTCAACTTTTTATTCATTATGATGATGATCGTAGGCGGTTCGGAACAGGATTACCATAAGAAATAGTAATCAAATCAGGTGGGGTTAATGAGCCGGAGAGCGATCGCCGGCTCAGGGGATGATTAGTCTAACTTCACACCCAGGCGATGCGCGACGGCTTCATAGGCTTCGATCAGGCCGCCCAGACTCTGGCGGAAGCGATCTTTGTCCATTTTATCCAGCGTTTCTTTGTCCCACAGGCGGCTACCGTCCGGTGAGAATTCATCACCCAGGACCACTTCACCTTTATACAAACCAAACTCAAGTTTGAAGTCGACCAGAATCAGACCAGCATCATCAAACATCTTTTTCAGCACGTCGTTAGCTTTGTAGGTCAGCTCTTTCATACGTGCCAGATTCTCTTTGCTCACCCAACCAAAAGTTTCGCAATAGGAATCGTTAATCATTGGATCGTGCATAGCATCGTTTTTCAGGAACAGATCAAACAGCGGCGGATTCAGTTCAATACCTTCCTCAACGCCTAAACGCTTAACCAGAGAGCCTGCCGCGCGGTTACGTACCACACATTCAACCGGTACCATCTCCAGTTTTTTCACCAGACATTCGGTATCAGAAAGCAGTCGCTCCATCTGGGTAGGAATACCCGCTTCTTGCAGTTTAGTCATAATGAAATGGTTGAATTTGTTGTTCACCATGCCTTTACGGTCAAACTGTTCAATGCGCGCGCCATCCCCTGCTGACGTATCATTGCGGAATTCGAGCACCAACAGGTCCGGGTTTTCCGTGCTGTATACGGTCTTCGCTTTACCACGATACAACTCAGCTTGCTTTTGCATCTTTATTACTCCTGGGTGTGAATTAACGATAAATATTGCGTTTTTCTGCCGACGCACACGTTTGCGTATCATATCAGAAAAAAAGGGCTGGAGTTATCCAGCCCTTTATTTTTACTTACTGAACGCTGCCTGGAAGACGGCGACCAGCGCGTCGTTCTGGCTTTGCGTCAGGGTATGCCCCTTCGGATCGATAAACTGCAAGCTACTGCGGTTGTCTAAATCACCGACCTGCAGTTTATAGTCGCCGGATACCAGACCCGGGTCGCTTGCACCCAACTCCTGCCAGTTGCTATCGGACAGTGGTTTGTAGGTCACCGCGATGCTGCCCTGAGAACGGGTGCTGTCGGTTACCTTCATCCCCACTTTCTCAAGCGCTGCCGGCAGACGCTGCCACACCACGTTGAACGGCCCGCGTACCACCAGCATTGGTAAACCGGTGTCATCGGCGGCGCTCTGAACATCCATGGTGGCTGCAGAGCGGTTCTGCGCGGCATTCGCGGCGTCTGTGGCGTTCTTATCCAGACCAGCAGAGATAACGTTCATCATTTCAGCGCTGTAGCGCTGCATTGATGCCGCATCGGCTACGGGTTTACCCGCCTGCTCGAGGTTAACCAGTTTCACCGTTACCGCTTGCTGATAGCCCTGCGGTTTAACCGAGATTTGATAACGTCCACGGTACTGCTCGTCTTCATCCAGACGGTTCCAGTCAACCCAGTCGGTGGTCAACGTCTGGCTGGCATCATCACGTTTGGTGATCGTGTAGTTTTTAGACTGAATGACGCTAACGACCTGCGGCCACAGTGTGTTGCCACGACCGTTTTCCACCAGTAATGTCGACGTATCACCCGCGATCTGTGTGCGAGCACCGGTGACTAATGCTAACGGCTGAGCCGGTGGACGAATATCCAGCGCTTTACCCACGGCACCACTGCCGTTGGTTACCGGGATATTATAGTCGCCCGACATAACCGGCAAAATCATCCCAGCTGGAGCATGAAGCTCAGCAAGCGGTGCGGCCTCCAGATAGGATTCATCACCGCTCACCTGGCGCTTATAGCGCGAGTCAGAGCTACAGGCCGCGAGCAACATAACAAGCGAAACACCCGCAACCTTGGCCAGGCGCGACTTTTGTACTGAGTAAGCCATCAAATCTCCCTAAACTTTACAGCAAACCGGCATGCTTAAGCGCCGCTTTGACGATTTCACGAGCATTGTCCGTGATTGGCGTCATCGGCAGACGTAGCGTATCGGTCGCCACAAGTCCCAACTCCTTACACGCCCATTTCACGGGAATAGGGTTGGGTTCGACAAATAGTTTGTTGTGTAACGGCATCAGACGTTGGTTAATCACCCGCGCCTCGGCAAATTGCCCGGCTGCCGCCAGTTTGCACATTTCAGCCATATCACGTGCCGCAACGTTAGACGTTACGGAAATCACGCCATGACCACCGAGCTGCATAAAATCCAGTCCGGTCGCGTCATCACCGCTGAGCAGAATAAAGTCGTCCGAAACCAGCTCTTTGATCTGGTGAACGCGACTTAAGTTCCCCGTGGCCTCTTTAATAGCGATAATATTTTTAACTTTCGCCAGACGACCAACGGTTTCCGGCAGCATATCGCAGCCAGTACGGGACGGCACATTATACAGAATTTGCGGCAGGTCAGTATGCTCAGCAATGGCTTTGAAATGCTGGAACAAACCTTCCTGGGTTGGGCGGTTGTAGTAAGGCGTCACCGTCAGGCAGCCGACAACACCGCTGTCGTTGAAACGCTGCGTCAGACTAATGGCTTCCGCGGTCGCATTGGCGCCGGTTCCGGCAATCACCGGAATACGCCCGTCAGCCAGTTCCAGCGTCATCATCACCACATCGCCATGTTCATCATGACTCAGGGTGGCGGACTCACCGGTGGTGCCAACAGAAACGATCGCCGAGGTGCCGCTGGCGACATGATAATCAATCAGTTTTTTCAGGCTCGACCGGCAGACTTTACCTTTCTCATCCATCGGCGTAACAAGCGCGACAATACTTCCCGTGAACATGGGCCATCCTCTGTGCAAACAAGTGTCTCAATGGTACGTTTGGTACGACAATAAAAGCAAGCGACCAGAGCCGTTCTGATTGTTGTATGCATGTTTTTTTTATGCTTTCCTTATGATTACCTCACCGCTCAAAGGAAGAACAGGTTTGACATCGTCATCGCAACACTATCTGGTCATTACTGCGCTGGGTGCCGATCGCCCAGGAATTGTGAACACCATCACGCGTCATGTCAGCAGTTGCGGCTGTAATATCGAAGACAGCCGACTGGCCATGCTGGGTGATGAGTTCACGTTTATCATGTTGCTGTCGGGAACCTGGAATGCCATCACCCTGATTGAATCAACCCTGCCATTAAAAGGCGCAGAGCTGGATTTACTCATTGTGATGAAGCGCACGACCGCGCGCCCCCGTCCGGCAATGCCTGCTACGGTATGGGTGCAGGTCGATGTCCCTGATTCTCCCCATTTGATTGAACGCTTCACCGCTCTGTTTGACAGCCACCAAATGAATATTGCGGAACTGGTTTCACGCACGCAACCGGCTGAGAATGGAAAGGCGGCGCAGTTGTTTATTCAAATTACCGCACATAGTCCTGCGTCACATGATTCGGCAAATATTGAAGATGCGTTTAAAGCACTCTGTACAGAACTCAATGCGCAAGGCAGTATTAACGTCGTCAATTACTCACAGCATGATGAACAGGATGGAGTTAAGTAATGAACCCACTGAAAGCCGGTGATATCGCACCGAAATTTAGCTTGCCGGATCAAGACGGAGAACAAGTAAATTTAACCGACTTCCAGGGACAGCGTGTTCTGGTTTATTTTTACCCGAAAGCCATGACACCCGGCTGTACCGTACAGGCCTGCGGCCTGCGCGATAACATGGATGAGTTAAAAAAAGCGGGTGTTGAAGTGCTGGGGATCAGCACTGACAAACCAGAGAAGCTTTCCCGATTCGCGGAGAAAGAAGTCCTGAATTTCACGCTCCTGTCCGATGAAGATCATCAGGTTTGCGAGCAGTTCGGCGTCTGGGGTGAGAAGTCATTTATGGGCAAAACCTACGATGGCATCCACCGCATCAGCTTCCTGATTGATGCCGAGGGGAAAATTGAGCATGTGTTTGATGACTTCAAAACCAGCAACCACCACGACGTGGTAATGAATTGGTTGAAAGAGAACGCCTGACCGTGAAATGCCGGATGGCGGTGTGAACGCCTTATCCGGCATACGTGCGTGCATTTGTAGGCCGGATAAGGCGTTAGCGTCGCCATCCGGCAGATGACCGCCCGGTTACTCAAACGTCCCTTTCACGCACGCTTTCTGCTCTTTCACCACGGTTTTTCCCTTCGCCCACAGGTGATGAACTTCCAGCGCGTCGTTGAGCACCAGAATGTCCGCATCGCATCCCACCGCCAGACGCCCTTTATGCTCCAGTGCCAAAAATTCTGCGACCGTACGCGTCAGCGGACACAGCGCCTGTTCCAGCGGTATGGCATGAATCTTCACCAACTGGCGCACCGTCTCGGCCAGTGATTCAAACCCCGCGACACCGATGCCGGTGAGATTGCCAAGCTCATCAAATTCCGGCTGGCTGCCGTTGCCATCCGAGCTAAGGGTAATGCGCGACAGCGGCACGTTCTGGCGTAGCGCCGTGGCGATAGCCGTGGCCGGGTCGACGGGCTCATCAATGCTGCTGGTAATGTCGATATAACCGCCTTTACGGGCATACTCCAGCGCCGCCTGGAACAACGGTTCCGCACGGTTAACGTGTGTCGGCAACAGTTTAGTAATCGGCACATCGCAACATTCAAGGATCTGGTACAACGGTTCCAGCATGCGCGGGCTGTCGCCCATATGGAAAACGCTGATCCCCGGTTTGCGCCCTAACAATCCGCCGACACGCGACTGCGCCGCCATATTTGCCAGCGCCGAGGTATCCGGGGCTGAAGAACGATGGTCCGAAACCGCACATTTCACACCAATAACTTTATCAATCAGCGCCACATCGCGATCGATACTGCCGGTGATCGTCGGGGAAGGCAGAGAATACGCCCCGGTCAGCATCCATGCGCTGATGCCTTCAAACTCCAGCGCGCGGGTTTTTGCCAGCAGCGATTCCGGGTGACGGGTAATGCCATCGGTACCCAGCAAACCCACCACCGACGTGACGCCAGCTTCAACCAGCCGTGACAAGCGCACTTCCGGGGTGCGAGTATGCGGCCCCGCCTCCCCACCGCCGCCAATAAGATGGACGTGTTGATCGATAAATCCTGGGCATACAATCGCGCCGTCAAGATTGATACACTCGCAACCGGGAAAGTCTTCAGGAGAAATTGATGGGGCGATGGCAACAATTTTGCTGCCGGAGACCAGTATATCCTGTCGCCCTAAATCTTCCGGCGCATACACGTGTCCCTGCTGGAACAACGTCAAATCAAGAATTGAACAGTTCATAACCTTCCTTGTCAGGCAATAACCTGCATAACCCAAATAGAGAGCAGCGCATTAATGACGCATACCGCAATAATTAGCGGGTAATAACGAGGATGAACCCCCGCGGTCCCCAGACAACGGCCCACATTTTGCACCGGATTTCCCATCAGGTAGATAGCCGGTAACAACACCGTGGCATCATGTCCCGAAAGCGTACCGGCGACAACCAGGCTGGCGCACACGCCGACGCCGCCTCCCATACTCATCACCGCTGCCAGCAGCACAGTGGCAGATTCCCCCGGCAGCCCCCACAGCGCCATTACCGGCTCGCATACCCGCCCGACAACCTCGAGCAGCCCTGTCACCTTCAGCGCCTGAATAATCACAAACGCCATCACCACGTTAGGCAACAGACTGGTTGTTGCAATGGTAAACCCGCGCCGTGCGCCATCGATAAACATATCCATGACGTTTTTACGTACCTGCGTTGTCATCTCACGCCTCCTGCTGCATACGGCGATTTTCCAGCTGCGCGATCCATACACGCAACAGGTTCGCGCCCACAAATTTGAAGACAAGGATCACCGCCAGCGGCGTAATCACCGGAACGGTCACCATCGTAAACAGCGCTGCGCCAGAAGAAAAATAGTTGGTAATGCACGCGCTGCCGCTGGTTTGCCAGCAGGCAAAAATAGCGCGTTCCTGCTCTGTGATAATGCCCTCTTCCGCCATTTCTTTGGTCATCCCGGCCGCGGCATCGGTATTTTGCAAATTCGCAATCAACGCCAGCGAACAAATACCCGGAATGCCCAGTAACGGACGCAGGACCGGCGTCATCAGCTGTTGTGCCGCGCGCAACCCACCCAGCCCTTCGGTGACAGAAATAATCCCGAGCGAAAGAATGACGGAAGGCGCCAGCTCAAGCGCGAATAAGAAGCCGTCTTTTGCCCCCATCCCCCCTGTGCCACGAAAAGAGACCGCCGTGCCGCCCGCAGCATTAATCTGCCCAAACGCACCGTTGAGGACGGTGAAGTCAAAGACCCGCCACCATTCGGTACTTTTCGCAAACATGCCGGAAAAAAGAATAATCGTAATAAAAAAAGCGAGATAACCGCCCCATCCCACCTTTTGCTGCGTGTGTGTGCTGTGATCCATTTTGTTCTCCTGTTGGCCTTAATCCTTGTGTGACTAAAAGACATCACGATGGTCAAGTTAAAGACAAACGCGGAGAAAAACGACACCAGAGGAGATTATTCAGAAAGAGTGGATAGAGGTCAGACAAGTTCAGATCCGGCGACATGATATCGCCGGATCTCGCAGATTAGGGTTCGTCAACGACCTGACCATCCGGCCAGGCATGCATTACCGCTTTGATTAACGTCGCCAGAGGAATCGCAAAGAATACGCCCCAGAATCCCCACAAACCGCCGAAAATCACCACGGAGAGAATAATGACCAGTGGATGCAGATTGACCGCCTCGGAGAACAGCACGGGAACCAGCAAATTGCCGTCCAGCGCCTGGATTATCAGGTACACGGCAAAACAGCTCCAGAACTCAGTGCCAAGGCCAAACTGGAACAGCGCCACGCCAACCACCGGAATCGTCACCACAAAAGCGCCGATATACGGGATCAGCACAGAGAACCCGACCAGCACCGCCAGCAGCAGCGAATAGTTGAGACCAAACAGCAGGAAGCCGAGCCAGGTCGCTACGCCGACCACCACCATTTCCAGCACCTTTCCGCGGATATAGTTGGTGATTTGCTGATTCATCTCTTTCCATACCTGCCCCGCCAGCCCGCGGTTACGCGGCAGCACCCGGCGCACGGCGTTCAGCATCTGTCCTTTATCTTTGATCAGGAAGAACACCATCAATGGGACAAGAACAAGATAGACCGCCAGGGTCAGCAATCCAACCAGTGAGGCTAACGAATATTTCACCACCGAATCGCCCATGGTGAGCATTCGCGAGCGCATATTTTCCGCCATCGCATCAATGATGCCTGCATCCATCAGCGCCGGGTAACGTCGTGGCAAGGTGGCGGCAAAATCAGACAATTTATTGAGCATGCCGGGCATGTCGCGGATCAGGTAAATTCCCTGCTGCCACGCAACGGGCATCACCACAAAGGCCATCAGTAGTAAAATACCGACAAACACCACCAGCACAATCGATGTCGCCCAACGTCGTGAACAACCAATATGTTCCAGCCGCACTGTCGGCCATTCAAGCAGGTACGCCAGCACAATGGCGACCAGCAGCGGCGCCAAAAGGCCGCTAAAGAAAAACAGGATGCCAAAACCGGCAACAAGAATAATCAGCAGGGCGATGGCTTCGGGGTCGCTAAAGCGGCGACGATACCATTGCATCAACATTTCGAGCATAAAACCCTTCCATGAACCCAATAGCGGGATTGCGATCCCGAATTGTATCGAAATGTCACAAAAAAGACTTCGCTTTTTATGGCTGATTACGCAAAGTGAAAAGACATTTTTCCTGGGTGTTCATCGTCAGGTTTCGCAGTTACACTCCGTAAGCTTGCGGAGTGTGAACGATACTTCACAGCATCGGTCAAATGGCTATCTCAAAAAAGAATACAGGACAGAGGTTATGTTCAGGCAGTTGAAAAAAAACCTGGTTGCTACCCTCATTGCCGCACTGACTATCGGTCAGGTTGCGCCCGCATTTGCTGATACTGCGGACACCCTGCCTGATATGGGAACGTCGGCAGGCAGTACGCTTTCCATAGGACAGGAAATGCAGATGGGCGATTATTACGTACGCCAACTGCGCGGCAGTGCGCCATTAATTAACGATCCATTGCTCACCCAATACATTAATGCGCTGGGGATGCGTCTGGTCTCGCACGCCGACTCGGTTAAAACGCCCTTCACCTTCTTTTTGATTAACAACGATGAAATCAACGCCTTTGCTTTCTTTGGCGGCAACGTTGTCCTGCACTCTGCATTATTTCGCTATTCCGACAACGAAAGCCAGCTGGCATCGGTTATGGCGCACGAAATTTCCCACGTTACGCAGCGTCACCTGGCGCGTGCCATGGAAGATCAGAAACGCAGCGCGCCACTAACGTGGGTTGGTGCGTTAGGTTCAATTTTATTAGCAATGGCCAGCCCGCAGGCGGGTATGGCGGCGCTGACCGGTACGCTGGCGGGTACACGTCAGGGAATGATCAGCTTTACGCAGCAAAACGAACAGGAAGCAGACCGCATCGGTATTCAGGTACTGCAACGCTCGGGATTCGATCCCCAGGCCATGCCAACGTTCCTGGAAAAACTACTCGACCAGGCTCGTTACTCTTCGCGTCCGCCGGAAATTTTGCTGACTCACCCCCTGCCGGAAAGCCGTCTGTCTGATGCCCGTAACCGCGCCAACCAGATGCGCCCGGTGGTCGTCCAGTCGTCAGAAGATTTTTATCTGGCTAAGGCACGAACCTTGGGCATGTACAACTCTGGTCGTAACCAGTTAACCGATGACCTGCTGAGTAACTGGTCGAAAGGCAACGTACGTGAGCAACGTGCGGGGCAGTATGGCCGGGCATTGCAGGCGATGGAAGCCAGTAAATATGACGAGGCGCGTAAAGCGCTGCAACCGCTGCTGGCGGCAGATCCTAACAATGCCTGGTATCTCGACCTGGCAACGGATATCGATCTTGGCCAGAAGAAAACCAGTGATGCCATTAACCGCCTGAAAAACGCCCGCGACCTGCGCACTAACCCGGTTCTGCAGCTCAACCTGGCGAATGCCTATTTACAGGGTGGACAAGCCAAAGAGGCGGCGACCATCCTGAATCGCTATACGTTTAACCATAAAGATGACCCTAACGGCTGGGATCTATTAGCGCAAACGGAAGCCAACCTGAGCAACCGCGATCAGGAGCTGGCGGCGCGCGCGGAGGGGTATGCCCTCGCGGGACGTCTGGATCAGGCTATTTCGATGCTCAGCAGCGCAAGTTCTCAGGTGAAACTGGGTAGCCAGCAGCAGGCCAGATACGATGCCCGTATTGACCAGCTACGCCAGCTGCAAGAACGCTTTAAACCGTACACGAAGATGTAATTATCGAACCTTTGCCGGATGGCGACGCTGTAGCGTCTTATCCGGCCTACGTCAGACGCAATATGTAGGCCGGATAAGGTCTTTTGGCCGCCATCCGGCAGTATTGTTATGCAAGGAGAAGTCATGTCAGACGCGATTAAAATCTACCATAACCCACGTTGCTCCAAGAGCCGTGAAACGCTGGAATTACTGAAGTCCAACGGCGTGGACCCGGAAGTGGTGTTGTATCTGGAAGCGCCGGCTGACGCAGCAACCCTGCGTGAACTGCTGCAAATGCTCGGTATGTCCAGCGCGCGTGAACTGATGCGCCAGAAAGAGGATCTTTATAAATCACTTAACCTGGCGGACAAAAATCTGAGTGAAGACACGCTGATTCAGGCAATGGTGGAAAACCCGAAACTGATGGAGCGCCCGATTGTGGTTGCCAAAGGTCAGGCTCGAATTGGACGCCCGCCTGAGCAGGTACTGGAAATCGTCGGTTAACCTGCAACCTGCCGCAGTCTTCTCGGCTGCGGCGCTTACAGCTTCAGAATTTCTTTTACGAACGGAATGGTCAGCTTACGTTGGGCGGTGATCGAAGCATGATCAAGCTGATCCAGCGTCATAAACAGCGTACGCATTTCTCGATCCAGACGCTTTAGCAGAAAACGTCCCACATCTTCCGGCAGTTCAAATCCACGAAGTCTGGCGCGTAATTGCAACGCCTGCAGCTTATCTTCATCGGAAAGCGGTTGTAGCTTGTAGATTTGCCCCCAGTCCAAGCGTGAGGCGAGATCCGGCAACCCCAGATTCAACTGTCTTGGCGGACGATCGCCGGTGATCAGCAAACGCGTTTTCCCCGACTCCAGGATACGGTTGTAGAGATCAAAGATCGCCATTTCCCACAGCGAATCACCAGCCACACATTCGATGTTATCGATGCATACCAGCGATAAATGCTCCATCCCGTCGAGCACCTCGGGGACGAACCAGGTGCGTTTGTCGAGCGGCACGTAGCCTACCGCATCGCCGCGCGCGGAGAGTTCCGCACAGGCTGCATGCAGCAAATGACTACGGCCAGCGCCTTCACGCGACCAGAGATAAATATACCCGCTATGTTCCTGACGCAGCACGTTTTGCAGTGCAGCCAGTAAAGAGGAGTTATCCCCCGGCCAGAAACTTGCGAAAGTTTCGTCGTCAGGAAGATAAAGTGGCAAAGAGAGCTGTGCCGGTGTGTTCAGAGATACCTCAACCCAGGATTTCATAAAATCGCGTTGAGTTTAACACAGAAATACGTCGCGATAGAACCGGGCAGCGTTGCCGCCCGGTCAGAGATTTACTGTTGCGGACTGTCTGCATCTTTCGCGTCAAGCACGACTTCTTCCGGACGCAGCAGGCTGATAACTTTGAAAATCAGGCTCAGACAGACACCAACGATGGTCGCCAGCGCCATGCCTTTCAGCTCTGCGGCACCGATGTGAACTTTCGCGCCACTTACGCCGATGATCAAAATAACCGAAGTCAGGATCAGGTTCTGCGCCTTGTTATAGTCAACCTTCGACTCGATCAGTACGCGAATACCAGAAGCGCCAATCACACCGTACAGCAGCAGTGATACGCCGCCCATAACCGGCAGTGGAATGATTTGGATCGCTGCAGCCAGTTTACCCACGCAGGAGAGCAGAATGGCGAAAATTGCCGCACCGCCGATAACCCAGGTACTGTAAACGCGGGTGATCGCCATTACGCCGATGTTTTCGCCGTACGTGGTGTTCGGCGTAGAGCCGAAGAAACCAGAGATTACCGTAGACAGACCGTTGGCAAACATAGAACGATGCAGGCCAGGATCGCGAATCAAATCTTTTTTCACGATATTTGCCGTTACCACCAGGTGCCCGACGTGTTCAGCGATGACCACCAGCGCTGCTGGCAGGATGGTCAGAATGGCAACCCATTCAAAACGCGGCGTGTAAAACGTCGGCAGCGCGAACCAGTGGGCCTGCGCAATCGGCGTAGTGTCCACAACGCCCATCACGAAGGAGAGCGCATAACCGGCCAGCACCCCGATCAGAATCGGGATAATCGCCATAAAACCGCGGAACAATACGGAACCAAAGACCGTTACCGCCAGCGTTACCATAGAAATGATGATGGTTTTTGAATCCGGTAATTGCCCCTCAGCAGGCAGTAACCCCGCCATACCCGCAGCAACGCCAGCCAGCTCCAGACCGATGACGGCAACGATTGCGCCCATCGCCGCAGGCGGGAACATGACATCCAGCCAGCCGGTTCCTGCCTTCTTAACAATGAAAGAAACCAGGCAGAACAGGACGCCACACATAATGAAACCGCCCAGCGCCACTTCATACCCTAACGGCAGCAGCAGCAGTACCGGGGAAATAAAGGCAAAGCTGGAACCCAGATATGCGGGAATTTTACCCTTACAAATAAAGAGATACAGCAACGTACCAATGCCGTTAAACAGCAGAACGGTAGCCGGGTTGATGTGGAACAGGACTGGCACCAGCACCGTTGCGCCAAACATGGCGAACAGGTGCTGCAAACTAAGCGGGATTGTCTGTAAAAGCGGCGGTCTTTCACTCACCCCGATAGCACGGCGCGTCATAGTGTTTTCCTCTGAGTGTTGTTTGTTATTAGCCATTGGGTTGTTTTATTCAAAAAAAAGCCGACTCTTAAAGTCGGCTTCTTTTCACTTATTCGTTTACTTAGTACCAAAAATCTTATCGCCGGCATCGCCGAGCCCCGGAATAATGTATCCGTGCTCGTTCAGTCCCTGATCGATGGAGGCGGTGTACAGCTCCACATCCGGGTGCGCTTTTTCCAGTGCCGCGATACCTTCCGGTGCCGCAACCAGGACCAGCACTTTAATGCTGGTGCAGCCTGCATTTTTCAGCAGATCGATAGTGGCGATAACAGAGCCGCCGGTTGCCAGCATTGGGTCAACGATCAGCGCCATACGCTCATCGATGTTAGAAACCAGCTTCTGGAAATACGGAACCGGCTCCAGCGTCTCTTCGTTACGGTACATACCAACAACGCTGATACGCGCGCTCGGAACGTTTTCCAGAACGCCTTCCATCATGCCCAGGCCCGCACGCAGGATAGGCACAACGGTGATTTTTTTGCCTTTAATTTGGTCAACTTCAACTGGACCGTTCCAGCCTTCAATGGTCACCTTTTCGGTTTCCAGACCAGCGGTTGCTTCATAAGTCAGCAGGCTGCCAACTTCCGAGGCGAGTTCACGAAAGCGTTTAGTGCTGATGTCGTTTTCACGCATCAGTCCCAGCTTGTGTTTGACGAGTGGGTGTTTGACTTCCACGATCTTCATACTCTTCTCCTTTCCTCAGACGAATGGCAACCACAAAAAAAATCGCCGGATTATACCGCTTTTCCTCTCTGGCGCAACACTGCATACGCTTGATATGGATCAACCAAAGTCATTTGCGTCTGAATGATGAGTATAAAACAAGCCCCGCACTGATGGCGGGGCTTGCTGTCAATACCATGAATTTTAAAGATATTCAGCATTGGTCTGGATGACTTTCTGATACCACGAAAAAGATTTTTTAGGCGAGCGCGTTAATGTCCCGCTACCATCATTATTTTTATCGACATAGATAAACCCGTAGCGTTTTTTCATCTCTCCCGTCCCGGCCGAGACTAAATCAATGCAGCCCCACGGGGTATATCCCATCAGATCCACGCCATCTTCCACCACCGCTTTTTTCATCTCACGTATGTGGGCGGCAAGGTAGTCGATACGATACTGGTCGTTAACTGTACCATCGTCCTCGCGCACGTCGATGGCGCCAAATCCATTCTCCACAATAAATAGTGGCAGCTGATAATGATCCCAGAACCAGTTCAGTGAATAACGCAGGCCAACCGGATCAATCTGCCAGCCCCAGTCCGATTTCTGCACGTACGGATTGGAAACCAGGCTTTTCGACTCATCGTAATCCAGTTGCGGGTTGTCCGCCGTAGCCTGGGTTGCGAAAGACATATAATAGCTAAAGCCGATGTAATCAACGCAGCCCTCGGTCAGCGCCTGACGGTCTTCCTCGGTGATATCCAGTTCAAAGCCACGACGGGCAAAGTAGTTGAGAAGATGCTGCGGGTATTTGCCGCGCACATGGACGTCGGTAAACCAGTAACGCCGGTGCATGGCATTCATCGCCATCATCATATCGTCTGGCGCGCAGGTCAGCGGATAGATAGGACACATGGCAATCATGCACCCTATCTGTAATTCCGGGTTAATCTCACGCGCGACCTTTACCGCCAGCGCGCTTGCCACCAGCTCATAGTGCGCCGCCTGGTACATGACCGGCTCGCGGTCTTCGCCGGGCTGGTATTTCAGACCTGAGTTAGTAAAGGGCGCGAAATCTTCGTGATAATTTGCCTGGTTGTTAATCTCATTAAACGTCATCCAGTACTTCACTTTGTGCTGGTAACGAGTGAATACCACCCTGGCAAAACGGACAAAGAAATCGATAAGCTTGCGGTTGCGCCAGCCGCCGTACTCCATCACCAGATGGTAGGGCATCTCAAAATGCGACAGCGTAATCACCGGCTCAATGCCATATTTCAGGCATTCGTTAAACAGGTCATCATAGAACTGTAGGCCAGCCTCATTGGGTTGTTCTTCATCGCCTAAGGGGAAAATACGTGTCCAGGCAATAGAGGTGCGAAAGCATTTAAACCCCATTTCGGCAAACAGCTTTATGTCGTCTTTATAGCGATGATAAAAATCGATGGCCTCGTGGTTAGGGTAATTTTTATCGGCAATCACACCGTCGGTAATTTCACGCGCCACACCATGCGCTCCCGCGGTCATGACATCAGCAACGCTGACGCCTTTTCCGCCCTCCTGCCAGCCACCTTCCAGTTGATGAGCCGCGACAGCACCACCCCACATGAATTCTGCTTTAAATCCTGACATACCCTTCCCCTATCGTGATGACTCTGCGCAAAACGCTGTTGATGAGGTCCGCAACAGAAAACAGAAACCGGTTTCAGTAAGATACTGTGCATTCGGCTAACAGGATTCAAGCACAAGACTGTACCCGGTTTCATTTTCGTGGCGCAGCTCAAACAAATAGATAAATGATTGTAAAATGCTGAAAAAACCAGCAGATAAAACTTGATGCAGAGCAGGCTCGCAAACGTTTGCTTTCCCTGTTAGAATTGCGCCGAATTTAACTTTTACTGCAAGTAAACATGTGGGGAAGCAGGCAGTGACCGATAAAACCTCTCTTAGCTACAAAGATGCCGGTGTTGATATTGATGCAGGTAATGCTCTGGTTGATCGAATCAAAGGCGTAGTAAAGAAAACGCGTCGTCCGGAAGTTATGGGTGGTCTGGGTGGCTTCGGTGCGCTGTGCGCATTGCCGCAAAAATATCGTGAACCGGTACTGGTTTCCGGCACTGATGGCGTTGGTACAAAACTGCGTCTGGCGATGGATCTGAAACGCCACGACACTATCGGCATTGACCTCGTCGCAATGTGCGTCAACGACCTCGTGGTTCAGGGCGCTGAGCCGCTGTTCTTCCTCGACTACTATGCGACCGGCAAACTGGATGTGGACACCGCAGCCAGCGTCATTAACGGGATTGCCGAAGGCTGCCTGCAGTCTGGCTGCGCGCTGGTCGGTGGGGAAACAGCTGAAATGCCGGGGATGTACCACGGCGAAGATTACGACGTGGCAGGTTTCTGCGTTGGCGTCGTCGAAAAATCAGAGATTATCGACGGTTCAAAAGTGGCTGACGGTGACGTACTGATTGCGCTCGGCTCCAGCGGCCCGCACTCCAACGGTTACTCTCTGGTGCGTAAAATTGTAGAAGTCAGCGGTTGTGACCCAGAAACCACCGAGCTTGAAGGCAAGCCGCTGGCCGATCACTTACTGGCCCCTACCCGCATTTACGTGAAATCCATTCTGGAACTGATCGAGAAGGTTGATGTGCACGCCATTGCCCACCTGACCGGCGGCGGCTTCTGGGAAAATATTCCGCGCGTTCTGCCGGACAACACGCAGGCAGTGATCGACGAATCTTCATGGCAGTGGCCAGCCGTCTTCAACTGGCTGCAAACGGCGGGTAACGTCAGCCAGCATGAGATGTATCGCACCTTTAACTGCGGTGTAGGTATGGTTATCGCCCTGCCAGCTCCGGAAGTGGACAAAGCCCTTGCTTTGCTCAATGAGAAAGGTGAAAACGCCTGGAAAATCGGTATCATCAAAGCATCTGATTCCGAACAGCGTGTGGTCATTGAATGAAAAACATTGTGGTGCTCATTTCCGGCAACGGAAGCAATTTGCAGGCGATAATCGACGCCTGCGAACAGAAAAAAATCAATGGCACCATACGTGCAGTATTCAGTAACAAGGCCGATGCGTTCGGCCTTGAACGCGCACGCGAAGCGAATATTCCGGCGCACTCGCTGGAAGCCGCCCAGTTTGCCAGTCGCGAAGCATTCGACCGCCAACTGATTCAAGAGATTGACGCCTATGCACCCGATGTCGTGGTGCTGGCCGGTTATATGCGCATCCTCAGCCCGGCGTTTGTCGCTCACTATGCTGAACGATTGCTGAATATCCACCCGTCTTTATTGCCGAAATATCCCGGCCTGCACACGCACCGTCAGGTTCTGGAAAACGGCGATGAAGAACATGGCACCTCCGTCCACTTCGTCACCGATGAACTGGACGGCGGACCGGTTATTCTCCAGGCCAAGGTTCCGGTATTTGAAGGCGACAGCGAAGATGATGTCACGGCACGAGTCCAGGCTCAGGAGCATACCATTTACCCACTGGTGGTAAGCTGGTTTACCGATGGTCGCCTGAAGATGCGTGATAACGCTGCATGGCTGGACGGCGTTCGTCTGCCGCCACAAGGCTACGCCGCCGACGAATAATAAAATTCAACCTGTAAGCCGGATCTCACCATCCGGTCTACAGGCATAACTACCTTTTCCGGTTAATACTACCGGTATTCATCTACGCTCCCCCTTTCTCTTTGCTATCAGACGGTTTATTGTCATATTTTTCTGGCACAGTTGGACATCTGAGAGCAATGCTCGCCATAATAAATCGGTAGTGTCCCGTGAATGAAACGGAGTAAAAGTGGTAATGGGTCAGGAAAAGCTATACATCGAGAAAGAACTCAGCTGGTTAGCGTTCAACGAACGTGTACTCCAGGAAGCTGCTGATAAGTCAAACCCGTTGATCGAACGGATGCGTTTCTTAGGCATCTATTCCAATAATCTCGACGAGTTTTATAAGGTTCGTTTTGCCGAACTGAAGCGCCGAATCATTATTAGCGAAGAACAGGGTTCAAACTCTCACTCCCGCCATTTGTTAGGCAAAATCCAGGCCCGCGTATTAAAAGCCGATCAGGAATTTGACGGCCTGTACAACGAGTTGCTGTTGGAAATGGCGCGCAATCAGATTTTCTTAATCAACGAACGCCAGTTGTCGGTCAATCAGCAAAGCTGGTTGCGTCATTACTTCAAGCAATATCTTCGCCAGCACATCACGCCGATCCTGATTAACCGCGAGACGGATTTAGTCCAGTTTTTAAAAGATGACTACACCTATCTGGCGGTAGAAATTATCCGTGGTGATACGATACGCTACGCGCTGCTGGAAATCCCTTCCGACAAGGTTCCCCGTTTTGTGAATCTGCCGCCGGAAACCCCGCGCCGTCGCAAACCGATGATCCTGCTGGACAACATCTTACGTTACTGCCTTGACGACATTTTCAAAGGGTTCTTTGACTACGACGCACTGAACGCCTATTCGATGAAAATGACCCGTGACGCCGAATACGATTTGGTGCATGAGATGGAATCGAGCCTGATGGAGCTGATGTCATCCAGCCTGAAACAGCGTCTGACCGCAGAACCTGTACGTTTTGTCTATCAGCGTGACATGCCCAATGCGCTGGTCGAAGTACTGCGTGAAAAACTGACGATTTCTCGCTACGACTCGATTGTTCCCGGCGGGCGTTACCATAACTTCAAAGACTTTATTAACTTCCCTAACGTTGGCAAAGCTAACCTGGTGAACAAACCGCTGCCGCGTCTGCGCCATATCTGGTTCGACAACGAGAAGTTTCGTAACGGCTTTGACGCCGTTCGTGAACGCGACGTGCTGCTGTATTACCCCTATCACACCTTTGAGCACGTTCTTGAACTGCTGCGCCAGGCCTCTTTCGACCCGAGCGTGCTGGCTATAAAGATCAACATCTACCGTGTGGCAAAAGATTCACGCATTATTGATTCAATGATCCATGCCGCGCACAACGGTAAGAAAGTCACCGTGGTGGTGGAATTGCAGGCCCGCTTCGATGAAGAAGCCAACATCCATTGGGCCAAGCGTCTAACCGAAGCAGGCGTTCACGTCATCTTCTCCGCGCCAGGCCTGAAAATTCACGCCAAACTGTTCCTTATCTCGCGTAAAGAAGGTGATGAAGTCGTGCGCTATGCGCATATCGGGACGGGGAACTTCAACGAAAAAACGGCACGCCTGTATACCGACTACTCATTGCTGACCGCAGATTCGCGCATTACCAACGAAGTGCGTCGGGTGTTTAACTTCATCGAGAATCCGTATCGCCCGGTGACGTTCGATTATCTGCTGGTTTCCCCGCAGAACTCACGCCGTCTGCTGTACGCAATGATCGACAAAGAAATCGCCAACGCGCAGCAAGGACTGCCTTCCGGCATTACGCTAAAACTGAATAACCTGGTCGATAAAGGTCTGGTTGACCGCCTCTATGCGGCCTCAAGTTCAGGCGTGCCGGTCAATTTGTTGATTCGCGGAATGTGCTCGCTCATCCCGAATCTGGAAGGTATCAGCGACAATATTCGCGTTATCAGCATCGTTGATCGCTATCTTGAACATGACCGGGTCTATATCTTCGAGAACGGGGGTGACAAGCAGGTGTATCTCTCCTCCGCTGACTGGATGACAAGAAACATCGACTATCGTATCGAAGTTGCCACACCGCTTCTTGACCCGCGCCTTAAGCAACGCGTGCTGGATATTATCGATATCCTGTTCAGCGACACGGTGAAAGCCCGCTTTATTGATAAAGAACTGAGTAATCGCTACGTACCGCGCGGAAACCGCCGTAAGGTTCAGTCACAATTGGCGATTTACGATTACATCAAATCACTCGAGCAACCTGACTAAAGATATGCCAATACACGACAAGACTCCACGACCGCAGGAATTTGCTGCGGTCGACCTTGGTTCAAACAGTTTCCATATGGTCATTGCCCGCGTGGTTGATGGCGCAATGCAAATTATTGGGCGACTGAAACAACGCGTACATCTGGCGGATGGTCTCGGCGAAGATAACAAGCTGAGCGAAGAGGCCATGGAGCGCGGGCTAAGCTGTTTATCACTGTTCGCCGAACGTTTGCAGGGGTTTCCTCCATCAAGCGTATGTATCGTGGGAACCCATACTTTGCGTCAGGCACTGAATGCGACTGATTTTCTCAAGCGAGCGGAAAAAGTCATCCCCTACCCAATTGAGATTATTTCCGGCAACGAAGAAGCCCGATTGATCTTTATGGGCGTTGAACATACGCAGCCGGAAAAAGGTCGCAAGCTGGTTATCGATATCGGCGGCGGCTCAACCGAATTAGTGATCGGCGAGGATTTCGAGCCTAAACTGGTCGAAAGCCGCCGCATGGGCTGCGTCAGTTTTGCTCAGATGTATTTCCCAGGCGGTGTAATTAACCGTGAAAATTTCCAGCGTGCCCGCATGGCGGCTGCGCAAAAGCTCGAAACCTTAACCTGGCAGTTTCGCATTCAGGGCTGGAACGTTGCGCTGGGCGCATCGGGCACCATTAAAGCAGCCCATGAAGTGCTGCTGGAGATGGGTGAAAAAGACGGTTTTATCACCCCCGAACGTCTGGACAAGCTGACATCTGAAGTGTTGAAGCACGCGTCATTTGATGCGCTCAGCTTGCCGGGGTTGTCAGAAGAAAGAAAAGCAGTGTTTGTACCCGGACTCGCGATTCTGTGCGGCGTTTTTGACGCGTTAGCTATTCGCGAACTTCGCCTTTCTGATGGTGCGTTACGTGAAGGCGTGCTGTACGAGATGGAAGGCCGTTTTCGCCACCAGGACGTTCGTAGCCGTACCGCCAGCAGCCTGGCGAACCAGTACAACATTGACAGCGAACAGGCCCGGCGCGTACTGGAAACGACGATGCAAATGTACGACCAGTGGCATACGCAGCAGCCAAAGCTGGCCAATCCCCAACTGGAAGCGTTACTGCGTTGGGCAGCAATGCTGCATGAGGTTGGGCTGAACATCAACCACAGCGGTCTGCATCGCCACTCTGCGTATATCTTACAAAACAGCGATCTACCTGGTTTCAATCAGGAACAACAGCTGATGATGGCAACATTAGTTCGTTACCATCGCAAAGCGATTAAGCTCGACGACTTGCCCCGCTTTACGCTGTTTAAGAAGAAACAGTTTCTGCCGTTAATTCAGCTGCTGCGCCTGGGCGTGCTATTGAATAATCAGCGTCAGGCGACCACCACGCCGCCGACTTTGACCCTGATAACCGACGACAGCCACTGGACCTTACGCTTCCCGCATGACTGGTTTAGCCAAAATGCGCTGGTGCTGCTCGATCTGGAGAAAGAGCAGCAATACTGGGAAGCCGTAACAGGCTGGCGACTCAAAATTGAAGAAGAGAGCTCACCCGATATCGCCGCATAAGATCTCAGCAGGTGTCAGTTCATCTGGCACCTGCTTTTCCAGAGTTTCATTCAACGGCAGTGGCTTACCAATCAGATACCCCTGCATGTAATCAATCCCCAGCGAAATCACCGCACTGCGTATTTCCTCGCTTTCGACGTACTCCGCAACCACCAGCATTCTTTTCATCCGCGCCAGATGGCAAATAGAGGCCACGATTTGGTAGTCGAGGCTGTTCGAAACAATATTGCGAATAAAGCTACCGTCAATTTTCAGGATATCGGCATTCACATTTTTCAGCCGCGCATAGCTGGCATATCCAGTACCAAAATCATCAATCGCAATCTGACAGCCCAGTGATTGCAGTTGCAGCAACGTTGCCTGTGCCTGTTCCGCATTGGTCAAGGCATTGCTTTCCGTCACTTCAAAGATAAGTTGCCATGCTTCAACCTTGTACTTATTCAGTAACTGATTGATGTCATTAGGAAGTCGCGCGCGACATACTGAGGTGGGTGATAAGTTGATAGCAAACCGGTGGGCGGGCATTTTTTCCCGATTCTGCGCCATAAATTTCAGCGTATTTTCAATCACCCACAGATCGATACGGGAGGACAAACCAAACTCATGGGCTACCGGCAAGAAGCTATCAGGGGCAATAGTTTCACCGTCATCCCCCTCAAGCCGCAGCAGGATTTCGTGATAAACGTCTCCACGCACACCAAAAATCGGCTGCGCCTTCAGGAAAAAGCGATTGTTCTCCAGCGCCTGCTGAATACGGTTCATCATCGCAACTTTATCTTTCAGGTCACGTTGCAGGTGCATCACACCACGCCGCTGCAAATTCTCTGGTGAATTGGTTGCCAGCGATAATTCGGCAATGGTACTTAACTCTCCCAGCAACAAATAGATATGGTTAACAGGAGAACGGACATAGCAAAAGCTGATCCCAACCTGCGGTTGCAAAGGCATACCGTCCCAGACAAAACGAAACTGCTTGATATGCCTGTCCAGTGCTTCAATGCGTTCCTGGTGTAGCTCAGTGTTAAAACGCAGGATTAGATCATTACCCGATAATTGATAGACATGCTCATCCTGTTCAAGCAACGGTGTTATCCACTGAGCCAGTTTTTGCTTGTACTGGATACGCAGCATAATGCCGTAATTTTTCACCAGCAGCTCCATGCCCGGAACCCCCAAAAAGCAAAGCACTGACCATGGCGAGTTTTTCAAATCCCGGTTCAAAGCGCGCAAATTCGGAATATGCACCATAGGGTCAAAGAAGGCCAGGCGATGGTTGCGCCGGGTAACAAAACGTTGACGCGTTGCCAGGACAGCAATGAAATTCACGATGAAGGAAAAAACCAGATAACTTGATGAGGTAATGGCAAGCTGCGTATCGTAACCCGAATACCATGGCATATAGCGCTGATAATAATGAATTGCGGTAATAAGTACGACCGCCCATATCAACGAAATAAATTTATAACCGTAACGCATTGCCCCCCACAGCATGACGGGAAGTAACAGTGACAATGTATAATTCGTGCTGAATATTGAGCTTTGTTCATTGAGCGGCATACACAACATTGCCATTAACACAGTCAATATAATCAACCAGACCGCAAACTCTGTTTTAGTCACTTTGGTATCAAACTGCTGTTTTAACTGAGAAAAATAGCCTCTCAGATGCAAGGGGTTGCGAATTGTTCGAATGATGAAATAACACAGCGGCACACCTACAAGATTCCCTGCGAGTATGGACTGATAGTTGATCAATGTACCTGTATTGAAGGGCATAACGCCCACCATGCCAGATTTGCTTTCATAAACACCCACAAATGCGGCAAACTGAAAGAGTATCAGAAACAGCGTAGCCGGGCAGAAGACTTGCCAGAACATACGCTGAAACAACAGATGAGAGTCGCCGTGGGAAACGTTGTTTCGTCGGGGAGAAAATACTTTATATCCTCCCCAGCTAAGCACGATTGTAACTATAAAGTGCGAAATTATTGAAAGTGTTTCAAATAACCCGACCTGCGGATATTTGTACCAGATAATGGAAATGATAATACCTGGCAATGCCGCCCAGCCAAAAAAAAGCATCAGGCTAATCATCAGCGCTAACGGCAGGTAGAAAAGAATTACTGTCCCCGTACTAATATGGGCATAGGTAGTGGCAGTGCTCAATATAGGCAACAACAAAGAAGGTAAGATGAGAGGTAATGCCCACCATCTATCTCTAATACCAATATAATTTTTATTGAGTTTCATAGATGCTCAGTAGAATCCCGCACATCCTGTAGGGGGTATTCAGACAGGCATCCCACCTGACTTTAAAACGATAAAGTAAAATACATCACAATGATTCATCGATTTTAGTTGTCAGCAAAGTGTGATGCTTGATACATATCAAAAAACATGCCCCTCATTCATCAATTATTACTCTTTTCATTATTTTTTATCGTTAATACATTATTCATGCAAATAATAATATTAATTTCCATAACATAAGAAGATAAAACAACTGAAGCAATTTTACATAAGGAAGAATTGACCATTTCCTCTCAGTGTGCCTTAATGTGAGTATCGCCCTCAGTTGGGTACACTACAAGGAACCTTTTGTGAGCCAGGTTACCAGCCTACGCAAACGACACCGATTTAACAGTCGCATGATCCGGATCGTACTGCTTATCAGCTTTCTCTTCTTCTTCGGACGCTTCGTCTACTCCGCCATTGGTGCGTGGCATCACCACCAGGACAAAAAAGAATCTCAGCAGACCACTCAGCCGCAACAGACATCTTCTGCACAAATCGACGTACATTGATCGCTCGCGCCTGTGATACCCCCAGCATTAAGATTCCTTACCGGATGGCTAATCGCCTGACATTTAACCATCCGGTAAGGGATTTGAGTGATGAAACTTTACCCCCCTCTCTCGCTTAATTATCAGATAATCGGCCGTATTTTTCGCACAAATGCACAATCTTTTCATCCCACTTCGCCGCACCATTCGCGCTGATTTTTACGTTCCGGTTTAGCGGACATAAAAAGACAAAAAGTGCTCAAATAAACGCTAATTAATATCACCAGCAAATATCACTGACGCAAGCATTTATATTTCGCATGAAAATTAAATAGTTATTTGAATTGTTATCATTTTTAAATACTACAGGGTAATGCCATGAGTGGTTTTTTATTATTTCCAAAGATAAGAAGCGGTCTTGAGTGGGTCGCCGGGCACAGTGATGCGGTCATTCAATTCGGCTGGAATATCGTTGCCGCCGTGATCTTATTGTTTGTCGGTAAATTTATCGCTCGCCTGCTCTCTCGTGGGCTGGAAAAGTTACTGCTTAAACGTAAAGTCGACAGAACCATCATTCAGTTCTTCACCGCGCTGGTACGTTACATCACCCTCGCTTTTTTCGTCGTCGCTGCGTTGGGTCGCGTCGGCATTGAAACATCCTCCATTATTGCCGTCATCGGCGCCGCCGGACTGGCTATTGGTCTCGCGCTACAAGGATCGCTTTCCAACTTTGCCGCTGGCGTGCTGTTGGTTTCCCTGCGGCCTTTTCGCGCAGGGGAAGTAGTGCAGATTGGTGCAGTCACCGGAACTGTAGAAAAGGTGCACATCTTCTCCACCACCCTGCTCACCGCGGACAGCAAAGAAGTGGTGATTCCAAACGGTAAGATCATCGCTGACAACATCATTAACTATTCCCGTCATCCTTTTCGCCGTATCGATCTGGTGATTGGCGTGGGTTATCAGAGTCGGATTGCAGAGGTTAAGCAAGTTATTAATCACATTATCGAGCAGGACAGCCGTATCGATAAGCAACGTGGGGTAACCGTTCGCCTGGGCGAACTGGGCGCTTCAGCGTTGAATTTTTACGTGCGCGTATGGGTGCCCAACATCGAGTACTGGAACACCTATTACGATCTGCTGGAAAACATTAAAGAGGCGCTGGACGCCAACCATATTGACCTGCCCTATCCACAGATGGATGTGCGTATTCAGAATGTCGCACCTCAGCAGCAGCCTCAGCTGCAACTGGTCGATTAGCGTACTATCCGACAGAACATACGCCAGAAGTATTTACTGAAGTATTTGCTGAAATGCGTGCAATAAAAAAACCCTCTGTAAACAGAGGGTTTTTTACATATTACCGGTTCAAAAACCGCTAACGGAAAGGGATATTATTCCCACTCAATCGTAGCTGGCGGCTTACCGCTGATGTCATACACCACGCGGGAAATACCGTTCACTTCGTTGATAATGCGGTTAGAGACGCGGCCTAAGAAGTCATACGGCAGGTGCGCCCAGTGCGCGGTCATAAAGTCGATGGTTTCTACCGCACGCAGGGAAACAACCCAGTCGTACTTGCGGCCATCGCCCATCACACCAACGGAACGAACCGGCAGGAACACGGTGAACGCCTGGCTTACCTTGTTGTACAGGTCAGCTTTGTGCAGCTCTTCAATGAAGATAGCATCCGCGCGACGCAGCAGGTCGCAGTACTCTTTCTTCACTTCGCCAAGCACACGTACGCCCAGACCCGGTCCAGGGAACGGGTGACGGTACAGCATGTCGTACGGCAGGCCCAGCTCCAGACCAATCTTACGCACTTCGTCTTTGAACAGCTCACGCAGCGGCTCAACCAGACCCATCTTCATCTCTTTCGGCAAACCGCCCACGTTGTGGTGAGATTTGATAACGTGCGCTTTACCCGTGGCAGATGCCGCGGATTCGATCACGTCCGGGTAGATGGTGCCCTGCGCCAGCCACTTAACGTCTTCCAGCTTCAGCGCTTCTTCATCGAATACTTCCACGAATACGCGGCCGATGATTTTACGTTTAGCTTCTGGGTCGTTCTCGCCTTTCAGCGCGTCCAGGAAACGCTGCTCGCCTTCCACGTGAATGATGTTCAGGCCAAAGTGGTCGCCGAACATATCCATCACCTGCTGAGCTTCGTTGAGACGCAGCAGACCGTTGTCAACGAACACGCAGGTCAGGTTTTTGCCGATAGCACGGTGCAGCAGCATCGCGGTGACGGAGGAGTCAACGCCGCCGGACAGGCCGAGGATAACTTTATCATTGCCAACCTGCTCACGAATGCGGGCAACGGCGTCATCGATAATTTTTGCCGGCGTCCACAGCGCTTCACACTGGCAGATGTCGCGCACAAAACGCTCCAGCATGCGCATACCCTGACGGGTGTGGGTAACTTCCGGGTGGAACTGCACGCCGTAGAAGCGTTTTTCTTCGTGCGCCATGATAGCGAACGGGCAGCTGTCGGTGCTGGCAACGGTCACAAAACCTTCCGGAATGGCGGTTACTTTGTCGCCGTGGCTCATCCACACGTCCAGCAACGGTTTGCCGTCTGCGGTCAGGGAGTCTTCAATACCGCGGACAAGCGCGCTGTCGGTCTGAACTTCAACCTGCGCATAGCCGAATTCACGTTCGTTAGAACCTTCAACATGACCACCGAGCTGCATTGCCATGGTCTGCATGCCGTAGCACACGCCGAACACCGGCACGCCCGCATTGAAAACGTATTCCGGCGCACGCGGGCTGTTTTCTTCGGTGGTACTTTCCGGACCACCGGAAAGAATGATACCGCTTGGGTTGAATTCGCGAATTTGTGCTTCCGTAACATCCCATGCCCACAGTTCACAGTAGACGCCCAGTTCACGTACGCGACGTGCAACCAGTTGAGTGTACTGCGAGCCGAAATCGAGGATGAGAATGCGATGTTTATGAATATTGTCTGTCATTGACGCTAATTCCGAGGCAAGTGAAACAAATTCGCCCGGCATATAGCCGGGCGCGGAAACTTATCAGGAGCCCATGCGGTAGTTAGGGGACTCTTTGGTGATGGTCACATCGTGAACGTGACTTTCCTGAATACCCGCACCGCTGATGCGTACAAACTCTGCTTTCGTTCGCAGCGCGTCGATAGTACCACAGCCGGTCAGACCCATACAGGAGCGCAGGCCGCCCATCTGCTGGTGAATGATCTCTTTCAGGCGACCTTTATAGGCAACACGACCTTCGATACCTTCCGGGACCAGTTTGTCAGCGGCGTTATCGCTCTGGAAGTAACGGTCAGAAGACCCTTTGGACATCGCGCCCAGAGAACCCATACCGCGGTAAGATTTGTAAGAACGGCCCTGGTACAGTTCGATTTCGCCCGGGGATTCTTCAGTACCCGCCAGCATGGAGCCAACCATCACTGCGGCAGCACCAGCAGCAATCGCTTTAGCGATGTCGCCGGAGAAACGAATACCGCCGTCGGCGATAACCGGAATACCGGTGCCTTCCAGCGCTTCAACGGCATCAGAAACGGCAGTGATCTGCGGAACACCGACGCCGGTCACGATACGGGTGGTACAGATGGAGCCAGGGCCGATACCCACTTTAACTGCGCTGCAGCCAGCTTCAGCAAGCGCGCGAGCACCTGCGCCCGTAGCAACGTTACCGCCGATGATCTGCAGGTCAGGATATTTAGCGCGAGTTTCACGGATACGCTGCAGAACACCTTCAGAGTGGCCGTGAGAGGAGTCAATCAGCAGAACGTCTACGCCAGCGGCAACCAGCGCGTCAACACGCTCTTCGTTACCTGCGCCAGCACCTACCGCTGCACCAACGCGCAGACGACCATGCTCGTCTTTACAGGCGTTAGGTTTACGTTCTGCTTTCTGGAAATCTTTTACGGTGATCATGCCGAGCAGGTGGAAGCTGTCATCAACAACCAGCGCTTTCTCAACGCGTTTTTCGTGCATTTTAGCAAAGACGACATCGCGCGCTTCGCCTTCACGAACGGTCACCAGACGCTCTTTTGGCGTCATATATACGCTAACCGGCTGGTTCAGGTCTGTCACAAAACGCACATCACGGCCGGTGATGATGCCGACCAGTTCGTTATCTTCAGTCACCACCGGGTAGCCTGCAAAGCCGTTACGCTCGGTCAGTTCTTTCACTTCGCGCAGAGTAGTGGTTGGCAGTACGGTCTGAGGGTCAGTTACCACGCCAGATTCGTGTTTCTTCACGCGGCGAACTTCTTCAGCCTGGCGCTCGATGGACATGTTTTTGTGGATAAAACCGATGCCGCCTTCCTGGGCCAGGGCAATTGCCAGGCGCGCTTCCGTCACGGTGTCCATTGCTGCGGAGAGCATAGGAATGTTCAGGCGAATGGTTTTCGTCAACTGGGTGCTGAGGTCAGCAGTATTCGGCAGAACGGTAGAATGAGCGGGAACGAGGAGGACGTCGTCAAACGTCAGGGCTTCTTTTGCGATACGTAGCATGGGCAATATCTCACCTGGGAGGTTATTAAATATTGCCGCGGCATTATACAGAGCGTAACCGATTGCATCCACACTTTTTTGCAAAAAAACCTTGCGCTCCTCTGTGAGCATGTTACTTTCGACTGAATAACTTGCTGATTTAGAATTTGATCCCGCTCACATGTTATCCTCTCAGACCACCTCAATTTTTACCGTAAGCCGCCTAAATCAGACGGTTCGTTTGCTGCTTGAGCAGGAAATGGGACAAGTTTGGATCAGCGGTGAAATCTCGAATTTCACTCAGCCGTCCTCCGGTCACTGGTATTTCACGCTCAAAGATGACACCGCCCAGGTACGCTGCGCGATGTTTCGCAACAGCAATCGGCGGGTAACGTTCCGCCCACAGCACGGTCAGCAGGTCCTGGTACGCGCCAACATTACGTTGTACGAACCGCGTGGCGACTACCAGATAATTGTTGAGAGCATGCAGCCAGCTGGTGAAGGCTTGTTGCAGCAAAAATATGAGCAACTCAAAGCCAAACTGCAGGCTGAGGGGCTATTCGATCAGCAGTTCAAAAAATCACTACCCTCTCCGGCTCACTGCGTTGGGGTCATTACCTCGAAAACCGGGGCTGCGCTGCACGACATTCTCCACGTGCTGAAGCGTCGTGACCCATCCCTGCCCGTTATTATCTACCCGACCGCGGTCCAGGGCGACGATGCGCCAGGACAGATCGTTCGCGCCATTGAGATGGCGAACGCGCGGAGCGAGTGCGATGTGCTTATCGTTGGGCGCGGCGGCGGTTCTCTGGAAGATTTGTGGAGTTTTAACGACGAACGCGTAGCGCGGGCAATCTTTGCCAGCCGCATCCCGGTGGTAAGCGCCGTCGGCCACGAAACAGATGTCACTATTGCTGATTTTATTGCAGATTTACGGGCGCCTACGCCATCAGCAGCGGCGGAAATTGTCAGCCGCAATCAACTGGAACTGCTGCGTCAAATTCAGCATGGCCAGCAGCGTCTGGAAATGGCGATGGACTATTACATCGCCAACCGTACTCGTCGCTTTACCCAGCTTCATCACCGTTTGCAACAGCAACATCCGCAACTGCGTCTGGCCCGTCAGCAGACCGTGCTGGAGCGACTGCGCCAGCGGATGAATTTCGCTCTTGAGAATAAAATTAAGCAGGCCAATCAGCGCCAACAGCGCGTAAGTCAACGCCTGAGCCAGCAAAACCCACAGCCGCAAATTTATCGGGCGCAAACCCGTATTCAGCAACTGGAGTACCGTCTGGCAGAGAATATCCGCGCGCGTTTAAGCGCACAGCGAGAACGCTTCGGTAATGTGGTGACGCATCTTGAAGCGGTGAGTCCTCTCTCGACGCTCGCTCGCGGCTATAGCGTCACTACCGCGACCGACGGCAGAGTGCTGAAGCAGACCAAACAGGTAAAAACTGGGGATGTGCTCACTACCCGCCTGTCAGACGGCTGGGTAGAGAGCGAAGTGAAAGGCGTAACGACGGCAAAGAAAACGCGGAAGAAAAAGTCAGATTAAACCGGCACAAACTCCACACGTTTCTTCGAAATCAGACCATGACCATTCTGACAGAAATAGTCCACCGCTCCGCAGGCTTTTAACACCTGGAGCGGCTGATGGCACTCCGGACAGCGCGCTTCTAACGGAATATCTTTTTTACAGTTTTCACAGTGTGCCACACCGTTTTGTGGTTCCAGTTCTGCGTGACAATCCGGGCAGGTCATCGACATGGTGACTCCTTTAAATAGCGTTCAATTCTGTGCTAATTTTACCATGATACGCCTAGTGTGAACCACGCAACTGTTGCTGTAGGATCAGTAATCGTTCGACCTCCTCCAGCCTGCGCTGCGTCGTGTGGCTCACCTCCTGCGGGCTGCGCTCAAACAGACTTTGCGCCCCCAGAATATGTTCCGCCAGACAATGGGCATAAATCGTACCTGGCAGACACCAGCGTTGCACAACATCACCGTCAATCAATTCGAGCACATCGTCGGCACCCCGTCGGTCGTAGCTGATGATACGCCCATCACGCAGATAAAGGCGCAGACCTTTTTGTCCGCCAGCGGGCCCCGCGTATTTATTCAGCCAGATATCCAGCGGTACACCGCTAATCAGCCCTTGCAGATGCGCC
This sequence comes from Citrobacter sp. Cpo147, assembly GCF_030332405.1. Classification (NCBI taxonomy): domain Bacteria; kingdom Pseudomonadati; phylum Pseudomonadota; class Gammaproteobacteria; order Enterobacterales; family Enterobacteriaceae; genus Citrobacter; species Citrobacter sp. Cpo147. Next base: position 240,098 of record NZ_JAOWHX010000031.1, read on the forward strand.
TCTCCTTCAGGCGTGGTCAGGTCACCCTGGATGATGTTATGTCCAAGACGGTCTTTAGCGCTCTTCACCTGCAGGGTCATGCTGTCATTACCACCCAGGTAACGCACCGTTTCACGCAGCATGGCCAGTACGTGTGCGCCAATGTCCAGAATCACACCGTCCGGGTGGCGAAGCTCACGCGTATCTGGCTCACCAGTGGCAAAGTTGAGCGCGATCGGCTCTCCTGTAGCGTTAAATCCGCTCGGCTCCTGCAAAAAACCGTCGATTTTAACAACGTCTGAAAAGTGAGAGACAAGTGCCTGTTGTGGGTTATCGCCCTGCCACTGCGTACCGAGTTTTCCCAATGCCAGCTCCATTGCGCCATTGCGCGCCATCCAGTGGTCGAGCGCCAGCACACGGTCGGCAGCGTCGGGTTGCTCCAGCAGCGTTTTCAGTTTTTCAATTTGGGAAAGCGTGGCAACAATCGGTTTTTCAACCACGATTCGTGCGATGGGAGCGGCCAGCGCCTGTTCAAGCACATCGAGATGATGCAGGGATGCGGTGGTGATAAACAGGGTATCAAGCGGTGTTGCAAGAAGTTCAGCGAGCGATGCACAGCGTGTCACACCAGCGGGCTGTTTTGCGGGTTGCACGTCAAATCCCACACAGCACAGGGAATCACCGTAAAGTTTACGCAATGCGGGCAAGTATGCCGTTTCAACGACTGCGCCAAGCCCAACAAACCCTAACAGCATGTTCTCACCTCGTAAATGAATTGGCCGGGACATCACGTCTGCCCCGGCACAATCGAGGTGTTATCAGGCGCTAGTAGCCGGTTTAGTTTGCGTATTCTCCAGCATGCGACGGATCGGCACAATGAGGACGATCAGTACCGCGGCGCAGATAAGCAATGCAATCGAGCAGCGAGCGAAGAGATCCGGCAGCATATCCAGTTGGTCGGCCTTCACATGACCACCAATCAGACCTGCGGCCAGGTTACCCAGCGCGCTGGCGCAGAACCACAGGCCCATCATCTGCCCGCGCATTCTTTCCGGGGCCAGCAGCGTCATGGTCGCCAGACCGATCGGGCTCAGGCACAGCTCACCAAGTGTCAGCATCAGGATACTACCCACCAGCCAGAATGGCGAAACACCTGCACCACCGTTACTGAGAACGTTTTGCGCTGCCAGCATCATCAGACCAAAGCCTGCAGCGGCACAGAGAATACCGATAACGAACTTGGTGATGCTGCTCGGACGAATGTTCATGCTCGCCAGTTTCGGCCACGCCCAGCTGAATACTGGTGCCAGCAGAATGATAAACAGCGCGTTTATCGACTGGAACCAGACCGCCGGGATTTCAAAATCGCCGATCATACGGTTAGTGTAGTCGTTAGCGAACAGGTTGAACGAGGTTGGCTTCTGCTCAAACGCAGACCAGAAGAACGCGGCGGAAACCAGCAGGATAAAGCAGACCAGCAGTCTGGCGCGCTCTTTGCGATTCAGACCAGCAAAGACAAACAGGTAGATAAAATAGAGCGCGACAGAGGCGGCAATCACATACACCAGCATACTGGCAACCGCGACCGGATTTATCACAATCACGCCCTGCGCAATCAGCGTAACGATAACGGCTACGCCGACGGCCAGCGCCAGCAGCCACGCGCCCACACCGTTACGTTTCACTACCGGGCTGTTCCAGGTTGAGTCCAGACCCACTTCGCTGTCATAACGTTTCATCGATGGAACGGCAAACACGCGGAAGATGATCAACGCCACCAGCATCCCGATACCACCGATGCCAAAGCCCCAGTGCCAACCGTGGGATTTAATCAGCCAGCCGGAGATCAGCGGCGCGATAAACGACCCCATATTGATGCCCATATAGAACAGCGAGAAACCGCCGTCGCGACGCGCATCGCCTTTTTTATACAGCGTGCCAACCATCACTGAGATACAGGTCTTAAACAGACCGGAACCGAGCACGATAAACATCAGGCCGATAAAGAACAGGTTGTTCCCCATAATGGCCGAGAGCGCGATCGACAAGTGACCGAGCGCAATCAAAATGGAACCGTACCACACCGCTTTCTGTTGGCCGAGCCAGTTATCCGCCAGCCAGCCACCAGGCAGCGCGGCGAGATACATCGTACCGGCAAAGATACCCACAATCGCCGAGGCATTTTCACGCGCCAGCCCCATGCCGCCGTCATAAACGGTAGCAGCCATAAACAGGATCAGTAACGGGCGAATGCCGTAAAACGAAAAACGCTCCCACATCTCTGTGAAGAATAGCGAGCCGAGCGGATAAGGATGACCGAAGAAAGTTCGGCTTTCTTTTTGATTAACAGAGGATTGCATAATTCTCCCGAAAGTTATGTCGTCGTGCGTGTAAACACCGCGATGTACGCCAGCCAGTTACGTATCTGACCGATTTTTTACATGCGGCGAAAAGTTATTTAACCATTTGATAACCTAAGGCTAGTTTTGTCTAGTACCAGCCCCCGGACTTTAAGATGAAAACTCGACAAATGTCTACTTTCTTAGATTTAAACTTGGCAAAAAACGAATAGTGATTGACATCGCACGGGCTGAGGTTGGCGTTGGAATAACGAAAAAAAACCCGCGACAAGCGCGGGTTTTCATCTGCATCAGCAACGATTACTTGCTTTTTTTGATGTGCTTAATCAAGCGCTTACGCTTACGCATCTGAGTCGGCGTCAATGTATTACGTTTGTTCGCAAACGGGTTCTCCCCTTCTTTGAACTGAATACGGATCGGCGTCCCCATCACGTCCAAAGACTTGCGGAAATAGTTCATCAGATAGCGCTTGTAGGAATCCGGCAGGTCTTTGACCTGGTTGCCGTGAATCACCACGATTGGCGGGTTATAACCACCAGCGTGGGCATATTTCAGCTTCACACGACGACCACGCACCAGCGGCGGCTGATGATCTTCTACTGCCATGGTCATGATGCGCGTCAGCATCGCGGTGCTCACGCGACGTGTAGAGCTATCGTATGCTTCACGGACCGATTCAAACAGATTACCCACGCCGCTACCGTGCAGTGCAGAGATAAAGTGTACGCGCGCAAAATCAATAAAGCCCAGACGGAAGTCCAGCGTCTCTTTGACCTGCTCTTTTACTTCCTGCGTCAGGCCATCCCACTTGTTCACAACGATAACAAGTGAGCGCCCACTATTGAGAATAAAGCCCAGCAGCGACAGGTCCTGATCGGAAATCCCTTCACGCGCGTCAATCACCAGCATCACCACGTTGGCATCTTCAATTGCCTGCAGCGTTTTGATTACTGAGAATTTTTCTACCGCTTCGGTAATTTTGCCGCGCTTACGTACGCCCGCGGTATCGATGAGCACATATTCGCGTTCATCGCGCTGCATCGGAATATAAATACTGTCACGCGTGGTTCCCGGCATGTCGTAAACCACTACGCGGTCTTCGCCGAGAATACGGTTAGTAAGCGTGGACTTACCTACGTTCGGACGGCCGACGATTGCCAGTTTAATCGGCAAATCCTGCGGGTTGAAATCGTCTTCAGGCTCTTCTTCGCCGTTTTCTTTAGCTTCAAGCTGCGCCCAGTATTCTGCGTCTTCATCCACTTCTTCCTGAGGAGCAACGTCATCCATCCACGGCAGCAGAACATGCTCCAGCAGGCTGAGAACGCCACGACCATGGGACGCCGCGATAGGATAAATTTCACCCAGACCCAATGAGTAGAAATCAACAACCGCCTGGTCAGGATCGAGTCCGTCAGTTTTGTTGGCGACCAGGAACGTCGGTTTCTGGCGCGAACGCAGATGTTTAGCAATAGCTTCATCCGCTGGCATCAGGCCAGCACGCGCATCCACCATGAACAGCACAACGTCTGCTTCTTCGATAGCCAACAGCGACTGTTCCGCCATACGGGTTTCAACACCGTCTTCGGTGCCATCAATACCGCCGGTATCAATACAGATAAACTCACGGCCTTCAATTTCCGCACGACCGTACTTACGGTCACGAGTCAGACCCGGGAAATCCGCAACCAGCGCATCTCGGGTGCGAGTTAGACGGTTAAATAACGTGGATTTGCCAACGTTAGGGCGCCCGACAAGCGCGACCACAGGTACCATGTTTAAAGCCTCATTTAAAAAATCATCAGACAACGGGCACATTTTTGCGCCGTTGTTAAAAACAGTAAAACGGCCCCTGCACCAGGAGCCGTTTTTCAAAGCGAGCGGCCGGGACGATTAACGCGTAATGGAGTACAGCGTACCGTCTTTCGCCTGGATCAGCAGTTTACCATCAGCAGAGACCGGCTCGGTCAGGAAACCTGAGCTGTCGACTTTCTGCTGGGCAACAAAACGACCATCGTCAACGTTAATCCAGTGCAGGTAGCCTTCGCTATCACCGACGACCAGATTGCCATTATACAATACCGGGGACGTCAGCAGACGGTGCAGCAGATCGCTTTGCGTCCACAGCGTCACGCCGCCATCGGTGGTCAGCGCCAGTACGCGGTCATTCTGGTCAACCAGGTAGATACGGTTACCGTCGACGATGAAATCATTCACCGAGCCTAGTTCGCGTTTCCACATAATTTGACCGCTGCGCAGATCCAGCGCCGTCAGGTTACCATTATAAGCCAGCGCGTAAACAACGCCATTGACGATAACCGGCGTGGTATCAACGTCGCTCAGACGATCGATTTCCGTTGGGCCTGTCGCCTGAGAGATACGCTGCTGCCAAATCATCTGGCCTTGCTGCATCAGCACGGCGCTCACGCGACCGTTATCACCGCCGACAATAGCTGCGCCAAAGGCAGTTGCCGGAGCGGATTCACCACGCAGAGACAGGGAAGGCATGTCGAGGTTAACGGTCCATTTGATGGCGCCATCAGCTTCGTTTAATGCCTGCAACTGGCCGTTGCTGGTGTGGATCAGTACTACGCCATCGCTCACAACAGGACGAGACAGCGCTTCACCGGCGACTTTCGTCTGCCATGCGGTGGTGCCGTCGCTGGTATTCAACGCATAAACCTGTGCTTTTTCGCTGCCAATGTAAACATGTCCGCCAGACACGGTTACACCGCCAGAAAGCTGTGCAGATGCACGGGAGAACCAGCCGTCTTTCTCACCCAGATTCACAGACCAGACTTCTTTACCGTCGCCTGCGTTCAATGCTTTCACTACACCAGCGCGATCGGCTGCATAGACAACGTTATCCGCCAGCGCAGGGTGAAGATTGGAATAGAAATCACCAATACCGTTACCTACGGAGGTGCTCCATTCCGTAGACGGAGTAAACTGGTTTTCAACCACCGGTAATGGGGACATCTTAACGACATCTTCTTCGCCACTAAACAGTGAACAGCCGCTCAATAGGGTAACGGAAAGCAGCCCTGGCAGAAGTAATTTACGCAATTGCATCGGGTCCCTCTCAGATGGACAAATTATTGATTTTCATCTGCATCATTTCGCTCAGAGCAGGAGAGGCATCGCTTTTCACACCCGCTTCCCATGCGCTACGCGCACCTTGTTTGTCGCCTTTGCTCAGCAACGCTTCACCGCGCAGATCGGCAACAATGGCCGTCCACCCTTCACCTTTAATAGTGTCGAGCGTTTTCAGCGCGGTATCAGCCTGTTTAAGCTGAACCTGAACACGAGCCAGACGCAGGTTAATCACCGCTTTGAGATTTTCATCGCTGGTTGCAGCCAAGCCCTGTTGCAGCTGACTTGCAGCTTTCTCAAGTTCATTTTGGTCAACAAACTGCTGCGCAAGTTCCAGTGAAGCCAGCGCGCCGTAGGTATTTTTATTCTCTGCAGCAAATTTCTCAGCGGCAGGAATGCTGTCCGGTTTACCCGCGCTAACCGCAGTCACCGTATTTTGATACGCCAGAGAAGCAGAGCGTGCGGACTCCGTCTGATGGCTGGTCCAGTAACGCCAACCAACCAGCGCGCCAACCCCTAAAATGATCCCAACAGCCAGCGCCTTGCCGTTTTCAGCAAAGAAGCGTTTTACCGCATCAACCTGGTCGTGTTCGTTCTCGTAAATTTCCACGCTGTCCTTCTCCTTAGCCCAGTAAAGTGCGCAAATGCGCGGCAACGCTATCCTGCGCTACTGCCGTTTGCTCACCAGAGCGCAAATCCTTCACTACAACAGTACCGTCAGCCACTTCGGACTCGCCCAGTACCAGTGCAACGCGGGCGCCCCACTTATCGGCACGGGCAAACTGTTTCTTAAAGTTGCCGCCACCGTGGTTTGTCATCAGTTTCACACCAGGAACTTCATCGCGCAGACGTTCTGCAAGCGTCATTGCCGCCGACTGCGTGTCCGCCCCTGAAGCAACCAGGTATATATCGACAACAGGATCTGCGTTAAATTCCGGATTAACTGCCTGAACTAACAAAACAAGTCGTTCCAGACCCATAGCAAAGCCCACGGCAGGCGTTGCACGACCGCCAAGTTGCTCTACCAGACCGTCGTAACGACCACCGGCACACACGGTGCCCTGAGAGCCCAGGCTGCTGGTGACCCACTCAAATACGGTGCGGTTGTAGTAATCAAGACCACGAACCAGACGCTGATTGACGGTGTAGGCAATGCCTGCGGACTCCAGCAGTTTGCACAAGCCCGCGAAGTGCTCGCGAGAGTCGTCATCAAGATAGTCGCCCAGTGCAGGCGCGTCGTTGAGCAGCGCCTGTACTTCCGGGTTTTTGGAGTCGAGAACGCGCAGCGGATTGGTGTACATACGACGCTTGCAGTCTTCGTCCAGTTTCTCTTTGTGTAATTCCAGGTAGGCGACCAGCGCATCACGGTAGTTAGCGCGGGCTTCAAGCGAACCGATTGAGTTCAGCTCAAGGCTAACATGCTGAGAAATACCCAGCGCGCGCCACCAGCGAGCGGTCAGCATAATCAGCTCCGCATCGATGTCCGGGCCTTGCAGGCCAAATACTTCGACACCCAGCTGATGGAATTGACGATAGCGTCCTTTCTGCGGACGTTCGTGGCGGAACATCGGCCCGATATACCACAGACGCTGTTCCTGATTGTACAGGAGACCATGTTCGATGCCGGCGCGTACGCAGCCCGCAGTCCCTTCAGGACGCAACGTCAGGCTGTCGCCATTACGGTCCTCAAAGGTATACATCTCTTTTTCAACCACGTCGGTAACTTCACCGATCGCGCGTTTGAATAACGGGGTCTGCTCTACAATCGGCAAGCGGATTTCACTGTAACCGTAGCTACCGAGCACGTTTTTGAGAGTGCCTTCAATGCGCTGCCAGATGGCGGTTTCGCCAGGCAGATAATCGTTCATGCCGCGAATGGCTTGAATGTTTTTTGCCACGTTTATTCTCTTTATGAATATAAAAATGAACCCTCAGCGCTAACCCGAACAATGCGGGCGCCATGCGGGTTCAATCATACACGGGAAGCACGCCGCTTCCCATCACGTTGTTATTTTTCAAGCTGCTGCACGTCGATACGACGCGCTTCGTCCAGAATACTCGCTTTAGCGCGGATGCGGGCTTCAAGCTGCGTAATCATGTCGTCGTTATCGAGTCTGTCCTTACGCACGCCGTCTTCATACAGGCCGCTTTTCTTGTTACCGCCCGTCACGCCCAGCGTAGAAACCAGCGCTTCACCAGGACCGTTTACCACGCAGCCGATGATCGAAACGTCCATTGGCGTAATGATATCTTCCAGGCGTTGCTCCAGCGCGTTAACCGTACCAATAACGTCAAACTCCTGACGCGAGCAGGTTGGGCAAGCGATGAAGTTGATCCCGCGCGCGCGAATGCGCAGCGATTTCAGGATATCGAAACCCACTTTGATCTCTTCCACCGGATCGGCTGCCAGAGAAACACGCAGCGTATCGCCGATCCCTTCAGATAACAGCAGGCCAAGGCCGATCGCGGACTTCACCGAACCACTACGCAGGCCACCGGCTTCGGTGATCCCCAGATGCAGCGGTTGATCGATCTGTTTCGCCAGCAGGCGATAGGATTCTACGGCGAGGAAAACGTCAGACGCTTTAACACTGACTTTGAATTGATCGAAGTTCAGACGATCGAGGTGATCCACGTGGCGCATAGCGGATTCCAGCAGCGCCTGCGGCGTCGGTTCACCGTATTTTTCCTGCAGATCTTTTTCCAGCGATCCGGCGTTGACGCCGATACGGATAGGAATATTTTTATCACGAGCGCAATCCACCACCATGCGAATACGCTCTTCACTGCCGATATTACCTGGGTTAATACGCAAGCAATCAACACCGTATTCCGCTACCTTCAGCGCGATACGATAGTCGAAGTGAATATCGGCAACCAGCGGGACGTTAACCTGCTGTTTGATAAGCTTGAACGCTTCTGCGGCATCCATTGTCGGTACAGAGACACGAACAATGTCTGCACCTACGCGTTCCAGCGCTTTAATCTGATTAACCGTCGCTTCCACATCCGTGGTACGCGTATTAGTCATAGACTGTACGGCGATGGGCGCACCATCGCCGATCGGCACGTTCCCAACGTAAATGCGTGTCGATTTTCTACGTTGAATTGGAGCCTGGTTATGCATTAAAAAATCTCCCGCATTGCCGTCTGTTACTGAGCCGGTGATTGTTCGGCATTAACGGTCAGACGCGCAACCTGGTTAGTTCTGATAAAACGACTCAGATCGACAGGTTTACCCTGGAACTGAATCTGCACTGCCGCCGGGGCGCCAATTTTCAGTTTGTACGGCGCTTGACCGGTCAGGTTTAGATTGCCGTCTTTACGCTGCATCCCGCTGAACAGTTTTTTACCGGTCGCATCGGTTACTTCCAGCCAGCAATCGGCGGTAAAGTTCATCACCAGCGCGTTAGGATCGGCTGCAGGTGTAGTCACACCTGCCTGATCGGTCGGCAGAGGAGCCGCTGTAGCTGGCGCTGTTGGCGCTGCGGTTGCGGTATCGACGTTAGCCTGAGATGGGGCAACAACGGCGTTCTGTTGCGCATCAGCGGCGGGTGCCGGGGTCGCAGCAACGTCTGGCGTTGGCGCTGCGTCCGCCACCGCACCATCGTCAGGAGCCGGAGGGGTATCCTGCCCTGCTGCTGCGCTGGTATCTAACGGTACGTTCTGCGCACCCTCTTTACCGGCATTCAGCTCAGCAGAGGATTGATCGGCCATGGTGGTGATCTCTTCCTGCTGCGCTTTATGGTTCTGCCACCACCAGGCGCCTGTCAGTCCGACAACGACAAACAGCACCAGCCAGGTAAAGGTCATTAACCAGCCGTCACGTTTCTTACGACGCTTACCGAGCGAAAAGCTCTGCATCGGTGCGACCTTAGCTGGTCGAATCGGAGCCTGTTTTTCCAGCCCTGGCAACAGTTCTTCTTCAGGAATATGCACCAGACGCGCATAAGAACGGATATACCCGCGCAGGAATGTTGAAGCAAGATCGGCTGGCGCCTTATCTTCTTCAATATCGCGTACCGTGGAAACCTTCAGGCAAAGTCGCTCCGCGACTGCCTGCTGGCTGAATCCGAGTTGTTCACGGGCATTGCGCAGACGAACGCCGGTGGATAGTGTTTCATTTTTGTCGTGCGTGGCTTCAGTATTCATTCGCTACAGCTGCGTAAATTTGGGTTCTGATGCCGGCGAGCCACAATGCTCACCCACACCGCGAAACATCTGGTCAGTTAACCTTCGTCAGACAGTATAAAACGGTCAGACTATCAATGACAAAACGGCGTAAACCTGAGGGCTAAACACTTGTTACGCCGTTACATACTGCCTTAAAGTCGACAAAAACGCACCGTTATTATTGACCTGACGACGACAACAAAAAACCTCATATGGCTTACGTTGCACTACGGTACAGGAATTATACCGTAGTGCGCCAACATCAAACGGTCTTAATGTCGATAGCGTCGCCCTGCATACGCTTACGCAGAGTACGCTTGGTACGGTCGATAACGTCGCCCGCCAGCTGACCGCAGGCTGCATCGATGTCATCACCACGTGTTTTACGTACGATGGTAGTGAAACCATAGCTCATCAACACTTTGGAGAAACGATCGATACGGCTGTTAGAACTACGGCCATACGGCGCGCCCGGGAACGGGTTCCACGGGATCAGGTTGATCTTACACGGCGTATCTTTCAGCAGTTCTGCCAGCTGATGCGCGTGTTCAGTGCCATCATTGATGTGATCTAACATCACATACTCAATGGTTACACGACCCTGGTTAGCGTTGGACTTCTCCAGATAACGACGAACCGCGCCAAGGAATGTTTCGATATTGTACTTTTTGTTGATAGGTACAATTTCGTCACGAATTTCATCGTTCGGCGCATGCAGAGAAATCGCCAGCGCGACGTCAATCATATCACCCAGCTTATCCAGCGCAGGGACAACGCCTGAGGTGGAGAGCGTGACGCGACGCTTGGACAGCCCAAAACCGAAGTCATCAAGCATGATTTCCATCGCCGGAACCACGTTGGTCAGGTTGAGCAACGGCTCGCCCATCCCCATCATCACCACGTTGGTAATAGGACGCACGCCCGTAGCCTTCACCGCACCAACGATCTTCGCCGCGCGCCAGACCTGACCAATGATCTCCGATACCCGTAAGTTACGGTTAAAGCCCTGTTGCGCCGTAGAGCAGAATTTACACTCTAATGCGCACCCGACCTGTGAAGAAACACACAGGGTCGCACGATCGTCTTCCGGGATATACACCGTTTCAACGCGCTGATCGCCAACCGCGATAGCCCATTTGATCGTACCGTCAGAAGAACGCTGCTCTTCCACCACTTCCGGGGCGCGAATTTCAGCCACTTCTTTCAGCTTGTTACGCAGCACCTTGTTGATGTCAGTCATGTCATCAAAGTTGTCGCTGCAATAGTGGTACATCCACTTCATGACCTGATCGGCACGAAACGGTTTTTCGCCCATCTCTTTGAAGAATTCGCGCATTTGCTGACGGTTCAGATCCAGCAGGTTAATTTTTCCATTTTTATTTGGAACCGCAGGAATGACGACTTCAGAGGTGTTAACTAATTCAGACATAATTTTTTCCGGCCTCGTTGTTACACGTTGTGGCCCGTGGAGGGTTAAAAAGAAACGCCCCGGCAAGCAATCTGCTCTTCCGGGGCGTTGCATTGTACAAAGTCTGGCGCAGGGATGCCACGTTTGCACGAAGCATTAGCGAAAATAATATGTAAAGGAAGATCGTAGGCCTGATAAGACGCATCAGCGTCGCCACCAGGCAAAGCAGAGCCGGATGCGCAAACGCTTATCCGGCCTACAGGACGAGCTTATTAGCGCGTACGCGGGCAAACCTCGCCTTCACCAAAGAAATAGGCGATTTCGCGCGCCGCTGACTCAACGGAGTCGGAACCGTGAGTACCGTTCTCGGTGAAGCTGTCAGCATAGTCTGCACGCAGAGTACCGGCCAGCGCATTCGCCGGGTTGGTTGCGCCCAGCAGATCGCGATGACGCTGTACGGCATTTTCGCTTTCCAGAACAGAAACAACGATCGGACCGGAGGTCATAAATTCAACCAGACCGTCAAAGAACGGTTTGCCATCGTGCTCAGCATAGAAGCCACGTGCCTGCTCAACGGTCAGGTGCAGCATTTTAGTGCCGACAATTTTGAACCCTGCTGCTTCAAAGCGCGCAAAGATGCTCCCAATAACGTTTTTTGCCACCGCGTTTGGTTTGATGATGGAAAAAGTACGTTCAATAGCCATGATAACCTCTGTAATGTGTTCTGTTGTTGTCTATATAGATGTACGACCTGGCGCGGATTATAAAGAGCATCCCGGCAATTGACTATTGATGAAGGTAACATTTCTTTAAAATAAGATGAATTTTAGCAACAAACAGTCACCAACTGGTCTACTGCATCGAAAATCTCACCGTCGCTACCTGACCAGCGTCATCCATCACCAGCAGTTGATAATCCCCTTTAGTCGCCAGCCGTAGCGTAAGACGACGTCCACGTTCTTCCAGCCTTTCACCGTTAAGAAACCACCAGCGTTCACCGCTCCCACCACTGGTTTGCACCGGCAATGAGGCTTGAGCAGAACCGGGTAAACGCTTCACAATCGCGCCATCACGAATACCTGTCAACTGCAACGGCTGTGAAGCGTCTTGTCCCAGCGGCGGACACGTGGCAGAAACTGGCGGTAATCTCGCCCCACGGCGTTCTGATTCCGGTAGCCATGGCTCCAGCGGCAACGGCCAGACGATTAACGTTTGCTCGTGCGTCTGCGGGCAATCCGCCGCCACACGTTTGCCTTCATCATCCAGCCAGACAGGAAAACGAATGCCATTAACCCCTTCCTGCTCGGGCAATAATAACGTTGGCGGCTGACTGCCATCCAGTAACCAGGTTGCCAGACGGCGACGGCAGTTGCTGTCTCCAGGGGCAAGGGATTGCCCGCCCGGCCAGCACACCACACCGCGACTCACGGATTCAGGGCGTGGATCTTCCGGCTGATTTGTCCCGCGAGAGAGCAAAAGATTGTTGACCTGAGTGAGCAGCGGCACGGCGCTGGCAAATCCAAACTGGCCCACCACCGGCGTTCCGTCTGGTCTGCCAGTCCAGATACCGATCACATAACGGGCGTTAACGCCAATCGCCCAGGCATCGCGATAGCCATAGCTGGTGCCCGTTTTCCACGCCAGCGGAACCACTCTGCTCAGCGCGTTATCCGGCAGCGGTTGGGCTTCGTCGGCCATAATACGGCGAATAATCCACGCCGCGCCCGCCGACATCAACGGGCGTTCAAGCAGTGGGTCACCCGGCTGCAGACGCAGTTTTCCCGCTTTTCCCTGGCGGGCAAAGGCGCTGTACGCTGCGGCCATATCTTCCAGCCTTGCCCCCGCGCCACCTAAAATCAGCGACAGATTTGGCGCAGCCCCTGCGGGCAGATACAGCGGTAAGCCGACGTTACGTAACGATGCGGCAAAGCGCTTCGGACCATAGGCTTCGAGCACCTGCACGGCGGGTAAATTCAACGACCTTACCAGCGCTTCGCTCATGCTCACCGGGCCATGAAAACCGCTGTCAAAATTCCCCGGTCGATAGTCCCCAGTTCGCCGCGGGACATCCTGCAACAACGAAGCGGGATGAATGAGTCCGTCATCCAGCGCCAGACCGTAAACAAACGGCTTCAGCACCGAGCCTGGCGAACGGATCGCATTCACCATATCCACATGACCAAAGCGGGAGTCGTCATTCATATCTACCGACCCCACCCAACCACGCACGCTCATATCGGTGTGATCGACCACAATCATTGCCAGCGAACTGCGTGCAGGTAAGCGCCCCTTCCAGTTCTGCGCCAGCTCTTCCAGTTGACGCTGCAATCCGGCATCAAGGGTAGTCACGATTTTATCGCTCCGGCTTTTTCCCAGCATCATGCGCGAGAATAACGGCGCTAACTGCGGCATTTGCCTTGGCGCCAGCCAGACTGGCTCTTCACGCGACTCCTGTACCTGTCTGGCAGGCCAAATGCCCTGGGTCGCCATACGTTCGAGCACTTTATTACGCGCCGCTTCAGCACGGTCCGGCCAACGGTCCGGGCGCAGGCGACTCGGTGCCTGTGGCAAAACAGCCAGCAGCGCGGCATCGGAGTAACTCAATTGCGCGGGTGATTTACCAAGATAGGCCCAGCTTGCCGCCCCCACACCCTGCAGCGTACCGCCAAACGGCGCACGGTTGAGATACAGTGTCAGGATGTCGCGTTTGGAGAGATGCCATTCCAGCTGCAATGCGCGCCAGAGCTGGCGAAACTTGCCGCCAAAGGTTCGCGGATGAGGATCGAGTAATCGTGCGACCTGCATGGTGAGCGTACTGCCGCCCGAAACCACGCGCCCAGAGGAGAGGTCCTGCCATGCTGCGCGCAGTACTGAAAACGGATTGACGCCGGGATGCTTCCAGAACCAGCGGTCTTCGTAGTTAATTAGCGCCTCAAGGTAGCGGGGCGACACCTCATCAATCGTTACCGGATACCGCCAGATACCTTCGGCATCGGCAAAGCGCCAGAGTGGCGTACCATCATGTGCCACCACGACCCGCGCAGGATCGATTTCGTGCAAGGGCAGCGGCCAGATTTTATCTGCCGCCCAAACTGCCGCCACAATCAATAGCGCAACGGCTGCCAGCCAGAGCCAGCAGCCGCGTTTACCCAACCCGCGCATCATTTACGGTCTGACAATCAAAAGTCCCTCTGTCGCACCGGTCGCGCGCCACTGCGGAACATACATTGATTCCACCTGTGGGACGGGAACCTGGTAGGTCCCCGGCGTCACCGCTCGCGCCAGATACACCAGCGTAACCGGTTGTCCTTCATTGACCGCCACCGCAGCGACAAAGCGATCGTCACGGAACTCAACGTGCTGGATATCTGCCTGCTGCATCTGATTAAGCAGATTCGCCACTTCGCTGCCGCTATCCTGCAGGCTGGCGCTGCCGTTGGCCAGATTCTGGTTTTCCAGTTCCAGTCCTGCTGGCAGTAAGTCAACCACCAGTGCATCCGGCACGTTCTGGCTGGCTTTCACCTCCAGCCAGACCAGCACCAGCTCGCCGCTGCGCAGCGAATCCAGCGATTTGCTGTTTCCGTCGAGCCCCAGGATTTGACGCTCAATATGCAGAACGTTGCTGGCAGGCGTCGGTGAGGTTTGCGGATAACCGCTCACATCCAGACGCAGCCACAGCGGTTGATTACCGGTATTGGTGACGCTCAGCGTAGACAGCGCATCGGCATCCAGATTACGCGTCTGTGATTTCTCCCCGGCTAACGGTTGCTCCGAGAATGACGTTTGCGCCTGCCATGTGCCTGGCAAGTCCTGTAACGTACGCGCGGTAAGGAACAACGCATTATTTTCCTGAGTCGAGAGCCAGCGCTGCCCAAAGGCCTGTTCTGACAACGTGTTCAGCAGCGTATTCTGCACGTCAGGTTTGAGCTTGTTCTCTTCGAGCAAGGCCAGCATCAACGCGTTATCCCGCAACGCACTGCCGTAATCCGCCATCCACTGTTGCGTATCGCGGCGCGGCGTATTCAGCGCTAGCGTCAACGCCTGTTCACTGCGGTTAGCATCGCCCATATTTTTCAGCGCGATTCCCAGTTGTAACAGCGGTAAACCAGAGGCCGCTTGCGCACGACGCTCCCAGATCTCACGCAATGCGCCGAGCGGGGCTTTTTGCTGACGCGCCAGAACCAACGCGGCGTATGCTTGTACGGCAAACCGGCTTGCTGAAGAGTCGTCGGTATAGCGAATCGACAACATTCCTGGATCCTGCAAATAGCGCAGCAGCCGCTCGTTGCCACGGTTAATGACTTCTACCGGGACGCTGTAGCCCTGTTCATTTGCCCGAACGAGGAAATCCATGACATACGCGGTCAGCCAGTACTCTTCCGACCCGTTTTTATCCCACAGCGCGAAACCGCCGTTATCACGCTGCATCTGCACTAAACGAGAAATCCCAATATCGACTGCCGCACGGCGTTTTTCATCGCTGTCGCCCACAATACCTAACGCCTTCAATTGCGCAGCATTGGTGTATAAGGATGGGAACAACCCGCTCGCCGTTTGCTCCAGGCAACCGTAAGGGTAAGCCTTCAGTTCGCGGATATAACGCGCCAGATTTAGCGGCGGCTTACCGCTGAACAGCAGTTGTCCCTGCATCATTGCAGGGGAGAAATTGGTCAGTTCTTCGCCCGGAAGCTGCCAGGTTGCGCCCGGCTGAAGTGCGACACCGTTATTAACGGTTTGCGCCGGGAACGCCGGACGCACGCCAATCTTCCACTGTTTATGCTGAACTGGCAGCGTTTCACCCGGTAAAGTCAGACCGCTAATTTCTGCCTGAATTTCGCCATCGCCAAACCCCTCCCGCGCACGCACCGGAATAAACAACGTAGTCCGTACGCCTGGTGCCAGATTTACCGGAGCAGGATCTTGCCCCATCAGCTCCAGTAAGCCATTGGACGCGAGCTTAATATTCAGCGTTTGCGGTTTGTCAGTCAGGTTAGTCACGTCCAGCGTCAGGCGCGAGGTATCGCCTCCCGCCAGAAAACGCGGCATATTCAGTTCAGCAATTACCGGCGCGGCAACAATCACCTTGCTTTCACTGCTGCCAAAGTCATCCGCCGTCCAGGCCTGTGCCATTACCCGTAGCTCGCCGTTGAAATCACCAATCGGTAGCGTCACCGTACCTTCGCCCTGCTCGTTGAGCGTGACCGGCAGCGCCTGTTGCGCCACGATATTGACGTGATTAACCGGTGGCTTACCGCCGCGTTTTAATTCATCGCCATCTCCACCAAAGCGCAGCGCCGCCAGCCGCCCTTGCCCTTCGATCACCTGGCCGTAAATATCATAAATATCCGCGCCATAGCGTTTTTGCCCGAAAAACGCCTGCCACGGATCTGGCGTGGCGTAATCGGTAATGTTCAACACTCCGCTATCAACAGCAGAGACCAGCACGTTAACCTGTTTTGGTACGTCGCCATTTTTGACGCTGGCTTTAATCTTGACGGTCAACGGCTGGTTTGGCCGTATTTTCGCCGGGTTTTCCAGCGCCAGCGCCAGACGACGGTTTTCATCACCTAACGGCAAATGCAGTAAACCGACCGCCCGTTTTGGCGTGGCCGAACGGGACTTGTCGCCAGGACGAACCACCAGCGCACTGAGATACAAATCGTGGCGATTCCAGGTTTTATCGATTGGGATGGAGATATCGAGACCATCCGCCGGTACGTCTATTTCTTGCCACCACAGCGGGCCTTCGCTGGATTCCACCATCGCATAACCTTTGCCAGCAGCGGGAGCGGCAACGTGCAGCTTCATGGTATCGCCAGGACGATAGCTGGGTTTGTCCAGTTTCAGAGTCACGCGATCGGGACGCACAGCCCCACTGCCGTCGCTGTTATCCTGCCAGCTATAACCTGCCCAGAATCGTACGCTGCTCACCGCATCATTCGGGGCTTTCACTTCCAGACGATAGGCACCCCACTCAACCGGGAAGCTGACTTTACCGGTTTCATCGGCCTTAAGATCCAGAGTCTGCTCACCTTCAACCAGATCCTTTTGATCGAACTGAGATTGCCAGCCCTCGCCTTCAGACCAGTTCCAGTAGTAATCCCGGCGCTCGCGGATCAAACGCACCTGCAAACCGGACACCGCTTTTTTCTCGCCCTGCGCATCGGCATAAACAATGTCGAAAGCGGCGTTGCTGTTTTCATCAACGATAGGCTGATTCAAAGTGGTATCAGTGCGGTAGTCATAGACGGCTTTTGCCGCAAACTGCGGACGAATACCCGGCAGCGTGTCCGCAGGCCAGATGGCTTGTTCAGCCCGACGCGTCACCGGGCGGCCACCAGATTCCAGCAGGCTGGCTTGCAGGATCACCTGTAACGGAGAATGCGTCTCCTGCCATTGGCTGTTGGTGGTCACTTCGCCGCGACCGTGTTCATCCAGCGTAAGCTGAACTTCATCGAGGCTGCGGGACAGGTTTTCTTCGGCAATATTACCAAACTGGAACCCCGGCAATGCCTGCACCGCTTCGCGCAGCGGGCGCAGGAAAAGCTGTCCTTGCAGAGCATTGCCGTTAGCGGGCGCGCCGTACAGGTAGTAGCCCACTACCGAGAACTTCACTTCATCAGCCGGAGCTACCGGAATCTTATTGGCGGAGAGATTGAGCGCCATCCGCTCAGGCATAAAATCTTCGACGTGGAAATCCCACATCCGTGAGTGGTTGTCGCCCGTATTAGCACGAATATGCCACATACCGGTTGGCGCGTTAGTGTCCAGCGGCCAGCTAAAGCGGTACAGACCGTTCTCCGGCTGGCTAACCACCGAACGTAACACTTGCCCGTCGGGCTTTACGACCTCCAGCTTCACCGGCTGGTCGGGCAACGTTTTGCCGTCGCTGTCACGCAGTAATCCGTTGAGGATCACCGTTTCGCCAGGACGATAGAGGTCACGGGGACCAAACATAAAGAACTGTTTGCTGTATCCCGGTGCACCGGCAATATCAAATTCAGCCAGATCCAACGCCGGGAGTTTCAAATCCAGCAGCGTGGTTTGCCCGTCTTTGCGGGCCAGCAATAAAGCCGCGTCTTTATCAGTCTCCAGTTTGACATGACCCTGCGCGTCGCTGGTAGCCTGCGCCAGCGTCTGTCCTTTTTCGTTGAGTAACGTGACCTCAATACCCTGCTGCGCAGCGCCATTTTCCAGACTCTGTGTAAAGACATCCAGTTGATTATGGTAACGGTGCGCAGACACACCAATATCGCTGAGCGTGAACAGCGTAGCGGCATTACTGTAGTTGTATTGTCCAGCCTGATTCATCACCGCGATGTAAACACCTGCTTGCTGCAACGGCTTGATATCGCTCAACGGCAGCAGCAGCTTCTCACGGGTGTTACGCGCAGGATTGAGATCAAAGCGTCCGGTATACACCAGTTCCGCCATTTTCAGCAGATTGTCAGATTCCCAGTTCGTCAACGAATTGCGGTATTCCCACTGGCTGACAAATGCGCCGAGCGATTCAGGCTTCACGCGAAAGAAGTTCACATCCACGCTGTTAACGTTGAGGGCCATTACCGGCAGGCCTTCAATTACTTTTCCCGGCAGCAGCGAGCCGCGACTGGCAAACCCTACGCTTGGCTGTACATCGCGGGTGGTAATGTTTTTTTCATAATCAATAGCGAACGTCGCTTTATTCAGCGCCAGCAAATCACGCTCAATGGTCACCACCAGTTCCCGGTTAGGTTCCAGATGGCGTAAGCGCAGCTCTTTCAGATTTGGCGCCAGCTCCCAGGCACCATCCACTTTGCCGTTTTTTTTATCAACAACGTGCACGACGCGGGAAAAATCTTGTTCTGGATCGAGGGGAATAGAGAAGGTCAAAACGAGCGTTGCCGCACCGTCGAGCTGGACCTCTGAGGCATCCAGCAGCGTCAGCGACTTGCCCTGGCTTTGCTGCACCAGCTTTTGTAATTGAGCTTTATCTTTTGCTGGCGTAGTCTGTGGCGCAGGTGCATCAGGTTTCGCAGCCGTCGGTGATTTTTCGTTATTATTATCGCACCCGACCAGTGCCAGCATCAGCATGCAGGCCGCTACGCGTAAATGTTTCATTTTTCATCCCTGGCCGTAGTGGCCCGTTAGCTACGTAGAACAACTATTATGCGTCAGATTTCCGGCTGTGGAAGTCAGTAACTGAACAACGTTGTCTTAATTTAAGTGATTAATGTGGATTCACCTGACAAATCAGCCTGTTTTACTTGTCGCTTTACGGTAAACATCCGACAATTTGCCAAAACCTGGTAAAAATGGAGATGCCTATGACCACCGCCTTCTTTGTCGCTGCCGACTGGCTTGCCGAACACATTGACGACCCGGAAATACAAATTCTTGATGCCCGGATGGCACCTCCAGGACAGGAAGATCGCGATGTTGGCGAGGAGTATCGTGAGGGCCATATTCCTGGCGCAGTATTTTTTGATATTGAAGCGCTTTCCGATCATACCTCACCGCTACCGCATATGATGCCACGCCCCGAAGCCTTTGCCGTTGCGATGCGCGAGCTGGGCGTTGATCAGGATAAGCATCTGGTTATCTACGATGACGGTAATCTGTTTTCCGCGCCACGCGCATGGTGGATGCTGCGGACATTTGGCGTCGAAAATGTCTCCATTCTGGCAGGCGGTCTGGCAGGCTGGAAGCGCGATGAGCTAATGCTCAAGGAAGGCGATGAGGATTTACCTGAAGGTGAATTTAACGTGGCCTTTACGCCTGACGCAGTAGTGCGCGTTACCGATGTACTGCTGGCCAGTCATGAAAAAACGGCGCAGATCGTCGATGCCCGTCCGGCTGCGCGTTTTAATGGCGAAGTTGACGAGCCGCGTCCTGGTCTGAAACGTGGTCATGTGCCGGGTGCGCTTAACGTACCGTGGACAGAACTGGTTCGTGACGGCGAACTGAAAACCACCGATGAGCTGGATGCTATTTTCTTCAGCCACGGCGTGAGCTTTGACCGCCCTATTATCGCCAGCTGCGGCTCCGGCGTAACGGCTGCCGTCGTGGTGCTGGCACTTGCCACGCTGGGCGTTTCTGACGTCGCATTGTATGACGGCGCATGGAGCGAATGGGGAGCACGCAACGATTTACCGGTAGAACCGCAATTATAAAGCTGGAAAAGCCGGATAGCGCTTCGCTTATCCGGCCTACAATTTAGATAATCCGGTTCTGTTTAAAGTCGCGCAGGAAACCGCCCCAGCGGCGTTCGTAGAACGGTGCGATATGCTCAGTGATAAAGTGGCTCACGCCCTTCTCACCCTTCTTCACCTGGCAGATATCAATAGGTTCATCGCCCGGCAGCGTATCGGTCGCGACGCTGCCAGCAGCGTGGATGATCTCTTCAATATCCCCTTCTGCTTCAATACCAATCAGCAGATTCGGCTGGGCTTCCGCGCTTTCTTTGATTGAGCAGAGAAACGCGCGTTTTACCGGCTTAATGGTTTTAAACAGCGTAGTCAGCGAGTCAATCATTTGCGCCGGAGGTTCAGCGACTTCAGAGAGGATCAGCGATTCACCGCCTTCCAGTACTTCCTGGGTGCTGAGCGGATTCCCCTCTTCCCCCATCAGCAGGCTGATTTCACGCGGCATAAACTCTTTGCCGGTCGGCAGTTTCGCGTTGAGAAACAGCGTTTCGCCGAGCGTCATTTCAAACAACGTACGCACCGGCATAACGACAAATGCTTGCTCATCTTCCACCGCCTGTTGCAGGGCTTCCAGAGAGGTGAAGAACGGGATCACGGTCGTGCCGTCTTCTTTTTCCCAGTGCTGCAGGTCGAGAGCGCTGTCTTCAACCACCGCCTCGCCTTCTGATGCAGTACCCGGCACCCAGACTGTGGATTCCAGTAAAGTACGGAAAAATGCCGGACGATGCGCAGGCTCTGTTGCCGCTTGCTCCAGCAACGTTTCTAATTCGTTTTTTGTTTCGGACATAAGTATCACAAATTGGATGAATACATGTAGGCCGGATAAGCGTAGCGCCATCCGGCAATACAGTAATAAATTATGCGGTCAGCAGATTCGCAATCGTGCGCACACCCAGACCGGTTGCGCCCGCAGACCACTGCTCAACCGGCGCTTTGCGATAGGTTGCGGAGCAGTCGATATGCAGCCAGCCCTGCTGGTAGTTTTCCACGAAATGGGACAGGAAGCCCGCCGCGGTGCTTGCACCAGCCGGGTAAGCCGCGCTGCCGGTGTTATTCAGTTCGGCAAAGTTAGACGGCAACTGACTACGGTGGAACTCTGCCAGCGGCAGACGCCAGAACGGTTCGTTTTCTTGCGCCGCACTTGCCAGCAGGCGAGCAGCCAGCTGATCATCAAAGCTAAACAGCGCGTGGTAATCATTGCCCAGCGCGGTTTTCGCCGCGCCGGTCAGCGTGGCAGCATCAATAATCAGCTCCGGTTTCTGCGCGCTGGCATCGATCAGGCCATCGGCCAGCACCAGACGTCCTTCGGCATCGGTATTCATCACTTCAACTTTTTTACCGTTGCGATAGTGAATGATATCGCCGAGCTTAAAGGCGTT
Source organism: Citrobacter sp. Cpo147 (assembly GCF_030332405.1). NCBI lineage: Bacteria > Pseudomonadati > Pseudomonadota > Gammaproteobacteria > Enterobacterales > Enterobacteriaceae > Citrobacter > Citrobacter sp. Cpo147. The sequence continues at coordinate 261,672 of NZ_JAOWHX010000031.1, forward strand.
GCCGCTAATCAGGTTATCCGCGCAACACAGATACAGCTTCACGCGCTTGTTCAGACCACGGGTGATGGCAAATGCCAACGCGCCGGTGACCGTTGCCGCACCGCCCATGTCGGACTTCATTGAGTCCATAAATGCGCTTTGCTTGATGCTGTAACCACCGGAATCAAAAGTAATTCCCTTACCAACCAGGCAGGCATAAACCGGGGCTTCTTTGTCGCCTGTTGGGTTGTAGTCCAGCGCCAGCAGCACCGGCGGACGTTCAGAGCCGCGACCCACGGTATGCAGACCCATGTAGTTCTGCTCGCGCAGATCTTCACCTTTGGTGATGCGGTAAGAGACGTTATCGCACGCGACGGAGCACAGCAGATCAACAGCGCGCTGCGCCAGCTGTTCAGGGCCCAGCTCTTCTGCCGGGGCGTTAATGGTATCGCGCACCCAGTCAATAATCTTCAGACGGCTATCCAGCTCTTTGCGCTGCGCTTCGTCCAGAGCGGCCCACTCAACTTTGCGGGTGCCTTTTGGTCCCTTGTAGCCCTGCCAGAACGCCCAGCTACGTTCGGTATCCCAGCCTTCACCATCCAGTTGAACGTGTTTAATACCCAGGCCGTCGATTTTACGCGCGGCACGCTGGATAAGGCCGAGGTCATCTTTTCCGTTCAGGTGCAGGGTAATGCCGTCATTATTAATGCTGTATGTCGCCTTTTCACCCCAGCGGGCATCGGCGGGTTGCGTGGAAAGCGTAATTTTCATGGCTTCTGTCATTTTATTTATCCTTATTTTCGCGCATACAGGAAAACGGGCCACCCGTGGGCAGCCCGTTGACTTATTCGGCTTCGTCCAGCCAGACCAGCAAAATGGCCTCAAGGATTTTTTCGTTCGATGCCTGAGGATCATCATCGAACTCTTCCAGGTCACAGATCCACTGGTGCAGATCGGTGAAACGAACGGTCTTGGGATCGAGATCGGGGAAAGCGTCATACAGCGCCTCGCCGATTTCGCGGCTATCGGTCCACTTCAGTCCCATACTACCCTCTGTTAATGCTCACGCGCATGATTGATTGTGTAACGTGGGATTTCGACCACTAAATCGTCCTCGGTTACCCGCGCCTGACAGCTTAAACGGCTCTCCGGCTCCAGTCCCCAGGCTTTATCCAGCATGTCGTCTTCTTCTTCTGTGCTTTCCGGCAAAGAATCAAAACCTTCACGCACGATGCAGTGGCAGGTAGTGCAGGCACAGGATTTTTCACAGGCGTGTTCAATCTCGATCCCGTTACGCAGGGCAACGTCGAGAATGGTTTCGCCGGTCTCAGCTTCCAGAACTGCGCCATCGGGACAGAGATCCTGATGAGGCAAAATAACAATCTTTGGCATATTAAACCTCGTCCACGGAATGGCCTTTCAGCGCGCTACGGACGGATTTGTCCATGCGGCGAGCGGCGAATTCCTGGGTTTGTTTGTCTACGTTTTTAATGGCTTGTTCTATCGCGTCAACATCGTCACCCTGTGCAACCTCGCTCAAGTGCGCGGCGGCGGTGTCGATAGCCTGACGTTCTGCGGCGCTTAACAGCGCGGCATCAGCGTTCAGCGCACCGGATAAACTCTCCAGTACGCGTGCCGCTTCGACTTTCTGTTCTGCCAGCATACGGGCTTTTACGTCCTGCTCGGCAAAACTCATCGAATCCTGAATCATGGAGGCGATTTCACTGTCGGTCAGACCGTAGGACGGTTTAACCTGGATTGAGGACTCAACGCCGGTGGATTTCTCCATGGCGGTGACGCTCAGCAGCCCATCGGCATCCACCTGGAAGGTCACGCGGATATGCGCGCCGCCTGCTGGCAATGCCGGGATGCCGCGCAGCGCAAAACGCGCCAGAGAACGGCAGTCCTGCACCAGTTCACGCTCGCCTTGCATCACGTGAATGGACATCGCGGTCTGGCCATCTTTAAAGGTGGTAAAGTCCTGCGCGCGCGCCACTGGGATAGTGGTGTTACGCGGGATCACTTTCTCCACCAGACCGCCCATGGTTTCCAGTCCCAGAGACAGCGGGATAACGTCCAGCAGCAGCATTTCGCTGTCCGGTTTATTTCCGACCAGAATATCCGCCTGGATTGCCGCACCGATAGCTACCACTTTGTCCGGGTCAATAGAGGTCAGCGGCGTGCGGCCAAAAAATTCACCGACGCGTTCACGTACCAGAGGCACGCGCGTTGAACCGCCAACCATCACAACTTCCAGCACATCTTGCGGCTCCACGCCCGCATCTTTCAGCGCGCGACGGCAGGCCAGCAGCGTACGCTTGACCAGTGCGGAAATGAGTTCATTAAAGGTTTCACGGGTGATTTCACCCTGCCATCCAGCCACGTTAACCGTTACAGAATCAGCGTCGCTAAGTGCGATTTTCGCTGCAATCGCGGCATCCAGCAGTTCACGCTGTACGCGGTTATCGCTGCGATCGGCCACGCCCGCCTGCTCGCGAATGTAATCGGCCAGCAGATGGTCAAAATCATCGCCGCCGAGCGCGGAATCACCGCCGGTCGCCAGCACTTCAAACACGCCACGGCTCAGGCGCAGAATAGAAATATCAAACGTACCGCCGCCAAGATCGTAGACTGCGATCACGCCTTCCTGACCGGAGTCCAGACCATACGCGATCGCCGCTGCGGTCGGTTCGTTCAGCAGACGCAATACGTGCAGGCCCGCCAGACGCGCGGCGTCTTTGGTCCCCTGACGCTGTGCATCGTCAAAGTAAGCCGGAACGGTGATTACCACGCCGTCCAGTTCGCCGGACAGCGATTCGGTAGCCCGCGCGGCCAGCGCTTTCAGAATATCAGCGGAGACGCGCACCGGATTAAGCAAACCGGCAGCGGTTTCAATCATCGGTAGACCGTTTTCGCTCGCCTGGAACGTATATGGCAGATGCGGGTAACGCGCCTGGATATCCGCCAGAGAGCGGCCCATCATGCGTTTTACCGAGCTGACGGTGTTTGCCGTATCCAACGCTGCATTGGCGCGGGCATCGTAACCGACAGAGTAGCCCTGCTGCTGATAGTGAACCACTGACGGCAACAGGTGGCGACCTTCATGGTCTGCCAGCGTTTCGGCCTGGCCGCTGCGTACGGTCGCAACCAGGGAGTTGGTAGTGCCTAAATCGATACCTACCGCCAGACGACGCTGGTGCGGCGCGGCGCTCAGACCAGGCTCACTAATTTGTAATAAGGCCATTTTCGCTTCCGGAAATTAAAAATCGAGCAGTTTTTCTTCGAGTTGTTCTGCACTGCTTCGCAGTTTATCGAGAAAACGCAGCTTACGCACGGTATCTGCCGCTGCGTCCCACGTCTCGCTATCCAGCTGTTCCACCATCAGTTGATGGCGAACGTTATACATTTCGCTGACGCATTTCATAAACGCATCTAAACGTTGACTGTCTTTTGCCTGTTCAATCTCGTCCAGCTCTTCACGCAGCTCAAGTTGCTCCATCAGGAACGCGGTATCGCGCACCGTGTGCTGCTCGCTGCGGATATCAAAACCGTGTAAAGACAATAAGTATTCGGCGCGCATCAAAGGATGACGCAGCGTTTGCCAGGCCTGGTTGATAGTGGCGGACTGCGAAACCGCAGCAAGTTGTTCCGCCTGGGAACCGCTGGCGAATTTATCAGGATGATACTGACGTTGTAGATCCTGAAAACGTAGGCTCAGCGCCTGAGTATCGAGCTGATAACGGGCCGGTAAGCCAAAGAGGGTGAAGTAGTCCATAACATTCTCAGGGCATCGATTCTCTGTTGTTCGATGAGGCAAAACCAGAGAGTCAGGTAAAACAAACCCCACGCGCAGGCGACCACGGTGGGGTTATCAGTAAGCGCGTTACACGTGGAAGCTTTCGCCGCATCCACATTCGTCTTTCACGTTCGGGTTAGTGAACTTAAACCCTTCGTTCAGACCTTCTTTGACGAAGTCTAACTGCGTACCGTCGAGGAATTGCAGGCTCTTACCGTCGATCACGACTTTTACGCCTTTGTCTTCAAACACGGTATCTTCAGCCGCCGGCTCGTCAACAAATTCCAGTACATAGGCCATACCTGAGCAGCCGGAGGTTCTCACGCCCAGACGCAGACCAAACCCTTTACCGCGGTTTGCCAGGAAGGTATTTACACGCGCTGCTGCACTGTCGCTTAAGGTAATCGACATAATAAAACCTCAACTCTTAATTATTTTGCTTCACGTTTGCTTTTGTAATCCGCAATCGCGGCTTTAATCGCGTCTTCAGCCAGAATAGAGCAGTGAATTTTCACCGGTGGCAGTTCAAGCTCGTCGGCGATATCGGTGTTTTTAATCGCCTGTGCTTCGTCCAGAGATTTCCCTTTTACCCATTCGGTAACCAGAGAGCTGGAAGCAATAGCGGAACCGCAGCCGTAAGTCTTGAAACGCGCGTCTTCAATGATACCCTCATTGTTGACTTTGATCTGCAACTTCATCACGTCGCCACAGGCCGGTGCACCCACCATGCCGCTGCCCACGTTCTCGTCGCTGTTGTCAAAAGAGCCCACGTTACGTGGATTCTCGTAATGATCGATTACTTTTTCGCTGTAAGCCATGCTGAATTCTCCTTATCGGTACCGATTAGTGATGTGACCATTCAATGCTGTTCAGATCCACGCCCTGTTTGAACATTTCCCACAGCGGAGAAAGGTCGCGCAGGCGGCCGATGGAGTTGCGAACCAGATTGATGGCGTAGTCAATCTCTTCTTCGGTAGTGAAACGACCTAAAGAGAAACGAATTGAGCTGTGTGCCAGCTCGTCGGTCATCCCCAGCGCGCGCAGCACGTAGGATGGCTCCAGGCTTGCAGAAGTACATGCAGAACCGGAGGATACAGCCAGGTCTTTCAGCGCCATAATCAGCGACTCGCCTTCAACAAAGTTGAAGCTGACGTTGAGAATGTTTGGTGCGCCCTGCTCGAGGTCACCGTTGAGGTACACCTCTTCCATATCTTTCACGCCATTCCACAGACGGTTACGCAGACTGCGCAGGCGCGCCATCTCGGTTTCCATCTCTTCTTTAGCGATACGGTAAGCTTCACCCATACCGACGATCTGGTGCACAGGCAGCGTACCGGAACGCATACCGCGCTCGTGACCGCCGCCGTGCATCTGCGCTTCAATACGAATACGCGGTTTACGACGAACGTACAGCGCGCCGATACCTTTCGGACCATAGATTTTGTGGCCGGAGAAGGACATCAGGTCAACTTTCAGTTGGCTCAGATCGATAGGCAGTTTGCCCACGCTCTGGGTCGCATCAACGTGATAGATGATGCCGCGAGCACGGCACATTTCGCCGATAGTCGCGATATCCTGCACCACGCCGATTTCGTTGTTCACATGCATGATGGACACGAGGATGGTGTCGTCACGCATTGCCGCTTCAAGTTCTTTCAGGTCGATAATGCCGTTACGCTGCGGGGCGAGGTAGGTAACTTCGAACCCTTCGCGCTCCAGCTGACGACAGGTATCCAGCACGGCTTTGTGTTCGGTTTTGCTGGTGATGATGTGCTTGCCTTTTTTCTGATAAAAGTTGGCTGCACCTTTAATCGCCAGGTTATCGGATTCAGTCGCACCGGAAGTAAATACGATTTCACGCGGGTCAGCGCCCACGAGGTCGGCAATCTGGTTACGGGCGATATCTACCGCCTCTTCAGCCTGCCAGCCGAAACGGTGTGAACGAGACGCTGGGTTACCAAAGTTTCCGTCCAGGGTCAGACACTGCATCATTTTCTCGGCAACACGCGGGTCCACCGGCGTGGTTGCGGAGTAATCGAGATAGATCGGTAATTTCATTGCTCTATAAACTCCGTACATCGCTTCAATGCAAGGAATCAGGCAACCGGCTGGATGTACGACCGAGTTAACGGGGTGTGTAGCACCCCGGCCTGATTCTAAAATACTTTTATTATGCGCGTAACTTAACGTCGATCGCGTCTTGAGCACGATTAGTGCGTGGAGCGTCATGGGTATGCTGGCGACCAGACACATCCAGGACTTCCTGATTATTTACCAGTTCGCCCAACGTAATGTTGTTGAGGAAACCGGTCAGACGATCGCTCAGATCGCGCCACAGCGCGTGGGTCAGGCATTTATCGCCGCCCTGACAACCGCCTTTGCCCTGGCAACGGGTCGCATCTACAGACTCGTCAACAGCGCTAATCACTTCGCCTACTGCGATGCTGCCGGCATCTTTACCCAGCAGATACCCGCCGCCTGGTCCACGTACGCTGGAAACCAGACCGTTTTTACGCAAACGGGAAAACAGCTGCTCCAGATATGACAGGGAAATTCCCTGACGTTCAGAAATATCAGCCAACGGTACCGGGCCCGTTTCGGAGTTGAGCGCAACGTCCAACATTGCGGTCACGGCATAACGCCCTTTTGATGTCAGTCTCATGTCTTACTTAGCCTCAAACTCGCCCCTGCCCGGGGTTTTTTATTGTAAAATGGGGGTATTGCATAGCAGGGGCAAGTCTGACATTCCCGACTAAATCAGTCAACTATTTACTTGACTAATTTAGTCAGGTATTTAACCTTCAGTGCCATTTTCACTTGCCGGATGCGCTTCGCTTATCCGGCATTAGTACAGTTACTTGCTTTTATTCTGCTGCTCGATTGAAGCTAAAATCCCGCGCAGGATGTTCAACTCCTGGCTTTCTGGACGCGCACGGGTAAACAGACGGCGCAGCTTATTCATCACCTGCCCCGGGTGCCCTTCACGGATAAACCCGGTTGACAGCAGCGTTTGCTCCAGATGACCGTAAAAACGCTCTAAATCATCGACCAGCGGATACTCTGCTTCTTCGTAATCTACGGTCTTGTCGCTTTCCTGCGTCGCCAGCCAGGCCATGCGCACTTCATAAGAGATGACCTGCACCGCCATCGCCAGGTTGAGCGAACTGTATTCCGGGTTCGCGGCAATGGCGACGTGATAATGGCACTTCTGCAGCTCTTCGTTGGTCAAACCAACACGTTCGCGGCCAAAGACCAGCGCCACCGGCGAGTTCGTCGCCTCAGAGACACTTTTTAAACCGCATTCACGCGGATCCAGCATCGGCCACGGCAGCGTGCGGGAACGAGCACTGGTGCCTACCACCAGGCTACAGCCCGCCAGCGCTTCATCGAGCGTATCGACGATCTGCGCGCTGCCGATCACATCACTGGCACCCGCTGCCAGGGCGATGGCCTGGGAGTCCGGTTTAACCAGTGGATTTACCAGCCACAGATTGGTTAAACCCATGGTTTTCATTGCGCGGGCTACAGAGCCCATGTTGCCAGTGTGAGAGGTTTCCACCAGCACGATTCGAATATTTTGCAGCATTGTATTTCTTCGGCTAAAGATTATTCGGGCATATTATCATAAAACGAAGACATATTCCGAACTCGCTGCTATACTCTGCGCCGTTTTCCCGTTCTTTAACATCCAGTGAGAGAGACCGATGCATCCGATGCTGACCATCGCCGTGCGCGCAGCGCGCAAGGCGGGTAATGTAATTGCCAAACACTACGAAACCCCAGACTCTGTAGAAACCAGCCAGAAAGGCAGCAATGATTTCGTGACTAACGTCGATAAAGCCGCCGAAGCGATTATTATCGAAACGATTCGCAAATCTTACCCACAGCACACCATCATCACCGAAGAAAGCGGTGAACATGTTGGTGAAGATTTGGATGTTCAATGGGTTATCGATCCACTGGATGGCACCACCAACTTCGTAAAACGTCTGCCGCACTTCGCGGTATCCATCGCAGTACGCATCAAAGGCCGTACTGAAGTCGCCGTTGTTTACGATCCAATGCGTAACGAACTGTTCACCGCAACCCGTGGCCAGGGCGCACAGCTGAACGGCTACCGTCTGCGTGGCAGCACCGCCCGCGATCTGGATGGTACCATCATCGCCACCGGTTTCCCGTTCAAAGCCAAACAGCACGCCGCTTCTTACATGAAAATTCTTGGCAATATGTTTACCGAATGCGCGGACTTCCGCCGCACCGGTTCTGCTGCGCTGGATCTGGCCTACGTTGCCGCAGCCCGCGTTGACGGTTATTTCGAAATTGGCCTGCGCCCGTGGGATTTCGCCGCAGGTGAGCTGATTGCCCGTGAAGCTGGCGCACTGGTTTGCGACTTTACCGGTGGTCATAACTACATGGCGACCGGCAACATCGTTGCAGGTAACCCGCGCGTAGTGAAAGCCATGCTGGCTAACATGCGTGACGAACTGAGCGATGCGCTGAAGCGCTAATCGTTGATGCCGGATGGCGGCTAGCGCCTTATCCGGCCTACCAGGGAAGTTCCCCGTAGGCCTGATAAGCGAAGCGCCATCAGGCATTCATCCTACAACAGTGCTAAAACGGTCTTATCCCTCGCCCTACCGGCACCGCACTCATCCACATCACTACCGCAGCAGCGATCAGCACCGCACCACCGGCTAATGCCAGCGTCGTCCAGCCAATCTGTCGCCACAATACCGGCGCTTTATGCCCGCTAAGTTTCACCGCCAGCGAGCGGAAACTGTGTACCAGCAGAGCCAGTGACGTAATCGTCAAAGAGGTTCCTGCCGCCATCGCCAGCGCCGACGCCATACCCCAGCTAAACACGCCAACCACTTTGCTGAACAGTAAAACCATAATGGCCCCCGAGCACGGGCGCATCCCCATAGACAGCACGATCATCAACCGGGCACGCCAGTCATCACCACTTTGCAGCTGTTCAGGATCGGGCAAATGCTGATGCCCGCAGCCGCAACCCTCGTGATGCACATGATGCGGCGTGAAGGCAGTGAATTTTGGACGGCGCAGCAGCTGGCGCAATTTCTTCAGCGCACGGACGCACAATAAAACACCCAACACGCCAACCAGAGCATAACTCCCTTTCTCCAGCCAGAAACTACTCATATGTAGCTGTCGTGCAGGCAACTGCAAGATGGTAAGCACCACAACCACCAGTCCGATGGCGACCAGCCCCTGTAATAAAGATGAGGCCAGCGTCAGACCAATACTCGACTTCAGCTTCGAGGGATGCGTTGCCAGCCAGGTAGCAATGACGATCTTTCCATGTCCCGGCCCCAGCGCATGAAGAACGCCGTAGAGAAAACTAAACAACAACAGCGATCCCCCGGCCTGGGTCGGACTGGCGGCAACCGCTTTCAGCAACCCACTCATCTGTTGGTTAACATCGCGCTGCCAGACGACACTTTTCATCATCACCTGTGGCCAGGCCTGCCATAACCACAGTATGCCGCCTGCCGCCAACAGCAAAAAGACAGCCAGCGGCCATAGCGTCAGCCAGCGACGTCTGGCTGCGCGTTGTTGATAAACTACTGACATTGCAGCGTCACCGTCTGTGCAAATTGTTTACCCAACTCCATATCCTCCGGCGGGGCGTCTTCTTTATCCAGCGACTGCGCAAAGCTCAGCGTTTGTTCATTGGGCGTCGGCGTATGTACTGAAATACGGCATTTCTGGCTTATGGCCTGCCCCAGCCTGACGTCGCTGTCTTTGTCATAGCTCATATCAACGTAGTAGGTCGGGTCGAAGGTTGAAAGGGTATATTTTTGACCACTCAGCGGCTGAGCTTCGGCCAGAGGTAGAACGAACGTCAGCACCGCCTGATGTTCCTCACGCTCCATGCCATATTCCGTCGGTCTGTTTTTAAACTTTACCTTTTTCCCGTCGTGCCACACTTCGGTGAAATAGTGCTGCCCGAGAACGTTGGCCATCACTTCCGCCGCCAGTTTCTTCCAGATCTCATCACCAGGTTTGGCATTCCCCGCATCGTAAAGCAGATCCGCCGAGGTAATTTCATCCATCGTCCAGCGCATTTTCAGCGCGACGAACTGGTCATTCTCGCTCACTATCTCAGTTTTCAGATGGATAAAGCTGTGGGGATGCGCGCCTGCGCCAAAGGACAGGACAGCGAGAAACAACGTGATAATGATACGTTTAACGCCTTGCATGAGTTCTCCACGATGAAAATCTACACCGCCACAAATAATGATGCCGGGTTTGGCGAAAGTGTGCTGAGGATACCATTGAACGAAAAAATATTGAGCACCCTTTTCCGGTATCGATTCAGTTCTCAATTTCGATAATTTCTTCTTCGGGAAATTCCCCCCAAACACCTTTTAGGCGTCAAAACTTAAGTCAAATGATAACAAAATGTTAATTGATGGTTTCATTTTAATATTTAATTAACACTTAATTTGAAAACCTGAATGTAAAACTATTCAAATTTAACCAATTATTAACCATTTTATTTCTATAAATTCACAATAATGGGCGTATATCACATTTACCAAACTTATGATTCATTCCCTCTTCCATTCATTGTTAACTTCACGCCGTGACATGTCCTGCCCCCTACGAAAGGTACAACTATGAAATTCAAACTCGCATTACTCAGTGCAACCCTGGTTTCTGCATGCATGTTGTCCGGCACGTCCTTTGCGGCGGAAAAATATGAAATTGCTGTGGTTGCCAAAGTCACCGGGATCCCATGGTTTAACCGGATGGAAACCGGCGTAAATGAAGCAGCAAAAAAACTGGATGTGAATGCTTACCAGACCGGGCCTTCAACGCCGGACCCGGCGCAGCAGGTGAAAGTGATTGAGGATCTGATCGCCAAAAACGTTAATGCGATCATCGTGGTGCCGAATGATGCCAAGGTCCTTGAGCCGGTACTGAAAAAAGCGCGCGATAAAGGCATCGTGGTGCTGACGCACGAATCCCCGGATGAGCAAATTGGCCAGTGGGATATCGAAACCATCGACAGTGAAAAATACGCCCAGGCCAACGTCGATGAGTTAGCGAAAAATATGGGCGGCAAAGGTGGGTATGCCATCTATGTTGGTTCGCTGACGGTCCCACTACATAACGCGTGGGCGGATTATGCAATTAAGTACCAGAAAGAAAAATATCCGGAAATGTTCGAGGTCACTTCACGTCTGCCGGTCGCGGAAAGCATCGATAAATCCTACGCCACAACGCTGGATCTGATGAAAACCTACCCGCAGATGAAGGGCATTATCGGCTTCGGTTCACTGGGTCCAATCGGTGCGGGTCAGGCTGTGCAGAAAAAACGCGCCAAAGACAAGATCGCCGTCGTCGGGATCGCCATGCCAGCACAGGCGGCGCCTTATCTGATGCGCGGTGATATCAAAAAAGCGCTGCTGTGGGATCCAAAAGACGCGGGCTACGCGCTGGTCACCGTTGCCGATCAGCTGTTGCAGGGCAAAGAAGTGAACGCCGATCTGAGTATCGATGGTTTAGGGAAAGCCGATATCGACACGGAGAAGAAAGTGATCCGCTTTAACAAGATCCTCGAAGTCACCAAAGACAACGCACAATCACTTGGTTTCTAAGGCTTTAGCCAACACCAGGGAACCTTAACGCCGACCGTCTGGTCGGCGCTATCAACCAAACTAACACTCAGCGTCCCCCCGGACGCGCGCAGGGGTATTGTCCATGGCAGACACCACCGCATTTATCACTCTTGAGAATATCAGCAAACAATTCCCGGGCGTGCTGGCGCTGGATAACGTGAATCTGACGCTGAGAAAAGGCGAAGTTCACTGTCTGGCGGGTCAAAACGGCTGTGGTAAAAGTACCATTATTAAAGTGATCTCCGGGGTTTATCATCCGGAAAAAGGCGCGCAGATTTTACTCGACGGAAAACTGTTCCATCATCTGACGCCGCAGCTCTCTTCCCATTATGGCATTCAGGTTATTTATCAGGACCTGTCGTTGTTCCCCAACTTTAGCGTCGCAGAAAATATCGCGGTCAACCGCTATCTGCCGGGTGGCGATATCTGGGTGCGTCGTGGCGCCATGAAGCAGCAGGCGCTGGCAGCCATGAAACGTATTGGGGTGAATATCGATCCCGATAAAAAAGTTGAAAAACTCTCAATTGCGGATCGACAGCTGGTCGCCATTTGCCGGGCGATTGCCGCCGATGCGCGTCTGGTGATTATGGACGAGCCCACCGCCTCGCTAACCCGCCAGGAGGTTAATGGCCTGCTGCGGGTAGTTAATGAACTGAAAGCGGCCGGAATTTGCGTCGTGTTTGTCAGCCATCGTCTGGATGAGGTGATGGAAGTGGCTGACCGCATCAGCGTAATGCGCGACGGTAAACTGGTGGGCACATACCCTGCCAGCGAACTCGACAGCCACGAGCTGGCCTTCCTGATGACCGGACAACGCTTCCACTACAGTCCGTTGCCGGAAAGGCCCGCGATTGAGCAAGAGCCGCTGCTTGAGCTGCGCAATCTCAGCCGCAGAGGTAAATACCAGAACATTAATCTGTCGCTGCACGGCGGCGAGATCGTCTCCATTGTTGGTCTGCTGGGTGCCGGGCGCACTGAGCTTTGTCTGAGCCTGTTTGGTATGACGCACCCGGAAAGCGGCGAGATTCGCATTAACGGTCAGCCGGTTACTCTGCGCAATAACCATGACGCCATCCAACACGGGATCGGCTATGTCTCAGAAGATCGCCTGACGCAGGGGCTGATCATGGAGCAGTCGATCTATGACAACACCATCGTCACGGTGTTTGATCAACTGCACACCGGTAGCGGCCTGCTCGATCATCGTAAAGCGCAAAAGCTGGTCGCCGATTTAATCCGCGAACTGAATATCAAAGTGTCCGATCCGCACATGCCGGTCAAAACCCTTTCCGGCGGTAATGCCCAGCGTATCGCCATTGCCAAATGGGTGGCGACCAATCCCCGCATCCTGATCCTCGACTCGCCTACCGTCGGCGTGGATATCGCCAACAAAGAGGGCATTTACCAGATAGCCCGCGATTTGGCGGAACAGGGTATGGCGGTGCTGATGATTTGCGATGAAATCCCGGAAGCGTATTACAACAGCCACCGCGTGCTGGTAATGCGTCGCGGCAAGCTGGTGGCAGAATTTAATCCTCATCAATGCCGTGAAGAGGAGATTGCTGAAGTGGTCGAGGTAATCAATGAATAAGATGCATCTCTCCCGTTTAATCGGGCAACATGAGTTCTGGCTGGGCCTGCTGGTTGTAGCCCTTGCCGTTGGGCTGAGCGTCAGCACCGACGAGTTCCTGTCTTTGGGGAACCTGACGGATGTGGCCACCAGCTACGCGATTCTCGGCATCCTGGCCTGTGGACTGTTTGTGGTGCTGATTTCCGGCGGGATCGATATCTCATTTCCGGCGATGACCGCGATAGCCCAGTATGCAATGGCCAGTTGGGTTATCGGTCACGGCGGCAACTTCGCGCTGGCGTTAATCATTGCCATTGCGGTAGGCCTGCTGCTGGGGCTGATCAACGGTTTTCTGGTCTACTGGCTGCGCGTCCCGGCAATCATCATTACCATCGCGACGCTGAACGTCTACTACGGCCTGCTGGTTTACGCCACCAAAGGCACCTGGCTGTATGGCTTCCCGGACTGGTTTATGAACGGCATTAACTGGTTCTCGTTCACCGCGGCGGATGGCTACGACTACGGTTTGACCCTGCCCCTGCTGTGCCTGGCGGCGGTGATCATCTTTACCGCCGTGCTGATGAACTATACCCGTCTTGGTCGTCAGGTTTACGCCATGGGCGGCAACCGCGACGCGGCCTCGCGCCTTGGGCTGAATCTGCTGAAGCTGCATTTTTACGTCTATGGCTACATGGGCATTCTGGCAGGCATTGCCGCCGTGGTTCAGGCACAAATCACCCAGTCAGTTGCGCCCAATTCGCTGCTCGGCTTTGAGCTGACGGTGCTGGCAGCAGTAGTACTCGGCGGAACCAGCATGAGCGGCGGGCGCGGTACGTTGACCGGAACCCTGCTCGGCGTGGTTCTGCTGGCCTTCTTACAAAATGGCCTGACGCTGCTCAGTGTCTCCTCTTACTGGCACACCGTGTTCAGCGGCGCCATTATCCTGGTCAGCATTAGCGCCACGGCCTGGAACGAAAAACGCAAACTGGCAAGGGAGCTTTGAGATGAAAACAATCGCCAGATATTTACCCGGTGATGCCATCATTCGTCTGCAATGCGTGATTATTGTGGTCGTCGCCCTGGTCTTCTCGGCCCTGCTCGGCAGCCGTTTCTTTAGCGTCGCTAACTTCCAGTCGATTGGCTCACAGCTACCAATCCTCGGCATGCTGGCCCTCGGGATGGGCATGACCATGCTGACCGGCGGCATTAACTTGTCGATTATTGCCGGGGCGAACGCCTGCTCGCTGGTGATGGCGGCGATTATCGTCACCCATCCGGATAACCCGCTGTTTCTGGTGCTGGCGCTGCTGGCTGGCGCTGCCGTGGCGGTGGCTATCGGCACGCTCAACGGTGCGCTGATTGCCTGGGTCGGGGTTTCGCCTATTCTCGCCACGCTCGGCACGATGACGCTTATCTCCGGGCTGAATATTCTGCTTTCCAACGGGACGGTGATTTCCGGTTTTCCGACCGCCATTCAGTACCTTGGTAACGCCACGATTGCCGGTGTTCCGGTGGCGCTACTGCTCTTTTTCCTGGTGGCAATCCTGCTGTGGGTACTGCTGGAACACACCACGCTTGGGCGCAGCCTGTATCTCGTTGGTTCCAATGAACAGGCTACCCGCTACAGCGGCGTGAATACCGTACGGGTACAAATTTCGGTGTACGTGATTTCTGCCCTGCTCGGCTGGGTCGCCGCCATTTTGATGATGGCGAAATTCAACTCAGCTAAAGCCGGATACGGTGAATCCTACCTGCTGGTCACCATCCTTGCCTCCGTCCTCGGCGGTATCAACCCGGATGGCGGCTTCGGGCGCATTATCGGCCTGGTGCTGGCACTGATTGTGCTGCAAATGCTGGAAAGCGGCCTTAACTTGCTGGGGGTCAGCAGCTATCTGACGATGGCGCTGTGGGGCGCGGTGCTGATCCTCTTTATCGCATTACAGAATCGTAAAGCCTGATTTCAGGAGAAAAAATTATGGCAAGTTACTTTATTGGTGTGGATGTCGGAACCGGAAGCGCCCGTGCTGGCGTGTTTGATCTCAACGGCAGAATGGTCGGTCAGGCCAGTCGGGCCATCGAGATTTACCGCCCGCAGGCTGATTTTGTTGAGCAGTCTTCCGATAACATCTGGCAGGCGGTGTGTAACGCGGTTCGCGATGCGATTAACCAGTCGGATATCAACCCTATCCAGGTGAAAGGTCTGGGCTTTGACGCGACCTGTTCACTGGTGGTGCTGGACAAAGAAGGTAAACCGCTGACCATCAGCCCGTCCGGGCGCAGCGAACAGAACATCATTGTGTGGATGGATCACCGTGCCATTACTCAGGCCGAGCGCATCAACGCCCTGCATCATCGGGTGCTGGACTACGTTGGCGGCATTATCTCCCCGGAAATGCAGACGCCAAAACTGCTGTGGCTGAAGCAGCATATGCCCAATACATGGGCTAATGCGGGCTACTATTTTGACCTGCCCGATTTCCTGACCTGGCGCGCAACGGGCGATGACACGCGCTCATTGTGTTCGACGGTGTGTAAATGGACCTATATGGGCCATGAAGACAAATGGGATGCCAGCTATTTCCGCCAGATTGGGCTGGAAGATTTGCTGGAGCATGATGCTGCCAAAATTGGTCGCTACGTGAAAACCATGGGCGAACCGCTCGGTCACGGGCTGTCTGCGCGCGCCGCCAGCGAAATGGGGCTGATTCCGGGGACAGCTGTCAGCGTCTCGATCATCGATGCCCACGCCGGTACCCTCGGCACGCTCGGGGCAAGCGGTGTTTCCGGCGAGGTGGCGGATTTTGACCGTCGTATCGCGCTGATTGGCGGCACCTCTACCGGACACATGGCAATTTCCAAAGAGCCACGTTTTATCGGCGGCGTCTGGGGTCCTTACTACTCAGCCGTACTGCCAGAATACTGGCTTAACGAAGGTGGGCAGTCGGCAACCGGGGCGTTAATCGACCACGTTATTCAGTCGCATCCTTGCTACGAAACCCTGCTGGCGCAGGCTAAATCTCAGGGGCAAACCATTTACGAAGTGCTGAATGCGCTGTTGCGTAAAATGGCCGGTGAGCCGGAAGATATCGCGTTTTTAACCCGCGACATGCACATCCTGCCCTATTTCCACGGCAACCGCTCGCCGCGCGCTAACCCAACGCTCACGGGCGCAATCACCGGACTGAAGCTGTCACGTACGCCGGAAGATATGGCGCTACAGTACCTTGCGACCATCCAGGCCATTGCGCTGGGAACCCGCCATATCATTGAAACGATGAATCAAAGCGGCTACACCATCGATACGATAATGGCCAGCGGCGGCGGGACGAAAAACCCGATCTTCGTTCAGGAACATGCCAACGCCACCGGCTGCGCCATGCTGCTGCCTGAAGAGAGCGAGGCCATGCTGCTGGGTGGCGCCATGATGGGAACTATCGCCGCGGGCGTATTCGAAACCTTCCCGGAAGCGATGTCGGCGATGAGTCGGATTGGTAAAACGGTTACCCCGCAAACAAATCGCATTAAGCAGTACTACGATCGCAAATATCGGGTATTCCACGAGATGTATCAGGATCATATGAAATATCGCCAGTTGATGCAGGAGGAAGCATGAGTAACTCCTGGTCTCAGGCTACCGGCGTATTTCAGCTCTATAGCGATGCCCTGGCGGGTCTGGGGCAGCATCTGACTGAACCGCTCTGGCAGTCGCTAATGGCGGAGCTGCGCGGTTGCCGGGGCAAAATCGTTGTCACTGGCGTCGGTACCTCCGGCATTGCGGCGCGTAAAGTTGCGCATATGCTTGCGTGCGTGGAACGCCCGGCGATCTACCTCAACACGACGGACGCGGCGCATGGCGATCTCGGTTTTTTACGCGACAACGACCTGGTGATTATGCTGTCGCGTGGGGGGAATTCGGACGAACTCACCCGGCTGTTGCCCGGGTTGAATGCGCGAAATGTGCCGATTCTGAGCGTGACTGAAAACGCCGATTCAGCCATTGCTAAAGCGTCGAGATTGGTGATTTCCACCGGCGTCCAGCGTGAGGCCGACCCGCTGAACATGTTAGCCACCACCTCTATTTTACTGGTGCTGGCTATCTTTGACGCCGCCTGTGCCTGCCTGATGAGCGAAAGCGGTTACTCAAAGGAGACGCTGTTGTCTGTGCATCCAGGTGGTGATGTGGGATTAACGCTGAGCCGTGGTAAGTAACGCCAGACAGCTGTTTCGGAGGTAATGAATCTGTTGCCTCCGGTATATTGCTACGTTCACCTTATGTTTTTCACTTCTCTGAAACGATACTGCCTGTGAACGTGTTAAGGGTACTATCGCCGTACCCTTAACAATCCCGGCTCCCCGCGGGAAAATTGTTGCTACGCAATACCCTCCGCTTATTCCTCCAGGCTACCGGGCCGGGCGCGAGGTAGCGTCCTTGCAAAGCGCGCCCTGAGCCAGCATCCATGCTGGCTCTCCCGGCCTTACGGAAACACGTCGGCAATTTTCAGCCGGACCAACCCACACCTGACCATCTGCGTTTTTTGTTTAAACAGCAAAACGGGTTTCACTGGAAGTCAGAGCGTTGAAGCGATGACCCCGGTCCGGCTGAAAATCGATGAGTCGTTGACGGCTGACCGGGTCTGCCCGCATGGATGCGGGCAGAGGGGACGGCCTGCAGGGACGCAGGCTCGTCCCCGACCCGACAGGCAGACGGCATAAGACGAATGAATCGCATCGCGACGATTTTCCCGCCGGGAGCCTGGGATGCAAGGGAGGCGGCGGTGAGCCTCCCTTGCACGTTCACGGGTATCTCTGATTCAGAGAAGTGATAACGCTGGGGTGAACGGAACCCCATAGCGGAATAAAATATTCTCCATCATGTTTAACATGACATGCAGTACATCTCTGGCATATCTAAACAAAAGATAAAACAGTGAAAAAGCGGATTAACGCGCTGCGTTCCACTACCGCTATCTGTTCCGCACGTTAAAAATTCTGTGACGCTCTCCAGCATTCCTGGTGGAAAGCATTCCATTCTCAAAATCTATGAGCAAACTTTAGCTATTCTTATCAAACATACTCACGGGAGATCCTACAGATGATGTCAACGCTTGCCCCACCATCTGTACTTTCCGCTCCCCAGCGCCGTTGCCAGGTGCTGCTGACGCTTTTCCTGCCGGGGCAAATCGCGACTACACAAACCTTCAGCAGCCTCAACGGCGTCGATGATGCCACGGTTCAGGAAGATATTATTGGCGCAGGACTCGAAATCCAGCGCTATCACCGGCTCGCGATAGCCACCGCGCAGAATGGTGGCTATACGATCGAAGGAACCCCGCTAAATCAACGTCTGTGTCTGTTGCAGTGGCTGCGCCGTGGCCTGCGGATTTGCCCTGCCTTTATCGCTCAGCAGTTTACCCCGGCGTTAAAAGCAGAACTTAAACAAAGGGGGATCGCACGTACGCTGTATGACGACACCAATCTGCATGCGCTCATTAATCTGTGTTCCCGGCGCTTGCAGAAACCGTTTGAGTGTCGTGACATCCAGTTCCTGCGTCTGTATTTACAGTATTGCCTGCTACAGCACCACGCGGGGATCACCCCGGAGTTTAACCCACTCCAGCAACGCTGGGCGCAATCCTGCGCGGAATATCCGCTCGCAGAGGAAATTGGCCGTCACTGGCAGCGCCACGTCATGCAGAGTGCACCACTGGGCGAATCGCTGTTTATGGCGTTGCTGTTCTCAATGCTTCGTATCCCCGACCCGATTCGCGATAATCACCATCAGGATCGCCGCCTGCGTCTTGCTATTGCACGGCTGGTGCTACGTTTTCGCGAGTATGGCAATGTGCGCTTCAGCGATGAGCAAGGGCTGAATGACCAGTTGTATATCCACCTGGCTCAGGCACTGAACCGCAGCGTGTTTGCCATCGGCATTGATAACACGCTGCCGGAGGAGTTCAGCCGCCTTTATCCCCGGCTGGTTCGTACTACCCGCGAGGCGATTCACGGCTTCGAGGCCGAATACGATGTGCAATTTTCCGAAGAAGAGATCGGGCTGGTGGCCGTTATTTTCGGCGCCTGGCTGATGCAGGAGAAGGATTTACACGAAAAGCAGATAATCCTGCTGACCGGTAGTAATGAACAACTTGAAGTGCATATAGAGCAACAGCTACGCGAACTGACGCTGCTGCCGCTCAACGTAAAACATATGCCGATGCAGGACTTTCAAAAAGAGGGTGCTCCGCGCGGTGTAACGCTGATTATTACGCCGTACACCACGCCACTACCGCTATTTTCACCCCCGTTGATTCATGCGGATCTGGCGCTTACGCCGCATCAGCAGCAGCAGATCCGCAAAATTCTCGAATCATAACGTTGCAGGCTGCGCGACCACCTTCGGGCGCAGAACGATTGCCGGGAGCGCCACCAGCGCCATCACCCAGAACACGCCGCTGCCCAGATTCTGGTACAGATAGCCCGCGAATACGGTCATGATGGCGATACTGCCGCCCATCGCTATCGCGGAATACACCGCCTGCAAACGAATAACTTCGCTCCCCTGGCGTGCCGCGATATAACGCATTGCCGCCAGGTGGCAGACGGTAAAGGTTCCGCAATGGAGGATTTGCACCACGATCAGCCACGGCAGCTCGGTGCTCCAGCCCATCAATCCCCAACGCGCCACCCCGCAAACGGCGGAAAGCAGCAGCAGATCGCGGGCGCTAAAGCGACGGAACAGCTTGTGACTAAGCGCGAAAATAATCACCTCCGCCACCACACCTAGTGACCATAAATAGCCCACCGCCGAAGCGGAATATCCAGCAGACTGCCAATAGATGGCGCTGAAACCATAATACGCAGCATGCGCCCCCTGTAGCAGACTCACGCAAGCAAGAAAACGCCAGCTCTGGGTTATCAGCGCGCACCAGGCGGGCCATCCCGCACTCTCCTGCTGACGGTTTTCACCCGCTGGCTGCACGCTCGGGCGAATCATCATGCCCAGCAGCATCGAGGCGACGCCAAGCGATAGCAGGACCAGGATCACCCGATAGTCAAACAGGCTCACCAGTTTGCCGGTCAGCGCGGAGCCGATCACAAAGGCTACCGATCCCCATAGTCGCACCCGACCGTAATCCATGGTGATTTGTTTCTGCCAGGTGTTGGCCAGCGCGTCGGTCAGCGGTACCAGCGGTGAGAAAAAAAGGTTAAAGCCGATCATCACCACCATCAGCCACGCCACGTTGGTTCCCGCCCAGAAGGCCAGCGCAAACACCAGCGTCAACAGAGCCAGAATACGTAACGCTGAGATCAGCCGGGAGGGATCGCTCACACGCGGCGCAATCAGCAAACTACCGAGAAAACGGGCAATCAGCCCCGCGCCCAGCAGTAAACCGATGGTTTCCGGCGTCAGCCCTAACCCTTCGAGCCAGACGCTCCAGAAAGGCAGAAAGATACCGTAGCTAAAGAAATAGGTGAAATAACCGAGCGCCAGCCAGCGCGTGGAATGCAAAGCCATGGGTCCTCCTGTTTTGGAAGCCCTAGTCTAATGACTCAAACCACATTCTGAAGAGTACTACCGTTCACATTTACGAAATAATTGTGACAAACATCACCTTTAACCAACACGATTGGTCATCCGCATCCGCAATCGTTTACATCTGTATGATTTTACAGCAGAGAACATGCTGGGATGAATAAACAGTAATGCAAGGAATTGAATGGATTTTGCGAAAAATACTCAGATGAATAACAAAAGCCTTAATATCATCACAAGTATATCACTTAACAGCCAATATTCGTGATTACAATATTTTGACTCCCCACCAATTTAAAATTATTTAAATGTAATAGCAGTTAGCTCGTTCATTTTTAATAAATATAATCTGAAAATCTCGCTTATTAATATGACTGCCAGCGCATATCGAATACCATTGCCCAGCAATTAATTTTGATCTTTGTCTTTTCATTAATTTAATTGCTAACAGGTTTATCAAATAAGAGGGACTTTAATGAACAAAATTGCAAAATCTATAGCGGTTAGCTTGCTGGCGCTTTCTGCGGGAAGCGCATGGGCGACGGACGGTAAAATTGAATTTACGGGTGAAATTCTAACCAGCACCTGTGAATTCGCCGATGGTGACGTCATCAACGTGGAACTGGGTCATTACGCCGCCGCGCAGTTTAAAACTGTCGGTGATACCAGCCCGGCGATTCCGGTTAATATTCCGTTGGAAAACTGCCCAGCCACCCCGTGGGAGCACGTTGATGGCACAACGGACAACTCGTTCCAACTGTGGCTGGAAACGCGCGCTGGCGGCACCGTAGCCGATCACGACGATCTGGTCGCCGTTAGCAGCATGGATACCGCCGCAACCGGCGTGGGCATCCGTATCGCAAGAGCCAGCGACAACGCAACGATGGTGCTGAATAAGCTGCCCGCGGCTGATTCAAAAATCAGCTTTGCCCCGGAAGCCGATGGCACCACTATCGTAGGGCTACAAGCCTATTACGTCTCCACTGTAGATTCTAAAGAGATCTCCCCAGGCGAAGCCAACGCCAGCGTTGACGTCACCATCGACTACCGCTAATCCCGTATACCGTCTCTTTCCATCCCTTCTTCCCGCTGAGATGGAAAGAGACGTTTTTTGACATCAGGTTAAGGATTACAGCGATGAAAAAAAACACCGCGCTCGCTTTGGCATTGGTGCTGGGCAGTTGGGTCAGCCAAAGCCTCGCTGGCGGTATTGTGCTACAGAGAACCCGTGTCATCTACGATGCTGGGAAAAAAGAGGCCGCGCTGCCGGTGGCTAACCGCAGTGAAGGTCTGCCTTATTTATTGCAGTCGTGGGTCGACAATGCACAGGGAACCGCACGAGGCCCCTTTATTATTACGCCGCCGCTTTTTCGCCTCGATGCTGATAACGATTCATCATTACGAATTATAAAATCATCTGAAAACATTGCTAACGATAAAGAATCGTTGTTCTTTATTAATGTGCGCGCTATTCCTGCCAAAAACCAAACCACCGATGCGAATAATAATACGCTAACGCTGGTATTTAAAACACGAATAAAACTATTTTATCGCCCGACAAATTTAGTCGGCAAGCCTTACGACGCTTATAAATCTCTTGAATATAAATATAGCAATAATGAGTTAGATATATATAACCCATCGGCTTATCACGTCGTATTCGCCGGTCTTGCGCTAGGGAAAACCGATCTCACGAATAAAATCGATTACATCGCTCCCGGCGAGCATAAACGGCTGGCGGTCCCCGCCGCCGCAGGGAAAACGGTGCAGTGGGCCGCGATCAACGACTATGGCGGTACCACCAAAACAGAAACCCAGACGCTGCAATAAGCCGCGCCTCACGATGATAGCTCTCAGGGAATGACAAGCGATATGACGCAAAGAACGCCGAATTTATCAACCGTGAAGCCACTTGCCTTCTGGTTGCACTGCGCAATCGCCAGCGGATGCCTGGCCTCCGGCCATGCCTGGGCCGGTGACTTCTACTTTGATCCAACCCTTCTGGAAACGGAGAAAAGCGGCCAACAGGCGGTGGATCTGGCGGTATTTTCGCAGAATAACGCCCAGCTTCCCGGCGAATATATTGTTGATATTTATATTAACAACAAGAAAACCGGCCAGCGTAAGCTGCCGTTCGTTGCAGGTAAAGAACACCAGTTGATTCCTCAGTTCACCCTCGGGCAATTGCGTGAACTGGGCTTTAAAATCGACAACTATCCACAGTTGGCGGAGCAGGACAACGCCACGACGGTTGCCGACCTGACGCAGGCGATTCCCGGCAGCATCTCACAGTTTGATATCAACCACAGCCGACTGAATCTCAGCGTGCCGCAGATGGCCCTTTACCGTGACGCCCGCGGCTATGTAGATCCTGCTCGCTGGGACGACGGGATGCCGGTTTTGTTCACCAACTACAACTTTAGCGGTTCGCAAAACCAGTACGACAACGACAGCGATCGGCGCCAGTATCTGAATATGCAAAATGGCGCCAACATCGGCCCCTGGCGACTACGCAATTACTCGACCTGGGCGCACAGCGATAATGACACGCGTTGGGATAGCATTAATAGCTGGCTACAACGGGATATCAAAAGCCTGAAATCGCAGCTGGTGATAGGCGAGAGCGCCACCGAAGGCACGGTGTTCTCCAGCTATCAGTTTACCGGCGTGCGGCTGTACTCTGATGAAACCATGCTACCCAACAGCCAGCGCGGTTTTGCGCCGACCATTCGCGGCATCGCCAACTCCAGCGCTATCGTTACGGTACGGCAAAACGGCTACATCCTGTATCAAAGCAACGTTCCGGCGGGGGCTTTTGAAATCAACGATCTCTACCCTTCGGCGTTCAGCGGCGACTTAGACGTCACTATCGAAGAAGCCGACGGCAGCATACGTCATTTCGTCCAGCCGTTCTCCGCGCTGCCGCAGATGCAAAGACCGGGATATCTAAAATACAGCGTCACCGCGGGGCGCTTTCGCGCTGCCAGCTCGCAGGATAGCCACGAGCCGGAGTTCCTTGAAAGCACCGCCAGCTATGGTCTGAACAACGCGTTCACGCTTTACGGCGGCCTGAACGCCTCGCAGGACTACCGAGCGCTGGCGCTGGGCCTCGGCTCTACGCTTGGCGTTCTGGGAGCAGTATCGATGGACGTCAGCCGCGCGGACACTCAGCTTGATAATGATGAAAGCTATCATGGCTACAGCTGGCGCACCCAGTACATCAAAGACCTACCGGAAAGCGGCACCAGCGTGTCGCTAAGCTACTACCGCTACACCAGCAGCGGTTATTTCAACTTCTCCGACGCCAACCAGAAGGGTATCAACGGCGGCGATCACCTGCGCAATGAAGCTCAGTTCACTGTCAGCCAGACGTTGTTTTCTGGTATCAGTTTCTACGCCTCTGGCTCGCAGCAGGAGTACTGGGATCGCGAGCAGCAGGATAAAAACCTGTCCATTGGCCTGAACGGCAATCTGTGGGGCGTGAGCTATAACCTCAGCGGCCAGTTTACCGACTCACATGACAGCGACAACGACCGTACGCTGTCGCTCAGCCTGAGCGTGCCGTTGGATCGCTGGCTGTCGCATGCGCAGGCAACCTGGCGCACCACTGACCAGCGCGATCGCGCTACTCAGCACGAAGTGGGCATCAATGGCTCGCTGCTGGAAGACCGTCGGCTGACTTATAACCTGAAACAACGGCAAAGCGAAGGCGGCGATCCGGGCAGCAGCAGTCTGTACGGCAGCTACCGTTCTGCCTACGGCACCGTGAATGCCGGTTACGACTACAGCAGCGATAACCGCCAACTGAGCTACGGTCTCTCAGGTGGTATTGTCGCCCATCGTCACGGCGTGACCCTGTCGCAGTCGCTGGGCAATGCCTTTGCGCTGATTGACGCCAACGGCGCGGCAGGGATCCGGGTGAAAAATTACCCCGGCATCGCCACCGACTATTTTGGCTATGCCGTGATCCCCTATCTGACCGCGTATCAGGAAAACGCCATCTCTCTCGATACCACAATGATGCCGGATAACGTCGACGTCACCGAAACGGTGCGCACCGTAGTGCCTAATCGCGGTGCCGCCGTAACGGCACACTTTATTGCCCGGACCGGCTACCGCGTACTGCTGAAACTCACCGATGCGCGCGGAAAAGCACTGCCCTTCGGCGCCATCGCCAGCAGTCAGACGCAGCAGAGCATCGTCGATGAAGGTGGCGTGCTGTATATCACTGGTGTAAACAGCCAGCCGCAGATCTGGTCCGTGCGCTGGGGTAATCAGCCAGATCAACAGTGCCAGTTTACCTTCAGCCTGCCGGAAGATTCTGCTCGCAACACCGCAATACAAAATGGGAACGCGCTATGTCAATAAAGAGTCTGTGGATGAAAAATGGGATTACCGCCGTGCTACTGGCGCTACCTATCACCCCGGTCTACGCGGTGAACGGGGCCTGCTCCGCGACGGGAAGCTTTAACGTCAATATAGCCAGCGACTGGACGCAAGCACAGAACGTCGCGGGAACCTCGCTGGAACTGCCAACGCCGCTCTCAGGCAATGCTTATCAAATCGATTGCAGCTGTAGCGCGGGTAGCAAAGTGGCGTTGTACTATACGGTCACCAGCGCGCTATCTAAAAACGGTAAACTCAGCGGCTTTTACCAGTTGAATGATAATCTGGATATTAAAACTGAAGTTGATGACATTCCTGGGAAGACGGCGGTCACGCCGCTGAACACTAAACCTATCCAGGAAAGTGGCTCTTACAGCCCCAGCAGCAGCAAAGGTAGCGTGTGCACGGCTGACCCAGCGGAGATCCGCGCCGCGCCGGTAACCATTGGCGCGAGCACCCGTTTTACGCTGTACGTCACCAAACCCTTCCTGGGGGAACTGGTAATTCCAGACACCCTGGTCGCCTCAGTACAGGCCGGATGGACCAGTTCGTCCACCCCACCATCGGTGAGCAGCATGGAAGATATCGCCGAACTGCGCATCCAGGGGAGCATCACCGTGCCCCAGGATTGTAAAATCAACCAGGGCGACGTGATTCAGGTCGATCTCGGTTTTATCAACGCCAACCGTTTCACCACCAAGGACCAGATGCCGGACGGCTATACACCGGTCAATTTTGACATTCACTATGACTGCGGTGATACCTCAACCATCAAAAATAGCATGGAAATGAGGATTGATGCTGATGATGTGATTGAGCAGTACACGTTAGTCGCCCGCCGCCAGGAAGCCAATAACGTCCCGGACATCGGTGTGAGAATGGCCCGTATCGACGGGACCCATGTCAATGTCCCGTTCACAAATGGATTGATCAATATCGATCCTTCCGGCAAGGGAGTAATCAACCTGGAAGCCTGGCCGATTAATATGCTCGGCGGCACGCCCGCGCCGGGGAAATTTAGCGGTACCGCAACCATCACCGTTCTCGTGAAATAATGGCTCACAACATCGGCTGGCGCTGAGCCAGTTCGATAAAATGCTGCAGGGCGGGCTTTAGCTCGCCTTTTTTCCACGCCATCAACAGCGCAATGGTCGGAACATCGCCAACAATAGGACGGAAAACCACCTGTCCGGTATTAAAATTATTCATATAACCGGGTATCAAAGTCACCCCCAGCCCCATGCCGACCAGGTTCATGGTCACCAGAATGTTGGTTGCCACCTGCACAATGTTGGGCTGGCTTTTTTGTCGCTGAAACCAGTTTTTGACAATCATCGCTAACGCGCCGGAGTAGGCCGGATCGGTACTGACAAAATTCACGCCGTGTAGTTGTTCTGCGGAGATTGCTTGCTCATTCGCTAACGGATGATTCACCGGTAAAACCACTACTAACGGCTCATGAATCAGCTCCAGATAATCGAGATCCGGGCTGTACACCGGGTGGCGCATTAAGCCCACATCCAGCTCTCCACTCAGGATCTTCTCTTCCTGTTCAGTGGTGATCAGACTCACCAGCTCAATGTGCGTATCAGGCTGTTTTAAACGAAACAAAGGCAGCACCTTCGGCAGCAGATTTACCTCTGCGGAAGGGACAAAACCGATGGCGAAATGATTATCTTCCTGCACCGTTTTACGAGCACGAACTTTGGCGTTTTCCGCCTGTTCGAGGATCGCCAGCGCATCTTGTAAAAAGCACTCACCCGCCGCCGTCAGCGCAACTTTTCGTTTATCCCGCACCAGCAACGGAACACCCACGCACGTTTCCAGATCGCGGATCTGGCTGCTTAACGACGGCTGAGAGGTATGCAGCTTTTCTGCCGCTCGGGTGAAATTCAGCGCCTGCGCCACCGCTACGAAATAGCGTAAGTGCCTCAGTTCCATGCCCTTCTCCTTGTTATCGAAAAAATGTCTCAACTGGTAGAAATTTACTATTTCACAGATTGATAACTAACCAGCAACATCCTTAAGGTACAAAAAAAGAAGGTCAATACATCTTAGCTTTCAGGATTAAAAAATATGACCACACCCTCAAATTTAGACATCTACCAACTGATCGACACGCAAAACGGTCGCGTTACCCCACGAATTTATACCGACCCTGAAATTTACCAACTGGAGCTGGAACGCATCTTCGGACGTTGCTGGCTATTTCTCGCCCACGAAAGCCAAATCCCCAAACCCGGTGATTTTTTTAACACCTACATGGGCGAGGATGCAGTTGTGGTGGTTCGCCAGAAAGACGGCACCATCAAAGCGTTTCTCAACCAGTGTCGCCACCGCGCAATGCGTGTCAGCTACGCCGACTGTGGCAATACCCGCGCCTTCACCTGCCCTTATCACGGCTGGTCGTACGGCATTAACGGCGAGCTGATCGACGTGCCGCTGGAGCCACGCGCCTACCCACAAGGGCTGTGCAAATCGCACTGGGGGCTGAACGAAGTTCCTGGCGTAGAGAGCTACAAGGGACTGATTTTCGGCAACTGGGATACCTCCGCGCCTGCGCTGCGCGATTATCTCGGCGACATCGCCTGGTATCTCGACGGCGTGCTGGATCGTCGTGAAGGCGGCACCGAAATCGTCGGTGGTGTACAGAAGTGGACCATCGATTGTAACTGGAAATTCCCCGCCGAACAGTTTGCCAGCGACCAGTATCACGCGCTGTTCAGCCATGCCTCGGCCGTGCAGGTGCTGGGGGCAAAAGACGACGGCAGCGATAAACGCCTGGGAGACGGACAAACCGCCCGCCCGGTGTGGGAAACCGCCAAAGACGCACTACAGTTCGGTCAGGATGGGCACGGTAGCGGATTTTTCTTTACCGAAAATCCTGATGCCAATGTCTGGGTCGACGGCGAAGTCTCCAGCTACTACCGTGACACCTACGCGGAAGCCGAGCAGCGTCTGGGTAAAGTTCGCGCCCTGCGTCTGGCCGGTCACAACAACATTTTCCCAACGCTTTCCTGGCTCAACGGTACTGCCACCTTAAGGGTCTGGCATCCGCGCGGGCCGGATCAAGTTGAAGTGTGGGCATTCTGTATTACCGATAAAGCCGCCTCTGATGAAGTGAAAGCCGCGTTTGAAAACAGCGCAACGCGGGCTTTTGGCCCCGCCGGATTCCTGGAGCAGGACGACTCGGAAAACTGGTGTGAAATACAAAAACTGTTGAAGGGTCATCGCGCACGCAACACCAGGTTGTGTCTGGAAATGGGGCTTGGCCAGGAGAAACGTCGTGAAGACGGCATTCCGGGGATCACCAACTACATCTTTTCGGAAACCGCCGCGCGCGGCATGTATCAGCGCTGGGCTGATTTGCTCAGCAGCGAAAGCTGGCAGGAAGTGCAGGAGAAAACCGCAGCTTACCAGCAGGAGGTGATGAAATGAGCACCTTAGTTTCTCAGGAACTACACCACCGCATTACACAGTATCTCTACCATGAAGCCAGCCTGCTGGATGACTGGAAGTTTCGTGACTGGCTGGCACAACTGGATGAAGACATTCGCTACACCATGCGTACGACGGTCAATGCCCAGACGCGCGATCGTCGCAAAGGCGTGCAGCCGCCGACCACCTGGATTTTCAACGACAACAAAGACCAGCTCGAACGTCGTATCGCGCGTCTGGAAACCGGCATGGCCTGGGCGGAAGAGCCACCGTCGCGTACCCGGCACCTGATCAGCAACTGCCAGGTCAGTGAAACTGGAGTTCCCGACGTCTTTGCCGTGCGCCTTAATTATCTGCTGTATCGCGCGCAAAAAGAGCGCGATGAAACCTTTTACGTCGGCATGCGCATAGACAAAGTGCGCCGTTTGCCGGGCGATGAGTGGCGCTTACTGGAGCGTGAGATCGTGCTGGATCAAGCGGTGATCACCTCCCATAACCTGAGTGTACTGTTCTGATGAGTCGTGTTTATGCCTGCCCCGTAGGGGATTTGCCGGAGGGTGAAGCGCTCCGGCTTGATACTTCGCCCGTCATCGCGCTGTTCAACGTTGGCGGCGAGTTCTATGCCATTAACGATCGCTGTAGCCACGGTAACGCCTCGATGTCGGAAGGCTATCTGGAAGACGACGCTACGGTGGAATGCCCGCTGCATGCCGCCAGTTTTTGCCTGAGAACCGGCAAGGCGTTGTGTCTACCCGCCACCGATCCGCTAACCACCTACGCAGTATATGTGGACGGTAGCGATGTGTTTGTTGATATTCCAGAGGACGCAAGATGAGCGATTTACGCGATAACGTGGTCTTTATCACCGGCGGCGGCTCCGGTCTTGGCCTGGCGCTGGTCGAGCGTTTCATCGAAGAAGGTGCGCGGGTCGCCACGCTGGAGCTGTCGCCAGCTAAAGTTGCCAGCCTGCGTCAGCACTTTGGCGAACATGTGCTGGCAATCGAAGGCAACGTCACCTGCTACACCGACTATCAGCGCGCGGTAGATCAAATCCTGACGCATTACGGTACGCTGGACTGTTTTATCGGAAATGCGGGGATATGGGATCACAACGCCTCGTTGGTCAATACGCCTGCGGATGCGCTGGAGAGCGGCTTTCATGAGCTGTTTAACGTCAACGTGCTGGGCTATCTGCTGGGCGCAAAAGCCTGTGCCCCTGCACTTATCGCCAGCGAAGGCAGCATCATCTTTACCCTGTCCAATGCGTCGTGGTATCCCGGCGGCGGCGGCCCGCTGTATACCGCCAGCAAACATGCGGCTACCGGGCTGATTCGCCAGCTGGCATACGAGCTGGCACCAAAGGTTCGTGTTAACGGTGTCGGTCCATGCGGTATGGCGACAGATCTACGCGGCCCGCAGGCGCTGGGACAAAACGATACATCGATTATGCAGTCGCTGACGCCGGAAAAAATCGCCGCTATTTTGCCACTACAGTTTTTCCCGGAGCCGGCGGATTTTACCGGCCCGTATGTGATGCTGGCGTCAAAGCGTAACAACCGCACATTGAGCGGCGTGATGATCAATGCCGACGCCGGTCTGGGTATTCGCGGTATTCGTCACGTCACCGCCGGACTGGATCTCTGAGGAGGCGTTATGAACCCAAAAACTATCGCTATCGTCGGCGGCGGTCAGTCGGCGGCTATGGCTGCCGCTGCACTGCGCCAACAAGGATTTGACGGCGAATTACACCTGTTTTCCGATGAGCAACATCTGCCCTATGAACGCCCACCGCTCTCCAAAGCGATGCTACTGGACGACAATCCGCAACTTCAGCCGATACTCCCCGCTGACTGGTGGCGGGAACACAACGTACAGCTGCATCTGGGGGTTACTGTGCGGACGCTCGGCCGCCAAACGCATCAGTTGGTGCTGGCTAATGGGCAGAGTTATCCATGGGATCGGCTACTGATTGCGACGGGCGCTGCGGCACGCCCCCTTCCGCAACTGGATAAGCTGGGCGATCGTTGCTTCACCCTGCGCCACGCGGGCGATGCCGAGCGCCTGCGCGACAATTTATTGCCGGGCAAGTCGATTGTCATTGTCGGTGCGGGCACCATTGGTCTGGAACTGGCGGCCAGCGCGACTCAACGTGGCTGTCAGGTGACGGTAGTGGAGCTGGCGCCAACGGTCATGGGCCGCAACGCGCCTGCTCCGGTGCGCGACTATCTGCTAGCCCGCCACCAACTTGCGGGCGTGCGAGTACTGCTTAACAGCACTATTGAGCATGTCGAAGCAGGAGAGTGTCTCTCACTCACGCTACAAAACGGCGAAACTCTCACCGCTGATGCGGTGATCTATGGCATCGGTATCGTGGCGAACGATATGCTGGCCCGCGAAGCGGGGCTGGAGACGGCGAACGGCATTATCGTTGATACCGCCTGCACCACCTCCGATCCCGCGATTTTCGCCGCCGGTGACGTAGCGATAACGCGCCAGGCTGACGGTTCGTTAGTACGCGTCGAAAGCTGGGAAAACGCCAATTTTCAGGCACAGGTTGCCGCCGCCGCGGTGCTCAATCAACCGCAGCCAGCAGCAACGCCGGGCTGGTTCTGGACCGATCAATATCGCGATAATTTGCAGTTTATTGGCGAAATGCAGGGAGACAGCTGGCTCATACGCGGCAATTCAGATGCGCAGAGAGCAATATGGTTTAACCTACAGGATGACGTGATTGTCGGCGCAGTAACGTTGAATCAGGGCCGAGAAATACGTTTATTGAGAAAATGGATTCAGGCAAAGAAAAAGCCGCCAGTGGCGGCTTTAATCGATGAAACAATCTTGCTTAAGTCAATATAACTGCCGGATGGCACTTCGTTTATCTGGCCTACATGTGAGTTACCTGTAGGCCGGATAAGATGTTTACACCACCATCTGGCAATCCGTATTACTTACGCGTAAACCGGGAAACGTGCACAGATATCCAGCACTTTACCTTTGACGCGCTCGATAACAGCTTCGTCATTGATGTTGTCCAGAACGTCACACATCCAGCCAGCCAGCTCTTTCACTTCAGCTTCTTTAAAGCCACGGCGAGTCACAGCCGGAGAACCGATACGGATACCGGAAGTCACAAACGGGCTCTTCGGATCGTTCGGTACGCTGTTTTTGTTAACGGTAATGTTAGCACGGCCCAGCGCAGCGTCAGCTTCTTTACCGGTCAGGTTTTTATCAACCAGATCCAGTAGGAACAGGTGGTTTTCAGTACCGCCAGAAACCACTTTGTAGCCACGGTTCAGGAACACTTCCACCATCGCTTTGGCGTTTTTGGCAACCTGCTGTTGGTAAACCTTGAACTCAGGCTCCATCGCTTCTTTCAGCGCCACAGCTTTCGCCGCGATCACGTGCATCAGCGGGCCGCCCTGCGCGCTTGGGAACACAGCGGAGTTCAGTTTTTTGTACAGCTCTTCGTCACCGCCTTTCGCCAGGATCAGGCCACCGCGCGGACCCGCCAGGGTTTTGTGGGTAGTGGTGGTCACAACGTGTGCGTGTGGAACCGGGTTCGGATAAACGCCCGCGGCAATCAGACCCGCAACGTGCGCCATATCGACGAACAGGTATGCACCGATGCTGTCGGCGATTTCGCGCATTTTTGCCCAGTCAACAACGCCGGAGTAAGCAGAGAAGCCACCGATGATCATCTTCGGTTTGTGCTCTTTGGCCTGCTTCGCCATGTCTTCGTAGTCAATTTTGCCGGACTCATCAATACCGTAAGGGATGATGTTGTACAGTTTGCCGGAGAAGTTAACCGGGGAGCCGTGAGTCAGGTGGCCGCCTTGTGCCAGGTTCATACCCAGAACGGTATCGCCCGGTTGCAGCAGAGCGGTGTAAACAGCGAAGTTAGCCTGAGAACCAGAGTGCGGCTGTACGTTGGCGTAGTCAGCGCCAAACAGCTCTTTTGCACGATCGATAGCCAGTTGCTCAACGATATCAACGTACTCGCAACCGCCGTAGTAGCGCTTGCCCGGATAACCTTCAGCGTATTTGTTGGTCAGCTGAGAACCCTGCGCCTGCATAACACGCGGGCTGGTGTAGTTTTCGGAGGCGATCAGTTCGATGTGCTCTTCCTGACGTACTTTTTCCTGCTCCATAGCCTGCCACAGTTCGGCATCATAATCGGCAATGTTCATTTCACGCTTTAACATCCGCATCTCCTGACTCAGCTAACAATAGAATTTCGGCCTAAAAAGGCAGTCCCTAGGACTTCGGCCAACAGTATAACCGAATCATTCTTCGATAACAGGTCTTGACAAAGGATTTTACGCAAACGATTACCTTCGCGGTACGCAAGGCTTTGGAGAACAAAGGTCTGCTGAATTTCAACGGATTTCTTTTCAGGTTTGTGATGCAGATTTTTCACGATGTAACCTTTACAACGCAAAGTTACAAAGAACCATTTACAATGCAGGGGTATTTTTTATAAGATGTATTTGACATACATCATTAAAGTCTCAGATAAAGGAAGACCGTATGCTTGACGCACAAACCATCGCTACAGTGAAAGCCACCATTCCCCTGCTGGTTGAAACAGGCCCGAAGCTGACCGCCCATTTCTACGACCGCATGTTTACGCATAACCCAGAGCTGAAAGAAATCTTCAACATGAGTAATCAGCGTAATGGCGATCAGCGTGAAGCGCTGTTTAATGCTATTGCCGCATATGCCAGCAATATCGAAAATCTGGCGGCACTGTTGCCGGCTGTTGAGAAAATCGCACAGAAGCATACCAGCTTCCAGATTAAACCCGAGCAGTACAACATCGTAGGTGGCCATTTGCTGGCAACGCTGGACGAAATGTTCAGCCCAGGCCAGGAAGTTCTGGATGCATGGGGCAAAGCATACGGCGTTCTGGCGAACGTTTTCATCAACCGTGAAGCGCAAATCTACAGCGAAAATGCCAATAAAAATGGCGGTTGGGAAGGTACCCGTCCTTTCCGCATCGTGGCAAAAACTCCACGCAGCGCACTTATCACCAGCTTTGAGTTTGAACCTGTCGACGGTGGTGCAGTAGCTGAATATCATCCGGGGCAATATCTGGGCGTCTGGCTGAAGCCAGAAGGTTTCCCGCATCAGGAAATTCGTCAGTACTCACTGACCCGTAAACCCGATGGCAAAGGCTACCGTATTGCGGTTAAGCGTGAAGACGGTGGTCAGGTTTCAACCTGGCTGCACAACCATGCCAATGTTGGCGACGTTGTTCACCTGGCCGCACCTGCGGGCGATTTCTTTATGGACGTCGCGACCGACACCCCGGTATCTCTGATCTCCGCGGGCGTGGGACAAACCCCAATGTTGGCGATGCTGGATACGCTGGCAAAAGCGAAGCATACGGCGCAGGTTAACTGGTTCCACGCGGCAGAAAATGGTGACGTGCATGCCTTCGCTGATGAAGTCAATGAACTCGGCAAAACGCTGCCACGCTTTAGCGCACACACCTGGTATCGTGAGCCAACCGAAGTCGATCGCGCGAAAGGTGCGTTTGATAGCGTAGGTCTGATGGATTTGAACAAACTGGAAAGCGCAATTAGCGATCCGGCGATGCAGTTTTATCTGTGCGGTCCGGTTGGTTTCATGCAGTTCGCCGCGAAGCAGCTGGTCGGTCTGGGCGTGAAAAACGAGAACATTCATTACGAATGCTTCGGTCCACACAAAGTCTTGTAATGTGTTACGCGAGTAGGCCGGATAAGGCGTTTACGCCGCCATCCGGCAATCACTCGACCTGATGCGCTACGTTTATCAGGCCTACAAATTAACGGCGCGGCTTAGATTGCCGCGTCGTCTTCTTCACCGGTACGAATACGAATAACGCGTGCCACGTCGAAGACAAAAATCTTACCGTCGCCGATCTTGCCGGTCTGGGCAGTACGGATAATGGTGTCGACGCAGGTATCGACGATGTCGTCGGTAACCACAATTTCAATTTTTACCTTCGGCAGAAAATCCACCATATATTCCGCGCCACGGTACAGCTCGGTATGGCCTTTCTGACGGCCAAAGCCTTTCACTTCCGTTACCGTCATACCGGTAATACCGACTTCTGCCAGCGCTTCGCGGACATCGTCCAGCTTGAAGGGTTTAATAATCGCATCAATCTTTTTCATGCTATTCCTTGAAAAGGTCGCCTGTCTTTTGATCGAATAAAGCTAACATAATCCGCAGATTTATTCTTTGAAATCGTTTGCATCCAGCTCGTGTCGAGAAAGCAATTTATAGAATTCGGTGCGGTTGCGCCCCGCCATTCTTGCCGCATGGGTCACATTGCCCTTGGTGATTTGCAGCAGCTTACGCAGATAGTTGAGCTCAAACTGGTTACGCGCCTCAACAAAGGTCGGCAGCGCGGTGTTTTCCCCTTCCAGCGCCTGCTCCACCAGCGCGTCGCTGATCACCGGCGAAGAGGTCAACGCCACGCACTGCTCAATCACGTTGACCAGCTGACGCACGTTGCCCGGCCAGCTGGCGGTCATTAACCGCTTCATGGCATCGGTTGAAAAGGCGCGTACGAACGGTTTGTGCCGTTCAGCAGACTGGCGCAGCAGATGGTTCGCCAGCAGCGGAATATCTTCCGTACGCTCGGCCAGCGCAGGGATCTTCAGGCTCACCACGTTGAGGCGATAGTACAAATCCTCACGAAATTCACCCCGAGCCATCGCTTTGGGTAAATCGCGGTGGGTCGCAGAAACGATCCGCACATCAATGTCGATATCGCGGTTACTGCCCAACGGTCTGACTTTTCGTTCCTGCAATACGCGCAGCAGTTTCACCTGTAACGGCGCAGGCATATCGCCAATCTCATCGAGAAACAGCGTGCCGCCTTCCGCGGCCTGAAACAGCCCTTCACGATTGCTCACCGCACCGGTAAAAGCCCCCCGTGCATGACCAAACAGTTCTGATTCCAGCAGTTGTTCCGGCAACGCGCCGCAGTTAATGGCAATGAAAGGTTTTTGGCTGCGCGGGCTGGCGTTGTGAATAGCCTGAGCGAAAACTTCTTTCCCGGTTCCGCTTTGGCCGTTGATCAAGACACTAACGTCCGATTGCGCCACCATCCGCGCCTGTTCCAGCAGGCGTAGCATCAGCGGGCTGCGGGTAACGATAGATTCGCGCCAGCTGTCATCGGTGGCGGGCGCAGACTGTTCCAGCGCCCCGTCAATCGCGTGATACAACGCGTCCTTGTCGACTGGCTTAGTGAGAAAACTGAACACCCCTTGCTGGGTCGCCGCAACGGCGTCCGGGATGGAGCCGTGAGCGGTCAGGATAATCACCGGCATTCCAGGCTGTACTTTCTGGATTTCAGTAAACAGCTGCATGCCGTCCATTTCATCCATGCGCAGATCGCTAATAACCAGATCCACTTTTTCACGGTTCAGCACCCGTAACCCTTCCTGCCCACTTTCCGCGGTCACGACGCTGTAGCCTTCGCTGGTCAGTCGCATTCCTAGTAATTTCAACAGGCCCGGATCGTCATCCACCAGCAGCAGATGCGCGGGCTTACGGCTTATCATGGCGTAACCTCATCGGCAGACGGTGCTGCGCCTTCTTCGTTATCAGGCGTAGTGAGTTTATCGTTCCCGTGCAGCGCATCAGGATTGTAGTTACCGCCAGGTTTGCGCGTAGAAAGCTGGCGCTCAATATCGGTCAGATTCTCCAGCTTGCGGGTCGTGAGATCGAGCTGGGACTGCAAATGCTGTTGCTGTTGGCGCAGCGTATCGAGATCGCTGTCGGACGCCTGCTGGAGTTTACTGTAGCGCATACGCTCTTCGGCAAGCTGCAACTGCAACGTTTGGCTGCTGCGCCAGACTTGATACAGCGGGCGTACCTGCGGCGGAATTTGCGGGCTTAACGCATCGAGGCGCGTAACAGCCTCCCGCCTTTCAGGCGGCGTAATGTTGGCATTATCGAGCAGGATCCCACGCCTGAAAGCGCCCTGCCAGGTATCTGTCATCAGGGTGCTGGCTTCACTACGCGCCTGCACCGGCATCAGGCGATTGGCACAATCCATCGCCCGCAGCCAGTACAACGGATTGGTTTCTGTAGACTGGCCAGACAGCGACCAGATATCCGTACAGTCGGTTGCAAGGTAGTCTGCCAGTTGATTAGGCGGAATTTTCTCCTGCGAGGGATCGCCGATAATATGATTCACCGCGTCCGGGACACAACCAACCAGCGCCAGGCACGGCAGGCTTGCGAGGATGACGCGACGAAGAAAATGTCGTTTAAGCATTCGGACAACAACGTATGGCATACTCACCAGACTTAGGTTTATTTTAGTGATTTTTCGCAGCAGCTAGCGGCAGTTCTATGCGAAAACAAACGTTTTGCGCATGGTCATCAACCAGATACAGCTTGCCCCGCATACGGCGGATGCAATCTCTGGCAATGCTTAGCCCCAACCCGCTTCCTTTTACCGCCCCTTTTCGCTGATGACTCCCCTGGAAAAAAGGCTCGAAGATCATGGTCTGTTCTGCTTCTGGAATCGGTGTGCCGGTATTCATTACATCGATGTATACCGTTGAGCCATGCAAACTGCTGCGGATCCAAATGTTACCGGATTCAGCACCATAGTGCACCGCATTGGAATAAAGATTGTCCAGCACGCTCATCAACAGCATCGGTTCTGCCAGGCAGGTGTTCACCGCAAGCGCAACATCAGTATGTATCATTTTGGCGCGAGCGGGCAGGCTATGCGCAGAAACAACGCTTTCCACCAGCGGCGTGATTTCCACACTTTCAAGTTCCACCTCGTCATCAGCCAGCTTGCGGTTGTAATCAAGGAGTTGTTCAATCAGCTTTTGCAGGTTGCGGCTGCTGTCATCCAGAATACCGACCACCTCTTTTTGCTCCGCTGTTAACGGGCCAACCACCTGATCGGCCAACAATTCGGTACCTTCGCGCATGCTCGCCAGCGGTGTTTTCAGCTCATGGGAAAGATGGCGTAAAAACTGATGCCGTTGCGACTCAAGCCAGGAGAGGCGTTCGCTTAACCAGATGATACGCTGCCCCACGGATCTCAATTCCCGTGGCCCGGTAAATAATACGCTATCCCCCAGCGAGCGCCCTTCTCCCAGACAGTTGATCATCCGTTCAATGCCCTTCACCGGACCGATAATCATGCGGGTAAACAGCAAGACCATCGCCAGGCTGACGAGAAACAGCACCAGTGCCTGCCAGCCAAAAAACTGCCCACGTTCGGCTATTTCCTGCTGTAACTGCTGCCCACGAGAAAAGATCACGGTACGCGTCGCTTGCACCATCTCGGTATTGGCATTGGCGAATGCTTCCAGTCGTGCAGCCGACACACTGTCAGGACCACTGTTTTTACACTGCAACTGCGCGAGATCGTTAAGATCCTGACGCAACGCCTGGTAGAGCTTGGTATCCGGCAACACCCCCGCATGCGCATCCAGCATGTCGCTGTAGCGTTTACGCTGGCTTTGGTAGACCCTGGCCAATGTTGGGTCATCAAGCACGCAGTATTGCCGATAGCTGCGCTCCATCTCCAGCGCGACGTTGGTCATCGCCTCGCTGCGTCTGGCATCAATCAGCGTGGTGCGGTTGGTCAGCGCAGCCTGCGCGCTCAGGGCATTCAGACTTTGCCATGCCTGCCAGGCCAGAACTAACAACGGCAGCAGGATAAGCAAGAAGGCCAACGTCACCAATTGACGTAAAGATCGGGGAAAAACTGACCAGCGCTTCAAGGCGTTACTCTCAATGGACAGGAATAGATTGATGCTAACTGAGGGGAACGCCAGATACAACAAAGCCGGGATTAACCCGGCTTTGTTATGGAATAAGGCGGTGCCTAACTCGACGTTTCGCCCGGAGGTTGATATGAGCAATGCTAATATCAGATGTTGGACGGCAGGCACCTTGTTGTGCGTCATTCGAAGTTTATGTAGCACGTCCCGAAGGGGCTGACATAAGAAGGTGAATGAGCCACTGGTTAATATTATGCAGCATCTGTGCCAATATTCAAAACACTTTATTAACACAATGATAAGTATGAAAAATATTATTATTTTCACAAATAACAATTCTGGCTGTTTTTTGTTCTCTCTGTCGCCAATAAGCAACACTTGCAGCTATTAAAAACAAATCCCTATTAAATCAAATAATTAAACGTCTCTTTCTGACGACACCACAACCCTGTCCATGTCGGCATTTCCCGACACTTTACTTTTAGGTGCAAGCGCTGAGTTTATTGCCGGATGTCGGCGTGAACGCCTTATCCGGCCTACAACCGCATTTTCCCTGTAGACCTGATAAGCGTAGCGTCATCAGGCGGGTTCCATCCGGCAGACAAAAAAAAGCCCCTCGTGAAGAGGGGCTTGATGACTATTGCGCGAATTAACCGAGCTGTTTACGCGCGTTGCGGAAAATACGCATCCACGGGCTATCCTCGCCCCAGTTTTCCGGGTGCCAGGAGTTGCTCACGGTACGGAACACACGTTCCGGGTGCGGCATCATAATGGTGACGCGACCATTTTCAGTGGTCACTGCAGTAATACCGTTCGGCGAACCGTTCGGGTTAGCCGGATAGGTCTCGGTCACCTTACCAAAGTTATCAACATAGCGCAGCGCCACCAGACCTTTGCTCTCAAGCTGAGCCAGATGCGCACCGTCACGCACTTCCACACGACCTTCACCGTGAGAAACGGCAATCGGCATCATCGACCCCACCATATCGGCAAGCAGCAAAGACGGGCTTTGCGTCACTTCGACCAAGCTGAAGCGGGCTTCAAAGCGGTCAGAGTGGTTACGCACAAAGCGCGGCCACAGGTCACTTCCCGGGATCAGCTCACGCAGGTTAGACATCATCTGACAACCGTTACACACGCCGAGAGCCAGCGTTTGCGGGCGATGGAAGAAGGTTTCGAACTCATCACGGACGCGGTTGTTGAACAGAATCGACTTCGCCCAACCTTCCCCAGCGCCAAGCACATCGCCGTAAGAGAAACCGCCGCAGGCCACCAGCGCCTGGAAATTACCCAGGCCGATACGTCCGCCCAGCAGGTCGCTCATGTGCACATCGATGGCGTCGAAACCCGCACGGTGGAAGGCGGCTGCCATCTCAACGTGGGAGTTCACACCCTGCTCACGCAGTACGGCCACTTTGGGACGCGCACCGGTGGCGATGTACGGAGCGGCAACATCTTCGTTGATATCAAACGACAGTTTAACGTTGAGACCAGGGTCCGCATCGTTAGTTTTAGCGTCGTGTTCCTGATCGGCACATTCCGGGTTATCACGCAGACGCTGCATCTGCCAGGTGGTTTCCGCCCACCACATACGCAGGGTAGTACGGCTTTCGCTAAACACCGGCTGGTCGTTAGCGGTCAGGTTGAAGCGGTCGCCTTCAACGGCTTTACCGAGGAAGTGTACGCAGTCTGCCAGGCCGTGGGCAGCCAGAATCGCATCCACCGCCTCCCGTTCAGCAGCACGAACCTGAATCACCGCACCCAGTTCTTCGTTAAACAGCGCCGCCAGACGATCTTCACCCAGAGAGTGGATATCAGCGTCAATACCGCAGTGACCGGCGAAGGCCATTTCCGCCAGCGTAACCAGCAGACCGCCGTCAGAACGGTCATGATAGGCCAGCAGCTTACGCGCAGCGACCAGCGCCTGAATCGCATCGTAGAAGCCTTTCAGTTGCTCAACGTTACGCACGTCGGCAGGCTTATCACCCAGTTGACGGTAAACCTGCGCCAGCGACGTAGCGCCCAGCGCATTGTGACCAAGACCGAGGTCAATCAGCAGCAGGGCGTTGTCTTCAGTAGAGAGCTGCGGGGTAATGGTGTGGCGCACATCTTCCACGCGGGCAAAGGCGGTGATCACCAGCGACAGTGGCGAGGTCATTTCACGCTGCTCGTTACCTTCCTGCCAGCGGGTTTTCATCGACATAGAGTCTTTGCCCACTGGAATGGTCAGGCCGAGCGCCGGGCATAGCTCTTCCCCGACGGCTTTTACTGCTTCGTACAGGCCAGCATCTTCACCAGGGTGACCCGCAGCCGCCATCCAGTTTGCCGACAGCTTAATACGTTTGATGTCGCCAATCTGCGTTGCCGCAATGTTGGTCAGCGCTTCACCGACAGCCAGACGCGCAGAGGCAGAGAAGTCCAGTAGCGCAACCGGCGCGCGCTCGCCGATAGACATCGCTTCGCCGTAGTAGCTATCGAGGCTTGCGGTAGTGACCGCGCAGTTGGCGACCGGGATCTGCCATGGACCAACCATCTGGTCACGCGCAACCATACCGGTAACGGTACGGTCACCGATGGTCACGAGGAACGTTTTCTCCGCGACAGTCGGCAGATGCAGCACGCGGTTAACCGCATCTGCAATCGAGATTTCGTCACGATTCAGGGCATCGCCTTTGGCTTTCAGCGTCTGCACATCGCGGGTCATTTTCGGTGTTTTACCCAGCAGCACATCGAGCGGCATGTCGATCGGCTGGTTGTCGAAGTGGCTGTCGCTCAAGGTCAGATGCTGTTCTTCGGTAGCTTCACCAATCACCGCATACGGCGCGCGCTCGCGCTTACACAGTTCGTCAAACAGCGGCAATTGATCGGCAGCAACCGCCAGCACGTAGCGTTCCTGGGATTCGTTACACCAGATTTCCAGCGGACTCATACCCGGCTCGTCGCTGAGGATATCGCGCAGCTGGAACTTACCGCCGCGACCGCCATCGCTTACCAGCTCCGGCATAGCGTTAGACAGTCCACCCGCGCCAACGTCATGGATAAACAGAATCGGGTTCGCATCACCCATCTGCCAGCAACGGTCGATAACTTCCTGGCAACGACGTTCCATTTCCGGGTTGTCACGCTGTACGGAAGCGAAATCAAGATCGGCATCAGACTGGCCGGAAGCCATAGAGGAGGCTGCCCCGCCGCCAAGACCGATGTTCATCGCCGGGCCGCCGAGGACGATAAGCTTAGCGCCAACGACGATCTCGCCCTTCTGCACGTGATCGGCACGGATGTTACCGATCCCGCCTGCCAGCATGATCGGTTTATGGTAACCGCGCAGCTCTTCGCCGTTGTGGCTGTTGACCTTTTCTTCATAGGTACGGAAGTAGCCGGTCAGCGCCGGACGACCAAATTCGTTGTTAAACGCTGCGCCGCCCAGCGGACCTTCGGTCATGATATCAAGCGCGGTAACAATACGGTCCGGCTTACCGAAGTCTTCTTCCCACGGCTGTTCAAAGCCAGGAATACGCAGGTTGGAAACGGAGAAACCCACCAGCCCGGCTTTCGGTTTTGCACCGCGACCGGTTGCGCCTTCATCGCGGATTTCGCCGCCGGAGCCGGTTGCCGCACCCGGCCACGGAGAGATGGCCGTCGGGTGGTTGTGAGTTTCAACCTTCATCAGGATGTGGGCTGGTTCCTGATGGAAATCGTAGCGGCCGGTTTTGTGGTCGGCAAAATAGCGGCCCACTTCAGAGCCTTCCATTACCGCAGCGTTGTCTTTATAGGCAGACAGCACGTGGTCCGGCGTGGTTTCGAAGGTATTCTTGATCATCTTGAACAGCGACTTCGGCTGCTGTTTACCATCGATAACCCAGTCGGCGTTAAAAATCTTGTGGCGGCAGTGCTCAGAGTTGGCCTGCGCAAACATGTATAGTTCAATATCGTTCGGGTTACGTCCCAGTTTGGTGAACGCATCCTGCAGATAGTCAATTTCGTCTTCCGCCAGCGCCAGACCCAGACGCAGGTTAGCGTCGATCAGCGCCTGACGCCCCTCACCCAGTAGATCAACGCTGGAGACCGGCGCCGGTTGGTGATGGGCAAACAGTTTTTCGGCATCGTTCAGCGCAGAGAAAACCGTTTCCATCATGCGGTCGTGCAGTTCGTCGGCCACCATCTGCCATTGCTCAGCTGTCAGCGTAGAGGCTTCTACATACCAGGCAATGCCACGTTCCAGGCGGCTAATCTGGTGCAGACCGCAGTTGTGGGCAATATCAGTCGCTTTAGAAGACCACGGGGAGATGGTGCCAGGGCGAGGCGTAACCAGCAGCAGTTTGCCTTCCGGGGCGTGGCTTTGCAGAGCAGGACCATATTTCAGCAGGCGTGCAAGCTGCGCGTGCTCATCTTCATTTAACGGTGCATTCAGATCGGCAAAATGGACGTACTCGGCGTAAATGTTGTGGACCTGGAGGTTGGCAGCCTGAAAACGTGCCAGCAGTTTGTTAATACGGAATGCAGACAGTGCAGGTGAACCACGCAGAATTTCCATCATAAGTCTCTCGTCTTCTAAGCTTTCGGTGTGCCCAAGTGGGGGAAACGGGCGTCATTATAAAGAATCTACCGCGCCGACGAAACCGTTTGCGTCGAAATAAAATCACGACCGTCACTTATCATCAAATGCGGTCAGATTTCTGAATAAGTTGCCAACTGACGCAAGTTTAAGCAAAATGCCGTTCATTAATGACGACTTCACTTCTTAATCAACACCACAGCAGACAGAGACAACGTACGGTTCAGAGAATTAACTAATTGAAAAAATTAAAGATTAATTATCTGTTCATCGGCATATTGACGCTGTTGTTGGCAGCGGCCCTTTGGCCATCTATCCCCTGGTTCGGTAAAGCCGAAAATCGTATCGCCGCCATTCAGTCGCGGGGAGAGCTGCGCGTCAGTACCCTTGATTCGCCATTAACTTACGCGACCCTCAACGGCAAAAAATTCGGTCTGGATTATGAACTGGCCCAGGAATTTGCCGACTACTTAGGCGTAAAGTTAAAAGTTACCGTACGCCAGAACATCAGCCAGCTTTTTGACGACCTGGATAACGGCAATGCCGACCTGTTAGCCGCAGGCCTGGTCTATAACAGCGAGCGGGTTAAAAATTACCAGCCCGGCCCGACCTATTATTCGGTTTCACAACAGCTGGTGTACCGGGTTGGGCAATACCGTCCGCGCACGCTTGCCACGGTGAACGAAAACCAGCTGACTATCGCCCCGGGGCACGTGGTAGTTAACGACCTCCAGCAGCTAAAAGAGAAAAAATTTCCCGATCTGAGCTGGAAAGTCGATGACAAAAAGGGCACCACCGAACTGCTTGATGATGTAATCGCCGGAAAGCTGGATTACACCATAGCCGATTCTGTCGCCATCAGCTTATATCAACGCGTGCATCCTGAGCTGGCCGTAGCGCTCGACGTCTCTGACGAACAACCGGTGACCTGGTTTAGTCGGCTGGACGATGACAACACGCTATCTGCCGCCCTACTGGATTTCTTCAACACCATGAATGAAGACGGTTCTCTGGCACGGCTGGAAGAGAAATATCTCGGGCATGGCGATGATTTTGACTATGTCGATACCCGCTCCTTTTTGCGCGCCGTAGACAGCGTGTTGCCGGACCTCAAGCCGCTGTTTGAGAAATATGCGCAAGAGATAGACTGGCGACTGCTGGCCGCTATCTCATATCAGGAGTCACACTGGGATGCGCAGGCCACCTCTCCAACCGGCGTACGCGGGCTGATGATGCTGACCAAAAATACCGCTCAGAGTCTTGGGCTGACCGACCGTACCGATGCCGAACAAAGCATCAGCGGCGGCGCGCGATATTTGCAGGACATGATGAGCAAAGTACCAGATACCGTCCCCGAAGGAGAACGCATCTGGTTTGCGCTTGCAGCCTACAATATGGGTTATGCGCACATGCTGGACGCACGGGCGCTGACGGTGAAAACCAAAGGCAATCCGAACAGTTGGTCCGACGTAAAACAGCGACTACCGCTGCTTAGCCAAAAGCCGTATTACAATAAGTTGACCTATGGTTATGCGCGTGGCCACGAAGCCTACGCCTATGTGGAAAACATCCGTAAATACCAGATTAGCCTGGTGGGATATCTGCAAGAGAAAGAAAAACAGGCGCTAGAAACGCAGCAACTGGCGCAGGATTACCCGGCGGTGACGCCCGCAGAGCTAATAGGTAAAGATGAATTCCCGCTTTCGGCGTTTCTGTCTCAGACGTCGTCAAACTACCTGTCGCACTCGCCTTCCCTGCTGTTTTCACCGCAGAAAAAAGAGGGAAAGTAGTCCTGGTAGCCTGATAAGCGCAGCACCACCAGGCTGAGAGTTACTGATTAGCGGATTTTTTCAGGGCCTTAATTTCCTGCCGGCGCATGCGGAAGAAATCACTGAGCAGCGTGGCGCATTCATCCCGCAGTACCCCTTCGGTCACTTCAACCCGATGATTCATTCCAGGGTGATGCAGCACATCC
Organism: Citrobacter sp. Cpo147; assembly: GCF_030332405.1. Classification (NCBI taxonomy): domain Bacteria; kingdom Pseudomonadati; phylum Pseudomonadota; class Gammaproteobacteria; order Enterobacterales; family Enterobacteriaceae; genus Citrobacter; species Citrobacter sp. Cpo147. Next base: position 306,297 of record NZ_JAOWHX010000031.1, read on the forward strand.
ATTAATGACCCTGCAGCCCCGGTTTTCGCATCGCGCGCGCCAAAAACGACCCGACCGATACGGCTGTGCACCATCGCGCCAGCGCACATCACGCACGGTTCCAGAGTGACGTACAGCGTGGCATCTAACAGGCGGTAGTTTTGCAGCACCAGGCCGCCCTGACGCAGCGCCATAATCTCAGCATGAGCAGTCGGATCATGATGACCTATCGGGCGGTTCCAGCCTTCGCCAATCACTCGGTTGTTATGTACCAATACCGCACCCACCGGGACTTCACGCTCATCCCAGGCGCGCTTAGCCAGCGTTAAAGCATGACGCATCCAGTATTCGTGGCTAAATTCAACATCTGACAAAGGGGTAACTCCAGTAATCAAAGCGGGCGCATTATACACGTCATACTTCAAATTGCATGTGCGTTGGCTATTCGAGTTGCTGAAGCTCTCCGCGCGGCGTGACGCGCCAGCGATGCTGGCAAAAAGAGAGCAGCGGATTGTCCTGATTACTGTCACTATAGCCACTGTAAAGCTGTAGCGGCGCGCCAATGTGGCGTTCCAGTTGTGTCACTTTCTCATGGCCCAGACAGCGCAGAGTCAGTACCCAGCCGCCGTATCCCCGCGCCATTTTGCTGGCAATCAGATTAACTCGCGGTAGCCATGGAGTATCAAAGTAAACCTGCTCGACCAGTGACTGTGGAGAGCCGGTAATAAGCCAGATATCAGCGTCAGAGCTTAACAGGTAGGTTGTCAGCCGCTGCTGCACGAGCGGAAACGCTGTCACGTTACTGCGAAACCAGCGCACAAAGTCGGCCTGATGCGCTTTCAGACACGCCTCGCTGCGGCCAAAAGTGCATCCCCATAACAGCAGGCTCATTGGCCAGCGGGCGGCACGTCCTTTTATCAGCAACGCCAGCGCAATCACCGGTAACAGAGGCAGCACAAGCAACGCGTTCAGCGGCTGGCGACGCAGCAGATAACGAATAAAACTACCGAACATATCCTGCTGGTGTAACGTGCCATCCAAATCAAAAAAGACAACGCGGCGCTGGTGATTGGTCAAACCTTATTCCTCTGGATCAGTGAATCCCAATAGCCAGGTAAACAAGAACCCGGCGAAAACTGCTACCAGATAGCCTAACAGATAGAACATCACTTTTCCGGCAACAATCGTCAGTGCCAGCGGTAATCCGGAGATGCCAAAGGTGATGACCGTCGCCACCTTCCAGTAGCTAATCAGCGCCCCACCTACCGCGCCGCCAAGACAGGCACCGATAAACGGCTTACCCAACGGCAGCGTTACGCCAAAAATCAGCGGCTCGCCAATCCCCAGCAGTCCGACCGGTAGCGCCCCTTTGATCACTTTCTTTAGCCGCGCATTGCGGGTTTTCATCAAAACCGCAATCGCAGCACCTATTTGCCCAACGCCCGCCATCGCCAGGATCGGAAAGAGCGCGTTATAACCGTGCGCCTGGACCAGTTCAACATGGATGGGCACCAATCCCTGATGAAGCCCGGTAAGTACCAACGGCAGGAAGGTTCCCGCCAGCACGGCACCGACCAGAAAACCGCCGCGATCGATAGCCCAGGATGCGCCGTGAGCGATAGATTCAGAAATCCATCCGCCAAGCGGTTGCAGCGCCACAATCGCGATTACGCCGGTAATGATGGTGGTCAGCAGCGGGTTAAGGATAAGCTCCAGTGATTCTGGCAACAGCGTGCGGAATTTACGTTCGATCCAGCACATCAGCGCAACCACCAGCAATACCGCGATCACCCCACCGCGCCCCGGCTGCAACGCTTCGCCAAACAGGGTAATTTGCGCCAGCTGAGGGCTGGAGAGGATCCCCGCCATCACCCCGCCCATTGCCAGGGAACCACCGAAAACTTTGGCGGTATTCACCCCGACCAGAATATTCATAATGGCAAATACGGCGCTGCCAAATATGCCCATCAACCCCAGCATATTTGGATAGTGGGTCGCAAAATCCCCCACGATATCCGGGCGCTTAAGGATGTTAATAATGCCGGTAATCAAACCGGAGGCGATAAACGCCGGAATAAGAGGGATAAAGACGTTCGCCAGCTTACGCAGCGCATCGCTCATCGGCGCTTTGTACTTCGCTTTGGCCTCTGACTTGGTGCGCTCAATATCATTGGCACCTGCTCGCTCGCCGCCATCGGCAATCAGGGAACGCATGGCATCCACCACTTTGGCTGCTTTACCGGGACCGACAATAATCTGGTGCTGTGCGCCCTGCTTCACGTAGCCGCTAACGCCGGGCAGTTGCCTGAGGCGGGGAATATCGATCTGCCCGTCATCCTGAACTTCCACCCTGACACGGGTCATACAGTTTTCCAGACGCAGAATATTGTTCTCTCCGCCAACGCCCAGCAGGATGTCGCTGGCCAGCAACGCCGTCTTATCCATATACACCTCTTAGTGTTCTAACGCCGCGCGTAAAAAACCCTGGTGAGCGGCAAGTTTTTCGCGGGCGGCAGCAGCATCCAGGCCGGTGAGCGCCATTAATATAGCCGGCTTAACATCATAATCCGTCTGCTTCAGCAGCGTTTCAGCTTGAGCACGCGCAATGCCGGTGGCTTCAACCACCATACGGCACGCCCGATCGACCAGTTTGACGTTGGTTGCCTGCATATCCACCATCAGGTTCTGGTACACCTTGCCAAATTTCACCATCGCGCCGGTGGAGATCATATTGAGCACCAGCTTTTGCGCGGTGCCGGATTTCAGTCGTGTTGACCCGGTCAGCGCCTCTGGCCCCACCACCGGAGAAATGGCAATGTCCGCTTCATGCGCGATAGGGGAATCCGGATTGCATGAAATAGCCGCCGTCGTACAGCCCACCGAACGCGCATATTTCAACCCACCAATGACATACGGCGTACGACCAGAAGCAGCCAGCCCCACCACCAGATCCTGTGCGGTAAGATTAAGCGTACGCAGATCGTCTTCACCTAGCTGCGGGTTATCTTCTACGCCTTCTACGGCCTTAAGCAGCGCACCCGGTCCCCCGGCAATCAGCCCAACCACCAGACCGTGCGGAACGCCGAAGGTTGGCGGGCATTCAGACGCGTCCAGCACCCCAAGACGCCCACTGGTACCTGCTCCCATGTAAATAATGCGTCCACCGGCTTTTAGCGCATCAGCTGCCGCATCAACCGCGCGCGCAACTTCAGGAAGAGTTGCTTTTACTGCTTCAGCTACCAGCGTATCCTGTTGATTAAAACGATGAACCAACTCCAGAGTGGAGAGCGCATCCAGATCCATGGTCTGAGGATTGCGGGTTTCTGAAACTAACGCACCGAGATTCATTTTTTGTTCCTTAGGAATTTTTAATTCATAATAATCTGTCATAATGGAATATTATATTCACTAAGGCGAGTGATATTTTGTTTTGTAATCGCCATCACATTTTCGCCAGGAGAAAGCATGAACTGTTTAATTCGCATTCGTCAGCGTTATCCGGATCTCGCGCAAAGCGATAAAAAGCTTGCGGATTATCTTCTTGCTCAACCGGATGCTGCGCGTCACCTCAGTTCACAACAGCTGGCCTTTGAAGCGGGCGTCAGCCAGTCCAGCGTGGTGAAATTCGCGCAAAAGATGGGCTTTAAAGGATTCCCGGCACTCAAACTGGCGATTAGCGAAGCATTGGCCAGCAATCCCAATCCCCATTCCATTCCGGTACATAATCAGATTCGCGGTGACGACCCGATGCGAATGGTAGGCGAGAAACTGATTAAAGAGAACGTGGCGGCGATGCATGCGACACTGGACGTCAACAGCGAAGAGAAACTGATGGAGAGCGTCACGATGCTGCGTTCAGCCCGCCGCATTATCGTGACCGGGATTGGCGCATCGGGTCTGGTGGCACAGAATTTTGCCTGGAAGCTGCTGAAGATTGGTTTTAACGCGGTGGTGGAACGCGATATGCACGCCCTACTGGCGACGGTGCAGGCGCTTTCGCCTAACGATCTACTGCTGGCCATTTCGTATACCGGAGAGCGTCGAGAGCTCAACCTGGCTGCGGATGAAACGTTGCGCACCGGCGCGAAAATCCTCGCCATCACCGGATTCACACCGAACGCCCTGCAGCAACGGGCAAGTCATTGTCTGTACACCATTGCCGAGGAGCAGGCCACGCGCAGCGCAGCGATTTCCTCCACCCATGCGCAAATGATGCTCACTGATTTACTGTTTATGGCGCTGGTGCAGCAGGATCTGGAGCATGCCCCGGAACGTATTCGCCACAGTGAGGCCCTGGTAAAAAAACTGGTCTGAGCAAAGAATGCGCGTATAATGCCCGCCCGATTTGTGATGTTTTGAGAGTTTCCTGATGGCCCTGTTAATCACTAAAAAGTGTATCAATTGCGATATGTGCGAGCCCGAATGCCCGAATGAGGCGATTTCGATGGGTGATAGCATTTACGAGATTAACAGCGATAAGTGTACGGAATGCGTAGGCCATTACGACACGCCAACCTGCCAGAAGGTGTGCCCTATTCCCAATACTATTTTGAAAGATCCGGCGCATGTCGAAACAGAAGAGCAGCTGTGGGATAAGTTTGTGCTGATGCACCACGCCGATAAACTTTAGCCGCGTCGCCATCTGGCGATGAAGCTCCTACCCTGCCCCTGCAACAAACGCATAACCCGTAGGCCGGATAAGACGCTACGCGTCGCCATCCGGCAACGTCCTGAATCTAACTTTCGATAATCACCGTGGCGCAGGCGTAGTGACGCTCATCGGCCAGCGTCACATGCATGTGCGCAACGCCGAGTTTTTCCGCCAGTTTTAACGCCTCTCCCCATAATCGCAGACGCGGCTTACCGAGTTCATCATTAAAGACTTCAAACTGATTAAACGCCAGCCCATTGCGAATACCCGTGCCAAAGGCTTTTGCTGCCGCCTCTTTGACTGCAAAACGCTTCGCCAGAAAACGCACCGGCTGCTGATGCGTTTCCCAGATTGCCCATTCGTTGTCGCTGAGCACACGTCTTGCCAGGCGGTCGCCGGAACGGGAGATCACCGCTTCGATGCGGGCAATCTCCACGATATCCGTACCTAATCCCAGAATCGCCATTAGCCACGCGCTTCCAGCATCAGGCGCTTCATTTCGACTACGGCCTCTTTCAGGCCGCTCATCACCGCACGTCCGATAATGGCATGGCCAATATTCAGCTCGTGCATTTCCGGGATCCGCGCGATAGCTTTAACGTTGTGATACGTCAGACCGTGACCCGCATTCACCTTCAGGCCAAGGCTTGCAGCAAAAGTCGCCGCTTTGGCGATACGCGCCAGTTCGCTGGCCTGTTCTGCGTCGGTTTTCGCATCGGCGTAACAGCCGGTGTGAATTTCAATAAACGGTGCGCCAACTTCCGCAGCGGCCTTAATCTGCTCTTCATCGGCATCGATAAACAGCGAAACCAGAATGCCTGCGTCCGCCAGACGTTTGCAGGCATCGCGCATCTTGTCACGCTGGCCGGCGACGTCCAGCCCACCTTCAGTGGTAACTTCCTGACGTTTTTCCGGCACCAGGCAGCAAAAATGCGGCTTAGTCTCAACGGCAATCGACAGCATCTCTTCGGTGACGGCCATTTCCAGATTCATGCGCGTATCCAGCGTCTGGCGCAAAATACGTACGTCACGGTCGGTGATATGACGACGGTCTTCACGCAGGTGTACGGTAATACCGTCCGCGCCCGCCTGTTCAACGATAAACGCTGCCTGAACCGGGTCCGGATATGCGGTACCGCGTGCATTACGTAAAGTGGCAATGTGGTCAATGTTGACGCCTAATAGTAATTCGGCCATGACAATCCTCGTTTTTTATTTTCGCTTCGGCATAAACTGCCGGAATAATTCGCGGCTCTTTAAGGGCTTACCACCAAGATACGGCTTTAACGCCATGCGGGTAAAGCGTTTCGCGGCGCGAAGCGTATCAGCATCCGGAAATTCCCGCGATTCGAGTGCTTTCAGATGGCGTCCGGTAAAGGTGGCGTTATCAATCACTACGCTGGCGATAAACCCTTTTTCTTCCCGGTAGCGATAGGTCATGGTGTCGTCTACCGGCTCGCCGCTGCCTGCACAGTGGGTAAAATCGACGCCATACCCCAGATGACCAAGTAAGGCCAGCTCAAAGCGACGCAACGCAGGTTCTGGCGAACCCGTGGCGCCAGCCAGCGCCTGAATACAGTTCAGGTAATCGAAAAAGAGTGCAGAAAAGCGGGTTTCGTATTCGAGTACGCGCGAGATAAGCTCGTTAATATACAAGCCGCTGTACAGCGTGATTCCGCTAAGGGGGAGTGCCAGAGAAACGGCTTCGGCGCTGCGCAAGGTTTTGACCTCGCCACGTCCACCAAAGCGAAGCAACAACGGGGTAAAAGGCTGGAGTGCGCCTTTAAGATTGGAGCGTTTGGAACGTGCGCCTTTAGCCACCAGGCGCACGCGACCCGACTCTTCCGTGAAGACATCCAGCACGAGACTGGTTTCGCTCCAGGGGCGACTATGCAGGACAAAAGCGCGTTGCCATCCTTCCATATACTCGCCGTGTTTCAGAAGATGTGTTTAGACGTCGTCGCCGTAACCGAGGCTACGCAGCGCGCGTTCGTCATCGGCCCAGCCGGATTTCACTTTCACCCACAGTTCGAGGTGAACGGGCGCTTCGAACATCTCCTGCATGTCTTTACGCGCTTCGATGCCGATGGTTTTAATCTTGGCCCCTTTGTTGCCAATAACCATCTTCTTCTGCCCTTCACGTTCGACGAGGATCAGGCCGTTAATGTCGTAGCCGCCGCGTTCGTTAGAGATAAAACGCTCAATCTCCACGGTAACGGAGTACGGCAGTTCAGCACCCAGAAAACGCATCAGCTTTTCACGGATGATTTCAGAGGCCATAAAGCGCTGAGAACGGTCGGTGATGTAATCTTCCGGGAAGTGATGAATAGCTTCCGGCAAATGCTTACGCACGATGCCCGCAACGGTATCGACATTCAAGCCGGTTTCGGCAGAAATCGGTACGATATCAAGGAAGTTCATCTGGCTTGCCAGGAACTGCAGGTGCGGCAGCAGATCGGCTTTTTCCTGAACGTTGTCGACTTTGTTGACGGCCAGAATAACCGGGGCTTTGCCATCACGCAGCTTGTTGAGCACCATTTCGTCGTCCGGCGTCCAGCGGGTGCCTTCGACAACGAAAATAACCAGTTCAACATCACCGATCGAGCTGCTCGCCGCTTTGTTCATCAGGCGGTTAATAGCCCGTTTTTCTTCCATATGCAGACCCGGGGTATCAACATAAATCGCCTGATACGCGCCTTCGGTATGGATGCCAACAATACGGTGACGTGTTGTCTGAGCCTTACGTGAGGTAATAGAAATCTTCTGCCCAAGCAGATTATTCAACAGGGTGGATTTGCCGACGTTCGGGCGACCGACGATAGCAATAAATCCGCAGTAGGTTTTCTCTTCGCTCATTCCAGCTCCAGTTTTTTCAACGCCTGTTCGGCGGCAGCCTGCTCAGCCTTACGACGGCTCGAACCTGTGCCAACCACCGGTTCACTCAGGCCGCTGACCTGGCAGTGGATAGTAAATTCTTGATCGTGCGCTTCACCACGGACCTGCACCACCAAATAAGACGGCAGAGGCAGGTGGCGACCCTGCAAATATTCCTGCAGGCGCGTTTTCGGATCTTTTTGTTTGTCGCCTGGGCTAATTTCATCCAGACGAGTTTGATACCAGTTAAGGATCAATTGCTCAACGGTTTGAATATCGCTGTCGAGGAAGACGCCGCCGATCAAAGCTTCAACGGTATCCGCCAGGATTGATTCACGACGGAAGCCGCCGCTTTTCAGCTCACCAGGCCCCAAACGTAAACATTCACCGAGGTCAAACTCACGGGCTAATTCTGCCAGCGTATTGCCGCGAACCAGCGTCGCGCGCATGCGACTCATATCACCTTCATCCACACGCGGGAAACGGTGATACAGCGCATTAGCGATAACAAAGCTCAAAATAGAGTCGCCTAAAAATTCTAAACGCTCGTTATGTTTGCTGCTGGCGCTCCGGTGAGTTAATGCCTGCTGCAACAGCTCCTGATGATTAAAAGTGTAGCCCAGCTTCCGTTGAAGCCGATTAATTACGATGGGGTTCATGCGATACCAATAAATGAATGCGTCAACAATTCAGCACACGAAACAGACCTGATATACGCACTTCGCTGAGCCATCCGGCTTCGCCTGCATGCTTTTGTATACAAACCAACGCTGTTTCGTGTGCCGTGGCAACCTGTCGGTGCCAACCTAAAACTTCGGGGGAATATTCTATACACAACGACAAGGGATGTCGTTAGTCTGCGGGAATTTATCCGAGAAATAATTCACGCTGCCGCCGTAATGACGACAACGTGAACAATTATCGGTGATTAGTGAATGCCACCAATACGGCTTAAACGCACACCGGTCGGCCATTCACCTTCTTGCTTATCGAAACTCATCCAGATAGCGGTCGCTTTACCAACCAGATTCGCTTCCGGTACAAATCCCCAGTAACGGCTGTCCGCGCTGTTATCACGGTTATCACCCATCATGAAGTAGTGTCCCGGCGGAACGATCCAGGTTGCCAACGGCTGACCAGGTTGACGGTAATACATCCCCACCTGATCCTGCGCAATCGGCACGGTCAGAATGCGGTGCGTAACCTCACCCAGCGTTTCTTTACGCTCAGAAAGGCGAATACCGTTCTCTTTCGTTTCGTTCAGCGGAACTTCAAAGAAGCCGCTGGTCGCTTCACCGCCGTTACGACGAGCAAAGGTCTGTACAAAATCACTTGGCTGAACATCAGAGTACGTTACCGGCAACGCGTTTTCACACGCCTGACCGGAACGGCATCCTGGCTGAATAGTCACCTCTTTCGCCACTGGATCGTACGTTACTTTGTCTCCCGGTAAACCGACAGCACGTTTAATGTAGTCCAGACGCGGGTCTTCCGGGTATTTAAACACCACAATATCACCGCGTTTCGGATGACCGGTTTCGATCAACGTTTTCTGGTAAATCGGATCTTTAATCCCGTAGGCGAATTTCTCCACCAGGATAAAGTCACCGATAAGCAGCGTCGGCATCATCGAACCTGACGGGATCTGGAATGGTTCATAGATAAATGAACGCACCACCAGCACAATCGCCAGTACCGGGAAAACGGACGCCCCGGTTTCCAGCCAGCCTGGCTTAGGTGCCACTTTTTTCAGCGTAGCTTTATCCAGTGAATCACCTGCAGCAGCTTGCGCTGCTGCCTGACGCTCCCGGCGCTTTGGCGCGAAGATGAATTTATCTACGCACCATAAAATGCCCGTCACCAGTGTGGCAATCACCAGAATCAGGGCAAACATGTTCGCCATGCCAACTCCTTAAGATTATTTGCTGTCTTTACCGACATGCAGAATGGCGAGGAACGCTTCCTGCGGCAGTTCGACGTTACCGATCTGCTTCATGCGCTTTTTACCCTCTTTCTGTTTTTGCAGCAGCTTTTTCTTACGGCTGATATCGCCACCGTAGCATTTCGCCAGAACGTTTTTACGCAGCTGCTTAACCGTTGAACGCGCGATGATGTGCGTACCAATGGCCGCCTGGATCGCGATATCAAACTGCTGGCGAGGGATCAGATCTTTCATCTTCTCAACCAGTTCACGGCCACGGCTCTGGGAGTTGTCGCGGTGGGTAATCAGCGCCAGCGCATCGACACGTTCGTTGTTGATAAGGACATCAACACGCACCATGTCAGACGCCTGGAAGCGTTTGAAGTTATAGTCCAGCGACGCGTAGCCGCGAGAGGTCGACTTCAGACGGTCAAAGAAATCGAGTACGACTTCCGCCATCGGAATCTCATACGTCAGCGCCACCTGGTTACCGTGGTAAACCATATTAGTCTGGACGCCACGCTTCTCGATACACAGGGTGATGACATTGCCAAGGTAAGCCTGCGGCAGCAGCATGTGACACTCAGCGATCGGCTCACGCAGTTCGTAGATGTTGTTCAGCGGCGGCAGCTTGGACGGGCTATCGACGTAGATAGTCTCTTTCGCCGTGGTTTCAACTTCGTAGACTACGGTCGGTGCGGTGGTGATCAGATCCAGATCGTATTCACGCTCCAGACGTTCCTGAATGATCTCCATGTGCAGCAGACCAAGGAAGCCACAACGGAAGCCGAAGCCTAGCGCGGTAGAGCTTTCCGGCTCGTAGAACAGGGAGGCGTCGTTCAGGCTCAGCTTGCCAAGCGCGTCACGGAAGTTTTCATAGTCGTCAGAGCTCACCGGGAACAGACCAGCGTAAACCTGCGGCTTCACTTTTTTAAAGCCTGGCAGCGGTTTGTCTGCCGGGTTACGCGCCTGCGTCAGGGTATCACCAACCGGTGCGCCGAGGATGTCTTTAATCGCACAAACCAACCAACCTACCTCGCCGCATTTCAGCTCGGTACGGTCAACTTGTTTTGGCGTGAAGATACCCAGGCGGTCGGCGTTATAGACCTGACCGGTGCTCATCACTTTAATTTTGTCGCCTTTACGCATGGTGCCGTTTTTAATACGCACCAGTGACACCACGCCAAGGTAGTTATCGAACCAGGAGTCGATAATCAGCGCCTGTAAGGGGCCTTCCGGATCGCCTTCCGGCGGCGGAATGTCGCGTACCAGACGTTCAAGAACGTCAGTGACGCCAACGCCGGTTTTCGCCGAGCAGCGAACGGCATCCGTCGCATCAATACCGACGATATCTTCGATCTCTTCCGCTACGCGTTCAGGATCGGCGGCTGGCAGGTCAATTTTGTTCAGTACCGGTACTACTTCCAGATCCATTTCCATGGCGGTATAGCAGTTAGCCAGGGTCTGCGCTTCAACGCCCTGTCCGGCATCAACCACCAGCAATGCGCCTTCACAGGCAGCAAGCGAGCGGGAAACTTCATACGAGAAGTCAACGTGGCCCGGGGTGTCGATAAAGTTAAGCTGATAGGTTTCACCATCAGATGCTTTGAAATCGAGCGTCACGCTCTGCGCTTTGATAGTAATACCGCGCTCACGCTCAAGATCCATCGAGTCGAGAACCTGCGCTTCCATTTCACGGTCAGACAGGCCACCGCAGATCTGGATAATACGGTCAGACAGCGTCGATTTACCGTGGTCGATGTGAGCTATGATTGAAAAGTTACGTATGTTCTTCATATAGTGTAATTATTGTGCCTTACGCCCGCCGGAGCAGGCTCTGAGAAGTCGCTGATCTGAGCTTAACGTCTGTTTAAGTGAAACGCCGCATTCTACACTACAACGCTGAGGCGAGGAAACGTTCATAGAGCAAGGATAGCGGGAACTGGAAACAACCTTGCAAAGTCGGTGAAACTTTTGCCGGATGGCGTCATAAACGCCTTATCCGGCCTACGCTTGCATCTGAGCACGCTGTAGACCTGATAAGCGCAACGCCATCAGGCAAAGATATCACTGCTGGGTTTCGACGCGAATAAGATCGGGTGGGAGAGCAACGTTCAGAATGACCGGCTGCCAGGCTTCGCGTTCAGCAAGCTTACGAGAGTATCCACGAGCAATCAGGAATCCGCCCACGCCCCCCAGCACTGCGCCGCTTAATGCGGCAAGATCGGAACTAAACAGCACCTGGAACAGCGCAGCGAAAAGAAACAGTCCTGCCAACGGAGACATGTAGACCAGCATCGCCGATCCCAGCAGGCTACCTTCGGCAATGCCCAGTTCAACTTTTTGACCAGGGGTCAAGGGTTCGTCGCAGGGCACCACGATGGTGTGTGTGGTCTGTGGCCCCAGTTTGTTCAGCACGCGGCTCCCGCATCCGGCCCGGGAAGCACAGCTGCTACATGATGCTTTAACATCGCAGCTGACCGTCGCCAGACCATTTTGCCAGGAGACGACCGTCGCCCACTCTTTAATCATTGTGCTGCCCTGAACTTGATATTGTCCGCGATACGCTTCGCCGTTTGCGGTGGAAGCTCGCCCACAATCGTAATCTCCGCGTTATCACGCACGCTGGTGCTGACCGTTCTGCGGCCAGTACGCAGCAGTTGATCGGCACTGTTCTGCGTCGCACGGTTTACGTTCACGGAGAAACTAAACAGGCCATCAGAATAAAGGCGTGATTCAATCGGCATGTTATCCATCGTCGGCAGCGGACGTCGACTGCTTGAGACCTCACTGAAACCTTGTGGCAACCACGACGGACTCCAGTTGAAGTTGGTTTTCTCGCCCGCAGGAACAGACAGCAACGGTGGTAAATTCGCTTTTGCTAACGTCTGCATGCTGTCGCTAACACCGTTATTCACGGTAAAGGAGATTACACGGAACTGTTCCAGCGTTTCGCCATCACGATCGAGGAGATCGACACGCATCGGCAGTTTGGTCTCCGTGTCCATCCAAACGATATAGCTGTAACGGGTGCCGTCACGCGCCACAACGCGGATCACTTCACAGAGCCGATCGGCAATACGGGTGCGGCCTACTGAGATAAAATCATAGTAGGGAGCAAGGCGTTTGAAATCGGTGTAAATCAGGGATGGCAGAGAGTCAACGATATAATCGCCGTTCAGCGTGAACGGTTCGAGGCCAGGCTCAAAATAGCTAATTTCGTTGCCGCGTTGCACCACTTCCCGGCGCGGTCCATCCATTTGTAATAGTTGCGCGAGTGGACGGTTATCCTGGCGGGCATGACGATAACGTAGGGATTCAACACCCTGCTTATTGATGCTGACAAATGACAGCTCATAGGTTAGCGACTGGCTGGCCAGATTCATCTGCTGCAACAACGCCCCGGACGCAGGATTGGCCGAGGCGTTTACAGAGAAGAACAGGCTACCAGCCACAAGTGACATGGCAAACCAAAGTTGCTTCATTACTGCGATTGCGTTCCTAAAGTTTGAATTCCTGGCACCTGAACAGCGGCTTGCTGTGTTTGCGCCTGCTCAAACTGAAGCTGTTCAGAGTGCAGTCGACGTTGCAATTCGTAATCCTGCAACATGGCATTAATACGACGACGCTGCTCCTGTACCTGCTGTTGTTGACCGCCGCTGGCCGTCGCGTCAGAAGGTACACCCAAGCTAACCGGACTGGCTTTACCCATCATCGGTAATGTATTAAACACCGGCGTTTCGGGCTGCTGGGACGTTTCAGATTGCCCATTATAGTGCTGGACGCCAACGATAACTGCAAGTGATACGCACGCGGCCACACCCATTTGGGTAAGCTGCGCGGCCCACGGACGCATTTTCTTCCAGAATGGCATTTTCTGCCACTGGTGCGGTGCTGGCTGGGCCTCAGGAATCAATGGCGCCGTCTGACGTACTGGCTCATCCTGGATGGCGGCCATTACGCGGGCGGAAATATCGAAATGGAGAACGTCGGCGGTATCACCTCGCATGGAATCGCGAATCAGGTGATAACTCTCCCAGGTTTTTTGCATTTCCGGGTCGTGAGTTAGCTCTTTGAGTAACTCAGTATCCAGCGTTTCGCCATCCATTAAAGCGGAAAGTTTCTCTTTCTGCATGCCTAATACCTTTTCCAGTATCCCGCTATCGTCAACGCCTGATAAGCGGTTGAACTTTATTATCAATAGCTTCCCTCGCTCGGAAGATACGTGAACGCACCGTACCTACCGGACAATCCATGATAGCGGCTATCTCTTCATAGCTCAGGCCATCCAGCTCCCGCAAGGTTATTGCCATGCGTAAATCTTCCGGGAGGGACTCAATAGTTCGGAAAACTATCTGTCTCAGCTCTTCTGACAACATTAAGTTCTCAGGGTTCGAAATTTCTTTCAGCGCACCGCCACTTTCGTAATTTTCTGCTTCAATCGCATCAATGTCACTGGAAGGTGGACGACGCCCCTGAGCGACCAGGTAATTCTTCGCTGTATTGACTGCAATACGATACAGCCAGGTATAAAAAGCACTATCTCCCCGGAACGAGTCCAGCGCACGATAGGCTTTGATAAATGCTTCTTGTACTACATCGGGTACATCACCCGACGGTACATAGCGAGAAACCAGACTCGCCACCTTATGCTGATAGCGCACTACCAGTAGGTTAAAGGCTTTCTGATCTCCCTTCTGGACCCGTTCTACCAGGACCTGGTCCGTTAACTGCTCGCTCATCCGAGGTAAAGTCTCCCCAAACCAAATTTCCACGCGCTTTCGAAACGCCACTCCATCAGCTTCACTATGAGCAAGCAAATGCTTAGAGTGCTCAAGTTTCGTAAAGTTCCGTTACGCATTGTTTTTTGTTTGTCATGTTGTAGACAGGTCTTATCTCTCATTATAAGTCTACATAACCCGATCAACGCACTATCTGTACAGAAATGCCCATTTCACCGCTTGCAGAGTAACCCAACGGGCACTTTATTTCATCACATAATCTGATGCTAACGGCCTGCTTCACAAAATATTTTTGCCTATTTCGTCCTCGTCATGCTTTTCTTTCATGTTTAGTCATTGCAACACATTTAAAAATAAAACGTGCAGTATCGCGCAATGTGGTGCTATGGTGACCAAACACTGTTTAGTAAATTAAACAAATATCATGAATACGACTCCTGAATTATCCTGTGACGTGCTGATCATTGGCAGCGGGGCTGCCGGACTCTCACTGGCGCTGCGCCTGGCTGAAAAACATCAGGTTATTGTCCTGAGCAAAGGGCCGGTCAGCGAAGGCTCGACATTTTATGCCCAGGGGGGTATTGCCGCGGTTTTCGATGAAACCGACAGTATCGACTCCCACGTTGAAGATACGCTGATTGCCGGGGCCGGGCTGTGCGATCGCCATGCGGTTGAATTTGTCGCCAGCAATGCCCGCACCTGCGTTCAATGGCTTATCGATCAGGGCGTCTTATTCGATACACAGGTTCAGCCTAACGGCGAAGAGAGCTATCACCTGACCCGTGAAGGCGGTCACAGCCATCGACGCATCCTGCACGCTGCGGATGCTACCGGCAAAGAAGTCGAAACCACCCTCGTCAGCCAGGCACAAAATCACCCCAATATCCGGGTTCTTGAGCGTAGCAACGCCGTCGACCTGATTGTCTCCGATAAAATCGGTCTGCCGGGAACGCGTCGGGTTGTCGGCGCATGGATCTGGAATCGTAATAAAGAAGCCGTCGAAACCTGCCATGCGAAGTCGGTAGTGTTGGCCACCGGCGGCGCATCAAAGGTGTATCAATACACTACCAATCCGGATATTTCCTCGGGTGACGGGATTGCAATGGCCTGGCGCGCAGGATGCCGCGTCGCCAACCTGGAGTTTAACCAGTTTCACCCGACTGCGCTGTATCATCCGCAGGCACGCAATTTTCTGCTGACCGAAGCGCTGCGCGGCGAAGGCGCGCACCTGAAGCGCCCGGACGGTTCACGCTTTATGCCCGATTTTGACGAACGTGGCGAACTGGCTCCCCGCGATATTGTCGCCCGCGCCATTGATCATGAAATGAAGCGCCTTGGTGCAGATTGCATGTTCCTCGATATCAGCCATAAGCCGGAAGAATTTGTTCGTCAGCATTTCCCGATGATTTATGAAAAGTTGCTGGGACTGGGCATTGATTTAACCAAAGAGCCGGTTCCCATCGTGCCTGCCGCGCACTATACCTGCGGCGGTGTGATGGTGGATGACTTTGGCCGTACCGATGTCGACGGGCTGTATGCGATCGGCGAAGTGAGTTACACCGGCCTGCATGGCGCCAACCGGATGGCATCGAACTCATTGCTGGAGTGTCTGGTTTATGGCTGGTCCGCGGCTGAAGATATCGACAGGCGCATGCCTTATGCTCGCGGCGTTAG
Source organism: Citrobacter sp. Cpo147 (assembly GCF_030332405.1). Taxonomy (NCBI): domain Bacteria; kingdom Pseudomonadati; phylum Pseudomonadota; class Gammaproteobacteria; order Enterobacterales; family Enterobacteriaceae; genus Citrobacter; species Citrobacter sp. Cpo147. Next base: position 322,138 of record NZ_JAOWHX010000031.1, read on the forward strand.
CACGCTCCCGGGCTGGGATGAAAGCCGGGTAGAAAATCCGGATGAGTTGGTTGTTATCCAGCATAACTGGCATGAGCTGCGGCTGTTTATGTGGGATTACGTCGGTATTGTGCGTACGACCAAGCGCCTGGAGCGCGCTCTGCGCCGTATCACCATGCTGCAACAGGAAATCGACGAGTATTACGCCCATTTCCGCGTGTCGAACAATTTGCTGGAACTGCGTAACCTGGTGCAAGTTGCGGAGCTGATTGTCCGCTGCGCAATGATGCGCAAAGAGAGTCGGGGCCTGCACTACACGCTGGATTACCCAGAACAGCTTCCTGAGTCGGGCCCGTCTATTCTCTCACCGCTAAGTCATCACATAAACAGGTAAAACGCCTGGGTCAGCGCCGTATAACCTTCAGAGTAACGTTGGTCTGGCCCACGAATCACCAGCCTGTCGCTAAAGCACTCCCCGGCCTGCGGGGAGAATGCCAGCAACACCCGATGCGGTAGCCGGGCTTCCGTTTCTGCTACATCCGTACGTAATCGCAGATGCCAGCCCATACTTAATGCCTGCTGGGTAAACGCGTTCCCAATCTGTTCCGGCAGCACTACACAAAAAAATCCTTCTTCCGTAATGCTGTCCGCCGCCAGCGTAAGCAACGCCTGGTGATCGAGCGAGGTGGTATAACGCGCCTGCTCACGCTGCGGTGTAGCGCATTCCACGCCCTGTTCATAATAGGGAGGATTGCTGATTATCAAATCAAAACGCACGGTCTGACGCGGTATCCACTGTTGCGCATCTTCTGTATGAACACTCACGCGATGCATCCACGGAGATTGCGCGATGTTCTCCTGCGCCTGCTGCGCGGCGTCGACATCAAGCTCCACGGCGTCAATGATGACGTTTTCATCAGTGCGCTGGGCCAGCATCAGCGCCAACAGGCCGCTCCCGGTACCAATATCCAGGATCCTTTTTACGCCCGCAACGGGGGCCCAGGCTCCCAATAAAATGCCGTCTGTTCCGACTTTCATTGCACAGCGATCGTGTGCCACAAAAAACTGCTTAAAAGTAAATCCATTACGTCTCAGTACGGATGTAGACTGGGGCATGAAGAACAACCTTCCTGGAAAAAAAACGATAACATAGGATAAAAACAATACCTGAGAAGGTATATCCATACAAACAGATGAAGATTGCAGCCGTAACGTCTATAATCAGCGCCCCACTCAGAGGTAGAACATGACTGTAACGACTTTTTCCGAACTTGAACTCGATGAAAGCCTTCTGGATGCCCTCCAGGAAAAAGGTTTCACTCGCCCGACCGCCATTCAGGCTGCCGCCATTCCGCCTGCGCTCGATGGCCGTGATGTACTCGGTTCTGCGCCGACAGGCACCGGTAAAACGGCGGCATATTTGCTGCCAGCGTTGCAGCACCTGCTCGACTTCCCGCGCAAGAAATCTGGTCCGCCACGCATTTTAATCCTGACACCAACGCGCGAACTGGCGATGCAGGTTGCCGAACACGCCCGTGAGCTGGCGAAGAATACGCATCTGGATATCGCTACGATTACCGGCGGCGTGGCTTATATGAACCACATGGAAGTCTTTAGCGAAAACCAGGACATCGTGGTCGCCACCACGGGTCGTCTGCTGCAATACATTAAAGAAGAAAACTTCGACTGCCATGCGGTTGAAACGCTAATTCTCGATGAAGCAGACCGTATGCTGGACATGGGCTTTGCCCAGGACATCGAGCATATCGCCGGTGAAACACGCTGGCGTAAGCAAACCATGCTGTTTTCCGCCACGCTGGAAGGCGATGCGATTAAGGATTTTGCCGAGCGTCTGTTGGAAGACCCGGTCGAAGTCTCAGCGGATCCGTCCACCCGTGAACGCAAGAAGATCCATCAGTTTTACTACCGTGCCGATGACATCGAGCACAAAACTGCCATGCTGATCCACCTGTTAAAACAGCCAGAGGCGACCCGCTCAATTGTTTTCGTACGCAAACGCGAGCGTGTGCACGAACTGGCAGGCTGGCTGCGCCAGGCTGGCATTAATAACTGCTATCTCGAAGGCGAGATGGTGCAGAACAAACGTAACGAAGCGATCAAACGCCTGACCGATGGCCGCGTGAACGTGCTGGTAGCAACCGACGTCGCCGCTCGCGGGATTGATATTCCGGACGTCAGCCACGTGTTTAACTTCGACATGCCGCGCAGTGGCGATGCCTATCTGCACCGTATTGGCCGTACCGGTCGTGCTGGCCGTAAAGGCACTGCGATCTCTTTGGTTGAAGCGCACGACCACCTGCTGCTCGGCAAAGCGAGCCGCTATATTGACGAACCGCTGAAAGCTCGCGTCATTGACGAACTGCGTCCAACCACGCGCGCGCCAAGTGAGAAATCTAACGGCAAGCCATCCAAGAAAGTGCTGGCGAAGCGCGCTGAGAAAAAGGCGAAAGAGAAAGAGAAGCCGCGGGTGAAAAAACGTCACCGTGACGCCAAAAATATCGGCAAACGTCGTAAGCCGAGCGGAGCTGCTACCCAGCAGTCCGACAAAGAGTAAACCAAATGCCGGGCCATTTAGCCCGGCATTTTTTCACGTGATGCAAAACTCTCTTCAATACACTCAAGAAACACCCGCATCGCCGGGCTAACGACTTTTCCGGTATGATAACCACACAATGCCGTAATTAACTCAGGTTGTTCACTGAACGGTAATTCAATCAACTCCCCTGAACGTAACTCCTTCTCGACGGCAAAATGCGGCAAAAAGCTGATCCCAAGATTTGCCGATACGCACTGCTTAATGCTTTCAATGCTCCATAACTCAATGGTATTTTCCAGCGTAATCTGTCGTTTACGCAGTAGCCCCTCGAAGCGTTGTCTGAAAATACATTGCGGCTCATTAATGATAAAACTGCAGGGAATGTGCTGGTTATGCTGAGTAAAATCAACGTGCTGAAGCAGTGGCGAAGCAACTAATGCCAGTGACTGATCGCCAAGAGGTATCAACTCCAGGGCAACGTCATTACCCACCCGATAAAACACCCCCAGATCAACATCATCACTGAGCAACGCATCGCGAATGACATAACAATTGAGCGACTGTAAAGACAACCGCACATGAGGCGCACGTTGTTTAAATCGCTGTAAAACCTGCGGCATTTTATACGCCAGCAGCGTTTCGCCTGTTGCGACACGTAGATCGCCGCTCGGCTGCGCATCCTGATGTGCCGACTGTCGAATCGATGCCATCACGCGCGTCAGGTCATGGATATGCGGCATCAGCCGTTTTCCCTCACTGGTGAGACACATCCGGCGACCAATTTTTTCAAACAACTGCACCGAAAGCTCTTGCTCAAGCTGTTGAATATGAAAGGTAACCGTTGATTGCGTACAGCACAGTTTTTGTGATGCCCGCAGAAATGAGCCCTCTTCCACCACCGTTTTTAGCGTAATAAACCGACGTAAATCCATCCGCACCAACCCATCGAAAATATCGAATTCAGAATGCAAAAACATTCATTTTTTTTAATGTTTTGCCTCGGGTACTGTCTATCAAAACAGAGGAGATAACAAGTGACCCCCATGCTTTTAAGTGCATTCTGGACCTATACATTGATTACCGCGCTAACCCCCGGACCAAACAACATCCTTGCACTCAGTGCCGCGACGTCACACGGTTTTCGTCAGAGTACACACGTACTGGCCGGAATGAGTCTGGGCTTTTTAATCGTCATGATGATGTGCGCCGGGATTTCATTTTCACTGGCGGTCATGGATCCAGCCATCATCCACTGGCTTAGTTGGGCTGGGGCCGCTTATATCCTGTGGCTGGCGCTGAAGATCGCTACCAGCCCGACCTCGAACGATAGATTGCAGTCAGAGCCGATTAGCTTCTGGGCAAGTTTTGGCTTGCAGTTTGTTAACGTGAAAATCATTTTGTACGGCATTACCGCGTTATCCACGTTTGTATTACCGTACACTCAGGACGCCCACTGGCTGATTGGGGTGAGTATTCTGTTAGCGCTGATAGGCACCTTCGGGAATGCCTGCTGGGCGCTGGCGGGCCATCTTTTTCAGCGCGTTTTTCGCCGTTACGGTCGACAGTTGAATATCATTCTGGCGCTGTTGTTGGTGTATTGCGCGGTGAGGATCTTTTACTAACAGATGCAAAAAAGCGGAAGACGCACTGGCATCTTCCGCTTTTTGATTCTCTGCTAAACGGGGTTATTCCCCGTGAGCCTTACAGGCTCTCAGTAAAGGTACGAGCAATAACGTCGCGCTGCTGTTCTGGGGTCAGAGAGTTGAAACGCACTGCATAACCAGAAACACGGATGGTCAGCTGCGGATATTTTTCCGGATGCTTAACTGCATCTTCCAGCGTTTCGCGACGCAGAACGTTCACGTTCAGGTGCTGACCACCTTCCACGCGGACTTCCGGCTGTACGTCTACCGGTACTTCACGGTATTCGATTTCGCCCAGTTTGCTGACTGCAACGACTTCATCAGCATTGAAACCTGCTTTCGCAACGATGCAGCGTGCTTCGCCTTTTTCGCTGTCCAGCAGCCAGAAAGAGTTCAGCAGGTTGTCGTTTGCAGCTTTAGTAATCTGGATACCTGTAATCATTTGATGCCTCCCCGGCAAAATTATTTGATCTCGGTTGGCCGTCATCCGGCCAATTGGTAAAACCATTGTTGCTTGAATGTATATATACCCCTCACACACCCTTGAATCTTTGATTTAAATCAACAAAAACCACACATGAAAAGTGGTGATAGGTGGATTTTATTGTTTTACATCAACTTACGCCATATGCGCAGCTAAACTTTTTACATAAATTTTCAACTATCTTTAAGGAGTAGACCATTGAGAAACGTACAGAATTTTGCGACGCCGAAAGAAGCAGTTAAGCTAGGGGGATTGAAAATTCGCAGGAGAGCGAGATGGCCACCGAATTAACCTGGCACGATGTGCTGGCTGAAGAGAAACAGCAGCCTTATTTTGTTAACACACTGCATACTGTTGCCGGCGAGCGTCAGTCAGGAATGACAATTTATCCGCCGCAAAAAGATGTGTTTAACGCTTTTCGCTTTACCGAGCTTGGTGACGTGAAAGTTGTCATCCTGGGTCAGGATCCTTACCACGGTCCAGGCCAGGCACACGGTCTCGCGTTCTCTGTCCGCCCCGGCATTGCCACTCCACCCTCATTGCTGAACATGTACAAAGAGCTGGAGGCAACGATTCCAGGTTTCACGCGCCCAACACACGGATATCTGGAAAGCTGGGCACGTCAGGGGGTACTGTTACTCAACACCGTACTCACCGTCCGCGCCGGTCAGGCACATTCTCACGCCAGCCTTGGGTGGGAAACATTTACCGATAAAGTCATCAGTCTGATTAACCAACATCGGGAAGGCGTGGTTTTCCTGCTCTGGGGTTCTCACGCGCAGAAGAAAGGCGCGATTATTGATACGCAGCGTCACCATGTGTTGAAAGCGCCCCACCCATCACCGCTCTCTGCGCATCGCGGTTTCTTTGGCTGCAATCACTTTGTACTGGCGAATGAATGGCTGGAACAACGAGGTGAAAAGCCAATTGACTGGATGCCGATATTACCCGCAGAAAGCGAGTAAAAAAATGCCAGCGATTCGCTGGCATTTTATTATCAGGCTTTGTTCTGACGCCACCACTCCGCGAGCAGCACGCCTGTTGCCACAGAAACGTTGAGCGTTTCTACCTTGCCAGTGCCGTCAATTGCAACGCACAGATCGTCGGCTGAGCATGCTGCTTCTGGCAGAGCTTCACGCTCACGCCCTAATACCAGCACCATTTTTTCCGGCAGCGTGGTAGTAAACAGCGGTTTGCCTTTCCCGCTTGAGGTCATCACAACCGTGTAACCCGCCTGGCGGAAGTCGTCCAGCACATCAACAATGCTGTCGCCGGTAATCGGCTGAACGTGCTCAGCTCCGCCTTCAGCGGTACGGATGGCCGCACCTGATTCCAGCAGCGCCGCATCCTGAACCACTACGCCTTTCACACCGAAGTGCGCGCAGCTACGCATCATGCCGCCCAGGTTATGGGGGTTAGCGATATCTTCCAGTGCCAGCACGCAATCCTGCGCCCCTGCCTGACCGACCCATTGCTTAACGGTAGTACCGTTACGTTTTTTGATCAGGAAACAAACGCCGCCATGGTGTTCGGTGCCAGAGGCTTTCGCCAGCTCGGCTTCGTCAACCACGTGATAGGCTTTGCGGTTTGCCGCCATCCAGCGTAATGCTTCTTTAAAGCGCGGGGTTACGCTCTGAACAAACCAGGCGCGAACGATGGCGTCCGGGCGACTCTGGAACAGAGCCTGGCAGGCATTCTCACCGTAAACGCGGGTTTCTTCCGCGCGCTGACGGCGTAATACTTCAGGATCGATAAAGCTCTTACCGCTAATACCGCCGTGATCGGCTTTATCCGCTGCGTCATCATTCGGTGCGCGGGACACGGTACGCCACGGTGAATCTTCACGTCTGCGGTCACGTTCTACATCGCGGTCACGACCACGTTCACGACCGCGTTCGCTGTTCGGACCCTTTCGGTCATCACGGGCAGGGCGACGACCGCCTTCGGCTCGGGAAGTACCGGGGCGACCACCGCCTTTGCCAGTACGTGGATTTTGGGTGCGTTTATCCGAGTCATCGTCACTGCGGACGTACATCACTTTGACCTTGCCGTTTTTGTTCTTCAGTTCGTCGCTCATGTTTTTCTCCACCTGCTCTGCGCGAAGCGCGCAGATTACCCGATGTGCACGTCGTTAGCCATTATTTCATTTAAAAGCTAAGGACTATTGTACTCATTGAATAAAACGCATTGTTGTTTAGAACAGACTCCCCGATAATATGTAACATAATAGAAACATACTGGCGTTCCTGCCGTGAAGTCCACTCCACTCATCCAGAGGTTAGTTATGAATACCGTTTGTACCAGCTGCCAGGCTATCAACCGCATCCCTGACAATCGTGTCCAGGAAGCGGCTAAATGCGGACGCTGTGGTCACGACCTGTTTGATGGGGAGGTGATCAATGCGACCGGTGAGACACTGGATAAACTGTTAAAAGACGATCTCCCGGTGGTCGTTGACTTTTGGGCCCCCTGGTGTGGTCCATGTCGTAACTTCGCCCCGATTTTTGAAGATGTCGCGGAAGAGCGTAGCGGTAAAGTGCGTTTTGTTAAAGTGAATACGGAAGCCGAGCGAGAACTCAGCGCCCGTTTCGGTATCCGCAGCATTCCGACCATTATGATTTTCAAAAAAGGGGAAATCGTCGACATGCTTAACGGCGCTGTACCAAAAGCCCCGTTTGATAGCTGGCTTAACGAATCATTATAATCTCTACGGGGCGCATCTTGTGCCCCGTTTTCACCTCTGCGACAATAGCGTTTTTCAACGTGTTTACCCATGACCGATAACGCTGTTCTTCAGTTACGCGCTGAGCGCCTCGCGCGCGCCACGCGTCCTTTCCTTGCCCGAGGTAATCGCGTTCGCCGATGTCAGCGCTGCCTGCTGCCACAGAAACTCTGCTTGTGCGCAACGCTGGCACCCTCTGAGGCAAAAAGTCGCTTTTGTCTGGTGATGTTTGATACCGAGCCGATGAAGCCCAGCAACACGGGGCGTTTGATTGCTGATATTCTGCCCGATACCACGGCTTTTCAGTGGTCACGCACCGAGCCGCCGCAGGCGCTGCTGGAACTGGTGAAAAATCCGGATTACCAGCCGATGGTTGTATTCCCGGCCTCCTATGCTGGTGAAGAGCGTGAAGTGATTTTCACGCCACCAGCCGGTAAGCCCCCATTGTTTATCATGCTCGACGGCACCTGGCCTGAGGCGCGTAAAATGTTCCGCAAAAGCCCGTACCTCGATAACCTGCCGGTGATCTCCGTTGATTTATCACGCCTTTCTGCTTACCACCTGCGTGGCGTTCACGCTGAAGGGCAATATTGCACTGCCGAAGTGGCCATCGCCTTGTTGGATCTGGCGGGAGATACGCAAGCCGCTGAAGGGTTAAGCGATCATTTCACTCGCTTTAAAACCCGCTACCTGGCAGGAAAAACTCAACATCAGGGAAGCGTCACAGCAGATTCATCAGAAAACGTTTAAAATCATTCGGTCACTGGTGTCATTAAGGAAGCCGATATGAGTCAGCGTGGCCTGGAAGCACTACTGCGACCGAAATCCATTGCGGTGATTGGGGCGTCAATGAAGCCTAATCGCGCGGGTTACCTGATGATGCGTAACCTGCTTGCCGGCGGTTTCAATGGACCTGTTTTACCGGTGACGCCCGCATGGAAAGCGGTATTGGGCGTACTGGCGTGGCCCAATATCAACAGCCTGCCTTTTAGCCCGGATCTCGCTGTGTTGTGCACCAATGCCAGCCGTAACCTGGCGTTACTCGAAGCGCTTGGCGAGAAAGGCTGTAAAACCTGCATTATTCTCTCAGCTCCCGCGGCGCAGCACGCAGAGCTACTGGCCTGCGCATCACGCTACAACATACGTTTGCTGGGCCCCAACAGCCTGGGACTTCTCGCGCCCTGGCAAGGACTTAACGCCAGCTTTTCCCCCGTTCCGATTAAGCGCGGCAAGCTGGCTTTTATCTCTCAATCCGCCGCCGTATCCAACACCATTCTCGACTGGGCACAGCAGAGAGAAATGGGCTTTTCTTACTTTATCGCGCTGGGTGATAGCCTGGATATTGACGTTGATGAGCTGCTGGATTACCTGGCGCGCGACAGCAAAACCAGCGCGATATTGCTGTATCTCGAGCATTTAAGTGATGCCCGACGCTTTGTTTCCGCCGCCCGCAGCGCCTCGCGCAATAAACCTATTCTGGTGATTAAGAGCGGCCGTAGTCCAGCGGCGCAGCGTTTACTGCATACCAGCGCCGGGATGGACCCCGCGTGGGACGCCGCTATTCAGCGCGCCGGTTTACTACGCGTACAAGACACCCACGAGCTGTTCTCGGCGGTCGAAACCCTGAGCCACATGCGCCCGCTGCGTGGCGACAGGCTGATGATCATCAGCAATGGGGCCGCGCCTGCCGCACTGGCATTAGATGAACTGTGGTCAAAAAATGGCAAGTTGGCGACGTTGAGTGAAGACACCTGCCAGAAATTACGCGATGCCTTGCCTGAACATGTTGATATCGCCAACCCGCTGGATCTGCGTGATGACGCCAGCAGCGAACACTACGTTAAGACGCTGGATATTTTGCTTGCCAGCCAGGATTTCGACGCGTTGATGGTGATTCATTCCCCCAGCGCAGCCGCTCCCGGAACCGAAAGCGCACAGGCATTGATTGAAGCGGTAAAGCATCACCCCCGAGGAAAATTCGTCTCGTTACTGACCAACTGGTGCGGAGAGTTTTCCTCTCAGGAAGCCCGCAGACTGTTTAGTGAAGCCGGACTGCCCACCTACCGCACGCCGGAAGGTACCATCACCGCATTTATGCATATGGTGGAGTATCGGCGAAACCAGAAGCAGCTACGAGAAACGCCTGCGCTGCCTGACAGCCTGACCTCCAACACCGCCGAAGCGCATAATCTGTTACAGCGGGCGATTGCTGAAGGAGCCACATCGCTTGATACCCACGAAGTGCAGCCGATTTTACAGGCTTATGGCTTACACACGCTGCCAACGTGGATCGCCAGCGACAGCGCGGAAGCGGTACACATCGCGGAGCAAATCGGCTACCCGGTGGCGCTCAAGCTGCGTTCTCCTGATATCCCGCATAAGTCGGAAGTTCAAGGGGTAATGCTCTACCTGCGTACAGCAACAGAAGTGCAGCAGGCTGCCAATGCAATTTTCGATCGGGTAAAAATGGCCTGGCCGCAGGCACGCATTCACGGTTTATTAGTACAAAGTATGGCGAATCGCGCTGGTGCTCAGGAACTTCGCGTCGTCGTTGAACACGACCCGGTATTTGGCCCGTTGATTATGCTGGGTGAAGGTGGTGTTGAGTGGCGACCGGAAGATCAAGCCGTGGTGGCATTGCCGCCATTGAACATGAATCTGGCGCGTTATCTGGTGATCCAGGGGATCAAAAATAAAAAGATCCGCGCGCGCAGCGCACTGCGCCCTTTGGATATCGCCGGGTTGAGCCAACTTCTGGTGCAGGTCTCCAACCTGATCGTCGATTGTCCGGAAATTCAGCGTCTGGATATTCATCCGCTGCTGGCCTCGGCCGGAGAATTTACCGCGCTGGACGTTACGCTGGATATTGCCCCTTTCACGGGCGATAACGAAAGCAGACTGGCTGTACGTCCCTACCCTCATCAGCTTGAAGAGTGGGTGGAGTTGAAGAACGGCGAGCGCTGTCTGTTCCGCCCCATTTTGCCGGAGGATGAACCTCATCTTCAGCAGTTCATTTCTCAGGTGACAAAAGAAGATCTTTATTATCGCTATTTCAGTGAGATCAACGAATTTACCCACGAAGATTTAGCCAATATGACGCAGATCGACTACGATCGGGAAATGGCCTTTGTTGCGGTGCGTTGTAAAGATAATCACGAAGAGATCCTCGGCGTAACGCGAGCGATCTCGGATCCTGATAACGTAGACGCTGAGTTTGCCGTACTGGTTCGTTCCGATCTCAAAGGGCTTGGACTGGGTCGCCGATTGATGGAAAAATTAATTGCCTATACTCGAGATCACGGACTTATACGTTTGAATGGTATTACGATGCCGAACAATCGTGGGATGGTCGCCCTGGCCCGAAAACTCGGGTTTGTTGTTGACGTCCAGCTCGAAGAGGGAATTGTTGGGCTAACGCTTAATCTGGCCCAATGTGAGGAATCGTGAGTAAGGTACTGGAAATGTTGACCACATTAATGGGTACTGGTGGTATCATTGCCCGCTTATGTCGTCTGCATAGCACAGAGGACCCTTCAATGAACAGAGAAGAAATGCACTGTGATGTTGTCAAAATTTAAGCGTAATAAACATCAACAACACCTTGCCCAACTACCCAAGATTTCTCAGTCAGTTGATGATGTAGATTTCTTTTATGCTCCCGCTAATTTCAGGGAGACTCTGCTGGAAAAAATAGCCAGCGCGACGCGACGGATCTGCATTATTGCGCTGTACCTGGAACAGGATGACGGTGGTAAAGGCATACTTGACGCTCTCTATGCGGCAAAACGGCAGCGTCCTGAGCTGGATGTCCGGGTGCTTGTCGACTGGCACCGAGCCCAGCGCGGTCGTATTGGTGCTGCGGCATCCAATACCAATGCTGATTGGTATTGCCGAATGGCGCAAGAAAACCCTGGTATAGATATTCCTGTCTACGGTGTCCCGATTAACACCCGTGAAGCGCTTGGCGTCCTGCATTTCAAAGGCTTTATCATTGATGACAGCGTCCTGTACAGCGGGGCCAGTCTGAACGATGTTTACCTGCATCAGCATGATAAATATCGCTATGACCGTTATCAGTTGATTCGCAACGCGCAAATGGCCGATATCATGTTCGATTGGGTGACGCAAAACCTGATGAACGGTCGCGGCGTTAACCGTCTTGATGATATCAACCGCCCTAAAAGCCCAGAAATTAAAAACGACATCCGCCTGTACCGTCAGGAACTGCGCGATGCGTCATTCCATTTTCAGGGTGATGCTGATAACGAACAGCTTTCGGTTACGCCTCTGGTGGGCCTTGGGAAATCCAGTCTGTTAAATAAGACCATTTTCCATCTTATGCCCTGCGCGGAGCACAAGCTTACAATCTGTACCCCTTATTTCAACCTTCCCGCCATACTGGTGCGCAATATCATTCAACTGCTGCGTGAAGGGAAAAAGGTTGAAATCATTGTCGGTGATAAAACCGCCAACGACTTTTTCATCCCGGAAGATGAGCCATTCAAGATCATCGGTGCGCTGCCTTATCTGTATGAAATCAATCTGCGCCGTTTCTTGAGCAGATTGCAGTATTACGTGAATACCGACCAGCTGGTCGTACGCCTATGGAAAGATGATGACAACACCTATCATCTGAAAGGTATGTGGGTTGATGATAAATGGATGCTGCTCACCGGCAACAACCTTAACCCTCGCGCCTGGCGTCTGGATCTGGAAAACGCCATCCTTATTCACGATCCTAAGCAAGAGCTCACCCCTCAGCGCGATAAAGAGCTGGAGCTTATCCGTACGCATACTACCGTCGTTAAGCACTATCGCGACCTGCAAAGCATTGCTGACTATCCAGTCAAAGTGCGTAAGCTCATCCGTCGACTACGCCGTATTCGTATCGACAGATTAATTAGCCGTATTCTGTAATCAAGACCCCGTCCAGTGACGGGGTTTTTCATATGGAGGCAACGGTGCGCCTGTTCATTCTTACCAGTATCCTTGCCATTTCGGGCTGCAGCCATATGGCTAACGACCAGTGGAGCGGGCAAGACAAAGCTCAACACTTCATCGCCTCCGCCATGCTTGCCGCAGCCGGCAATGAATATGCCCAACATCAGGGCAACAGCCGCGATCGCAGTGCGGCTATCGGCCTGATGTTCTCAGTCAGCCTGGGTGCGTCAAAAGAGCTGTGGGACAGCCGTCCCGCTGGGAGCGGCTGGAGCTGGAAGGACTTCGCCTGGGATGTTGCAGGCGCATCTACCGGCTATGCGGTCTGGCAACTGGCACATTACTAGAGGCGCAGACCTTTCCCTTTCCCATGCAGCATTAGCGATACTAAAAACGCAACGACTGCCAGCGCAGTGACGTACCAGAAGAATGTCGTTTCCATACCGACAGACTTCAGGGACAACGCGACATATTCGGCTGAACCGCCAAACAACGCATTGGCCACCGCATAAGATAAGCCGACCCCCAGAGCGCGCACCTGCGCCGGGAACATTTCGGCCTTCAGAATACCGCTAATTGACGTATAGAAACTGACGATTAACAGAGCACACATCACCAGAGCAAACGCCATATACGGGGATGTTACGCTTTGCAATGCTGTCAGAATGGGAACAGTGAAAATCGCGGCCAACGCGCCAAAACACAGCATTGAAGTACGTCGGCCAATTTTATCAGACAAGGCGCCGAACAGCGGTTGTACCAGCATGAACACACACAGTGCCGCCGTCATAATCCCGCTGGCTACGTTGGCATGCATACCGGCTGTGTTAACCAGGTACTTCTGCATATAGGTTGTGAACGTATAAAAACACAATGATCCCGCGGCGGTAAAACCAAGCACCATGACAAAAGCTTTGCGATTACGCCACAGACCTTTCAGAGAGCCCGCTTCTTTCAGCGCACGAACGTCCTGTTTCGAGGTTTCATCCAGTTGGCGACGCAGCCATAGCGCAACAATAGCCAGCACGGCGCCCAACGCAAATGGAATACGCCAACCCCATTCTCTGAGCGCTGAGTCTTCTAACGTGTGCTGTAATATGACCACAACCAGCAATGCCAGTAACTGTCCGCCGATTAACGTTACGTACTGGAATGAAGCATAAAAACCTTTCTTACCTTCAACGGCGACTTCACTCATATAGGTCGCGCTGGTTCCGTATTCACCACCGACAGATAACCCCTGGAATAGCCTGGCCAGCAGTAATAGCGCAGGCGCCCAGGTACCGATAGTTTCATATCCCGGTAGACAAGCGATCACCAACGATCCCATGCACATCATGCAAACGGACAGCAACATGGACTTTTTACGCCCGTGCTTATCTGCGATACGGCCAAACAGCCAGCCTCCAATTGGTCGCATCAAGAAGCCAGCGGCAAAAACGCCGGCGGTTTGTAAGAGTTGTGTGGTGGTGTTTCCGGAGGGAAAAAAGATATGAGCGAAATAGAGAGAGCAGAAAGAGTAGATATAGAAATCAAACCATTCGACCAGATTTCCTGATGATGCTCCGACAATCGCCCATATACGACGACGGGTATCGCCGTCTGACAGCGCCCCGTTCTCAGTTACACTACTATCAGCCATTAGAATTGTACCCCTGCCAACGATCGCGTGAATTTATCAATGATGGTTGTGTGTTTTTTAGTGAATAGAATGTTATATAATTGTTATATCTTATTGTGCGGTAAAGATCACGATTTTAATTAGCAGAGAAAGGATTCAGATATGGTCGAGGGAGAGATCCGTGTAGTAGATCGAGACAGTGTGCTTTTGTTGGTCGATTAAGGCTGTTACGTCGAATCCGGCAATGTACCGCCGCGTTGCCTGATACGCTGCGCTTATCAGGCCTACAAAATACATTCAGCCCAGCCCCTGCAGGCCGGATAAGGCGGCACGCCGCATCCGGCGGTTTTCATCCCGCACAGACGCAAAAAAGCCCATCCGGCAGGATGGGCTTCTTCACTTTAATTAATGCCTGGCAGTTCCCTACTCTCGCATGGGGAGACCCCACACTACCATCGGCGCTACGGCGTTTCACTTCTGAGTTCGGCATGGGGTCAGGTGGGACCACCGCGCTACAGCCGCCAGGCAAATTCTGTTTATCAACACGCTTTTGCATGTCAATCTAATCTGTAATCAGGCTGAATATTGTCTCTGTCTTTCGCCAAAACATCTTCGGCGTTGTAAGGTTAAGCCTCACGGTTCATTAGTATCGGTTAGCTCAATGTATCGCTACACTTACACACCCGACCTATCAACGTCGTCGTCTTCAACGTTCCTTCAGGACTCTCAAGGAGTCAGGGAGAACTCATCTCGGGGCAAGTTTCGTGCTTAGATGCTTTCAGCACTTATCTCTTCCGCATTTAGCTACCGGGCAATGCCATTGGCATGACAACCCGAACACCAGTGATGCGTCCACTCCGGTCCTCTCGTACTAGGAGCAGCCCCCCTCAATTCTCCAGCGCCCACGGCAGATAGGGACCGAACTGTCTCACGACGTTCTAAACCCAGCTCGCGTACCACTTTAAATGGCGAACAGCCATACCCTTGGGACCTACTTCAGCCCCAGGATGTGATGAGCCGACATCGAGGTGCCAAACACCGCCGTCGATATGAACTCTTGGGCGGTATCAGCCTGTTATCCCCGGAGTACCTTTTATCCGTTGAGCGATGGCCCTTCCATTCAGAACCACCGGATCACTAAGACCTGCTTTCGCACCTGCTCGAGCCGTCACTCTCGCAGTCAAGCTAGCTTATGCCTTTGCACTAACCTCCTGATGTCCGACCAGGATTAGCTAACCTTCGTGCTCCTCCGTTACTCTTTAGGAGGAGACCGCCCCAGTCAAACTACCCACCAGACACTGTCCGCAACCCGGATCACGGGTCTACGTTAGAACACCAGCCATTAAAGGGTGGTATTTCAAGGATGGCTCCATGCAGACTGGCGTCCACACTTCAAAGCCTCCCACCTATCCTACACATCAAGGACCAGTGTTCAGTGTCAAGCTATAGTAAAGGTTCACGGGGTCTTTCCGTCTTGCCGCGGGTACACTGCATCTTCACAGCGAGTTCAATTTCACTGAGTCTCGGGTGGAGACAGCCTGGCCATCATTACGCCATTCGTGCAGGTCGGAACTTACCCGACAAGGAATTTCGCTACCTTAGGACCGTTATAGTTACGGCCGCCGTTTACCGGGGCTTCGATCAAGAGCTTCTCCTTACGGATAACCCCATCAATTAACCTTCCGGCACCGGGCAGGCGTCACACCGTATACGTCCACTTTCGTGTTTGCACAGTGCTGTGTTTTTAATAAACAGTTGCAGCCAGCTGGTATCTTCGACTGATTTCAGCTCCATGAGTAAATCACTTCACCTACATATCAGCGTGCCTTCTCCCGAAGTTACGGCACCATTTTGCCTAGTTCCTTCACCCGAGTTCTCTCAAGCGCCTTGGTATTCTCTACCTGACCACCTGTGTCGGTTTGGGGTACGATTTCGTGTTACCTGATGCTTAGAGGCTTTTCCTGGAAGCAGGGCATTTGTTACTTCAGCACCGTAGTGCCTCGTCATCACACCTCAGCGTTAAAAGAAGTCCGGATTTACCTAAACTTCCCGCCTACATGCTTAAACCGGGACAACCGTCGCCCGGCTAACATAGCCTTCTCCGTCCCCCCTTCGCAGTAACACCAAGTACAGGAATATTAACCTGTTTCCCATCGACTACGCCTTTCGGCCTCGCCTTAGGGGTCGACTCACCCTGCCCCGATTAACGTTGGACAGGAACCCTTGGTCTTCCGGCGTGCGGGTTTTT